>CALNYM010000022.1:0-203467 GCA_942490765.1 uncultured Desulfobacterales bacterium | reverse complement strand
GGCGTGTATGGGGTTCGGATCCACATGAAGTTCTTGTTTTCCGCCACCGGCGCCACAGCCCAGCCGCTGGAGTGCCAGTCCATTTTGCCGATGGGGGTGGCCGTGCAGATCCTCGGGATCACCCGATCGGACAGATGCGCCCGCAGGTAGTTGCCCGCCGCCAGCCCTTTTGAAATCGGCGACCAGTAGACGTTGTTACCATGGATGGGGCTGCAGGGGATATAAATATAGTGAAGTTCGGCCCCGGCCCCGCGCAGCAGGCTGAACAACCGTACCAGCTCAGGGCCTTTGTCGTTGCAGTTGTTCAAAAAAGGCGTCTGAACATATACCGCAATGCCGCTTTTCACCAGTTCGGAGATGATCATCAGGCTTTGTGGCGAAATTTCATCGGGATGGATGAAATGGGTGGCCACCTCCATGCGCTTGCCGCGTTCCTGGAGTTCGCGGTTTTTTCGCTTCAGATAGCGCAGCAGTTCTGCGTCATCGGACAGGAACAGGTGGGGATAGTAGGCAATCGACCGGGTGGCCAGGCGCAGGGCCTGGACATGGGCGATATCCATGAGGCCGTCGATGGCGCAAGCCATGTTCGCCCGGTTCATAAAGGGGTCCCCACCGGTGATAACGATCTCTTTAATGGATGGCGAGGCGGCAACATGGGCAACCGCTTTAGAGACATCCGCCGGGGTGGGGTTGGTTTCGTTACGCGAATCTTTGTGTTTGCGGAAACAGAACCGGCAGTAAACCGGACAGCTCATGTTGAGCAGGAAAATCACCCGGTTCTGGTACATCTGTTCCAGGAGTCCCTGGTGGAACTGGCCGATCCAGGTATTGGTGTGCCCGGTGTTGTCCAACTCCTGGATGAAGGGCAGATACTGATAGGCCACATCGCCTGACACCCGCATCTGACGGATGGTGTGCATGGACAGGCGGACCGGGTAGGTATCGATAACCGTCTGCAGGTCGGCCCGATGGGCTTCCGGGATTTTGATGTTGGCCACCTTTTCCAGTTGATGGGTATTTTTAATGGCGATGAATTTATTGCCGGGCAGGACGATCTCCAAAATCGCCATGAGCATGAGTTGCGGTAGTTCAATGCCGTTGATAAGGATCTTTGCCGTGCCGTCCGCATTTCCCAGCAGCGTGAGCAGCTGTTTAAAAAAGCCGCCGGGGTCTTGGCTGTAACCGCAGGCATCGAGGAGCCTGGCCATTTTGGCTTGGCCGTCGCCGGATTGTATGATCTCGACAAACGCTTTGCCCACAAGGGCTTTTACCCCAAAATGGTCAAGGAAACCAGTCAGCGCGTCGGTCATGTCCGAAAGAGCGACGAGGTTCCCTTCACCCGAATTTTTAAAATCGATCCTTACTAAATCAGTATCTTTCGGCATGCCCCCTCCTTAATTGCTGAATGAAAATTAGCAATTGACATTTATTTTAAAATCTGCCATAGTATTACACTATAATAGTAATATTAATTCTATTATAGTATGATACTAAATCACCCGTAAACGGAATGTCAAAAGAAAAATACTATTTTTCGAAGTCGCTGGAGAAGGGATTAAAAATACTGACCCTTTTCAACAGGGATTCCCCGGTATTGACCCAGAGCGAAATCGCGAGGATCCTGGGGTTGAACATGACCTCAACCTATCGCTATATCAATACGCTGGTGGAATTGGGGTATCTGGGAAAAGACCCGAAGACAAGGGCGATCCGGCCGTCCATGGCGTGCCTGCTGTTTTGCACCAATTTGATGCAGGCCACCGATCATCTGAA
The DNA here is from genome assembly GCA_942490765.1 of uncultured Desulfobacterales bacterium. Taxonomy (GTDB): domain Bacteria; phylum Desulfobacterota; class Desulfobacteria; order Desulfobacterales; family 4572-123; genus 4572-123. Next base: position 201,694 of record CALNYM010000022.1, on the reverse strand, counting down.
GATGATCAAGAATATCGTGGACCGGATTTACGATGAAAACAATATCAGTATTGATGTTGTCCTTGCCGTGGAAGATACCCTGGTTCGCATTTATCATCGCCAGGCTGCGGAAACCCTCACGTACAGCCTGCCGAATTATTCGAAAAACTGTCTGCACAATACGGCATTGGGGAAGGCATATCTATCGAGCCTGCCGGACGATGTGATGGTCGAAAAAATCAATACCATGGTTCTGGTCGACAGGACAGAAAAGACCATTGTGGATAAAAAAGTGCTGGTCGCAGAGTTAAAAAAAGCCAAGATCCTTCAATACACGATGTGCAGAGAAGAGTATCTGCCCGGTCTGGTTGCCATTGGCGCGCCCCTGTTTGACCCCATCAGCGGAAAAGGCATCGGTGCGGTTTCCTTTGACTTTTCAGTGCTGCAGCACAGTGCCGACGTTATTACGGCAAAATACGGGGATATGATCCGGGAAACGGCTCGGACATTGTCAGATCTACTGCCCCCGGATAAAAATTATAACCTGAGATAAGCAATTAGTGATTAGCTGTCAGCTCTTAGCTGCCGGCGTATTTGCTTGATTTTTTTAAAGGCCAATAAAAGGCTAACGGCTAAAAAATATCGATTTCAAAACAGTATCCAAATAACTGTAATTTCAGGAATTATGATGTTTTCAATCAAGAACTAAGTCGTTGGTATCCATGCTATTTTTATTGACAGTTTTTATCAGGACAATATATCCATGAAATCTAACGGGTGGAAACCGTGGGCGCTGCTGGCGCCGTCAATGAGTGCCGTTTTTCTACTTCTGGTCATACCGGTTTGCTTTATCGTTGTGTACAGCTTTTGGCTGCGGGCCCCCAGCGGGGCGGACATCCCTGCCTTCCAGTTCGGCAATTACGCCAAATTTTTCGAAGATTTTTTCTACCCGAAAATTCTCATCCGTACGATTCGTATTTCCTTTGAGACCGTTATTCTCTGTCTGTTCATGGGCTATGTCCCCGCCTATTTCTTTTATCGCAGCGAAAGTCGCTATAAACAGGCTTTTCTTCTGCTCATCATGCTGCCGTTCTGGGTCAGCTTCATTATCCGTACCATGAGCTGGATCAACATCATGGGCGATACGGGGCTGATCAACCATTTCCTGTTGAAGATCGGGATGATTCAATCCCCCATATCCATGCTGTACAATGAATTCACCGTACTCATGGGATTGATTATGTATCTGCTGCCGTTTATGGTTTTAAATATCTACGTCAGCCTGGAAGGCATCGACAAGAGTCTTCTCGAAGCCGCACGCTCCATGGGCTGCACCGAATGGCAGGCGTTTCGCGAGGTAACGTTGCCCTTGAGCCTTCCCGGTGTCAGCGCCGGCTGCCTGCTGGTTTTTGTGCTCACCTCCGGTACCTATCTGCCGCCGATGATACTGGGCGGTCCGGGCAATGACATGATTGCCAATCTTATTTTCAAGCGGGTGATCGGAACGCTGGACTGGCCCTTCGGATCGGCCATCAGTGTGATTCTGCTCTCCCTGTTGTTCGTTATTGTGTGGACGTATAACCGATATCTGGGAATCAACCAGATCTTTAAAAGCTTGCAGGGAAATTGATCCATGAAACAATTTTCGCTGGGATGGACATTGATCAGAAGTTACACGATTCTGGTTTACATCTTCCTTTTCACCCCCATCGTCGTGGTTATCGTGCTGGCGTTCAACCCCAAACAGTTCGGTATTTTCCCCATGGAAGGCCTCAGTTTGCGGTGGTTTATCAAGCTGGCGCAAAATGAATCGATCATTGACGCGTTTAAAAATTCGCTGGTCCTGGGCTCGCTCACCGCGGTGCTGTCCACCGGCATCGGCATCCTTGCGGCCCTGGCCTTCATCCGCTTCGAATTTTTCGGCAAAAATACGCTCAACACGTTGCTGCTGTCACCGATCATGATTCCGGAAGTGGTGCTGGGTGTTGCCCTGCTGCTGTTTTTGCGGTTTCTTCAACAGCCCAAGAGTTTCGTGCTGCTGTTGATCGGGCACGTGGTATTGACCCTGCCCTATGTGCTGCTGATCGTCCAGGCCCGTCTGGTGGGGATCAAAAAAGAATACGAAGAGGCGGCGAAATCCCTGGGGGCCAATGCATTTCAGACCTTCAGGGAAATCACCTTTCCGCTTCTGCTGCCGGCCATACTGGCCGGTGGCCTTTTTGCTTTTACCATCTCTTTTGATGACATCACGGCAACGCTTTTCTGGGCCACGGCACAAAACCAAACCGTACCGGTTAAAATTTTCAGCATGCTGAGAAATTCCATCAGTCCGGAAATCAATGCGCTGGGCGCTGTCATGATCGTCCTGACCGTTGCCACGCCGCTGCTGGCAGGTTATCTGTCCCGCAAGTTTTCAAAAATCAGTGCATAAACTGACAACCATTAACTGAAAGGAGAACCAATGACCATCGTAACGAATGAAAAACTGGATCGGGTATACGACGCGTATAAAAGCGGCAAGCTGAGCCGGCGTCATTTTCTCAAATATCTGGGCCTTGCCGGTGCATCCATCGGACTGATCGGCGCACCTTTTGGAAACGCCGTCAAAGACGCCTGGGCGGCCAAGTCTATCCGGTTCGACGGATGGGGCGGCTCGGTTTCCGAAGCATTTCGTAAATACGCCTTCAAGCCTTTCACCGAAGCCACGGGTATTGAGGTCATCGATGGCGAATTCGGCGACATGAATTCTTACCTGACCCGGGTCAAGGCGTCCTATCCGCCGGGGGGAGAGTTCAGTATCGCCCATCTCAGTGCTGTTTTTGACTATGCCCGTTATACGGAATTGGGCTTTTCCTCGGTTTTGGATGAATCGAAAATCCCCAATCTCAAAAATGTCATGGCCTCCATGATCAAACCGCTGCGGGAGATCACCAAAGGCACCCTCTCGGCCGTTCCCTACGATCTGGGGCAGACCGGCATTGCCTATAACACCCAGCACATCAGCAAGGAGAAGGCCAAAAAGCTTGGTGCCTCTCTGCTGTGGGACAAAAGTTTGAAAGGCAAACTGGGCAGTTGGGGCGGCGATTTCAGGACCAATATGTGGTACGCGGCATTGCACACCGGCCAGAGCCCCAACAACATGACCGATCTTGCGGCCATATGGGCGGCACTGCGTGAACAGCGCGGCCTGATGAAGAAATACTGGAGTTCAGGCGCCGAGTTGATGAGCCTGCTGGCCAATGGGGAGATCTATGCCACGGTGGCCTGGTCCGGCCGGGTGGCCGCACTTCAGCAGGAAGGCCATCCCATCGGCTATCTCTCTCCCAAAGGCACCTACTCCTGGATGGAATATCTTTTTGTCCTGAAAGGCAGCGATCTGGAGATCGCTCAGAAGTTGCTCAATTTCATGCTGGAACCGGCAGCGGCCATTGCCGTGGCCGAGGGGCAGAATTATCCGCCCAGCCTGGATCCCACCAAGGTGACATTGACCGACAAAATTAAGAAGATGCCGGCCTTTGATCCCACCGGCAAACTGGAGGGGTATCTGTTTGCCAATCCGGCCTATTGGAATGCCAATCAGTTGGAATGGACCGAAAAATGGGATCGGCTCAAGGCGGGGAGCTGATGCTGATTTAAATATTAACATATTTGTCATTAGCGGTTGCCCTTCTATTTTGGCTTTTACCGGAATGCGATTGGGGTGAAATGATGACAGGTGCTTATTTTGGGTGGCTGTATGCTAATCGTCATTTGGTAACATATGTGTAGATCGTTTTTATGCACCGGGGGCGGCCGCTCTGAAACGCGTGTGCCGACCCCGGCAGTCAACATGTAAGGCTGTTTACTAAATTGGATTCGCCTTAGAAATCAGGGAGACAGGCTAACGTGGCAACCGGTAAGAAGCAGCCCATCGTACAGTTTAAAGGGATCATGAAGCGGTTCGGCAACATTGTCGCCGTGGAAAAAATGGATTTTGACATCGAAGAGGGGAGTCTGGTGACGCTGCTGGGGCCTTCCGGATGCGGAAAGACCACCTTGCTGCGCATGGTGGCCGGGCTGGAGGACCCCACCGAAGGGGATATCTTCATCAAAGGGGTCCGAATCAACGACACGCCGATCCACAAGCGCAACCTGGGAATGATTTTTCAGAACTATGCCCTGTTTCCCCACAAAAATATATTTGAAAACGTGGCCTTCGGGTTGAAGTACCGTGACGTGCCAAAGGCCGACATCGAGAAGAAAGTGACCCAGGCACTGGAAATGGTTCGCCTGCCCGGTGTGGAGGATCGCATGCCCAGTCAACTCTCCGGTGGCCAGCAACAGCGTATTGCCATGGCACGGGCCATCGTGATCGAACCGGATGTGCTGCTCATGGATGAGCCCCTTTCCGCCCTGGATGAAAACCTGAGGGAGGAGATGCGGCGGGAGATAGACAACCTCCAGGAGATGATCGGCGTCACCACCATCTTTGTCACCCATGACCAGCGGGAAGCCCTGAGCATGTCCGACAAGATCCTCGTCATGAAGGCCGGGCGCAAGCAGCAGGAAGGCGACCCCGAGACGGTCTACAATGAGCCGGTCAACCATTTTGTGGCCGATTTTCTGGGTCACTCCAATTTCATACAGGGCGAAGTCGTGGGTGTTGACAACGACCATGTAAACGTCAAAATTGAAACCGGTGACGTCCTCTTTGCGAAAAATAAAGGCGGATTCTCCAAAGGTGATCCGGTGGAGCTCATCGTCCGCGCCCAGCGGTTCGATGCATTTCCCAAGGATGAATTCGAGCCGATGGAGGGGATGAACCACTTTGAGGGGCGCATTAAAGACCGCAGTTACATGGGGGGAGAGGTGAGTTACTTCATTGAACTGGGGGCCGGCCGTGAAATACATATCATCAGTATGATGAGAACACGGCTTTACAACATCGGTGAGGCGGTCAGCGTGCAGGTATCGCCTCACCACTGCCATCTGATTCCAAGGGAATTAAACGACTGACCGTTTGGCCCGCCATTTTTTCCATTCGAGACCTGAAAGCAGACACTGCCGTTTTCAGGTTTTGTTTTTTAAAGGAGGGTGTTTATGCTCAAACTGAATCAGATTGAAAATAAATTCCGCCATTGCTATCCGGATCGGATCATCACCATCGATTCCCACACCCAGGGGGAACCCACCCGATTGCTGGTGGGCGGCGTGGGCGCCCTGCCCGGGGGCACGATGAAAGAAAAACGGGACCATTTCGAATCCCATTTTGATTCGGTTCGCAAGCTGCTGACCCGGGAACCCAGGGGACATCGGGGCATCATGGCGGCGGTGGTGACCGAACCGGTCAGTACAAAAGGCGCCTTCGGCCTGTTCTACATGGATGCCCGGCGGTATCCCTACCTGTGCGGGCACGCGACCATCGGAGCGGTGACCACACTCATCGAAGCCGGGGTGCTGACGGTTGAAGACGGCGACACGGTGGTCACCGTCGATACCCCATCGGGGCCTTTGGATGCCCATGCACGTGTTAAAAACGGCCGTGTGGCATCCGTGGCCATTGACATGGCGCCGTCGTTTGTTTTTGATACCGGCCGGGAACTTGAAGTCCCCGGGTTCGGCATGGTTTCCGTCGACCTGGTCTGCGTGGGCGGGTTTTTCGCCATGGTATCGGCCCGGTCCGCCGGTATTGATCTGGCCCCGGCCAACAGCCACGACTTGATCTCATTGGGCATGGCCGTCATCGATGCCGCCAATCAGTCAGCCGACGTTTACCATCCCGGGCGGCCGGAGGTGGCCACGGTGGATGTTACCGAATTTTATGATGAAGACCCGAAAACCGGTATCGGCAAAGGCGTGGTGATCTACGGCGAGTCCCATATGGACCGCAGCCCCTGCGGCACCGGCACCACAGCGAAGATGACGCTCTTGCACCACCGGGGAAAGCTTAAGTCCGGCCAGGTCTACAAAAATGCCGGTCCTCTGGGTACGGTTTTCGAAGGACGGATCGTAAAAACAGTTACCATCGGTAAATTTGGCGGCATCGTGGGCCAGGTTCGGGGAAACGCTCAGATAACCGGTTACCATCAATTCGTTCTGGATGCCAACGACCCCTTTCCGGAGGGATTTTTATTATGAGTAAACCATCGTCCTTTCCAGACATCCTCCTCTTCAACGCCGCGATTGCCACTCAGAACCCGGCAAAACCGTTTGCCCAGGCCGTTGCCATCGGACAGGGGACCATCCTGGCCGTCGGTGGAAACGATGACCTGCTGCATCTGGCCGGTGCGAACACCCAAAAAATAGACCTTGATCGCCGCCTGGTCATACCCGGGTTTATCGATACCCACATCCATTTTTATGAATGGGCCCTGAAGCGCCAGGGGGTCCGACTGGACGATCTCACCTGCCTGGACGATCTGCTGGCACGGATCCGGCAGACCGCCAGGGACCGGCCGTCCGGTCAATGGATCATGGGGCAGGGATGGAACGAGACCGACTGGACCGAGCCGCGCATGCCCACCCGCGAAACGCTGGACCGGGCAGCCCCGGCGCATCCGGTGCTGTTGTGGCGGTGCGATCTGCATCTTGCCGCAGCCAATTCCGCGGCCCTGCGACTGGCCGGCATCGACGCCGGCACACCCGACCCGCCGGAAGGCCGGATCGAACGCAACCCCACCGGAGAACCCTCCGGGATACTCAGGGAACTGGCCATCAATCTCGTGCGCCAGGCCGTTGCACCGCCGGGTGCCGATGGGGTACTTGAAGCGTTTCAAGATGCTGCCAAGGCTCTTCACCGACGGGGGGTGACCGGCATTTGCGACGTTCGGCTGATGGCGGACAGGGATGGGGCCAGGTCGCTGCAGACTTTCCAGAAACTGGACCGGAACGCTCACCTGTTTCTTCGATCCTGGGTTACCCTGCCCGGTGATCGCCTGGACGACATTATCGGCCTGGGTCTTCAAACCGGGTTCGGTAACGACCGGTTGCGCCTCGGTCATGTCAAATATTTTTCCGACGGCGGTATGGGCGCCCGCACCGCCTGGATGATCGACCCGTATCTGGACGCACAACGCGGCATGCCGCTGATGGCCATGGACGCGCTGACGGAGGACATCCGCCGGGCCGACGAGGCCGGCTTGTCGGTAATGGTGCATGCGGTGGGCGATCGGGCCAATCGTGAACTGGTGGCTATCTTCGAAGACCTCGAATCGCGCCGGGGCCTGTCCGGCATTCAACGGCCACTCATCCCCCATCGGATCGAACATGTGCAGATGATCCGGCCGGAAGATGCCCACCGGCTGGGCAACCTGAATGTGGCCCTGTGCGTCACACCGGCCAACATGGTCCTGGACATGAACCTCATCGATGGCGCGGTGGGAGAAAAAGGCGCGTGGACCTATGCCTTCCGCCGATTGATGGACACCGGTGCGCCGGTGATGTTCAGCTCGGACTGTCCGGTATGCGACCCCGCCCCGCTGGCGGGTATTCATGCAGCGGTAACCCGCCAGCGTACCGACGGCACGCCCGAAGCCGGCTGGCATCCACAAAACCGGATAACCGTGGCCGAGGCCATTCAAGCCTACACCACCACCCCGGCGGCTGTCCACAATGCCCTTGACCTGGGCGTGATCGCACCCGGCAAAAAAGCGGATCTGGCCGTACTCAGTGAAAATATTTTGACATTGCCGCCATTCATGATGCCCCGGGTTAAAATTGACATGACCCTGTTTGACGGTCGGATTGTATACAGAGCGGTTTAAGTGTTAAGTTTTAAGACGATGTTGATCCTTCACTTAAAACATAACATTTTGGTGGGTATTTTGTTGTTAAGTCAATAAATAATCTTGTCTGGGCCATGGTGCGCGGTTGGGGTGATGCCGGCATAGGCGATAAGGCAACCGATTGGTTTAAACAACAATTGCATGAGTATTCAATTGACGGGGTATTATGCTATCAATCTTTGAATATGGTGCCAGGAGAGCACCTGTGCATCAGAGCGCTGCTGGGAATCTTCCCCGCCATACACGACATGACTTCGAAGAGGGCGTTTTTTTCCCGCACCTTTCATACGATCAGAGAAGCGCTTGAGGTTTTTAAAAAAGTCGCTGTTTATCGTGGCGCCTGATTTTATTTCGACTATTTCAAGTTTTTCACCACGCTCGATAAGCAGATCGATTTCCGGTCCACGGGCTTCTCGATAATGAAACAGGTTGGGCTGCAATCCGCTGTGCACAAAGGATTTGTAGATTTCAGAGACGACCCAGCTTTCAAAGATCGCGCCGCGTAGCGGGTGAAGGCGTAATTGCTCCGGCTCACGGATTCCCAGTAAATAACATACCAGGCCGCTGTCAAAAAAATGCAGTTTGGGTGCTTTCACGACCTGTTTGCGGATGTTCGGGTGCCATGCCGGAAGGCGATGGATGATGTAACTGGTTTCCATAACAGAAAGCCAGGAACGCGCGGTGTTGTGTGAAACACCGGAGTCGCTGCCGAGTTTCGAAAGATTGATTTCCTGAGCCGTACGCCCGGCACAGAGTTTCAGGAATCCGGAGAATGCCTGAAGGTCACCGACATTAATGACCTGGCGCACATCTCGTTGTACGTAGGTCGCGGTGTAATCCGCCAACCATTGGCTGGCCGGTATGCCGCGATCGTAAATCCTGGGATAGGCCCCTTGCCACAGCAGAGGGAATAAGTCGGCCGGTGCAGATGGAAAAGCAGATAGTTCTTCCAGGCTCGGTGGCAAAAGCACCAGGATGCCGCAGCGACCTGCCAGTGACTGGGCAATGGATTGGGACAAGCCAAAATGCTGCGACCCGGTCAGGATAAACCGGCCCGGATCCGGGCGGCCGTCAATATCGCTCTGCAGGTAGGTCAGCAATTCAGGGACATGTTGGATTTCATCAATGATTGCGCCATCGGCGTATTCAGCCAAAAAACCCCGCGGGTCGCTGTGTGCAAAATCGCGGATGTCTATTGCTTCCAGTGAAACATAGGGTTTATCCGGATACGTCATTCGGCAAAGGGTGGTCTTGCCCGACTGCCTTGGCCCGGTAACCACGACGGCGGGGTAATAGCCTGCAAGCTCTCTCAGTTTCTTTTCCAGGGTCCGCGTTATCATGATGGGTAACCTGCCATATAATGCATTATTTGTCAATTGGAATTACAATTTATGAATAGTTTCCGATTTGCTGGATGCGATCGCCACTGTAAGTTTTCGGTCGGGCACTATCTATAATGACAGGAAAAAGGTGTCCCGGAATTTAAGCTGAAAAAATGTATTTTCACGAGGCCCGAAAATAATGTATGCTGTCGCATTTTAGTGAATCGAAATCGCTTCGCTCTATTTTGTATATAGAAAAAATGAATTTCAAAATTTAGCTGTTAATCCTATATCCAATGGGAGATTCCATGCCAGCAACCGCTAATCGCTTGACTTTTTTTACTGAATCGGTCATCCGCGAAATGACCCGTGTCGCCAATCGATACAACGCCATCAATCTGTCTCAGGGATTTCCCGATGCCGATCCGCCGCCTGAGGTACTGGCCGCCGGCCAAAAGGCCATGGCCCAAGGGCCCCACCAGTATGCCGTCACCTGGGGAGCCCCGGGTTTCCGGGAGGCACTGGTAAAGAAGCAGCGCCACTGGATGGGGCTCGACCTGGATCCCGAGGCCCATGTCGTGGTGACCTGCGGCAGCACCGAGGCCATGATGACCGCCATGATGACCGCCTGCAACCCCGGGGACAAGGTTATTATCTTTTCGCCCTATTATGAGAACTACGGTGCGGATACCATCCTCTGCGGCGCCAGGCCCATTTTCGTGCCCCTGCACCCGCCGGCGTTCAATTTCGATTTGAAGGAACTCAGGGCCGCCTTCATGCAAAAGCCCAAAGCCATTGTCGTGTGCAATCCGTCCAATCCCTCCGGCAAAGTTTTTTCGCTGGAGGAGCTTGAAATCATCGCCGACTTTGCCAGGGAATTTGACACCTTTGTCATCACCGACGAAGTTTATGAGCATATTGTCTACAGCCCCCATCGCCATCGATATATGGCCGCTCTGCCGGAGATGTTCGAGCGGACCCTCTCCTGCAGTTCCCTGTCCAAGACCTACAACATGACCGGGTGGCGGCTGGGCTATGTCATCGGCCCCGAAGCGGTCATCGCCGGTGCCCGCAAGGTGCATGATTTCCTCACCGTGGGGGCCGCCGCCCCGTTGCAGGCGGCAGCGATCACCGCATTGGAACTGCCCTTGAGCTACTATGAGCAGCTGACGGCGGATTACACCCGAAAAAGGGATCTGTTTTTAGGCTGTCTGGACGAGGCCGGACTTTCCTATACCACGCCCCATGGGGCCTATTATGTAATGGTGGACTGCACGGCCTTTGGCGTGACCGATGATAATAAATTCTGCCACTGGATGGCCAGGGAAGTGGGGGTGGCCGCCGTGCCCGGTTCCAGTTTTTTTCACGAACCGGTGAACCACTTGATCCGGCTGCATTTTTCAAAAACAGAAGCGGTTCTTGCTGAAACCGGCAAACGGTTGAAGAAGTTGAAAACCCTTATATAAACGCTGCGCCGAAAACTCATATGCTTTTGAAGATCAGCTAACAGCTCAGTTACTATAAACGCATCAACGTCATTAAAAATGATGAATTAAAAATTATGGCTCCTCGCTGTTTCATGTGGGTAAATTTGACCGGTACCGTCCCGGGATGATTTCATTTTGCTGCTCGAAACTGTTTGAGGGGCTTAGCGATCGTTAGGCCGGACAGCTATCATATAGTTCCCGATGATTTTAATTTTACATAAATATCAATATGATAATTTATGACAAGGCCCTGTCCGGCGTTACGACCGCTTTGCGCCGAGTTTTTTTGAGCATCAAAATGAAAGCATCCCGGGGCACCCATACAAAACAGCGAGGAACCAAAATTATGGTATCGCTGCGCTCTTCCTGTCGGTGGGCACAGCCCACCCTACGATAAATCGGCACCACCTGAAATCGGCAGCACGTGAGCGCTGCCGCATTCATCATTCCCTATTCATCAATGTTTTTCTGGTTCCCCGCAGGAGCATGGGAACGAGAGAACAGCTAACAGCTAATAGCTAACTGCTCATCTACAATAAACGCACTGTGCCCATAGAGATCCTTGGCTGTGGATGATGCCCCGGATATCAAGCTTGAGAGGTGGGGAGGCCCACGGCCAGTTTATTGATTAAGCTGGCCTGGCAGGCGGCGCCGAATCCATTGTCGATGTTCACCACAGACACCCCCGAAGCGCAGCTGTTGAGCATGCTGAGCAAGGCGGTGACACCGCCGAAACTGGTGCCGTATCCGATGCTCGTGGGCACGCCGATTACCGGGCAGGAAACCAGGCCGCCCACGACGCTGGCCAGCGCCCCTTCCATGCCCGCCGCCACCACCGCGACATTGGCATCGAGAATGTCCCGGCAGGAATCCAGAAGCCTGTGAATGCCCGCCACACCGACATCATAGATCCTCGATACATTGTTGCCCAGGGTTTCCGCCACCACGCAGGCCTCTTCGGCAACGGGAATATCCGATGTGCCGGCGCACACCACCGCAATTTTTCCCACGCAATCAATTTTGCGGGGATAAAATACAGCGACCCTTGCCGCTTCGTGATAATGACAGTTCGGGATCTCTTTTTGAATCGATCCAAAGACTTTTGGGTCTAACCGGGTCCCCAGTATGTTGGAATGGTATTCGGACATTTTTTTGACGATACTGACAATCTGGGACATTGTTTTGCCCTGGCAGAAAATCACCTCAGGAATACCGGTTCTTATTTCACGATGGGTGTCTATTTTTGCAAACCCAAGATCGTTGAAGGGTAGTTTCTTTAATCGGTTCACTGCGGCTTCCAGCGCCATTGAACCGCTTTTAACCTGTGTTAAAAGGTTTTTGAGATCATTCTCATTCATTTTGCTTCCTTTCTGTCTGCCACCGGTTTTGATTTATCCCGGGCATATCGGTATATAAGCTTGCTGGCAGGCTCCGGCAAGCTGTTTTTTGAAAGAATCTAAAAATGGCCTGTCCGTTATACCCATGTCAAGATAATTTTGCATATGCACACCTCCCAAGATAAATCTGCGTCATCTTTTCTGAACCCGTTTTAATTAATAGATTTCGCATATTTTGATAAACTTGATATTTTAAAGAAGGCATGCCTGTAAAAAAAGCTTGACATTTATATGGGTGGTGGTATGACAACGGACAACTGACAATAGCCAACGCTGCGATCATCGAGGAATATCTTATGCATAGTTTTAAATCGTTGAAAAAACCCCCGCTTTCCCAGGAGGTTGAACGACAGCTGCGGGAGTCGATTATCGACGGTGTATTTAACTCCGGTGAAAAATTGCCATCGGAAAGGGAACTCGTCGATCAGTTTCAGGTTTCCCGCGTAACCGTACGCGAGGCCCTGAAAAATCTGGAGCGGTCCGGTTTGATTGAAAGCCGGCGCGGTGGAAATGCAGGGGCCTATGTTTGTGAGCTCAATGCGGATGCCATCACCGAAAATTTTTTAAACCTGGTGCGGTTGGGTCGGGCCACTTTTAATGATTTGATCGAGGCCCGGCTTTTTTATAGAACCGAATACGGCCCGAACTGTGGCCCTGAAAAGAACTTCAAAAGATATTGCCGATCTCGAACAACTCCTTGCTACCGCCACCGAACTCACCGACACCTCCTGCCGCCAGGCCCGTCTGCTCAATGTCAGTTTTCATTGCGAAATTTCAAAAATATCACAAAATCCCATTGTTATTTTCATCACCGAATCAATTACCCATGCCTATTCGGAAATTCTCATCGAAAAAACCAGAAAAACTGTTGGGAAAGAAGATGTTCTGGAACTGGTTCGGCAGCATCGGGAAATATTAAAAGCAATCATCGATAGGGACGGCGCTGCCGCATATGAAAAAACCAGACGGCACCTGGAAAACACCCGCCGAATGTATCAACGCGTTGTAGACAAGGCACCCGCTTAGGCGATGACGGTTTTATCTGTCTTATGGGTGTTGAGACGTTGCTGTAACAGGTAAACAGTACCTGATAAAATAGAGTCAGTAGTTCGTGTATTTCTGCACCATAACTATTAAAAGGGAGGGAAAAATGGGGAAAAACAGAATTAAAACAGTACTGATGCTGTCGCTGGTGCTCGCGCTGGGGTGTTTTTTTTCAGCCTGTGCCATGACCGGTTCGGCACAAAAGGCAGATGATGCGGGGATCGCGGCGAATATTGTCTATGTTCTTCCGGCCAGTGCCAAAATTACCAAAGTGGCTTATTTTTATGAGGCCTACAAAGGTGCGCCAACGCTTCACATCGAAGTCGGCATACAGAATGTGACGGATCACCCTCAGCGGTATCGTGTCAATATCCTTCTGCCGGAGGGACCGGCCGTGGGCGGCATGTATCCCAGAAAGAAAAAGGCCATTGAGGCCGGTGAGACCCTTGAAACAAAATTTCCAGTATATCTCGAAAAGGGTAAGTTTGCAGCGGATTTTATGCCCACGGGATTCACCATCATGGTGAAAGAACTTTAATTCGGGTGGGCGCCTGATGGATTCATCATCAATGGGCCCGCTTTGATCTGTTGACTGGAATGCGAAGCGTTTTAAAAAGAGGCAATTTTTAAAAAGGAGGCATCATGTTTGGAAAAAAACGATGGGCAACCATTTGCAGTATCGGCGTGTTAACCCTTGGGCTTTCCGTTTTGGCCCCCGGGAATGCATCAGCTCTTAAGTTTCTCTCATTTGGCACCGGCAGTCCGGCAGGCACGTATTATTTTCTCGGCGCCGGCTTTTCTTCAATGATCAACAACAATGTCAAGGGTGTACGGGTCACCGCCGAATCAACCGCCGCTTCCACAGAAAACGCGAGGCTCCTGATCCGGGGCGAGATGGACCTTGGCCTGGCCTGCATGGGCACCCTGGCCGATCTTAAAAAGCAGGGTATGGATGTAGACAAGGTGCGGTTGATTGCCGTGGGACATACCAGCGATACCCATTGGCTGGTTCGCAAAGAATCACCGATTCAATCCATCAAAGATTTCAAAGGCAAGACCATTGGTGTCGGGCCGGCGGGTAGCGCCACCTTGAACCTGTGGAGTAAAAAGCATCTTGAAACCGGCTGGGGGGTTACCATGGATGATATCAGTCCCAAGTACCTCTCTTTCGGCGAAGTGACCCGTGGTCTGCGCGATAAAACCATCGATGCCGGGATTATTGCCGCCGGTGCCCCCCTGGCTTCTGTGATGGAACTGGCCCGGGATATTCCCATCCGGATCATCCAGATGGAGCCCGAAGCCATGGCCAAACTGCGGGCCGAGTACAGCAATGTGGTGCCCAAAACATTTCCGGCCGGTATGTATAACGGAATAGACGAGGATGTACATACCTACTGCATGCCCCAGATGTGGATCTGCCGGGCCGATCTGTCCGAAGATCTGGTCTACCAGATTTTAAAGACGGTTTATGACAACAATGAGGACAGAAACGCCATTCACCCCATGGCCAAAATGTACACCGTTGAAAATGCCTTCCGCGGAACCCCGGGTGTGCCGGTGGGGTTTCATCCCGGCGCCATCAAATACTACAAGGAAAAAGGTGTCTGGGATACCCGCGCCCAGCATTATGAATAATCGCCAAGAGATGAATCTGTGAACAGGAATGGGAAGAACGGTATTCCGCTCTTCCCATTTTACCGACGGAAACTATAACGGCTGCCCGTACGGGTAATGCTCAGAATTACGGAAAACACCATGACACTAATTGAAAGCGAAAAAATTAAAAGCGATAGTCCGAAAATTCCCCTGCTCATCAGGGGGATTGCCATCGCCATGAGTATTTATCAGCTGTTTACCGGTCTGTTCCAGTTGACTGCCATGAATCAGCGGGTGACCCATGTGACATTTGCACTGGTATTGATTTATCTGTATTACAGCTTCGGACAGAAAAAGAGAGAGCGCATTACCTGGGACGGCTGTCTTATAGCCGGCGTCACCCTGATACTGGGGATATTTGTTTTGTGCACCTGGTTTAAAAAGGTCGGTCAGATCGGCATGGCCCCGCCGGTGTACGAACTCGTCATGGGGACTGTTTTTATACTCCTTTGTGTGGAAGCGGCCCGGCGAACCCTTGGCTGGATATTTCCGATTATCGCTCTTTTTTCCATGTTCTACGCCCGTTTCGGAGAGTCCTTGCCCGGAATACTGGCCCATAAAAATTATTCCTTTGAACGGATTGTCGGCAGCATGTTTATTACAACCGATGGGGTTTTCGGCATGCTGACCGGTATCTCCGCCACCTATATTTTTCTATTTATTCTGTTCGGGGCCATGTTGCGGGCGGCCGGGGGCGGTGAATTTTTTATCAACCTGTCCTTCAGTATATTCGGTCACGTCAGAGGCGGTCCCGCCAAGATCGCGGTGGTGGCCAGTTCTCTGTTCGGCATGCTATCGGGCAGCGGCACCGCCAATGTGGCCGGTACCGGTCAGATTACCATTCCGTTGATGAAGCGCAGCGGCTATAAGCCCCATTTTGCCGCAGCCGTGGAGACGGTCTCCAGTGCCGGCGGGCTTTTGATGCCCCCCATCATGGGCAGTGCCGTGTTTATCATCATGGAAATACTGGGGGTCAATTATGTCACCATCATGAAAGCTGCCGGTTTGACGGCGGTCCTCTATTATGTCGGTCTTTTTTTGATGATCGATATCGAGGCCCAGAAGGTGGGCATGAAGGGGCTTCCCAGAGAGGAACTGCCCAGCCTGAAGCAGACCCTGAAAGAGGGCTGGTATTTTATTATTCCCATTTTTGTGCTGATTTTTTTCCTGACCTATTCCAAGGTATCGGTGACCCGGGCCGCTTTCTGGGCCACCATCGCCATACCGGCCTGCTCCCTGCTGGGCGGAAAAGCGGGCCGAATGAACTTCCATCAGATCGTCAAAGGTCTTCAGGACGGGGCCCTCACGGCATTGCCGGTGGTGGCCATCCTGTCTCTGGGCGGGGTTGTGCTGGGCATGATTACCCTCACCGGTCTGGGCTTGATGATGTCCGGTCTGCTGATCCACATGTCCGGCGGCAATCTGTTTTTTCTGCTGCTGCTGACCATGGTGGCTTCGATTATCCTGGGAATGGGCGTGCCGCCGGTGGCCGCTTATATCGTGCTGGCCATCCTGGTGGTGCCGGCCCTCATTAAATTGGGGGTTTACCCCCTGGCGGCTCATCTGTTTGTCTTTTATTTTGCCACCATTGCCGGTATTACACCTCCCATGGCCCCGGATGCATTTGTGGCTGCGGGCATTGCAGATGCCCCGATGATGCGCACGGCTTTTACCGCGTGCCGACTGGCCCTGGTGATATTTATCATTCCCTACATGTTTGTGTACAACAATGCCCTGCTGCTCATCGGCAGCGTTAGCGAAATTCTACAGGTGTGTGTTACGGCCTTTTTCGGGGTGATGGCCCTGGCTTTTGCCGCCCAGAATTACCTGGCCGGCCGATTGCCGATTTTGCTGCGGCTGCTGTTGTTTGTCGGCGGCGGATGTCTGATATATCCCGGTTGGATGACGGACCTGATCGGTATGGTGATAATGCTGATCATGTTTGCCATCAGAACCCCGGACACATTGCGCCGGTGCACCATCGGGCTGTTTACAAAAAAGCAGGCCAAGCTGGTGCAGGACAATTAGGGATCGGAAGGGGGACAACATGCACAAAACGTTTATGGAAGAGATGACCTGGGAGGCGTTCAAAGCTGCCGTGGACGACACCACTGTGGCAGTGGTTCCCCTGGGCTCCACCGAGCTTGAAGGGACCCACCTGCCTTTAGGGGTCGATACCATTGTGGCCCGCGGCGTGTCCCGGCGCCTGGCCGGTGAGGAAGGCGTGCTTGTCGGCCCGGCCCTGCCCATTGGTTATTCCAAGTGGTTTATGCCGTTTCCCGGAACCCTGTCTTTGGAAAGCGATACCCTGACACGGGTTTTGATGGAATACGGTGAAGGCCTGATCTCCCATGGGGTCCGCCGCATTGTGTTTTTAAATTCCCATCGGGGCAACAACGCATGTGTCGAGACCGTGGCCAGAACCCTGGTCCAGACCCGGAACATAAGGGTCGGAATGCTGAGCGTCTGGAAACTGGCCAATGATTTGATTGCCAAACAGCCGGGCCTCATCGATGAAGGGCGGTTTACCCATGCCGGCGAGATCATGACCTCGGTGATCATGGCCCTGAAACCCGATACCGTGGTGACATCCCGCATGAAAGCCGATTCACTGACCTCACCTGAAAACAGTCCGTTTACGGTGAAAAATTCTTTGGGAGACACCGAATACAACGGATCGGTGCAGACCATCTATCCGGATATCCGGGAGATCACCGGCACCGGAATAATGGGAGACCCCTGCACTGCGACTCCTGAGAAGGGGAGGGCGGTGCTGGCATTGATGACAGATTATATCAGCGGCTTTCTGCAGGCGTTCAGAAAATTGCCCCTGCCGGAGATAAGGAAGTAGGTTAATGTCGGAAACAAAAACAGATATCCCGAAGATGGAAGAACAGCTCGTGGATTATATCCAATCGGTTCGCTTTGAAGATCTGCCCATGGATGTGATCGAATACTGCAAATTGCTTGTCATGGATTCTGTCGGGGTGGTTTTTCCCGGCAGCAACGCCCCGGGATGTGATGCGGTGACCGGTCTTGTCAGGGCCTGGGGAACCCAAACCGGGGCCAGCGTCCTGATTCACGGTCACAAGGCACCGCCGCCCCTGGCGGCCATGGCCAACAGCACCATGATGCATGCCCTGGATTTTGACGATACCCTGGATGTATCGGCCCTGCATACTTTTGTCAATGTCCTGCCGGCGGCCTTGGCAACGGCTGAAGATGTCGGCAATATCAGTGGGCGACAGCTCATCACGGCCCTGGTGGCCGGTGTGGATATCATCTGCCGGTTGAGTCTGGCCGTACAGCGGCCCCTGTCCTGGATTCGAACGGCCACCTGCGGCGGATTTGGCGCTGCTGCCGCCGCCGCCAGGATTCTCGGATTGGATAAAGACCAGACGGCCAATGCCCTGGGCGTGGTTTACAGTCAGAGTGCCGGCAATGCCCAGGGCCTTCTGGAAGGGCGCCTGGTCAAGCGGATGCAGCCGGGGTTTGCCGCTTCGGCGGGGGTGACATCCGCATATCTGGCCCGGGCCGGTATCACCGGCAGCCGTGCGTTTCTCCAGGGCAGGTACGGGTTCTACAACCTTTATGAGGGTGGGGAATATGATGCGGCACCGGTGATAAAAGATCTGGGCAGCCATTTTTCCCTCATGGACCTGAGTGTGAAACCCTATCCGAGCTGTCGCATGACCCATTCGGCCATTGATGCGGCCCTGGCCCTTTTACCCCTGTTAAAAGGCCCTGTAGAAGGCATCAAAACCATTGAGGTCCATGCGTCAAAGATGGTGACTGAAATGGTGGGCAAACCCTTTGTGGTGGGCAACAACCCCCAGGTAGACGCCCAGTTCAGCATCCCCTATACGGTGAGTGCGGCCCTGTGTCGAAAGGATGTTTTTTTAACCGATTTTGAAGACAAGGCGATATCCGATACCCGGGTAAAGGCCCTGGCCGATAAAGTGACGGTGGTGCATGATCCCGGTCTGGCGGACAAGGACATTTTGCAAGTCAAAATGGAGATCCGCATGGCAGATGGTCAGGTCTTCGAAAAGCATATAAAAGCACCCCTGGGCAACCCTCAAAACCCCATGGACAGGGACCGGTGCCGGGAAAAATTTCATAAATGCATTGCTGCCAGCAACCTTGATTTTGACCTTCACCGGATCCGAGGTGTGATCGATTTTATCGAAAATCTGGAAACGGCGGCCGATGTGGGTCGGCTGGCTGAATTGACCCGGGTGCAACAGAAGTGAAGCTATTGGAGTACTTCTGAAGATTATTTTTTATGTCAACAATGAAAAATCACAATAATCAAAATACAAATTTCAAATAAATCACAATGATTAAAATTCCAAATGCCAAAACAGAGAGAAAACAAAATGGAAACCAAGCCAAGGCTTAATGGGGTTAATCAAATGGCTTGGGGTTTTATTTGACCAGATTTTAAGATCAGATGGTCATTGTTATTTGAAATTTGTTTGTCAGCCGGTGTTTGTAATTTGTTATTTGAGGAACCAATGGATGTAAAGACGCTGTTTGACGCAGGGGCCATGCAGTATGATCTGCACCGGCGCAAAATCATTCCCTGCTTTGACGATTTTTATAAAACCGCCGTGGAGCAGATCCCTTTCGATCCGGAAGACGCTTTTTCCTTCCTGGATCTGGGAACCGGCACCGGTTTGCTCACTGCCCTGATTTTCAATGCCTTTCCCAGGGCCCGGGCCAGTGTACTGGACGTTTCCGAAAAAATGCTGGCGCAGGCCAGACAGCGGTTTGCCGGAAATCCGGATGTGACCTTTTTTGCCATGGATTACGCAAAAAACCCGCTGCCCGGCACCCATGACCTGGTGGTGTCGGCCATGTCCATTCACCACCTTTCCCATGAAGGGAAGGCGCATCTCATGGAAAAAATTTACCATGCCCTGAACCCCGGGGGACTGTTTATCCATGCCGAATTGGCCAGAGGCGCCACCCATGCTACTGAAGCCATCTATCAGCAGCACTGGACCGACCATCTTGAACAGACCGGTCTGAGCGCTGATCAGCTTGCCGTCATCCGCGAGCGCATGGCCTGTGACCGGCCCGCAACGCTGGAGGCTCAGCTCGTGTGGCTGCAACAGGCCGGTTTTACGGATGTGGATTGTTTTTATAAATATTATAATTTTGTCGTGACAGCGGGGAAAAAACCCATTGCTGAAAATAAAGTAAAGGCTTGAAAATTGAATATGCCTCCATTTCACGGCAGGGCTGCCCTCTGTGTGGCGGCCTTTGTGGTTGAAGGTGGTGCTCGGGTTGTTTTGAAAAAAATATATAAAAAGGCCGCCATGTAAGACGGCCCTATCGTCTTGAGCATTGAGTTTTGAGTAATGAGAAATCAAATTAAGGTCTTGCCGCCCTCAACCCTCATTACTCAAAACTCATACCGCTCATGGTGTTATGAACGGAAACCGTTAATCGTGAATAAAAAATGATTAAAAGGCGCAATACACGCCCATATTTTATAAAATTACAGAAAGCTGTAAAGCGAGAGGTTTGGTTTTTATGAATGTTGATCTGAAAAAACTGACAAAGGATTTAGCCGGCATCGTCGGCAAGGAACATGCCTTTACGGATCGGCCCACGGCCCTGGCCTATGCCAAAGATACCATGCCCTGGGATGTGGAAGGGCAGAACATGCCCTATGCCGTGGTTCGACCTGAAAACAGCCGGGAGATATCCGGCATACTGCAGTATGCCAATGAGCGGAAAATACCGGTGCATACCCATGGCTCCGGGACATCTCTGGTGGGACTTGGACGACCCAAAACCAATTGTATCGTACTGGATACGGGGCGGATGCAGAAATTTGCCGCATTTCCGGAAAGGGGTTATTTTGAGGTGGAACCGGGCATGCATATCGGTAAACTGCGCAAAGCCCTGGCCCCCTACAACGCACTTTTGCCGGTGTTTCCCGGCAGTGAATTGATCGCCACCATCGGCGGTTCCATATCGGTGAACACCAGTGCCCATGCCGTGGATGCCACCATCTGCAAACCGGGCGATTATGTGCTGGGCATGGAAGTGGTGCTGGCCTCGGGTGAAATTTTAAACACCGGTACCGAGTCCACCCGAAAGCCCGCCGGCATCGAGGCCACTAAATTCCTGGTGGGCTCCGAGGGGCTGTTGTGCGTGATTACCAAAATTCGCATGCGGCTCATGCCGCTGCCTTGTACCCGTAATATCGTGGCGTATTACAAGCGGTCCGAAGATATCATCGATACGGTCATGGCCATGTATAAAAAGAGTATCCCAACCCCCATGTTTTTTGAATACCTGGATGAAAAATCATCCAAGGTCGGTTTTGAGGCCGTGGGCCTTGAAGCCCCGGCAGGGGCCGTTGCCATGATGACTATCAGCTCTTCCACAGCGGCCGGGTGCAAGGCCAAAGCAGAGATATTCCTGGCGTTTTTGCAGGAGGGCAATCCCATCGAGGCCAGAATTGTAGAGGACAAGGAGGAATGGAACAAAATCTGGAGCAGCCGGGCCGAAGCGGGAAATTATGTTTACCGGCTGGGATCCACCTTCGGCAGTGAAATCACCGTACGGGTGGACAAGCTCAAGGACGCGTTTCTCGAAGCCAAAGAAATTATCCTGAACCTGGACAGCTACAAGGGCAATGAATTTTATTCCTTTGGTCATATCGGCGCCCCCACCATCCATGCCTATGCCTTTATTCCCAGCAAGGACATTTCCAACGACATCAAAAAAGCCGTCACCCTGGAGGTCCGGGAAAAAACGGAACGGTTGAATGTCAAGTACGGCGGCTGCGGGGGAGAGTGGGGGATTACGGCCCAGCGATCCTCTTTTTTAAAGGAAAAATACGGCCAGGGCTATTACGATTTTCTGGTTCGTCTCAAAAAAACCTTTGACCCGAACAACATATTGAACCGGGGTAATCTGGAGGGCTGGATGTGAGCGGAAAAAATGCGAAAGAAACACTGCTCAAAGAAATCGCCAAATGCCGCTCCTGCCGGTTCTGCGTTGATGTCTGCCCCACCTACCAGGCGTCAACCGGCGTGGAGAGCATGACGGCCTTTGGCCGGCTGCAGATTTTAAAATATCTGTTAAACGGCACTCTGGAATTAGATGATGCCATGACGTTCTGTCTTTACAGCTGCCTCCAGTGCAAGCGCTGTGAAACCATCTGCAAGAGCAAGGGCCAGAACCTGGAAATCTGCGAACTCATCCAGCTGGGGCGCTCCCTGGTGTCGCCGAGCCTGGC
Source organism: uncultured Desulfobacterales bacterium (assembly GCA_942490765.1). GTDB lineage: Bacteria > Desulfobacterota > Desulfobacteria > Desulfobacterales > 4572-123 > 4572-123. The sequence goes on along the minus strand of CALNYM010000022.1, from coordinate 179,785 downwards.
AAAAGGAGGCAAGCATGCAGCACTCTAAAATTTTAATTTCCCAGGCCCTGGCAACCCTCAAGGACAATATGGACCGCACCGGGGACCCGTTGGGATTCAAGAAACCCTACTGGACCGACTGGGCCGATGGAAAGGCCATGGCCCGGACGGGCGCCACGGTTTTGCTTACGGCCCGCATGTACCAGATGCTGCCCTATGTTATCCAGGAGACCGAGCTGGTGGAATCGGCGCGGCCCTTTTTGCCGCTGCTGTCGGTGAAGGCGTTTGCAAAGATGGTGGCCATGGGCAATGCCATGGCCGGAGAGACCATTGTCCGCTTAAAGGCCAGGAGCGCAAAGGCTATACGGATAAAAGGGGATACCGCTCTTACCGGAATCCTTGCGGCCCTGCGCCGGGCCGGTCAGGACCCGGCGTACCTGTATGAAAAAGAACCTTACAGCGGTGTTCTACTGTATGACCTGGGACTTGAAGAAGAGATCGCCCCCCATGTGCGCAAGGTCTATCGGCAGCTCAAGAATCAGGGGGTGCGCCAGGTGATCACCGTTGATCCCCACACCACCCACATGCTGCGCGAGGTCTATCCCAAATATATTCCAGGCTATGATCTTCAGGTGAACCACTATCTGGAGGTCCTGGTTGAAAACACGGAGATGATTTCCGGCCATAAATCCGGTGATCTTCCCGATGACTTTGTCCTTCATGATTCCTGTGTCATGACCCGGGACCTTGACATTATCGAGCAGGCCCGTCAGGTAGCGCAAAGCCTTGGCATCACGCTTTTAGAGCCTGAAAATTGCCGACAGAACACGGCCTGCTGCGGTGGCCCGGTGGAATATGCCTATGGGGACCTGAGCTGTAAAATTTCTAAAATTCGAATTCAGGAACTGGCCGCCGTATCCAAAAATATTGTGGTGACCTGTCCCATCTGTCTGATTAATTTTTCCAAGTATGAAAAAGAGCTGGGCATCCGGGTATGGGATATGGGCGAACTGCTGAATGCCGCGATTAATTAATTTTTATCCATCCATAATGGCCTTTGCTTGATTTTACGGCTTCGTTTCTGCTGGCGGCAGTGTCGTTTTTATGAAAGGCCATAAACCTCACATCATCATTGAAAGGAGTAACGTATTATGTGCAAAACAGGTAAAACATTTTTTGTGTTCGTGATGGCGTTGGCGTTCACATCCGTTTTATTATTCAATCCTTTAGGTGCCAGTGTTGAAGCAAAAGAAAAAGTGTGGAATTTAAAGGCCCAGGCATTTACCGTTCCGGGGAAGTATGACTGCCAGTGGGTGGCCGCTGAAAAATTGATAGAGCTGATAAAAAAACATACGAATGACAGGGTAAGATTCAGCTATCATCCATCCGGCGAACTTGTCGGCCCCAGAGAAATCTGGACGTCGGTATCTGTCGGCACCATCGATGGGGGTGCGACCCTGGATATTAAAGAGGGCGGAACACATCCCGAGTTCAGTTTCGATGTGGGTGCCATATGGACCATTGATGAATTTTTCAAGGTCATGCACGGGGGTGCCCTGGACATATTGAACAGAGAGACAACGCCCGAGGATGTCAGAATAATCGGATATTTCCCGTTGATGGGCTATTACGCCGTTGCCATGCGGAAAGAACATGTCCAAACGCTGGCTGATTTTAAAGGGAAGAAAATTCGCGGCATGGGCGGGGCTTCCAATATATTTTTGCAGAAGATGAAAGCCGGTATCGTTACATTGCCGATGTCCGAAGTGCCCCCGGCACTTCAGACAGGGGTTGTGCAAGGCATCCTGACCGGATGTGCAGGGCTGTATGCGATGAATCTGTGGGATGTGGCCCCCTATTTTACGGCTACTTACAGTGGCAATTTTGGGTTCTTCTTTTTGATCAACAATAAGATATACAATGAGTTCCCTGATGACATTAAAGCCGGCATCGATGCCGCCCAGGTAGAACTTGAGCAGTGGTATAAGGAATGGGACAAAGAGTTTTGGAAAAATATTAGAGCGGACGTAGAAGCAAAAGGTATCAAATGGTATGATTTAACACCGGAAGAATCTTTGAGATGGCGGCAGGAGTTGACAAAAGCCTCGGTAACCTGGGGCCTGAAAAGAAACCCGAAACTCGGCAGGGAATTGTTCGAGGTTGTTGAAAAGGCCACCGGTCGAAAAATTCTGGATTAAGCCTGGCAGTTGAAAATTTTTAAACTAGATGAACTCGTAAAAAAGGTGATTTTTTACGAGTTCATTCTACCTGATTCGTATCATTTTCATGGAAAGAGGGATTTGCAAAAACCGTTTTGCATTGAACTCATAGGCGCTTACCAAAGCACCATCGACAAAATTTTGTCGATGGTCAAACTATAATTTCAATCCATCCAAAAGTGGCTTAATATTAACCGTCCCGAAGGGACCCCGTTATCAAAGGCAACTCTTTGACAACGATTAGGATCTATTTCAATGGAATGGTATATCCAGTTATTCATCGTCGCCGTGGCAATTTTAACGCTGCTTGCCATGCGCATGCCTTTGGGCGTTGTATTCGGCATTGTTGGAACCGGGGGCATAATTCTTTCATCCGGATTTTCCCAGTGCATTGCCATCGTTCAGCAAATGCACGATATCCTGAGCGATTTCGTTCTTATTACCATCCCTTTGTTTGTATTTATGGCAGAAATTCTTTCATCCGGTGGTTTTATTCCTGACCTGTATAACAGCGTGGAGAAAATTACCGGGCGGATCCGGGGCTCATTATGCGTGGCAACCATTATTGCCAGTGCCATTTTTGCGGCTGTCTGCGGCTCAAGCTATGTGACGGCCGCCACTTTGGGCCGAATGACATTACCGGAAATGCTTTCAAGGGGGTACGATAAAAAATTAGCCGCAGGAAGCGTCGCCGCGGGGGGAAGCCTCGGTATTTTAGTGCCGCCCAGCCTGGCCTTTGTCATTTACGGGTATATGAGTGGCGCTTCCATAGCGGGCCTGTTTATGGCCGGTATTATCCCCGGTTTGATTCTGGGTATCCTTTTTATTTTAAGCATCATGATCTGGGTGAAAATTTTTCCGGAGAAGGCCGGGTTCGGAACCAGAAGCACCTTGCTGGAAAAAATTAAATGTTCTTATAAAATCATGCCGGTGGGTGCACTGGCTATCGTTTTGCTGGCCTGCATTTACCGTGGGATTACCACGCCTGCCGAAGCAGCGGCCATCGGCTGTATTTTTTCCCTGTTGCTGTGTATCGTTTACGGGCGGATGACCTGGGGAATATTTTTTAAAGCACTGAAACAGACCATATCGGTGAGCGGTTTCATCTTGCTGTTGATGTGCACTGCCAAAATACTGGGTTTTATGATGGCCAAGGTCGGTATTATGTATGGTCTGCAGGAAACACTGTCTTCCCTTCCCAAATGGCAGTTCATTATTTTTTTATATATCACCGTCGCGATTCTCGGCCTTTTCCTGGAAGGGAACAGCATTATCGTGCTCACCACGCCGATCTTTGCACCGGCTGTCACCGCCATCGGCATGGATTTGATCTGGTATGGCGTCATACTGGTTTTGTTTATCGAAATTGCGCTGCTCACACCGCCGGTGGGAATGAACTGTTATATCGTTGCAGAGGTGGCCAAACCCCTTGGCATTCAAATACAGGATGTCTTTAAAGGGGTTATTCCATTTCTCATCGCATTGGTCATAGCGGTTCTTTTTGTCACCTTTATACCCAGCCTTGCGCTCTGGCTGCCATCCACCATGGGTTAAACGGGGTAACCGTCATGTTAAATCAATTGTACAGATATATTGTGAAAGCCATTGAAGTGCTTTCGATGATCGGTATTATTCTGATCATGGTATTTACCGTATATGAAGTTTCAATAAGAGAAATAGCAGGGCAGCCGACCATATGGACGAATGAAATCACCTCTTACATGCTGGTCTGGTTTGGTATGTTGAGTATTCTGTATGCCTATGCCCATAAAGCCCATGTCAGTGTCGATTTAATTTATCGCAAACTGAATGCCGGCCTTCAAAAAAAACTTCTTCTGATCAACGAAATATTAACGTTTGTTTTCGCCGTATTTGTTTTCATATATGGATTTAAATACTGGTGGCTTGGGTATTCCCGGGGATGGCGACATTTCGGGATGCTGGATGTCCCCATGAGTTATACCAGAATCGCCATGCCGATAACCGGATTTTTGCTGGCATTCTTTGTTTTGCTTTCCATTTATGAGAAAATTCGTAAAATAAGTTCCACCGGTCATTCACGATAACATCTTGCAATTTGTTTTCGGACATTTTTTTAAACAATCATTCAAGAGGTAAATACCGATGACGCTGCACACGATCAAACCCCTGATGCTTTGCAAATACCTTGGCGAAACAAGTGCAATGACCTATTTAACGAATCCGGGCAAACAGATTTTTCGTCCCTTTGTCATGTGGTATATCAAGGCGGATGGCAAAAATGTCCTTATCGATACCGCCATGGAGGGAACGGATTTTAAAAACTACCATGCATTCTACCGTCATTTGCAGGTTGAAGATATTCAGACATTCGAAGCGGCTTTGGCGAAAGTGGACTGCTGCCCTGAGGATATCGATATCATCATACAGACACATCTGCACATGGATCATGTCTTCAATACACCCAAATGCACGAATGCCACTGTGTATGTTCAGCGGGCCGAACTTGACTTTGCACTCAATCCCCACCCGATCTTTGAGGTAATTTATCCCACGGAGATGATTAAAAAGCTGAATTTTGAAATCATTGATGGGGATGGTCCCATTTTGCCCGGCATTGCGGTGAAATTGCTGCCCGGCCATTCTCCGGGCTGCCAGGCCGTAGTCGTTGACACCCCAAAGGGGAAGGTGGCAATTTCAGGGTTTTGTGCCATTATGGATAATTTTGATGTGCCCCAGAACGTTAAGGAGACCAGATCCCCCATGGCCACCTATCCGGCCATTGCCTCCGGTATCCACACCGACCTTTTCCAGGCCTATGATAGTGCCGTATACCTGAAAAAGATGGCGGATATCATTATCCCCATGCATGATCCTGAAATGGCCGAGAGAGAACAGATTCCGTAAAAGAATTCCGGCAAAGAAGATTCGTGGTTATCTACGCGGTATTGAGTGAAAAGAACAGTGATAAGTTATAACATTTTAGAAAAGGAATATCATGACAACAGAAGACAGAAAAACTGAATTGTTACGGGAACTGCATGATGCGGTGGTGGCGTTTGAAGAAGACACCAGTGCCCGGCTTTGCAACGAGGCCCTTGCCCTTGGCATCGATGCCTACGATGCCATAATGGACGGTCTTGCCGCGGGTATGGCCACCGTGGGCAAGCTGTATGAAGAAAAAGAATATTTTGTACCTGAACTGCTGTTGTGCTCGGATGCCCTGTATGCCGGACTCGAAATTCTGCGGCCCCATATCCGGCCCGGTGTGGCCCATAGTGCCGGCAAGATTATTATCGGTGTGGTGGAAGGCGATATTCACGACATCGGCAAGACCCTTGTCAAAACCATGTTTGAGGCCGGCGGCTGGGAGATATTTGACCTGGGCAAGGATGTGAAGCTGGAAAAGTTTGTCGAGGAACTGGCGCGCACCGATGCCGATGTGGTGGCCCTGTCCGCGCTGATGACCACCAGCATGCTGGCCATGCCCAAGCTCATCGAGATGCTCAAGGCCCGGAAACCCGAGGTGATTATCATGGTGGGCGGTGCGCCGTTGAACGCTGACATCGCAAAGCAGTACGGTGCCGACGGATATGCCAATGACGCCATCAGTGCGGTCCAGGAGACGGCAAGACTGCTTGGGGCCGCATAAAAAGGGGGAACCGGAATGCATTTTAAACAGGACCGCATGACCGCCCGTGAAAGAATGGATGCCCTTTTTGCTTATGAGAAACCGGACCGGGTGCCGGTGGGGGCCATGTCCACGGGCTTTAATACGAAAAATGCCGGGTTTTCAGTGGCCGATGCCTATGCCGCGCCGGAAAAAAGTTTTGAATCCATGATGTGGACCACCGAGCAGTATGGGTGGGACCCGATTCCCCAGTATGCCGGCCACACGGTATTAGGGGCCTGGGATTTCGGCGGCAAGGTGCGATTACCCCAGGGCGAGTATGAGGGGGCACTGGTAGTCACGGAAAATCCGATGAAAACCGCGGAAGATATAGACACCCTGGTGATGCCGGACCCAAAGAAATCGGGGCGAATTCCCGAGGCCATGGCGTTTGCAAAACTGCAGGCCAGACAGGGCCTGCCCGTGTATTTCTTTGCCCGCTCGCCCTTTACCATGGCGGCCAATATTGCAGGGATCGACCAGTTTATGCGGTGGACCATGAAAAATGCCGATGCCTGTGAGAAACTGCTGCGCCTTTCCATCGATCACATCTTCAATGTCATGGCATACTGGCTGGAGACCTTCGGGGCTGACAATATTTTTGCCTGGATGAGTTCTCCCAGCGAATCCAATCAGCTTATCTCCCCCAGGATTTTAAAAAAGTTTGCCCTGCCGTATCACAGGGAATACCATGAACGGCTGCACAAACTGGGCATCCAGCGGTTCGGGTTTCACATCTGCGGGGAGCAGAACCTGAACCTGCCGTTTCTGGCCGAGGCTTGTCCCTGGCGACACCCGGCCGTGCTGAGTTTCGGCCATGAGGTGGACCTGGAAGCCGCCGCCGGGCATTTCCCCAGAGACATTATTTTCGGAAATATCGAACCGGCTGTCATCCAGACCGGCACCCCTGCCCAGGTATATGAATTGTGCCGGCAGGCCATTGAAAAAGGCAAAAAAGCCCCGGGCGGCTTTATCCTGGGACCGGGCTGCGGGTTGCCGGTAAACGCCCCGCCGGTGAATGTCTATGCCATGACCAAGGCGGCCCATGATTTCGGGTGGTATTGAGGACTGATGGCGTCGTAAAAAGTCTCCATCTACTGCGTTATAGCGGTTGTCCAGAGACTCGACATACCATATGTATGCCTTCGCCCCCGGACAACCGCTATGCCTTGTATATGAAGATTTTTACTTAGCCATCTCAAATACTTTTACGAGAGTATTGAGGACTGAGGAATTTAAATATGAATAAATTAAACCAGTTTATCCAAGAGATGGGACGCGTTCCGGTGGTGCCCCTGGTGGGGAATCCGGGTGCCCGGCTTATTGGAAAAACGTTAAAGGACTGTTTGACCGATGCGCCGACGCAGATCAAAGCGTTGCTGGCCCTGTGTGAAGCGATCAAGCCGGATGCCCTTTTTGCAATGATGGATTTGACGGTAGAGGCCGAATTTTTGGGATGTGGGCTTAACTTCCCCGAAAACGACCCGCCGGCTGTCAGACATCCCGTCTTAACCGATGTCGCCAATGTGGCGGACGTTTTTGCCGATAAGACCATCGGTGGCCGAATGCCCTTGTTCGCAGAGGTTGTGCGCGGTTTAAAACAGGCCATCGATATTCCGGTATGTGCCTACGTCATAGGACCGCTTACACTGGCCGGTGAAATAATGGATCTGGTGCGTGTGATGAAAGCGACCCGGAAGGCACCGGAGGCCCTGCACCAGGTACTTGCAAGGTCGACGGAACTGATTATTAACTATATCCATTTACTGGAGGATGCCGGGGCTGATTTGATCTGTATTTTAGAACCCAGCGCCATGATGATATCGCCTTCCCTGTTTCCTGAATTTTCCGGGCAATATTGTCGAAAAATTATTTCCCAAGGTATTACCAAAATGAGTGTGCTTCACATTTGCGGTGATACAAATCATTTGATATCCGAAATGCTGGCCACGGGATCCGATGGGTTAAGTCTGGACAAACAGATCAACATGCCGGATGTGTACCCGAAATTAACCAATAATACCGTATTGATCGGTAATATCGACCCTGTCTCAGTTGTGACATTGGGCGATCCGGCTGCCATCAGAAAGCAAAGTGCGGAAATGATAAAAGCGATGGCGGGAAAGAAGAATTTTATTTTCAGCACAGGTTGTGATGTGCCGCAGGATGCACCACTGGAGAATCTTAAGGCCATGATGTCTGTCAGAGATCTTTGAAGACATGGCTTCACAAAACGATAAAATGACGTCCCCGGAACGGATAGATGCCCTGCTTGCCGGAAGTCCCATCGACCGGATTCCCCACTTTCCTTTTTTACCGGGATTTTGTGCCAGAAATGTGGGATATTCCATTCCCACCATCTACAGTGATGCGGATAAAAGCGTTGACGTCCAGTTGAAAACCCTGGAGGGTTTTGGTAAATATTAATTCTATGGCTACACACAAACTGTTTGCCACGGCCCTGACCTACCGCTGGGTGATTTTCCCTCTGCTGGCCCTTCAGTATCTCCTGGTCTACTTTCACCGGGTGTGTCCCGCCCTGATGGCACCGGAGCTCACCGACGCGTTTTCCATCAGCGGGGCGTCCCTGGGCATCCTGTCTTCCGGGTATTTTTATCCCTATGCCCTGATGCAGTTGCCGGTGGGAGTGCTGTCGGATGCCTGGGGGGCCAGGAAAACCATCACGTTGTTTGCTTTTTTCGGTGCCATTGGTGCAGTTCTTTTCGGATTGTCGCCCAGCTTTGAAATGGCAACGCTGTCACGGATGCTGGTGGGCTTCGGCCTGTCGGCGATTTTTGTGCCGGCTCTGCGGATTTGTGCCGAATGGTTCCGGCCCCGGGAATATGCGGGCATCTCAGGCGTGCTCCTGGCCATGGGCGGTGTCGGCTGGTTTGTGGCGGCCACACCCCTGGCCTGGATGACGGCGGCCTTTGGATGGCGCGGCACCTTCATCGGCATCGGATGCATCACTGTCCTTCTTTCTGTTCTGACCTGGTTTTTTGTGGCGGATACACCCGGGGACAAAGGGTTTGCACCGGTAATAGAGCGCCGGCCACGTGCTGCCGGCGCGAAATCGCCCCATATCCTTGCCGGTCTGTTGACGGTGCTTAAACATCGTGATTTCTGGCCTATTGCCGGGTGGTTTTTCTTTTTCGGGGGAATGCTGTTCGGGTTCTGCGGGCTGTGGGCCGGTCCCTACCTGATGGATTCCTATTCTTTTTCAAAGGCCGAGGCCGGCAATGTCCTGGCCATGATTGCCCTTGGCACCATGGTCGGGAGCCCACTTCTCGGAAGACTTTCCGACCGTGTGGATATCGGGCGGAAAAAGGTGATGTTTTTTGCCGCCACCCTCCTGATGCTGGAATGGATTATCTTGTTTGTCTTCAGAGAAACCCTTCCGGTACCCTTTCTCTATCCCCTGTTTTTCTTTCTGGGCGTCTGCGGCAACGCCTCAGCGGTGGTGGGCTTTGCCGTGGTCAAAGATCTCTTTCCCATTGAAATGGCCGGCACGGCGGTGGGCGCGGCAAACTTTTTCGCCTTTTTAGGCGCCGGCCTTTACCAGCCCATGACCGGATACCTGATGGATTCTGTCGGCAAGATCAACGGCATTTATCCGACCCAAGCCTATAAGATGGCCTTTACCGTTTTCCTGCTCACCAGCATTGCCCATTTTTTCTGCATGGCACGGATTAAAGAGAGATCAACGTTGACGGTCTCGTAAAGGTTCCAACTCCTGCGTTGCGGTGCATTCCGCAATCATTCAACGGTCGACAAGTACGCCTCATGATTGCAAAATTTGCACGCCTTGAATTTGAACTTTTTACGAAACCGTCTAAATCCGACTTTTAATTCTCGTTCCCACGCTCCTGCTTTCTCGTTCCCATGCTCCTGCGTGGGAATGCATACAGGGAGTCCAAAAAAGCGCGTGGGAATGAGAGAAAATGGATTTGTAGATACGGGTTCCCACGCAGGAGCATGGGAACCAGAGAAATAAAATATGTAAGAGACAATGATGAATGTGGATTCGTTTCAGGCTTCGCCTGCGGCTATGCCCGATAAATCACTCAGCCGATTTTATGAATTGTGGAAGTATTGCAGGGTGGGCTGTGCCCACCAAAAGGGATAGGTCCGTAAAATAGATGAACTGAATTGTATCCGATCTGATGAATCGCAATGCCGGTCACGTACCCGTGGCGCATTAACCGGCACCGGGCCGATGCCGGTCTGAATATTGCGTTCAGGCAGGTACCCGTTTCTCACGATTCTTTGATGCCCTGATTCATCCGTTAACTCTTTATAGTTGTTAAGAAAAATCTCGATCTCCGTCTCCAGGGCCTGCGCTAATAACTTTCTGGCTCCCTGGCGTAAAATGTCTGTAATGGGATCGTCAACAAAGGTCTCTGGCTTTTTTAAATCAATTACGTTATCTTTACTCATGGTGTGTGTATCCTTTCCAATTTTTTGGTCGGTTAATTGTCGCGAAACAGTCAACCGGTGGATACACCACCTAACTCCTCTAAACACAACTTTGTTTATAAATGCATTTAAAAAGGTGAAAACACGACGTCGCTAAAAAAATCGAGTCGGGGAATTGTAGTGGTGAAAACTGGTCGATTGAAGAAATTGGATCCCGAAATGTAAAAAGACATCATATAATCGTGCATGTCCGGCATTTATTCCACCCGATGCCGATAAGAGAAAAACGATAGGATCTTTTACAGTTCCCAGGAGATCCTCGCAGGTGGATTTGGTGGTGCTTGACCGGCTGCCAAAGCAGAAATTTTATGGAGGATCTGAAAACAGCGTTTATAAATTATATGGCCACATGCGAATCATGTTCAGTTGCTATTATCTGGTAAGACTATCCGGAAATAATTTAAAAACCGGCATCATCGACTATAAGAATTTGAGATGCTGCTAATAAAATTATGACGTTTTTTTCTCTACCATGGCAGGCTGCCGTACGGATAAAACAAAAGCGGACAGAGAGCATGCATCTGGGCCGATATTTTAGTTGAAAGTAAGAATTCGGGGATGGGTAACCGGCAAATAGGGGAGGTGTTTGCTTTAACCTATTCGTCCGTCAGTAAAATTGTGACAAATTACCGAAAACAATTTGAAAAAGATAGCGAACTGGTGAAAAGATACAAGAGGCTAATTGCGAAATTCAAGGTTTGACCCCGATTTCAGTCAAGAAAATAACGGTAAGGCAGGCCGGTCAAGATGAAGGTTATGAAAGTTTGTGGGCTATTATTGTTGCTGTGTTTATGGTTGCCTGCTGCCGATGGCAGAGCCGGCGAAGGAAATCTTGCAGAGGCTATGGCTGATCACCTCGAATGCTATCCTGTGGAGCTCCTCAGTTTCAAGAAACAAGAACCCGCTATCGTCAGGGAGGATGTATGTCTTGCTGCCATTTACCATGAGTCGGGCGCTGAACCGTTGTGGGTTTCCGAGGATGGGCCTGGGATACGGGCAGGAATAATATTGAGATATTTGAAAAATGCGGGCAATGAGGGGCTGGATCCTGATGATTATCAGGTGGAAAAGATAGAGGCGCTGTGGACTGATCCGAGCCTTGAATCTCTGGCAAAACTCGATACGCTTCTGACCTATAACATGGTGAAGTACGTCCATGATGTCAGCTATGGAAAGCTCAAACCATACATGGTCAACCCGGAACTTTTTGCCGAAGCGGGAGAAAGAGGCTTTGATCCCCTGACAATGGTTGAGACCATCCTGGCGATGGAGAATCTTGATGCGTTTTTTCAGTCTTTGCCGCCCCATCACAGTCAATACAGGGGGCTGAAAAACGGCCTTGTTCACTATGGCCTCCTGAAGTACGGCGGGGGTTGGCAGGTGCTGTCCGGCACAAAGAGCATCAGACCGGGGGATGTTGATGAGAGAATAGTTGAGATCAGAAAAAGGATTGCTCTGCTGGAAAACGGCAGCGTGGAAAATGCGGAGGCTGGCAATTCTTCTGTCTATGACAATGAACTCCTGGAAAAGATGGTTCTCTTTCAGCAGAACCATGGCCTGGAGCCGGACGGAATCATAGGCAGCAATACCCTGGGGGAACTGAATAAGTCTCCAGAGGACCGGTTGGCTCAGATAAAGATCAATATGGCCAGGTGGCGCTGGCAGGATCATGGGCTGGGAGATAAATATATTCTGGTTAATATCGCAAACTACAGGCTTTATGCCTACGAGGCAGGTGAACTGGAATTCAGCATGCCGGTGATTGTCGGTAAGTTCCAGCATCAGACCCCGGTTTTCAGCGACAGGATCAAATATCTTGAGCTCAATCCCTACTGGAATGTGCCGCCCAGCATTGCCATAAAAGAAGAACTGCCGGAACTGAGAAAGAACCCCAACTACCTTGTCGAAAAAAATATTCAACTTTTTTCCAATTGGCAGGAAGACGGCGTTGAGCTCGATTCAACCGTCATCGACTGGAGCCGGGTCAGTCCTTCGGAAATGGCAAGGTTCAAGCTGCGTCAGGATCCAGGGCCGACCAATGCACTTGGCAGGGTCAAATTTGTCTTTCCCAACCACTATTCCGTCTACCTTCATGATACCCCGGCAAAAAAATTGTTTTCTGAGCAGACACGATCATTCAGTCATGGGTGTATCAGGGTTTCAGAACCGGAGAAACTGGCTGTCTTTCTCCTTGATGAAAAGGGCAGCCAATGGGATATACAACGGGTTAATGATCTGATCAAGCTGGGCCAGAGAAAGGTGCTGAGAATCCGTCCGCCGCTCCCTGTGCACATCACATATCAAACAGCATGGGTTGACAAAAGCGATCAAATTATTTTTAATGGGGACGTTTATGAAAGGGATGAGAAGCTATATAGAGCACTATTTATGAAATAAGGAAACGTTTTACACTTTTGGAACCTATCTATAGTCATAATGAAAACCACGGAAAAAAAATAAGTAGGCGATTTTTTTTATTGGCATCGGCCCAAATCGCAGCGGGGATACTATTCCCTTCATCAGTTCTGGCGATATCTTCAGACCCAAGGCCGTTGAGTTTTTATCACACCCATACCGGAGAAAGGATTTCAATAGATTATTCACCTGAGACCTATACAGGTTCAGTGCGCAGGGCACTTGAATACTTTCTCCGTGATTTTCGCACCGGTGAGGTTCACCGCATTGACCGGTGTCTTCTTGATGTTCTTACCACCATTCAGCACAACTGCGGCAGTCATTCAAGTTACGAGCTTATCTCCGGATACAGGTCCGCCAAAACCAATGAGTTTCTGCGGAAGAAGACCAGTGGTGTTGCAAGGAAAAGCTACCACATGCAGGGAAGAGCCATAGACATCAGGCTGGCGGGGCTTGATACAGCGGTTCTGCGCGACCTGGCCGTCAAATTTAACAAGGGTGGCGTCGGTTTCTACCCTAAATCTGATTTTGTTCACATAGATACAGGCAAAAAGAGAATCTGGTAGATGCCCGCTCCCGGCTATTCCGGATAGCGTTCCACGGTGGTCTCTATTTCGCGGGGTAGTTCAGGCCTGATTGCATTGGCAGGTTTAGGATAACGCGGCGGATAAATATCAAATAGGAAAAGTATAGCATATCCAACAAAAATATGCTGACGGACAAGCTGCAGATGTTTGTCGTTGCGAAATGATCCAAATAAAAAGGAGCGTTTTATGTCAGAATTCAAAAATGTAACGATCATTAAGAAGGCGAGTGTTTACTTTGGGGGAAGGTCACCAGTCGATCAGTCGTTTTCCCGGATGGTTCCCGCAAGACCCTCGGCATTATGCTTCCCGGTGAATATGAGTTTAATACTGCTGATAAAGAAATTATGGAAATCATTTCCGGAGAACTTGAAGTGCTGCTGCCGGACTCAGAAGGGTGGCAACCGATTAAAGACGGAGAGGTATTTGAGGTGCCCGCCAAATCTAAATTCAGTCTAAAGGTTAAAGGCCTTACCGACTACTGCTGTTCGTACATAAAATAGAACGTAAGATGAACGATTATCTTTTAGGCGCTTAACAACGCAACATCGACAAGGTTTTGTCGATAATTTTTTGTCGATGGTCAAGCCCTAATTTGATCTACCATGAAGGACAGGACATGAAGGACAAAACAATGATTTCTTCATGTTCTTCCTGTCCTTCATGGTAAAAAAAAGTTTTGAGTAGTCTTCAAGTAGTCGAGAATAGAGTCAAACTTAAAATGCACACCAATTCAAAACTTAATTAGGTTAATCAAACAGTTTTGGGTTTTTGTTTAAGATTTGGACATTGTTATTTGGAATTTGTTTGTTATTTGCCGATAAGGGTCCAGCGCACGGAAAGGCCTGCTTGCGACTGGATGGTCAGCATGAAAAAAAAGGCTGCCGCAAAACCCATGCCGGCGGAAATCATGAACATGCCTCTAAGGCCGAATAAATCGGCCAGAAATCCAAGGGATACACCTGCCGAAAGGACGCCTATATCGAAAGCGCCATAAAAAAAACTGTACACGCGGCCCCGGGCTTGCGCATCGCTGGTATCGGCAATCAATGCCGTCAATGCCGGCATGCTTATCGTAGAACCAATCCCGTATAAAAGCGCGGCGGCCATCAGCATGGTTAAAGAGTCTACCTGAGCGATCATGACCACTGACGCAATGATAATTAGAAACGAGTAGAAAAACATGGGGCCCCGTCCATATATGTCGGTGAGACGGGCAAAGGAAAGCCGACCGATAATCATTGTGCCGGAAGAGACTAAAAAAAACAATCCGACCTTCTGAAGACCCACGTCTTTTAATAGAAGCGGCAGGAAAGTGAAAAAACCACCATAAATCTGTGCTTCGATGAATACGACCACAGAGGTAACAATGACAATCCGGGTAAAAACTGCCTCTTTATACGTAATGGGTATGATTTTTGTGGGGATTAGATGCGGTTCGTGAATAAATAATATCATCAACAGGCCACATATGCTCACCAGAGAGCACCACGCCAGCAGGCAGGGCATGCCAAAACGGGTAAAGATCGCCATTCCGGCTATGGGACCCAATGCCATGGAAAAAAGGTTGCCAATACTCATATGGCCCAAAATTTCACCACGGTGTTCCGGTGAGGCGATATCGGTGATCAATGCGGGGGAAGCGGTGGTGAAAAAAGTGATGCCGATGCCGTGGAAAAAACGCACGCATAAAAGATAAACAAAAGAATCTGAGAGCAGATAGAGCGGGGGGGCGATGATAAACACCGCCAACCCGATGACCAAAGATAATTTGCGGGATTTGTGATCAGTCACGATTCCGGCAATGGGGCGCATCACCAGAACACCCAATGCAAACGATCCCAATACCGAACCGAGAGCAAGGTTGGAATACCCTAATTCGGATAGATAAATCGGCAGGGTGGGTAGCAGCATCACCTCGTTGAAGAAAAACAGCCCTGAAGCGATGAACAGCAAGAGTAAATTTCTATTTTTGATAATATAGAGCATGTTGCCGGGCACAATAACATAAACGACAATGGATAACGAATAAAGAATTGATGTCTGGCTCCGCAAAGCATTAATTCTTTGGTTCCTCGCTGTTTCAAGTGGGTCGCCCCGGGATGCTTTCATCCCGATGCTCAAAAAACTCGGCGCTAAGCGGTCGTATTGCCGGACAGGGGATTACCGCAACCTGCTTGGCAGTTATTCTTTGTGAATAGAGATACAGGGTAATTGTTCGGTCGCTGTCCGGCCTAACGATCGCTAAGCCCCCTCAGACAGTTTCGGCAAGCTTCCGGATGACAGCATCCCGGGGCTTTATCGAGTCAACTTTACCCACATGAAACAGCGAGGAGCCCTATGCTTTATCCACTAATCGAAATCAAACTATCAATTATTGAGAGATTCGTAAAAATTCGAGTTTAGACGGTCTCGTAAAAAGCTCAAATTCAAGGCGCGTAAATTTTGTAATCATGAGGCGTAACCATCGTACGTTGAATGATTACGAAATGCAGCGCAACGCAGGAGTTGGACTTTTCACGAGACCGTCATTATAATGTCTAAGCTACCGGAAATGTAATATGAAAGCCTGCCACCACGCCCATCTTACGTTATTGCCTGAAGCATCGAAACGGTTGCGGTGCCGATACTGCCATCTAACCATCAAGGCCGCTGAATTGACCCGGGGGTATTGTCCTGAATGCCTGGAATCAGAGGGTAAAAAACGATACGATTTCGAAGAAATTGAGGCGGAAAAGTCGGGGAAAGCCCGTTACAGATGTGAGAAATGCGGCGCGATCATCCAAAGCGGATAAGGCAAAGCCGGAACCACAATAAAATTGAAAAGTGAGAAATGACCGTGCAATGATATTCAGGGGTTAATCCGGAAGATCATATTTATAGGGGAGGTATGTATAAGGCACCTGGAGATATTCAAAAACAGGTGTCTTTATCCAGTGATTGATGATTTTTCCTATGTTGAGTCCGATAGCGGCGTAGACAACCCGTTTACGATGATCTTTTTCGTAATCCTTGTATCCCTCATAGTTGCGCGAATAATAGCCAAGATGGAGTTCAAGGTATTTAAGGTACTTTGATGTAATAAAATCAAACCCGTCCGCCTTAATCGCAAAGAGATATTTGTGGTGTTCGTAGTCGGTAAAGATATCCCGGGAAAAATCAGAGTTAAATTCAGGCCAGTATTCTATTCTGTAATCGACTTTTTCATTTAGAGAGGGAAAGGTCTGCCGCAGATAGCCAAAAAGGACACCGCCGGCGTTCATGGCCATATCTTCCCATGAAAAACCATAGGAACTGCTGAAGGAATCTCCAATCTCCATAATCGTGACCGCGCTCATGGCGGAAACGGCGCCATAGGTCGTGGCAAGATCTTCCGGATACCCCCAGAGGGAATAGGTGTAGGAGAATATATCCGTCATAAGATAGGAACTGTAGAGATGGCCCATTTTGTCAGCACCACCTTCCGGGGTATCATGTCCGAACCACCCCTCTTTTCCGGTATGAGGCGTTGTCTGGAAATAATCCCAGCTTATGGCGCCAATCCCCATAATGCCTGCAGCTACGGCAAGATTGAGATAAATCGCTTTACGATGCAAATGGCTGTTGTCCTGCTCAGGTTCAAAGTTGCCAGTACCGATGTTGTAATCCGGGGGGAGATCGAGATGGCTGCTGCCCGGTTCAGGCTCATCGTTTGCGCTGCTCACCGTCGGCACGGATAAAACCAGAACAAGGAGTAAAATAATAATTTTCCAGACCGGCTGCTGAGAGAAACCGGTTTTTCGAAACCAACGATTTAACGACATAACAATGCTGAACCTCAATTTGTAAAAAAAAAGCGCATCGTCTGCAATGCGCTTAACCCCTTTTTATAAAAAAATCCGCCGATTCAGTCGAGCCAGGCAGATCAAAGCAAAATGGGCACACGTTGTCGTGAACATACAGATCAGATATATCGAGAAAGTAACTTTAGTATTACAATCGGATCATAAAGTAAAACAGTTTTCCCCTGCAAACCATTTTACCCGTTGGGAGGATAACCCCCCGGACAGGCAAAACAACCCTCACCTGAATGGGGTATTCATCAGACACCGGTGTATCGCCTCAACGTCCACATATTGAGAAAAATGCGCTGCCAGCAGGTCATACTCACGATCCCGGGCATCGGGTCCATGGATTTCAGGTACCTGAACGTCTCCCAGGCCGATATTTGACAGCCAGTGCCGGGTAATACCGGGGCTATCGAACAGACCGTGCATATAGGTGCCTGCGATGCAGCCATCGGCGGTAACGCACCCCTCTTCTTCCTCGCAGGCCTCTCCGTTGCGGGTATTCACGGAGAAAAGAGGCTGTCCCCCTCTTAGATGGGTTTGTCCCATGTGAATCTCGTATCCGGTTCCGGGGCTTTCCTGCCATCTGAACCGGGTTAGTGTCGTTGTTTTGGGAGCTTTGAGCATGGTCTCCACGGGCAGCAGGCCCAGCCCCGGTGTGCTGCCGGGTCGCCCTTCGATGCCTTCAGGGTCATGGACCCTCGTGCCCAGCATCTGGTAGCCGCCGCAGATGCCAAGGATGTGGCCCCCGGAACGAGCATATTGACGAATTATTTGGTCCCATCCGGTAGCCTTAAGCCACTCAAGGTCGTTTCGGGTGCTTTTGGAACCGGGCAGAATCACGGCCCGATACGCTGAAAGGTCCTCAATGGTTTCGATAAATTTCAGCAAAACACCCTCAAGTCCGTCAAGGGGTTCAAAATCGGTGAAATTGGAGATATGGGGCAGGCGTATTACGGCAATGACCGGTTCATGACCCACCGGTGGCCCATTGCGATCCGGACGTTCAATGACCACGGAATCTTCGGCCTCGATGCGGATATGATTGTACCAGGGCAGAACCCCGAATACCTTTTTGTCTGTTTTTTGCTCTATCCAATCCACGCCGTCTGTGAAAAGCGAGATGTCACCCCGAAACCGGTTGATGATAAAGCCGGCAATCCGGTCCTGATCTTTTTTCGGCAGGCAGGCCAGGGTCCCCACGATCTGGGCGAACACGCCTCCTTTATGAATATCCGCCACAAGGATGACAGGGGCCTGGGCATATTCGGCCATGGGCAGGTTGACAATGTCATGATCCATGAGGTTGACTTCAGCACATGACCCCGCACCTTCCATGACCACCACCTCATAGGCTTTGCGCAACCGGTCCAGCGCTGTGGCCGCCATGGAAAAAAGATGCGTCTTTTTTTGATGATATTTCGCTGCCGTGCTGGTTTCCAGAATTTTTCCCAGTAAAACAACCTGGGCACCCACGTCGCTGGTGGGTTTCAAAAGCACCGGGTTCATGTCCACATGGGGGGGTATGCGGGCCGCCTCGGCCTGGACAATCTGGGCCCGGCCCATCTCCAGTCCTTCAGGGGTGACCCCGGAGTTGTTGGACATGTTCTGAGCCTTATAGGGGGCCGTTCGATATCCCCGGTCTGCAAAACAGCGGCAAAGGGCCGTGGTCACGATACTTTTGCCCACGTCCGAGCCTGTTCCGAAAATGGCCAGGCACGGTGCTTTTGGGCATGCTTTAGTGGTTTCCAATTTCAAGGTTCCCATTTCAAATTATACTGACAGAACACAGCATCAAGAAAGTGTAAACGGCTTTTGATTTGTCACGCAGGTATCAAACAGCCCGCTATATATACCTTTTTTGTCCCAGAAAGAGCAGGACCTCCTGGGCGGCCTCATCAGGGGTGCTGTTGGTGGTATCAATGGATAGCTCAGGGGATTCGGGAATTTCATAGGGATCATCCACGCCGGTGAAGCCCTTGATCAGACCGGCCCGTGCTTTGGCATACATGCCTTTGCGGTCTCTTTTTTCGCATTCTTCAATGGGGGTGGAAACATGGACCTCGATGAAGCCGCCGTGGGTCTCGATGGCCCTGCGGATTTCCCGACGGGTATTTTCATAGGGGGCAATGGGGGCACAGATGGCAATGCCTCTGTTTTTGGTGATTTCACTGGCTACAAATCCGATCCGCCTGACATTGATGTCCCGGTGTTCCTTGGAAAAGGTCAGTTCACTGGAAAGGTTCTGGCGGACAATATCGCCGTCGAGCAGGGTGACCGGGCGGTCACCGATTTCGAGAATCCGCGCATACAGCACCTTGGCGATGGTTGACTTGCCGGCCCCGGAAAGCCCGGTTAAAAAAATAGTGAAGCCCTGTTTCCCGGGCGGTGGGTAGGCTTTTTGAAGTTCTGCGGCAATTTCGGGAAATGTCGCCCAGTTCGGAATGTCTCTACCGGTTTTTATGCGGTCCCGGATATCCGTTCCGGTAAACGAAACGGTGCGGACATTTTCGGACACCTGGTCGATGGGCTTGTGCTGATCTTCAAAGGGCAGGTAGACCATTTCCTTAAACGAGATGATGTCAACCCCTGTTTCAGCGCTGAATTCTGTAACGGTTTCACGTGTTTTGCCGTTGGAATAAAAGGGTTCGTCACTGTCTGGGCGGCCCGGATCGGCATGGTTGTGCCCGATGACAAAATGGGTGCAGCCGAAATTTTTACCGATGATGACATCCAGGAGGGCACCCCGGGCTCCGGCCAGTCGCATGAACAGGGGCAACATGGCCATCACACAGGTTCCCGGCGGATAATAGCCCTCCATTTTTTTGAGGCATCTCATGCGGGTATAGTAATCAAAATCGCCGGGCTTGGTCAGGCCGGTCATGGGCAGCAGAAGCAGGTTGGCTTTGGCCCGACGCATGGCTTCAAGGGTCAGCTCAAACTGGGCCCGATGAATGATGTTTCGCGTCTGGAAGCCCACGATGCGCTTCCATCCAAGTTTTTTATATAGCTGCCGTACTTCTGCCGGTGTCATGCGAAGGGGCTTGAAATCGAAGTGGAGCGGTTGGCTGATAACCTCCAGTTTGCCGCCGATATAGTATTCTCTGATGGTATTGAAAACATAACTGACCCCGGGATGGCACAGATCCGTTGTGCCGTAAACCGTTAGTGCCTCCTTTGTTCTGTCCACGGGCCAGATGTCGGCGATGTGAAGGATCGCCAGCAGAAACCCTTCCGGGTCGCGGAGGGCCACGGACTGACCGGCTTCCAATGTCATGGCCTTTGTTTTCGATATATCCAGACAGATGGGAATGGGCCAGAGCGTGCCGTCCTGCAGTTGCATCCTGTCCAGCACGGCCTCGTAGTCGGAGCGTACCATAAACCCGTCCAGAGGCGAGAAAACCCCGGAGGCCAGCAGCTCAAGGTCGCAGAGCTGATGATCGTTCAGGCTGATATCCGACAGGTTCAGGGCGATTTCTTTGAGCAGATCTGTCCGATCCTTGTCCGCCATAAGATTAATGGGGCCGTCGTCAATGGGTGAAGGCATGTTTTTTTCAATCATAATATTTTCGATCCTGAGTATGCTTGATTTCTATTTACGGTTCGTCGTTAGTGTTTAGCGCTTAAAAAGCAGGGTATGACCCTAACCCGGATAAACCGGCGCAGTTGAAAAGGCGTACGCTGCAAATCACAAATTCCAAGCACCAAATAGCAAATAAATGCCAAATAACAATGTCCAAATCTCAAATAAAATCAAAAGCCATTTGAGTAACCCCATATAGCCTTGAATTCTTATGCATTTTGATTTTTTCTTGTTTTGGAATTTTAATCATTGTGATTTATTTGTAATTTGTTTTTTGATGATTGTATTTTTTTTGACATAACAACACGAATTTCAGAATATAAAATATTAATGGGAAATAAGGCTGTTTATGTTAACGGCAGTGACCAAAACCTGCATAGCCTGATTTGGAGAAAAGAACAAGGAAAATGAGGTAAGCGATCACAGGGCACCGCCCCTGCGGCGTTGGGGGGCTTGAAGTACATTCGTACGACTGCGTGCCCACCGTCTTGCATCTACAGCGCCCTGTAAACGCTTACAACTCAACGGATTACATGTAGTTGACATTTGATGCAACAATACAACTCGTGAACGGGTACAAAACAAGAATGCCGAACTTGACAATATGAGATGATAATTGTAATCAAATTACATAACAGGTAACCCATTTTATAAGCAGCCGTTCACAGACATCAGGAGCTATTGACGCATGCATTATGAGGGAAATATCATCCGGCCGCCCAGTGAGGCAGGCAGCATTCTGCTGCAGGCAACCGTGGGCTGCTCCCACAACAAGTGTACCTTCTGCGGGGCTTATAAAGGCGAGCGGTTTAAAATAAAGTCGGACGAGATGATCATGGCGGACCTTGATTTTGCGGCAATCCACTGTCGTCGCCAGGAACGATTGTTTATCTGTGATGGGGACGCCATGATTCTTCCCCAGAAAAGACTGGTCAATATATTATCGGCCATCCGGGAAAAGCTGCCCTGGGTGACCCGGGTCGGTGTCTATGCCAATACCAAGAGCCTGCATTTGAAAAGTGCGGCAGATCTTGATCAGTTGGCCAAGTTGGGTCTTGGCATTGCCTATATGGGGCTTGAATCCGGGGATGATGTCACCCTTACAGCCATTTGCAAGGGCGCCAGTGCAGATAAAATGATCCGCATGGGCAGAAAGGTAAGGCAGACAGGGATTCGGCTGAGCCTGACGGTACTGCTGGGCGTTGCCGGCCGGCAAAGATCCCTTGTTCACGCCCGAAAGACCGGCGAGGTTTTATCGGCCATCGATCCCGAATATGTGGGGGCCCTGAGCCTGATGCTGATCCCGGGAACGCCACTTTTTACCGACTATGAGGCCGGTACATTTGAACTGATCGGGTCTGATGAAATGCTTATGGAACTGGGCACCATGATGGCCCATACCTGTTTGACGGGCGGTCTTTTTCACGCGAATCACGCATCCAATTATCTGCCCATCAGAGCCCGGTTGCCCGAGGATAAAGAGGCCACCTTGAAATTAATCGATGCGGCCCTGGCCGGAAAGGTTAAGCTCCGGTCTGAGTGGATGCGGGGATTGTAAAAACTGTATGTTAATAAAAAAATTGTGAAAGGAAAACAATGTTTACCGACAAAAATGAGAAGATGGAATTGGATAAACTGCTTGAAGACTGGACTGACGGCGTGCCGGAGATCAAAAAGGCGTTTATCGGCTTTAAGGACCACCTGGAAACCCTGGACCAGACGATCCTGAGTTTTGTGGGCCGGCCCGGTGTGACCTATTCGTTGCGGGCCACGGTGGTCGATCCGGCCATCAAGGACAAGCCCATGTTTGTAATGGCGGATATCATCGACGATGATCCGGCAGACCGCTGGCTCAGCGTCTGTTTTTTCAATGAGATGATCCAGGACCCGGATGAACTGGGGGACTTTGTGCCCGGCGGTCTTCTCGGGGCCGATGCCCATTGCTTTGATTATGACCAGGCCGACGATGACCTTGCAAAATATATTACCACACGCATCGATGAAGCCCATGGGGCGATGTCGGGCGTATAATATGATTTTTAATAATGATACCGTGTTTGCACAAAATCGACTCTATCATGCCCAACAACATAAACCAGTCGGTGTTCTTGCGTTATTCGACGGGACCAGACACCTGGCCCAAGAAACTTTAGCGGTTCGGGTTTACCGATACCCTGAAAAGGGTCTCGCATAATCGCTTCGACCAATTGAAAAATACGGAGTGCTGTCTTACGATCAATTTCAACCCAGTACCGTAGATCCTCTCTGAATTCCGGCTGAAATACCGCTTCTCGCTGTCGTTTGATACCGGATGGTTTTTTTGTTCTTTTACTCAAAACCGACCTCGTCCCGAAGGTCATCAATCGTTTGTGAGGAACCAGATCCTTTACGGACTCTATCAAGTGCCGTAAGGAGTCGTTTGGCATTTTTAGGTGACCGAAGCAGGTGTGCGGTTTCAAGCACACCTGCCAACTCATCGGCCGTTATCATGGCGACGTCTTCACGGCCGCGTCGCTGGATAATAACCACTTCCCGATTTTTCGTCACTTCATCTAATAAAGAGGCCAGCTTTGCCCGAGCATGGGTGTATGTTGTTTGTATGGCCATATCTTTCTCCTAATTTTATGTACAGGTATACAGTACATATTTTGAGGAAGGTTGTCAAGGGCTTGCGGTAGCTCACTACAGCTTTACCCTTTCCACCTTGACTCTGAAGCCCTCCAGCGTTTGCAACCATGGGGTTTACTTTGCATGGGCATCTGCTGAAGGCGCTATGTCGGGTGTATAATATCGATTATTTTTCGTGAGGTGGTCTCCCCCACATCGGCCAGGGCATCTGTGGGCAGAAAACAATGGACATTGTTTGAAAACAGGCAGGTCACCGACGCCGGGAACTCATCGTCGGCCATATAAAAGATGTAGCACAGGGCGACTTTGGGCAAAGGATGGACGATAAAGGCAAAGTCACCGCCCATCGTATTCGGCGCCTTATGACCGTCAAGCTGTTGGCAGATCTGGTTCATCAATGCCTTAATTTGAGAGACGTGGGGAACCAGGATCTGCTGGGCATGGGTGGCAAACGCGCCGGTATACGGCATACTGCCCGGCAATTCTCTGAACGACTTGAACGGCTCCAGAACAAGGGGCGTCGGGACGGCATGAAGGGCATACAGTGAAATCAGAATGCCCTTTACGCCGGTCTCCTTTTTTTTGTTGAGGAAGATGCCGTCAGGCCCTACCCGGCAGATCTCTCCGAAAGCAGTAAATACAAAACCGTTTTTACTTTTGTCCGCCGGCAGGTTTTCGGCCAAACCCTTCGGCATCGGATTGAAAAGGCGGTTGATGTTGTTTTTTACGATTTGGGAATAGTTATCAGCCACTGCTACAGATCCTCGCTTTAAGATTCACAATCTTCCAACCGGAAGTAAAAAAATACAAATTAAAAAAAAATATTGCGTTTCAATTTTGAGGGGAATATAAGCCTTTTGTTTTTTTTGACTATAATAAAACAAAAGGAGTCTGAAATGACTGTAAAAATAAATAATTATACAGATTATCGATATTTTGAAAACGGGCAGATGATGCATCCTGCCATTCGAAAGTGCCCCTGTTGCAGGCACCGCCTGCCCGAGTGTGACTGCGGATATGGGTTGATGGCGCTGGATCAAAAACCGCAATCGGGCAGAAAAAGTATCAAACGATTGATGGCCTTTTTGAATTACATGGGCAGAAACATGTTTGGCGCAAAGACAAATCAGTCTATCTTGATGCCAAGATAGCCCATACCAGCTGGTTGGTAAACAAAAAAAGGGTTCCTCACTGTTTTGTATGGGTGCCCCGGGACTGTACCGGTCAAATTTAACCATATGTAACAGCGAGGAGCCAAATTATTCGTATGTGGACTCACCATGAATAAGTGAACAGAACCTGTTGTTTCACATTGCCCGGGAACCCGGGGCGGCTTTTTTCCCAAACGCCCCTTAGCTTTCAACGTTTCTTTCAGGCAGGTCTGTATGAGTTCCCGGCAAGTGAGCTTCTCGTTGTGTATGGAACATCGGCGATGGTCAACTTTGGTAAACCGAAACGGGTTGACTGTGAAACAGATGGGCATAATGGGGGATATTCGTGCAAAAAGTATTTGACGATCAATCGTAAGGGCCTGTAAGAAGTATTTCCTATACGGTGAAAACGGTATTGATCAGTGATGCCGACCGAAATTGGTCGGCGGCGGATTAATCAGGCGTATGGCGGTTGGCCTGCTGTTTTCGCCGGCCGGAGACGCGGCGAAATGGAGGCAGCCGATCAGCGGATGCTCGGTGACGGAGAGTTACCAAACAAAAAAAGGGGCCGTATTTTATATGCGGCCCCTTTTTTTGCGGATTTTCCATATTCAAGCCGGTTTTACTTTTGTTGAACCTTTATTGGTCCGGATTTTTGATTGAAAGTTAAAGGTATTCTTTCTATCGGTGGGCACAGCCCACCCTACGATGCCTCCAGCTTTCTACCTTCGACCTATTAACCTCCAGTTTTCTACCATTTTCCTTCAGCCTTCAACCCTTTACCTAATCATAAAACCTGCGAGGCCTGAACGGGATTGGCCTTGAGGTATTCCAGACGATTCAGCCCGTTGATAAAGGCTTTGGCGCTGGCGGTGATAATATCCGGATCAGACCCGCGTCCTAAGGCGACCAGTCCGTTTTCCCGCAGTCGCACCGTTACTTCACCCTGGGAATCAGTCCCGCCGGTGAGGGCGCTGACGGAGAATCGCAGCAGTTCAGACCGGGACCCGGCCAGTTTTGAAATGGTGTTGTAGGTGGCATCAATGGGGCCGTTGCCATAATCTGCACCCTGTACGGATCGACCGTTGACAGAGAGTTTGATGCTGGCCATGGGCAGTACGGTGCTGCCGCAGACCACATGCAGGTATTCAAGGTGAAAAATATCATTGGTTCGCAGGATGCCTTCGGTGACCAGTGCTTCCAGATCCTCGTCCATGAGCACTTTTTTCTTATCGGCCAGGTCTTTGAATCTGATAAACATCAGTTTTAACTCTTCGTCAGACAGGTCGTACCCCAGATTTTTCAGGTGAGAACGGAGGGCATGACGACCCGAGTGTTTGCCCAGGACCAGTTTGTTCGTGCTCAATCCGATGGTTTCCGGGCTCATGATTTCATAGGTCATGGGATTTTTCAGGACCCCGTCCTGATGAATACCGGCTTCATGGGCAAAGGCATTGGCACCCACGATGGCCTTGTTGGGCTGCACCAGGATACCGGTGATCATGCTTACCAGGCGGCTGGTGGGATAGATATATTCGGTTTTGATGTTGGTGGTGACCGGCAGAAAGTTGGGACGGGTATGCAGGGCCATGACCACCTCTTCAAGGGAGGTGTTCCCGGCCCGTTCACCGATGCCGTTGATGGTTACTTCCGCCTGCCGGGCCCCGGCATTGATGGCCGCCAGGGTGTTGGCCGTGGCCAGCCCCAGGTCATTATGGCAGTGTACGCTCAAAACAGCTTTGTGAATGTTGGGGGTGTGGGCCATGATGTATTTGACCAGGTCGGAAAATTCCTCGGGTATGGCATATCCCACTGTATCCGGCAGATTAATGGTGGTGGCCCCGGCAGCAATGGCGGCTTCAAACACCCGACACAGAAAATCCCGGTCGCTCCGGGAACCGTCTTCAGCGGAAAACTCAACCCGGTCGGTAAAGGTGCTGGCATATTTAACCGCATCCACTGCGGCATCGACCACCTGATCACGGGTCATATTCAGTTTATATTTCATATGGATTTCAGAAGTTGCAATAAAGGTATGGATTCTGGGGTTGACCGCGTGTTGGATGGCCTGCCAGGCCCGGTCGATATCATCGCGGCCTGTTCGGGCCAGTGCCGCAACTTCCATTTTCTGTACCTTTCCGGCAATCTGGGACACGGCATCGAAATCCCCTTTGGAGGCTGCCGGAAAGCCGGCTTCCAAGATATCCACACCCAGTTTTTCAAGCTGGGTGGCCAGGCGTAATTTTTCACCGGCATTCATGCTGGCGCCCGGGGACTGTTCACCGTCTCTTAATGTTGTATCAAAAATATAGATGCGATCGCTCATAGTTGGTTTCTCCTTGTTTTGTATCATTATATTTTCTCCACGGGCGTTGTTGCACCCCTGCTGCCCGTGCCGAGAAAGCGTCATGGCTGTCTGACAGCGACAAAAACCGGTGATGAATTCAATCGCAGATGAGCATGGGCCACAGGATAAGCGGGTGCGTATATCCTGCGGCGTTGATTCCCTCGTTTATTTTCAAAATAGATGTTCCTCTATGGTTTGGTAGTACTTATTGGGCCTGTTTATGGTCATTTGACAGTTTGAACTGAAAACTGTCGGCCAATGCCTGCCAGCTGGCTTCTATGATATCCTCGGATACACCGATGGTACTCCATATCTGATCTTCATCCCTGGAGTCGATGAGGACCCGTACCTTTGCCGCCGTGCCTTCCCGGCCGTCGATGACCCGGACTTTGAAATCCACCAGTCCCATGCTGTCCAGACCCGGGTAAAATTTTTCCAGGGCTTTGCGCAGCGCATTGTCAAGGGCGCTCACCGGGCCATTTCCTTCGGCGGCGGTGATTTCTTTTTTATCCCCCACAGCGATTTTGATGGTGGCATGGGAAGAGCAGGGCTGGTCCTTGTCCTTCTCGATGGTCACCCGGAAGGATTCCAGATCAAAGGACGGATCGAACTGTCTGGTGTGCTTTTCAAGGAGAATTTTGAAGGACCCGTCGGCCACATCAAACTGGAATCCCTCTTGCTCCAGTTTTTTTATTTCCGAAACAATCTGGCGGCTGCTGGATCCGTTCACATTCAGGTCCACCCCGAGTTCCTTCGCTTTATATTCCACATTGCTTTTCCCTGCCAGATCGGAGATCAATACCCGTCTTTTGTTGCCGATGAGTTCAGGTGTCGTGTGCTCATAGGCCCTGGGGTTTTTCATGATGGCGCTGACATGAACGCCGCCCTTGTGGGCAAAGGCGCTTTTACCCACAAAGGGCCGGTTTCTAAGTGGTGTCATGTTGGCTGTTTCACTGACGAAACGGGACAGTTTTTTCAGTTTGGCAAGGTTTGTATCGGTCATGCAGTCATACCCCATTTTCAGTTTCAACAGTGGTGCAAGTGTTGTCAGGTCCGCATTGCCGCACCGTTCGCCGTATCCGTTGATGGTGCCATGGACAATGGTCGCCCCCGAGCGTACAGCGGCGATAGTGTTGGCCGTGGCCAGCCCACAGTCATTGTGGGTATGGATGCCGATCTTGACTTGAGGACATGTCCCGGCCAGTTCATCGGCTAACCGGTGTCGAATCACAGGGATGATGGTTTCGATATCAAAGGGCAGGGCCCCCCCATTGGTGTCGCAGAGCACAATGCTGGCCGCTCCTCCCTGGCAGGCCGCCATCAGGGTTTCAATGGCATATTCCGGATTATCCCGGTAACCATCAAAAAAATGCTCGGCGTCATAGATCACTTCCTGGACATTTTCATTTAAAAAACGAACACTTTCCCGGATCATGGCCAGGTTTTCCGCCAGGGTGGTGCCTATGATCTGCCTGACATGGAGGTCCCAGGTTTTACCGAAGATGGTCACCGCCGGGGTGTTGCTTTGAACCAGTGTCTTAAGATTGGGATCATCCTCCGGACTGATGCCGGCCCTCCGGGTTGATCCAAAGGCGGTGAGCCGGGCATGCTTGAATTCAACGTCTCTGGCCCGCTCGAAAAATTCAGCGTCCCGGGGGTTGGAACCGGGAAAGCCACCTTCGATATAATGGATGCCGATATCATCCAGACGCTGGGCAATACGAATTTTCTCCCGGGCGCTGAAATTGATGTTTTCACCTTGGGTGCCGTCTCTTAATGTTGTATCATATAACCAGATGGGTTCCATTATGCTTTCCCTGCAGTTGTGGGTTGAATCGGTCTCTATGGGCCGATGGGTTAATGGGTTGACGGGGCAGGGGACTCACCGATCCGTGCCCCTTTAATTTCAATCTCAGATACTGACAGCTCCTTTTTACTTACGGTTTTCCGGCCTCAAAGCGCGTACCGCTGCACCGGCACGCCACATTTCCGAATTACGGATCTCGGAAAGTTCCTTATCGAGCTCTTCACGATAATTGGGTGAGCTGTTTTTCGTCAGGGTGCGTCGGGCTTCTTCCCCGGTAACGACGCTTTCATACAGATCTTTAAAGACCGGGGCCACTGCCGCCTTAAATTTCGGGGCCCAGTCCAGGGCGCCCCGCTGGGCCGTGGTGCTGCAGTTGCCGAACATCCAGTCCATTCCGTTTTGAGCCACCAGACGGATGAGGCTCTGGGTCAGCTCTTCAACGGTTTCATTGAAAGCCTCACTGGGACTGTGTCCGTTTTTTCGCAAAATATCGTACTGGGCTTCCATGACACCGGCCAGGCATCCCATGAGAACGCCCCGTTCACCGGTAAGGTCACTGGAAACCTCTTTTTCAAAGGTGGTGGGAAAGAGATAGCCCGAGCCGATGGCGATGCCCAGAGCCAGTGTTCTTTCCCGGGCCCGGCCGGTAAAATCCTGGAATACGGCAAAACTTGAATTAATGCCGCTGCCGTCTAGAAAGTTCGTTCTGACGGTGGTCCCCGAGCCTTTGGGCGCCGCCAGGATCACATCGATGTTGTCAGGCGGTATGATGCCCGTCTGGTCTTTGTAGACAATGGAAAATCCGTGGGAAAAATATAGGGCATCGCCGCTGTTTAAACAGCGTTTAATTTTGGGCCAGGTTTCCGTCTGGCCGGCATCGGACAATAAAAATTGAACGATGGTGCCGCGGGTGGCCGCTTCCTCAATGGGAAAAAGCGTCTGGCCCGGGACAAACCCGTCGGCCAGGGCCTTGTCCCATGATTTTCCGCCCTCACGCTGTCCAACGATGACATTGATGCCGTTGTCTCTCATGTTCAATGCCTGGCCGGGCCCTTGGATGCCGTAGCCCAGCACGGCAACGATTTCATCCTTGAGTACGTCGCGGGCTTTTTCCAGGGGAAATTCTTCCGATGTAATAATTTCTTCAATAATACCGCCAAAATCAATTTTCGCCATTTTATCCTCCGTTGGTTAATTCTTTGTTTTTTATTGCTCACTATTCATTTGTCAATGCCATTAACTTAATACAAACAACACTGGTATCGCTTCGCTCTGCCTTTTGGTGGGCACAGCCCACCCTACGATACCACTCAAAAACTCACCACTCAAAACTCACACAACCTAAACTTTGTTTGCCAAGAATGATGTAACAGGTGGCAAATACGTTGTTATTGGCTTTTCGGCCAGCGCCTAATTGGGTTCCCGGTACAATGCGATGGCACCGGTGCGGGCAATTTTTTTGATACCCATGGGCTTTAAAAGGTTCAATAGCGCCCTGAGCTTGCCCTGGTCTCCGGTCACTTCGATGGTGTAATGTTCCTGGCCCACATCAACGACCTTGCATCTGAAAATATCGACAATACGCAGGATTTCCGCGCGATGTTCAGGGGCGGCCCGGACACAGATTAATGCCATCTCCCGCTGTACCGATTTTGAACCGGTCATGTCGCGGACCTTGATGACGTTAATGAGTTTGTTCAATTGTTTTTTGATTTGCTCCACCAGCGGCATATTGGCCTTGGTGACGATGGTGATGCGGGATACCGCCGGTTCCATGGTTTCTGCGACACAAAGACTTTCGATATTAAACCCCCGGCCGCTGAAAAGCCCTACAATCCGGGACAGCACGCCGGGCTGGTTGTCCACCAGCATGGTAAAAATATGTTTTTCTTCGTTTGCCGGATCAAAATGATTGTTGTTTTCTGCCATAATCAAACTCTTTCAACGTACCTGTTTAGTCTTTTAATTTTGATGAACTCGTAAAAAGCCACTATGCTTATACCAGCAGCATCTCCGTAATGGGCGCTCCGGCAGGGACCATGGGATAGACGCTTTCCTCACGTTCCACCACAAAATCCATGACAACGGTTTTATCGGAAAAAAGGCCTTGTTTTAAAACCGCCGCCACCTCATCGGGTTTTTCCGCTCGCAACCCCACGGCACCGTAGGCTTCGGCCAGTTTGACAAAATCAGGGGCCTGTTCCATGCCGGTACAGGCATAGCGACGGTCATAGAAAAGTTCCTGCCACTGTCGGACCATTCCAAGGTAGCGGTTGTTTAAAATGACCACCTTGACCGGCAGGCAACATTCCACGGCCGTCATCAGTTCCTGGCTGTTCATCTGGATGCTGCCGTCTCCGGCCACGTCCACCACCAGTTTGTCCGGGCAGGCAAGCTGTGCCCCGATGGCTGCCGGCAGACCGAATCCCATGGTACCCAGCCCCCCGGACGTAATAAAATGGCCGGGGCGGTTGAAATGATAATACTGGGCCGCCCACATCTGGTTCTGACCGACTTCAGTGGTAATAATGGCCTCCCCGCGGGTCAGTTCATACAGTTTTTCGATGACATATTGCGGCTTGATAATCTCTTCCTGGGTATAGGCCAGTTTGCCCATGTTTTTCCATTTTTCTATCTGGCTGAGCCAGGCATCTCTGTTGGTGGTGATCTCTTCAATATTTTCTGTTTCCAGCATTTCGTTGATCTGACGAATGGTCATCCTGCAATCCCCCACCACCGGAATGGTGACCGGTACATTTTTTCGGATGGATGTCGGATCGATATCGATATGAACGATTTTGGCCTGGGCGGCGAAGGTCTCGGTTTTCCCGGTTACCCGGTCGTCAAATCGAACCCCTACGGCAATGAGCAGGTCACAGTTGCTGATGGCCATGTTGGCCCGATAGGTACCGTGCATGCCGAGCATGCCCAGCCATAACGGGTCCGTTCCCGGCAGTGACCCCAGCCCCATGAGGGATGTGGTCACCGGGCTTTGCAGGGTATGGGCCAGCCGGGTAACCTCGGATGCGGCATTGGATAGAATGACGCCGCCACCGGCAAAGATAACCGGTTTTTTGGCCTTTTTTATGAGGTCCACTACTTTGGTCAATTGTCGCGTATTCGGTTTGTATGTGGGATTGTACGATTTGATCTTGACCCGTTTGATGGGCTTGTAATCAATGGTACGGGTGGTCAGGTCTTTGGGAATATCCACGAGAACAGGCCCTGGCCTGCCGGACCGTGCTATGTAAAAGGCTTCTTTAAGAATTCTCGCTAATGACTCGGCACTGTCCACCAGATAATTATGTTTGGTGCAGGAACGGGTAATGCCCACGATGTCCACCTCTTGAAAGGCATCGTTACCGATGAGGTGACTGGGCACCTGACCGGTGATGACCACCAGGGGGATGGAGTCCATATAGGCGGTGGCCAGGCCGGTCACCGTGTTGGTGGCACCGGGCCCTGATGTGACCAGGCAGACCCCGGTCTTGTTGCCGGCCCGGGCATAGCCGTCCGCCGCATGAACGGCCCCCTGCTCGTGTCGGACCAGTATATGCCGGATGTCTGTTTTCGCGAGCTCATCATATAAATCAATGACCGCCCCACCGGGGAAACCGAAAATGGTGTCAACCCCTTCATCCTTGAGCACTTCCATCAAAATCTGTGCACCAGTAAGTTTCATTGCAGATTCCTTGTCCTTTTTTTATGAGTGTCCGGTTTACCAAAAAAAAATCCGTTACCGGCCTTCGGGGCTGATAACGGATTTTGAATTTCCTGTATGTCGATTAAACTACGGCATTATCAACCCCTGTTCCCCGTGGCAGGCAAGGACACCTACGACGAGGAGGATAATTATACTAATAAGGCTGATAAGGACGGTGATGGTTATCATTCTAATTTCCGTAATTAATTTTTAATTTGAAAAAATATTAAATTTTATAACCAAAGTCAAGTTTTTTATTGGTTTTTAATCAAATTAAAGGAGACACGGCGTTTTTTTTTACTCTGCTTTATCTTCCCGATATTTGCATTCCGGGTTGATACAGGTTAGAAATGTGCCCTGTTTTTTAGTGGTTTTTTCAACCATGAATTTAGCGCCGCATTTCGGACAGGGTTTATCCACAGGCATATCCCAGGTGGCAAAGGTGCATTTGGGAAATCGGTTGCACCCGTAAAACACTTTGCCCCTGCGGGATTTTTTTTCAACGATGGTCCCGGTGCAATCCGGTTCGGGGCATTTTATGCCCAGGTCATTTCCGTTGCCGTTGGCCAGGGACTGGGTGCTTTTACAGGTGGGGTAACCGCTGCAGGCCAAAAAATTTCCATACCGTCCCCTTTTCATGACCATGGGTTGTCCGCACTGGTCACATATTTTATCGGTGACCTCTTCGGGGGGGAGTTCCACCGGTTGTATTTTCCCTTTTCAGAGCGGGTGAAATCTCTTGAAAATCGGCATTCCGGATAATTGTTACAGGTGATAAAAGGGCCGTTTTTGCCGACTTTTATATGCAGTGGGCCATTGCAGGCCGGGCATTTCAAATTTGTTTCAAACCCCACACCCTTGACGTTCAGCATGTTTTCCGGGGCATTTTCCAGTTTTTCCAAAAAAGGCGTATAAAACTGGGAGAGCACATCTATGAGTTTCACCCGGGCCTCTTCGATACCATCTAACAGGGTTTCCAGTTTGGCGGTAAAATCAACCGAAAAAATATCGGGAAAGGTCTGGACCAGCAGATCGTTGACAATAAATCCCAGTTCGCTGGGCTTGAAATACCCTTTGACAAAATCCACGTACCCTTTGTCCCGGATGATGCTGAGAATCGAGGCATAGGTGCTGGGCCGGCCGATGCCGTTTTCTTCAAGCTCCTTAACCAGGGAGGCTTCGGAAAAACGGGGAGGGGGCAACGTGAAATGCTGTTTGGGATGGATGGCACAAAATTTCAGCTCAGTATTCTCTTCAAGATCGGGAAGGGGTTGTTTTTTTTCTTTTTTTTCAGCCTCGTCATCGGCGGACAGGTAAAGGGCCATGAAACCGGGGAATTTGACAGAGGACCCGCTGGCCGTAAACGTATAGGCCCCGGCAGTGATAGCGACCGAGTTCTGATTGATCAGGGCCGGTTGCATCTGGGATGCCACAAACCGTTGCCAGATCATACGGTATAACTGCAACTGGTCTTTGGAAAGATAGGCGGCCAGTTTTTCAGGGGTGTGATAAACCGATGTGGGCCGAATGGCCTCGTGGGCATCCTGGGCCTTGGAACGGTTTTTAAAAAAACGGGGTTTATCAGGGGCGTATTCCGGGCCGAATTGCGTACCGACAAAGTCCATGGCTTCATGGGCCGCTTCAGCGGCGATACGGATGGAGTCCGTTCGCATATAGGTAATCAGACCGGTGGGATCTCCTGGACCAATATCAATGCCTTCATAGAGCTGCTGGGCCACCGACATGGTTTTTTTCGCGGAAAATTTGAGTTTGCGGATGGCCTCCTGCTGCATTTTACTGGTAATAAATGGGGGCAGGGGATTTCGCTTTGTTGTTTTTCGGGTAACTTTGTCGACAATGTAGTGGGCGCCGGACAGTTCATCCAAAATTGTGTCTGAAGTGTTTTGGTCCGGAATTTTAACTGTTTTGCCCTTTTTTTTGGACAATTTTGCGGAAAACAGAGGGGGGGTGGACCCTTCAAGGTCTGCGGTGATGGTCCAGTACTCTTCCGGGTCAAATGCCCAGATGGCGCGTTCTCTTTCGCAGATGATTCTCACGGTGACGGACTGAACCCGGCCGGCGCTGAGGCCCCCCTTGACCTTGCGCCATAAAAGAGGAGAGACCTGATAGCCCACCAGACGGTCTAATATCCTGCGGGCCTGCTGGGCTTCATATTTGTTTTTATTCAGCGCTTCAGGGGTCTGGATTGCTTTTTGAATGCCGTTTTTGGTCAGTTCATGAAAAAGGACACGGTAAAATTTTCGTCCTTTTTTTTTTAAAATTTCCGCCGTGTGCCAGGCAATGGCTTCTCCTTCACGGTCGGGGTCAGAGGCCAGAAAAATTTCAGTGGCATCGCCGGCGGCGGCTTTCAGTGCACGGACCACTTTGTTTTTGCCGGAGATGATACGGTAATTCGGTTTAAATGCATCATCAATATCGATTCCGATTTCCCGGGGCGGAAGGTCTTTAATGTGTCCGACGGTGCTGGAAACATTATACGCCTGGCCAAGATATTTATTGATTGTTCTTACTTTTGTCGGTGATTCCACGACCACAAGCGGTTTAGTCAATTTTAACCCTCATACAGGTGTTTGCAGCAGCCACATCAGGTTACCTGACTGCTTGTCTCCGTAATGGCAAATAAATTGCCCGGTGACTGTTGTATCAATCCTTTGAGTTCCAGGTGGAGCAATATACTAGAAAGACTGCCCGGAGCAATGGATAATTTTCTTACAAGGTTGTCGATATGTGTCGGATAGGGTCCCAGCAATTTCAGAACCCTGGATTCATCCGGCGTCAGTTCCATGGGTGTTTTTGCACCCGTGTTTTCCGGTGCCGGCGGCGGGGTCAGCACCAGGTCAAATTCTTCTACAATATCCTGGGCGTTTTCCACCAGTTTGGCGCCCTGCTTGATAAGGGTGTGGGTACCCGTACTTTTAAAACTGTGAACGCTGCCCGGTACGGCAAAAACATCCCGGTTCTGTTCAGCGGCCATGCGTGCCGTAATGAGAGACCCGCTGCGTTTCGTGGCCTCCACAATAACCGTTCCCTGACAGATCCCGCTGATGATCCTGTTGCGTTGCGGAAAATTGTGACTCTCCGGTTCAGTGTCAAGGGGAAACTCGGAAATGACGGCCCCCTGTTCGGCGATTTTGTAAAACAGGCTTTTGTTGGACGCCGGATAGATTCGGTCCAGGCCGCTGCCCAGCACGGCGATGGTATTCCCATGGCCGGCCAAAGCCCCGTAATGCGCTGCTGTGTCAATACCCAGGGCCATACCACTGACCACCGTAATGCCCAGGGTAGCCAGATCAGCGCCCAGATGCCGGGTGATGGTCAACCCGTATTTGGTCGCATTTCTGGATCCGACGATGGCGATATTCAACAAAGATGTTTTTAAATTGCCGCAGACATAGAGAATGGGGGGCGGATCGGGTATTTCCAGAAGCAACGGCGGGTACGCATTATCGGCCAGGGTTATGATTTTATACCCTTTTTTGAATGCCCGATCAAGATCTCGCTTGGCTTTTTCCGGAATGCCGTGCCCTGTTATGGCACGGGCAAGCCGGGGGCTCATCCCTTCCACTTGAAGCAGCTGTTCAGCAGGTGCCTGTAAAACGGCTTCGGGTGTTTTGAAATGCTGAAAAAGTCGCTTGAAAAGAAGGTTTCCAATGCCCGGAACGCTTTTGAGGGCAACCCATGGTAAAATATTTTTCATAAGAGATCCACCGGGGTTTAAAGGCTCAGAGGCTCATGGTTGTTTTTTGTTTTGCAAGACACTGATTATGCCGGGGGATGTGCTATGGCTCCTTATTAACGCACGTATTTTTATTTTGAATGATTCTGCCAGGCAATCAGAATAGGGCTGGCCACATAGACAGAGGAATAGGTTCCCACAAGAATACCAACCATCATTGCAAAGGCAAAATCATGGATGATACCGCCCCCCAGGGTAAACAGGCAGACAATAACGACCATGGTGGTCAGGGATGTCAGAATCGTACGCGACAGTGTTTCGTTGATACTGCTGTTAATGATCCCACTTAAAGGCAGTTTTTGTTTCTTTCTTAAATTTTCACGGATACGATCAAATACGATGATGGTGTCGTTCAATGAGTAGCCGATGATGGTGAGCAGGGCCGCAATGATGGGCAATGTAAATTCTTTTCCACAAATGGAAAAAATGCCCACGGTGATGGTGACATCATGGATAAGGGCCACAATGGCCCCCATGGCATACTTGAGTTTAAGGAACCAGAACAGGACCAGGGTGACAATCAGTGCTGCTGCGATGAGAAACGGTGTACTGACGTGAAAAAGAGACAGAAAATAGACCGCGCCCATGAGGGCGCCGGCCATCACACCGCTCAACACCCATTTTAGTTCAAACCGGCCGGAGATATAAATCGTAATAAAAAGCAGGGAAAAGAACATGGCAAACAGGGCCTTTTCCCGCAGGTCCTTGCCGACCTGGGGGCCGACCATTTCAAGGCGTCGGACTTCCAGATCATTTTTGGTGGAAAACTTGAGGGCCGTGGATACCTCCTCGGAAAATTTCTGGTCTGTCATTGGAGATTTGTCCGTACGGATGAGGTATTCGTTGTCGTTGGCGGTGCCGAACATCTGCACCGATAAGTTCTTGAGCCCGATGGTACTAAGACCGGACTTGATGTCATCAATGGCAGTGGGCGCTGAAAATTTGACCTGAATCAATGTGCCGCCGGCAAAGTCGATGCCGTATCGGGGGCCGCCATGAACAATAAGAGATGCAAAACTGATCAGAATCATAATGCTGGATACAATGAATGCGATTTTTCGTTTACCGATAAAATCGATGTTAATGCCGGGTTTAATAAACTGCATTGTTCCTCCGGATTGCGGCCTGCGATTTTTTTAAGGTGTTTAGTACTTCGCAGACCGTCAGCCTGTATTGGTTTAGATGCTCAGGGTTTTTATTTTTCGGT
This sequence comes from uncultured Desulfobacterales bacterium, assembly GCA_942490765.1. GTDB lineage: Bacteria > Desulfobacterota > Desulfobacteria > Desulfobacterales > 4572-123 > 4572-123. Next base: position 142,453 of record CALNYM010000022.1, on the reverse strand, counting down.
GAATCAACAAATAATCGAATATGGCCCGTGTCAGGATAAGGGCTGTAAACAGACTGGCGATGACGCCCAGGCTGAGTGTTACGGCAAATCCCTTGACTGCACCGGTGCCGAACTGGAACAGTACCAGGGCTGCTATCAACGTGGTGACATTGGCATCCAGAATGGTCAATGTCGCCCTATTGTATCCTGCATCCAGTGCAGCACGGGGTGTTTTACCAAGGGCCATTTCTTCCCTGATACGTTCAAAAATAAGCACATTGGCATCAACGGCCATGCCGATGGTCAATATGATGCCGGCAATACCCGGTAGTGTCAACGTTGCCTGAAACCCGGCGAGCCCGCCGGCGATGAGGAGAATGTTTAAAATCAGGGCAAAATCGGCAATGAGACCGGCGGTTTTATAATAGATGATCATGAACAGAACCACCAGAATACCGCCGATACACATGGATATCAGGCCTTTGTTGATGGAATCGGAACCTAAAGATGGGCCGACGGTGCGTTCTTCAATGATATTGACCGGTGCCGGCAAAGCACCGGCGCGCAGCACGATGGCCAGATCCCGGGCTTCCTCTGTGGTGAAGTTGCCGGTAATACGGGCTGATCCACCGGATATCTTTTCCTGAATCACGGGGGCTGAATAAACTTTATTGTCCAGTACAATGGCCAGGCGTTTTTTTACATTTTCAGCGGTAATCCGTTCAAAAATTCTGGCGCCTTTTCGATTGAAATCAATGCCGACGTAGGGCTCGTTATACTGGGAATCAATTTGAACCTTGGCATCCGTAAGATAGGCACCGCTTAGAAGGGACCTTTTTTTGATGAGATAAGGGGTTTTGCTCGTTCGATGCGTGAGCGAATCCACCTTGACCTGGTAAAGGACCTGGCTGCCGGGGGGAATGTTCCCTTTCAGGGCGGCGTCAACATCGTGGGTTTCATCAACGAGCTTGAATTCCAGTTGAGCCGTTCTTCCGATCAGCTCTTTGGCTCTGTTTGTATCTTTGATTCCCGGGAGCTGTATCAGGAGCCGCTTTTCGCCCTGGCGGCGGATATCAGGCTCACTGACGCCAAACTGGTCAATCCTGTTTCTGATGGTTTCAAGGGCCTGATCTGTGGCCAACTTCTTTATCTGTTGGGAGCGCGTATCGGGAAGATCCATGGTTATGGTCAGATTTTCCCCATCTTTGGCACGGGATAATATCCGGAGATCTTTAAAATCCTTGTCAAGGATCTTGTCAAATTCGGCCACAGTTTCAGGGTCACGGATAATAACGGATATTTTAGTGCCCTCAATGCGGTCTATGCTGGTATTTCGAATTCGCTCTTTTTTGACTTGATCTTTCAATTCCTGGGCGATGCGTTCAACCGTACCTTCCACCGCTTTATCCGTGTCAACTTCAAGAACCAGGTGCATGCCACCCTGGAGATCAAGGCCCAGGTTTATTTTTTTGTGGGGCCACAAGGATGGTTTGAAGCTGGGGAGGACATAGACAAATGCGGCCAGAATAACCCCAATCACGATCACCAGTCGCCATGAAAGCTTTTTCAATGAACTGTTCCTTTCTCAAAAATAATTACACCCAAAGTCAGTAAAGCCGGGTTTTTAACGTCCAGTCGGTTGCTGCCTGACATTTTTCCATAGACCCCATCGCCCCAACCCGCAGACCGGCTGCGGATCTGTCTTAATTTGTATCATCGGGGATTTGATCAGATCTATTTTTTGTCTGATTTTTTTTTGGCGTCTGTTTTTTCGGCTTTGGCGGCAGCCGGTTGAGCAGTGGTCTGAACCAAGGCCGTTACATTACCGCGGTTGACTTTTACACGAACACGGTCGGCAATCTCAACAGTTAAGGTGGTGTCATCCAAACCGGTAATCCAGCCGTGAATGCCTCCGCCGGTAATAATTTTGTCGCCTTTTTTCAGGTTACTGATCATTGCGCGGTGTTCTTTTGTCTTTTTCTGCTGGGGCCGGATTAACAGAAAATAGAAAATAACGAACATTAAAATAAGGGGAATAAACGCCTGGAAACCACCTTGCGCGCCCTGGCCGGCACCCCCCTGGCCCATTGCATATGCGATATTATTAAACACGATACCCTCCTTCATGATTGATGATGTAATCGTTAAAAAAAATATTTTTTGCCTTGATGACTGTTTTGTTGATTCAATTTTTCCAAAACGGGCACTAAAATGCGCTGATATACTTCAAATATCAACGCAGGTCAAATAATTCTTGCAATTATTTTATGATACAGCTGTAAACGGCACCGGGGCAGTGGAAAATCCATGAAGCGATTTCGTTCACTTTATTTCATCTGCGGTCCTTACTGGTCTGCCGGAATCCAGATGGTCTCGCCGTCAAATTGGATATGGTTGACATGTGTGTAGTCAATCTGGCCTAGCAATGCAAATATCTGGGTCATATTATAAACCACCAGTTTATTCAATGGCTGAATTCGGTCAAGATCAATATCAATCCGGTTTTTTTCAATATTATAGATATGGATCATTGTCTCAGAGAATTTTAAAAGTTTGCCGATGCCGGAACTCAACCCACGTTTATTCGGTTCGTCGGCCATGGGAGAAACCGTAATGTTTTTATGATTAAAATAATCCTTTAGAAAATTAAAATGAATATTCCAGATATTGTCGCCGGGGCGGACAACATAAATACCGAATATTTCAGATTGATCATGGTCCGGGTCTGCTGCATCCATCCCTGCCAGATCCAGTTTTTTTTCAAGAATGTCACCGTGCTTTAAACGGATTTGATCCATAATTTTCTGCATGGACAGGGTGGTGTCGCCAACTTTGAGTCTTTCATCGGATTGAATGATAAAATCAAGCCCCGTATCGATTCCGTAGCGATCCTTTCGTTGTTGTAAAAGCGCTTTGGTGTCACCTTTATTTTCCAGTTCATTGTAATCGACGACCATGGGTTGTGCGGGTACCGGTAGCGGGTCGGTAATGGCCGTTTGGGTCAGGGCAGCGGTTTTTGCCGTTTTTTCAAGGCTTTTGTTATGCCGGTAGAAGATGCCGGCAACCAGCAGGGTAATAATCAGCGAGCCGATGACAACGGAAATATAAACCCGGTTTGATACTTGTTTTTTTTTACCGTGCATTCGCTTGCTCCCCATATTGAAAACAGGTACACTTTTTTATTGTTCTTCGCATGTAATACTGCTTTCACCCGGTACCATCTTGCTGTCCGGGGTGATGACAATGCAAAGATTTCGCCTGCTTTCCAACTCAAGGAGTTCACTGCGTTTTTTGTTGAGAAGATAATCAGCTACTTCCATGGGGACCCTGCCGTTTACCGTGGCAATGTTGTCTTTAAGGGTTTTCATGCGCAGTTCACGGAGAAAACCAATGGACAGGGCTTCCGTGGAAGGCGTCAACCCCTTGCCGTGGCAGTATCGGCAGGGTTTAAAATTGGCGAATTCGATGGACGGCTTGATGCGTTGCCGGGACATTTCCATCAGACCGAACTTGGAAAGTCTGCCTGTTTTGGTGCGGGCCTTGTCAATTTTCAGATTGGATTTCATGACCCGTTCCAATTCGTTTTTGTGTTTTGACTCACGCATGTCGATAAAATCGATCACGATCAATCCCCCCAGGTCCCGGAGTCTGAGTTGACGGGCAATTTCTTCGGCCGCTTCAAGGTTACTCAACAATGCGGTTTGTTCAATGGATTTTTTTTGCGTCGCTTTACCGGAATTTACATCAATGGCAACCAGGGCTTCTGTCTGATTGATCACAATGGATCCGCCGGAGGGAAGACCCACCCGGCTTTCAAAGATTGATGCAATCTGGGTTTCAAGCTGATGTTTGGCAAAAATCGGCTTGGGATCCTTGTGCAGTTTAACTATTTTTTTCTGTTTGGGAGCGATAAGCGCGACAAATTCCTTGATTTCACTGTATACGGTTTGATCGTCAATCAAGATTTCGGTAATGTCCGCAGTCAGGTAATCCCGTATGGACCGTATGGCCAGATTACGTTCCTTGTAAAGCAGGGACGGCGCCTCCTTGGTGATGCCCTGCTTATTGATATTTTTCCACAATCGCATGAGATCGCGCAGGTCTTTGTCCAGAAGGGTTTTGGTGCTACTGATGCCGACGGTGCGGACAATGGTGCCGAATTCCTCAGGCAGTTTGAGTTTGCTGACAATTTCCTTTAAACGACTGCGCTCCGCTTCATCTTCTATCTTTCTGGAAATACCGCGGGTTTTACCACCGGGCATCAGAACCGTGTATCTTCCGGGCAGAGAGATATACGTGGTGAGCATGGCGCCTTTTTTCATGATCGGATCTTTGGTCACCTGGACCATCAGTTCCTGACCGCGTTTGACGATATTCTGAATGGACCGGCCGCCGGTGGGATTGTCCTGGAAGTAGTCGCTGTGAATTTCATTTTTTTGCAGAAACCCGTGCCGCTCGGCCCCATAATTGACGAATACCGCCTGCAGGCTGGGTTCGATACGGGTGATGATGCCTTTGTAGATATTGCCGTGGGTCACTTCCTTGGCCGCGCTTTCAATATGAAACTCTTCGAGGTGGCTGTCTTGAACTCTGGCAATCCGGCACTCTTCCGAATCCACCGCGTTAATAAGAATTTTATTGCTCATGTAGTCATTTTCCTGGTTCTTTATTTCATTATAGGGGTCTGAAAAGCAGCTGTCATATAAGACATACCACAAATCTTAACTATTTAACAAGTAAAGTCATCAGATGCCGATACCGGATGATTTTGGTTTTTATAATTTAATGACAGTGATAGGCAATTGTTAACGGCAAGTCAAATGATTTCTCTTCAATCCTCAACTGTTTCCGATGTTTACTGTGATGCGCCCCAAAGTCTAATCGTCACTTGCTATTTCAATCATAGTATGGCATGACGATTCAAAATAAACCAATGGATCGTGACCTTTGACTAAAAACAGACAAAATCGTTTATCAGAAAACGGTTTTTTGTTGTAGATGACGATGAATACGGGGCAGACAGATAATGGCAAATCGATATAATCCGCAGGCAATTGAATCAAAATGGCAGAAAATCTGGGACGCATCAGGCCTTTTCAAGGTAGCTGAAGAACCCCATCGGGAGAAATACTACCTGATGGAGATGTTCCCCTATCCCTCGGGTAAAATCCACATGGGGCATGTGCGAAACTACACCATCGGTGATGTGGTGGCCCGGTATAAACGGATGAAGGGGTTTAACGTGCTGCATCCCATGGGATGGGACGCCTTCGGAATGCCGGCTGAAAATGCGGCCATTGCCAACGATACCCATCCGGCCCGCTGGACCTATGAGAATATCGATGCCATGCGTGCCCAGCTCAAGCGATTGGGATTCTCCTATGACTGGGACCGGGAAATCGCCACGTGCAGGCCCGAATACTATCGATGGGAGCAGTGGCTGTTTTTGAAAATGTATGAAAAGGGCATGGCCTATCGTAAAGAATCCTTTGTTAACTGGTGTGACACCTGTCAGACGGTGCTGGCCAATGAACAGGTCGAGGCCGGCATGTGCTGGCGGTGCGGCAAACCGGTGCGTCAGAAGAAACTCTGGCAGTGGTTTTTTCGTATTACCGATGCTGCCGAGGACCTGCTGGCCCATTGCGATCAATTGCCGGGCTGGCCCGACAAGGTGATCACCATGCAGAAAAACTGGATCGGTAAAAGCGTCGGGGCGGAAATAGCGTTTCCCATTGAAAATCCACCCGCCGGTGCCGGAAACACCATTACGGTGTTTACGACCCGCCAGGATACGGTGTTCGGGGCAACCTTCATGTGCCTTGCCCCCGAGCATCCGCTGGTGACCCAATTGTCAAAGGGAACGGACCAGGCGCAAGGGGTTGCTGAATTTGTAGAGCGCATTGCCCGGCAGGATCGATCCAGCAGGGCCGTGGAAACCTATGAAAAAGAAGGGGTTTTTACAGGCGCCTGGTGTATCAATCCATTGAGCGGCCGTAGAATGCCCATCTGGGCGGCCAATTTTGCTTTGATGGAATACGGCACCGGTGCCGTCATGTCTGTGCCGGCCCATGATCAGCGTGATTTTGATTTTGCCTTAAAGTATGGACTGGACATTGTGATGGTGGTCAAACCGGCAGATGATGCCATCGATGGCCGGCAAATGACCGAGGCCTACACGGGTGACGGGCGCATGGTGAATTCCGGGCAGTTCGACGGGATTGAAAATCGCCGGGCCCTGGAAGCGATTGCCGCCTATCTGGACGAAAACGGCATCGGCCGAAAGACCGTCAGTTTTCGGATCAGGGACTGGGGGATTTCACGGCAGCGCTACTGGGGTGCGCCCATTCCCATGATCCATTGTCAACACTGCGGCATTGTGCCGGTCCCCGAAAAAGACCTGCCCATCCTCCTCCCCGAGGATGCCGATCTGCTCGAAGGGGGGAAATCTCCGCTTTCGGCGCTCGATTATTTTGCAATGACCCGGTGCCCGCGCTGCGGGGGCAGTGATGCCCGTCGGGAGACCGATACCATGGATACCTTTGTGGAATCGTCCTGGTATTTTGAACGGTACTGCAGCCCGGCTTGTGATGACGGTATCTTCGACAAGGCCGCCGTGGACTACTGGATGCCTGTGGATCAGTATATCGGCGGTGTGGAACATGCGGTGCTGCATCTGTTGTATTCACGGTATTTTACCCGGGTGCTCAAAGATATGGGGCTGGTGCAGTATAAGGAACCGTTTACCCGCTTGTTGACCCAGGGAATGGTCTGCCAGGAAACCGTTACCTGTCCGGAACATGGATTTTTGTTTCCCGAAGAAGTTGTGGGCAGCGGTGAGGACAGGGTCTGCACACGATGCAGTCGTCCGGTTACCGTGGGCAGGGTCGAAAAGATGTCCAAGTCGAAAAAAAATGTGGTGGATCCCAATATCCTGCTGGAAAAGTATGGCGCCGACACCACCCGGCTGTTCTGCCTTTTTGCAGCACCCCCCGAAAGGGATCTGGAGTGGAAAGAGCAGGGGGTCGAAGGCAGTTACCGTTTCCTGAACCGGGTATGGCGATGCACCGATAGCTGGCTCAAAAATATCCGGGAATGCGATCCTTTTGATGGCCGTCTGTCCGATCTTGACGGTAACCTGCGCGATTTATATAAAAAAATTCATGAAACCATTAAAAAAGTCGGTGTTGATATAGAAGACCGGTTCCATTTTAACACGGCCATCAGTGCCATCATGGAACTGGTCAATGTCATGTACCAGATAGACGATGAATCTGTGAATCACCAGGCCTCAGCGGTAATGCGTCTTGCCGTGGAGACGACGGTTTTGCTTTTATCGCCCATTGTGCCCCATTACGCCGAGGAAATCTGGCAGGCCCTTGGCCATGATTCGAGTATTTTGCTGGAACCCTGGCCGGCGTATAAAGCAGACGCGCTGGTGTCCGATGACCTGACCATTGTCGTTCAGGTAAACGGAAAACTCAGGGGCCGATTCAATGCAGCCGCCGGCACGAGTGATGCCGACCTCAAAGCAGCAGCCCTTGCCGATGATCATGTCCAGAAGTTTGTCGGTGACAAACCCGTGAAAAAGATAATCGTCATAAAGGGAAAGCTGGTTAATATCGTGGTGTAATGACCATGGGGTTACAATGATGTCGCTGAAGATAAAATATGACGGTTACTGGTTTATTTTTTTAGGGATCCTGGCAATGCTGGTATCCTCCTGTGGCTACCGCTTTGCCGGTCAGGGGCATCTGCCCGGCGGGGTTTCAGATGTCACTGTTGCTGTTTTTGAGAACCATACATCAGAAACCGGGGTGGAAACGATTGTTACCCGGTCTTTCGTGGATGAGTTTGTTCGCCGGGGGGTGAAGACCGGCGGCAGATCGGATGAGGGGCATGCGGTATTGAGCGGATCGGTTGCCGCGTTGGAGATTAACACCATATCCCGCAGCGGACAGAGCACGGCCCTTGAAAGACGGGTACGCTTGACCGTTAATGTGACATTCAGCGGCATTAATGGTGTGATGCTCTGGTCTGCAAAAGGCCTCACTGACAGTGAGGCCTATGATGTTGTATCGGATAAACCGGCCACCAACCAAAACCGGACGGCAGCGATTAAAAAAATCGCCGGACGAATTGCCGAGGTGGCCTACAACCGTATGACAGATGGTTTTTAGTGGTTTTTTACCTGTTTTAAATCAGGCGGTTGTCGTGTTTACCAGTTTTTCAAGGCGGGATATTTTGCGCGAACCGGTGTTTCTATGGATGACGCCTTTTTTGACGGCCGTATCAATAATGGATTTGGCGCTGTTCAGGTCCGTTACACCTGTTTCATCACGATTTTCCCCGTCCGCCAGACGGACCTGCTTGACAATGTTTTTCACCTTGGTTTTGGTTGTTTTGTTGCGGGTCCGGTTGATCTCATTTTGCCGGGTGCGTTTAAGAGCGGATTTATGATTGGCCACGTTATGAACTCCTTTTAACAATAATTATAATCAAAAATAGTCATTTGTAAGAAACAAATTTAATACAAAATCGATAATGGGCTGTCAAGATGTTTTTATTTAAAATAATCATGTCCGGGTACCGACGGGACATAATACGTGCCCGAAACCAGGGGATACCTGGCAGATCAATTGTTTTTAATCTGTCACACCATCGATGAGCGAAACTAAGAAAGTAACAAAAGCGGCCGGTATCGTGGGCCTTGCAACCCTTTTGAGTCGGATACTCGGATTTGTTCGAGATGCGGTCATTGCAGGACTGTTCGGTGCCACAATGAGTTCGGATGCTTTTTTTGTTGCCTTTCGGATTCCCAACCTGTTGCGGCGGCTTTTTGCCGAAGGCTCCCTGAGTATTGCCTTTATCCCGGTATTTACCGAGTATCTGGCGCTGCAGGGGCCCAGGGAGGCGTTTGAGTTTGCAAGATCGGCCATGCGGCTGCTCACTGTGCTGCTGGTGTTTGTCTGTCTGGCAGGCATGCTGCTGGCGCCGGTGATTGTTTTTCTGATGGCCCCCGGATTTGCAGGATCCCCCGAAAAATTCAATCTTACGGTGGATTTGACCCGCTGGATGTTTCCCTATATTATCTGTATCTGCCTGGTGGCGCTGATGATGGGTGTTTTAAATGCCCTGGGCCATTTTGCGGCGCCTGCCCTGGCCCCTGTTTTTTTGAATATTGCGATTATCGGATCGGCCTTTTTAATTGCGCCGCATATGGCGATGCCGGTTCATGGTCTTGCCCTGGGGGTGCTCATTGGCGGGGTTCTGCAACTGACACTGCAGCTGCCCTTTTTAATCCGGAAACGGTTTTATTTCTGGGAAAAGGCTGCCCTTTTTCATTCCGGGCTTAAAAAAGTTGGCCGATTGATGCTGCCGGCTGTTTTTGGGGCGGCCGTTTATCAGATTAATATTCTGGTGGGAACGCTTCTGGCTTCTTTTTTACCTGAAGGCAGCGTCTCCTGTCTTTATTACGCGGATCGCCTGGTGCAGTTCCCCCTGGGGCTTTTTGCCATTGCTACGGCAACGGCGGTCATGCCGAGTCTTTCCCGGCAGGCGGCCATGGGGAATTATCAGGCGCTGCAAGACACGTTTGTTCATTCCATGAATCTGGTGTTTTTTATTACCATGCCCGCCATGGTGGGCATGATCATCTTGAGGGAACCGATTGTGGCCCTGCTTTTTAAAAGGGGGGCGTTCAATCTTGAAAACACGCGATTGACGGCAGTGGCGCTTTTGTATTATTGTCTGGGGCTGTGGGCATTTTCCGGTGTGCGCATTGTTATTTCCACATTTTACGCCCTGCAGGATACCCGCACACCGGTAAAAATGGGGATTGTTTCCGTTGGTGCCAATGTGATTCTGGGTATTCTGCTCATGGGGCCCCTGGCCCATGGCGGACTGGCCCTGGCAACGTCCCTGGCATCCATGCTTAATCTGGGCCTGCTCGTCCATGCACTGTGGGATAGAATCGGCGCGCCCCGGTGGTTTCGGATTGGTCGGTCCGTGGCCCGGTCAACGGTGTGTGCCGGCCTGATGGGGGCCGCTATATGGGGTGGATGGCTGTTTTTCAAGATACCCATCGCACGGCTTGGCACCACAGAAATTCTGGTGGATACCGGGGGGTGTATTATTTTTGGTATAGCGCTGTATACCTTTTTTTCATGGTTGTTAAAAAGTCCCGAGCTGAAGCAGATCCGGTTTATTTTCAAAGGCGGGGAAGGGTGATTGGTCATTGAATAAAATACAGAAAAGTTTGATGATATTGATGACCCTGGCTTTGTTTGCGTTCTCCCTGGTGATTATTTTTGACGACAACGGGTTTTTGGATCTACAGAAAAAGAAGAAACAGCTCGATGGGATAATAACGCAGAATGCGCAGGTCAGGAATACCAATCGTGGACTTTACCGGGAAGTTGACCGGCTGAAAAATGATACGGCATTTATCGAGAATATCGCCCGGCAGGAACTGGGTATGGTTGGCAGGGACGAATTGATTTTGAAACCCCAGGGCCGCGCTGTCGATCATGAAAAATAAAAACGGGAGAATAATGAGCAGCGATTTGAATTTATGTACGAAGACCATGGCGGGTATTTACGTTCAGCAGGGGTATTTTCAAAAAGCGATAGATATCTACCGGCAGTTATTACAGCGTGAACCGCACCGACTGGACATCAAAGAGGCCCTGGTGGCAGCCGAACGTCAGGCCGCCAAAAAGGGTGCCGTAAAAACGGACGATCTATTGCCGTTGTTTGCCGAATGGTTCGCCCTTGTCGGAAAATACAATGATTTGCAGAAATTGAACCGTTGCCTGAAAAAGTATTAGGTATAGGCCTGTTTTATAAAAACAAAACCTGTGGTACGGCCTCAATTTTTTTGACGAGACCGGCGATCTGTTTTTGCAGGGTCGGATCATAAACAGGCTCAACAGTGGATATGGGGCGGTGGTCTGTGGTGATCCTATGTTTCCAGTTTCGGATGAATCCGGGGACCAGGGCGTAACCGCACCCGCCGGACCCGCAGCAACTCGTGTCAAACAATGCGTATCCGGCCAGATAAAGGATCTCCCGGTCCTTGAACGGCAATCGCATTTCTTTGGTAAAAACATAATGCCCGCCAATCGCCACGACTTCGACATTCAGCTCGATATGGATAAATTCCTGATGATGATCACTGCCCATTTGCGCGTTTTCCTATAAAAGTCGGAAACAGGAAATAGAACCCAATGCCGGCAACCTGTTTCCTGGGTTTCCTTCACCTTATGTAATACCGGTTTCAAAGGCAAGCGGTATCATCGTCGCAACAGCCGATGCCGGAAACTCATTTTCAGGTGCCGCCGACCCGTGTGGATAAGGTCGGTGGTATTTATAAATATTGATTTTTCAGCGCTTACGGTGTAATAAACGGCATCCCTTGATGGGTATGGGGAAAGAATAGTTTTTTATTATATTGTAGCAACGTCAAACAGGAGAAAGAACATGCGTAAAATGGGAAAGTTAAAAACAGGTTGGATGGTTTTAGGCGTCATGATCACGGTAATGCTTTTGACAACCGGTTGCAGTCATTTTCAAAGGGGTGAAAAGAATACCGAAAATATGGCACTTGCCCAGCAGGATTCTGGCCCGGTACCGCTGTATTATGATTTTGGCGATGTTTTGATCCCCAGTGAATTGAAAGTGGATAAAAAATCTTCATTTGTATTTCGTACGGCCAATTTTTCGGCGGGTGTGATTTCACTGAAAGGCAGGGTTGATGTTGCCTCTTTGCTCACTTTTTTTACTAGCAATATGCAGAAAGACAACTGGAAAGAGATCGCTTCTTTTAAATCACCGCGCTCGGTCATTATGTATGAAAAGGCCAACCGGTATTGTGTGATCAATATCTCGGAAAAAGATTTTTACACCTATGTGGAAATATGGGTGGCACCGACTTTGGCAAGTTGAAGGGTGAGGTCCGTTTAGGGGGGCTGTGCCCATTTGATTTTTTATCTGTATACAACTTTTGATGACTGGAAACGGTAGTGCAGAACAGCATTGGCCATAAAAATATTATCCTTGGGGTGTGCGGTGGCATTGCCGCTTATAAAAGTGTTGACGTCTTAAGACTGCTGCAAAAACAAAATGCCCGGGTGCGCGTGATGATGACCGGTAATGCCGCTCGTTTTGTAGGCCCTTTAACCTTTGAGGCCCTGAGCGGCAGGCCGGTGTGTGTCAGCCTTTTTGAGACGGATCATGATGCATCCATTAAACATATCGACTGGGCCCGGGAGGCCGATGCCGTGATCGTTGCACCGGCAACGGCCAATATGATCGGTAAAATGGCCAATGGCATCGCAGATGATGCCTTGAGCACCTTTCTGCTGGCGGTCACCTGCCCGGTGCTGGTCTGTCCCTCCATGAACACGCATATGTATGAAAGCCGGGTCGTTTCCCGCAATCTTGACATTCTGGCCGCTGACGGGTGCCATATCGTTACGCCGGCATCAGGGGCACTGGCCTGCGGCACCACCGGGGCCGGTCGTCTGCCGGAACCATGGGTTATTGTGGACCGACTTCAAAAATGCCTTGCCCCTCCGGACATGATCGGTAAACGGGTGCTGGTGACGGCGGGACCCACCCGTGAAGCCATTGATCCGGTCCGGTTTATCAGCAATCCGTCTTCGGGTAAAATGGGCTACGCCATTGCCCGTGCTGCCGAATACCGGGGGGCGGATGTGGTGTTGGTCAGCGGGCCCACGGCCCTGACCCCACCGGTCAATGTGACCATGGTGGGGGTGACGAGCGCCGAGGAGATGGCCAACGCCGTTTTTGAGCATATGGAAAATAGTCATATCATTATCAAAACCGCCGCGGTGGCCGATTATCGGCCCCGGGACACGGCTGTTCATAAAATCAAAAAACAGGCGCATCAAAATGAATGGGTTCTATCCTTAGAACCCAACCTGGATATATTAAAAGCCCTTGGTCAACGAAAAGAACATCGGATATTGGTTGGTTTTGCGGCGGAAACCCGTGATCTCAAGCACAATGCCCAAAAAAAACTGATTGCCAAAAATCTGGACCTGATTGTCGGGAACCTCATCGGTCCCCCTGAATCAGGCTTTGGGAGCGATACCAATTCCGTTACGGTTTTTTTAAAGACGGTAATGTTGAAGCCTTGCCGAATATGGATAAAGACGAAGTGGCCCACGTGCTACTGGATCGGATTGCCGGCCTAAATCCTATAAATCTGCCCGATTAAAACACCACCTGATCTTAAAATCGGGTCAAACAAATCCCAGATCCCATTGTCGTTTGTTTGCAGAGTAACGATAATAAATTTTCACCATGAAGATCATGACGGACCTGAAGATTATATAACATTCGTAATGTCTCCCTTTTCATGTTCTTCATGCTTCATGGTGGATTAAATAGCCGATGCCTATCACTAAAAAAGGTATTGGGGATAAAAAAGCCGTGAAATCCATTATCGATGATATCCAGGAGAGTCTCCGGTTTTACAAACAGCGGGGGTGTCCGGGCTTTGACTGTTCCGAAGAGGCCCTTGCTAAAATAAAGGCACTGGGGACAGCCCCTGGCCGTCCCACACCGAAACCCTTGACCGTATCCTGGCCGATGCCGGAGACTGCCGGGCCTGCGCCATGTCTCAATCCCGCCGAAATCTGGTGTTTGGGGAAGGCGATCCCTTTGCCCGGCTCATGTTTGTGGGGAAGGCCCCCGGTCCTGAAGAAGACGCCCTGGGCAAACCCTTTGCGGGGCCGGCCGGTGAGCTTCTTACAAAGATTATCAACGCAATGAAGTTGACCAGAAGCCAGGTCTATCTCTGCAACATCGTCAAATGCACGCCATCTGTCCAGCGACCCCTCCGGACCAGTGACATAAATGCCTGCTACCCCTTTTTAAAGCGCCAGATCACCGTTATCAAGCCGGAATTTATCTGTACGCTCGGTACCGTTGCCGTCCAGACCCTGCTCCGGACAAAAGAGCCCCTGTCCCACCTGCGGGGTCGGTTTCATGATTTTCACGGTATCCGGCTCATGCCCACATATGCGCCGGACGACCTGTTGCAAAATCAGGATAAAAAGCGGGATGTCTGGGAAGATATCCAAAAGTTGATGAGGGCCATGGAAAAATAAGGATCGGAAGCGAAATATCGTTCAATTTATTGCGGTTGCGATCCTGAAGGGAGCAGTTTATGAACATTAAATATTGTTTTATACTGCTGATCGGGTTGTTTTTAGCCTTTCCGGCCCCGGAAGCGGCCGGTGTGGATCAAATCGTGGTCATTCCGGCATCCGGTGCCATCAGCCCGGGGATGGCTGATTTTATCGAAAGAGGGATTCAGAAAGCCTCGGATGATGGCGCAGCCTGTGTGATCATTGAAATGGATACGCCCGGGGGACTGGCCGAATCCATGCGCAACATCGTCATGGCCATTTATGCCAGCCGCGTTCCGGTGGTTGTTTATGTGGCCCCGTCCGGGGCAAGGGCCGCATCTGCCGGGGTCATGATTACCATGGCTGCCGATATTGCCGCCATGGCACCGGGTACCAATATCGGTGCGGCCCATCCCGTGGGTGCCGGCGGCAAGGAGATAGACGGCACCATGGCCGAAAAAATCACCAATGACATGGTGGCCCAGATCAAGAGCATTGCCGAAAAACGGGGCCGGAACAAAGAGTGGGCCGAAAAAGCGGTGCGGGAAAGTGTCAGCATCACGGAAACGGAAGCATTACAGAAAAACGTGATCGATATGATTGCCCGGGACAGGGATGATCTTATCCGTCAGTTGAATGGCCGAAAAATCGATGACAAGGGGACCTTGAAACTCGACCAACTTCCCCTGAAAATATTAAAGGAAGGTCTGAGGACCCGGGTTTTAAAAGTCATCAGTGACCCCAATATCGCCTATATATTGATGATGATCGGACTGGCCGGGCTCTATTTTGAATTGTCCCATCCCGGAGCCGTTTTTCCCGGCGTGGTGGGCGGTATCGCCATTGTGCTGGCTTTTTTTGCCTTTCAGACCCTGCCGGTGAACACTGCCGGGATACTGCTGATCCTGCTGGCCCTTATCTTTTTTATCATGGAGATGAAGATTACCAGCTTCGGGATGCTGAGCGTTGCCGGCGTGGCATCTCTGGTGCTGGGCTCTGTCATGCTTTTTGAAGACATCGGGTCAGAGGCCGCCTTGTCCTGGCAAGTGATCCTGACGACTGTCACGGTGATTTCTCTCTTTTTCATTGGGGTTGCCGGACTGGTTTTCCGGGCCCAGGTTTCCCGGCCCAGAACCGGGGCCGAGGGGCTCATCGGCGAAATCGGAATTGTTCAAACCGATTTGACGCCCGAAGGCCGGATTTTGCTCCACGGTGAATTATGGAAGGCGGTCAGCCGGCAGCCGGTATCCGGGGGTGCCAGGGTACGGGTCACCGGCATCGAGGGGTTGATGGTGACGGTTGAACCGGCAGCAGACGATTGATCCTGACCCGGATAAACCGGCGCTGTTGAAAAGGCAACCGCCCCAGGTACCAAATTACAAGCACCCAATGACAAATAAATCCCAAATAACAATGCACCAAATTTCAAAACGTTACTAAGCCGCTTGATTAAACGGTTCAAGTGTTTTCTGTCTTGGGATTTGGTGTGCATTTGATTTGTTTGGATTTTGTAATTTGACATTTGAAATTTTAATTATTGTCGTAAATCCAATCCCCTTTGGGGACAACCAAAGCCTGGTCCTCTGGGCCAGGATTCTTTACTGGTGACATAAAAAACACGAATCTCAGAATTTAGCGCCTAAATTGAAAGCCTTTTTTCTTTGGGTTGAACTTTGATGAAAGGAGAAAGCCATGATACCGATCATAGCGGTTGTTGTCCTTGTCGTATTTTTTCTGTCGGCGGCAATTCGTATTTTAAATGAGTATGAACGGGGGGTCATTTTCAGGCTGGGGCGGGTGATCAAGGCCAAAGGGCCGGGGCTGATTATTCTGATTCCCATTGTCGACAAGATGGTCAGGGTCGGGTTGCGCCTGGTGGTCATGGATGTAGACCCCCAGGATGTGATTACCCGGGATAATGTTTCCGTCAAAGTGAATGCCGTGATTTATTTCAGGGTCATCGACCCCATCAAGGCCATTATCGAGGTTGAAAATTTTAATTATGCCATGTCCCAGCTGGCGCAAACCACATTGCGGAGTGTCTGCGGCCAGGCCGAACTGGATGACCTTTTATCCAACCGGGAAAAGCTCAATGAACAACTTCAGGAAATCCTCGACCTGCATACCGATCCCTGGGGCATCAAGGTGGCCACTGTGGAACTCAAGCACATTGATCTGCCCCAGGAGATGCAGCGGGCCATGGCCCGTCAGGCTGAAGCTGAAAGGGACCGTCGGGCCAAGGTGATCAATGCCGAAGGCGAATTCCAGGCTGCCGCTAAACTGGCCGAAGCCTCGGACATTATAGGTGCAAACCCGGTGGCACTCCAGCTCAGATATCTCCAGACCATGAACGAGATGTCAGCTGAAAACAATACCACGACGATTTTTCCCATTCCCCTGGATCTGTTTCGGCCCTTTTTAAAAATGCTGAAACACGAAGATGGGTAAATGGGCATCAATATTTATCGGAATCGGGTTAGTTATTGACAACCGGTGCGATCCATGATTATGAAAATCGTTTTTATGGTAAGTAAAAAAGAATAGATCGGCAGTAGGCGGGAAATTTCCCCTGTCAATTTTGACAGTCTCGTAAAAAGTCCAACTTCTGCGTTGCGCTGCATTTCGTAATCATTCAACGTACGATAAGTACGCCTCATGATTACAAAATTTGCACGCCTTGAATTTGAACTTTTTACAAAACCGTCTAAATTGTACTTTTTACGAGTTCATCAATTTTTTTAGATTAAAAGGAGAGCTAAAACGCATGGCTTTAAAAAAAAAGGAAGTAAAGGCAAAACCGCTGGACAAGATGACCGCCAAGGAACTCAGGGATGTGGCCAAGGATATCCCGGAGGTTACCGGTATTCACGGGATGAATAAAGAAGAATTGCTGAGCAGTATTAAAAAAGCAAAGGGCATTGAAGAAAAGCCCACCGGTAAGGATAACGCTTCGGTAAGGGATACCAAGAAAAAAATGAAGGCCGTCAAGGCAGAGCACACCAAGGCCCTTGCCGCCGACGATCCAAAAATGGCCGCTATTTACCGCAAACGCCTGCTCCGCCTGAAAAAGAAAAGCCGCCGGGTCGCTTGATTGATGATAAAAAATCCCATGGACGCATCATGATTGATCCGGCATCCATTGCATTTGACATTGATGGCGTGGTGGCCGATACCATGCAGCTGTTTCTCGATATTGCCAGGCAGGACTATGGCGAGACAGGCCTTCAGTATGAGGATTTTACCTGCTATCATGTAGAGAGGTGCCTGGATCTTGATCCCATGGTTCTGCGGCATATTTTTGAACGGATTATGGACGGCAAGTATACGACGCCGCTGTATCCCATGGACGGTGCCGCCGCCGTATTACAGCGACTGGCCATGGATTTTGGTCCGCTTTTGTTTGTCACCGCACGACCTTATGTCGGCCCCATGGCCCAGTGGTTGCCCTGTGTGCTCGATGTTGATCCCAAAAATATCGAGATCATCGCCGTCGGGGAATTTGACAGGAAGGCACCCATACTGGTGGAGCGGAAGATTGCCTATTTTATCGAAGATCGCCTGGAAACCTGTTTCGAGCTTGAGACTGAGGGTATTACACCGATTTTATTCAGTCAGCCCTGGAACCGGAACGCGCATCATTTTATCGAGGTCAATGACTGGCGCGAGATTGAATCGCTGATTGAATTTGAAAAGTTGTAAAAAAGATGACATCTGACACACTGATCAGTGATTTTATCGAATCGCTGGATTCGGAAAAAGCCTATTCAGTAAACACATGCCGTGCCTATCATGCTGATTTAAAGGCATTTGCTGAGTTTGCAGCCGAAAATCAACCGGTCCGGCACACCCACCGTTCTGCCGGGGCAAAACGTCCGCCGTTTAAGATTGAAACGGTGGATGCGCTGACCATCCGTCTTTACCTGGGCTACCTGTATAAAAAAAATACAAAAACGACCATTGGCCGCAAATTATGCGCCATCCGTTCTTTTTTCAGATATCTGGTCAGAGCAGGGATTGTCGTTGATAATCCGACAGAGCAGATTTCATCTCCCAAACAGGAAAAACATATTCCCGCTTACCTGACCGTTGACGATATGTTTCGACTGCTTGACAGCATTGTGCCCGGCAGCCTGTTGGGGCTGAGAAACCGGGCTCTCTTCGAAACCCTGTATTCGAGCGGCATCAGGGTGTCGGAACTGGCCGGCTTGAATGAAGCGGATGTCGATGATACGGCCGGCGTCATTCGTGTGATGGGGAAGGGCAGCAAACAGCGGATTGTTCCCATAGGGGAAAAGGCCCTGAAGTCGATTTCAGCCTATCGTCTCGCACTTGGGCAAGGGTTCCGGCTGGAACCATCAGTTGGTGCCAGACCGCTGTTTCTAAATAAAAATGGGACCCGGTTGAGCACCCGTTCCATTGCCCGGATCATCGACAAACTGGCCCGGCAGTGCGGCCTGGCTGTCCCGATTTCCCCCCATGGTGTGCGGCACAGCTTTGCCACCCATATGCTGGACGCCGGGGCTGACCTGCGGGTGGTGCAGGAGCTCCTGGGACATAAGAGCCTATCCACTACCCAGAGATATACCCATGTGAGTATTGACCGGCTCATGGAAGCCTACGACAAGGCCCATCCCCGGAAATAAGCTCATGGAAGAGAATTTTTAATGAAGTAGTATCTTAATACTGAAATCTGTGTTTTTGATGTCAACAATAAAAAATCACAATAACCAAAACACAAATTCCAAATAAATCACAATGATTAAAATTCCAAAACAAGGGAAATTAAAAGCTACAAAAATTCAAGACGATATGGGTTAATCAAATGGCTTTTGGTTGAGATTTGGACATTGAGATTTGGGATTTTTTTGTCATTTGGTGTTTGTCATTTGGTGTTTGTCATGATGTGTTTGTCTTTTGTGGTTCCGGTTTATCCGGGTTAGGTCATTATGGAATTCCATGGAACAACGATACTGGCCGTTCGGCACAAGGGACGGCTTGCCCTTGCCGGTGACGGCCAGGTGACGTTGGGCAATAGTGTGGTGAAGCATTTTGCCCGAAAGGTCAGAAGAATTTATCACGACAAGATCATTGTGGGGTTTGCCGGTGCCACCGCCGATGCCCTGAACCTTTCCGAACGTCTGGAAGCCAAGCTGGAACGGTATAACGGCAATCTGACCCGATCGGCCGTTGAACTGGCCCGGGACTGGCGAACGGATAAATACCTGCGGCGGCTGGAAGCGCTTATGATTGCAGTCGATGATACGCGGATGTTTTTGATATCGGGAAACGGTGATGTCATGGAACCGGACAAGGGGATTGCCGCCATTGGTTCCGGCGGTGTCGCGGCCCAGGCGGCGGCCATGGCCCTGGTGGACAACACCGACCTGGATGCCCGTCAGATTGTGGACAGGGCCATGAAAATTGCAGCGTCCATCTGCATCTATACCAATGAAGAAATTTCCGTGGAAGAGATGTGAGGGGTCATACAACATTATGAGTGAATTAAAACCATCTGAAATCGTACATGCACTTGATAAATACATTATCGGCCAAAAGAATGCCAAACGGTCGGTGGCCATTGCGTTGCGGAACCGCTGGCGCCGGAAACAGGTTCCCGAGGAGCTGCGGGATGAAATTGCCCCTAAAAATATTATTCTGATCGGCCCCACCGGTGTGGGGAAAACGGAAATCGCCCGCCGGTTGTCCCTGCTCACCGATTCACCTTTCAGCAAGGTTGAAGCCTCTAAATTTACCGAAGTGGGATATGTGGGGCGCGATGTGGAATCCATGGTAAGGGACCTTGTGGAGTTAACGGTGAACAAGGTAAGGACCCGGGAACAGGACGCAGTGAAGGTCAAGGCCGGTCACATCGCCGAAGAAAGAATGCTGGACCTGCTGCTCCCCAAACCACGGCCGGTGAGTTCGGAAAATAAAGAAACCGTTGGAGAGGGGACCCTCGAACTGGTTCAGCCGGGTACGGAGACGCCCACCGCGTCCACACGTGAAAAACTCCGTAAGATGCTGCGGGCCGGAAAACTGGACAAGCGGTATGTGGATCTGGATATGCCCGAAAAATCCATGCCCATGGTGGAGGTTTTCTCCAATGTCGGCATGGAGGAGATGGGGATTAACTTCAAGGATATGCTCGGTGGTCTCATGCCGAAAAACACCAAGCGAAGAAAGATCCGGGTTCCCGAAGCCCTGGCAGCGATGGCCCAGGAAGAGGCCGTAAACCTGGTGGATATGGACAAGGTGATCGAAAAGGCCATACGAAAAGTGGAGCAGACCGGCATCATCTTTTTAGATGAGATCGATAAAATCGCCGGTCGCAACGGCAGTACCAGCCCGGATGTGTCCCGGGAAGGGGTTCAGCGGGACCTGCTGCCCATCGTGGAAGGCTCCACCGTCAATACAAAATACGGCCCGGTTAAAAGTGATCATATTCTGTTTATCGCTTCCGGGGCGTTTCATACGGTGAAACCGTCGGATTTGATTCCGGAACTGCAGGGCCGGTTTCCCATCCGGGTTGAACTGGATTCTCTGGGGGCCAAAGAATTTGAACGGATACTCACCGAGCCGAAAAATGCGCTGTTGCTTCAGTACATGGCGCTGCTGCGGACCGAAGGGGTTGAGGTGGTTTTTGAAGATGATGCCGTGGCGGAAATCGCTGCCATCGCCCAGGAGGTCAATGAGCATACCGAAAATATCGGAGCCCGGCGGCTGCACACCCTCATGGAGTGCCTGCTGGAGGATATTCTGTTTGAAGCGCCGGATATTGAGAAGAAGAAAATTGTCATCGATGCCGAATTTGTACGGGCCAAATTAAAAGATATTAAAAATGATGAAGATTTGAGCCGATATATTCTATAACGCGGACCCTGCTGTGCATTGAAAACCGGAAGGTGAGAAGAGACCATGAGCACTGTTGCCGATATCCTGATTGAAGCCCTGCCGTATATGCGCAAATTCCATGGGATGACCATCGTGATCAAATACGGGGGCCATGCCATGGTGGATGAGCAGCTCAAAACCGATTTCGCCCGGGACATTGCCCTGATGAAAACCGTTGGCATCAAGCCGGTGGTGGTCCATGGCGGTGGACCCCAGATCAATGTCGTGCTCGAACGGATGGGCATCAGTCCGAGATTTGTAAGGGGCATGCGACTCACCGATGCCGAGACAATGGATGTGGTGGAGATGGTGCTGGGGGGCAAGGTCAACAAGGGGATTGTGGCCCAGATCAACCGGCAGGGGGTGAAGGCCGTGGGCCTGAGCGGTAAGGACGGCGGGCTGATTACCGCTGAAAAGCTTACGATGGTCAGCCAGACGGATGCGGACAAACCCCCGGAGATCATCGATCCGGGCCTGGTGGGGCAGGTGACCCGTATTCAAACGGATATCATCAATACCCTCACCGAAAAGGACTTTGTGCCCGTCATTGCGCCGGTGGGGGTCGGTGAAAACGGGGAAACGTACAATATCAATGCCGATCTGGTGGCCTGCCATGTGGCTTCGGCCCTTGGGGCCGGACGACTGATATACCTGACGGATGTGGACGGTGTGTTAGATGACAAGGGCGAGTTGATCTCCTCCATTGCCTGTGGTGAAGTGGATGACCTTCTGGAAAAAAAGATTATCACCGGCGGTATGATCCCCAAAATAGAATTTGCCGTGGCGGCCCTTAAAAAGGGTATTGAAAAGGTCCATATCTTAAACGGTAAAACGCGGCATTCTCCGTTGCTCGAGCTTTTTACCGACCGGGGCATCGGCACGGAAGTGACCCTGTAGTAATGCGAAATGTGTTTTGAGTCGTGAGAAAGTGACGAAGCGTTAAGCTCTCGCCTATTGGCTTTCAGCTCGAAATGATGAAGAAATCCTTTTGCTAACAGCTAATAACTAACGGCTAACAGCTGAATTAATAACAGGAAGAACAGACCATGAACGAAGATACGATGAAACAGGCGGACCAGGTCATTGCAAAGACATACCAGCGGATTCCCATCACCCTTGTCCGGGGTGAGGGATGCAAACTCTGGGATATAACGGGTAAGTGCTATACGGATTTTCTGGCCGGTATTGCCGTGTGCAACCTGGGTCATGCCCATCCGAAAATTGCAGCGGCAGTGGCCCGGCAGGCCGAGACACTGATTCATGTTTCCAATCTGTATTATACGGTTCCCCAGACCCATCTGGCCACCTGGCTGACGGCCAACAGTTTTGCCGACCGGGCTTTTTTCTGTAATTCCGGGGCCGAGGCCAACGAGGCCGCCATCAAGCTGGCCCGAAAGTTTTTTTATGATAAGGGGCAGCCCAACCGGCATCGGATTATTGCCATGGAAAAATCCTTTCACGGCCGGACCATGGCCACCCTTTCAGCCACCGGTCAGGAAAAGATCCGGAAAGGGTTTGAACCGGTTCTAGGGGGGTTTGATTTTGTGCCGTTTAATGACATCGATGCCCTGCGAAAAAAAATAGGCCCTGACATCTGCGCCGTCATACTGGAACCCATACAGGGGGAAGGGGGCGTGCGGCCGCCGGATAAAGACTATCTCCGGCAGGTCAGAGATCTGTGCGATGAAACCGGTACCCTGCTTATTTTTGATGAAATACAGACGGGCATCGGCCGGACCGGTCAATTGTTTGCCCATTCGCATTTCGGCGTTACGCCCGATATCATGACGTTGGCCAAGGCCCTTGCCAATGGGCTGCCCATGGGGGCGATGCTGGCTGTGGAGCATGTGGCGGCTGCCTTTGGCCCCGGTGCCCATGCATCCACCTTCGGGGGGACCCCCCTGGTCAGTGCTGCGGCCCTTGAAACCCTTCGGGTGCTCACGGAAGAAAAAATAATTGACCACTGTGCCCGTGTCGGCGGGTATTTCAAGGAGAAACTCACCGGCCTTAAAGCCCGCCATGGCAGGGTGACCGATGTGCGGGGCAAAGGACTGCTGCTGGGTATGGAGCTGGCCACGGCCGGACAACCCATTGTCGCGGCCTGTCAGGAACGGGGCTTTCTGATCAATTGTATTCAGGACAAGGTTCTGCGGTTTGCCCCTCCGTTGATCATTACCACAGAAGAGATCGATGCGCTGATCACCTGTCTGGATGAGATATTGGGAAGTTGTGAGAAATGAGTTTTGATAACCTTTCCCACCAAAATCCGGGTGGGATATATGCGTATAAAAATAAACATTATTGAGTATCATCTAAGGAGAAAATTGTGTCGGACAAAATAAAAAAAGTTGTTCTTGCTTATTCGGGAGGGCTGGATACATCCGTTATTTTAAAATGGCTCATTGAAACCTATGACTGTGAAGTGGTCACTTTTTCTGCCGATATCGGCCAGGATGACGACATGGGTCATGTGGAGCGAAATGCCGTTAAAACAGGCGCCACAAAGGTCTATATCGATGATCTGAAAGAAGAATTTGTCAAAGATTACGTCTTTCCCGCCTTTCGCGCCAATGCCATCTATGAGGGGCAGTACCTGCTGGGGACCTCCCTGGCCAGGCCCCTTATCGCCAAACGGCAGATTGAAATTGCCCGGATCGAAGGGGCGGATGCCGTCAGTCATGGCGCCACCGGAAAGGGCAATGACCAGGTCCGGTTCGAGCTGGGGTATCTGGCCCTGGAGCCCCACATCAAAATTATTGCACCGTGGCGGGAGTGGGACCTTACTTCACGAACGGCCCTCATGGCCTTTGCCAAGCAGCACGGCATTGACGTGCCCACGACCCATAAAAAGCCCTACAGTACCGATGGTAATTTTCTGCACAAGAGTTATGAGGGCGGCATCCTGGAAGATCCCTGGGCCCCGCCACCGGAAGATATTTTCTGTCTTTCGGTATCGCCTCAGGATGCGCCGGACAAACCCGAAATTATCGATATCCGATTTGAGCAGGGAAACCCGGTGGCCATCAATGACCAGCCCCTTTCCCCGGCGGCCATGCTCCAGGCGTTGAACCGTCTGGGCGGACAGAACGGCATCGGCCGGATCGATCTTGTTGAAAACCGGTTTGTGGGAATGAAAAACCGGGGCGTTTACGAGACCCCCGGCGGCACGGTATTGCGGGCCGCCCATATGGCCATGGAATCCATTACCCTGGATCGGGAGGTGATGCATATCCGTGATTCATTGATACCGAAATATGCCGAACTGGTCTATAACGGGTTCTGGTTCGCCCCGGAGATGAAAATGCTCCAGACCCTTATCGATCATACCCAGACCAATGTGAGCGGCGTGGTCCGGCTCAAGCTCTACAAGGGCAACAGCACGGTCATCGGCCGAAAATCGGAGGTCTCCCTGTACCGGGAGGATTTTGCCACCTTTGAAGATGATGATGTGTATACCCAGAAAGATGCCGAGGGGTTTATCCGTCTCAATGCCCTGAGGCTTCGGATTCAGAATCTGGTGAAAAAATAACGATTTTTACCATGAAGGACATGAAGGCACTGAAGACAAAACGTCATGCACTTCATGGTGATTTTTTTGTTTTTTGTTGTGCCCGAAGGGCATGACCGTTATTCAAATTCAGCGGTTAGATGATAGCCGTTAGCCATTGGCCGAAGCATTCCTTCATCCTTTCGAGCTAACCGCTAACCGCTAATGGCTAACCGCTATTAGTTACCCGAGGTAATGAAACGATGTCTGAAAAACCATGGGAAGGCCGGTTCGCTGAAAAAACCGATGGCCGGGTGGAAAAATTTACAGCGTCTATTGACGTTGACCGGCGGCTGTACGTCTATGACATCCAGGGCAGTATTGCCCATTGCCAGATGCTGGGCAGCGCCGGTATTATTACCTCCGAAGAGATGTCCAGCCTGATCGAAGGACTGGGCACCATCCAGCGGGAAATTGAGCGGGGGCAATTTAAATTTGATGACAGCCTGGAAGATATTCACATGCATATCGAGGCCCGGTTGTTCCAGGTTGTGGGAAAAGTTGCCCAGAAACTGCATACGGCCAGGAGCCGCAATGACCAGGTGGCCCTGGATGTGCGGATGTACTTGAAGGCTGCCGCCGGCGATGTCATTGAGGGGATCATCGGCCTGGAAAAGATCATCGTGGCCCTTGCCCGGGAGCATATCAAGATTGTGATGCCCGGGTATACCCATCTGCAGCGGGCCCAGCCGGTGCTGCTGTCACACCATCTCATGGCCTATTATGAAATGTTTACAAGGGATGTGGAGCGGTTTGAAGAATGCCTGAAACGGATCGATGTCATGCCCCTGGGCACGGCGGCCCTGGCCGGTACCACCTATCCCATCGACCGGGAACTGACGGCCCGGCTGTTGAATTTTGCACGGGTATCGGCCAACAGTATCGATTCGGTGTCGGACCGGGATTTTATCATCGAGTTTTTAGGGGCCGCCGCCATCTGCATGATGCATTTCAGCCGCATGGGCGAAGAGCTGGTGTTGTGGTCCTCCTCCGAGTTTGCCTTTGTGGAACTGCCCGATGCCTTTGCCACGGGCAGCAGCATCATGCCCCAGAAAAAAAATCCCGATGTGCCCGAACTGGTGAGGGGCAAAACCGGGCGGGTGGTGGGAGACCTTGTGGCCATGCTGACCATTATGAAAGGCCTCCCCCTGGCATACGACCGCGACATGCAGGAAGACAAGGGACCCATGATGGACGCGGTGGATACGCTCAAGGCGGTTATTGAAGTGGTCAGTGGCATGCTGCCCCGGTTGAAATTCAATTCGGAGACCATGCGTGCAGCCGCGTCAAAGGGATTTTTAAATGCCACGGACCTGGCTGATTACCTGGTGGTCAAGGGCGTGCCGTTCCGGGAGGCCCACAGCATTGTCGGTCAGGCGGTGAGCTATGCCCTGGACCACAGCAAAGAACTGGAAGAATTGACGTTGGCGGAGTTGAAAAAATTTTCAGGGTTCATTGATACCGATATCTTCGATGTGCTGACCGTGGAAAAAATGATCGACCGGCGCAAATCAAGTGGCGGGACCGCCACGGCAAATGTCATGGCGGCCATTGATGCGGCCGAAGCGGCGTTCGCCGGCCGTGAAGCTTAACGGTTGTCGGTCACTGCTGTAAATCGTAGGGTGGGCTGTGCCCACCAATCGGCTGAAATCATCTGGCTAACAGCTAATAGCTAATCAATGTCATTAACTTTAGCAGCAGCAGTATGAATCATCATGATGCTTGATTCTATTTTCGGTTACCTGTGGATCAATTAAAACTTATCTTCACCATGAAGGTCATGAAGAACATGAAGAAAAACAATATGTTATCCGACTTGCCCCTTCATGTCCTTCAGGGCCTTCATGGTAAGAAAAATTAGCTCCGGAGGAAATGTGGCACGGTTCTTATTTTTTAGGCAAAAGGGCGTTTTACTGCTTCTGGTGCTGTCATTTGGTTTATTGGTCTGGGGATGTGGCCGTAAAGCCCCCCCGGTGCCGCCCCAACTCACCGCGTCGGCCATTATTGAATTTCATAAAACAGCAGTTGGTGATAACGGCATTGAATAAAATGAAAAAAATTCCTTTTTTTAAAATGTGCGGCAGTGGAAACGATTTTATCGTTATCGACAACCGGCAGCATGTGGTTGACGAGAACCACCTGCCTGAATTTATGGCAGCGGTGTGCCGGCGGAAAATGTCGGTGGGGGCCGATGGGGTGATCCTTATCCAGGCATCCGATACCGTGGATTTCAAATGGCGATTTTTCAATTCCGACGGCAGCATCGGTGAAATGTGCGGAAACGGGGCCCGGTGTGCGGCCCGATTTGCCCATGAAAATGGGATTGCCGGTGAAAAAATGGCCTTTGAGACCCTTGCCGGAATCATTTCAGCCCGGATCACCCAGGACGGGGTAAAGATCAGGATGACCGCGCCGTCCCTGGCCCTGCTGGATCAGCGCCTGGAAATCCAGGGCCGGCCGGTGACGTTTTCCACCATCAATACCGGTGTGCCCCATGTGGTGATCCCTGTGGACGATGTGGATACGGCGGATGTCGTGCCCCTGGGCCGGTTAATCCGAAGACACCCGGCGTTTCAACCCGAGGGCACCAATGTGAATTTCATATCCCCCCGTGAGCCGGGCACATATGCGATTCGGACCTACGAAAGGGGGGTTGAAGATGAAACCCTGGCCTGCGGCACCGGATCGGTGGCCGGGGCCCTGATCATGGCCATGACCGCCGGGGCCGTATCCCCTGTGAAGATCATTACCCGCAGCAATTGCACACTCACCATCTATTTCAAAACCGAAAACAATGGTTTCCAGGACGTCTTCCTGGAAGGGGATGCCCGTATTATTTACAGGGGTGAATTGGGCCCGGATGCCGGGTTAACTTGATGGCGGCAAAATGAACAGGGAACATCGGGTTTACATTTCAGTTGGATCGAACATCGGGGACAAGCGTGCCAACTGCCAGGCCGGTATTGATGCCTTGACCCGCTCCGGGGAGAGTCTGCTGGAAAAGGTGTCGGGCTTTTATCGAACCGAACCGGTGGACTTCGAGGATCAGGACTGGTTTGTCAATGCCGCCGTGAGGATCTCCACCGGCCTTATGCCGTTACCACTTTTAAAGAGGTTGCAGTCGATCCAGAAAACCGTTGGGCAACGGGAGAAAAAGGTGCGGTTCGGCCCGCGCATTCTTGATCTTGATATTATCTTTTTCAACGATCACATTATTCATACACCGGACCTGGTGGTGCCGCATCCGAGAATGCACAAAAGACGCTTTGTCTTGCAACCGATTTGTGATATAGATGCCACAGTTGTTCATCCGGTCCTGAAAAAGAATATGCAGGATCTGCTGGATGGCCTTGATGACAACGGACAGGGAGTTTTGGCATATTGATACGGCTGATCATACTGGGGGCACTTGTTTATTTCGGATTTAAGGCGGTTAAACGGCTGTTTTTATCCGGCACTGTGTCCAGATGGGAAAACAGGGGTGATGCGGTGTCAAAAGTGGATGATATCATGGTCAAGGATCCCTACTGCCAGAGCTATTTCCCCAAGCGAAACGGCATCCGTCTGCACTATAACGGAGAAGACCTCTTTTTTTGCAGCCCGGAATGCCGGGATCATTTTTTAGAAGATAAGGAAAATCCCTAAACCCCATTGTCTGCCGTTGTAAAACCCTTTTTAACGTATAAAAGAGAGTGTTGCAAAATGCTTTTCAGCAAGAATATTGCCTATCTCATGAGTCATCCCAATGCACTGACCCTGTATCGAATTGCCGCGACGCCGATCATTGTGGTGCTGATGATGTTTCCCAATGAATTTTGTACGTTCATAGCCGGTATTCTTTTCGCCGCCGCCGCCATCACCGATTTTCTCGACGGTTTTTATGCCCGCCAGCGGGGACTTGTCAGCAACTTCGGTAAAATCATGGACCCCCTGGCCGACAAACTGCTGGTCTCCTCTGCGTTTATCATGCTGGCGTCTTTAGGGTGGATTTCGGGCTGGATCGTCTGTGTCATCATCGGACGTGAACTTGCCGTGACGGGACTTAGAAATATCATCACCGAAAGCGGTGGCGATGTGTCGGCATCCGGGCTGGGAAAATACAAAACCGGATTTCAGATCGCGGCCATCATACCGCTGCTGTTTCATTATACCCACCTGGGGATCGATTTTGCGGCCATCGGAAACCTCTTTTTGTGGGTGGCCCTGGTCATGACACTGTGGTCCGGCGTCGATTATTTTATCAAATCCCGCCACCTGTTGTTCACCTGACCGCATTTGGGTTCTGGCGGGTTTTTTGTTTTACTTTTTTATTGACAATAAAAGCGTAATTGTATATCTATCCAAATTCCGAGCGGGAATAACTCAGTGGTAGAGTGCGACCTTGCCAAGGTCGAAGTCGCGGGTTCAAATCCCGTTTCCCGCTCCAAAATGGCGGCATAGCCAAGTGGTAAGGCAACGGTCTGCAAAACCGTTATTCACCAGTTCGAATCTGGTTGCCGCCTCCAAAAACAAATCAAGGGGTTATCCTGTAAACGGGTAGCCCCTTTTTTGTTGGATGCTACCAAACTGCTACTATTTTTTTTGAACCATGGGATATCCAGTTGACATACCCCCTCTCTGTTTATAAAATTTCAACCGTCGGTAAACAGGTATTGTGATTTTTCTTTCCTATTGAGTTTGCGATCCTAAAGCCTTTCCAAAGGTATCGTGATGGCTTCTGTCCAAACCAGAATTTTTAAAAGCAATCGAAGTCAGGCCGTTCGGCTTCCCAAACAGGTTGCCTTCCCGGAATCCGTCACAGATGTCGAAATCACGGCCATCGGCAGCAAACGAATTATTGCTCCGGCGCGCCAATCCTGGGATGACTGGTAACATTCACGCTACTTAAAGAATTTATGAAAAAAATATGACTTTGGATTGAAAATAAAACCACCAGAATCATATCTGGCAGGAGTTACCGCCTTGGGTTGCAGCTCAAAGATGAAACCGTATGGCTGTCCCAGGTGCAACTGGGTGATGCTTTTCGGGCGGGACAAATCAGTTGTCTCGCGCCACATTCGCAATGTTTTTAAAGGGGGCAAATGGAGCGCCGAAACAGTTGTTGCAAAAAATGCAACAACTGCCGCCGATGATCGTAAAACCCATCTCCCTTTTAATTTTGTTTTGGGAAAAACCCTTGACAAAGTATCAATTGATACCATATTGTTATGAACAGACCATCACACAAAGAACTGTTTGGCAAATTGCGCTTGGCCAGGCAAGTGGTAAGGGCAGGACGGATTGCGCTACTCGATCAGCTGTCGATAAAGGGGGGACCATGAAAATACTTAATTGCCCCAAGGGCCACGGCCCGATGGCACTAAAGACCGTTACCAAGAAGATGATCTTTAAGGGGGTTGATATCGCCGTTGAGGCCGAGGCTTTTATTTGCCCTGAATGTGGATTAGAGGCCGGGACCTTGCAATCCGCGGGGGACCTGCAGTCCGCCATAGCCGAGGCTTATCGTGCCAGGCAGGGACTGCTGACGGGTGCAGAGATGAAGGCGCTTAGAAAATCACATCATTTGACCCAGCGTCAACTTGCAGAAATGATGAACATCGGCATTGCCAGCATCAAACGGTGGGAAACCGGTACAGTTCAGAGTGCATCCATGGATCATGCCCTTCGAATGCAGTTGCAATCCGGGATTCAAGCGGACAACTATTCAGGAAACCGTGAAATATCCCTCCCCCGTATCAAATTGGCAGCCAGGCTGTTTGAGGGATTTTTGGGAAAAAAGTTGCTGAAGAAGGGGGATAAATTTTTATTCCTCGCCAAGTATCTTTGGTATGCTGATTTTTTTTGTTTCAGACAAATTGGGCGCGGTTTGACCGGCGCATCCTACGCCGCA
This sequence comes from uncultured Desulfobacterales bacterium, assembly GCA_942490765.1. GTDB lineage: Bacteria > Desulfobacterota > Desulfobacteria > Desulfobacterales > 4572-123 > 4572-123. The sequence goes on along the minus strand of CALNYM010000022.1, from coordinate 111,990 downwards.
ATGACCTATGGCCCCCAGCTCAACAACTACAGGGATTTGGTTGATCCGATTAAAGCATCAAATGAAGATGAGGCAGAACCCTTGTCAGGCGATGAGCTTAGAATTTTGAATAAGGTTGCCCATACCTTTCCGGAAGAGCAAATGGTGTATGATGCCGCCCATCGCGAAAAAGTATGGCAGCAGGCCGTGATCGGAGCCTTGATTCCTTACTCTTGTGCCCATGAATTGACAGAAATTAAATAGAGAAAAGGGCGCTTAAACCGCAGGATGCGAAAAGCGACTATGCGGGCTATGTGTGTATGTCTCCCTGAAATATTGAAGCAATACATGATAAACCAATGGATGTTCCCTAATATCACCCTGATAACCAATAACCCAATAACGGATTATCCCTTTCCCCGTTGTCCATCCTGATAACCAATAACCAATATCCAATAACGGATTATCCCTTTCCCTTTCCTGATAACCAATAACAAATAACCAATAACGGGTAACCTCTTTCCCCCTTCCTTGTTGGTAATTCCTTGATAAACGAGCATAATCAGAGTCTATTCAATTTGTGATCACGGGAAGATTGCCGGAAGTTTTATGATCATAGAGGGGCCGTGTAATGCCTATCCATACCGACACCCCACCACTGCCCTTTCTCGTCACGACAACGGCAAACCGCATGAAAATGCGGGATGCAAAGCCACTGGCCTGACTCAAAATAATATCAGGTCAATTTAGTCGTTTTTAATCTTGTTTGGAATTTTGTGCTTGTTAATTGGGATTTGTTTGGAATTTGAATATTGTATTTTGGATTTTCCAGTTTTGCTGGCTTTATGGCGGCAGGGTTACCAGACGATGAATGTATTTTATTCAAAAGCAATAATTTGCACCGTCCCGAACCGTCACATCCGTTTCATACCGGAAACAAAATCATCAACCCCGTTTTTCATAACCCTAATCACTCGGTCTATGTATACATAAATATAATCTATAGGTCAAAATTCACCTAATAGATGAATTTTAACCTATGCTATATATCTTGACAGATAAAAATAGTATATGCTATGTGTAATTATTCATGCAATAGTTGAATAGTGTCGTTTGGGATATATCATGGAAATATTGACAGGCCTGGGAAAAACTGATCGGGAGAGAATGGCTGCGATTATTCGCGGCACAAAAGGCACGGTATCTGTAGGATTGACAGGGGCACGTGCAGGCCGGGCTATTGAGCCGCGAAATCATCAGTTCGGGGTGCCGACACCGTCCCCTTGGTGGAAGGCAACACGGCCAGTGGCGTTATGCGAGTCGCTGGCTGGCCCCGCGCGGTCGGAGAACCATGGCATGTACGGAACCTTCATGCGCGAGAACCGGGAGATCCCACGTCTCGCCCGTCCGGCTGATGGCGCCGGGCGGGCCGCATCGGGAACGCCGAGGCGGTACGCCTGGATGAACGGCGACGTGGGAAGTCGGACAGGCCCGTAGTACCTGCGAAGCCGCCGAACAAAGAGAACGGTGCGCCGTGCTCGGCGGAGGGGGTGGAGGAAAGGGGCCTGGCCAAGGGGAACACGGACGAGCAGCAAAACGCGTCCCGGACACAGAGCCGGATCAGGCGCGCTCAGTGCGCTGGACCGTGTGCGTGAAGTGGCACGAAGGGACAAGGAAGCGCGGTTCACGGCGCTGCTGCACCACGTCGACCGTCGACCGCCTGCGGGAGGCGTACTTCGGCGATCAAGCCCAAGGCCGCGCCGGGGTGGACGGGGTGACGTGGCGAGCCGTACGGGCAGGAACCTGGAGGACAACCTCCAGGACCTGCACGCGCGGCTGCACGCGGGCGTACCGGGCGAAGCCGGTCACGCGGGTGTACATCCCGAAGGCGGACGGGCGGCAACGGCCGCTCGGCATCGCCACGCTGGAGGACAAGATCGTCCAGCGGGCCGTCGTCGAGGTGCTCAACGCCGTCTACGAGGTGGACTTCCTGGGCTTCTCCTACGGGTTCCGGCCGGGGCGCGGCCCGCATGATGCGCTGGACGCGCTCTGGGTGGGGCTGATGGGGAAGAAGGTGAACTGGGTGCTCGACGCGGACATCCGCGACTTCTTCGATGCCATCGACCACGAGTGGCTGGTGAAGTTCCTCGAGCACCGGATCGCGGATAAACGGGTCCTGCGGCTGATCCAGAAGTGGCTGAACGCGGGCGTGCTGGAGGACGGGAAGTGGTCGCAGACGAGGAGGGGACACCGCAAGGGGGCGTCGGTGTTCGCCGTTGCTGGCGAACGTCTACCTGCACTACGTCTTCGACCTGTGGGCCGACTGGTGGCGACGCCGCTGTGCGCGCGGTGATGTGATCATCGTGAGGTTCGCCGACGACTTCGTCGTCGGGTTCCAGTATCGAGCAGGACGCGCAGCAGTTCCTGGCGCAGCTTCGCGAGCGGTTCGCGAAGTTCGGGCTGGAGCTGCACCCGGACAAGACGCGGCTGATCGAGTTCGGGCGCTTCGCCGCCATCGACCGGCGACGTCGGGGTCTGGGCAAGCCGGAGACGTTCGACTTCCTCGGCTTCACGCACATCTGCGGGAAGACCCGCACCGGGCGGTTCTGGCTGACGCGTCAGACGATCGCGAAACGGATGCGGGCGAAGCTGGCCGAGGTCAAAGACCAATGCCTGCGACGCCGGCATCTCCCCATCCCGGAGCAAGGGCGCTGGCTGGCAAGCGTGGTGCGAGGGCACCTCGCCTACTACGCCGTGCCCGGCAACAGCGAAGCGATCGGGGCCTTCCGCAACCAGGCGATCCGACACTGGTTCCAGGCGCTGCGGCGCCGCAGCCAGCGCACGCGGATCAGCTGGAACCGGATGGACCGCCTCGCCACTCGATGGCTGCCGCCCGCCCGCGTCACGCATCCCTGGCCCAGTGTGCGCTTTGACGCCCACACCCGAGGCAGGAGCCCAGTGCGGTAGTTCCGCACGCTGGGATCTGTGCGGGGCGGCCTGCATCAGGACTACGACGTCTGGCTGGAAAAGCTTGCCCCCCACGCACCGGTGTCCCAGTACCGGCACAATGTGGGCGAAGATAACGCAGACGCCCATATGAAACGCCAGATCATGGGACGGGAAGTCGTGGTGGCCATCACCGACGGCCGGTTGGATTTTGGGACCTGGGAACGGATTTTTTATGGGGAGTTCGACGGGCGTCGGAAAAAGCGGGTGTTGGTGAAGATCATCGGAGAGTGAGCATCTTTGGAGATGTCCATTGGATTGTTGTTGTCTGCATCATGATACCCAAATGATACTTTTCTGTTCTCTCGAAACCGCATGCCCGAGAAAATGAGGATGGAAATTGCGCGTGAAAATTTTCGCCATATATCGCCATTCGAATTTTCTTGACATCTCATGGTCTCCCATATTATTTTAACCCTAATTTTGTTCTCACTTAAAGCTTGATCCTATATCTCCTTAATCTCTCAAAAACGCTTATCTGCTATTTCTGCTCACCATTGAATCGGATTCTTCGTTTCTAAATGCTTTTTCTTGCCAAAAGAAATACCGGTGCCCTTAAATTTTAACCCGTAAATCAGATATAAATTCAATGGAGAAGCCCCTCAAAATCTGCCTATCTTGCTCCTGACAGGACCTTTTTGGTTCTGTCGGGAGCTGAAAAACCGCCCACCATACATCAATCGTATTTATATCCAGACAGGGTATAGTTCCCACCTGTTTTAGTATCTCATTGTTTTAAACCAGGGAGGTGCAAAATGAAATTTCTAAGTTTTACGACATATAATATTGATAACCTGGCCGAAATTGCGAAAGCTACCGATAAACTGGCATCCAATCCCCCGGAGGGCTATAAGCTTTTAGCTCTATACGTATGCCTGTCAAATCCCTTTCCCGGCATAGAACTTCCTCCGGGCACAATAGCATCCGCTTCCATTGTAGAGTGCGATAGCGCTGAGGGGATGGCATCAGCGGGTCTTGAGATGCAACTGGCAGGTGGAACTATCAGCAGAATACCTATTCTGGAAGTTTCTACAGAGCGAAGCTGAGCAAACCGCAGAAAGGTTAAAGGTGTGATCATTTGATGCAAGGCCCGGATTATCAGCAGGGAGGGATGCGGTTTAAGACTGCATCCCTTGGTTCAACATTCGTGTGACCGCAAATTTCAAGAGCTACTCGCTATCCTCATGAGCCAATTTAAAAAAGGGGAAGGAGCCAAAGATAATGGAAGACGTCAGCCCAAAAACGCAAATGGCAAAAATCCGCAACTTTGAAAGAGGGTTCATAGGGACCCATTTAATAAACATTGGCAACAAGGTTGGGATATTCGAAAAATTAAATGAAAAAAAAGAAGAGGGGGTAACTGTAACAGATTTGGCCATTGAACTTGGGATTCATGAACCCTATTTGAAATTCTGGTGTCAGACCGCCTATCATTTTAGAATTCTGGATTGCGATGACCAAGACAGATATAAATTTCAACCATTTCTTGATGAAATATTGGGTGACAAGAGTCATTTCCGGAATTATCTGGCCAACATTACCATGGTTGTTGATTTATTGAGCATTTTACTTAAAGAGGCTCCAAGGTATTTCAAGACTGGTAAAATCGTAGAAACAATTGCTGAGCCTGAGCCCTTCAGGATTGTCTATGAAACGACAAAAAATATCTATCTGGCCTTTCTCTTCATGATATTTCCCAAAAACGAACACCTTAAAAAACAATTGGATCAGGGAATTAAATTTTTAGACATTGGTTGTGGCAATGGTTCTCTGATTGTCCAGTTTGCCAATGCCTTTCAAAATAGTGAATTTGTCGGTATAAGCCCTGAATCTCAAGGCATTGAAGCGGCCAAGGCCACGATTCGTCAGATGGGCTTGGAGGAACGCGTCACGGTAGAAAATATCAGCGGCCAAAAAATATCTTATAAAGATGAATTTGATATGGTTAGTATGGTTGTCACACTCCATGAAATTTTGCCGGATGTTCGTGAGAGCGTCGTCAAAAAAGCCTATGAAGCTTTAAAAAAAGGGGGCTATATCATGATTCTTGATTTTCCCTATCCAAACAATTTAGAGGACTTCAGAAATCCGATGTACGAATACGCTGTTCTTGACCAATTCTATGAAACAACGATTGGAACAGTTCATTTGAATATCAATGAGCAAAATGAAATATTAACGCGGGCAGGCTTTAAAAATATCCAAAGAATGCAGATCGGTAAGGGAATGTTGGATTTTATTACGGCTATCAAATAGGAAAGGTTACATACTTTTAATCAATTATGAAATCATAAAAGGAGCAATTTAAATGGGAGCCAGCATTCATAAAATTCCTTTGGGCTTTGATAACGTTTACGTTGTGAAAGATAAAGGGGTGATCGTAATTGACGGCGGTAATCCCAAAAAAGGCAAGGCCTTCTTAAAGGGCTTGAAAAAAGCAGCGATAAATCCCGATGAAATTCAATTAATTATTTTAACCCATGGCCATTGGGACCACATTGGCTCAGCTTTTGATATTAAAGCGCTTACAGGAGCAGCCAAAATCGTCATGCATGAAAATGAAAAACATTTACTTGAAGATACGTCTAATCCCAAAATGCCTCCTGGCGTAACGGTGTGGGGAAAAATAACAACAAAACTGATGTCATGGTTTATTATGCCGTTTGTCCATATCGGGCCAGCAAAAGTTGATATTGTTCTTGATAATAATGAGTTTTCCCTCAATGACTATGGCATTTCCGGCAGCATTGTATATACGCCTGGTCACTCGTCTGGATCGATCAGTGTGCTGCTAAACACTGGTGAAGCCTTTGTTGGGGATCTGGCCCTGAATAAATTTCCCTTGCGATTTACTCCAGGATTGCCGATTTATGCGGAAGACTGGCCGACATTAATTGAAAGCTGGAAAATGCTGGCCAAAAGAAATATTAAAACAATATTCCCGGCCCATGGAAATCCTTTTTCATCGGATATCATAAGAAAAGAATTGGATAGAGCAAATACAGTTTAGAGACAATAACTGTATCATCGCATTTCGTGAAACGATTTAACTTAACACCGCATCCCTCGGTTCAACATTTGTGTGACCGAAAATTTCAAAAGTTATTGAAGCAAGCTCATAATAGGGGGTGGCCCATGTCTCTCGTATTTACGCCGCACAAAATTGGCAATATGGAAATAAAAAACCGTTTCGTCCATTCCGCCACACACGAATGCATGGCATTGGAAACCGGTGAGGTGACGGATCAACTGATAAAAAGGTACAGCCAGCTGGCTAGAGGCGATGTCGGCTTAACCCTATAGTTGCATAAAAAACATAAGCTACTGATCTAAATCCGCTAAGAGAAAGCGTTCAACGAGAATGATGCAATTTTTAAGGAATTCACGAATGGTGATATCTATAAAAAATACAAAAGGGCACAATTTTTTACCCTACGGGAAAGCCGGATGATTCCAGATCCTTCGTTATCAAGGGATTGCGGTAGATGACTACAGCTTCACCCTTGATGCCTCGGCTCTGAAGCCATCCGGCTTTTGCAACGATAGGGTTAATTATTCCAGGCTTCCTGTTTGTCCACCCCAGGGGCCGGTCCATGAAGCATCAGGCCGGGATACATGATGATAAAATGCTGTCCGGGCTTAGAAAACTTGTCGAGGAAGTTCATTTGAATGACGGGAAAATTGCATTTCAACTGGTTCACGGGGGAAGGCAGGCGCCTAAAAAGGTAATGGGGATGCCCCCGTTGGCACCATCGGGCAAGGGAAGAGATCCGGTAAGCCTGAACAAGGCTAAAATGATGGCAGAATCCGACATACGGGAGGTTATAGCGGCTTTTGCTGAAGCGGCCGGGAGAGCGGTAGCTGTTGGCGCCGATGCAATCCAGTTACATTGTGCCCATGGGTTTCTCATCAACGAGTTTTTGTCTCCGTTTTTTAATGATCGACAGGACAGTTGGGGCGGCTCTGACGAGGGTCGGTTTCGGTTTTTAAAGGAAATTATCCTGGAGATAAAAAAAGACCTGCCCGAGGACATCCCGCTTTTGGTAAAATTAAATGTCAATGATTTTACACCCCAGAAAGGGATTACCCCCGAGCTTGCAAAACAATATGTGAAGTGGCTTGTGGCGTTACATATCGATGGCGTGGAATTGAGTTGTGGCACCTTTTACTCATTGCATACTTGTAGAGGAGAAATCCCGATAAAAGAGCTATCGTATGGACTGCCCAGATGGATGAGATTTCTGGCAAAGCGTCAATTTAAAAAACTGGTGCCCTTGTGTAAATTCGAAGAAGCCTACAATCTTGAAGCGGCGAAGTTGATTAAGCCCGTGCTGGGAGAAGCGGCCATGTTACTGGTCGGGGGCTTGAAAAGGCTTTCACACATGGAAGAACTTATCGAAAAAAATCACACAGACTTTATTTCCATGAGTCGTGCGTTTATCCGGGAACCTTTTCTCATAAAAAATTTCAAGGAAGGAAAAGCCGGCCACGCGTCCTGCATCTCCTGCAATAAATGCTCTGCGGCCATGTTTAATGATATTCCGCTCCGTTGCTATGCAAATGGAATCCCCGCGAAATACTTTGAATAATGGAGGATATCAGTAAAAACCGGGCTGGATGCGCCGACCGTCTTCGCCAATCTATCCATAAAAAAGTATTTTTCGGTAAACTTGGCATCTCAGGGTAATGCTGATGAACCGGCATCCGGTCTTTCAACTAGTGGAACAATATGAAATCAAAAAGTTGCCGGCAGCAACTTACAAAAAATCCCTTTTTACCCTGTATGGATTTCATTATTTAGTCAAATCTAATTATGCCGGTTACTCCCATGATTTTATAGTTGGTAAAGAATCCTGGCCCAGAGGACCAGGCTTTGGTTGTCCCCAAAGGGGATTGGATTTATAGAAAATCATTGAATGACATAAATTTCAAATAACAAATTCCAAAATCCAAACAAATCACAATGACCAAAATCCAAATCCCAAACAAAAAACATCACCTTGAACCGTTTTTGAATTTGGGGTTTATGGTAACTTGTTTGTAATTTGGTGCTTATATTTTGTGATTTATTTGTAATTTGGTGCTTGTAATTTGTTATTTTTTACAAAACGTCAAGGCACAGCCATATATCTCTGACCTGGCCCAGAGGACCAGGTTTTTAACGCAAAATAAATTCCCCATGCAATTTATTGATCGAGTAAATTTTTGCTCATGGAAGGTATTTTTCAGTTTTTCAATGTACACTATTTACTTTTGTACATTAATCGTGTACAAAAGTAAAAAATGTACAAACCTAATTCATGTGGGCCTAAAGAAATGGGAACAAAAAAAGATATCAATCATCGAGCGGATAAAATAATGGAAATTCTCGATGCGGCAAAACTGGCATTTGAAGAGACCATTGGATGCAAAATTCAGATCATGAAGACAAAACTTGCCGGAGACAAGCAACCGGATGCCGTATTGCAGATCAATGCGCCGGAGGGTAATACAAAAACCTATGATGTTGAAATAAAAGCAGGGATTACAAAAGCGACACTCGGCTATGCGGCCGACCGGATGCGGCGTTTTGAAAATCCGGCAATACTGGTTACACGGCATGTCACTCCGCAAATGGCCCAACGATTGCGCGCACTAAATATTGCATTCATTGACACTGCGGGAAATGCATATATCAATGATCCGCCAATATTTGTTTATGTTATTGGCAACAAAAAAGTGGATGTTCCGCAAAAAACTTTAACCGGCCGGGCGTTTCGGCCCGCCGGTCTAAAGGTCGTTTTTGCGCTGCTGTGCCAGCCGGAGCTGGTCAAAGCACCTTACCGGGATATTGTAGCAGCTACCCACGTTGCCCAGGGAACCGTGGGCTGGGTTATAAACGACCTGAAGCAGCAGAATTATCTGGTAGACAGAGGAAAACACGGCCGCAAGTTGATCAATGTGGCAAAGCTTTTGAATACATGGGTTGAAATGTATGCCCGAGAACTCCGCCCCAGATTGGTTATTGGAAGATATGAAACAAAAAAAACCGACTGGTGGAAAAATATTGACTGGCGGCAGACCACCGCATGTCTCGGCGCGGAGCCGGGGGCCGCTGTTTTAACGGACTACCTGAAGCCGGGAACCATCACCATCTATACCCCTGAAGAATTTAATCAATTTCTTATAACCCATCAGTTAAAAAAAGACCCGGATGGGGATGTCGAATTAATTAAAAGATTCTGGGATTTTGATTATCTATGGAATTATGACGGGATTGCCCCGCCGTTGCTCGTGTATGCGGACCTGATGGCAACGGGAAATGACAGAAATATTGAAACTGCTAGAATAATTTATGACAAATTCATCCATCGATTTATCGAAAAATTGTGATCAGGCAACAATTGACTGTTTGACTGAAATCCGTGATCAGGCAAAAGAATTGAATATTGATTTTTTTGTAGTTGGTGCCCTGGTCCGTATCCTGATTCTTGAACAACATTATAACATCCCGATAGGTGTGGCGACCTTAGATATTGATATCGGAGTTAGCATTCTTAACTGGAAATATTATGAAAAATTACGAGAATCGTTAATCCATACAAGCTCTTTTGTACCGGTTCCCAAAGTATATCACCGCCTGTTGTTCCAAGATAAATATTTTGTGGATTTGATCCCGTTTGGGTCGGTGGAAAGTTCAGCAGGGGTGATTCAATGGCCGCCGGATCAGGCCATTGAAATGAATGTTACCGGTTTTTATGATGTGTTAAATGACACAATCCTTGTGCATTTGTCCGATACACTCGATGTAAGGTTTGTTTCTTTGCCCGGGTTGGCTGTTTTAAAATTTATCGCATGGCGTGATCGGCATAATGAGTTTCCCACAAAAGATGCGGTTGATATTGCCACCCTGTTAAAATACTATTTCCAGGCTGGTAATGACGAACGATTGTTTGAGCAACATGCAGATTTAATGCAAGCAGTAGATTTCGATTTAGAAACGGCAGGCGCAAAATTGCTGGGCCGTGACATGATGAAAATAATGAGTCCGCAAACTTTAAAAGCGGTATTGGAAATTTTAGATCAGTATACGGACCCTGAAAAAAATGATCGGCTCATTCTGGCGATCGCACGCAGACTGCCGGATAGAAAGTATGAAACTGCTTTGAAATTATTGAGAAACCTTAAAGCCGGGATTTTGGATAAATACATATTAATATGAATACTTCTGAAATTGTTCAAAAATTATGGAATTACTGCAACGTCCTCCGGGATGACGGCATGAGCTCCGGCGATTATGTGGAACACCATCTTTTCATGCGCTATTAGTGATCGCGTGGATTGATTTTTAATGATGATCAGCTGTGGTTGGTTGCTATTTGCTTTATTAACTTCAGTATCTCTTTATTTGAAGGTATGTCGGTCATCGAATGGCCGTAATGCACAAATCGCAGCATACCGGACGTATCAATCAGCATCTGTGCAGGCAGTCTGCCCAACTTGAACAAACTGGTCTCTTGTCCATATAATTTCAGGATCCTATGTTCCGGATCCGGCAACCCGATAAACGGCAACTCTTCTTTTGTCCAGTATTTTTGAAATGACTCGGCATTCTCCGGGCCGGCCACTATTATTTCTGTATTCAATTTTACGAAACGGTTATACTCTTGACGCAACTGCGCCATATGCCTTTGGCAGAAGGGTCAAAAAAATCCACGATTGAAAACCACCAGCACATTTTTTCGATTGGTGAAATCTGAAAGCGATACGCTGATTTTGTTAAAATCAAGCAACGTAAACCCAGGTGCCTGTGTATTCAGTTCGACTTTGGCCATGACTGGTTCCTCACGATAACTGTTTTCAATAGGCGATAAGTTAAAAAATGACGGTCTCGTAAAAAGGCCAACACCTGCGTTGCGCTGCAGCCCGTAATCATTCGACCTTGTAGGTCACTGTGATCATCCAGGCAGCATAATCCGGATAGGATTTCTTGATTAACTGGATCACTCTTTCTTCGAATGTCTCTTCGATGATTTTCATTTGACCCGGCCAGAGTTTTATTTTTATGCGCAAATAGCGCCACTGACCGTCCTTTGCTTCCTTGACCCCGAAGATCTCCGGAGTGGCCAGAATGATGGATTTGTGCTGGTGATACATCCCCCTGGCAATGGCCTGGATCGCCTGGGACATTTCTTTTTCGTCAATCTCCTGGGGCAGTTGAATGTCGACGTAGGCACGGATACAGCCGCCACGAAACTGGCTGATGACGGCAATATTTCGGTTGGGAATTAAAATGCGCTGGCCGTGGAAGTTAATCAGGGTCGTGAAGCGAAGTCCGATGTTGTCGACGGTGCCGATTTCATCGCTCAGTTTGACCACTTCCCCGATATTGAGTGCATCCGAAAAAATCAACGTAAGACCGATTACCAGGTCCTGCACAAATCCTTGCAGACCAAAACCGACGGCCAATCCGATGACCGTTGCACTGGCAAAATAAGTTGTCAATGAAATCTTAAATTCGCGCAGAATCATGCCGACGGCCACAAAATAAATCGTGAAGGTCACGGCACTGACCAGGATGGTAATGATGGTGGCAATCTTGGGATATCTCCGGGTCAGGCTCACTTCGGCTGCAGCTTTCCCGTCAACCCTGATCGTCAACAGCCATTGGCTGAACCGGCGGATGGCCTTGACAGTGAAATGGCCGGCCACCGTCAAAACGATAATGAGCAGGATTCTAAAAATTGGGCTAATGCCGGTTAGAATGTTTGCCAGTTTCATTTTTATTGCCCATTAAAACGGATAGATGGATATGTTTTGGTATGTCAGCCGGTAAACTATCTGTACCGCTTTATTTATCGGGTTCGTCAGACACGTACAAGTGGATATTCAGTTTTATGATGTGGCTTTTTCCTGAGTATACCGCAATATAGAGTATGTGTCAGAAACAATCAAGGTGAAACCGCTTCAAATGGTGTGGGCACGCAAAACAGACACTAGTTAAAATTCATGCTTTTGCCCCCTTGTTCCCGAAGCGGCTTCTCGATCCAAATGAACAACCGAAACGCTCAACCGGTATACCTTGGGGTGGTTCCTCTCACCGAATTTCAATAGATAAAAATGATCACTATTATATTTCTAATTAAATATTATTTTATCCTTGTTTTTTCTTTAAAGCTATAATACAGTCTGAATTATATTCTATTAGATAACATAAAAACATTGGAGAACTATGAATAGCACCCATCTTGACGAATTGGATAATGAGATCATCAAGTTGCTAGCCGAAAACGGCAGAATGCCCATCGGTGAAATGGCAAAAAAACTCAATGTGACGGCACCCACCGTTCGAAAACGGATCAAAGTTCTTGAGAAAAATGGCTTATTTAAAGTTTCAGGGCTGATCGACCCCAACCGACATCCAGAAATGATAACCGCGTTGGTTGCCATGAGCGTTCAGTCAGGTGGAAAATTGGACCAGATCTTGGATAAAATTGCCCACCTTCCGAATGTTTCATGGGCAGGCGTGGTTACTGGGCGATACGATATAGTTGCTGAGGTCATTTGTGTGGAAGGGAAGGACGAATTATATCGATTCACTACTGAAACAATTCTCACAATTGGCAATGTCATTCGAAGTGAATCATTCATCCTCATGAAATCCAGAAATAACTGGATAGGATTGCCCAAGAGTGTGGAGGAAATATAATAAAAAAAATCCTTTGATCAATTTTCAGTTTTATTGACCAGTATCATGAATTAGCAATTATTTACCAATGACCAAAGAGGATAAAGCGATGAGAAAATTCATTATGCCAGTCCAGTTTATCATTGTTATGGTCGTTTTTGTTTTTAATAGCTACGCTGAACAGCCCAGGGAAAAGATCACAAACAGCCTTGGAATGGAGTTCGTTCTGATCCAACCGGGCCAGTTCATGATGGGAAGCCCTGAAGACGAACCCGGTCGGTATTCCGGCGAAAAGGCCACATCGCGTGAATCTGACCAAGCCTTTCTATCTCCAGACCACCGAAGTGACCCAAGGACAATGGCAGACATTGATGGGAAAGAACCCTGCCAGCCACAAAAGTTGTGGGGACAGTTGTCCGGTTGAAGAGATTTCATGGGAGGATGCGCAGCAATTCATCCAGACGCTCAACCAGAAAGAAGGCACCGACAAGTACAGGCTTCCAACCGAGGCCGAATGGGAATATGCCTGCCGGGCGGGAAGCACAACCGCTTTTCCCAACGGCAGTATCACAACGCTCCAATGTGGTGTTGACGACAACCTGGATGCCATCGCCTGGTATTGCGGGAACTCGCAAAACCAGATTAAGCCGGTGGCCGGGAAAAAACCCAATGCATGGGGGCTCTATGACATGCCCGGTAATGTCCAGGAGTGGTGCCAGGACTGGTTTGGGGTTTACCCGGACGATGAAGTGATCGATCCCAAGGGGCCCAAGAAAGGCTCCTGTCGGGCGATGCGGGGCGGCGTCTGGTACAGCCCGGCCCGTGATGTCCGGTGTGCAAGCCGCTTTGGGAGTCCCCCGCATTACAGGTTCCAACATATCGGTTTCAGGCTTGGCATGACGCCATGAATATGAACACATGACTCAAAAATGTAAGGGGGTGGTTCGGTCTTCAAAACAGGATTTGTCTTGTTTGCTATAATTAAACTCACAACAGGGAAAGGGAGGAAAAATGAAAAAGTTCAAATTATTTTCCATGATGATTGCAGTGGCTCTCATCTTCGGCCTCTGGGGCATGGCTTCGGCGGGAACCCTTGATGAGATTGCAAAACGGGGCGAACTCCGTGTCGCCTGTCAAACCCAGGGTGCGCCGTTCAGTTTTGTGGATAAAAATGGCAAGCGGACCGGCAGCTCCATCGATCTTGTTGAAATGATTGCCAAAGAGATGGGCGTCAAGGTCAAGTTTCTCAACTATGACTGGGACGGTCTGATCCCGGCCCTGCTCTCCAAGAAGGCCGACATGCTTGCCGCCGATATGACCCCGACCCTGAAACGGGCCATGAAAATCGCTTTTCCCGACCCTTATATGTACACCGGCAGCGTGGTGTTCGTAAAGAAGGACAGCCCGATCAAGACGCTGGAAGATGTTAAGGCCGGGACCAAGATAGCCGTTCTTTTGGGCTCAACCGGTGAAACCGATGCCAAAAAAGTCTTCCCGGATGCCAAATACAAGACCTACAAGGGCGGTGGCCCGCTTTTGATCAATGCCGTCCTTGCCGGACACGTCGAGGCCGGGGTGAACGACGCCTCGGGTGTAAAAAGCCAGGTATCCAACTTTCCGCCCAATAGCATCCGAATCCTGGAAGGACAGTTGTCCCGGTCCCCGCTGGCCTTTGCCGTGCGGTATGATTCTCCGGATCTTCTCCGGTGGCTCGACCTATTCTTCCTGCACATCAGTCTAGACGGCCGTCTGGATGATAACTTGAATTACTGGGTAAATTCTCTGGATTGGAAGAAAGACCATTAAACAACCTTTTACTTCGCGGGCGGATTAAATTTTGTCCGGTGTGAGCCGGCTGCTCCGGCTCACACCTCGCTGAATCGAACCCCTGACAAGAAACATTACGGGTACAAGATATGCTTGAAACCTTCAATTTTAGGGTCATCTTGGAATATTTGCCGCTCTATGGGCAGTGCTTCCTGGCCACCCTTTGGCTGTCTGCTTTGTCACTGTTTGGAGCGATTGTGGTGGGGATCATCGCCTGTGCCATGCGACTGAGTCAATCACGAATCCTGCGCGGCATTGCCGGGGTTTATATCGAAAGCATCCGCTCCACGCCGTTGCTGGTGCAGCTCTATTTCTTCTATTTCGGTCTGCCGACTTTGGGCGTCATGCTTCCCGAATGGGTTACCGGCGTTATAGCCCTGACCTTGAACAGCGGGGCCTATTATGCCGAGATCATTCGGTCGGGTATTCAGGCCATTGACTTCGGGCAGATCGAAGCCGGAATTGCCTCCGGTTTGAGCTATTTTCAGCGCATGCGCTATATCATTCTACCTCAGGCGCTTGGCGCCACGATTCGGCCCATGCTGGGACAAGCCATCATATTGGTAAAAGACTCGTCGCTGCTCTCATTGATTTCCATTGTGGAGTTGACGCGGGCCGGCCAGTTGTTGACATCGGATCGATTCATGCCTGCCGAAGGGTTCCTGACCACGGCGGCTTTTTATTTGATTCTTTATTACATGCTCAAGGCTTTCTCGGGTTGGTCCGAAAAACGGCTGATCTTTCGGGAAGCGCATTGAGCTTAAGAGGAATAAATTATGTGGGGTTTCTATTTTCATGAACTGATGCGCAGTCTGCCCTTTTTCTTAAAGGGTGTCTGGATGACCATCGCGGTTGCCGGGTTGAGCTTGGTCTTCGGGACCATCATCGGCTTCATCGCTGGAATCTTGAGGGCCGGCCGTAACAAGCCTGCCCGCTTCATCGTCGGCGTGTGGGTGGACCTCATTCGTGGAACACCATTTCTGGTGCAGGTGTTTATCATCTTTTTTATTCTGCCCGGTATCGGCATAGAACTGGAAGCCTTCCCGGCAGCGGTTATCGCGCTGACCAATTTAACGGCCAGTTTCATCACTGAGATCGTCGCCAGCGGTATCCTCGCCGTGCCCAAAGGCCAGCGAGAAGCCGCCACCGCATCCGGGCTCTCTAAATACCAGCAGCTTCGATTTATTGTTTTGCCCCAGGCCATGCGGACCATTATGCCGCCTTTGGTGGGACAGTATGTTCTTTTGGTCAAAGATTCATCCGTAGTCTCGGCCATTGGCGTAGTTGATATCACCAGAGTCGGCTGGCTGACAGTGCAGCGCGTCCCGGAAGGTCTGATGGTATTCGGCCTGGTGGGGCTCTTGTATTTTGCCATCTGTTATCCGTTGATCAATCTGTCGGGTTTCCTGGAAAGACGGATGACGGTCGCATCAACCAGGCTCTAAAGCGGGGCATGCAAAGGTAGTTGTAGGAAACGGTGCATACCACAAGGGGAATAACTAAATGATTTCTTTTAAGAATGTAAACAAATGGTACGGAGACCTTCACGTCCTGAATAATATCGATCTGGAGATTGATCAGGGGGAGGTGGTGGTGGTCTGCGGTCCGAGTGGATCGGGGAAGAGCACCCTGATTCGTTGTATCAACCGCCTGGAGCCCATCCAAAAAGGTGAGCTCTTCGTGGACGGCATGGCGGTGCATGACAAAAAGATCAATATGACCAAGATTCGGGCGGAGATCGGGTTTGTTTTTCAATCCTTCAACCTCTATCCGCACATGACGGCGCTGGAGAATACAACCATCGCACCCATCAAAGTCAGAAATACTAAGAAGGAGGAGGCCGAAAAACTCGGCCGCAAGATGCTCACCCGGGTGGGTTTGGAAGATCGGGTCGATCACTATCCGGCCCAGCTGTCCGGCGGTCAGCAACAGCGCGTGGCCATCGCACGAGGCTTGACCATGAAGCCCAAAATCATGCTTTTTGACGAGCCCACATCGGCGCTGGACCCGGAGATGATCAATGAAGTTCTCGATGTCATGCGCGATCTGGCCAAAGAGGGCATGACCATGATGGTGGTTACGCACGAGATGGGGTTCGCCCGGGAGGTGGCCAGCCGGGTCGTTTTTATGGATGAAGGCAAGATCATCGAGGTGGCTCCCCCAAATGATTTTTTTACCAACCCCCAAACCGATCGGGGTAAATATTTCCTGAAATCGATTCTTACCCACTGATTGGGTGTTAACGCCATTCATAAGCCACCTAAGTTGCCTGTCAAGATTGAGGATACCTTGAAAAGGTCATGCTGTGGTCATAACCCGGGGCTGACCGATTGATGCAATTTTGATGGCAAGTACCCACGAATGGTTGGTATCTAAAATACAACAGGGCACAATTTTAACGTTACCAAAGAAAAGATTGAAGTTCTTCGAAATAAAGGGAAAAGGGTAGATGACGACAAGGCCTGAAGAAAAAGGGGAACCAACGGTAGAAAAAAGAAATAGGGATAACTTTAAATTTAAGGCGAATGCAATCCGCGAAGGGACGGATTGCCCTGAAGTTGCAGCAGAATCTCAGGGAAAAATGGAACGCGATTCGTAAAAAAACTGTTAAGGCTGACACAGTGGTCTGCTTTCAAAGAAATCAGGAGAAGAACAATATGAACATCGCTGTATTGGGCTCGGGAAACGGGGGCTGTGCCGTTGCATTCGACTGTGCGGCCCACGGCCATCAGGTCAGTCTATTTGATTTTGAACAATTCCCGGAGAGTATTAAGGCTGTCCAAAACAACGGAGGCATCCACTGCGAGGGCATACTTGAAGGATTTCAGCCGGTGGTCTCTGCCGGACACGAGATTGAAAAAGCGTTGGATGGGGCGGATATCATATATGCCGTTGGTCCGGCGTACAGCACCAGACCCTTTGCCGAAGCCTGTAAGCCATACTTCAAAAAAGGGCAGATCGTGATCGTGTGCCCAAGTTCCTGCGGGGGCAGTATTGAGTTTAAAAACGGCGCAGGTCTGGATCTTCGGGATGAGGACATTGTCGTTGCAGAGACTTCGACGCTGCCGTATGCCGTACGACTGCTTGAACCGGGCAAAATCAGGATTTTTAACAAGCTCAAAGGCGGGTTGTTCCTGGCGGCGGTTCCGGCGCAGAAAACCGGTTATGTGCTGGAGCAGGTGCACGATGTCTATCCGACGATGAGCGCGGCAAAAAATATACTCCAAACCAGCTTGCAGAACGGCAACCCGGTCATCCATCCTGCGATTACACTTATGAATGTCGCGCGGATCGAACGCACCAAGGGTGATTTCGATTTTTATCACGAAGGCGTCACGCCTGCGGTGGGCAGGCTGGTCGAAGCGGTTGATAGAGAACGGATCGCCATTGGGAAAAAATTGGGCGTGGAGGTTATTCCTGATCCGGAATTAGGCGTCATCCAGGGCTATATGCTGGAAGCCACGTATGACAACGGATTTAACACCGCGCCGGGATTCGAGGGGGTCAAAGCCCAGAGCAGTCTGGATTACCGGTATTTCAATGAAGATGTGGGATATGGTCTGGTGTTCCTCCAGAAACTTGGGGAACAGGTCGGGGTGGCGACGCCGGCGATGTCGGCGGTGATCACACTGGTTTCGCTGTTGATGCAACGGGATTATGTGGGTGAAGCCCTACGCACAATGGAAACTTTAGGACTTTCAGGGTACACTGCAAAAGAACTGGAAGAGCTGTTGGCGTAAAGAAGGTGCCGATGTAGCCCAGTAAATCGGTTCTCATAAAAAGAGGCATAAAAAAGTGTTCGACCCTTTTTAAATATCTCCTCGGCGCTATGTATGCAGTTCGTCGGGAAATCTATAATGCCCGTCTGGGACAAGATAAGCATTATTGGAGTTTAAACGCAATGAAAGCACTCGTATTGGGCGGTTGCGGTATTCAAGGAAGAGCAGCACTCTACGATTTATCCCGAAATCCAAGTTTTAACCAGATAACCTGTGCAGATATTCAGCCTGATCTCATTCATTCCTTTGATTTTTTAGACACGGCCAAAATTCAGTCGATCGGGTTAGATGCCAATGACCCAAACGCATTGGCGTCCATAATGGACAATAATTTTGATATCGTTCTTGATTTTTTGCCCCCACAATGTATTCGGACCGTTGCAGAGGCTGCGATCAATTGTGGGGTTCATCTTGTCAATACCAACTATACATATGATATTCTCGATCTCGATACCGCCGCGAAAGAAAAGGGTATTGCCATTGTTCCGGAGTGTGGACTCGATCCAGGAATTGACCTTGTCATCTATCAGCATGGCCTGATGCATTTCGACGAGGTGTACAAAATCAATTCTTATTGTGGCGGTATTCCGGAAAAAGCAGCCTGTGATAATCCCATCAATTACAAGGTCAGTTGGAATTTCGATGCGGTTTTGAAAAGCCAGAACAGAGATGCGACCCTGGTCAAAGACCGCAAGACCATACATATTCCAGCTGGCAATCAGCAGGACAACGAATTTATTCATCAAATCGAATTTCCGGGTCTTGGTCAGTTGGAAGCCATTCCCAATGGGAATGCCGTCTATTTTTGTGAATTGCTGAATATTAAAGATAAACTTATCGAAACCGGAAGGTATACGCTTCGATGGCCTGGCTGGTGCGACTTTTGGAAACCGATGAAACAGCTTGGCTTTTTAGGTGACACACCGGTAGCGGGTCTGCCCTGTGAGGTAACGCCAAACGAATTTATGGCCAAACTGCTAGGACCTCGGCTGCAATACAAAAAGGATGAAAAAGATTTAGCGGTGATGCTGAATGAGTTTGAAGGCCTAAAAGACGGCAAGCGGATATTAATGACTTATTATCTTTCAATTGAAAGAGATCTGAATACCGGATTGATGGCCATGAGTATGGGTGTTGCCTATCCAGCCTGTATTGTCGCAGAGATGGTTGTTAAGGGGAAGATAGCGAAAAAGGGGATTCTTTCACCGGTTAGAGACATCCCTCCTGATCTGTTCATGGCTGAACTTGAAAAAAGAGGTATAACGGTAAAAAAAACGATCGCTCATTTAAAATGAAAACGAAAGCAGGGTTTCTTACAGCACTAAAACAAGAATTCCAGCATATTGCAAAATGTCATCATTTCACCTGGTGGGTGACAGTCGTGTTTCCGGTAAACTCCTAAAATATAAGCTAATCGCTCATATTGGGTACCAAAATGTTAAAATCAATAGTATCGGGTTCCTCATCATGGACGGGTATCAATTTGTGCCATAGGGTGAACCATGTATTGAAGTATACCTATAATTTACTTGATCTAACACACTGATTGGCTTAATAATGATAGGACCGTTTGGATGAAACCCTTGGTTCCTCGCGATTTTGTGTGGGTGCCCCGGGATGCTTTCATTTTGATGCTCAAAAAACTCGGCGCAAAGCGGTCGTAACGCCGTACAGGGTCTCGTCATAAATTATCATATTGATATTTATGTAAAATTAAAACCATCGGGGACTATTTGATGGCTGTCCGGCCTAACGATCGCTAAGCCCCTCAAACAGTTTCGAACAGCAAAATAAAATCATCCCGGGACTGTACCGGCCAAATTTACCCATATGTAACAGCGAGGCGCCATAAAGCCAATACCGTCTATCGGGTTTGCATTCGTTTCTGATAAGGGAGAACGCCATGGCTAAAAAGGAAAAACGTCTCTGCAAGTGGAAGGAAGATGATTTATCCGAAAAATTTGATAAGTTTATCAGTATCGTCAGTGAGCCAAAATTCACATGTATGAAATGCGGCAGAGTGGCGGATAAGAAAAAATGGCTGCACAAACCGGTGCCATTAAAATAGGATTGTTGTACCCTATGTTCAGTCAAAATAGTTTTTCGTTTTCTAAATGACATGCCTTATCGATTGCGATAAAACAGCCAATCTCAATATTTTTTAATTCCGCCGCAAATGATGAGGATCTGAAAACCTAAAAGAAAGGAGTGTCCCATGGCAAAAGAAAAAAAGCTCGAGAAAACGAAGCCGGAAGAGGAAGCCAAAGAAGAAAAAAAAGGCGAAGAGATAACCGTAGCGGAAAAAAAGGACAAGAAAGACAAGAAGGATAAGAAGGACAAGAAGGATAAGAAGGACAAGAAGGACAAGAAAGACAAGAAGGACAAGAAAGACAAGAAGGACAAGAAAGACAAGAAGGACAAGAAAAAGAAAAAAGACAAAAAAGATAAGAAAAAGGCCGAGAAAAAGAAAGATAAGAAAAAAAAGAAATAATAAACCGGCGCCTCGCTGTTTCGTATTGGCACATTTGACCGGCTGCAGCCCCGGGATGAAAGCATCCCGGGGTACCCACACGAAATAGCGGGGAACCCCAAAAAAACCGGGAAAAGAGCCGGCGATTTGAACACACCAAGGAAAGGTATGGTGATGAAATCCGAATCGAAAACCAGTTCTGTCGGCCATGACAAACAGAATAGAAAACAAAAGAGATCGGCAAAGCGGATTCATGATCTCACGGTGCAACATAAAGGCGCAGTGAAAAAGGTCGATTCGAAAATCAAATCCGCCAATTCCAAACAGCCGGTTCTAAAGATCCCCAAGCGTTCCAAAAAGAAAGAAAAAGAAGAAATCATCAAGGAAGCATTGGAAAAATATTACCGTGCGGAGGAGTTGAAACCGTATCAAGCGGAACTTATCAAGCTGCAACGCCATCTGGAAAATACCGGTAAAAAAATGGTCATTCTTTTTGACGGCCGGGACGCCTCAGGCAAAGGCGGGACGATTCGCCGGATTATCCGGTATATGAATACAAAAAGATATCGGGTTGTTGCCTTGGGCAAACCGAGCGCGCAGCAAAAAACAGAACTCCATATCAAGCGGTATATCGAGAACTTTCCACATGCCGGAGAGATCGTTTTATTTGACAGAAGCTGGTACAATCGGGCTTTGGTAGAGCCGGTGATGGGGTTTTGTAACAGAGCTCAATATAAGCGATTCATGAAGAAGGTTATCACTTACGAACAAAACTTTCTCGAAGATGCCGGCAAGACCATACTGATTAAACTTTACTTTTCGGTAACCATGGAGGAACAGAAGCGGCGATTTGATCGGAGAAAAAACGACCCGCTTCGACAATGGAAACTTTCCGAAGTGGACTTGCAGGCCCAGGAATTGTGGGATGAGTTCACCGAAAAGAAGTTTTTGTTATTGAAAAAAACCCATACGAAACAATCTCCTTGGTGGATCATTCGATCCGACGACAAGCATCTTGCCCGCAGAGAAACCATGAAGTTGATTCTCAATTTGGTGCGATATAAAGTTAGAAGCCGAAAACTCGATTTTACCTTGGATTCGACTATTGTTATCCCAGGGGACCAAGAATTATTGGAAATGAAAAAGCAACGAAAAAAATACGGCAGATTGATGATATGATTTCTGAATAGTTTCCAACCTGAATTGCTTTTATGTAAAAAAAGGGGATAAGATGGCAAAAGAAAAGGCGCAAAAAGTCAAAAAAAAAGCCAACGGCGTAAATTCTAAAGCTGCAGTGAAATCCGCGGGAAAGACTTCCAAAGTCGATAAAAAAGCAAAGGCGGAGGGCAAGAAAAAAGAAAAAAAAATAAAAAAGAAATTGACCGAACACACCAGCTTTAAAAATGTAAACAAGAAAAAATCAAAAAAACGGAAAGCCATTTGGGTAAAAAAATTCACCCTTGAATACGAAGAAAATCTGAACAAGCTGCAGATCGAACTTTTGAAATGGCAAAAGCATGTCATTGCCAACGAGGACCGCGTTTTGCTACTCTTTGAAGGGCGGGATGCCGCCGGGAAAGGCGGCACGATCAAGCGGATTATCGAACATTTAAGTCCACGGGGCGCACGGGTTGTTGCCCTTTTAAAACCCAGTGACAGGGAACGCACCCAGTGGTATTTTCAAAGGTATGTTCAACACCTTCCATCCGGCGGGGAGATTGTCCTGTTCGATCGTAGCTGGTACAATCGGGCCATGGTTGAACCGACAATGGGTTTCTGCACGGATGAAGAGAATAAGCGTTTTTTGAAAGATGTACCGATGCTTGAATCGATGCTGGTAAAAAACGGAATTCTTCTATTCAAGTTTTTTTTCTCTGTTTCCAAAGAAGAACAGTTGCGCCGGTTTAAAGCGCGCGAGACGGATCCCTTGAAACAATATAAAATTTCTCCGGTAGACAGAGAGGCACAGGAAAGGTGGGATGATTACACCGTGAGAAAGTTCCAGATGCTCAATGAAACCAACCGAACCATTTGTCCCTGGACAATTATCCGTTCCGACAACAAGAAAAAGGCACGACTCAACTGTATTAAACATATTCTGTCCAAAGTCGAGTATGGAAATAAGATATCCAACGATCAGCTTCAGACTGATCCGGAAATCCTGGTATCGGGCATTGATGAAATCAGATTCATGGAAGACCACCTCATGACGGGCGTTGATTTGCCCGGATAAATTACTTTTTTCAGTGTAATTCGATTCCACCGCGTATTAAAATTTTAACTTACAAGGGGGTATAAATGCCTGTTCAAGTTATAATTAAGCGCAAATGGAAAATCGATAAGCCCGAAGACCTTTTCCCGCTTTTCGAAGCGCTACGCGCCCGCGCAAAAGAACAACCCGGATATATTTCAGGCGAGACATTAAGAAACCTTGAAAATCCCGAAAAATTCCTGGTTTTAAGCAAGTGGGAGACGGCCGACGACTGGAAGAAATGGCTGCTTAGCAAAGAAAGGAGAGATATTCAAGGTCGAGTGGATTCTCTGATCGGAGAAAAGACCTTTTACGAAATCTATGAGGATTTAATGCCATAGACCTGAATTTAATTGAATATATCTTCGGCGGACTTTTTACGAGACCGTCAATGGTGTTCTTTCCGATTAATTTAGCTTTCTCCCCATACGGTACATTTTTGCATAAATATCCGGCAGACGGTTTTGTTTCAGCCCCTGAATAACCGCTTCCACCGGATAGGGGATGCGGAAATGCTTTACGGCTATCTTTCCTGATGAGAGCTTGAGAATTGCAAAAGCCGTTCGCGGATCTCCATCGAACATTCGGCCCACGCTCCCCGGATTGATAAAATGAACCCCGTCGATTATTTTATGATAGGGTGTATGAGAATGACCCATAATATGAATATGAAAGGGAGCGTCCGCTGCCAGCTCGCGAAAGCGGCTTTCAGGGGTGTCGGGAAACAGGGTTTCGTCTTGATCATCATAGGTTCCGTGGAATACGCCGATACGGATATTCTCGGCGATGAAATCGGTTTGCCTGGGCAATGATTTCAAATACTTGATATTTTTCAAAAGCAGGTTTTCAGCGGTCCAGAAGTACATGACCCGCTTTTCTTCTTTCCGGGGCCTTTTCAGCTTCTTGCCTTTTAAGATGCTTAATATGCGCCTGTCCGTATTTCCCAGTATGCAGACGGTTTTTTTTCTTTTACGAAACCATTGGATCGTTTCATTGGGGAACGTGCTGTATACGGTGAAATCACCCGTGTTAATGATTCGGTCGAACCGGTATTCCCGGACATATTTCCGTATTGCTTGCAGTGCCGGATAATTTGCGTGAATATCACCTATTACAAGTATCTTTTTCATGATTTGGAGAAGTGCTCACTGCGGCCGTTAATCTGGATGCATTTTTTATGAATTGCCGAAAATCAGTGTCATCAAGCGTCAGGAAATAACATCCCGCAGCAATTTAGAAAATGATTGAATTTCCTGAGTTGTTTGTTTGTATTTTTTTTTCGGTTTTTTCCTGACTTTTTTTAACGTTATTATAAGGGTATCCGCTTTTTTAATAATGTTTTCTTTATCCTTCTCGGGAATGTCTTCTTCCATGCGACCGAGCACACTGAGACGGGATTTAAGCTTCTTAAATTTCTTTTTAAAATCAATATACAATTTCAGATACTTTTTTTGCCACAAAGGCTTTAAATCTTCGTTCACCCGGTTTAAATTTTTATGCAGCCGTTTAATTCTTTTCTTTAAATCCCGGTTGCTCTTCCGGGTTTTTCTTGCTTTGTCAGATGCGGTCCGGGTGGGTACTTTTTCGGATTTTTCCCTGTAGTGTTTATTTACAGAGTCCTTAATCAGCAGGGCATAATGTCTGCCGATGGATTTGATTTCGGACAGTTTTTCCAGTGGCATTTCATAAAGCTGCTCTACGGTTGTGATCCCCACATCGTTGAGCAATTGCATACGAGAAACACCCACATGTTTCAACTTGGTGAGATCGTCCTGTCTCATTTTCATCTCCTTTCGGCCTTTTCTCCTCTATCTCCCATGTTTCATGAAATCTATCGCGCAACTTTTTTGGTTCCTCGCTATTTTGTGTGGGTGCCCCTAGATGTTGTGCCGGTCAAAACGCGGGACCAAGCGGTCTTAATTCCCGCAGGGCCTTCTCATGATATTCAATGTAAAATTAAAACAATGGGGATATTTGATGGCTGTCCGGCCTAACGATCGCTAAGCCCCTCAAACAGTTTCGAGCATCAGAATAAACCCATCCAGGGACGGTACCGATCAAAATTACCCATATGAAACAGCGAGGAGCCACTTTTTTAGTTACCACCTGCTGTACGGGTGGTGAATCAGATTCGCATTGTAATATTTAGGGTCGCTGGTGACTTCCTCCCCGACCCATTCAGGCTTGGTGAACAACTGGTCTTCACTTTCAAGCTCCACCTCGGCGACGATCAACCCCTGATTTTCACCCGAAAATTCGTCAACCTCCCAGACGAGTCCTTTGAATTCGATTTTGAACCTCGTTTTTTCGATGATGGGTTTTTCACAAAGATCGTTCAGCATGGCCTCGGCTTCTGCTATGGGGATTTCATATTCATACTCCACTCTCACCGCGCCTCGCGAAATGCCCTTAATGGTTAAAAACCCTTTTTTGTTGATAACGCGTACACGTACGGATCTTTCTATAGCACTGCTTAAATAACCCTGGCGGTACGTTGTTCCCGTTTCATTGCGCCAGGCAACTTCTTGAACCAGAAATTTTCTTTCGATTTCCAAAGCCATAAATGCCTCACAAAATCACAATTTTTGTTTTTTATGCCGGAAGCGGTTCCATGCCTATTTTAGACCTTGCCCTTTTTTTGATTGATGCTCGGCAAGCTCGATGAATACTTTTTGAGCAGCGCGGCGCTTTTCGCCTTTGCGTGGGCGTCGCCGAATATAACGGCCGTCAGGCCGCATATCCCAGGCCGAGCAGTTATCGTTTTCGTAAATCTGTAAGGTCTGTTCTAATTCCTGTTTTAATGTCGGGTCGGAAACGGGCATTATGGTTTCCACACGACGGTTGAGATTACGCTGCATCCAGTCGGCCGAGCCTATAAAAAATTCTGGGTCACCTCCGTTTTCGAAACGATAGATGCGTGAATGTTCTAAAAAGCATCCGAGTGTACTGAAAACCCGAATTGTATCAGATAATCCCGGGACCCCGGCACGCAGGCAACATAAGCCGCGGACATTCAGACTGATGGGCACACCCGCCTGGCTGGCGAGGTAAAGTTCGCGAATCATGAGTTTGTCCTGAAGTTGATTCATTTTGGCGCGAATGCCAGAAGGACGGCCTGCCTGACTGGTCCGGGCCTCGCGCCGGATCAATTCGGTAAAGTGCTCACGCAGATTATGAGGGGCGACCAATAATTTACCATAGCTTCGAGACGGAGTGGCTCCCGTTAATTCGTTGAACACCGTTGCGACATTAGCGCCCAGTTCCCTGTCGCAGCTGAGAATGCCCATGTCCTCATAAATTCGGGCAGTGCCTTCGTGGTAGTTTCCGGTACCCACGTGAAAATAGCGGCGAATGCCGCTTTTCTCTTCACGGACGACGAGAGCCAATTTGACGTGGGTTTTAAGTCGCTCCACACCATAGGCGACGTGTACCCCAACGCGTTCCAACTGCCTGCCCCAGGCGATATTGGGCGCCTCATCGAAGCGCGCGGTGATCTCCACCAGCACGGCTACCTGTTTACCCAGGCGCGCTGCATTCATCAACGCTAGAATGATCGGCGACTCGCTGCTGGTTCGGTAAATGGTCAGCTTGATGGCCAGCACATGTGGGTCAACTGCTGCACACTGCAGGAAATGTAATATTGAGCTGTCGAAGCTGTGGTAAGGATGATGCAACAGGATGTCACCTCGGCGGATCTCGTCGAAAATACCTGCAGAATCGAGGGGATCCAGGTGCAGCAGCCGGGAATGGGTGACGGGCTCATGGGGAGGATCGCGCAGTTCCGGGTAACCCTCCGTCTGGAATTTCATTAAATCCGATAGACTCAGCAGACCTTTGGTGGGTTCCAGATCTTTTAAATCTGCCTTGAGCTGTTCGGCGATCCAGCGTTGAAGTTTTGGGGGCATATCAGCACTGACCTGGAGTCGTATAACGCCGGCAAATTTTCGGGCCGTCAGTTCTTCCGTGACCATACCGATCAGGCGACCTGGAATATGGTCTGTTCCCGGACCTTCAAGGTATGTCCGTTCCCACGGGTCATCCTTGGCGACGCGAGTTACGCGAAAAAAATAATACTTCAGGCCAGTTGCCTCGGGAAACAGAAGTTTAAGGTTCGCCGCGATCACCTGCTCCAAAGGGATATAGCCGGCGCCATCGGGCAGAGGCACCCAGCGCGGGCGGTTTGCCGGCATTTTGATCCGCACGAAGCGATTGCGTTTCTTCTTGGTTTCTTTGACTTCCACCGCTAGGTTTAACCCCAGGTTACTGATGAAGGGAAACGGATGCGAAACATCTACGGCAAGCGGTGTCAGAATGGGTTCCACCGATTCAAGGAAATAGCGCTGCACATGCGATTGCTGTTGATCATTCAACGCCTTGTAGTCAAGGATGGGGATTCCGGCCTTTGACAAAGCGGGGCCAAGCTTATGACGCATCAGCCTGGAAACGCGTCGGGCTTGTTTACGCAATTCGGCCCTGCAGTCGTGCAACTCCTCTTCCGGGCTGAGCCCGCCCGGGGATCGTTTTTTTTTCCGTTTCCGTTTCTCAATCTTGCGTTTGAGCCCCCCCATGCGCTTCATCGCAAATTCGTCATACAGCATGCCCATGATGCCGGCGAACTTGACACGCTCAAGCAGGGGTAATTCAGGGCTCTCTGCGAGCGCGAGCACACGGCGTGCAAAGCTGAGCCAACTTAATTCGCGGTTGATGAGCGTATTTGGCGAATCAGTATCGATTTTACCAGGTTTTATCGCATTTGTTTTTGTCTTTTCCATTCGTTGAAGCTGCATCCAAGCGAGGATCAGGTATCTACTCAAACGCCTGAAATTTTGTCATAAATTTTCGGTCAATCGTGTCCTTGATCCTGAATGCAAGCCGTCCCCCGAAGAGAATCCGCCATTTATGAAAAATCCCCGTGCCATCGCCAAGGTTGAATATCGACAGGTACTCGCCGCCGGGAGAAAAGGGTATCAGCGAAGTTGTTCCTTCCAGGGCCGCCATCAGGTTGTGAAAAAGAACCGGGTTCTGGCGGACGGCATATACGCCGACTTTGTCCAATGGTTTGTTTTCAAAATAAATACAATCGCCACCCCCGAAAATATTGCTGTAAGTCGTGCTCTGAAGGTATTGATTGACCCGCAGGCCGCCGTCCGGGCCGGTGGCAATGCCGGATTCTGCGAAAACCGGATTCGGTTTTACACCGATGGCAATGAAAATGATATCCATCTCATAAGATTTACCGGATTTCTCTGTTACGCTGCCGGATTTTATCTCATGGATATGGCATCCTTCTTTTACTTCGATCCCGCGTTTTTCAAGCGAGGATCGGGCCATGCGGCGGATGTTCTCCGGATGATTCGGCATAAGTGATTTATCTGTCAGAATTTTGATTTCCGCCGGCTGCAAGCCCGGGAGTTGAGTTAACCGCCAGGCATTACCGGCGATTTCAACCGCAGAAGGTCCGCCGCCGACAATACCAATGGTAATTTTTTTTTCTCTGCCCAGCGTCAGGATGCGCTGCTGGGCATCTGCGAGTCTTTCAATGGGTTTGACCGTATAAATATCATTTAAATCACCTTTGATCATGTTTTTTGGCACCTGGCTGCCCAGGTTGCATGAGAGGACATCATAGGATAAAGCGTCGCCTGATTCCAGAATGACGGTTTGGGCATCCGCATCAATTTTTTCAATTTTTCCCAGAACAAATCGCCCGCCTTTTTTTTTCACCAGACGTTTTGTTGCAAACCTTACTTCTTCCGGCCGGTATATCTGGCCGAGCATGCCGGGGCCCATTCCGGAGTAATAATGATGCTCGGACGGACCAATGACATTGACATCAAATCCTTTTTGAATGAACTGATCCAGGTTCGCAAGGCATACCATGTGGGCGTGTCCGCCGCCGGCAAGTATCAGTGTTTTTTTCATTTTCACCTTAAATTTCATTTGTCGATAACGAAGTTCCCATTGCGCCATTCTTTGTGAAGAATATTTTTTTTGCCGGTTTTTTTTATCTCATACATAAGTTCATCGGCCATTTTGATTCCTGACTGAAGCGTCTCAGGAAAGGTCATAAAAGTGATCATACCGATACTCGCCGAGATCGGCCAATGAGTTTTTGGGCAAGAATTGACACCCACATCATCACCCCATACGGACAATCAGGTCATAGTCTCTGAGTTTAATCTAGTGGCAACCTTGACAGCATCGCCTTCATCATGACCCTGCTCGTCATTAACACTTTAAAGTTATCAAGGCTATAGCAAGGGTAAAGGAACGACAGTTTCTTTTGCCAGGTCAAGCGCTTGGAGAGCTGCCGGTCTCGAAAAAACCAGAACAGGGCGCCGGAAGGGTTGCCTTGAATGTTATCGACCCGACGTTTAACTGTAGCGGTAAAATAACAACAGAAAAGAAACTTACACCTCATTCCAGAAGGAAAGGGTGAGATATGGACAAAACAAATTCATCCACCAACGACAATACAAAAAGATGAGAGAACCGATAATCTTCGAACAGAGAGTCACGCGATCGCGTTTTTCAAACAAAAACAGAAAATTAATATTTTGAAAAGTTATCAAGATCATATATATGACAAGATAAGGAAGACATCTTTTTCCAAAAATAGGTCCAAAAGCAGCTGACCGTCTCGAAAACTATATCAGGCGCGCCGGTTAAGTATGATGAATTGGTGAGAAGGGCTGCAGGCATTTTGACGAGCAAATAAACAATGGATTGTCAGCCGCCAGCCGCAGGGTTCGGCGTTACAGTAGAAGAGTTTCGGGAACTTCCGGCGGATAATATCCTCGGTAACCTCCATAAAGAACTGTAGCGACTGCCCAGAAAAAGATCTGACATACCAGCCTGCACTCCAACGGCCGATGATTTTACACAGCCTGCCCCCATTGCCAGGCCCCCCCGAACGGCAAACGGCACCCCTGAGAATAAAGAGGTGGAAATCATTGCAGTCAGCCAGGTGGCAGCAGGCAGAAAAAACTTAAAACCAAATCCGGGGCAAACTGCAATAACGTCAAAGTCCGAAAACAAACAGATACTGGCGGCAGAAAAAATGGAAACCCTTAGACGAGGATGTCAGAAAAAAATAAAAATGTAGACAGTTATATCCCCGTCAAAAAAGAGTTAAATTTCAGGATCGCTATTTGAGTGAACAAAGACCGGGCCCATCAAAGAAGAGGATGGTGGTTATAATTGGTTTTATTTTTTTAATTTTTTTGAATTTGATCAATGTATGCTGTCAAACTACCCTCATATTTTTTCTCATCTGCAGGATAACTTCAACCCCGGCAAGCACAGTTGGCCTGGCAATCAATTCACAACCGAACA
This sequence comes from uncultured Desulfobacterales bacterium, assembly GCA_942490765.1. Lineage (GTDB taxonomy): Bacteria > Desulfobacterota > Desulfobacteria > Desulfobacterales > 4572-123 > 4572-123. The sequence goes on along the minus strand of CALNYM010000022.1, from coordinate 81,676 downwards.
GAATCGTCGATGAATTTACATCATATACAAGGCGTTAACCAAGCGAATCAGGGTTTTTTTCATATGTTACTCACTGTTTTCAGCAGAAGCAGAAACCGGTGGTTCATCAAATTCAAAGGTAATGATAATGTCCGCTACCGTGGCGCCTTTTCCCTGCTCATGAACAATCAGGGGGTTAATATCCATTTCCCTGATTTCAGGAATATCAGTGACAAGACTGGAAAGGCCGACAATCAGTTTTTCCAGTTGTTCGACGTCCGCCTTTGGTTTACCCCGGTAACCGTTGAGTATTTCGTATCCCCGGATACTGCGGATCATTCGGCGGGCATTGTTCCGGCCGATGGGCGCCAGTCGGAAAGTGACATTTTTAAACAGTTCCACATAAATTCCGCCCAGGCCGAACATGAGCAGATGGCCGAAGCCCGGATGCCGGTTCACACCGAGAATCACTTCCTGGCCTTTTTCCAGCATTTTTTCCACCAGAACCCCGGTGATTTCAGCATCCGGCTTATAGACTTTTGCATTGCTGATAATATCGGCATAGGCGTTTTCCACTGATTCACGGGTTTTAAGGTCTATGACCACGCCTTTGGCATCCATTTTATGAAGGATGTCCGGGGAGATAATTTTCATTACCACCGGATACCCCATTTCATCGGCAAGGTCTCCGGCGTGTTCGGGAGACGTTGCGGTTGCAAGGGGCGGCGATTGAAACCCATAACATTTTAATAATTCGCTGCCGTCATGCTCGCCAAGGATTGATTTACCGGCAGCCCGGCATTCATTCACGATTTCTCTGGCCCGTTTCCGGTCAAATACCAGTTCGTATTGCGGCATAATCGATCGGTTCAGCCATCGGGTGGCTTCGTAGAGCTTTCCCAGCGAGCGGGCGGCATCTTCCGGAAACATGTATACCGGCACATGATGCTCCTGAAGATAGTTAACGCCTTCGGATACATCCACAACACCCATGAAACAGCAGATAATCGATTTTTCGGTGCTCATATAAATGTTTACAATGGCTTTTGCCGTTCCAATGGCATCTGTCATGGACTGCGGGGTCAAGATCATCAGAACCCCATCCACTCCGTCATCCTGGATCACGGCCGACAGCGCATTCTCATACCGGTCACTGGAGGCATCACCGATGACATCCACCGGATTGTGGAAATTGGCCGTGGGGGGCAGGCATTCACGAAGCAGGGCATCGGTTTTGCTCTGAAAATTCAGCCAGTTTCAGGCCGGACATTTCCGTCATGTCCGTGGCGATAATTCCCGGTCCGCCGGCATTGGTGATGATGGCGATACGATTGCCGGCCGGGATACGCCGGGCGGAAAAGGCACCGGCATAATTAAAGAGGTTATCCACGGTATCGGCCCGGATAATTCCGGTTTCATCAAATATGGCATTGTATACCGCCTCGGAACCGGCCAGAGATCCGGTATGGGAGGATGCGGCTTTGGCGCCGGAAGCTGTTTTGCCGGACTTGATCACGAGGACCGGGGTGGGCCGGTGGCCGGAGGTGATGTGCTTGACCTGATCCACAAAACCCGGTCGCAGCTTGAGTTCTTCCATGTAAATCATCATGACATTCGTTTCAGGGTCCTTGTGATAATATTCAAGAAGATCGTATTCATCCACACCCGCCTTGTTGCCGATGGAAATAAACTTTGAGAATCCGTATCCGCGTTGTAAGGCAAAATCGAGCACCGCCGTGCACAGCGCCCCGCTTTGTGAAATAAACGAAATATTACCGTATTCGGGTAAATGGGTGGAGAAACTGGCATTCAACCGAACATCCGGGTGCGGATTGATGACACCCAGGCAGTTGGGGCCGACCAGTGGAATGCCGGCTTCCCGGCAGATCCCGGCGATTTCGGCTTCAATTTTCGCCCCTTCACCGCCCACTTCTTTAAAGCCGGCAGATACAATGACAATTCCCTTTACCCCTTTTTGAATACAATCCTTGACCGCCTGAAGTGCAATTTTCGGCGGCAGGATAATCATTGCCATGTCAACGTCATCCGGAATATCCAAAACACCCGCATACGCACGCACACAAAGAATTGACCGTGCTTTAGGATTTACCGGATAAAGGGTGCCGGTATATCCGCCGCGAAGGATATTGGCAAAAATATCGTGTCCGACTTTACCCGGAGAAGATGATGCGCCGATAAGCGCCACTGATTTGGGTGAAAATATGGCATTTAGTTTTTCCATAAAAAATTCCTTTTTTGTAGCGGTGTTTTATAATAATGATGCTGTTTTATCATAACAACAGTTACTTACGATTGGGTCATGAGACCCGTTCACGGGGTCGAAATTGTTATTTTTCGTAAAACACTGATCTGTAAGCGTTTACAGGGTGCATTAAATGCATGAAGACGTACTTGTCATTATGCCGAACAAAGCAGGTGGGTGCCTTGATGATATTGGATCATGATATAAAGTCTCGTCGTATTCGAACCCATATGGCAGACCGCTTTGGCGTTTGTCCGAACTGAAATTCGGCTATGGAGAATTCATCGGACCTCTCTGTTGAAGCGGCATCCAGCAGAAAACCTAAATGGTCAAGTTTCAGTTTTTCGATTGTCAGTGTCAGATGCTTTGCAGGATTCTCAAAGATCCGGGTGATCCGGGTGAGATGTTCATCGGTCACATTGACCTGATTGTTGATTGACCTGACTTTGTTTTTTATATCCGACAATATTTGTTCTTGTTTCTTTAAAATCCGCTTGGGTTCCGGGCGTCCGTTCAGTGCTTAATTTAAATTTAAGTAACGCCTGCTGCTCCTCGAGTTCTTTTTTCCATACCTGCATTTCAGTCGTTTCTTTAAAGATTTGACCGCAAAGTGAATTTAGTGCCAGATGTTTGATTTTAAATTGTGATTCACTGATAGTCTGCGCCGGTGCGAGAATTTGGTGGTTGTCAAAATAAATCGATTTTTTGGGGCACATCCCGCCGGAATATTTCACCGGTTTTTTCTGTTCCCAGGACTGTTTTTTTTGCAGCGTAGCAGACAGCAGGGCAAATGCTTCCGTGGTATCGGCTTTTTTAAAATGCTTTTCAGGTCTTTGCTTGATTTCAAGAGAGAAAAGATTTCTTCAGGTTTTAAAAAAATTGAGTGGAGAACCGGCTGATCAGACCAAAGTTCAGGGTCCAGTTCTATCGGGCCGGGAATCTGGTCAATAAGACCGGAAATATGGGTTAAGGAATAGTTTATGGATTGAATCAGTTTTTTACGATATCCTGAATCAAGGGACATTTTTGAACAGTTTTTTTTTAAAAATTCCCTGATATCGTGAAGGGTTTCATCCTTCAGACGGCGTTTTTGACGCCGGTCCGCTATCCCTGCGACAAAACGTTGGTAGGTCATTTTTATGGATGTTTGAAAGTCCATTTAACCCATTCCTTTTTTAAATTCATTGTTAAAAAAACGGTTTATCTTACAATGGAAAAACCCAGGCGAAACGCCCGAGTGCGTTCTTTGTAATTGATCAGGCTTTCGGCCAGAGCGTTTACGTATTGAACCTGAAAATAAAGATCGATATTTTCAAGCAAATTGTTCAGCGGATAGGTTAAATCCAGCCGAATGGAATTTCCTTTTCTGGCGCTTCGGAAATGTGATTCAAAAACAATACTGTTAGCAGTTCCGGCTTTGATTTCAAGATCAAAATACCCTCTGTAGTCCATTAAATCCGGATTGGTATCATCATCATTTCCAACATATGCCCAGATTTTCGGAGAGAATTGAAGCCCGAGTTCATTTTTTTTATTATTAACCATAAAAATAGATTTTAAATATAAATAGTTGGTGCTTCTGGAAAGATCAGCTTCGCGTCCATTGGACTCATGCTGATATCCGGTCTGAAAAAATATTGATCCAAAGCCGAAATCTTTTTTTAAAAGATTCTGCGTCAGGAAAAAGAGCTCCGGCTTGTAACTGGTGTCTTTAAAGGGCTGTGATCGCTCCTTGAGATCCCAGAACGATGTCTGGGTATATGCCAGATGAAATCCCTGAATCCAATGGTATCTTTTGACAACCGAAAATTCCGGATTTAAAAACCGGTATTTGAAACTGAACTGAAACCGGCTTTCCGACGGATCGACACCCACCAGAAAATAGATCGGTTCATAAGCGGAAATGTTTTTCAGGTATGGCTGGTAAAGGGAAAACATTTCGTCATAAGTCTGGACATTTTGAGCTGCGCTTGATCCAAATGAATTCGTTTGCAGGTCGCTTCTTATTTCCGTTTTATCCAATTCCAAAAAAAAATCATATGATTGATTTTTGTTAAAAGCCCATGCCGGTGTGATTAAGTTTATGATTCCGATAATAATCGAAACAGCGAAAACGGTTTTTCTTAGTCTCAATGAAACATCCTTTCCAATTCGTAGGACATATTAACAAGCAATCTTGATTTCAAGCGTTATTCATATTAAAGATAAATATAGTGCAATAGAATTGTAATATATGCTATTTTAATTTAAGTAAAATAAAAGTTGATTGAAAGTAAATTTTCAACGAGATGTTTTTTACTTAACTATCTAACGTTATAACATAAAGGTCTCTGTTTGAGCGGGCTATGAATCAGCAGCATGTAGAATCGGACGTATCCGATAAAGATCTGTGGAACTGGATACCTACCGCCGAATTCAGCCTGCCGTCCGCAACCATCCAAACGACATTTAAAACACGGGTTCAGTCGCTTCTGAGATTATATCGGAAGACCCCTTCGGAAGACAGAGACGGGTTTTCAAGTCCCGAGAAACTGGAATATCTTTCAACGTTCATTCTTGATCGTCTGGTTCCGCCTGTTGACTGGAAAATCCACGCCCAAAGCCTTGATCCGGTTCTGATGCCATGGTGCGGGTCCTCCGATAAAAAATTTGTTGTGATTCAGAATGTGCCGCACAGCGGCAATGCCGAAATTCTGAAACACTGGGCCGCTGAACATGACTTCAGGATTATCGATCCGCCGAATCCCGTTAATTCACTGACATCCCCTGAATCCACAGACGTAAACACCGGCAACGGGTTTAAACAATTCGAAAACACGAATACCTGCTGGGTTCTGCCGAACCTGGAACGATTTTATCTCCGTCATGAAGAAGGGCTTTTCCTGGTTCGGCGGTTTTTTAAAATGCTCCTTGCCGGAGAACTGGGGTTTGGCGTTGTGGGCTGCAGCAGTTGGGCCTGGTCATTTTTTCGACACGCAATGGGTATTTCCGCACCCATATCGATGGTCGCAAAACCATTTGATTCCAAAAAGCTGGCGCAATGGCTCGTCGCTCTGGCATGCGGAAGCAGCCGCCGTCAGATCCAGTTCCGCCAGTCGGACAACGGTCGGGTGATATTGTCGTCAGCGCCAAAGGACGCAGCTGCCGAAAATAGTGATCAGTCTCCATACTTAAGGGATCTGGCCGCTTTCAGTTACGGCATTCCAGGTGTGGCACTTGCTTACTGGCGGGCAAGTCTTCAAACAGAACCCGACACCCTATATCTGGAAAAAGATCTGGAAAAAAATACCGATGAAACAACCGACGGTCAGTCGACGAGCCATTCGACGGTTTGGGTGAAGCCATGGATAAATATTGAAAAACCGGGTCTTCCGAAAAAGGTAGGGCGCTATCATGCATTTATTCTCCATAGTCTGCTTTTACATGACAAGTTGGATATGGATATGCTCAAAAAATTGCTGCCCGTGAGTTATCCGCAAATCGGTCAAACACTTTATGATCTTTCAGATAACGGTTTGATCGAATTTGTTGACGATCAGTGGCGGATTTCTCCCAAAGGATATCCGGTCGTAAGAGAGTTCTTAAAAAACGAGGGTTTCCTCACAGACGATTTTTCATAGATAAAATGAATCCAGCAGATCAAATAACAGGTATTTTTGGCAATTTAAATGAAGCGGCAGTTATTTCCGTCATCCTGATCATTGCGTCGGCCATCGCCCTGATTATATTTGCCCAAAAGTTTTTCAGCTGGCTGGCGGCAAAAATGAGCGGTCGCTACAGGCTGTATACGCTGGCATCTGTTCCGGTGTTGCGGTTTTTGATTATCATCCTGGCGGTGGTCATGATCATCCCCAGGATTATCGAACCCACTTTTGAAAATCTTGTTTCGGTGCTGGGCGCGATCGGCCTGGCGCTCGGCTTTGCATTTAAAGATTATGTCAGCAGTCTGATCGCCGGGGTTGTGACCCTTTATGAGATTCCCTACCGGGTAGGAGACTGGATTGAAATCGACGGCGCTTACGGAGAGGTTAAATCCATCAATATGCGGACCGTTGAAATCGTCACCCCCGGGGACACTGTTGTGGTGATCCCCCATATTAAGCTCTGGGACCGGCTGATTTTTAATGCCAACGACGGATCACGGAATCTCCAGTGTGAAATCGATTTTTATCTGCATCCGCATCACGATGGCAGCAGTGTTCGGGAAGCCCTGAAGGACGTGGCGCTGACCAGTCCTTATTTAAAAGTGGAAAACCCGGTCAAAGTGGTTGCAAAAGAAGAACTCTGGTGTACCCGTTACCGCATCCGGGCGTACCCGGTATACCCGGGAGATCAGTTTGAATTCATCAGCGACCTGACCATCCGGGGAAAAGCAGTGCTATTGAAGCTGGGGGTTGAGTTTGCGTCCATCCCTTTATCCGAAAGGAAAAACAATGAAACATACAGAATATGAATTGCGGGTAATGAAATATTTTACCGAAAATATTGATTTAGCTGAATTCTGGAAGATTACCAGCGAATGCGCCCGGGAATTTTGTTTTTTGAGTTTTGAGGATATTATTTCAGGTGATATAGAGCTGCCGACGATCGAAGAAATAAAGGAAAGAATTGCAGATAAAATTCCGTATGAATTCGACAAATCCGGTTTTGTGGATCACGGCCCCATCGATCTGTCCGGGGTAGAAGAGGCTGTTTTAGGTGAAACCCTGGTTAAAATTGAATTAATGTATGTCAGGTTCCATGATGCGCTGACCCTCGGAGTTGCCAAAGCTGTAAAAAATGCGGTTATAGATTTGAAGCAAAAGCTTGACGAAGAGATTGGCACCATAAAGAAAAAATATTTATCCTGATCAAACTCACGGTTTAATGCATCTGACAAATTCCGGATATACTATGAAAAAAATCATGTGTAGATTTCAGCAAGTATAAATGGAGATAAAAAAAGGTCAAGGTTTAGGAAATATGGAACGTATAAAACGGATGATAATTATTTTATTTGTAATAACGGCATTTTTTCACGCTGACCCATTAATTGGGACAGCCTGGGCAGAGCCGGTTGCAGTCGGCTGTTCCAATTTATCCCTTCAGGCAGCGATTCAAAACGCCCTGGGGAAAAATCCTCAGCTGCATGCTGCACAATCCCGGGTGTCGGCATCCGCCGAACGGATTACTCAGGCAACCTCTGGTTTTTATCCGAAGGTTTATGTTTCAGAGGCCTATCAGCTGACAACCAATCCCATGTGGGCATTCGGCATGAAACTCAACCAGGAGATCATTGCGCAAAAGGATTTTGATCCGGCAAGTCTCAATGACCCTTCGTCTATTGACAATTTCAACACCATGCTGTGGATGAACTGGCCGCTGTTTGACAGCGGGCAGACCTGGTATGGCAGGCAGCAGGCGGAAACGGCGCATCAGGCGACTGCGGCAGGACTTGACCGGACCCGTCAGGAAATTGTTTCACAAACAGTGGCTGCGTATACGGATCTGGTGTTTGCTAAAGAAAGCGTTGCCGTGGTCGATCAGGCGCTGCAGACAGCTGCGGTGCATCTGCAGTTGATTGAAAATCGCTACAACAGCGGCCTGACCGTTAAAAGCGATCTGCTCCGCGCCCGTGTTCATATGTCGGAACTGGAGCAGCAGAAGGTTGAGGTCAACAGTCAATACCTGGTTGCCCAGGCGGCATTGTGCGCGGTCATGGGAGAAGATGTGCTGAATGATGCGGTGCCGGTTACCCCGCTGTCGGAAAACAAAGTTCCGGAAAAAGAATTGGCCGAATGGATTGATATGGCCCTGGCGGATCGACCGGATCTCCATGAGATAAAATTTTACGAGCAAACCGCCCGCACGGAAACTAAAAAAGCCCGGTCCGCCCACTGGCCGTCCGTCAGCCTCAACGGCAGTTACGAATTAAATACAGCGGATTTTGAAGATACGGCAAATAATTATACTGTCGGCGCCAATGTTACGCTGAATCTTTTTTCAGGCAACGGCATATCCGCACGGGAACGCGAATCGCTATACCTTCAAAATGAAATCAGCGCCAACCTGCGTGCCATGCATCAAAAAATTCAACTGGAAACCCGGTCAGCCTATTACAAGCTCCAGAGTGCGGAAAAACGGATACAGGCGGCAGAATTATCAGTGGAGGCGTCCATGGAAACGCTGCGGATTGTCGGCAACCGTTATGAAAACGGGCAGGTCTCGCTCGTTTCGCTCTTAGACGCTGAACTGACAGTGACGCGGGCGAAAAACAATCTGAACATGGCGCTCAAAGATCATATGCAGTCACGTGCGCAGCTGGCCCTGGCAGTCGGGGCTCTGGACGAAACGTTTCAATAAAAGTAAATATTAACAAGCTCGTAAAAAGTCGATTTCTGATGGCAAAGAAAAAAGTTCCAAATTTGAGGCGCGCAAATCCTGAGTGATGATTTGTACTTAGCGTACCATGAAGAAACGAAGGATGCAGCGCAACAAAGAATTTGGACTTTTTACGAAGCCATCAATATTAACAGCTATGATGAAAGGTGTGACGCTGTGAAAACAAAAAAATATATTCAGCCATTTAATTGGATTGTCGTGGCGGCAGCCATCATTTTAACTGCCGGATGCGGTGAGGAAATCCCGCCGGGAACAACGCCTTCAAAAACCCCGGCTGTCGTTAAAACCGCTACTTCTATCATAGAACTGATCGAGCAGCCGGAATTCTATGAAGCCTCGGGAACCGTTTTTGCCCGGACTGCGGCAACGGTTTCCGCAAAGGTCATGGGAGAAATCCGGAAGGTTCTGGTTCAGGAAGGGGATACGGTGGCTGCCGGAGATATTCTTGTAGTTATTGACGACAGTCAGTTGTCCGCCCGCCTGCAGCAGGCAGAAGCTGCATTGGCAGAAGCAAATCAGGGGGCCTTCGCGGCACAGGCGGCCTTTGAATCAGCCCGGGCATCATCCGAACTTGCGGAAAAAACCCTGCGCCGTTATGAAATGTTAATTGAAAATGAATCCGTCAGCCGTCAGGAATTTGATGAAGTAAAATCCCGATACAATCAGGCAGCCGGCGGGTTGTCACAGGCAAAATCCATGCGCGATGCCGCTCAAAACAGAATTGAGCAGGCACAAGCCGGACTTTTGGCTGCAAAATCATCATACGACGACACCACAGTTACCGCGCCCTATGATGCGGTAGTGACCGGCAGGCTGGCAGATAAAGGGGATCTTGCTTCACCGGGCGTTCCGCTGATACAGCTGGAAACAATTGGTTCGAGTGAAGTACACATGGTTTTGCCGGAGACCCATATCCGTCAGGTGAAAGTCGGTGACAAACTGCCGGTTTACATTCCTTCGATTCAAAAGGAGGCGTTGTCCGGAGAAATCAAAACAATTAATTCGGCGGCAAATCCGGCCACACGGTCTTTTCAGGTAAAAGTGAGCCTGCCGGATGTTCCGGCAATCCAGGTCGGCATGTTTGCAAGGGTGCTGATCCCCATTGGTCAATCCGAAATGATTCTGGTTCCTGAAACAGCTGTTATTGCGCATGGACAGCTCAGCGGTGTTTACGTTGTTGATGCCGATCATATCGCACGTTTCAGGCTCATCCGGCCGGGCCGTTTCTTCGGCAGTCAGGTGGAAGTGCTTTCCGGGCTAAAAAACGGTGACCGGTTTATAATAAATCCGGGGCAAACCGTCGTTGACGGGATAAAAGTGGAGGAAATATGAGCCAGTCAACAGGCCCAGCGGGCAGAATGGCCCAGCTGTTTATTAATTCAAAACTGACACCGCTGATCATAATTGCCGGGATTCTTCTCGGAATCGCTTCGGTCATTGCGCTGCCCCGCGAGGAAGAACCCCAGATTATTGTTCCCATGGTGGACATTTTCGTTCAAATGCCCGGAGCCAGCGCCAAAGAAGTGGAACAGCGGGTGACCAGTCCCATGGAAAAATTGCTGTGGGAAGTTCCGGGCGTGGAATATATTTACTCCACATCCAGTCCGGGAATGTCCATGGCGATTGTCCGGTTCTTTGTGGGAGAAAACGAGGAAGATGCCATTGTAAGGCTGCAGTCAAAGCTGATGTCAAATTATGACCGGATTCCATTCACTGTCAGTCCTCCGCTGGTCAAGCCGAGATATATCGATGATGTGCCGATTCTGGCACTGACTTTCTGGAGCGACTCGGCAGACAGTTACATGCTCCGCCGTGTGGCCGGGGAAATTGAGCAGGTCGTCAAACGGGAGCCGGATGTTTCCATTACCGAACTGATCGGCGGTCCGCGCCGTCAGCTGGAAGTCCGTCTGGACTCCGCACGCCTGGCTGCCTATCATCTGGATGGCGCAACGATTGAACAGATGATCAGCGGTGCCAACATGGAAATTCAGGCCGGCAGTTATCCCTCAGTGGCGGGCCAGGTTCTGGTCCAGGTGGGCGGGTTTTTAAAAACCGTCGAAGATGTCCGGAAGCTGGTGGTGGGTGTTTTTGACGGCCGGCCGGTATTCCTGGAAGATGTTGCGCATGTAATCGATGGACCATCAGAACCTGAAAATTATGTTTTTTTCGGCACCGGTCCGGCAGCCGGAGAGATCGGCATCCAGGCCGATGATTCGCCAATGGGTGTTTATCCGGCTGTTACGCTGACTGTGGCCAAGCGCAAAGGCACCAATGCCGTGGCGATTGCCGAACGGGTTTTGGCCCGGGTTTCAGAAACAAAGGGATCTTTGATTCCGAATAACATTGAAATGACCGTGACCCGTCATTACGGCGAAACCGCCAAAGAAAAATCCAACGAATTGCTGCTGCATATGGGAATCGCAGTGATATCCGTGACCCTTCTTATCTGGCTGACCCTTGGCCGTCGGGAATCCTGGATTGTGGCCCTGGCCATTCCGGTGACACTGGCATTCACTTTGACGGTTTTTTATCTGCTGGGATATACATTAAACCGCATTACCCTGTTTGCACTGATCTTTTCCATCGGGATTCTGGTGGATGATGCCATTGTGGTGGTGGAAAACATTGTCCGTCATTACCGGATGCCGGGAAACCGTGATCGTTCAAAGACAGCTGTGGCCGTTGAAGCGGTCAGTGAAGTCGGCAATCCCACCATTCTGGCCACCGGTACGGTCATCGCGGCCATTCTTCCCATGGCGTTTGTCGGCGGGCTTATGGGGCCTTATATGAGACCCATTCCCGTGGGTGCGTCGGCTGCCATGATATTCTCCTTAATCGTCGCTTTTATTGTCACGCCCTGGGCCTCGGTGCGCCTGCTGGGACACGGACATGGACACGCCGAAGGCGGCGGTCATGCTGAAGAAGAAAAGGAAGACTGGTCTACTCGCCTGTACCGGCGGGTTATGGATCCACTGCTTCATCGTCCAGTCGTCCGGTGGTCCTTTTTAATTTCAGTGGTTGTGATGCTGTTGGCGGCCTGCGCCATGGTGGGCGTCGGAATGGTAAAAGTCAAAATGCTGCCCTTTGACAACAAGAGCGAGTTTCAGGTGATCATTGATATGCCGGAATCCGCCACCCTGGAAGAAACAGCCGCAGCCGCAGCGGCGATGGGCGATTATATTAAAACCGTCAATGAAGTCGTGGATTACCAGATTTACGTGGGCGCGGCATCCCCTTTTAACTTCAACGGCCTGGTCCGTCATTATTATCTCCGGCAGGGATCTTTCATGGCCGATATCCAGGTCAATCTGGCCGGTAAACACCTCCGAAAGCAGCAGAGTCATGAAATAGCCAAAAGGGTGCGGACGGCGCTGAAAAAAATTGCTGATCCATACGGTGCCAGGATCAAGGTGGCGGAAGTTCCGCCGGGACCACCGGTGCTTTCAACGCTGGTTGCTGAAATTTACGGGCCGGATTATGAACGTCAGCAGGAACTTGCCGCTCAGATCATGGATATTTTCAACGCTACCGAAGGCGTTGTGGATGTGGACTGGTACATGGAATCTCCTCAGCCCCGTTATTTTGTTGCGGTGGATCAGGAAAAGGCCGCAATCAACGGCATATCCACGGCCCGGATTGTGCAGGACCTGAGCATGAATCTTTCCGGCAAAAAAACCGGACTCCTTCACCGGCCGCTTGAAAAAGAAGACCTGAACATTGTCCTGCGGCAGTCGGTGGCGGATAAATCGGATTTGACGCGTCTGCTTTCGTTAAAAATACCAACCGCTGATGGCCGTGTGGTGCCCATGTCCGAACTGGTGAATGTTCGTGAGATTGACATTGACCGGAGCATTTACCATAAAAACCTGATGCCGGTGGTTTATGTGACCGGTGATGTGGCCGGCGCAAAGGAAAGTCCGGTGTATGCCATCCTGGAAATGTGGAAAAAGATTGATGATATTGTGATTCCGGAAGGGTACAAGATTGATCAGCATACCGCATCCATTCCGGAAACAGACCGGAAATTTGCTATGAAATGGGATGGGGAGTGGCATATCACCTATGAAGTTTTCCGGGACTTAGGTATTGCTTTTGCCGTTGTGCTGGTACTGATTTTTATCCTGGTGGTGGGCTGGTTCCAGTCGTTTTCAACGCCCATAGTTATTATGGCAGCCATTCCTTTTTCTTTGATCGGTATTCTGCCGGCGCATTGGGGACTGGGCGCTTTTTTCACAGCCACATCCATGATTGGTTTTATTGCCGGTGCCGGTATTGTGGTGCGTAACTCAATTATTCTGGTTGATTTTATCGAGTTGCGTTTGTCTGAAGGGAATGCCGCTGGACAAAGCGGTGATTGACGCCGGAGCGGTGAGATTCCGGCCCATGATGCTGACGGCTGCGGCCGTGGTTGTCGGTGCGTCAGTGATCCTTTTTGATCCCATTTTTCAGGGACTGGCTATTTCGCTGATGGCCGGAGAAGTGGCCTCCCTGCTGTTTTCCCGGATGACAGTACCGATTCTTTATTTTCTGGATAAACGATGGGAGCATGACCATCTGTCACCGGCAAAGGCCGAACATTAAAACCGGGACGGGAAATGATTTGAAAGAATCAATAAATCAGGTGATTGAAGTTTATCCGTTTACCTCATAATCGGGAGGATAAAATTGAACAGAGACGGACTTATTTTTGCCAGGATTCTGGACGGCAGCGGCGGCGGCAGTGAAATCGACTGGGAAGGTCTGAAAAAATGGACACCGGAAATGGGTCTTCTCTGGGTTCACCTGGACTATACCAGCAAAGATGTTCAGCAGTGGCTGAATGAAGAAAGCGGCCTGAATCCGCTGACCTGTGAAATTCTGATGGAAGAAGACACCCGGCCCCGGGTGCTCACATCAAAAGACGGCCTGTTCCTGATCCTGCGCGGCGTCAACTGTAATCCCGGTTCTGATTCTGAGGATATGGTGGCCTTGCGCATGAATTTCAATGAAACCCGTATTATTACAATGCGTCAGCGGCGGGTGATGGCCACTGATGACATCAATAATGCGATTGAAGAAGGAGAAGGCCCGACCCGTGCCGGGGATTTTCTGATCATGACCGTTGAACGAATGGTCGACCGGATGGGGGATGTGATCGCGGAAGTTGACGAAGGTGTTGACGAACTCGAAGACACGGTGCTTTCGGCTGAAAGTTATGAACTTCGTCCAAAAGTATCGAAATTACGGCGTCAAAGCATCAGCCTCCGCCGCTATATCGCTCCTCAGAGGGATGTACTTGCCAGACTGTTGCATGAAAATATCGCCTGGCTGACTGAAAAGGATAAACTTCGGCTCAGGGAAACCGCTGAACGCACGGCACGTTTTGTTGAAGACATTGACTCCGCCCGTGACCGGGCCGCCATTATTCAGGAAGAATTGAACAACCGGCTGTCGGAACAGATGAACAAGGCCATGTACTTGCTTTCAATCGTGGCGGCCATTTTTCTGCCGTTGGGACTGCTGACCGGGCTTCTGGGAATCAATGTCGGGGGAATTCCGGGCACGGAAAATCATTTGGCGTTTGCCATCGTCTGTCTGACTCTGGTGATTATCGCCGTTTTTCTTCTGTCGATTTTCAGGCGGATGAAATGGCTGTAGTTCTTTTTTATAGAATTTAATACATCTAAAAACGAAGCTCGGAAAGGTAAAGAATGTTAATTCTTCATATTATCATCGGGTTGATATTGCTGATGTTCGGGAGAAAACTTTTCTGGCTGTTAGTGGCTGTATCCGGATTTATGGTGGGGGTTCAGTTTTCCGAAATGATGTTTCCGTATTATCAGCAATGGATTCAATTCTCGATTGCGATTGGGATCGGTCTGGCCAGTGCATTGCTGGCTATACTGGTTCAGCGGGTTGCCTTTGTTTTGGCCGGCTTTTTGGCCGGTCTTTATATGGCGCTGATGGCCGCTCAATCTTTTGGTTTGAATGACATATCCGGTATATTATTTATTTTCGGCGGTGCCGCCGGGGCAGTGGCCGGATACATATTTATCGACTGGGCCATTATCGTATTGTCCGCGATGATCGGTGCAGGCGTGATTGTTAATGTTTTTATCGGCGTGTTGCGATTCCCGTCGGTAATAAGCATTGTCTCTTTTATTGTTTTGTCAGTTATCGGCTCTTTGATCCAAATGCGATTAATGGAAGATATTCCCAGCAAAGGTTGAGCCTTTTGAATGGGTTATTGATTGAATTTTACGCCTGTTGTCGGCGGTTTATGGAAGGAACCGATGACTCGCCTAAGTTGCTGACCCGGGCGATGACTTTTTTGTTTCAAATATGAATTATGCATTTACCACCGGGCAGCTGTTTCGGGACATGTTTTTGAAAGGATCCTGGCGGTAGTATTCCTGCAGCACACGATAAAGGTCCGGTGCATGTTTCATCATTAGCTGCGGCTGATCAAAAAATTGTTCTGTGGCGACGGCAAAAAATTCAGCTTCGTTGGTCGCACCGTAATCGTTAAGGAAGGATTTTCTGCCTTTCTCGATATCCTTTTTAAGACGTATATATTCATGCGTACACGTTATGACCCAGTCACGGAATTCCGACCGGTCGCGCAGGGGAGGCGTCCCGTCGGCCGAACCATCGAGCATGTCCAGTTTGTGAGCGAATTCGTGATAAATGACGTTGTGGCCGATTTCAGGGTGGCGGCCACCGCGCAGGGCTGCATCCCAGATTATAATTACCGGCCCCTGCATGAATGCCTGCCCGATAATGGGATGCGCAGGCTCCACCGGGGCGAATGTATTTTCAAAGAAACCCGGCTTGCGTGGAGGCGGAACAACGGTAGAGGGATAAACGATAATGGAATCTACATTTCGGTAGTAGTTGTGGGGCAGGCCCAGAAGAAGAAGGCAGGCCTGGGCGGAGATCGTGACGCGGATTTCATCGTTAAGTTCGAGACCTCCAGCCCCTTCCCAGTTTTTTTCAGCAATAAACACCTGAATCAGGGCTCTCAGTTGCGCACGCTGGGCAATATCCAGCATGCAGTAATGGGCGACATTGCGGCGTATTATTTCCTCCCACAGGGAAGGAAATTGGACCTGTGTGAGCTTTTTGCGGCGACGATTGCGAAACCAGTGGATCATTTTATTTTTCTATTCCTGTTTAACCTTTTTCAATTGAATAGTGTTGCCAAATTCGATTCATCAAGACATACTCGTAAGTAAACATAGAACAAGCATTGTCTGACTTTAATGCTGTTTTAATATGTTTTCAACCGCAATTAATTCTAACCAACCAATGTGATTAAAAGGAGGTCCTATGATTTCAAATATTCTCGTGCCGACAGACGGATCAGAAACAGCTATAAAGGCGGCCAGATATGCCATTGACCTCGCCAAGCAGCTAAAAAGCAAGATAACTGTTCTGAGCGTGGTTGATGTTCGCTCTCTCGTGGCCCAGACAATCGCCGCCGAGGAGAATCCCAGGCATGTCATCGAACCATTGGAGGATTATTTGAAAGCGGCTGCATCAGATTACACAAAACAAATAAAGGAAATCTGCGATGAAAATGATGTTCCATCAAAGATAATTATTTCGGCAGGAAATCCTGCTGAAGAAATTGCCGAAGAGGCGGAAAAGTCAAATGCGGATCTCATTATCATGGGTTCTCAAGGAAGGAGCGCTTTGGCTGCCGCTTTTCTCGGCAGTGTCGGCTATAGTGTCATCCACAAGGAATCAAAAATTCCGGTACTTATTGTGCGAAGATAATTTATTTCAAAACAGGTTTTATGACCGATCGATTTCAGCGATCTTTCGAGCCTGGCGCTTAAATATGCTGCATCTGCGGCAGGCCACGGTACCGGTATTAGCGGTTCCGTATTTTATGGAGTGATCGTTAAATGATTTCTTACGTTTTAATGATCGTCGGCTTTATTCTGCTGATCAAAGGCGCAGATTTTCTGGTGGACGGTGCTTCGTCTGTTGCCCGGCGGTTTCATGTGTCGGATCTGGTCATCGGGCTGACAGTGGTGGCATTCGGTACATCAACCCCGGAGCTGTTCGTCAATATCATTGCCAGCATTAACGGCAATACGGAAATTGCCATCGGTAATGTGCTGGGCAGTAATATAGCCAATATTCTGCTTATTCTTGGTATTTCGTCTATGATTTATCCGCTGTCGGTAACCCGGGGAACCGTATTCAAGGAAATTCCGTTCAGCCTCTTAGCGGCCGTGGTCTTGGGGATCATGGCCAATGACCAATTGATTGACCGGGCAACGGCATCGGCCATTACCCGCATCGACGGCCTGGTGCTGTTATGTTTTTTTGCCATTTTTTTATATTATTCCGTGTCCATCGCCAGGGAGATTGACGGTCTGGATTCTCAGGTACCGTCAACATCCCATGGGTTGTTGCAATCGGGTATCATGATTGCAGCCGGTTTTGCCGGACTGGGGCTGGGGGGCAAATGGATTGTGGACGGGTCTGTAAAACTGGCAACCGCTTTTGGAATGAGCGAATCACTGATCGGTTTGACCATTGTTGCGGTGGGAACATCATTACCCGAACTGGCCACCTCTGCAGTTGCGGCTTACAAAAAGAATACGGACATTGCCGTGGGAAATGTGGTGGGATCTAATATTTTCAATATTTTGTTTGTGCTCGGGATCAGTTCAACCATCAAGCCCCTGACGTTTCATCAGGCCAGTAATGCAGATGTCGGGATGGTCATTTTATCCAGTCTGTTACTTTTCGGCGCCATGTTTTCTTTAAAAAAACAATCGCTGGACCGATGGGAAGGGGCCTGCCTGCTGGTTCTTTATACGGTATATATCTGGTATCTTGTTGCCGGCGGATGATTGTAATGATGCCAAAGTCGCAGTTTTGATCAATTCCCAGTAATTGTAAATAACTATCCGAGAACCGGAAACAATTGTTTCAGACCGTTCGCGATGAATTCCACGGCAATGGCGGCAATAATCAGCCCCATGATCCGGGTAATGATATTGATGCCGGTTTTTCCCATCAGATCGGAAAGATAGAAAGATCCCCTGAGAATAAGCCATGTCAGAATGGAAACAATCAGAATTGTTCCGCCCAGAATACAGTAATGCAGAAGCGACGGGTATCGGTCTGCGTATACAATTACCGTGCTGATGGCACCCGGGCCTGCCAACAGCGGAAGCCCGATGGGCACAACAGCCACGGTTTCGCTGTCTTCCTTGTCATCGGCTTCTTCAGGAGTGTGTTTGACAGAACTCATTTTTGCATGCATCATGGCGATTGCCATGAGCAGCAGGAGAATCCCGCCGCCCACGCGAAAAGAGGCAATGGAGATACCGAAAAAATTTAATACGGTTTCACCCAGAATCAGGGTGATGATTAAAACGACAAACAATGTCAATGCTGCAATTTTGGCGGAGCGCAGGCTTTTTGCACGGTCAAGGTTTTTTGTCAGATTAATAAAAACCGGAGTTGCTCCAATGGCATTGACAATGGAAAACAGCCCGACAAAAAATTTAATATATTCAGAGAGGGTTCCCATTTTTTCCTTTTGATCTTTTCTTTTGGATATTATATTTGTTTTTGTTTTTAACACGATAATGATAATTTAAATAGTTTAAAGTATGGGCAGTGTGATCCGAAATTTTATCAATGACAGCCGGGGAGAAACCTCTGTTTTATATAGAGGTGAAATATCAATCGGAATATCAGCGGCATTTTGAAGAATGAAATCTCAGAAAAGCAGCATGACTGAAAAACCGCGCATTTCAATCTTTTTGCATAGTATTTACCAGCGGTTTATTAAAATTCACGGAACTCCCCGGGAAATTGCACTGGGCTTTGCACTGGGGCTATTTATCGGCGCGTCACCGACAGTGGGGTTTCAGATAATTATCGCAGTTTTTTTAGCGGCTGTGTTCCAATGGAATAAAATAACCGCCGGGATGGGTGTCTGGATAACAAATCCGCTGACAGCCCCTTTCATATACAGCGGCACTTATTTGTTGGGCAGCAAAATTCTTGGTCTTGATAATCAGTTCATCTTTGCCGATGGCTTTACCCTTTCCGCGCTTGTTCAAATGATAAAAGAAGCGCCAAACATTTTTGCAGCGCTGACAGTCGGCGGTATCATTGTCGGTTTACCATTGGCAGCAGCAGGTTATTATATTATCTTTTCTCTGGTGAAAAAATATCAGGATGACTTGAAAAAGGCGCTTGAAAAGCAAAAACTAAAACTCGCGGAAAGAAAGCAGCAGAAAATAATAAAAAAAATAACCACTGCAAGTAAAAAAAAACGGGAGAAGAATAATGCCGGAAAAATTTAATACATCTTTGGTTGTTCCTATAGACGGATCGGAAAAATTCGAAAAAAGCATTAAAATATTTGAGCCATTTGTACGGAGCGAACCACACTCTGGGCATCACGCTGTGTTATATTCTTCCCGAGATACCACCGCTTCTTGCAGATGCAGATTTGGAAAATGAACTTTTTCTGAATATTAACGAAATTAAAGATAAGAATATTCAGATGGGTACAAGAATTTTGAATGAAGCAAAGGCATATCTTGAAGACTGGGGATTTGCATCGGAGCAGGTTCAAACCGTTTACAAGAGCTTAGATAGAGGTGTTGCAAAAGATATTTGTCGGTTTACCAAAGAAAAACAGGCTGATGCAATTGTGCTAGCGACTTTGGGAAGAAGCCGCTTAGAAGCTTTTTTCATGGGCCAGGTTTCCCATGATGTGCTCGAACACAGCAGGGATATGCCTGTATGGCTGGTCAATGGGTCGGTATCGGAAAACAATATCTTAATCGGTATTGATCCGTCCGATAATTCTTTAAAAGCCGTGGCGCATGCAGGACTTATGCTTGCCGGATTGGATTGCCACGTAACATTGTTTCATACATACAGGCATCTGAGGCGTTTTTTGCCGAAAGAGGTGTTGGATGCGGCGGGGGAATCCGAACTGGAAAAGATCTGGTATCAAATGGCTGGAAAAGAGGTTGCACCATATGTGAAAAAGGCACGGGAAATGCTTATCGACGCCGGACTTAAAGAAAATCAGATTTTTTCAAAGATAATTGATGGAACCCGGAGTGCAGCTGCTGATATCCTTGACGAAGCCCGAAACAACAACTGTGGAACTATTATTCTGGGGCGTTGGGGTGCTTCTCATGACAATGAATCAAAAATGGGAAGCGTGACCCGCAAAGTCATTCACGACAGCAAAGGGCTGGCGGTGTGGGTTGTTTAATTATAAAATAACAATAAATTATAAGAAATTATAGATGATTGATACCAGAATAATCTCTTCAATTCCCTGGAACATATTTCTGATCACCCTTGGTTCGGCCATTATTGCCCTGGCGTTAAAAGGAATTGCTTTTGAACACGCTTTTATTCCCGGCGGGATTTTTGGGGTGTCATCCCTGATTTATTTTGCCAGTGGCTTGGGCCGTATCAGTGCGTGGTATCTTTTATTCAATATCCCGTTGTTCATAATTGCATGGAAATATATCAGCAAAAGGTTTCTGCTGTACTCACTGTATTCAATGCTCTTTTTTACGGGTATTTACGCGATACTTGATGTGAATTTTCAAATTCATGATCAGCTCTATGCGGCAGTGACTTGCGGTGTGCTATCGGGTCTGGGGGCCGGAATCGTGTTAAGGTCTCTGGGCTCCAATGGCGGGCTGGATGTCATGGGTGTCCTGTTTTATCAGAAATTCAATATCGGATTGGGGAAATTCTATTTTTTCTTTAATATCATTTTGTATGTGTTCTGTTTAATGTTTTTTGACACTGACCTTGTGATTGCCTCTATCATCATGCTTTTCTGCACTTCGTTTGCAATGGAATACGCCTTGTCCATGTTCAGTCAACGAAAAGTAGTGCTTGTGATTTCGGACAAACCCAAGGAGATCTCGGCCGAGATCAATCAGGAATTTAAAGTGGGCTCAACTTTTTTAAACGGCACCGGCGGCTATTCAGGGACGCCAAAGCAGATTATTTTAACGGTCATTAATAATATTCAGCTGAAACGGCTGGAAGAAATTGTGTTTACGATTGATCCCTCAGCCCTTTTTATTGCTGAAAATACATTCTCTGTCATCGGTTCTAATGTGGGCCGCCGGAAAATTTACTGATTGAATCGGCCAGCGTATTACATAATCTGAATAAATCCATTTTTGTGTTTTCTATACTCCAGACGTTATCCCACGAACTGTTCAAGATTCTTCAAATTTTTCCGGATCTGAATCAAAAACATAATTTTCTATATGAGTGATACCGCTGGTTTCGAGTGTCGGTTCAAATATTTCATCAATCGTGTCTGTTTTAAATAGAACCAGGGGATTAACGCAATTGCCGCAGAATCTGCAAAATATACCTTTTCTTGATAGTAAATGACCGCATTCCGGGCAATAATCTGTTCTCATGGATTCCTCCTTGTCTGTGCGGGATAAAAATATGAAATCTGTTCAGCAAAGGCTGAAAATGCGTTTGTCTAACGTCATTTTCGAAAAAAAATAATATTACCCAAATAATTGTCAATAGGTTTGAATAAATTTTATATTTCAGCTTGTTCACCACTTCAAATGGTTATAAATGAGTTGTTTAGAAGAAAGAAAATCGTTTTTCAGGTGATCGTAATTTTTGTCAGCGTAAAAAAATAATCCGATGAAAAGAAAAATTGAATTACTGGCACCGGGCGGTGATATTGATTCAATAAAAGCCGCAATTGCAGCAGGGGCGGATGCTGTATACTGTGGCCTGAATCGCTTTAATGCCCGAAACCGAGCTACCAATATAGGCTTTGAGGACTTATGCGGAATTATCAATCTTGCCCACAGGCATGGGTGTAAAATTTTTCTGACCCTTAACATTATTATTGTGGGTAGTGAAATCCCGGCCCTTGTCAGGCTGCTGAATAAACTGGTGAATACGACCATCGATGGGGTCATTGTTCAGGATTTCGGATTGTTTTATCTGTTATCCAAATATTTTAACGGTCTTGAAATACATGCATCCACGCAGCTGAATACGCATAATGAAGGTCAGGTGGTTTTTTTAAGTAAACTCAACGCTGCCCGTGTGAATCTGGCAAGAGAGTTAGATATCAATGAGATAAAATTTTTAACTGCGGTGGGACATGAAAATAATATCTTAACGGAAGTCTTTGTTCACGGTTCTTATTGCATCTCTTTTTCAGGTATTTGCTATCTGAGTTCTGTTCACGGCGGAAATTCAGGGAACCGCGGAAGGTGCAGCCAGCCATGCAGGGACAGATATTTAACCACTCGGCAAGGTAAAAAATTCCCCCTGAATCTGAAAGATAATTCAGCATTTTCAGATTTAAGAAAAATATCGGATGCCGGGGTCGCTTCAATAAAGATTGAAGGAAGAATAAAAAAGTTTGATTACGTATATACGGTGGTCAATTGCTGGAAACAGCAACTCAGGCGTTTTTATGATCAAAACAACCTGAGCGGTGACAAAGGTGATCTTTATAAAGTGTTTAACCGGGATTTTTCAAATGCTTATTTAACGGGAGAAATTAATAAAGATATGTTTATTGATAATTCCCGGGATCATTCAACTAAATATCTTGATGACATATATTGCTATTCTGGTAATGAAAAACAGGTAAGCGGCAAGATAGATCTTATTAAAGATAAAGAAGCCATTGCAGCGGATATAAAAAACAAAATCAAAGAACTGAGTATTGCTAAAATTCCTTTAACAATAAGTATTTCTGGAGAGGCGAACAGACCTTTACAGGTATCTGTAAAAACGCCTGGCAATGCCCCGGCGGCGTCTTTTAAAGTACTTTCAAAAAATAATCTTAGCCAAAGAAACAAAGAAACTGCTGCTGAGTGTCTGAACCACCGTGTTTTATCAGAAAGACTGAGCGCCTTAAATAATACGGAATATTATATTCAGCATCTGGAATTGGAAAATCTTCAAACCGATCTTTTTATCGCTTATAATGAGCTGACTTCCATAAAGAAGCGTATTTTATCCGTCTTAACCGGTATAATAATGACAGCTGAACCGATTGACGTTCCCTTTTTAAAAAAACAACGGCCATTAGAAACCCGGCCTGACCTTGGGGTATTAATCTCCTCTCAAAAGGATTTGTATCTTTGCAGCCAAACCGTTGCGGATATCTATTTTCAGCTTCCAGGCTGTTTTCAAAAAAAGGGGTTTGAAACCGAATCCTCTGAGCTGGTCGATCTGTTTTTGAATAACAGAAAATTAATCCCCTGGTTCCCGCCTGTTTTAATCGGAGAAAACTATGCGGCCGCAGCAGACCTTCTTCAACAGGCGCAGCCAAACCGGATTGTCACAAATAATACCGGTATCGCATATGAAGCCAATAAGCTGGGAATTCCCTGGATCGCCGGGCCATACCTGAACATGGTTAATTCCTTTAGCCTTTTATGTTTAAATGAAAAATTCAATTGTTCCGGTGCCTTTATTTCAAATGAAATCAGTAAATATCAGATCAAAAGCATTATCCGGCCGGAGAATTTCAAGCTGTATTACAGCATTTATCATCCAGTGTTACTTCTTACCAGCAGGCAGTGTTTGTTCCATCAGGTGATTGGATGTGAAAAAAAAAGCATGGATGAAGAGTGCCTTCAAACGTGCAGTAAATCGGCATCCATTACCAATTTAAAAAAGATTTCTTTTTTTATAGAAAAAGAAGAAGGAAACTATCATTGTATTTATAACAATAAAAATTTTCTGAATATGGATATTATTGCAGATATACCGGGGATTTTTTCCAGCTTTTTAATTGATTTGAGGGATGTAGCAACCGAAACAAAAATAGAGATGGAGAAATCCGGCGTCATAAAACTTTTTGAAAATCTTCTGAATGGTAAATCTGATGCAAAAAAAATACTCAGAAAATCGATTCATCCCACCACGAACACTCAGTATAAAAAAGGCATCTAAGAAAACACAAAGATGGAATTGAATAAGCTACTTTACAGATTCTCTTTTCTCCCCAAACCCATCAGCAGCAAAGACGTCACATGATTTGCCACAACATCAGAATCATTATGCTCCGGTTTGCCGCCGGGCAGAAAAATCCGAATCGGGGTGGTCTGGTAATGATAGGCCACCAGGCCGAAGATTGATATGGCCAGAAGGTGAGGGTCCCGGTCCGGTGCCAGTTCTTTTGCCATGCGGATCACGTTGCTGAAAAAGGTCTGAAACACATGGCCTGCCAGCAGCTGAAGGCGGGTTTCATCTCCGTCTCCATCAAGGATTTCACGATGAATCAGTGCGCTGAAATCCCGATCTTCCTGCATGAAATCACAAATTCGTTTTATAAACCGATGCAGTTTTTCCTGGACCGGAATATCCAATGATAAAATTTCCGACAAAACAAATTCTCTGCTGGCAAATGCCTGCTGTACGGCAGCAACATATAATGTCTGTTTATCCGGAAAGTGATAGTACAAAGAAGCAGCATTCATGCCGACTGCCCGTGCAATCTGGCGCATGGAAACCCCGGAGAAACCGGATTTGGCGAAAAGGGGGATGGTTTTTCAAGAATACTGTTTTTCGTTTTTGGTTTATTCTTCGGCTGTTTTTGAGATTTTCCCGGCCGCATACTAAATTTCTCCTGTGGCTCTTTTGAGCCTCATGATTGACAGACCGAAACTATAATAGGCGTTTTCATAATTGACCCGGCTGTCAATTCTTAATGATTCGGCATTGAGTACGTCTGTATTGGTTCCCACGCCTTCCTGATATCTGTTTCTCGAAACATTCAGGTTTTCTTCAGCTTGTTTCAATGCATCCTCGGCCACTTTGATGCGTTCCTTGCTTTCCTGCATCTTCAGCCAGGCCGTACGGACTTCAAGGCGGATCATGGACGCATAATCCATTTGCTGTTCTTTAACCGACCCGGCTCGTTTTAAGGTCGCACTGCTTTTATGACGGGCAATGTTTCCGTCAAAAATATCCCAGGACAGACTGATGTTGGCAGACCATAAATCTTCATGAACCTGGTGGCTGTTTTCAGTGTATTCAGTCCCGCCGCTTACGAAAATCTGAGGGCCGGTGGCTGCTTTTTGTGCGGCAGCATTTTTTTCAAGTGCTTCGATCTGTTTGGACAGGACTGCCAGCTCAGCACGGTTGTCCATAGCCTGTTGGGTGAGAGCGTCAACTGAATCTTCAGGCGCGGTAAATTCGAGTGATGCCAGTTCAACCGGTGCTTCCAGGGAACGGACCAGTATCCGGTTGTAGGCACTCTTAGCGGTATCGAGCATATTGTGAACATTTAATTGTTTTTGGCGGGCATCCGCCAGGGAGACTTTTGCGGACAGCAGGTCATTTACTGCCACCATACCCTGATCATAGAGGTTTTGAACATCATTGGCAATGGCTGTCAGGCTTTTGACATGGCTTTCGGCAACATCAACCCATTTTTGTGACAGCAGAACATTGCGATATAGGCTTCTGCGACCTGCAGTTTGATATCCTGTGTCCGGGCAGTCTGTTGATAATCAGGCTGCTTCGAGTTGTGATTCAGCGGCATTAATTCCGTTGGTAATCTGAAAATGCGTGTAAATCGGAACCGAGACTCTCGCATGATATGACAGAAAATTGTCTTCTGCGGTCGTCACCTCATTGCCGCCAAAATAAGCACCGGGCTCTTCGTTTAAAAAAGTATACCCGGAATACAGGTTCAGCTTCGGCAGCCGGGCACCTTTTGCTGCGCTGACCTCAAAACGGGCAGCCTCTAAATCGTTTTCCGCCGCTTTTAATGAATGATCATTTGCAATAGATACGGCCCAGGCATCTTCGAGTGTTTCTGCCGGTAATGTTTCGATGATCGTGAAATTTGACAGTATAAAAAACAGGCAGAGAAAATATCGATTGAGTATTTTCATATTATTCATCCTTATTTTTATTTTTTCCTTTTAAAGCAAGTTTCAGGCGAACCCGTTCAAAACCGTTTTCAACCAGCGAATAGATTGCCGGCACCACAACAAGCGTCAGCATTGTGGAACTCAGCATGCCGCCGATAACGGCAACGGCAAGTGGTGCGTTTGTGTCTGCCCCGGCCCCATATCCGAGAGCGGCCGGGAGCATGGCAATGACGACGGTAAACGATGTCATGAGCACCGGGCGAAGACGGTTGGGGCAGGCTTCTTCCAGTGCCCGGTCAATGCCTTTGCCTTTGTTTCTTAATTGGTTGGTCATATCCACTAACAGAATAGAGTTTTTGGCTACAAGCCCCATGAGCAGAACCAGTCCGACCATTGAAAAAATATTCAATGAATGACCGAACAGCCACAGACCGAAAACCCCGCCGATAATTGCCAGCGGCTGGGCAACCATGATGACCAGGGGTTGAATAAAGGAATTGAACTGGCTGGCCAGAACCATGTAAACCAGCAAAATGGCCATGATAAAGGTAAAGCTGATGTATTTGACGGTTTTGGCAAATTCCGCAGCCCGCCCGGTCATCTTGATGGCATACCCGATTGGCAGAATATCTTTTGACAGGGCAAATACTTTCTTCATCGCATTTCCTAAGGATGCATTGGGAGTGGAATAAAAATCTGCTGAATACTGAAGGTCATATCTTGAAATGATTGCCGGACCGAGAATTTTCTCGACACTCACCACCGTATCGAGGCGCACCAGCTCTCCTGTTCTGGATCGCAAATATATCCGTCGAAAGTCCTGCGGTTGTTCGATTTTTCCCTCTTCTGCCTTTAGTCGGATATCATAGCGTTCTCCATCGCCGGGTTCGTCGTTATACTTTGCGATATCCAGACCCCCCACCAGCGCATTCACAGCATAGGCAATATCCAGGCCTGAAATACCCAGATCAGCTGCACGGGTGCGGTCAATAATGAGTTTTAACTGGGGAAGATCCAGCTTTAAGTCAAGGTCCACCTGGCCAACATCCGGATCAACGATCAGGCGCTGGTTAAGGATATTAGCATATTCCGCCACCTTGCCGAGCTCCGGGCCGGTCAGCTTGAATTGCAGCTTTTCACCCCGCTGGCCGCCAATGGCAGAAATGGGTGTGGGAAATGCCTGTATTCCGGGAATTTTTGCCATTTCTTGTCTGAGAATCGGTATTATTTCATATTGTTTTCGACTTCGATGCTCTAAGGGGGTCAACCGTACAGTAATCTCGCCGGATGACACCTGGCCCGTGGCATCCGTGCCGATAGCTGACAGATAGCCATCGATTTCATCATATTTTTTAAGAATTTTTTCTATTTCTACCAGACGGTTATTTGTATAGTCAAGACTGGAACCCAGCGGTGTTTTAAAGGTGATCTTAAATTGTCCTTTGTCTTCTTCCGGCATGAATTCTTTGCCCAGCTGCCCGAAAAGCGGCAGTGCAAAATATACGATGACGATGGTAATGATCACAACACACCATCTAAAATTTAAAGAAAAAGACAATGCTTTGGCATAGAGCCATTCAAGGGACCGGAGCATTTTTTCCCAGACCTGGTATATTTTGCCCTGCTGTTTTTTTACTACCAGATACCGGGAACACAACATCGGGGTCAGTGTAATGGAAACAAACAGGGAGACCAGAACACCAATCGTCACAACCACAGAAAAAGCCGTGAAAAATCTGCCGATAATACCTTTCATATAAATGACCGGCGCAAAAATACATGCCAGGGCAAATGTCGCAGCTAAAACGGCGAATACCACCTGATTGGTTCCATTCAGAGCCGCCGCTTTCGGGTCGATTTCACCGAGTTCCCTTTGCTTGAAGATGTTTTCAAGAACAACAATGGCATCATCCACCACGATTCCGATCAGGAGCAGAAGCCCCAGCATGGTCATTTTATTAAATGTATATCCGGCAAAATACATGACCGTGATTGCGCCCAGCAGAGAAACCGGAATGGCAACCGAGATAATCAGGGTAGAACGCAGGCTTTTTAAAAAAATGAAAACCACCAGGGCCGCAAACAACGTACCAAACAATAAGTGTTCTTTTAGCGCATTGACGGCTTCCTTAATAAAATCCGTATCGTTGGCAGCAATTTTAATTTCAAGGCCGGGCGGGAGCTGCGGAATGATATCTTTTTCAAGTTTTTCATTCACTGCTTTGACAATCGCCACGGAATTTGCGCCGGTTACTTTGACAATACCGAGACTGACACAAGGGGTGCCGTTAAATCGTGAAATCTGGCGATAATCCGCCAGGCCGTCTTCAATCTGCGCCATTTGGTGGAGACGCACCGGTGCGTTGTCGCGGTAAGCGATGATCAGTGATTCAATATCTTCAACCTTGTGAAATTCAATGTCCAGTTTTATCAGGTCTTCATGGTTGCCGCCCACAAGAAATCCGCCGGGCATCTGAATATGCTCTCTTTTAAATGCGGTAATAATATCCGGTATCGTGATAGCAAACGCTGCCATGCGATCCGGCTTCAGGTTGACGCGGATGGTGCGTTCCCTTTCGCCGGCCACCCGGACTTCACCCACACCGTCAATGCTTTCCAGTCGTTTTTTAAGAATGTTTTTTGTATAAAGGTTCAGCTGCTGCAGGGTTCTATCACCCTGGAGTGTCAGCCATAAAATCGGTGCGGTGCCGAACTCCAGTTTTGCGATAATCGGCGGGTCTGCATCGTCAGGAAGAATACGCAACACTTCGTTGACTTTTGTCTGGACTTCATTAAACGCGACATCTATGTCTTTGTCCAGCTGAAACATGACCATGACAACGGAAACACTGGGTGCTGATTTGGACTGGATATGTTCAATTCCCGGTGTTGAGTTTACGGCTGTTTCAATGATATTGGTAACGGTTGCATCAATGATATCCGGGTCTGCGCCAACCAGTGTCGTTGTGATGGTTATATAAGGAAAATCGATTTTCGGATATTCGTCGATGCCGATTTTATTGTAACTGACAATCCCAAATAACACGATGACCGCGCTGAGCATGAAGGCAAAAACATGACGATTGATGGATATTTCCGGAATATTCATTCGCTTTTCTCCTGTACCTGGACCATGGCATTATTTGTCAGGTATCCCGCACCAAAGACCGCGATCGTTTCTTCTTTGCGGACACCGTCAATAATTTCAATAAAATCCCCAATCCGGATACCGGTGGTGACAACCCGTTCTTTTGCGATATTCTGATCAATAATGTAAATAACTTCTCCGGCCGGCCGACGGATAACACTTTTATCCGGGACCAAAATGGTATCGGGTTTTGCGTCAATGACCACCGTGCCGTTAATTGACGCGCCGGGACGCCATGAGCCGGGATTGTCTATATCCACGATGAGTTCAATCGCCCGGTTGCCGGTATTAACCGATGGCCGGATCTTGGAAATGGTACTTTCAATGGAAATGTCCGGTGTCATCGGTGTATTGAGGAGAACTTTCTGCCCTTTTTTGAATTTTGATGCAACAGACTCCGGAAACGGCAGCACAATACGCAGTTTTTCATCACTGGTAATTTGAAACAGGGGTTTCCCCATGTTCACAAAATCACCGGTGGTAACGAACCGTTTTTCAATCCATCCGGATACCGGGGCAATGCATTGTGTATTTCCTTTACGGCGGCTAGAATCTGCCAGGTCCGCTTTTGCAGCATCCAGCTGATCTTTTAAAGCAGCAAGGTTTGCCATCTGCCGTATCCATCCGGTCTTCGGGGATTGAATTTTTTTCCTACCAGGTTACGGTATCGTTCAACGGTTTTTTCCTGATTGTCAATCAGCGCTTTAAGGCGCTGAACCTCTGCTATTCTTGTGTCTTCGGCATTCAGGTAGGCTGTATTGTCGATCTGTGCAAGCACATCACCGGCCTCGACATACCGGCCGGTTTCTGCAGAAATTTCAACGATTAATCCGGTTTCTTCCGCTGAGACCAGCGGTGCAAACCTGGCTTCAACGCGGCCGACGGATTCTTCGGTAATTAATACACTCTGGGATTTAACCGTAAAGGTCGTAATCGGGGTTGCGCGGGTTGCCGTTTGATCTCCGCTATAGACGGTCATGGCCGTGAAAAAAAGCAGACTGGATATCATCGCAGGTATTAAAATTCGTTTTTTATTTAACATATGCTGCCCCTTAGGAATTTAATTGGAATTGGTATTGGAATAATCAACCAAACGTTTGTTAGGTAAAATGGCAAAAATAAATATCCATGTCAATTTTTAATTCATTTTTTCACTCAGAAATTCCTTTCAACGCGGTGTCGTTCAAATTAAATCCATGTAGTTGTTTCAAAAAGCAAATGAATCTACTTGAAAAGCAATTCAACGTCTGATATCAAATTTGGGATAATTTACAAAGTACTGCTAAGATAAATCATTTGCTGGATGCGGGGTTTGAAATGCCCGTGTTAAGTCATAACTATACGGAATAGGGCAGGATAATGATCAGGATCGGAATTGTCGGCGCTACAGGGTATGCCGGTGCGGAACTTGTACGGATTATTGCAGGCCATCCGGATGTCAGTCTGACGGTATTGACCTCCCGTCAGTATGCCGGTGAACCATTTGAAAAAATTTATCCGGCAATGAAGGGTCGGATCGGGTTAAACTGTGAAGCGTATGATGCGGATCAAATCTGTGAAGACAGATGTTATTTTTCTGGCACTGCCGCACAAACTGCCCATGGCGTTTGTTCCGGACCTGCTTAAAAACGGTAAAAAGGTGATTGATCTTTCCGCGGACTTTCGGTTTTCTGATCCGGCAAAATATGAAGCGGCGTATCAATCTCACACGTCCAAAGACCTTTTATCTCAGTCGGTATACGGCCTTTCAGAGGTATTTACGGATCAGATTAGAAAATCCGATCTGATCGGCAACCCGGGGTGTTACTCCACCAATGTGATTTTACCACTGTACCCGCTCATAAAATCCGACTTCATCGATGTCTCAACCCTTATTGCGGATTCAAAGTCCGGTGCCAGCGGAGCAGGGCGCTCCCTTTCCCTGGCCACCCATATGTGCGAAATCACCGAATCATTTAAAGCCTATAAAGTTACGGGCCACCGGCATAAGCCGGAAATGGATGAAGTCTTGACCGATGCAGCCGGACAATCCGTGGATATAACATTTATCCCGCATCTGCTGCCCATGTCACGGGGAATGGAATCAACCATTTATGCCAGTCTGAAAAAAGATGTGACTCCCGAAGAAATTCATCATTGTCTGACGGATTTTTACTCCGGCTGCCCGTTTATCCGGATCAATGATTACGGGATTGCCACGGATACCGCAAATGTTCGGGGGACCAATTTCTGTGATATTGGATTTGTTCTGGAAAAAGGGAAGAAACGGATTGTTATGATGTCGGTGATTGACAACCTGGTCAAAGGTGCTGCCGGACAGGCTGTGCAGAATATGAATATCATGCTGGGACTGGATGAAACCGCCGGTTTGAACACCATTCCGTATCCTGTTTAATATTAACAGTTTTCATATTAAAATCAATTTTTCATTTAATATCCGGGTAATGCGATGAAAACAAATCAGATATCCGTTTTTATCGAAAACAGATCCGGCCGACTGGCAAAAATAACCACTGCCCTTGGAAATGCCGGTGTTAATATCCGTGCCATGTCCCTGGCCGATACCTCGGATTTCGGAATTTTACGTCTGATCGTCAATAATACGCAAAAAGCAAAAAAAACGCTTCAGGATCACGGATTTACCGTCAGGATTTCGGAAGTTATTGCGGTGGCCATACCGGATATTCCCGGCGCACTGGGCAATCTATTGTCGATCATGGAGCATGCCGGGTTAAATGTCGAATATATGTATGCGTTTGTTCAAAAAAATATGGACCAGGCAATCGTTATTTTTCATTTTGATGATGCGGATAAAGCCATAGAAACCCTGCTGGAAACGGATATTAAAGTGATTGAAGAAAAACAATTACTGACGTTTTAGGTATAAATTATATTTTATTGGAACTGTTAAGAATGGAGGTGCTGATCTTGAAACGAAATTTATTGTTAGTCTGTTTATTTGTGAGTATGTTATTTACTGCATCAACGATTTATGCAAACCCGAAAGCATATCATGTTGGGTGCGCGTTAGCGGTTACCGGTAAAGCCTCATGGCTGGGAGAACCCGAGCGGAACACGGTTGAAATGATTGCAAAAGAAATTAATGCGGCCGGCGGAATTAACGGTCATCCGCTGGTTTTGCATATTGAAGATACCCAGGGTGACAATACCCGGGCCGTGAATGCCATTAAAAAGCTGATCAAAAAAAACAACGTGTGCGCCATTATCGGTCCGTCCAGAAGCGGCACGTCAATGGCGTGCATTCCGGTCGTGACCCAGGCAAAGATCCCCATGCTTTCGTGTGCGTCTGCCGCTGTCATTACCACCCCGGTAGACGAACGAAAATGGATTTTAAAGTCGGCCCGGATGACAGTGATGCGGCCCGGAATATTTTTGAGCATATGAAGTCTCACGGCATCGAAAAAATCGGGATTATCACCGGGACAACCGGTTTCGGCGCTGCCGGACGGGAGCAGCTGAAACAATTATCCAAAGATTATGGTATTGAAATTATTGCTGACGAAACCTACAGCCCGGCGGATACCGACATGACCGCTCAGTTAATCAGTATCAGAAAATCAGGAGCCCAGGCAGTGATGAACTGGTCGATTGTACCGGCCCAGTCCATTGTTTCAAAAAACATGCAGCAGTTGAAGATGACAATTCCGCTTTATCAGAGTCACGGATTTGCCAATATCAAATATGCCGAAGCTGCCGGAGACTCTGCTGAAGGGTGCATTTTCCCGGCCGGAAGAATTATGGCAGTGGATACACTGGCGGATGATCACCCCCAGAAAGCAGTGCTTGCTGCTTATAAAAAAGCCTATGAAGCAGCATATAATGAACATGTCAGCACATTCGGCGGACATGCCTATGATGCTTTATGGATTGTGGTAAATGCATTAAAAAAAGTCGGTGATGACCCTGTAAAGCTTCGTGATGAAATTGAGAAAACACAATTCGTGGGTGTCGGCGGTGTTTTTGAATATTCAGACAAGAATCATTGCGGCCTGGATAAGGATGACTTTGCCATTTTAACGGTTAAAGATGGTAAGTTTGTTGTATTAAAAGACTGATGGCGTATTTGAAATTCCCATCTGCTGTATTGTCGTAACTTGTCGGTTGCCCGAATAATTTCGGGCAACTGATTCTTTCAGTTTCAGGTAAGAAAGACTTTTCATCGTTTTTAATATATTGTTTCAGGTAAAATTAAAATTCAGTCCGATACGGGCTTTTTTATATAAGTTGGCGGCAGGTAAGAGAGCACTATTTTATTAATAGACGCACAGGAGGATTTTTACCGTGAAAAAAAGAATTTTAATTTTATCGATGGCCGTCGCTTTTTATTGGCTTTTTCAACATCGAGTCTGTACGCGGAAGAAAAAGCCGGATTAAAAGACTATGATGTGGGATGTGTATTTGCCAAAACCGGGAAAGCTTCCTGGCTGGGTGAACCCGAGTGGAATACGGCTGAAATGATCGCAAAAGAGATCAACGCTGCGGGCGGCATTAACGGACACAAGCTGGTGTTACATATGGAAGATAGTGTCGGCGAAAATACGCGTGCGGTTAATGCGGTAAAAAAACTTATCAATAGTGATAAGGTCTGTGCGATTATCGGCCCTTCGAGAAGTGGAACGAGTATGGCTGTCATCCCGGTTGTTCAGGAAGCCAATATTCCTTTGTATCCTGTGCGGGTGCTGCGGTTATTGTAACCCCGGTGGAAGAACGAAAATGGGTATTTAAAGTGCCGCAAAGAGACAGTGACTGTGTCAAACGGATTTATGATCACATGGTGTCTCATGGGATCACAAAGATCGGCATCATTACCGGGACAACCGGTTTCGGCGCTGCCGGTCGTACCCAGTTAATTGATATTGCGGAAGAATATAAACTTGAAATTGTCGCTGACGAAACATACAGCCCGGCGGATACGGACATGACCGCACAACTTACTGAAAATAAAAAATGCAGGTGCCCAGGCATTTGTCAACTGGTCAATTGTTCCGGCGCAGTCCATTGTCCCCCAGAATATGAAGCAGTTGAAGTTGGATATTCCGCTTTACCAGAGTCATGGATTCGGTAATATCAAATATGCCGAGGCCGCTGGCGCCGCAGGCAACGGAATTATTTTCCCCGGCGGACGGTTGCTTGCCGTTGATACTGTGCCGGATGACAATCCTCAGAAAAAAGTGCTGGTCAGCTATAAAGAAGATTATGAAAAAAATTTCCACGAACCGGTCAGTACATTCGGCGGACATGCCTATGATTCCCTGTGGATTGTGGTGAATGCGTTAAAGAAAGTCGGTGATGATCCGGCAAAGCTTCGGGATGAAATTGAAAAAACGGAATTTGTCGGTACGGCCGGTATTTTTAAAATGTCACCGAAAGATCATTGCGGACTGGGAAAAGATGCTTTTGAAATGCTGACGGTACAAGATGGTAAATTTGTTGTTCTCAAAGATTAATCATTTGTTTGAATAAATATCTTAAAGGTTTAAATGATTATCCGTTTAATTGATCCGCTGTTTCATCAATGACGTATAAAAATCGTATAACTAGCGGATAAGTTTTCTTTATTTTTGTGTTTTTTTGGCAAAAGGAGAATAATTTTTAACTATTCATATTTGGTAAACTGGCTGGGCGTTCATGAGTTATGGGTCACGGACGGCACATTCGTTGATGTGCTTCAGTTTCTAATCATGGGAATCCAGCGCGGCAGCATTTACGCCATGGTCGCAATGGGGTTTAACATGATTTACAATTCAACCGGGATTATCAATTTTGCCCAGGGAGAGTTTGTGGTTTTGGGCGGACTGATGATGGTGACTTTGACAATGGCATTTAACCTGTCAATTGTTTTTGCTTTTATCCTGACGGTTCTTTTTGTCATCGTCGCTGGTGTTTTAATGGAACGTCTGACCATTAATCCCGTAAAATAGCCGACTGTTTTGCGATTGATTATTATTACCATTGCCGTTTCAATTATTATCAAAGGGGCGGCCATGTGTTTCTGGGGAAAAGGATCCCATTACATGCGGCATTTTTCAAGCACGGAATCGCTTGATTTTTATGGGGCCACGATTCTGCCGCAGACATTGTGGATTTTCGCGATTCTCTTTTTTCTTGTGGTTGCATATGTGATATTTTTTAATTACACCATGACCGGAAAATGTATGCGTGCCTGCGCCATCAATCGGGATGCCGCCCGTCTGGCCGGTATT
Source organism: uncultured Desulfobacterales bacterium (assembly GCA_942490765.1). GTDB lineage: Bacteria > Desulfobacterota > Desulfobacteria > Desulfobacterales > 4572-123 > 4572-123. The sequence continues at coordinate 46,798 of CALNYM010000022.1, read as the reverse complement.
AATGACCGGAAGATGGTCATGCTGTCATTTGCTTTATCCGCCGGGATTGGTGCCATTGCGGGTATTATTATTACACCGATTATCCAGATGGATTATGCCCGGGGGGCGATGCTGGGTTTAAAAGGATTCGGCGCAGCTGTTCTAGGAGGTCTCGGCAACAGTATGGGGGCCGTGGTTGCCGGTGTTTTGTTAGGTGTTTTAGAAGCGTTTGGTGCGGGATATATATCATCTCATTATATGGATGCCATTGCACTGGTAATTCTGCTTTTTGTTTTGTTTATAAGACCCAGCGGTATTTTTGGAAGTTCAGAAGCCATGAGGTTAAAAGAGTTTTAATATGATGGTTAACCATCCGGATACTTTTACGGTTTTGTGTATATTATGAGTGGAAAAAACAGCGTCGGATTTTTAATTTTATTATTGGGATTATTTTGATTCCGTTTCTGGTCACCAATGATTATTATCTCGGCGTACTGATATTTACAGCATTCAACTGCCTGGCATGTATCGGTCTGTGCCTGTTGATGGGCTATGCCGGTCAGATATCCATCGGTCATGGCGCATTTATTGCCATTGGCGCATATACGTCAGGGATTTTAACATCGAAATTTGCCTGGTCTCCTTGGCTTGCAATGCTTTGCGGAATTCTGCTTGTTATTGTCATCGCATTCTGTCTCGGTATTCCTGCCTTACGATTAAAAGGCCATTACCTTGCCATGGCCACATTGGGTTTTGCATCCATTGTTCATATTGTCGCAGTGGCAGCCGTTGATCTGACCGGCGGACCTTCGGGGCTTGTCAGCATCCCGAGGCTGGATCTTTTCGGGTATGTCTTAAAATCAGACACACAGTATTTTTATTTTTCATGGGGTGTTGTCGCTCTCGGAGTTTATATCGCGTTTAACCTGATCAATTCAAGAGTGGGCCGCGGACTGCAGGCTATTCACGGAAGTGAGGATGCAGCTGCTTCTCTGGGAATCAACATTACATCTTATAAAGTTCAGATTTTTATTCTCAGTGCGGTGTTTGCTTCAGTCAGCGGCAGTTTGTATGCTTATTATATGAATTATATTGATCCGGGACCGTTTGATGTCTCACATTCCGTGCTGCTGGTCACCATGGTAGCGGTTGGCGGATTGCATAATATCTGGGGTGCGCTGATCGGTGCCATTGTGCTTTCTCTGTTGCCGGAATTTTTATCATTTTGTCTGATTATTTGCAGGTTCTCGGCATTGAATATCAGCCGGACTACGATACCCTGGTTTATGGCGGTATTCTTTTGATTATTATGCTTTTTTTACCGGAAGGGATTTTTATCGGTCTTGGCAATGCGATCAGGTATGTAAAATCATCATTTACAAAGTTGTCAGATAAAACGAATTCAGGGAGAACTGCCGATCGTGTCGAATAGTATTCTTGAACTGGAAATGTTGCGGAAGAATTTTGGCGGTGTGGTCGCAGTTTCCGATTTGACATTAAATATAGAACAAGGTTCCATCACATCATTGATTGGCCCTAACGGTGCCGGGAAAACAACGATTTTTAATCTGGTTACCGGATTTCTTGCACCCACATCCGGGCATATTCGTTTTTCCGGACGCCGGTGTCAATCAAATGAAACCCCATACCATTGCATCCATCGGAATTGCCCGGACGTTTCAGAATGTTCAGATTTTTCCAAAAATGAGCGTGCTTGAAAACATTATGGTGGGTCGTCATCTTCGTTCCAGGGCAGGAATTTTTTATTCTTGCGTTTTACCGCCTTTTTTAAGAAAAGAAGAAAAAGGATTCAGGATGCGGCGGAAAAACAGCTTCACTTTTTAAATCTTGCACAATATGCCCATATGCCTGCCGGCAGTCTTCCTTTGGGAAACCAGCGGATGCTTGAAATTGCCAGAGCGCTGGCGCTTAAGCCGAAACTGCTGCTGCTTGATGAACCGGCTTCCGGTTTAAATGCACGGGAAACCATTGCCATGGGCGAACTGATTGAAAAGATCAAAGAGATGAGCATTACCGTGTTGCTTGGTTGAACATGACATGGAGCTGGTTATGGATATTTCAGATTATGTTGCGGTGATTAATTTCGGTAAACTCATTGCCGAGGGCACGCCGTCTGAAATTCAGGAAAATGACGATGTAATCGCAGCATATCTGGGTGAATAGGGAAGAATCGAAACTATGCTTCGTTTGGTAAATGTAAACAGTTATTACGGCTTGATACACATATTGAAAAATGTGTCCATGCATGTCAGTGAAGGCGAAATCGTGACCATGCTGGGGGCAAACGGAGCCGGTAAAACCACTACCTTAAGGACCATCAGCGGTCTGCAGCCGGTGCGAGAAGGGAAAATTTTTTTTAATGACCAGGAAATTACCGGTGCCAGTCCTGAAAAACTGGTGAATATGGGTATTGCCCATGTTCCTGAAGGGCGTCAGATTTTTCGCCCCATGTCTGTATATGATAATCTTGAACTGGGCGGGTATTTAATTTATAAACATTATGGTAAAAAACAGCTGAAGACGGATATAGAACAGACTTTTGCCCTGTTTCCCATTTTAAAGGAACGTCGCACCCAGTATGCCGGCACATTAAGCGGCGGGGAACAGCAGATGCTGGCCATTGCCATGGCGCTCATGTCGCGCCCCAAACTTTTACTGCTTGATGAACCGTCCATGGGGCTTGCGCCGCTGATTATTAAAGATATTTTTCAACTGATAGCAAAATTGCAGGCTGACCGAAAACTTACCGTGCTTTTAATCGAACAGAATGCCAATGCCGCATTGAAAATTGCCGACAGGGGGTATGTCATTGAAACCGGTAAAATCGTGCTGGAAGAAGATGCTGAAAAGCTTATGGCCAACCAGGAAGTTAAGCGGGCTTATCTGGGCAGGGAACAGAAAGAAATATGGGAGTAGAAAAAGGTGAATAGGTTGAAGGTTGAAGGCTGAAGGTGAAGTTGCAATCTTAAAAACAGAATTTTATATTTAAATACCTTCTGCAATCACTTAATTTATAGAATGTCAGGGAAAAAAAATATGGAATTCTGGGATAAAAAAATTGAATGCATGAGCCGGGATGAAATCAAACAGATTCAGCTTGAAAAACTCCAGGCAACCCTGAATCGGGTGTATAAAAATGTCCGGCATTATCGCAAGATATTCAGGGAAGTCGATTTTATGCCTGAAGATCTCCGCACCTTTTCCGAGATTAAGGCGTTGCCCTTTATTTCAAGGCGGGATCTGAGTGAGAATTATCCCTATGATATGTTTGCTGTTCCTTTAAGGGAAGTGGTCCGGCTGCATACGGCGTCCATTAATTTTGAAGACCCCATTGTCATCGGGTTTACGCAAAATGACATTAATAACTGGGCGGAATTGATGGCCAGAAATTGTACTGCAGTCGGTATCAGCAAAGATGATGTGGTTCAGATTGCCCTAACGTTTCGGGATCACCACCGGCCCGTTTGGTGTTCAGGTGGGTGCAGAAAAAATCGGCGCATCCGTTATTCCCATGTCTGCCGGAAAATTTTCAGCCCAGATTAAAATTATGCGGGATTTTCGGACAACAGTACTTGTTTCTACACCTACGCTGGCACTGAGCCTTGTCCGTGAAATGGAAAAGATGAATATTGATCCCCGGAATTTGTCTCTTAAATATGGCATTTTCGGATCTGAGCCCTGGTCGGAAACCACCCGGGATGAAATTGAAACAAAAATGCATATTACTGCAACCGATACCTATGGTATGACGGAGTTATTCGGGCCTGGCGTTGCATGGGAATGTCCTGAAAAAAACGGGTTGCATATTGCTGAAGATCATTTTATTCCTGAAATAATTGATCCGGTAACACTCGAATCCCTGCCGGAAGGCTCGGAGGGTGAACTGGTGCTGACATCTATTTCAAAAGAGGCATTTCCGCTGATTCGATTCAGAACCGGTGATTTGAGCCGTATTGATTATGCGCCGTGCGCCTGCGGGAGAACCCATTGCCGGATTTCCAGGATTTTTAAGCGATGTGATGATGTCATCGTGGTCCGGGGCATGACGGTCATACCGGAACAGATTGGCCGTGTTCTATCCCGTGTCAGTGGCGCTCACCCTGTTTTCCAGATTGTGGTGGATCGAAGTAACGGTCAGGACCAGATAGCCGTGCTCATTGAAATTTCAGATTTGAATTTTTTTGATGAAATGAAAAAACAGCGTCGATTTGTTGAAAAGCTTCACAAGGAATTATCAGAATTGCTGGGTTGGGAGGTGGTGGTTCGTCTTGTTGAACCCGGCACATTTAATCCGGAAGAGAAAGTGATGGATAAACGTCAGTTTCAATAGATAATGGTGTCGTGAAAAGTCCCATCTACTGCGCTTTAATGATTTTACAGCCAATCAAGATACGACTTGTAAGGTTTCATGTCTGAAAAATCATTACGCCTTGTATAGAGAACTTTTAACTTAGCCTTTTGGTTTAATTCAGTGAATATATGGATTCTTGTATATCCGATAACTAAACGTTATTTTTTATAAATTTATTATTGATTAACTTTTTGAAAAGGAGATCTCAAAATGACGGCAAAACTGATCAAAGGAACTGAAATCAGAGAGGAAATTCTTGAAGAAATCACCCAGGAAGTAAAAGAAATTAAGGAAAAACATGGTGTTGTACCGGGTCTGGTAACCATTCTTGTTGGATCAAGTCCGGCATCTATTTCTTATGTTACCTTAAAAATTCAAACCGCACATCGCGTTGGTTTTAATGAAGTCCAGGACAACCAGTCCCCGGATATTTCTGAGGCCGATCTTCTGGCATTGATTGATAAATACAACAAAGATGATTCTATCAACGGTATTCTGGTTCAGTTGCCGCTGCCCAAGCACATTGATGAGAAAAAAGTATTAAATGCCATTGATCCGGATAAAGATGTGGATGGTTTCCATCCGGTAAACGTGGGCCGTCTGATGATTGGTGGTGATGAAGTGAAATTTCCGCCGTGTACACCATTCGGTATTCAGGAAATGATCATTCGTGCCGGTGTTGAAACCAGCGGCGCGGAAGTTGTTGTGGTCGGACGTTCAAATATTGTCGGCAAACCCATTGCCAATATGATGGTTCAAAAAGGTCCCGGCGCCAATTCAACTGTAACGATCGTTCATACCCGGACAAAAGATCTGGCATCTCATTGCAAGCGTGCAGACATTCTGATCGTTGCCGCCGGTGTTCCGGATCTGGTAAAACCTGAATGGATTAAACCCGGTGCATGCGTTATTGATGTTGGTGTTAACCGTGTGGGTGAAAAAATCAGTGAAAAAACCGGCAAAAAAATTGCTATCCTTAAGGGCGATGTGGATTTTGATGCGGCCAAAGAAATCGCCGGTTACATTACACCGGTTCCGGGCGGCGTCGGTCCCATGACGATCACCATGCTGATGCTCAATACCTTAAAATCCCTGAAGTTTAAACTTGGGTTAATGTAATTTTTTTTAATTCGGTTTTAAAAGGAATTAAATTTTTTCTGATTACATAATAAAAAAGGCCATGTCTTTTGACATGGCCTTTTTATTATACGCACCGTGATTGTGATTTCATTTATCTTTTTTGCCTGTTCCTACTTTGCCGGGCGTACTTGAAATTTCTGATATGAATGTTTATTTTATTGTTATTTTCCTGTCAGTTAATGTGAACTTGACAGTTAAATCGCTAAAATGATAATGTAATTTTTGATGGTGTGTGATGAGAATATTAAGCTATTGATATAAAGGTAAAAAAATAATTATGCGGGAAAGATTGACATTGTTGATATACAACGAAGGCGGCTCATTTGTACGTTTAAAGCTGTTTTCGAAAAAGTTTATCAAGATTTCAAGCGTAATCGGTGTTTTTTGTATTTTTATTTTCGGTTTTATCCTTTTTGATTATATCCATCTCAAATATGCCGTAATTACCAATCCCGTGGTTTAAAAACGGAATTGGCCAGATTAAAAGATGAATTAAAAGACAGAAATAGCCAGATTGAAACATTTTATACTAAAATTGATGCGCTTCAGTTAAAGCTGGTCAAGTTAAACCAGCTGGAGCAGGAAATCCGTTCTTATACCGGGCTGCATACTAATTCATCGGATACCGGAGATTACGGTATCGGCGGTATTTCCGATATTCCCGGCGATAAAGTGTGTACTGCTGATTTCTATAATAAATTTTTGCAGAATATGGATGATAATGTTGAGCAGCTTGACCAGGAAGCCTGTAATCAGTCTGAAGAGTTTCAAATACTTTGGGAAACCCTGAAAGAGATTAAGGCCATTCAGAAGGTCACCCCTTCAATGCGGCCTTTGGATGGCGGCTGGATTTCATCGAAATTCGGATTCCGTGAAATCTCCGTTTTCCGATAAACAGGAGTTTCATTCCGGTGTGGATATTGCCGCTCACAAGGGAACGCCGGTTCATGGCAACCGCAAACGGTAAGGTTAAATTTGCCGGTTATAAAGGATCTTATGGAAAGTTGATTTCTATTAATCATGGGTTTGGTATTGTGACGCGATATGGCCATTTGAGCAGTTTGCATGTTAAAAAGGGTCAGAAAGTCTTACGAGGAGATGTTATTGGTGAAGTTGGAAGTACCGGCCGAAGTACCGGTCCGCATCTTCATTATGAAGTCCGGTTAAATGATATTCCGGTCAATGCCGAGAAATACATGTCTGAATATCATGCATCAAATGATCCTTAAAAAGAAACATCCCCCGCCCGTTTTGTATCTCAATTGAATTTTAAATTAATTTTATTGAACAGTCATAATAATGAAGCGTTTTTCATTTATCTGAAATGCGCCTGTCAATATTTCAACGGTTATAGCAAACTGCCTTTTTTTCTGTGGCAGAATCAATCGATAAGGACATTTTTACGATGAGCTTAGATGCAGTTAGTAAATTTTTATTGAAAATTTTCGGCAGTAGAAATGAACGGGTGATCAAACATTATCTGCCGGTTGTTGATACGATCAATCAATTGGAACCCGATATAAAGGCATTGAGTGATGCTGAACTTGCCGCACAGACACAAAAATTAAAATCGCGTTATCAATCCGGAGAATCGTTGGATGCTCTTTTGCCTGAAGCGTTTGCAACGGTTCGGGAAGCGACCTGGCGGACATTGGGAATGCGGCATTTTGATGTCCAGCTGATCGGCGGTATGGTCCTTCATGAAGGAAACATCGCTGAAATGAAAACCGGTGAAGGTAAAACCCTTATTGCGCCTTTGGCTGCATACTTAAATGCATTAACCGGCAAAGGGGTTCACGTGATTACGGTTAATGATTACCTGGCAAGACGTGATGCCGAATGGATGGGAAAAGTCTTTACGTTTCTGGGGATGTCAGTCGGTTCAATTCTTCACGGCATGGATGATGCCCAGCGCAAGGCCGCTTATAATGCAGATATTACCTATGGTACGAATAATGAATTCGGGTTTGATTATCTTCGGGATAATATGAAGTTCGACAAAGAAGCCTTAGTCCAGCGGGAGCTCCATTTTGCAATTGTTGATGAGGTGGACAGTATTCTCATTGATGAAGCCAGGACCCCCCTGATCATTTCCGGACCGGCAGAAAAGTCGACTCACCTGTATTATGACGTGAACAATATTATTCCGAATTTTAAACCTGAAGAGCATTATACGGTTGATGAAAAGTCAAAAGCCTCCACTTTGACGGAAGAGGGCGTGGCATATGCTGAAAAGCTTTTAAATGTTGACAACCTGTATGATACGAAAAATATCGACGTGCTGCACCATGTCAATCAGGCGCTTAAAGCGCATGTTATTTTTACCCGGGACGTGGATTATATTGTCAAGGATGGTGAAGTCATCATTGTTGATGAGTTCACCGGCCGCCTGATGCCCGGTCGTCGTTATAGTGAAGGGCTTCATCAGGCACTGGAAGCAAAAGAAAAAGTTAAAATTGCCAATGAAAATCAAACACTTGCAACTATTACATTCCAGAATTTTTTCAGGATGTATGATAAGCTTGCCGGCATGACCGGTACTGCAGAAACGGAAGCGGCTGAATTTGCTAATATTTATGGGCTGGGCGTTGCCGTTATTCCCACGAATAAACCCATGATTCGTAAAGATTTTCCGGATGTTATCTACCGTACACGCAGGGAAAAATTCGAAGCCGTGTTAGATGAAATAGTCGCACTCCACAAAACCGGACAACCGGTGCTGGTTGGGACGGTAAACATTGATGTGTCTGAAGACGTGAGCCGGAAATTAAAGAAAAGAGGTGTAAAACATAATGTACTGAATGCCAAAAATCATGCGGGTGAAGCAGAAATAATTGCCAATGCCGGTCAAAAAAACGCGGTTACGATTTCAACCAATATGGCTGGCCGCGGGACGGATATTGTGCTGGGAGAAGGTGTAACCGATTTGGGAGGCCTTCATATCCTCGGTACTGAGCGCCATGAAAGTCGTCGGATTGACAACCAGCTTCGCGGGCGTTCCGGACGACAGGGGGATCCTGGTTCTTCCCGTTTTTTTCTGTCCCTTGAAGATGATCTGTTAAGAATTTTCGGCGGTGAGCGAATTTCCGGTATTATGAGCCGACTGGGCATGGAAGAGGGCGAACCCATTGAGCACAAGATGATTTCCCGTGCCATTGAAAATGCCCAGAGCAAGGTGGAAGGTCATAATTTTAATATCCGTAAACAGCTCCTTGAATATGATGATGTAATGAATCAGCAGCGGGAAGTAATCTATCAACAGCGTCGTCAGGCCATCACCAATGAAAGTCTTCGTCCGGTGATTGATGAGATGATCAGTGATTTTGCAGAAGAAATCGTTTCAATGCATACGGATGAAAAAATGCCGTCCCGGGAATGGGATCTGAAAGGGATTTCCGATGCAATTTTTAAACAGTTTAATTTTCGTATCAGTTTCAATGAATCGGATGTCGAACAAATGACCATGGAAGAATTGTCTCAGACGATTAAAGACAATCCCATATCCCTTTACAATCAAAAAGAAGCCCGGATCGGTTCCTCGGATTTTCGTAATATTGAACGAATTATCATGCTTCAGACCATGGACAACCTGTGGAAGGACCATTTGCTGTCCATGGATCACTTAAAAGAAGGCATCGGGCTTAGAAGTTACGCCCAGCAGAACCCGCTGATGATCTATAAGAAAGAAGCATTCGAAATGTTTCAGGACATGGTCGCAAGGGTTCGGGAAGAGACGGTGGCCATCCTGTTCCGGATTCAGATTGCCGAACCCAGTGCGGTTGAAGAATTGTCAACGCCCAAAGAACAGGAAATGAATTTTTCCCACACGGATGACAGCGTAAAAAAGATGCCCGTGGTTCGTACCAGGGAAAAAGTCGGCAGAAATGATCCTTGCCCGTGCGGCAGCGGTAAAAAATTTAAAAAATGCTGTGGGAAATAAATGATAACCAACAATGATATTTTACGCCGTATTCGCTATGTTTTCGACTTTGATGATTCAAAAATGATTTCCATATTTGCCCGGGCTGATTACGAGGTAACCCGAGAGCAAATCAGCGATTGGCTGAAACAAGAAGAAGACCCGGCATTCAAGAAATGCACCGATATGCAGCTGGCGATTTTTTTAAATGGCCTGATTAACGATAAACGAGGCAAAAAAGAAGGACCGCAACCTGAGCCGGAGAATCGGTTAAATAACAATATCATTTTTAGAAAATTAAAAATCGCATTAAACTTAAAAGCCGAAGATGTCCTGGCAATCATGGCTCTGGCAAATTTGCGAATGAGCAAACACGAATTAAGTTCTTTTTTCCGTTCGCCGGGCCATAGAAATTACCGTGCCTGCCAGGATCAGATCCTGCGTAATTTTCTCAATGGGTTGCAGATTAAGTATCGTCCGGACATTTAATTGCTCTCTTCATTTTTAAATCTGTCTGCCATTGATATTGGCACAAAAATAGTGATGTGGCTTTGAGGCACGTCATTTTTTTTTGGATCTGTAAATTTAAAATTATAAAGCAGCCTGTACTGTTTTAAACGATATTGGTTTAATTGCATCCCCGTCATTTATTTCAAAATTTTTATTTACATTAAATCTTATCATTATTTTTTTGAAAAATTTTATTAAAAATGGCATTCTATGAAACAGGTGTTATATTAATGCGTATGTCTTGAATAAAAAGCGATAAGAATTATTTTATTGTCTGAAACATCTTTTTTTATTTAATTATAAAATATAACTTTTAATGATCTCACAACCAGTCGGTTTTGTGTGTAATTCGGAGTAAATAAATGAACGGATTCAGCCCTGAAACAGAGGGTGAGATAGTTTCAAAAATCCGGGAGGAAATTACAGAACCCCCGATGTATAAAGTGCTGCTGCACAATGATGACTATACCACCATGGAATTTGTCGTGGAGATACTGATGCGTATTTTTCATAAATCCATTGAGGATGCAACCCGGATTATGCTCAACGTTCATAAGACCGGGCTTGGCATCTGTGGTATCTATACATATGAGATTGCAGAAACAAAAGTAGAAACAACGCACGAACTTGCAATGGAAAGAGGATTTCCTTTGAAAAGTTCTATGGAAAAGGCATAATACTATGATTAGCAAGGGATTAAGCGCCATATTGAGTACAGCGGTCAAAGAAGCCCGTAAGCGAAGGCATGAGTATGTCTGTATTGAACATATTCTTTACGCAATTGTTCATGATACCGGTGGAATTGAACTGATTGAATCCTGCGGCGGAAATGTGGGAAATATCCAGAATGAACTGGAGGATTTTTTTAATAAAAAACTTGATCGGGTGCCGGATGAGCAGGAATATGTTCTGCAGCAAACCATGCGATTTCAACGAGTTATTCAGAGAGCAGTCAACCATGCCCGTTCTGCGGAAAAGGAAACCGTATATATCGGTGATCTTCTGGCGTCCATGCTGGAGGAGAAGAAATCACACGCCTCGTATTTTATGGCAGCCGAAGGAATTACCCGGCTGGATGTACTGAATGTGATTTCCCATGGCAGCAGTGAATTCATTTAAGGAAGATCCGGATGACGGTGTGGTTGCCAAACAAAAAGGGAAACAAGTAAAAAACAGATCCATTAGAAGCATTTACCATTGATCTGGTTGATCGGGCGATTTCCGGGGAAACTGGATCCGCTGATCGGCCGGGAAGCGGAAATGCAGCGAACGATTCAGGTTCTTTGCCGTCGCCGGAAGAATAATCCGGTGTTTGTAGGGGATGCCGGTGTTGGAAAGACAGCTATGGCAGAAGGACTGGCGCAGAAAATCGCAGAAAATCAAATCCCGGATATGCTGGCTGATGCCCGGATTTATTCTCTGGACTTAGGCGCGCTGCTGGCTGGAACAAAGTACCGGGGGGATTTTGAACAGCGGTTAAAAGCGATTATTTCTTCTTTGCAGAAAAAGAAAAATGCGATTTTGTTTATTGATGAAATTCATACAATTATCGGTGCCGGGGCAACCAGCAGCGGTTCCATGGATGCGTCCAATATCCTGAAACCATCTCTTTTAACCGGTGATCTGCGATGTATCGGTTCGACCACCTATGAAGAATTTAAAAATTTTTTTGACAAGGACCGGGCGTTTTCCCGGCGGTTTGAAAAAATTGAAATTGCCGAACCATCCGTATCTGATACGGTTAAGATTCTCAAAGGGCTGAAAGTCTATTATGAAGATCACCATATGATCAAATATACGGACAAGGCTCTTCAGGCAGCTGCTGAGCTTTCAGCCAAGCACATAAATGACCGTTTTTTACCGGATAAGGCCATTGATGTGATTGATGAAGCCGGCGTTCTGCTGCGGCTTTCCACTTCAAAGAAACGTAAACAGGTACAGCCGTCTGATGTTGAAAAAGTGGTTTCAAAAATAGCGAAAATTCCCACTCAGAGTGTGAGTACATCAGACCGTTCAAATCTGGAATTTTTAGGTGATCGCCTCAAAGAAAAGATTTTCGGCCAGGATGATGCCATTGAATCACTTGTTATTGCCATTAAACGGTCACGGGCAGGGTTGAGTGCGCCGGAAAGACCGATTGGGTCGTTTTTATTTACCGGCCCCACCGGCGTCGGAAAAACCGAGGTGGCCAAGCAGATTGCAAGATTGCTCGGGGTGCAGTTTCTGAGATTTGATATGAGTGAATACATGGAAAAACATTCAGTGGCCCGACTCATCGGTGCCCCGCCCGGGTTATATCGGGTTTGATCAGGGCGGACTGCTGACCGATCAGATCCGGAAACATCCATACAGTGTATTGCTGCTCGATGAAATTGAAAAAGCGCATATGGATATTTACAGCATTCTTCTCCAGGTGATGGATCATGCCGCTTTAACGGACAATAATGGCAAAACCTCGGATTTCAGGAATATTATCCTGATTATGACATCCAATGCCGGTGCCCGGGAAATGGTCAGCACCAGTATCGGTTTTGGCGGTGATTCCGCCATTGATCCGGCCACAAAAGGGAAAAAGGCAGTGAATGAATTTTTCAGTCCGGAGTTCAGGAACCGGCTGGATGATATTATTTCATTCAAATCATTAAATTTAAAAGTGATGGAACAGGTGGTGGATAAATTCATTGATGAATTTGCCCCTCAGCTTTCTGTCAAGAAAGTCACCATCAGATTATCTGCGCCTGCCCGTCAGTGGCTGGCTGAAAAGGGTTTTGATCCCCATTTCGGTGCCCGGCCCCTTGATCGTCTGATTCAGAAAGAAATTAAAGATGTTCTGACGGATCAGATTCTTTTCGGAAAATTAACAAACGGCGGGGCCGTCTATGTTAAGGTCAAAGATAATAAATTGATGTTTAATTACTCTTAACTTTCAGCATGCCTGTTTTTCGTTTGTCTGAAAAAAAAACATTTCCACCCCCGCATTTTGCAGAACCGGAAGGTCTGCTGGCGGTGGGTGGTGATTTGAGTGAGCGACGGATATTGCTGGCATATCAAATGGGGATTTTCCCATGGTTCACTGATGATGAGCCGATCCTCTGGTGGTCACCGGATCCACGCCTTCTGTTGTATCCACCGAATATTCATGTTGCCGGCCGTTTAAAGCGGACGATCCGGCAGGGGGCTTTTAAGATAACCTGTGATACGGCGTTTGATCGCGTGATTTCGAGCCTGTGCATCTGTTCGCACGGAAAATTTTCAGGAAACATGGATCGGGCAGCAAATGATTGATGCTTATTGCCGCCTTTCCGATTCCGGTTATGCTCATTCCGTTGAAGTATGGCATGAAGGAAAACTTGTTGGCGGTCTTTACGGTCTTTCTCTGGGCGGCAGTTTTTTCGGTGAATCCATGTTCTCGTATGCCAGTAACTCGTCAAAAATAGCCCTTGTAATGTTGGCACGATTTTTAAATGCACTGTCTTTTGATTTGATCGACTGTCAGGTTAAAACGGATCACTTAAAGCGAATGGGGGCAGTGGAGGTGTCCCGATCACTGTTTTTAAAACAACTGCACCAATCCATGAAACGACAGACATTAAAAGGCAGCTGGAAAATCGCATTTCAGTAGTTTTGTGACAAATATTCACGATTAGTCATGATTGAATTATATGTTCCGGCAATCAGTTTAATGAAGATCATTTCTGATTGATTATTTTGACATGACCATCAGTTTTGGTTATGGGAAAAGGAGATACCATGACACAGAAACCTGAACGCAAATTTTACCTCAAACAATTTAAGGCCATCAGTAATGCCATTTCAACGTATGAAGATTTTAATCTTCTGGTCAGCCATTTAGCTGAAGGCGTTTGCCGGACGTTTAAGGTCAAAGGTTGCAGCCTTCTGATTCTGGATCAAATAGAGCAGCAGTTGTTTCGTGTCAGCAGTCACGGTATCAGTGATGAGTATTTGAGCAAAGGACCGCTTTTTGTTGATGATAAATACTGTTCGATAGGAACAGGGAATGTGGAATTGATCGAAGATATGCTGAATGACGATCGTATTCAATATCCCGAGGCCGCAAAAATTGAGGGTTTTGTCTCAATGATGGGAATTCCCATTAAATACAGGACTTCTGTTATTGGTGTTATTCGCATTTACAACGATCAGGTACTTAATCTGCACGAATCTGATGTAGATTCATTATGCGTTCTCGGTAACCAGCTTGGGCTGGTCATTGAGAATAACGGCCTGAAAAATTTTGTTGACCAGGTTAATATGGCATTTGAACGCTTGCCGCCCCGTCTGGTGCGGGGGTATTGCCGATAAAGCACATATGAATAAGCGTACTTTCTTTTAAGAAAGAAATATCCTGGAAAAATCAAGGAGGATTGCTTTGGCGAATTCTTTGCTCATTCCATTAAACGAATCAATTGCTTCCCGTGCGGTTGTTGATTTTTTAATCAATATGTCCTTAGATCCTGCCGGATGCCATATCACATTAATTCATGTATTTCGAAAACCGACATCCGGTGAAGAACTGATGGGGAAAAAATTTATGGATGAACAGCCTGCTAAATTTACTGCATTGCTTGAAAAAGCAAAGCAGCGGCTGGTTTCCGAAAAAGGATTTGATCCCGACCAGGTTGACTGTTCAGCTATTGACGGAACCGTATCCATCAGTTACGGAAGGTATCATCGATTTTTTCAAAAAGGTCAATATGATATGGTGGTGATCGGTCGCAAGAAAATGTCAAAATCCGAGGAATTCATTTTAGGTGATATCAGTGTAAAGCTGATCCGCTCTTTGGATAAAACATCCATTCTGGTTGTTAAGCACGGATAAATGACCGGCAGATAATAACCGGTTTTTTAAAAGGAATATTAAATAATTTAAACGTGCTCAGTTAGAATAAACGTGTTTGAAAGTTTCATGGCATCAAATCTTAAATTGGGAGAACGGGTGACTATGGAAAATGAAGACTGTATTTTTTGTAAAATAATTAATCATGAAATCCCGACAGAATTTTTGTATGAAGATGATCAATTAGTTGTTTTTAAAGATATTAACCCGCTGGCTCCCATTCATCTGCTGCTTGTGCCGAAAAAACATATCCGCAGTATTAATGATCTTGATGGATCGGACACAACGATTGTCAGTGATTTGATTATGACGGCAAAAAATATGGCTGAAAAAATGTCAGTGAACAAATCCGGGTACCGGATATTTTTTAATGTTGAAAAAGGCGGTGGACAGGAAGTATTTCATCTGCATCTTCACTTGATCGGCGGTTGGGAATAAATAAATATTTTTGTAATTAAGGAGAAATGATGGGTAAAACGGTTGCTGAAAAAATTTTTGATGCGCACCATGTCGACAATCCGTATGGTGATATTCATGTCATAAAACTGGATTCGGTTTTCTGCCATGAAATAACAACTCCTGTGGCAGTTAATGATCTGGTGAGTCGCGGTAAAGACCGGGTTTATGATCCTGCGAAAATTAAAGCAGTCATTGACCATGTGACGCCGGCAAAAGATTCAAAGACCGCTTTACAGGGAAAAATTATCCGTGACTGGGCTAAACGAAATAATATTAAGGATTTCTTTGATATCGGCCGTAACGGTGTGTGCCATGCGATTTTTCCTGAAAAAGGATTTGTGCGGCCCGGGTTTACTATCATCATGGGAGATTCACATACCTGCACCCATGGCGCTTTTGGTGCGTTTGCAGCTGGTGTCGGCACCACTGACCTGGAAGTCGGGATTTTAAAAGGGGTATGCGCATTTCACTACCCTAAAACCATTAAAATCGAAATCACCGGAACGCTGTCTGAAGGGGTGTATGCCAAAGACGTGATTCTTTCCATTATCGGTCAGCTGGGTGTGAATGGTGCAACCAATAAAGTCATTGAATTTGCAGGACCTGTGGTCGAACAGATGAGCATGGAAGCCAGGATGACGCTTTGCAATATGGCTATTGAGGCCGGCGGTACCTGTGGTATCTGCTATCCGGATATGAATACGGTGGATTATCTCTGGCCGTTTATTTCCGATGAATATGAATCCAAGCAGGCCGCTTTAACGGCGTTTCAGGCATTTTGTCCGGATGCTGACGCAGTATATGATGATGTGATCACCATTGATGCCAGCAGCCTTTCCCCTCAGGTAACTTACGGGTACAAACCCGACACGGTGAAGCCAGTCATTGAAATGGACGGTACGCCGGTTGATCAGGTGTATATCGGTTCCTGCACCAATGGCAGAATAGAAGATCTTCGCGTGGCGGCACAGGTATTAGAAGGCCAGAAAATCAGTGATTCCGTCCGGGGGATTGTTTCCCCGGCAACACCGGCTATTTTTAACATGGCGCTGGAAGAGGGCATTATCAAAATATTTATGGATGCCGGATTCTGTGTGACCAATCCGACCTGCGGTGCCTGTCTGGGGATGAGTAACGGGGTTATTGCAGAAGGTGAAGTCTGCGCATCCACCACCAATCGGAATTTTTTCGGACGAATGGGCAAAGGCGGCATGGTTCACCTCATGAGTCCTGCAACAGCTGCTGCAACGGCAATTGCCGGATACATCACAAATTCAAAACTGTACAACGCATAGGATAATAAAAAATGAAAAATTTTAACGGACAGGTTCTTTTTCTGGATCGTGCAGATATTAATACGGATGAAATTATTCCGGCCCGGTATTTGACTGAAATTACCAAAGAAGCGTTAAAGCCCTATCTGCTGGAAGACTTAAAATTTGAAGGATTTGATCCTGAAACGGATATCTGCGGACAAAAGCGTTATTATTACCCGGTCCAATTTCGGGTGCGGATCTTCAAGGGAACATGCACCCTGGGCGCTTGAAGTCAACGGCATTAATCTTGTGATTGCGGAAAGCTATGCGCGGATTTTTCGACAGAATATGTTTAACTGCGGCATGATGGCAGTCAATCTTTCCGCTGAAGAGATTGACCGGCTTTTTATCGAATTTTCAGGTAAACCCACGATGATTAAAACGGATTTTGAAAATAGCCGCTTTTTTGTAAAAGCAGACGGTAAAGAATTAGAAATATCATTTTTTATTTCTGCTTTTGACCGTGCCCTGGTGGAAGCCGGTGGGTGGGTAGATTTTGCAGATAAACATTATTGATGGCTAAGGCAAAACAGTCCCATCTACGGCGTTGCGGTTTTTCAGCTTTTCAATATATACATGTATTATCTTAAATCTGAAAACCACTACGATTTGTATAGTTGGAATTTTTACTTAGATCCGAGCGAGGTTATCATTATTAGCCGGATGTTTTCTTAGTAAAATTTTCGATTTTTTAATCAGATAATTTATCATAGGTTAAGTTATGAAAACATATGGATTTGAGTTGGTTAGTTCTGAAAGATTAAAGCAGTATATTAATAATCATCAGGAGAAAGAATACATGATTATTGATGTGCGCCAGCCGTTTGAATATGAAACAAATCATATTCCCGGAGCCCAGCTGGCGCCTTTGCAGCAGCTTCTCAAGTCATTTTCCAGCCTTACCCCTTGATAAAGATTTGATTTTTTACTGCCATGTCGGATCACGCTCGCAAATGGCCGCAATGATGGCTGCAGAAGAGGAAATTTTTCAAAAAAATATTTATTCTCTTGATGGCGGAATAATGGCATGGACAGGAAAATTTCTTGGGGATCTTCCCAGAGTAGGCGTTTTCAACAAGTCTAAAACGTTAACTGAGTTTTTATATACCGCCATGAATATGGAAAAAGGAGCGGAACGGTTTTATCGGCTGATTTATGAAAAATATCCGTCTGAAGCATTTGCTAAAGTGTTTGAACAAATGGCAGGTGTTGAAACTGCGCATGCCAGGCTGATTTACAAAATCTATACAAAAGTGAATGAACAAGATCATTCGGCGTTTGACGGGTTTTATCAGGACCTGCCCGGGGACATCGTCGAAGGCGGGGAACATCTGGAACGTTATGTGGAAAAGCTTGCCAATATTTCAGATAATTCCTGTACCGCATTGCTGGACCTTGCCCTTGATATTGAATTTTCCGCTTTTGATCTTTACCGCACGCTGGCAAATCAAAAAACAGATGATCCGCAAATGGCCGGGGTGTTTTTGGATATTGCCCAGGCTGAAAAAAGTCATATGCGGATGATTACTGCAGCGCTTGATCATTGTTGAAAGATAGATTTTAAGTGTCTATGGCGCTCAATTCATGATTTATTTTCTTGCCTTTGCCAGTCCGATTCCTTCCAGGGCAACTTCAATCTCATCTAATGTTGTCGGGTCATCAATCGTTGCCGGTACCTTGCATTCTTTATTATCGGCAATTTTCTGAATAGTGCCCCGTAAAATTTTACCGGAACGGGTTTTGGGAAGGCGCTTTACAACGGTAGCCATTTTAAATGCAGCCACCGGGCCGATACGGTCCCTGACCATCTGAATCACTTCATTGATGATTTCATGATGATCCCGTTTCACCCCTGCGTTCAAAACCAGAAATCCAACGGGAATCTGGCCTTTAAGCTTATCTTCAACGCCTAACACCGCACATTCGGCAACCTCCGGGTGGTCTGCCAGCACCTCTTCCATGGCACCGGTAGACAGACGGTGACCGGCCACATTAATAATGTCATCCGTTCTTGACATCACATAAATATACCCATCAGCATCGATGATGCCGGCATCGGCGGTTTTGTAATATCCGGGAAATTCTTTTAAATATGACTCAATATAGCGTTCGTCATTCTGCCACAAGGTCGGCAGGGTTCCCGGAGGCAGGGGCAGCTTAACTGACAATGCACCGATTTCACCGGACGGGACCACTTCGTTATAAGCATTTAGCACCTTTACATCCCATCCGGGGACCGCTTTGGTGGGAGAGCCGTATTTTACCTTAAAATGGTGAAGTCCCATACAGTTAGCGGCAATTGCCCAGCCCGTTTCGGTCTGCCACCAGTGATCAATAACCGGAACTTTTAGATGGTTTTCAGACCACTGAATGGTATCCGGGTCAGATCGTTCACCGGCAAGAAAAAGAATCTTGAAATTTGACAGGTCATAGCCTTTCATCAGATCGGCATTCGGATCTTCTCTTTTAATTGCACGGTAAGCAGTGGGTGCCGTGAACATGCATTTGACCTTGTGCTCGGAAATAATCCGCCAGAAAACACCTGCGTCCGGGGTACCAACGGGCTTGCCTTCAAAGAGGATGGTTGTGCATCCTTTAAACAGCGGGGCATAGACGATATATGAATGTCCCACCACCCAACCGACATCCGACGCTGCCCACCAGACATCGTCTTCATCAATATCGTATATGGCTTTCATGGTCCATTTCAACGCCACCAGATGTCCGCCGTTATCCCTTACAACTCCTTTGGGCTGGCCGGTGGTTCCGGATGTATATAGAATGTAAAGCGGATCAGTTGATGCAACCGGGATGCAATCAGCCGGTTTAGCCGTTTTCATTTCATTCTCCCAGTTCAGATCCCTGCCGTCAATCATAGACGCGGTTTCCTGGGGACGCTGATATATAAGGCATTTTTCAGGTTTTGAAGATGAAATTTCTATGGCTTCGTCTAAAAGTGGTTTGTATTTAATAATCCGCTGTCCTTCAATGCCGCAGGAGGCGGAAACAATTACTTTTGGTTTGGCATCTTCGATACGGGTTGCGAGTTCTTTGGCTGCAAATCCGCCGAAAACAACTGAATGGATTGCGCCGATTCGTGCGCAGGCCAGCATGGCAAATGCGGCTTCCGGGATCATCGGCATATAGATCAATACCCGGTCGCCTTTTACAACGCCCTGGGTTGCGAGAATTCCAGCTAATTTTGCCACAATATCTCTGACTTCGGAGTATGTAAATTTTTTAATTGTATTGGTTACCGGGCTGTCGTAGATGATGGCTGTTTTATTTCCGCGCCCGCGTTCATCCACATGAAAATCCAAGGCATTGTAACAGGTGTTGGTTTCTCCGCCGGTGAACCAGCGGTAAAGGGGTTTGTTGGAATCATCCAGCACCTTATTCCATTTTTTATACCAATGGCAGTCTTCGGCGACCTGGCCCCAAAATTCTTCCGGGTTATTCATAGAATGCTCATATGCTTTATCATAAGGATTGGTCATAAATTTTCTCCTTTTTCGTAGTGTTTTCAATCCATGTTTTAATGCAGCAGGAGATCTGTTTTCCTGTCACAAGTAAATATTTATATCGAAAAACTGACAAAAGGTAAAAAGGTTTTTAATAACGCAGTTAATAAAATTAAACATTGTTTACGGGAAAGGTGTTTATGAAAACTCAGATGAATTTAATATCCAACCAGTCCATGGTAAAGTCATTACAGTTTTTTTGTTATTCCTCTCAACTCGACATATAACTTCAATCACGATGATAGAAAATAGATACTGTTTCGTAAATTGTGATGCACTTCTGAAATATTTTGCCAAAGTATCGTATCCATATCAGATTCTCTTAAAAGCCGTATAAACAAAAAGATCACATTGGGTTATATCCAATGTTATTCCTCTCAAATAAAAATCACCCCCGCCCCTCAACGATAGAGCGCTTCAAGCTGGTCCAGATATTTTTCATACACATTGCGGCGTTTTAATTTCATTGTCTGGGTCAGCATGCCGTTTTCAATTGAAAAATCTTCCGGCAAAAATATAAATTTTTTCGGGATTTCATATCCACCGTATGATTTTTTCAGATGATTGGTGACCTCTGTCAGAAAATCCTGAACCTTATTTTCTTTGATCAGGTCTTCCGGGCTTTTTCCGATCAGGCCCATTTCATCGGCTACCGGCTTCAAGGCTTCAAAATCAGGCACCACCAGGCAGACATTATAAGGTTTCCCATCCCCATAAAGCATGGCATTGATTATACATAGGCATTTAACTTGATGTCTTCTTCCAAAGATGCAGGATGGACATACTTGCCGTTTTCCAGCTTATATTCCTCCTTGAACCGGCCGGTAATAAAAAGGTATCCGTCTTCATCCAGCCGCCCCCGATCCCCGGTGCGGAAACCAATGCCTAACTTAGGATCAGATACCGTGACCTCTGCGGTCTTTTTCGAATTCATTGCCGCACTACCCGTATTTGCCTCCTTTAAACGGCCCCCAAACCGGTCACGGATTTTGCTGAACACCAGCTTATCAAAAATTTTAAATTTTATAGATGATTTTCCGGTTGCTTGTTTTTTTCCGCCTCTTTTACTGCCGGGAAAATTAAGTTTTATGAATTCAGTTGATATATCATTTTGATTGTGTAAAATGATTTTTTGATAAAAATAGAGTGAACGTTCGTTATTTTTTATATAGTAAGAGGAGATTCATGGTAGAACAAATATACCCCAATCTGTTTCGCATCAAAATTCCGTTGCCGGACAGTCCATTAAAGTATCTGAATTCATATATTATCAAGGGTGTTGACCGGAATCTGATCGTCGATACGGGCTTAAACCGGAAAGCGTGTAAAACAGCCATGCTGGAGGGATTAAAGGAATTAAACATTGATCTTGAAACAGCTGATTTTTTCATCACCCACCTTCATGCCGATCATTTCGGGCTGTTAGGGGAACTGGTCACTGAAAATACAATGGTTTATTTTAACCGCCCGGATAAGGAACTCATCGAGCACTGGGAGGGGTTTGAGCCGATGATTGCTTATGCCGCCAGAAACGGATTCCCGGAGGAACTTCTTCGTTCCGCCCTTAACCAGCATCCCGGTTTCAAATACGGTACTGACTGGATTCCGTCATTAAATATTTTAAACGATGATGATACTTTAGAAATCGGAGAGTACCGGTTCTCATGCATCCAGACACCCGGTCACACCGAAGGGCATACCTGTTTATATGAACCGGACAAACGGTTTTTAATTGCCGGAGATCATCTGTTAGAAGACATTACACCTAATATTCCAGTGCTGGTCGGAAGATACTGACCCGTTAAAGGATTACCTGGAAAGTCTTGATAAGGTGTATTCGTTAAACGTTGACCTTGTGCTACCCGGCCACCGGCGGTTATTTGAAAATTATACCCTGCGGATTGATGAGTTAAAGCACCATCATGCGCTGAGGCTTAGGGAAGTTGCGGATATTTTGATCCAGGCATCTTCGCAATCTGCGTTTGAAGTGGCATCGAAAATGAAATGGGATATTAAAGCGGATTCATGGGATGATTTTCCCATAGCGCAAAAGTGGTTTGCTACTGGCGAGGCGATTTCGCATTTAAAGTATCTGGAAAATAAAAAAAATATTTATCGGGAGAAAGAAGGCCCGGTGATTCGATATAGCAATAAATAAATTTCAAAATAGCAGAGGTTTCAATGCAAATATCAAAACATTCCGAAATTGAGAGAAGCCACCGGGCGCTGTCAGAGCATGAATCTAAAAAAATGCTGGCAGAATACGGCATTCCGGTGACACAGGAAATTCTGGCTCAGAGTAAAGATCAGGCAGTCTCGGCTGCGAACGAAATCGGATTCCCGGTGGTATTGAAAGCCTGCAGTCCGGAATTGATGCACAAAAGTGATGCCGGGTGTGTTGAATTAAATCTGACATCAGATGACGACGTGGCCAAGGCCTATGATCGAATTTTATCATCAGCATCGGTTGAATTGGAAGGCGTTCTGGTTTCCGAAATGATTTCCGGTTTGCGGGAACTGGTGTTGGGGTTAACCCGTGAGCCGCAGTTCGGGACCTGTGTGATGCTGGGTCTCGGGGGCGTGATGACGGAGATTTTTAAGGATACGGTTTTCAGGGTCGCGCCGTTTGATCAGGTGGAAGCAGAGGATATGATCAAAGAGCTGAAATCCAGGGCCATGCTTGATGAATTCAGAGGAGAGCGCCCGGCAGATATGAAAGCCATTTGTCAGTGTTTGATATCTCTTGGAAAGATCGGTCTGGAAAATCCGGATATATCTGAAATTGATATTAATCCGTTAAAAATTGCCAAAGATGGACAGGTAACGGCGGTAGACGCATTAATCATTTTTGATCCGGAAAGCAGGAGTTAGTTATGCCAAAATTAATTGACCAGACCGCATTGTATAAAATTGTTAATCCAAGACATATCGCTATGTTCGGTGCATCCAACCGGTTTGCCGCCATGGGGACTAATTTGCTTTCATCTATTTTATCGCTCGGGTTTGAAGGCAATATTTACCCGATTCATCCCGAGGATGTTAAGGTTATGGGGCTTAATGCGTATAAATCCGTATTGGATTTACCAATAACGCCGGATCTGGCCTTTATTGTTCTGCCTACGAAATTGGTGCCGGAAATTTTAGAAGAATGCGGACAAAAAGGAATCAAGCAGGCTATTATCGTCTCAGGCGGATTTAAGGAAGTCGGGGGAAACGGTATTGCCCTTGAAAAACAGATATGTGACATTGCCGAAAAATATACTATGCGGTTTGTGGGACCCAATTGTATCGGTGCCGTCAATCCCCACCACAAGTTCAACGCCACCTATTTTCCCTACCAGCAGGCTCCCGGTTTCATCGGAATGGCTTCTCAGAGCGGCAGTTTTATCACTCAGATGTTTGACTATCTTGCCGGTTTCGGTTTGGGATATTCCACCGGCATCAGCGTTGGCAATGAAGCAAATATAGATATCGTGGATTGTCTGGAATACTTAGGGGCCTGCCCCCACACCCGGGTGATCAGCCTTTATGTTGAAACCATCCGGCGGGGCAGAGAATTTATTGAAATGGCCCGGTCCATTGTTCCGCATAAACCTATTGTCGCTTATTATGTGGGCGGATCTGAAGGGGGAAGAAAAGCAACATTTTCCCATACCGGCGCCTTGTCCGGACCGGACCGGCTGTATGATGGAATTTTTCGGCAAAGCGGTGTGATCCGGGCAAACTCTATTGAGGAAATGTTTGATTATTGTCTGTGTTTGGGCATGTGCCCGAAACCGGCAGGAAACCGGGTGGTTGTCCAGACGCATTCCGGCGGTCCCGGTGCGGTTGCTGCTGATGTCTGCACCCGTCAGGGCCTTGTCTTAAATCCCATTACCGATCAAACCTTAGAAAAGTTGAAGGAATATGTTCCTCATACCGGCAGTACCAGCAATCCCATTGATATAACCTATTCTAAAAACAGCATGGATTATTTTGTGGATATCCCGAAGGTGCTTATAGAAGATGAGGCTTCTGATGCGGTATTGATATATTTTTTAATGCCTGATCATTCAGTCCGTCGGGCAATGGAAGGTTACGGCATTACCGGAGAAAAGGCCTTTGAACAGGCCGGGGCATTTATTGATGAACAAAGCAAGGCAGTTGCGGAGTTGATTAAAGGGTTTTCAAAACCGTTTATCGGGTTTTCCTTTTATACCCGGGAGAACCGGTTTATTAAAAATCTTCAGGATAACGGCGTTGCGGTTTTGCCCAGCCCGGTTCGGGCGGCACAAGCACTGTCTGCTATGGTCCGGTATACGGATTATCGAAAGAAAATTTTGATGGCGTCATCTGGATGCTGAAAAAGCGGTGTGCGTTGACAATGAATATAAAACGGCCGTTGATGCTTTTAAATCGCATCAACGGCCGTTTTATATCAGACTTTTTTAATAGACGCTGTCGTCTTCAGAGTCTGGTTCTCTTTTAGAAATCGGGGTATATGGAGATTTATTTTCGCCCATGTATATCTGGCGGGGGCGAGTGATTTTCTGTTCCTTATCATCCATATTCTCTTTCCACTGAGCGATCCAGCCCGGAAGCCTTCCAATAGCAAACATTACAGGAAACATATTCGTTGGAATACCCATGGCTCTCAATAAAATACCGCTGTAAAAATCCACGTTCGGATAAAGGTTTTTGTCAACAAAGTACTGATCATTTAATGCGACTTCCTCAAGCTGTTTGGCAATCTCAAGTAATGGATCATCAATTTTCAGCTTGGGCAGTACTTTGTCGCAGACTTTTTTCATGATTTTGGCTCTTGGATCATATGTTTTATATACCCGGTGCCCGAATCCCATGAGGCGAAAGGAGCTTCGTCTGTTTTTTGCTTTTTCCACGATTTCGCTGATACCCACTCCTTTTTTATGAATGTCCGTCAGCATTTCAATAACTGCCTGGTTGGCGCCGCCGTGAAGGGGACCCCACAAAGCAGCGATTCCGGCGGATATCGAAGCATAAATATTTGCCCTGGCGCTGCCCACGGTTTTTACCGCAGAAGTGGAACAGTTCTGCTCGTGATCGGCATGCAGAATCCAGAAAGTATTCAGTGCCTTGACAACATCTCTGTCAAGCTGGTAGGGGTTGACCGGGCTGTCAAACATCATATTCAGAAAGTTCGCGCAGTAGGTGTAATCCGTTCTCGGATAAATGACCTTGTGGCCCCTGGATATTTTATAAGACATGGCAGCCATTGTCCGGACTTTGGACAGAAGACGTATGAAAACTTTTTCAAATTCCTCTTGTGTCGTGATGATTTCCGGATAAAAACTCCGGAGAGCATTGACCATGGCGGAAAGGATTCCCATGGGATGCGACAGGCGGGGGAAATTCTGAAAAAAGAACTGCATGTCTTCATGAACCATTGATTGATCATTGAGCATGATACTGGTTCGGGTGAGTTCTTTACGCGTCGGCAGATGGCCGTTCATAATCAGAAAAGAGGTTTCCACAAAAGATGATTTTTCAGCCAGTTGTTCAATGGGAATGCCGCGGTGACGAAGGATGCCTTTTTCACCGTCCATAAATGTGATTTTGCTTTTGCAGCTGCCGGTATTTGCAAACCCGGGATCATAGGTAATGCAGCCGGTTTCCTGCCGCAATGCTCTGATGTCAATTGCTTTTTCGCCTTCAGTTCCTATGATAACCGGTAACTTCAGTTCTTTGCCGTCGATAATTAATTTGGCATATTCTTTCATAATACAATTCCTTACTGTTATTTTGTTCTGATTTTCGGATATATTGTGTTTTAACGAACTATTATTATTTCAACCGTTAAACAGGTTTGATGTAGAATAAGTTTTATGATAACAAATAGTTAAAGGTAAATATGTTTTGAGTGCCGGAAAGAATCCCGTGGACATAAATTAATAACTATATCCTATTATCACAAGATGGTCAAGAGTGATTCCAAGTACCCTTATTTGTTATTCTTTTGGGAACAGAAGGATGGGTTGGTGAAGGAAAGGCAGCGGGTTTCGGCGTGGTTCGGGATCTATTGAAAATTAACGAGTGCGTTTCCAGTTCTGTTAATTTTACCTCAATTCGGGTTTGATAATGATCGTATAAAGATGCGCCCGTTTTTAATCATTTCCCGAGCATGTTCGAGAATGGCATCAGTAATCTTTTCGCCGCCGATCATCCGGGCAGTTTCTTCCAACCGCTGCTCTGCATTTAAAGTGGATATTCGTGTACAGGTCCGGTTGTTTTTAATGTGTTTTGATATTTTTAAATGATGATCCCCAAACGCAGCAATCTGTGCCAGGTGGGTGATGCAGATCGTCTGTCCGGCAGCGGCAAGACTGGACAATCTTTTGCCGACAACTTCAGCAACTTCGCCGCCGATACCGGCGTCTACTTCATCAAAAATCATGGTGCTGGTGGAGGCATCATTTGCCGTAATTGATTTTAACGCCAAAACCACCCGGGAAAGTTCTCCGCCGGATGCAATGTTTGAAAGCGGTTTTAAATCCTCGCCGACATTCGGTGCAATCATGAAACACGCCTGTTCTATGCCGGTTTCAGTGATTACATTATCGTTGGCCGTCAGGTAGACAGAAGTTTTTGGCGTGGCGGCAGTCTGGGTAAATGCTATTTCAAACCGGGTGCTCGGCATTTTTAACAGATTTAATTCCTGTTCAACTTTTTTGGATAAAACAACAGACATTTTCCGGCGTTTTCCGGATAGTCTTTCCGCCAGATCCATTAACTGCTTATGTTTTTCGACCAGTTCCTGCTCTGTTTGTAAAATTTTGTCATCAATATTGCCGTGTTCTGCAAGTGCCTGATCAATGGTGTTCAGATATTGAATGACATCATCAAGCGTGCCGCCGTATTTGCGTTTTAATCGGTTGATAAGGTCCAGGCGGGACTCGATTTCTTCAAGCCGCTGCTCATCAGGTTCAATTCCGTCGATGTAGGTGCTGAGTTCCCGGGCAATATCTTCAATGCGGAATGCTGCATCGCTTAACCCTTCAGCAGGGGAATTAAGGGTTTCATCCATGCGGGCCGCAGTGTCAAGCTGCCGTTTGATTTCACCCAGTTTTTCTGCGATTGCACCATCTGAGCTGTATAGTGTTTCCGAAACACCGGCAACAATCTGGTAAAGCATTTCCGCATTTTTTAAACGGGTCTGTTCTTTTTTAAGGATTTCATCTTCATTTGAATTGATGTCGGCATCTTCAATTTCTTTTTTCTGGAATTCGAACAATTCTGTCTGGTCCTGCTGCTTTTGGCGGGAGTCTTTTAACTGATCAAGCTTATGAATCAGTGGCAGGATGTCATGATAGATGTTATAAACCTGCTGCTGCAGCGGCATAATATCGCCGAACTGATCAAGGATTGTCAGGTGATTTGATTCGTTCAACAGTTGCTGATGTTCATGCTGGCCTGAAATCGAAGCAAGATTTCTCGTGACATTGCCCAGAAGCTGCATGGTAGACAACCTGCCGTTGATATAAATCCGGTGGCGGTCATTTTTTGAGATAACCCGACGGATCAGCAGGTCTTCGGAAGTTTCAATGCCCTGGTCTTTAAGGATTTGAATAGCAGAACTGGATGCCGGAGGATGGAACAACGCTTCTATTTCAGCCGTTTCCGCACCGGTTCGGATCATTTTAGACGTCGCGCGGCTTCCCAACAGCAGATTGATTGCATTGATAATGATTGATTTGCCGGCCCCGGTTTCGCCGCTTAAGATTGTCAGGCCATCTGAAAAACGGATGGTTAAATCATCAATAATGGCAAAATTTTTAATGGAAAGTTCAGCGAGCATGTTTTATCTGACAAGTATTATTGTCCGTCACAATATGGTCCGTACATGGGGCGATGGTGTTTAAAATGCCTAACAGGTTTTTTTCAAGAATTGAATAAGAATAAAACCGTTGGGCAACATTGTAGTTATGGCGGGTCATATTCTCGCATGTCAGGGTATCTTTCAATACTTTTTTTGTTTCTTCCACTGCTTTTTGGGTCACATACCCATCGAGTTCTATGACCTTGAATCCTTTGGGCTTAATATCAATGGAGTAGATGGAATAGGTATTTACCACAATGGGTTTGCAGAAATATATCGCCTCTAAAAAAGCATTGCCGAATCCTTCAAGGTTGGAGGGGTAGGTGACCAGGTCGGCATGGGGATAGACATCTTCTAATGTATATATTTTTTCCCCCTTTTTGGTGAGTCCTCTTTTCTCGTCAATGTGCTTGGAGACAAAAACGGTATCCACATTCAAGAGTTTGGAATATTCCCGGATACGGTTTTCATAATCATATCCTTCATCTCCGGATGCATGAGAGATGATCAGTTTGGCTTTGAGACCCATCCGGCTGACCAGTTCGATGGCGTGTTCAATCCCTTTTCGTTTAATGACACGGGTGGGTTGAAGGATAAAATACTCATCATTTTTGACGCCAAAGGCCTGACGGACATCGGATGCATATTCGTCAACCGGTGGCGGGGGATTGTCAAAATCCATGACATTCGGCATAATTGACGATGAGATCCCGGTTCGTAAGCCCAGTTGATTGTCTGCCGATGAATTGATGACCACATGGTGAATCGTCGGTAAATGAGGGGGAAACGCCATATTCAGATAGTCCCACACGGCATTGGTTAGAAAATGCGTGCGCTCCCAGAAAAAATCATGGTGATGGGCAATGGCCGGCATGCCGGTTTCAGCGATGACTTCTGTCAATGCAAGACCCAGGGGAATATTTAAAGGAATGGTCAGGGCATTCTGTGGGATGAGCAGGCTGATATTATATTGATTGATGAACTGGTAAAGATCGTCTTTAAGTTCTTCTTTGATTTCCTGTATCTTATTTGTGGTTGAGCGTTTTCGGGTGCGTTTGTCAAAACAGTTCCTGAAAATTTTCCTGATGTCGGGATGAGAAAAATGGGCTCTTTCAGACAGAAAAGAAATTTCCGGGTCTGTATCGAGTTCTCCGGCAAAGAAAAAGCATTTAAAATTCTGTTTTTCGAGGACGTCAGCCCATTTGAATGTTTCAAGGGAGACACCGTCCGTTCCGGCAATTCGGGTAGAAATAAATCCGATACGTTGTCTGCTGGAACAAAAGAAGCAGGAGCAGTCTTTTTCATGGCTCATTATTTATCAATTATCCTTACAACGTCGTCCAAGTGAAATTGTATTTCAAGTTATTGTCTTGAAAAATAAATTGACTGCCTGTTTGAAGAATAATACATATAATAATCACCATTATAGTTTGATAATTGAACTTGTCAAGAAAAGTGGGGCACTATAACCGTAACCTGTTAACTGATAATCTAAAGTTTGAGATAGAAAGATAATGGATTTGCAGCAGCACAAAAAAATATCAGCGCCGGAACACCAATTGCTTGGAGGCGTAAAGGTTGAATTAAGAAATATTTTTACCAAAGACGGCACCCGGCTGGCGCTTAGCCGGATTAAACCGAGAAACGGGCAACCAATATCGATTCCTGTGATTTTAATTCACGGCAGTTATTCGACGCGAAGTTTCTGGGTGTCGGACAAAGGGATCGGCTTAGGCGTTTATCTTGCGGATCAGGGGTTTGATGTATGGATTCCAGAGCTTAGAGGTCACGGCCTGTCTCCCAAAGGCGATTCTTTTTCAGAGATTACCGCAGAAGATCAGATCCGGTATGATTTACCGGCAATTGCTGATGCCGTGTTAACCATAGCTGGAACCTCCGCGTTTTGGATCGGGCATTCCTTTGGCGGTTTGTTTGTCCTGGCCGCTTTGTCTATGAATTGGATGGATCAGGAAAAGGTCTCCGGAATGGTCACTTTTGGAAGCCAGATCAGTATGGGGGATGGATATTTAAAAATTCC
This sequence comes from uncultured Desulfobacterales bacterium, assembly GCA_942490765.1. Classification (GTDB taxonomy): domain Bacteria; phylum Desulfobacterota; class Desulfobacteria; order Desulfobacterales; family 4572-123; genus 4572-123. The sequence goes on along the minus strand of CALNYM010000022.1, from coordinate 16,852 downwards.
GCCGGTGGCATGGTCATTATCTGCCATACTGAAACTTTTAGGAAATTTTCCGGCACCAACATTCGGTCTGGGCCCTGAAATAGAGGCTGCCGGAACCATGATTGAAACCATTCGATGGAAAAAATTTCGCGGCAAATGGACCACTTCGGACGGGGTTTCATACTGGGATGGTCTGGAAAATATAAAAATTCCAGTGCTGACATATGCTGCGGCCAAAGATAAAAATGACCCGCCGGCCGGATGTCGTAAAATCCATAAACATCTGGGAAGTCTTGATAAAATGTTTATGGTGCTGGGAAAAGATGCCGGGTTTGCAAAAGACTATGATCATGTGGGGATGGTGGTGAGTAAGGAAGCGCAGCAAGAAGTCTGGCCGGATCTATCAGGCTGGCTCAAAGATCGCATCTAAGCTGGCTGCGTAAAATATTCAACTTCTGCGTTGCATTCGCATCTCTCGTCAATCAACGTACGAAAAGTGCGCCTCATGGGTGATAAATTTGTCCGCCTTGCCAATTTTTAATAAAGGTGGAGTTTTTTTCTTTGTCAGTTGAATTGAATTCAAGGATATATTCTGATGAAAAGAATGATAAAAAACCAAAACGGCAGTGTATTTATCCGGTCAGTGGTTATTTTGTTCATGATTATGATGGCCGGATTCGGTGGCGCGCTTTTTTACGGTTCAAAATCCATCCATGACCTGTTTGAAAACAACAAAAAGCTAAAGCTGGCCATTGAGAACCTGACCCGTGAAGATCAGATCGGTTATGCAAAAGTTCTCCGTCAGGAAACAATTGACGGGAAACTTGTCACCACCTTAAAATTTGTCGAAACCGCAAGGGATGACAAGTTAAAAAAAGTACTGGAGCAGGAATATACCATTGAAGGGGATGTAATCTTTTTTGATGCGCTGATTGTCTCGTTCAGCAATGATGATGTCATGAGCGGTGAAAAACGGGCGTTGTATTTGTGGCGCCGGGTCTATGGTGAAAATATGGCACCGTCTGCCGGGTACCCCATTGAAATGGAGTGCCAGACGCCGAAACGTTATGCTGATTTTCTGGCTCAGCTGGATCTGCCGGAACAGGAAATGTTCTGGGAGGCAATTTGGGATCTGGCAGATGATCCGGATTTACTAAAGAAATACGGCATTCAGGCGGTATATGGTAATGCAGTATATAAAAAGCTGCGTCCGGGACTGATTTATGTGTTTAAGATTAGTGGGAATGGGCGGGTGTTTCCGGAAACCGTCCCTGACATTTGATAAAAACGTCGCCTTTGGACTCAATACAGCGTTGCAAACCTCCTCAAAATGCTCAAATACATTCGTATGCTCCGCTTTTTCGTCAGCCTGCGCCTTGTCTTGAGGGCCAAATGCTTGTTTTTAAAGTTTGCGGCAGATTCTATCATTTTTCATTGTCTGTATTGAAACTGATAAAGATTCTTTCTTTCTTATGATATTTGATGATCGTGCCGGTATGGTCTGATGGCAAATTTATATTTTTACCGATCGTAAAGAAAAGACTTAAGGAAAAAATGCCTGAATCAATAAAAACTTGTATTAAACGATGGATATATAATTTTTATCCGGTGTATCGCCGGACCGGCGCCCGGATTGTTTATATGGATGATTCATGGAAAGAGTTACGGGTTGCTTTGCCTTTGAGGGTCTGGACACGGAATTATTACGGTACTGTTTCCGGAATCAGCATGTTCGGTGCGGTGGACCCGATTTATATGGTTATGCTGATTAAACTGCTGGGACCGGATTACGAGGTGTGGGATAAGGAAGCGACCATATATTTTAAGAAACCCGGCAAAACCAAATTAACGGCCCGGTTTCTGATAGATGACAGTGAGCTGAATGTAATACGGAAAGCACTTAAGTCGGAACCATCTGTAACCCGAACGTATCAAGTCGATCTGCAGGATACAAACGGAACGGTCTGCGCAGCCGTTGACAAGGTAATCCATATCAGGAAAAGAATTCATTAATCATCAGATATGAGAGGAGGCCTGATAATGCTTCAAAAACAAGAGCTTGATCAAATCGATAAGGGCTGGACAAAAATAATGGTTATCTGGGTGGCCTTGTTAAGTTCGTTGGGTTTTTATCTGGTAATTTGCATGGCTGCTGGAAATCAGATTCCGGTATCCATGGAAGGCCCCCAACTTGAGGTGCTTAAATACGCATTATTCGGCATATCGGTTCTGACTCTGGCAGGCGCATATGCTATTTCGTAAGCTTTTGATGGGGAAAATTGCCCGTCCTGTCAATGATTCCTCTTTTCAGTCTGAAACCCATCCAGCGGTTGGCAAATATCTGACAGTAATTGTTATTGTTATGGCTTTGGCTGAAAGCGTTGGGATCTACGGTATGGTCCTGTTCTTCATCAGTAAAGACACCATGTCATTGTATCAGCTGATGATCCTGTCTGCTGCTGCGATGATTTTGTTTCGTCCGAAAAAAGAGGAGCTTATTGCGGTTGCGGAAAAAATGAAGCCATTATAATAGGGGAGAACCAAATTTTTTTATTTTGGGATTGGTTGACATGTGCTGATTACTGAACATATTATCAAGTAATAATTTTAATAAACACACACACAGGAGATTGCCATGAAAACGAAAAAAATGTCTGTATTGGTTGCGCTGTTTTCTTTTTTGCTGATGTCTTTTTCTTCCGGCATTGTTTGTGCGGAAACATCTGTTGCAACAGATACTTCAGGAACAATGGATCTTGTCAAAATGCTGACCAGCCAACTGGGCGTAACCGAACCACAGGCCACAGGGGGCGCTGGTGCGCTGTTTGAAATGGCAAAAGGGGCGCTTTCGGAAACAGACTATGGCCAGGTGAGCAGTGCAATACCCGGAATCGAGGATCTGATTAAAGCCGCACCTGCGGTTTCGAAATCAACTTCAGAAACATCCAGTAAAATAGGCGGGCTTGCAGGAGGGTTGGGGTCACTCACCAAGGCTGTGGACACTGCAAACACGTTTTCGGCTGTGACTGACCAGTTTAAACAACTTGGATTAAAAACGGACATGGTGTCACAGTTTATTCCCGTGCTGCTTTCGTTTGCGAATTCTGCCGGTGGGGAATCTGTCATGAAAATTCTACAGTCGGTATGGCAGTAAAGGAAGTGCAGAAGATGACCACAGAGAGTTTAAATAAATTATTTTCTTCAGAAACCATAAGCAAAATATTTCCGGAAAATCTGGCAGATCAGTTTTTTGACGCCTTTATGGAGATCCGACCGAAGGTGCTTATGATATTGATTTGTTATTTAAAGAACAAAAAAATAATAAATTAATCTTTGAGTTCCACTTAACCCAGCGTCCGGGAAAATGTCTCCGGTGCAACCTGACTTATGGATTGCCGGAAGTGTTTTCAAGGCACCCATTGATCAATGTAAAGGGGCTGGTTCATAAAATTGATGAACAGCTTAACGGGCAGGGCACATGCGTGGATTGGGAACTCGGCAAGACCATCGAAGTCTCTAATGATCTGCATATCATCCCTTTGATTCTTACTCTGGAAAACGCCGCGTAATCTTTGTAACCTTTTTGGGGGTCTCGTTGACCCCGCAAAATAAAAATAGCCGCCTTCATCTCTTAAAGATGCAAGCGGCTTTCTTTTTAGGCTAAAAAATCATTACATTTTACGGCCTTCATCAAACCTGTCATCTAATTAGAAAGATTCAAAGGATCGGTCTGCCGGAAAATTGATAATTCCTGTCGATCCGGGCCTACAATTGCCGTATCAAGATACATGGGCTGGAAATCTTTTGACTGGTCCCGATCCGGAATCACAGCGTCAAGTCCGCAGATTTCTGAAGAAAATGCGTACATGCCGGGACGCCCACCGACGACGCCCGGGCGCAATTTTTTGCGGTCCTGAGCCATAAACAGGGAATGGTCCGGCAGGCAGCCAATAACGCAATTTGGGCCGTCAATGATTAACCGTCTGCAGGTCTGTTTGAGGTGTTTTAAGAAACTGCTGTTCGGATGATTTTCAATATCCTGTTCCTGAAGAGGGGTGATGATATGTTTGTATGCGTCAATTCCGAATCCAAGTTTGGTGATGACATAGTGCAGGATATGGGTAAAAACAACGGAGTCAGACTGGTATCCGGTATATCCCGGAAAACCTGCATCTCATTGAGCGCCGGGATCGCCTTGAAGTCGAAGCTATCGAGGCTCTTTGCTTGTCGGGAACCTGGCCGTCTTGATCCGGCGCCCGATCATCCGCCGCTCGCGGTCGATCAGCTCCAGCTCCACCAGTCGGGCAAGGAACTGCAAGTGGTCCGCCCCCCCGGCGGCGTACTGGCGGGCGAGCTTGGCGGTGTCCTTGCGGAAAGGTCGGCAGCTTCAGCGTCTTGAGGTGGTGGTCGAGCAGCAGCCTGGGCGCAACGCTCATGCCGGGCTCCCAACAATGAGAGGGGTGTAGCTCGCCGCCGAGGTGGTCTTGGATGCTGGTCGGGGTGCAGGTAGGGGTGCAGAAGCCGCCGAGGTCGAGCCTCGGCGGTCGCCCCTCGACCCGGGCGAGTACCAGGTGCCTGATCGCGCCGAAGCCCACAGCGCCCATCTGCAGGGCGGTCTTCACCGCCACATGCAGGACGGCGAGATCGAAGGTCTCCAGCAGCCGCAGCACCTGCACGTACTCGCGCCGGCCCGCCTTGAGCAGTCGCGCATCCATCAATCGCCGCAGGGTCTGGAACTCGTTCCGCGTCTCCCAGTCTGCCAGCGGCGCCGCCTGATCGAGGGCGCCGACCTTCTTCTTCAGAAGCGGCAGGTAGTGGATGGGACCGGGAAGACCATGTCCTCGCGGCCGTATACTCCGGGGATGGCGGTCGATGATGTCGCCGCCGCAGCCGATGACAACCTGATCGACGTAGCCCCTGATCCACACGTCACGGTGTACGTAGGCGACTGGTACCGAGTAGTCGTTGGTCTTGTAGCGCACCAGCGCCTGCGAACCTACCCGACCTGTCACCCGGTCGCCAGGCCCCGGAACGGCGCAGGCGGCAACGGCATCATCGCCCCACGATCCCGCTGGAGACGCTCGCCGATCGTCTCGCAGTGGCCGCGCAGGGTCTCCGTTCGCCGCTTCGCGGTACTGCTCCTCCAGCCAGGCGTTGAAGTCGTCCCAACCTCGCAAAGCAGCGGCAGCGGCACCACCGGGTTACGCCGCGCCCAAACGACGAGCGCCCTCCACGCTTCCCTTGTCGCCGCCCTTCCCGGGGCGGCCGTAGCGATCCTGGACCGCCGTAGTGCGGACAGCAACTCCCGCCGAACAGCGCAGCCTGCCAGCGCGTCCCGTCCGGCAGGATGCGCGCCACCAGGCAGCGCGTCGCCGTCGTAGAGCGCCGACAGCGGCACGCGGCCACAAAGAACGCGAAGGCATGAACATGGCCATCGGCCCACGCCTCGGCCGCCGTCACGTCGCCGCCGGATACGCCTTCCGCACGTAACAGGCAACGCTGTGCGGCAAGTCGAAGGGCGAAGAAGTGCGCCTCATGTTCGACACCCCCGATCACCACCAACGCTTCGCCGAAGTCCGCCACGGCATGGGCATGCGCATGGCGCAACGGAACGAACATCTCGTGGGTGCGCTGCTGATGCCCGCGCAGGTAGGCCTTCACGATGGTGTAGCCGCCGGTGAACTCTATGCTCAGCCTGCAGCCGATCCAGGACCTGCTCCGCGTTATGATGCTTTTATTGCGAGGGCGATCTGTGTCCCCGTCCAGCCATCGGTCGATGACCTCGGTGAACTCGTCCAGCTTCGGCCGCTTCACCGGCGCCGATCCTCCGGTAGCCGAAGCGGCAGCACCGCGTACACGATCATCTTGTCGACATCGTCACGCGAGATCCTGGAAGGGCACGCGCGATCGCCCGCTTGCTCATGCCCTGCTCGAAAGTAGGCGTGGCGAACCTCCCGCTTTTTCCTCCACAGTGAAAATACCCCCACCCTCCCCTGCCGCCAGGAAGGGTTATCGTGGCCGACTTTTACGCCGACTGCAGCCGGATCACCCCGCCGCTCCGCTGGCTGACTTCTTCACCGCCGTTCCCTCGCTTGAAAGGGAATTCACCCTCTCAACCTCGGGAAGGCTCGTTTTGCAGCACTTTTGTCCATCTCTTTGCAAGGGGAAATTCAGAAACGCCAGGGGATTGTCGCTGGTACTCTCGCCGATCTGTAGCTGCTTGGTGCCAAGCGCTGCTAGTGGTTAGTCTCTGTCGCTCGATGCCTACGTTTGGCGGCGGCGATGATGTCCTTCGGATCGGCACGTCACGCGACGGCGGCTTTGGGCTCTCGTTATGCTGCTCGACGAAGTCGCTGATGGCTGATTGCAGTGCGACCACGGAATGGAAGACGCCGCCTTGGAGCTTGCGGCGTCTGAGCCTGGCGAAGAAGCCCTCGACGGCGTTCAGCCACGAGGCGGAGGTGGAAAAAAAATGCCAGCGTCCAGCGTGGGTGGCGGTCGAGCCAGGCGTGGACCTTGGGATGCTTGTGGGCAGCATAGTTGTCGAGCACGACGAGGATGTTCATGCCACTCGCTAGCTCGCGCTCGATCGCGTTGAGGAAACGGATGAACTCCTGGTGGCGATGCCGCTGCATGCCGTGTTTAGCCGATGACCTTGCCGTCGAGCACGTTCAGCGCCGCGTCAAGGGGTGTCGTCGTCCTGTTCCTCCCGGGACCGTAACGAGCCTTTGTGCCGAGCCGACCGCTCATCATCGGCAGGCCAGGCTGCGTTCGATCGAGCGCCTGGATCTGCGACTTCTCGTCGATCGACAACACCACCGCATGCTCAGGCGGGTCGACGTAGAGCCTGACCACGTTCTCGACCTTCCTCGGCGAAGGCGGGATCGTTCGACAACTTGAATCCGGCGCTCTCGCGATGCGCAGTCATCGAGACCGGCTTCGCGCCAGATGACGTGCACCTTCGCCTGCGACACGCTCGTCGCCGCCGCCATCGCCCTGACGGTCCAGTGCGTCCCGCTGCCGTCCGGTGGCGCCGGGGCCTGCCGGTGTCCGGCGGATCACCTCGGCCACCTTCGCGTCCGCCAGCTTCGGGATGCGCGCGACGGCCGCGTCTTGGCTCGCAACAGCCCATCGACGCCCTCGTCGATGTGCAAGCGCAGCGCTCCTGCCAGCGCCAGTACGAGACCTTGCCCAGTTCCGTTCGCCGCATGACTTCCGCCGTGCCGACCTCTGACCCGCTGGCGTCAGCACTACCTGCGCTAGCCAAACATGCTTCTGCGGGTTGTTGCGGTCGGCGATGATCGCTGCCAGTCGCGCACGATCCGCCGAGAAACGAAAAGTCCAAGGTTCCCTCGCATCGCGCGACTGCAACACTAGGGGACCCACATGTCAAAGACAATCCTGTCTTCAGTGGATTGGCCGAAACGGATGTCTCTCTTTTAGGATGTCTTCCTCGGCGGCCGCGTGCGAGCTGGCGCATGCGGAACGGAACGAGTACTATTGGCTCCGATGACGCGGATCGACGGGGCTTCGAAGCCATTGTCGCCGATCGCAACACGCTCCCAAAAGCACGTCTGGCGCTGTCGGATCGTGCCGGTTGAGCGCCCACGGTGGCCGGCACCAACGGCATCATGGCGGCGACCGGCACCGCCAAGACGACGGTCCGGCGCCAGCAGGAGCGGTTCGTGGCGGAAGGTGTCGACGGTCTCCTGCGCGACAAGACCCGATCGCCCGGCAGGTAACGCCCGTGCCGCCGGAACGGGTGGGCGAGGTGGTCAGGCTGACCCTGGCGCCGCCGCCGCACGAAGGCGACGTGCACTGGACCGCCCAGGCCATGGCCAAGGTGGTCCGGCTCGCCGTCTCGACAGTGCAGAATACATTCTGGTCCGCGCACGGCCCTCGCCCTGCATCGCTTCCGCGCTTTCAAGCTCTCCGCAACGATCTGCCATTCGCGGGAGAAGCTCGACGAGATTGTCGGGCTTTATCTCGACCCTCCCGAGCACGCGGTCGTGCTGAGCATCGACGAGAAGTCGCAGATCCAGGCGCTCGACCGGACACAGCCTGGGCTGCCGATGAAGAAGGGGCGTTGCGCAACGCTTGACCCACGACTGCAAACGCAACGGGACCACTTCACCCTGTTCCGTGCGCTGAACGTCCTCGACGGCACCGTGGTCGGCAGGAACATGCAGCGCCATCGGCATCAGGAATTCATCCGCTTCCTCAACGCCCTCGAGCGCGAGATCCCCGCCGGCAAGGTCGTCCACGTGATCCTCGACAACTATGCCGCTCACAAGCACCCCAAGGTTCGCGCCTGGCTCGATCGCCATGACCGCTACACCTTTCACTTCACGCCGACCTCGTGCTCGTGGCTCAATGCTGTTGAAGGCTTCTTCGCCAAGCTGACCCGCCGGAGGCTGAAGCACGGTGTGTTCCACTCCGTCGTCGATCTTCAGGCTGCCATCAACCGCTACGTCATGGAGGCAACCAAACCCCAAGCCCTTCGTCTGGCGTGCCGATCCCGCCCTCATCATCGCCGCACGGCAACGAGGGTTCCAAGCGCTGGTGTCAAAACCACCAGTGCCGGAACTGGGGGCGCATGGAGGGGTCGGGGGAACTCAGTTCCCCCGCTCTCCTTCTCCGCCTACGCGAGCACGCACCAAAAGTCGGGATGCGGGTCCGGAGATGCCTTCGCCGGCGCGGGCCTTGGGGTCGCTGCCGGCGTCACGGTGAGGCGGTCGAGGGCATGGTGGATGAGGAGGTAGTCGATGCGCATGCCTTCGTCGCGGTCCCAGGAGCCGCGGAGGCTCCACCAGGTGAACTGGCGGTGCGTTGGCTCGATGGCGCGGTAGGCGTCGTAGAGGCCCAGATTGAGGAGGGCGCGCAGTCCGTGGCGCTCGGCCGGGTGGTAGCAGATCGTGCCATCGCGTTCGGCAGGGTCGTAGACGTCGATGGGGTGGGGTGCGACGTTGTAGTCGCCGCCGATGACCAGCAGGGTGTCGCCCTCGAGGTGCGCGGCGTGGGCGCGCAGCAGGCGATCCAGGAAGTCGAGCTTGTAGGCGAAATTGTCCGAGCCCATGGTGGTGCCGTTCGGCACGTAGACCGAGGCGACGCGGACGCCGCCCTTCACGGTCCCTTCGATGTAGCGCGCCTGGCGTCGTCGTCATCGCCGGGCAGGCCGCGCGTGACGTCCTCGATCGGTGACTTGGCGAGAATGGCCACGCCGTTGTGGCCTGGCTCGCCGACGACCGCGAGGTTGTAGCCGAGCTCCTCGATCGGCCGGCCGGGGAAGCTGTCGTCGGTGACCTTGATCTCCTGCAGCAGCACGACGTCGGGTTCGACCTCGGCGAGCCAGCCCTCGACCCGCTCCTGGCGGGCGCGCAATCGAGTTGACGTTCCAGGTGGCGATACGCACGGCAGCACTGCAGGCTCAGACCGCGAAGGAGGTGCCGCAGCCGCAGGACGAGGTGGCGTTGGGGTTGTTGACCTGGAAGTAGGAGCCGATCAGGTCCTCGACGAAATCGAGCTCGGAGCCGCATGACGTACATCAGCGACATGCCGTCGACGACGACCTTCGCACCGTCGCGCTCGACCAGCACGTCGCCGTCCTCGCTCTTGTCGTCGAGCGCGAACAGGTACTGGAAGCCCGAGCAGCCGCCGCCGGACACGCTGACGCGCAGCATCAGGTCCTCGCGGTTCTCGGTCTCGATGATCAGCTTGCGCGCTTCGCGGCGCTCGTCGTTACGGTTAGCGGCTGCCGGGCGCTCGGACGTGCCGCGGCCTCGGCCCCTTGATCTCGGCCATGTGACGCACCTATTCTAGCGAACCTGCAAGCTCCTCCATCTGGGAGCCGCACGATCCTTGTCAAACCGAGCCGTTCCAAACCGTGCCGCAGCGCGGCACGTGCCTGAATGTGCTGCCGGTGCTGCGTTCGCCGTGCGTCCGGGCCATGCCGGCCCGCGGCTGGCGGCAGTCGCGAACCGGAGAGCGCCTGCGCAGCCGTTTCCAGCGCGACCGCGACCGCATCGTCCATTCGCACGGCGTTCCGCCGGCTGAAGTACAAGACCCAGGTCTTCGTCAACCACGAGGGCGATCACTTACCGCACCCGGCTGACCCATTCCCTCGAGGTGGCGCAGATCGCCCGCGCAATTGCCCGCATGCTCGGCCTGGACGAGGACCTCGCCGAGGCCCTGGCGCTGGCCCACGATCTCGGCCACACCCCGTTCGGCCATGCCGGCGAGGATGGCGCTGGACGCAGCCTTGAGCCGTTCGGCGGCTTCGACCACAACGCCCAGGCGCTTCGCCTCGTGACCCGGCTCGAGCGGCGCTACGCCGAGTTCGACGGGCTCAACCTGACCTGGGAGACGCTCGAGGGCCTGGTCAAGCACAACGGCCCGCTGCTCAAGGACGAGCGCACCCTGCAGGACCTGCCGGCCGCCATCGTCGAATACTGCCAGGACCACGATCTCGAGCTCGAAGGCCATGCCGGTGCCGAGGCACAGGTCGCGGCGCTCGCCGACGACATCGCCTACAACAACCACGACATCGACGACGGCCTGCGCGCCGGCTTCTTCGCGCTCGACGATCTCGCGACCTGCCGCTGGTCGGCGGCATCGTCGCCGAGGTCGAGCGGCGCTATCCGGGCTGGAGAGCCGCGGCGCCTGATCCACGAGACCATCCGCCGCCTGATCGACCGCATGGTCGCGACCTGCTCGGCCGAGACCCGGCGCCGGCTCGCCGAGGCGCGCGCCAGCTCAGCGTCGAGCGACGTGCGCGCGCGCGGGCGGCCGCTGGTCGCCTTCTCCGACGCGATGGCGACAGCGCGTCCGGACCTGCGCCGCTTCCTGCACGAGCGCATGTACCGCCACTACAAGGTCAACCGCATGACGCGCAAGGCGCGGCGGGTGGTCGCCGAGCTGTTCGAGCTGCTGCTCGCGCCCCCGACTGCCTGCCGGACGCTGGCGCGAGCGCGCCGGCGCGCCGGGAGCGCCGCCACGGCCGACGCGGTCGCCGACTACATCGCCGGCATGACCGACCGCTACGCGCTCGACGAGCACGACCGCCTGTTCAAGCTCACCGGCTTTCGCCCCTGAGCAGCCTGATGAACCCGTTCGATCCCGCGATGACCCCGCCGATCCTCTCGCGCGAAGTGCACGACGCGCTCGCGGCTCAGCGCCAGGGCGTGCTGCCCGGCGACCTGCCGCTCGAGCGGATCGCGGTCGAGCCGCCGCGCGATCCGAGCACGGCGACGCGCGACCAACGCCGCGCTGGTGCTGGCCAAGCCGGCGCGGCTGAAGCCGCGCGCTCGCGGAAGCGAGCTGCTCGCCGCCTGAGCTGGCCACCGCCGACATGATCCCGGGGTGAGAGGTCGCCGGCCCGGCTTCATCAACCTGACCTTGCGCCGACGCTTTCTGGCAGGCGCAGGTGCCGGCGGTGCTCCTGGCCGGCGCCGACTATGGCCGCCGCCGATCCGGCAAGGGGCCGGATCAATGTCGAGTACTGCTCGGCCAATCCGACCGGGCCGCTGCACGTCGGCCATGGCCGCGGCGCCGTGTTCGGCGACGCGCTGGCCGCCTTGCTAGAGTTCTCCGGCCATCATGTGACGCGCGAGTACTACATCAACGACGCCGGCGCCCAGGTCGACGTGCTGGCCCGCTCCGCCTTCCTGCGCTACCGCGAGGCGCTGGGCGAGACGCCGGCGACGATCCCCGAAGGGCTCTATCCCGGCGACTACCTGATGCCGGTCGCCGCGGACGATCGCCGAGCGCGACGGCGATCGCTGGCGCGGCCGGCCGGAGGCCGACTGGCTGCCCGGGTTCGGCGCGACGGCGCTCGACGCCATGATGGCGCTGATCCGCGCCGATCTCGCCGCGCTCGGCGTGCGCCACGACGTGTTCACCTCGGAGCGCGAGCTGGTCGAGGCCGGCGGGGTCGACGAGGCGCTGGCGCGTCTGGAGCGCTCGGGCTGCTCTACACCGGCATCCTGCCGCCGCCCAAGGGCAAGCCGCCCGAGGACTGGGAGCCGGTGCCGCAGCTGCTGTTCCGCTCGACCGCCTTCGGCGACGACGTCGACCGGCCGCTGCAAGAAGTCGACCGGCCAGCCTGGACCTATTTCGCCGCCGATATCGCCTATCACCTCGACAAGTTCCGGCGCGGCTTCGCCCAGATGATCGACGTCTGGGGCGCCGATCACGGCGGCTACGTCAAGCGCATGCAGGCCGCCGTGCGCGCGCTGACCGCGGCGAGGCGACGCTCGACGTCAAGATCTGCCAGCTGGTCAACCTGCTGGACGGCGGCCAGCCGCTGAAGATGTCCAAGCGGGCCGGGCGCATCGTCACCCTGCGCGACGTGGTCGACGAGGTCGGCAAGGACGTCTTTCGCTTCATCATGCTGACCCGCAAGAACGACCAGACCCTGGAATTCGATTTCGCCAAGGTCACCGAGCAGTCGAAGGACAACCCCGTCTTCTACGTCCAGTACGCCCATGCGCGCATCTGCTCGGTCCTGCGCAATGCGCGAAGGCGGGACTGGGCGCCTCGCCGAGGCGCCGATCAGACGGCGGATCTCGATCGGCTGACCGATCCGGCCGAGCTCGCAGCTGCTCAAGATGGCGATCCTTCCGCGCGTGCTGGAGGGCGCGGCCGCTGCACCATGAGCCGCACCGGGTTGCGTTCTATCTCCACGACCTGGCGAGCGCCTTCCATGCGCTGTGGACCCGCGGCAAGGAGGAGCCGAGCTTGCGCTTCTCTGATCGCGGACGAGCCGGAGCTGACGCCGGGCGCGGCTGGCGATGCTGCAGGCGGTCCGCCGGTCGTGATCGCCACCGGTCTCGGGCTGATCGGCGTCACGCCGGTCGAGGAGATGCACTGATGCGTGTCGGGCCCGGCAGCTCGCGAGGAGAGTGAAGCCCTGCCGTGCGATCGCTGACCCGCCGCCGCGTCGCGATCTCGACGTGGCCGGAGCCGCGGCGCGGCAACCTGCGGCTGGATCCGTGCTGCTGCGGGGATCGCCGTGTTCGCCGCGCTTCGGCCGCATGGTTCGGCTGATCGGCCTCGTCAGCGCGGTTCTGGCCCGTTTCGGCTCGGTGGTCTGGAGCCGCCGCTGATCCGGGCGATGGCCGCCGCCCTATCCGGCCGAAGCCGGCCCGATCGAGCGCGGCCGGCTAGGCGGCGGACCGCCGGCTCCAGCGATCGTCAGCGTGCTGCGCCCCCAGACCGCCGGCCGGTGCCCGTTCGGGTCGAGCGGATCTACCGCGCCGACGAGCCGCACGCCGGTCGAGCGGCGATGCCGACCGAAGCGCTCCCGGCTGAGCCGGCCCGTGGCCGTCGCCCGAATCGTAGCGACCAACAGGCTGGTCTACCACGGCCTCGGGCGGTTCCGACAGCGCCGGACGCGGCCAAGGTGGCCCGAGCCGCCAGCGGGCCCTAGCGACCTGGAAGCCGCCGATCGAGCCGCGTCCGGCCGCGGCTCGAGGAAGCCGCCAGATCGCCGCCAACGAGCGGTCGCCGACGAACACCCGCGCGGCGCCGCCGGCTGAGGCCGATCCGCCGACGGCTCCGGCCGCGACCGCCACGTCGCCCAGGCGCCCTCGCGCAGGACCGCCGCCCGCCGCCGTCGTGCGCAGCCACCGCACCGGCACCTTGCACCAGCGCGGCCGCCCGTGCCGCGGCTCCAGCGAGACCGCCGCGTCCGGGCCGAGCCGGCGGCACCGGCGCCACCCGCCGCCGCGCCCGCACCGCAACCGGTCTCGGGGCTCTACCGACGGCGCTATCGCCGCAGCTGGCTGGCGGTTCGTGACCAGGACGGCGGCCGTGCCTGGAAGGGGCTGCTTGCGACGCGCTCCGGCGGTGCTCGGCGCTGACCGCTGTCGCAGCACGTTCGAGCGCACCGATACCCGATCAACGGCGTGTTCCGCCTCCAGGCCGGCCCGTTCGCCGACCGCACCGGCGCCGCCTGTGCCGAGGCGTTCCAGCCGCCGAGCTGGCGAGCCGTGCTTCGTCGTCGGGCCCTGCTCGAGCACGGCGCCGTGATGCCGGGCGGGTCGCGCGCGCGGTCGTCGGCTGTCGCCGGGCCGGCGCTTGACGATGCCGAGCGGAGCTGCTGCTGCGCCCTGCCGCCCGCAGGGCTTCATCCTGTTCCAGCGCAATTGCGCGGAGCCCGGACCAGGTGCGGGCGCCCGACGCGCTGCCGAGCGACCGTGGGCCGTTGCCCGACGCTGCCGGTGCTGATCGACCAGGAAGGCGGTCGGGTGCAGCGGCTGCAGCCGCCGGACTGGCCGGCGGCTCGCCGCCGCGCCGGTGAGATCGGCCGGGCTGGCCGAGGCGGACGGCATGGCGGCGCGCGAGGCGGCCCGCCTGCACGCCGCGCCTGATCGCCGCGATCTGCGCGAGGTCGGCATCGAGGTCGATTGCGCACCCGTGCTCGACCTCGCTGCGCCCGGAGACGACCCAGGCTATCGGCGACCGCGCGTTCGCCGCGGAGCCGGCCCTGGTCGCCGAGCTCGGCCGCCTTTGCCGACGGCTTGCTCGCCGGCGGGCGTGGTGCCGGTGATCAAGCATTTGCCGGGCCACGGCCGGGCCCGGGTCGACAGCCATCTCGACCTGCCGCGTGGTCGAGGCCACGCCGCGGGCCTGGCGGGCACCGACTTCGCAGGCCGTTCCCGCGCCTGCGCCGACCTGCCTTTGGGCATGACCGCGCATGTGGTCTTCACCGCCCTCGACCCGGAGCGTCCCGCGACCACCTCGCCGACCGTGATCGCGCAGGTGATCCGCGGCGCGCTCGGCTTTCAAGGCCTGCTGCTCAGCGACGATCTCGCGATGGAGGCGCTGGCCGGCGCGATCGCCGAGCGTGCCACCGCCGGCGCTCGCGGCCGGCTGCGACTGGCCCTGCTCCATTGCAACGGCAAGCTCGACGAGATGGCGGGCCGTGCTGCGAGGCCGTGCCGTCGCTGGCCGCGTCGACTGCCGCCCGGCTCGCCGGCGCTGGCGCCCGCGCGCTGCCGCAGCCGTGCCGACCGGCTCGACGACTTGCTGGCCGAGCCGGCTCACGGCGCTCGGGCCTCGAAGCGGATGGCCGGCGCCTCGATCTCGCCGCCATCGGCCACGCGCTCTCGGTCTGGTTCCTGCCGGTGATCGCTGGCGATCACGCTGCACGAGGCGGCGCATGGCTGGGTGGCCGGACCGGCTCGGCGACGACACGGCGCACCGGCTGGGCCGGGTCAGCTTCAACCCGGTCCGCCACGTCGACCCGTTCGGCACGCTGATGCTGCCGGGCATCCTGGTTGCTCTCGGCGCGCCTTTCCTGTTCGGCTGGGCCAAGCCGGTGCCGGTCGCATTCCACAAGCTTCACCATCCCAAGCGCGACATGATCTGGGTGGCGCTGGCCGGCCCGGGATCAACATCGCGCTGGCCTCCTCGCGGCGCTGCTGCATCTCCTGGTCGGCGCGAGCAACGTCGGCAACCTCGGGTCTGGCAGAACCTGACAACGCGATCTTCGTCAACGTCGTGCTGGCCTGCTTCAACATGCTGCCGATCCTGCCGCTGGACGGCGGACGGGTGCTGACCGGGCTGCTGCCGCGGCCGCTGGCCGCATGGCGGTTTGCCCAGACCGAGCGCTATGGCCTCCTGATCGTGCTCGGCCTCGTCTTCGTCCTGCCGCTGATCGCCCAGCGAGCTCGGCTACGCTTCAATCCGCTGGGCGGTGCTGCTGCCGCTGATCCGACGGTCCACCTGTGCACGTCTGCACGGTCCTGCATTGCTCGCTGACCGGCTGGTGGGGATGGCCGAGCACCCGCCAGAGGCTGCCTTTCATCGTCGACCTCGAGGGGTTCGAGGGTCCGCTCGATCTGCTGCTGAGCCTGGCGCGCGCCCACAAGGTCGACCTTGCCCGGATCTCGATCCTGGAGCTGGCCGAGCAGTTCCTCGCCTATCTGCAGCGGGCGCCCGGCGCGGCAGCTGCAGATCGCGGCCGAGTATCTGGTGATGGCGGCCTGGCTCGCCTATCTCAAGTCGCAGCTCCTGCTGCCGCCCGCCGAGCGCGAGCTCGACGATGCCCAGGCGATCGCCGAGGATCTGGGACAGGCTGCGTCGGCTCGAGGCGCTCGCGCCAGGCGGCCGAGATCCTGCGCTAGGCTCGCGCCCGCGCCCTGCGCGGCGAGGCCCGCTTCGCGCGTGGCGGCACGCCGGAGCCGACGGTGGTGATGGTGACGCCGTATGCTGGCGGGCCGACCTCGCCGAACTGTTCGCGGCCTACGGCGCGGCCACGCAGCGGGGCCGCATGGTCAACATGACCATGCCCGCGCGGCGCCTGGTGACGGCGGAGGCGGCGCTGCAGCGGCTGTCGCAGCCGCTGACCGGGCGCGACTGGCACGATCTCGCGGCGTTCCTGCCGGACGATCTCGGCGAGCCGCTGCTGCGCCGCTCGGCGGTGGCGGCCTCGCTGATCGCCAGCCTCGAGCTCGCCCGCCAAGGGGAGATCGAGCTGCGGCAGGCGGCGCCCTTCGGCGCGATCATGATCCGGCGCCGCCCATGAGCGAGCCCAGCCCCGCGCATGTCCTGGAGGCGATGCTGTTCGCCGCGGCCGAGCCCATGGACGAGGCGGTGCTGCAGGCGCAGCTGGGCACGACCCAGCTCGCCGGCCTGCTGGCCGAACTGCAGCAGGATTATGCCGGGCGCGGCGCGCGGCTGGAACGGCTGGGGCGGGCCTGGGCCTTTCGCACGGCGCCCGAGGTGGCGCCGCTGCTGCAGCGCAGCCGCGTGCAGAGCCGCAAGCCGTCCCGCGCCGCGATGGAGACGCTGGCGATGATCGCCTACCAGCAGCCGGTCACGCGCGCCGAGATCGAGGCGGTGCGCGGCGTGCCGGTCGCCAAGGGCACGC
>CALNYM010000021.1:0-184891 GCA_942490765.1 uncultured Desulfobacterales bacterium | reverse complement strand
AAGACCGATGGAACGTGTTTCCTGTATGCGGAGGATGGCCTGCAGAATCGCCCATGGTTCTTGCGCTATGACAACATATTCTCCTGGGGTACGAAGTCAGGTTTCGATTTTTTCCGCCTGGCGGCTCAGTTCTTGCTTTTGTGGTCTGCCATAGTGGGAAGAATTACATACCGGATTGCTGATGGAACTCCAGAATAGCGACAGGAAGTCATAACAAGACGAGTGGTGCCGACCTCGTGACCTCGGCGGCACACCCGCACGTTATATTTCATAAGGGAGTAAGTTTTTTATGGCTATTCGTTATACACACACAGATATTGTGAGCAACGATTGGAAAAATTAGTAAAGACCCCTTTCCCCCCCCCCCCCCCCCCCTATCCCCCCCCCCCCTCCCATCCCTTCTTTCTAGGTACTCCCCATTGTCAAGACAAAAACCAGGGTTTTTTAAGGTGTATTTTTGAGCTAAAAATAATCCTGAAAATTAAAAATTATAATAAAGAACTGGGCAATGTCCCGTAGGGAAGCGGGAGCTTACGATAAAGCTTTTCTTTCAAAAAAGCCATTAAAATATACTTCTGTCGGTGTCTGGTACCCAAGAGACTGATGGGGTCGCTTGTTATTATATATATCGAAATACTCTCCAATATCTTGAGCAGCTTCCCTGACAGTCTCATAATTGTGGAGATAAACACGTTCATATTTCACGCTACGCCAGAGGCGCTCTACAAAAATGTTGTCCAGGGCTCGGCCCCGGCCGTCCATGCTGATGTTCACTCCGGCGTTGAGTAAAATTTCGGTAAAGGCCTCACTGGTAAATTGACTTCCTTGATCTGTGTTGAAAATCTCAGGCGTTGCCACTTTCAAGGCATCCTGCAAGGCTTTTATGCAAAATGCCGTATCAAGTGTAGTTGAGACCTCATAACTCAGAACATACCGGCTGAACCAGTCTATCACAGCGACGAGATAGATAAAACCTTGATTTAGCCTGATATAAGTTATATCCGTAGACCATACTTGATCAACCCGGTTGATGCTAACACGGCGCAACAGGTATGGATAGATTTTATGCTCTTTTATCGGTTTGCTCAGGTTCGGCTTCGGGTATATCGCCTCAAGACCCATGAGCCGCGTCAGACGTCTTATTCGTTTGGAGTTGACCGAGTGCCCCTGCCGCCTTAAGACAGCGGTCATTTTCTCAATGCCGTAGATCGGATACTTGGTGTATTCCTCATCAATCAATCGCATCAAGAGAAGATTATAGCTGTTATCTCGGCAGGATTGATAATAATACCCCGATCGGCTAACGCCCAGCAGTTCACACTGCCGCGCTATCGGTATCCGGGGATGACCTGGATTGATGCATTGGCGTTTTGTCTCAGACGAACAGTTTAGATTTTTTTTTTAGCCAGTCCAATTCAACCTTTAATTGGCCGATTTGCTGGTAAAGTTCCGATTGAAGCTCTTCGGTGTCCTTTTCCTTTTTTTTTGCGTTTTTGGGAAAAAATATCGGGTAGCTCTTCTAAAACCCGCTTACGCCACTGATTGATTTGGTTTGCATGAACTCCATATTCACTGGATAATTGAGAAATCGTTTTTTCCTGTTTGACAGCTTCAAGAGCCACTTTAGCTTTGAACGATGCACTGTAATTTTTTCGAATACCCATCAATGAGCCTCCTTTTTTTTGATCAAAATAAGCTCATTTTACACCTTAAGCAACTGTCCAGTTTTTGGCATAAAAATCATCGTGGATCGTCTCCAAGGGCCTTTTTGAAGGTAATCCTGATTCTGGGACATATAATAGACTATTTGTGGAACAGACAATATATAAAGGTTTCCAACGGTCTCTTTTATCTATGCTCAGAAATAATGCTATTGGGGACTACACGAATGCCTATCAAAGATTAAGTAAACAAAAACGTGAAATACTATTGATTTGGGGAACTGCTGATTCTAGAGATCACAAAAGATATGATCAAAGACATTCAATCCTTTCTTCCCACACTCAAGTTTGCACCCGTTGAGGGCGTTGGGCATGGAATAGTATTCAAAAAACCTAAAATTATCAATACGTTGATAATTGATTTTTTGTTGTAAGATATAACCGAACTATAAACACAATACACTAACAAATAAAGGATTAGTAACCGTGCCGAGGAACGAGGCTCGGTACTAATCCATGGTTCAAGAAGCCGCGGATTTGATAGGGGGAAAGATCACCGATTTTCTGGATGTTTTACGGCAAGAGGTGGTTAAAATTTCGACAGAAGGTTCTTTTCCGGGTGTAAAAGCCAAAAATAAGGCCGTTTTCAGCTATTAATCCCCAGGTTGAAAATTAAAATACCGGCAATTTGGCGCACGGGTGCTGCAACATGCCCTTTGATAATTGACAGGGATGTTTGTAATGTTGTCCAATACTGGATAATCAGTTTTGTTATCCGGGCCTTGCCCGTGCTTCAGGTTTTGCAAAAAAAATGAATTTCAACTCATGACCACAATGGCTGCATTTAATGCCGGGCATTTCCGGTTCCGGGATTTGAGAAAAAAGTTCAATAATGTCATGGATGAATGAAATGAGTTCACGGATTTTCTCAATGGACAAGGCACAGTTGGGATTAAGAAATCCATAATGCCTGATTTTCATAAATCCTTTTGGAAGAACATGCTGCAAAAATCTTCTGATAAACTCCATGGCATCCAGTGCCATGATTTTCCATTTTTTCTTTTTGCGGTCTTTATACAAAAAATTAATGACACCATTTTCAATGCTTTTGATACGGTTATTGGAGATGGCAACCCGGAACACATATCTTGAAAGATACCGCAGGGAATTGTGTCCCTGTCCCACGGCCTGGCTGTCAATCACCCATTGCTGTTTCCAGACTGCAGGATCTATTTTATGGAGCAGCCCGATTTTTTGTATTGCACCCTTGAATTTGGCTTTAAAAATGATCTCCAGGGGTTTTGTGTGAACAAATAGATCCTGCCTGGAAGAAAGCCATTGGTCGTTATTATCAGATAAAGCGCCTCCGGGAATGATCAGATGCAAATGAGGATGATACTGGAGCATGCCGCCCCATGTGTGAAGCGCTGCCAGATATCCAATTCGATCAGAGCCTATAAACCGTGTGTCCTGTGCTAATTTTTTCAGCGCTTCATTGATGCATGAAAAAAGGGCGCCATAAGATTGTTTCTGATGAGATCTTACAACTTCCCGGAGACCTTGAGGGAATGTAATCGTCAACAGAAAATAATGGGTGGGCAGCAATTTTTTCATCTGCTGATGAAGCCATTGATCCGCCTTATTCTGCTGACAGTTGGGACAATGGCGGTTGCCACAGCAGCAGTGGATAAAATGCAGGTTACGACAGTCATTACACTCATACACCATTGTTCCAAAGGAGCCCTTTTTACAGGCAATGATATCGCGGATGGTTTTTTTATGAGATTGCGGCATTCGATCACCATAAAGTGCCATATATTGTGATCCATACATTTGGAAGATTTTTTGAATAGCGCTCATGACAGTACCCCCTGCATGACTTTGGAGACTTTGTCATTGGAATCAACCCGGGCCTGTGTGGTTACATGCAGATAAATCATGGTGCTTTTAAGCGTTTTATGGCCTAATATTTTTTGAACATGTCGTATGGGAATATTGGCTTCCAGTAAATGAGTCGCATACGCATGGCGGAATACATGAGGGTGAACATGTTTTTTAAACTTCAGGCGTTTCAAGGTAGATCGTAAAACGCCTTGAACTCCACTGTCACTCACATGATTTTTGGCATATTGAGCGTCCTTGCCGCCATTGCGGCCTAAAGCAGGAAATATCCATTTTGGATTGCGGTGAGTTTTATAATATTTACGCAAAGTCAACAGCGTTATCTGAGGTAAGGGTACGGTTCTGTCCAGAGCTCCTTTTCCGCGGTGAATATGCACAAGCCCCCTGTCGGAAAGGATATCTTTGACCTGGAGCGTTGTTGCTTCCCTCAAACGCAGTCCCATGGAATATAATGTCAAATAAAAAGTATGACTTTGCACAGTGGGAAGGGCATAGATGATCTTTCTGACTTCCTTCAGGCTAAGAATAGTCGGCAGGGTCTGTTCACGTTTCCATTTGATGTCACTCACTTGTCCAAAAACGGTTTTGAAAAGAAGTAAAACAAAAAAATCTGTTGAAAAAAACCCTCCTTATGAGGCATGGTTAGTTTGCCAAATTCAAGCAGACACATAGCCATCAAAAGAGAGGAGGTCGCCCTCGTGGCAAGGCCATGCGAGTCTGTTACAGTCAACGGGCGTTGTTTGATCGATCGAGGAAATTTTCATAATCTGGTCTATCAACACAGAGCGGAAAAGTATTCTAAAGGATTTAACAGCTGGGATCATTTCTGTTGCCATGTTATTTTGGTCAATTAGCTCAAGCCAAAAGCCTTCGTGAAATCTATCGCGGGGTTGGCATGCTGCATGGGCAAAGTTGCGCCATCTCGGGATGAAAAGGCACCGAACAAGTCAACCCTGTCCTATGCGAATGCAAACCGCCCATGGCAGCTGTACATCAGGACCTTTTCTATAAGACCCTACGAGTGTGTGCAAATTGAACGGCATCTAGGGGAAACACCGGTTTCGGTTCAAGAACAAGCTACTTCCCTCTGACAGTTTCGACCATCTCGTGTCTTCCTCTCCCTTTTCCCGTGGGCAAGGCTAAATTCCGCCGATGCACCAAAGGAGCTGTAAAATTCATCTGCTATTGGATCATGACGGCTATTTACCAACCCATGCCTCTATTTCTAAATCCAAGAAAGCAAGATGTTACCATTGCCAGTAAGGTGCCACTCTCAGCACATTCAATCGTTACCATGGATCGTGGCTGTAATGACTACCCGCTTTTTGCCTAATGGACGGAAAACAATATCTTTTTTGTCACCCGTCTGAAGGCGAACGCTGATTACACTGTCGTTGAAGAACGTCCTGTGCCCCAAAAACGAAACATAATCGATGACCAATCAACTGATCCAGTTTAACGGGTATGAAGCCATAAGAAATGTCCCCACATACTTTGCGGAAGGTCATCGTGTCGCTGTGGATACTGTGAACGAAGCGCGAGATCGTCCTACTTACGAACCATATGGAATTCGGAGTATACCACGGGGCTCCACCATCTCCGCCATCTACAAGGATGGATCGGTGGCAAATTGAGCTGTTCTTCAAGGCCCTCAAGCAGAATCTCAAGGTGAAAGCCTTTGTCGGTACAAGCGAAAACGCGCTTTATATCCAGATTTGGACAGCATAAATCGCGATGCTGCTCATCAATACATCAAGTTTAAATCCAAGTTCGGCTGGTCCTATCCCGAATCTGGTGGCTTTTTGCGTTGGAACCTTTACTTACAAGGATTTGTGGGAATGGATCAACAAACCGTTCGGTATCCCTCCCCTGGAACCAAAGTCCGTCAATATCACTTCCCTTCAGGAGTATTGGACAGCACAAACTTTAAAAACGACACCTGATTTTAAAAGTCGGGTTTTGGACTAACTAGCTGTATTTATATGTAGCAGATATGCGATTTTAAATTATTTTGGACAGTAGTGATTTGATGTCGTTGAAAACATTCCAGGATCGGACCAGCGTTCTGGTAAAAAAATGTTGAATACCGGAGTAACTGATACGCAGTGTTGCGGCGCTCCAGCCGAACTCATTCTGGCAGCACAGCCAGTATTGACGGAGCTGTTCTTCGGTGATATCGTCAAGTGGTATATTGTAAAAACGCTGTAGTCTTAAAACCGCGCTGGTATAGGATTGAATACTTCGCTTAGCATAACCGGCTAACTGGAGATCTTCTTTAAAACGTTTGATTAAACTGTTCATGGTATCTTCCTTTCTTCGTTAAACCTTGTCGGGTGAAGATACCGTCCTGCAAGCCGGTAAGAAGATACCATGAGCAATTTAATTGAGCAATGATGCCACGCTTAATCTGCCGCGGAGCGGCTTACTTGAACAACAGCATACACCGGACGCTAATCGCGCCGGTGATGCAGGTTATCGCACCTTAGTAAGGTAGTCATCAGTATGAAAACAGACACCACCTTTTATTGCATTGGCGGCGGAAAGTCCTTAGACGAGCGAATGATTGAGCATTATATGCACATAATTGATCTGGCTCGGGAAACCTCAGGCGAAATGTCACCTAAAATAGCTGTGTTACCAACTGCCCGTAGAAATGGAACTTTGGAGACGCTACCTCGTGGGGCCGATGTTATGGCAGAATTTACCGAACGAGGCTGCATTGTAAACGAAATACTTATCGGGGATGTACTGCCGGGTGAAAACGAAATGTCAGCTGACGAAGTAAATCATCTTCTCAAGACATCGGCGGCATTGTTCGTTTTGGGTGGAGATACCCGATACATGCTTGATGTCATCGCCGCACGAAGTTTAGGCCCCCTTTTTATTAGTTCTTTAGAGTCCGGAAAACTTTTTAGCGGTACTAGTGCCGGAACAATCTGGCTGGCAGAAGGTTCAATGAGTGATTCTGAATGGTTCACTAAACCGGTCGACTGGAATTTCATCATGCTCAAGGGGCTAGGCGTTTTGCCATTCATAATGACTGTTCATGACGATCAAGGTATAGCGCCTGGCGTAGCCAAGGGGGTCGTTCGTCGGGAAGAATTTGAACGCCAATTATTGGCCTCCGATAATCGACCCGGCTTGGCCATCGATGAATTTGTCGGCCTTGAAATTCATAATGGGTATTGCACTGTTAGGAGCCCAAGCGTAGAGAAGGGCGCTTATTTATTGGCAAAAGATAACGGATCGATTATTCGCAAGAAGATTGAAGGAACTGTAAATCTTGGAAATCCGGATGCGGTTTTGGATTATTTGCGCGGATAACAATTTGGATCAACCTGACTTTTTCTCGCTCAGCTCGAAAAGGCAGGTTATCCAGGGCGGTGTGCATAAGAAAGCACAACATCGTCAAATGGACATAGAGAAGGGGGATGAATATTATGAATATTATAATATTCTATTTTTCAGCCACAGGAAATACGGCCACTATTGCAAAAGAAATTGAGAAAACATTCATAGAGATGGGGGTTGAGGTCACCATGTCTGATGTTACTTCCTATGCGTCAAGAAAAGGGAAGATTGATTTGGGGCCTTATCAGGCGGTTTTGTTCGGGGCACCCATTCATGCTATGCGCGCCCCAAGAGTCGTCAGAAAATGGATGAGAACGCTGGACGGTCAAGGCAAAAAGTGCGCTATGTTTTTCACATTTGGGGGATTTAAAGTCCACCCTACGCATTATTCCACCCGGCAGATATTAGAAGAACAAAATTTTGTCGTTGTTTCATCCGCAGAGTTTTTGGGTGCGCATACGTATAATCTTGGTGGCCATAAGGCGATGGAAGGTCACCCCGATGCTATAGATTTAAAAATGGCAAAGGAATTCGCCCGGGCAACATACAAAAGATTTACGGGTGAGGATGACGGCGTGTTAGGTGAATTGGAAAAATCGGAATTTACAGACGAACAACTTGATTTTTTTGAAACAATGAGATTTGTTTGGCTCACGCAGGTCCCGACCAGGGGTGGCGAAGACTGTAGCATGTGCATGCTTTGCGAGGAATTTTGCCCCACTGGTGCAATGGTAGCTGAATCAGGCGAAGCAGATAAGGAAAAATGTATTGCCTGTTTGGCATGTGTCGCCAATTGTCCTGAAGGTGCTTTAAAGATCAACGATATGTCCGATAGCTGGTCGTTAAAACTGGAATTGTCAAAAACCACCGAAGACGCCATAAAAAAGAAAAAAAGTAAAATATATTTATAGAATCAAAGGATTCGCTGACCCATGAAATAAATGGGGGCACATCTCGATTAGCACCTTAGTTGACATCTGTCCATACAGATGCTGTAAATTTTAACAGGCCCATCGCCGATACGACATTTGTTTTAAACCGTTATAAACCCATTGTTTGTCAGGAGGATGTCTATCTGAGAAAATCGGATTAATGCATTTTTGGGGACGTCCATTGGATTATTGGTTTACAATGAACGATACATATGATAATGGAAATGAATGCCACGAAAAGCCAGAATAGACACCCCCGGTGCACTGCATCATATCATTGTTCGCGGAATTGAGCGGCGAAAGATTTTCTACGATGATTTGGATCGGGAAAATTTTATTGAACGCGTTGGCATCGTTTTGACCCAAAGCGGTACCCCCTGTTTTGCCTGGGCCTTGATTCCCAATCACGCACATTTGTTATTGAAAACAGGGACGACGCCGATGGCCACGGTGATGCGACGGCTTTTGACCGGGTATGCCGTAAGCTTTAACCGGCGCCACCGCCGTCATGGCCAGGTGTTTCAAAATCGCTACAAATCCATTTTGTGCCAGGAAGATGCGTATTTAAGGGAACTGGTGCGCTATATTCATTTAAACCCGTTACGGGCCCGCCTGGTTAAAGATCTGAAGGGGCTGGACACATATCCGTTCAGCGGTCACAGTGTCTTGATGGGCAAAAAAAAGCTGGGTTGGCAGGACGCAGACTATGTTTTAAAACGCTACGGCACCCAAAAAACAGCCGCCCGAAAGGGGTACCGTGAATATGTCGAAAAGGGGATTTCCGACGGTCGCCGTCCGGACCTGGTCGGCGGCGGGTTAATCCGCAGTGCCGGTGGGTGGGGTGCCGTCAAGGCCATGCGTCGCGGGGGGAAACGGATGAAAGGGGATGAGCGCATATTGGGTGACGGAAATTTTGTGGCATCCGCACTGCAGGCCGCCCGGGAAAACCTGGAAGGCCAATATGAACTCACATCGAAAGGGTACGGTTTTGACTGGCTGGTTGGGCGTGTCGCGCTGCTGATGAATATCGAACCCGGTGAGATAGTGTCCGCCGGCAAATACCCCCAAAGGGTCAAAGCCCGCAGTTTGTTATGCTATTGGGGAGCGCGGGAACTCGGGATGACGACGGTGGCATTGGCTGAAAAAGTCAATTTAGCGCAACCCACGGTCAGCCAGGCGATTTCAAGGGGGCAAAAAATTGCCGAAGATCTGGGATTACGGTTTTGCGATCAGATAAACCAATAATCAAATGTCCCCCACATCCTCGTCCCCCACATCCTGAAGGAGGTCTTTATGGACTGCACGACCTGCAATCTGCTTGAGCATGCCCGCGACATTCCGGCCTGGGTGGTTGACGGAGACGTGGCATCTTCCATGATCCTACTGGCCGGCGACGGTTCTGAAAGTTCTATCCGAGCGGTCGATCATCTCAGCCTCGTAGTCGGCCACAATCCGGATGTCCGGATAACCCTGTTTCACGTTGGTCCGGCCAGCATTAGCATGGGTTCGTATGCTGTGGATGGTTTTCTTGAGGAATTCCTTGTGGGAAAAAACCGACAGAACATTAAAGCTTTTCATGACCGTGTCCACCGGATGTTCAAAGAAGCCGGTATTTCTGAAGATCGGATTGAGATCAAGGAAGTTGAGCGTTCTGGCAATGCAGGCAAGGTGATTTTGGAGGAGGCTAAGATAGGTGATTACGGTATGGTGGTTATGGATCGGCGCGGCGACAACCGGGCGTTTCCGCTTCATGAGGGGAACCATCCCTGGATAAAAACGTTTACCGAATATTTATGAAATCTGAAAATTTACGATGGAGAGATAATGGAGAGAGAGATAAAACAGATATTGTGTGTAGAACAAGTCATTGTGCCCCGTGACCGGTTCACCGACGGCTTGAGAAATGTGATTAATTGGGCGGTGCGGGCTTTGGCGATTTTGATGACCTTTGTCATCATAATGGGGGTGCTGGATGTTGTGTGGGTGCTGTACCAGAAACTGATGCAGCCGCCGTTCATGTTGCTTCAGATCAGCGATATTCTGGCAACTTTCGGCGCTTTTATGGCGGTGTTGATTGCCATCGAGATTTTTATTAACATCATCGTCTATTTGCGCGATGACGTCATCCACGTCAAGATCGTCATGGCCACGGCGCTTATGGCTATTGCGCGTAAGGTCATTATTATCGACCTGAAAGAATTGACGCCGATGTATCTTTTGGGGATTGCCTCTGTGACCCTCGCCATAAGCATTGGATACTGGCTGGTAGTGGTTGGTCCGGGAGTGACAAAGCGCACTCACTCCGACGAGTTGGAAGGCGTTTCCCACCAGAACACCTGCAACGATAAGAAGACGCAGGAATTCCGGGGACATGGCACATAATTCAGGATGTATGTAGTTCTATTCAATAGAAAACGTCTTTAGGGACATCCATTGGATTATTGATTTGCAATGAACGATACATATGATAATGGAAATGCATGCCACGAAAAGCCAGAATAGACACCCCCGGTGCATTGCATCATATCATTGTTCGCGGAATTGAGCGGCGAAAGATTTTCTGCGATGATTTGGATCGGGAAAATTTTATTGAACGCTTTGGCATCTTCCTTTGTTAATTCCCACTCATTTTCATTGAAGACAGGGACGACGCCGATGGCCACGGTGATGCGACGGCTTTTGACCGGGTATGCCGTACGCTTTAACCGGCGCCACCGCCGTCATGGCCAGGTGTTTCAAAATCGCTACAAATCCGTTTTGCTTCGCGCCACCGGGCTCGCTGACACCAGCCGTTTACCGCGACGTTATACGAACGAATCATATGGAGTAAAAAAATGCTTATAGAAATTAACGAAAAAGTGCACGTCGTTGTAAGAAGAACTTTTGAAACAGATTTAAGACGCCATTTCATAGGTGAGATCAAGGTGGTCAATGATTCAATTGCGCGAATTGAAGGTTACTTCATGGTATTTGATAAAAGCAAAAATACATTTATCAAAAAGCCTCACCGGCGAGTTACGATTATGGATTTATCGAGCAGTGGTTATTGGGTTAATATTATTCCTAAAGAGGTTAAACTGGCGGACTTGAAATACATCTACGACAGCAACAACAAGTTAGCATTAACCGATGGAAACTCATTTGAGATAGACATAAATGAGTTTGGGGCATTTCGATAAAAATCGAAATCGTATACCCTGGCGGTCCCGGGGAACCCACACAAAATAGCGAGAAACCAAACTTTTTGCATAAATTCGGTTTTTATCGTTTTATTTCCTGTATAATTAATAGTTCAATGGCATTGAATATTGTTATTATACCTTCCGCATGGTCAAGTGATATGATTCAAAAAGCCCAGGTCAAGGTCATGGACCCGATGACCTGACTTTCATCCTGATTGTCGAACTCCCTGGTTCTGAAAAGCGTTCGGTAGGTGAGTTTGATGGTTTCAAAGCTCAAGGCGAATCCCAATGAGAAGTCTGCCACCAGCGGTTTTTTATTGACACTGTGGCTGTCCTTCCAGGTGTTTCCATCCAGAAAAATATTTCTGGCAACCCCTTCCAGGATGGTCCCGGCAAACAGATGCATGCCAAACCGGCCCCAGGGTGATTGTTTTCCGGAAGGCAGCGGGGCGCTCACGCCTGCGCCGGACCGTATAACGTCTGAACCGAAATCCTCCGGTATTCGGTAGCCGAACCGAACCTCTCCCCCTGCGCTTGCCCCGATCCGGACATTGCCCAGCGTTACGCCGGTATTGGTGATCAGATCGGCGCCCAAAAGATTTCCCATCTCCCATTTACAAAGGCGCCATTTTCGCTGCCAGGAAATGCGGAGCGCCGGTTCGTCACTGAGTTGATGGTCCCAGCCCTGGGCCTGGTCAATGGATCTTATGCGGTGCACCCCATTTTGGGCCTGTTCCCCCAGGGCAGAGGGACCGATTATCCCCAAAACAATTTCCATGGTATCCAGGCGTGATGCGGTTTTGCTGTGCAGGGCCAGGCCGCCGTATAGAAAACCGGCATAGGGACGGTCGTCTTTGAGCAACTGGTCCGTATCGATATCCGAGGGCGTGTAAATTTGCTGGCCGAAAATCAGGCCCACATTGTGCACGCTGTCCGGTTCGTTGGCAAAAGGGACTCGATGAATGACGGGAAGGGTCCAGCCGGGGAGGCGGACATCGTCTTTGTATCGGGCCAGGTCATTGGAAAGCCAGGTGAGTTGTACCGCATTGGTATAGTATTTGTCCGTATTCCCAAAGAGATCGTTTTCAAAAAAAAATTGAAGGGTTTGATATTCTCCGGGTGTTTTTGCCGTCACCGGCCTCGGACAGGAGACCAGTGCAAGCAGGGCAAGGCCGAGAACCCAGGAAAGTGGTATGGCAACTGAGAAACAGGTCTGGATTTTTTTAAGCGATATCATGGAAAAGCGTCACTTTTAAACTGATGGTTAAGGCCATAAAGACACACTAACGGCAATACCATACTTTTGAATGATGGAAAATGATTTTTCCGGTGTTGATGGACTGAATTCTTTGAAATAGCATGACGGTGGATCTGTGATTTGCCGAAAATATGGGCATACCCATTCAGCTGTTCCCCATATGAAGTTGAAAAGTGTCTATTTTTTTATGTTGCAGCCCAAGACCCGAAAGTGGTATCGTTTATTATCTATCTGAACCAGATCCTCTTTTTCTGAACGGCACCAGATCCTCGCACTCTTGAATCGACATTGGCGCCATAAATAAATTTTTATATTCATGCAGAAAATTTTGACTGTCGAACAAGGCCGGCATCCATAAAAAAGGAACCAACCGTTTACCTTACTAAACCTAACGTATCTGCGATTGATTCGCGGAAAGGGGGCGATCATGAAGATCAGTATCGATAAAAATGTGGTTGAATTTGTACCGGACAATACGCTTGAAACGGAAGAACTGGAAAAATTGTGGAATGTCATTGTGGATTGTGTAAAATTTAATAAAAAGCTTGTTCCCATCGGTGAATATGTGCCGCGGAAAAGCAATCTGGCACGTTTTGCCATTGAAGGGGATTAATCCATAACCCGGCCAGGCCGGAATCAACGTAAAACTAAAGGTTGAGAAAAGCAGAACTTCAGCAGATAGCCAGGCGGTGTGGCTATTCTAATCTGGGAACCTTTTATGACTTTGTACTGCTGAGTTTGGCGGTTGCTTTAAAAATTGACATTGTGGCGCCCTTAAATTGAGCAGTCAGAAACGGTATCGTCTTCGTCACGGGCGTTACCGTATCGTATATTCCATCATAGAAAAAGCGATTACGGTATGGGCAGTAAAAGTAGCTCACCGCCGACAATCACCTTGAGTCGCTTTGATGATCCATCAATTGAAGATGTCTGGTGATGTAGACCCAAAAGCATTTAACAAAAAAATCAACGAAGCCTAAAAAGCGCTTGGGCACCTGTCAGACAGGGTGTTATGTGTATGAAAAGACTATAGCTTCACTGATGTCATCCGTATTCAATAAATTACGCCTGTTGGGAGGAACCTTCCTGCCTCTCTTTGCTGTCGTCGCCTTAACGGTGAGCGGGTGTGGTTAATTTATTTTTATAGTTACTGCATTTTGGAAAACTGGAACAGGGTGAGGATGAATGAACGGCCGCAGGATATCAGATCCTTTAAAAGGAGGAAACATGTCATCAGAGCATACGGACTTTGAACTTTTTATCAAAAATCAGGTGGAAAGATGGAAACAGATCCGAACGGTTGAGAAAAAAGCTGAAAAGCAGATATCCGTTGTAACAATATCCTCGGAACCCGGCAGCGGGGGCCAGCTCGTGGCCCGGGAAGTCGCCAAGAAGCTTTCCTTTGATCTGTTTGAACGTGACATTGTCAAAAAAATTGCCGAAAGTGTCCATATCAGCGACACAGTTATCCATACCATGGAAAAAAAACGGCTTTCGGGTATTGAGGATTTCCTGTCGTCTCTGGTGAATGACCGTTATCTCTGGCCCGGGCTTTACCTGGAGCATCTCATGAAGGTTATCGGGGTCATCGGAAAGCATGGCCGGGCCGTGATTGTGGGACGGGGTGCCAACTTCATCATCCCACCGGACGAAGCCTTGCGGGTACGGCTGGTGGCGCCCCTGGATGTGCGGGTCCGGAATATCGCCAAGGCATTTGAGATATCGCCCCAGGCCGCTAAAAAACGGGTGATGAACCGGGAATCCAACCGCAGGGCCTTTTGCAGACAATCGTTTAATGCCAATCTCGCCGACCCCTGTAATTATGATCTGGTCATCAATACCCATTGGATCAGCATCGATACGGCGGTTCAAACCATCTGCGCTGCTCTTGAAAGCAGCAATGGTTAAGGGGTTAAACCCCGTTTTTGCAACTGCAGGCGGACGTCTACACGACGTTGCCTCAGTTCGTCTGCATCACAGTTGCCGATGCCCTGGCTGATACCAAAACCAAAACCGACCCCCTGTCGGCCAAAGCCGGTTCCAATACCCACAGATGGTCGGTCGGACCGGCGTTCGCATTTGGCGATTTCTTCATCCAGTTGATAATAATATGTCAGCAGCGCTTCATCGGACATGCCGGTGGGGTCCTGGTCGAGGATGTCGTTTCTGTTTCCGGCGCATCCGATGAGCAGAAGCAGGACCGAGCAAAGTGTCAAAATACGTGCGGTGTGCCGCATGGGTGGCCTCCTTTTTAAATAAACGCGCTTTTCAGGCTTTCATACAGTGCAATCCCCACCGTGGTAGAAAGATTCAGGCATCGTATTTTTGAAGAGATGGGGATACAAAAAGTTGCATCGTCATAGTCGCTCAGAATCCGGGGTGAAAGCCCCTGTGTTTCCGAGCCGAAAATCAGAAAAAGCCTCTGAAGAATCGGCAACTCCCAGAAAAGTTTCGATCCGTTTTTTGTAAATATGGCCATTTCTTTTTTTGCCGGCTGCATCTGCGCTTTAAAGTCTGCAAAACTGTCCCAGACCGACAACTTTACCTCCGGCCAGTAATCCAGTCCGGCCCGTTTGACCTGGCGGCTGTCCAGTGAAAACCCCAAAGGCCGGATCAGGTGCAACCGGGCGCCGGCGCCTAAACAGGTCCGCCCGATATTACCGGTGTTCCAATGCACCTCCGGTGCCACCAGGACCACATGGCGTTCAAAATTATCTACAATTAAATTCCCTGCTTGATTTCGGGTCGTCATGATGCCTATAAAAGATAAAAGGGTTTACGGTTTTATCGTATTGTATATCAGTATTTTTAATAGTCAATCTTGACGGTCTCGTAAAGGTTCCAACTCCTTCGTTGCGCTGCATTCCGCAATCATTCAACGTACGATGGTTACGCCTCATGATTACAAAATTTGCACGCCTTGAATTTGAAACCTTTACGAGACCGTCTAAATCCGACTTTTTACGAGACCATCAATATTGATGGTGTCGTAAAAAATTTCCATCTATTTCGTTATAGCGGTTTTTCAGAGAATCGATACACCCTATGGTTACCTTCAACCTGTATATGAAAATATTTTTTTTTATCAGCTATAAGTTTTCCATCGTAGTTGCACCCCTTATACCGGAGACAAACCAATGATCATTGATTTTCATACCCATATTTTTCCTGAAGATATCCGAAATACGCGCGAGCGCTATTTTGAGGGTGAATCTGCCTTCAGGCTCCTGTATGATTCCCCGGGGTCAACGCTTGTGAGCGCGGAACAGACCATTGCAGCCATGGATGAACAGGGTGTTGACAAGGCGGTTGTGTTCGGATTTCCCTGGCGAACGGCAGATACCTTTAAACTGCAGAACGATTATGTGATGGCGGTGGTGGAAAAATATCCGGATCGGCTCATCGGAATGGCCTGCTTTGATCCGGCCAGCCCCGAGGCCGTTGCAGAAACCGTTCGCTGTCTGGACGGCGGTCTGGCCGGTGTGGGGGAACTGGCATTTTATGAATCCGGGATTGATGAAACAACCCTGGACCAGTTGGCACCCATCATGGAGATCTGCTGTAGGCGCAAGGTGCCGGTCCTGGTGCACACCAATGAACCGGTGGGCCATCTCTACCCGGGGAAAACCCCCAATACCCTGGCACAGATATACAACCTGGCCAGGCGGTTTCCGGACAATACCATTGTACTGGCCCATTGGGGGGGCGGGATCTTTTTTTACAATCTGTTGAAAAAAGAGGTCAGCGATACCCTGAAAAACATCTATTTTGATACGGCGGCCTCCCCGTTTCTCTATCGACGGGAAATCTGGGATTTTGCAAAACAGATCGCCGGGATCGACAAGATTCTTCTGGGGACGGATTTCCCCCTTATCAAACCGGCCAGATATTTTAAGGAACTGGAACAAAGCGGGCTTGAAAGGGCGGATATCGATTGTATCTGTGGTGGGAATGCGGCCCGACTGCTCAATCTAAACAAGCCCGAGTGAACCGGCATCAAAATACCCGTTTATCGCACGATGCATTTTTCCACGTAATTTGCACCAATGGACTGGAATGCCAATAATTCGTTTTCATCGAGTCGGCAGTCGTTATTTTCAAAGAATTCAGGATGCAGGACCTGGG
Organism: uncultured Desulfobacterales bacterium; assembly: GCA_942490765.1. Taxonomy (GTDB): domain Bacteria; phylum Desulfobacterota; class Desulfobacteria; order Desulfobacterales; family 4572-123; genus 4572-123. The sequence goes on along the minus strand of CALNYM010000021.1, from coordinate 168,480 downwards.
TTTCCCGGCACGCCTGCAGGGCCCAGAGCCGTGCACCCTTTATCAGCCGGGCGATGTTTTCGATAATGCCGGTGTCCACCAAGGGCTTGATGCAGGTGGTCTTGAATTCATAGGGCAGTCCGGAGTCCATGATCAGACCGATACTGGAGACAATATGATCCGGATGGTTTTTTTTCTGGATCAATGGTGCATAGTGACACGGATCCGTTTTGACATCCATGGCCACATAGTCGATCAGGTGGTTTTCAAGCAGTTTTTCCAGCACCTGGGGCCGACTGCCGTTGGTGTCCAGCTTCACCGGATACCCCATCTGTTTAATTCTTTTACACAAATCCGCCAGATCCGGTTGCAACGTGGGTTCTCCCCCGGAAATCACCACGCCGTCCAGAAAATTCCTGCGCGTTTCCAGAAACTGCCATATGTTGGTCTCGTTAAGGGTTGCCGGGCATTGGGCACACCCCTGGGCCAGGTCGGGGTTATGGCAGTACGGACAGTCAAAGTTGCACCCTGAAAGAAAAATCACACAACTGATTTTTTCCGGATAATCGATCATCGAATTTTTTTGAACGCCGCCCAGTACCATTTGATCTGCTCCATACCAGAATTAAGAATTATGCCACCTTGAATGTTTTTCTCTGGTCAAATTCGGCCCGTTTACCGTTGTTCCATTGTTTGACCGGTCGAAGGTATCCCACCACCCGCGAGTAAACCTCTGTCTCGCGGTTACATTTGGGGCACTTTTCCTGTTTGCCGTTGATGTAGCCGTGGTCCGGGCATACGCTGAAGGTGGGCGTCAGCGTAAAGTAGGGCAGGCGGAAACCGGTGGCAATTTTACGAACCAGTCCCTTGATGGCGGTGATGTCGCTGACCAGTTCTCCCAGAAAAACATGTTGAACGGTACCGCCGGTGTATTTGCATTGCAGGTCATCCTGCAAGGTCAGCGTTTCATAGATGTCGTCGCTGAAGTTCACCGGCAGCTGGCTTGAATTGGTGTAATAAGGCGCGGCCCCGGCTGCTATGTACTCGGATTCATTGGAACAGCGAATTTCCGGAAACCGTTTTTTGTCAATCAGGGCCAGACGGTAGGCCGTGCCTTCGGCCGGCGTGGCTTCAAGGTTATACATATCACCGGTTTTCTTCTGGGCTTCCGTGAGCATCTCCCGGATAAAATCCATGATGCGAAGTGAAAACACCTGGCCTTCCGGACGGGTGATATCTTTGTGGAGAAAATTGGTGCAGGCTTCATTCATACCAACGATGCCGATGGTGGAAAAATGATTCTTCCAGTAAACGCCGTTGCGGGTCTTGATATCCCGCAGGTAAAATTTTGTGTACGGGTACAGGTTCTGGTCGGTAAAATTTTCAAGGACCTTGCGTTTGATAACCAAACTTTCGATACCGATGCGCACATTTTCCTTTAGCCGGTGGAAAAAATCGGCCTCGTCTTTGGCCATAAAACCGATGCGGGGCAGGTTGATGGTGACGACCCCAATGGATCCGGTGAGCGGGTTGGCGCCGAATAGACCGCCGCCCCGTTTCATGAGTTCACGGTTGTCCAGGCGCAACCGGCAGCACATGGAGCGCGCGTCTTCCGGGGACATGTCCGAATTGACAAAATTGGAAAAATAGGGAATGCCGTACTTGCCGGTCATCTGCCACACTTTATCCAGGTTGGGATTGCTCCAGTCAAAATCGGCCGTAATATTGTAGGTGGGGATGGGAAATGTAAAGACCCGGCCCCGGGCATCACCTTCCATCATCACTTCGGCAAAGGCTTTGTTGAGCGTATCCATCTCAAGTTGGTATTCGGCGTAGGTGGTATCCTGTTCGATACCGCTGATAATCACCGGCTGGTCTTTGAGAATAGAAGGCACATACAGGTCCATGGTAATATTGGTGAAAGGGGTCTGGAATCCCACCCGGGTGGGGATGTTGATATTAAAGACAAACTCCTGCAGGGCCTGTTTGACATCGCTGTAATTCAGGTTGTCATGCCGGATGAAAGGTGCCAGCAGGGTGTCGAAATTGGAAAGTGCCTGGGCCCCGGCAGCCTCTCCCTGGAGGGTATAGAAAAAATTGACGACCTGGCCCAGGGCCGAGCGCAGATGCTTGGGCGGGGCACTCTCGATCTTGCCTTCAACGCCCTTAAATCCTTGTCTCAATAAATCCTGGAGATCCCAGCCCACGCAGTAAACTGACAGCAGGCTCAGGTCATGGATGTGTAGATCACCTGATTTGTGGGCTCGCCTGATTTCAGGCGGATAGATTTTGTTCAGCCAGTATTCCGCGGTAACATCAGAGGATATATAATTGTTGAGCCCCTGCAGCGAATAGCACATATTGCTGTTTTCTTTTATTTTCCAGTCGAGCTTGCTGATGTAGTGCTCCACCAGATCCACGCTGACCTTGGTGGTGATTTTCCGGATCTGGGAATGCTGTTCACGGTACAGGATATAGCTTTTGGCAGTTTTATAGTAGGGCGAATCCAGCAGGACCCGTTCCACAATATCCTGAATATCCTCGACCTCGGGAATCGGCCCTAAACGAAGTTCATGGAGCAATGTCAACACCCGGAGCGTGAGCTTCCGGGCCTCCCGTTCATTGAATTCTCCGGTTGCCTCGCCGGCCTTGGCAATGGCGGTGGTGATTTTAGATGAATCAAATTCTGTGACATCATTATTTCGTTTCTTTATCTTTTCAACCAATTGTATGACTCCTGTAGCGTTGTAACGAATTTTGAAGTTGCCTGATTAGTGCGGAACGGGTTTTATTTTTATGGAAACCTTAAAAGAAGATGCGGTTTATTTGTAGAACTGAATTTTGATTTACGCAATATGTTGTTGTTTGTCAAGATAAAAAATCCATATATTGCGTTATGAGCTGTCGGAGACCGTTATCTCAAACAATTCCGGGAGACTATCAAAAGTCAAGAAAATTTTCAGAAAAAAAGTGGTCCCTCTCTGTTTCAAGTGGGACGCCCCGGGATGCTTTTACCCGTTTAAAAACGTTGCTGTGGGTGTTTAAATCAATAAAAGGGTGAACGGGTAGTAAAATCAGTGCCCATGGCGGGGTTGTTTCGCGTTCGGTGGTGTGACCCAGATATAATCTGCAAAGGAGAGATCGGCACGGCCCCCTGTCGGGGTAAGGCTGATGGTTCGAAACGGCACCCGGGTTCGTTTGTAAGCCCGGTCCGGTATGCCGAATTTATTTCTGATGTGGCCATTGCCGGCAATGACCACCATTGGGTGCTGGCCAAGGTTCAGGGCGATGGATTCGGCCATTGTGTCTTCCCATACGCACTGGGCCATATAAAAATTTTCAAACGCCCCCTGGCCCGGCAGGTGATGGAATTTAAATATTTTTTGGAGGTAGGCGCGATGGGCCGGTCTTGAGGTGTCAATGTCATCGGGTAGATATCGGCGATCATCATCAAGAAGGCTGTCGATACCGCCAATGGCAATTTTGGGTGGAATATGGGGGGGAATGTTGAGTCCGATGATTCTTATCCCATGCCCTCTGGCAAAATCGAGTATATCGCGGTACAGGTCATAGTTAAACCGCCAGTTTATATACCAGTGCGTTTTTTGCAGAAACGCTTTTTCGTCCAGGGCTCCCGCGGACCATTGATCCAGAACAACTTGATAGGTTTTATCAAACATTTCCATGCCCACGATGAGATCCGGGTGTTTTTTATAAATCTCTTTAATAATTCGAAGCTGAATTTTATGGTGCTCCAGGTTATGGTGGTTTTCACCGACATAGACAATTCGAACCCGTGCCAGATCCGCCGCCATGGCTTCCGGCAAAACCGGTGCTCCTGATTTGCCGGAGATGATACTGCCCGCCGGGTAGGATTCGGAATTGTCATTGATGATTAATTTTCTAGGGGTCCCTGCACAGCCGGAGATGATGCCGGCTGAAACAGCGGCCGTTATTATCATTATCAGCGATAGGGTCGGGCAGTGGCATCTGATTTGCGGCATTGCTTGATTTTTTCCACCATATCTGGTTAGTAAAGGTTTCCAACAGGGAGAATGTAGCATAAATTAACTTTTGTATAAAGCCCCATGCGTCACCGGTCATGACCGGAAAGGATTGTCTGGGGCTGGGGAAAAACCAAATGCGTCTGGATCAAAACCCCGTTCACAGAAAAGTCATCGTTCCCTGGTATGATTCGGATACCGCCTGCTATCTTGTTCTGGGGCTGATGCTCATGGTTCTGGTTTTCGGGGTGATCGGTCTCTGGGTTGCGTTTGAAACTGACCAATACAGATCCTGTGTCTGGTTCCCCGTTTGTCTGGTTGTCATGAGTGCCGGCGTTATGCTTTCCCTCATCGGGCGTCTCATTCGCCGTTATTTGTCCCAGTAAGGGTTCGCGCAAAAGCACACGAGTATCAAGCATATTCAGAGCGTTTGCAACGCAGCCAGGCGTGATGATTCGGCAGTTAAAATGGGAAGTTGTTTTTGCGTGAGCCCTAAGGCCTGTCTGCGCTTAAAGCGCGGGGAAAATTGGGTAACGTGAAGGGGGCCGTCCAGGTTTGACAAAATAGGCGTGCGGTATTAAAAAAGGCGATCTTCAGGCATAACGCCTGTTGAGACCGCCTTTTTTAAAAAAATGGTTAAATAGCGTCTTTAAGTTTTTTGCCTGGAGAGAATTTAACGACATTGTGAGCCTTGATTTTGATCTCTTCTCCGGTTTGCGGGTTGCGGCCTTTACGGGCTTTACGACGAACTTTTGAAAACGTGCCAAAACCGACCAGGGTGACTTTAGCTTCTTTTTTTTTCAGTGCCTTGGTAACATTGCCCATAAAAGAATCGAGCGCTGCTGAAGCGGCCACTTTGGTAATACCAGCATCATTTGCCATCAATTCAACTAATTCTGCTTTTGTCATTCTGTCTGTTCTCCTTTCTTTGGATTAATTGATTTTTCCATTCCCCATGTTGCTAAGGAATTACAGCACGTTATTTGAAATGTCAACAGGTTAATCCCGTATTAATCAATGTTTTATGGGAAATATTTTTTTAAAGACCTTAAAATAGGGATTCTACGGCAACTGTCCCCAAGTAAAACCAAGTCAGCCAGTAGCGAAAATAGCCGGTATAAAAATTGTAACTATCTTTATTAATAGATAAAATAAAATATCAGAGACGTGCCTAAGACATTTAACCGGTTGCGGTGCAGCGGATGGCGGCCCAGAGCACCCGGCAATTTGTATTTTTTTATAAAAAGTGCCTTAATTCTCTCTTTTTCGCCAACAGGTATCTGCGTGGACGCAAAACCGGCAGATGGACCCCACCTTTTTGGAGGGATAGCCCGGCCCCATGCCGATAAGGGATGAGGCGGATTTAAACGGGATCAACACACAGCTTTCATTTATGATCAGGTCGATTTTTTCGATATCGACCAGCGAAGACATGACACGCTGGCCGGTGAGGTCCCAGCCCATGAGAGAACCGGGACCCAAACGGTCACTGACACCCCAGTTCCGATTTCGGGCTTTTTTTTCGGCCTCTCGGCGGACCGCTTTATCGACTTCGGACAGTACCACCACGCCGACGCTGTCCAGCAGATAGGCTTCAAGGAGGTGATTGCTCTGATTCAGTTCGGTGACATGACGATCAAGTTCTGATCCAACGGTCACGACACTGATCATGGCGGATTCGGCCATCTCCAGCAGGTCGATATGGGGGCCGATTTTAATCCGGGTGCTGTTGCCGGCGCCCCGGGTCTCCAGCAGAATCTCTTCACCCTCTATGCCGATGATGGTGAACTCTTCATACACGGCCCGGGGCTGCCACAGCTTTTCAGCCGTTTCAATTGCCTTTACTGTTTTATCAAGCAGCTTCGGGTTTGGTTCGCGGCCATGACTCAGGGCCAGGAGAACGTCTTCGGCATTAATTTTTATCTGGATATCGGACAGTATGGGCATTTTGCGATCCATTAAAATTAAAAAACCCCGGCTGGCTGTAAGACAGTCCGGGGTTGTGTTAAGCCATAGGGAAAATTAGAGATCAAATTTTCCGGCACGAAAGCCCTTGAGGTAATTCATGCAGTATTCATCTCTGCCCACCAATGCTTCAGCGGCAATAATATTGGCCATCATATTTTTGTCTAAAGGATTGATGATGGCGCCGTCAAGTCCTTTGGCAATGGCCTGAACCATGAACATCTGGTTCAAGAATTTTCGATTGGGCAATCCGTAGGAGATGTTGGAAAGCCCGCAGGTGGTATGGATACCCTTGAAGGTGGTCATGATTTTTTCAATGGAATTTAAAAATTCAGTCCCGAAATCCTTGTTTACAGAAAGGGGTTGTACCAGCGGGTCAACATAAATATTTTCCAGTTTGACATTGTTCTGGAGCAAACCGTTGATCAGTTTGTCGGCAATGGCCATGCGGTCATCCACGGTTTCCGGCATGCCGTCATCGCTCATGCACAGCGCCACCACTTTGAGGTCCGTACCCGCCAGGATGGGCATCAAAACATCATAGCGATCTTTTTCCAGGGAGATCGAATTGATCATGGGGGTGCCCTTGTGAACGGCCAGGGCCGCTTCGATGGCTTTGGGATCAGGGCTGTCAATGGCGCATACGGCATCGACCTCTTCCTGCACGGTTTTTACCAGCCATGTGAGATATTCCGGTTCTTTTCCCACGAAGATGCCAGCATTTACGTCAATATAATTGGCGCCCGCTTCAAATTCATCTCTGGCAATTTTTTTAATTGCCGCTGCATCCTGATTCTCAATGTGTGCACCAACAGCCTTTCGGCTGGCGTTGATGAGTTCACCAATAATAATCATTGTCCTCTCCTTTTTTTTGCTGCATTTTAATTTTAAACCCGAAACATACGCATTACGATTTTTCTAGGTCATGCCGAACTTTGCCCTCATTTATATAGGACTTTCATAAAATTCAAGATAAAAACGTATTTTTCATGTTTTTTTTATCATTTTCGTTAGAATGAATCCTGAAAATTAAGAACAAAAACAGGACCCGTCCGGGACAAACCGTTTACCGGTTGTTCTCTTTTGCATCATCCAGCAGAAGGGAACCGTGATGTCGCTTGAACTGGGTGGATGAATATTTGGCCAGTTTCCAGTCGGGTATCTTGCAGGTTGGGCAGATGGTGTGAAACCATTTGTTGCGAAGCCAGCGGGCGGCTCTGCTGTTGCGCGAATTATTGACCATGAAGGTTTTGTTGCAATGGGTGGTGATTCTGGCCTCATCGCCCATTCTATCAATGGTTCGAATGCCGTGCAATCTGCCGCTGCGGGACGGCCACAGTTTGATTTTGTCAATGAGTCGAAACAGTTCCACACGTTTGCGATAGTATCTTTTAACGGGTTTTTTTGTGGTAATGCTCATAGAATTCCTGTAGCCGGTTTAAGTTATAAGGTCACTGCGCTCACGGCCATGCACGCGACTCCGGTCTGGAGGGGATCGTGGAGCAGTCTGTTGCCGATTTTCATTCGGGCCGCGTTGCTGAGCCCAAGGGGCATGCCCGGGGCCGCTATAAAGGTGTCGGGTGTGATCATTTTTTCCGTTATGAAGCCACCTGAGTTAGTGGCGTCAAATAATATCCGGTGGGTCTCAAGGGCGGATTCAAAAGATTTTTCAATGGTCACCGGCACGCTGTGTCCATGGGCCACGGTTTTGCACAAAGCCATACTGCGCTGCCGGTCCCGGTCATAAACCGAGACAACGGCTCCGAAACCCAGCAGTGCGACGGTGGCCGCCTGGCCCACAGGCCCGCAGCCGATGACCAGGCATTTTCCCCCTGAAAGGCCCCCGGCCATGAGGTCCAGGCCGGCGGCAAAGCCCCGGGCCGTGGCCGCTGTATTGTCGATGACCCGGTATTCTTTGACGTTCAGCGCGACGAAGCGATGGTCATCGGCCAGCATGACGATGTCTGCTTTTTTTTCAACGGCTTCGGCCATGCCGGCGGCATCCGTATGTGCTGTGATAAAGGTATTAAATCCCAGATGGGCGCAAATCCCGGCAACCGCATCGCTGAATCCGGAGATCAGCCCCTGGCCGCAGGTCATGGGAATGATGCCGATATGGGTGGCTGCGATACGGCCGGCTACCGTTTTGGGATCGATTTTGCCGGCATGGCAGGCGATTCCCCGTAATGTCCTTCCGGTCTGCGCCCTCAGATATGCATCATAGGCTTGAAGACCGGCGCCGATATCAAAGACATCGGACGTTTTCAACCGGGTCACTGGTTTGCCCCCCCGCTTGCATTCGGGCCTTCATCCAAAACACGGCGGATGCCGGTTTCTTTGCGGATCCGGTCCTTTACCGCACGGCTTTTGGCCAGCGCTTTTTTCCGGTCAGGTGCTGACATGATAAGGGTTGCCACCCAGTGGGCAGCTCCGGGAACATAGTTGGTGATCGCCTCGTCGGCGCCAAAAAAATCAGTGTGCAGGTGAAGCGGTCCCGCCGTGGCCATGATATGCTCCCCCAGAATTTCAATTAAACCCGGGGACACCCGGATATGTTCATATACCACCCCTTTTTGTTGTATCGGGCAAAAGGGGGCAACGGTTCCCGAAAGCGTCACCTCGCCCAGCACCTGCAGTAAATTCACCCCGGTGGACCAGAAAACAGCCGTGGGGGTCTGGCTGGGAAGCCGGGCGTCTATCTCCAGCACCTTCAGGGTATGGTCATGCAGGATGACTTCCACATCCATGATCCCTTCAAGGGCCACGGCTTCGGCCAACGATACGCCCATGCGGTTAAATTCGGAAACAAGGGGCGCATCAAGGTCGGTGGGCCCTATGACCCGGTTGCAGTCATATCCGGGGTCCATGCCCAGGTCGGTTACCTGGAATGGGGTATAAAGACCGGGTCGGCCAATGACTTCCAGAGAGTAGGTCGGTCCCTGTAAAAATTCCTGCACCACCCATTCCCCGGTTACAGACTGAATGTGACGAGAAAGGGTGTCCGGGGCGTTAAAGATCTGGATACCGCTGCTGCCGCTGCCTGTGCTGGGTTTGGCCAGAACCGGGAACGCACAGTCGGGCCAGTAACGCGGTGCCGGGATATTGGATTTTACGAACAGCCGGTCTGATGTTAACTTGGAAGAGGAGATGGCATAGGCGTTGGGATCAAAGGCCAGGGGAACTCCCACCGATCGGGCACAATCGACAATAGCGGTAAGGGCCGCATCATTTTCCAGTGCCGGAATGATCAGGTCGGCATCTTTCAGAATCGGGTTTACGGCAGTTGCATTCCGGACGTCCGCAGTGACGAATCGATGGCCCAGGCCCGATGCCGGGGCATCCGGCCTCTTGTCGATGAGGGTAATCTCCCAGCCGGCTTTGGCAGCCAGGTAGGCGGCCTCAACACCTTGAAGTTTCCCGCCGATGATTACGCACAGCATGATCTGTCTTTCCGGGTATATTGACGGACAATGCTTTCCCGGCGCTGCCTGATCCAGTCCGTGTATTCTTTTTGCAATGCCGGCCGCAGACCATTTTCTGCGAGTATCGGCAGTACGCCGCCCATGGTCCGGCGGGCATCTTCTATGTCAAGAGAATTCTGGGCCACACCGGCCAGACCCCGTCCCGGGGGAACCAGGGAGGTCACCACGTTGGCACCGGCATCCAGACGTTGTTTCAATCCGGCCAGGCCGTCCACATCCAGTGAGGCGGGTATGCACCGGTCCGGGAAAAGCAATCGCATGACTGCCATGATGATGAACTCCCGCATGGGGTTTGGCGGCAGGGTGCTTTCCAGTGGTGTGCCGTGCTGGGGAACAAAATTCATCACCCGGGTCTGGTCCACATTCAGGTCACGGATCACTTCATAGGAATGGGCCACATCTGCATCACTTTCGCCGATACCGCACAAGAGTCCCTCTTCGGTCAATATCCCGAAATTATGGGCGATATACTTTTTATTCAGCCGTTCCTCATAGCTCTGGCCGATCCTGAGTTTTTTAAACAGGGCTCGATTATGGGTTTCCTGATAACAGGCATACCAGTCGGCTCCGGCCAGGGCCAGCGCTTCCATTACATGATCCGGAACGACACCCGGAGATATCATGACCGGCAGGCCGGTTTTGGTTTTAACGGCCCCCACCAGTTCGGCCAATTCATCAAAACCCTGTTTGCCGCGATGAAAAAAATGGGGATCTTCGCCCATGGTCAGATCAATGAGGTGCACGCCTGACTCTGCCAGCTGACAGGCCGCGTCAAGGATATCAGGTGTGCTTTTGCGGTATCGCAGGGAATCTGAATTGGCATTTCGATAAAAACAGAAGCGGCAGTTGTTGCGGCAGTAGGTGCTGATGTAGACAAACCCGTATAGAAAAATTTTATCGTCAAAAAAGGTATTGCGCAGATTTCTGGCGGTTTCAAAAAGCGCGTTGATATCCCCGGGCGCTGTAAGGCCCAGCAGGAATGTGATTTCGGTTTCCGATAAAAATTGGTGGTCTTTAGCCTTGCTTAAAATTGTGTCTAATTTGGTGTTATTTGAAGTCATTTTTTTCAAACTGTTTCACTGCGTCTTTAAATTTACGGGGAATCGGTATCGGTTTTTCGGTTTTGTTATCGATGACCACCGATACGATATGGCCGGCGTTTAAAAACCGGTCGGTTATTTTATTTTTTGTCTTGCCGATACGCTTTTATTGACCTTTCGTTCAGATATTATATGTTCAACCGGATACCGTCCAGATAGGCCAGAGAGCGGCCCATGCTGGCCAGATTCTTTGCGTTTTCAGTCACCATTAAAAGCCGTTCGAGTCCAAAACCGATGCCCACCCAGGGTTCGGCTATTTTCCATGCCCGGTCCAGGGGGTGGGGCCCCATGGCGCCGGAGCCGAGTTCAATACGATTTTCCCCGCCCACCACATCAAGGGTTTCACCGTACACTTCCGATTTCTCGGTTTCAAGATCATATGCGTTCAATCCGGCGGCGTCGGTCACTATTTTGGCCAGTTCCCGGAGTCTCCGGGGGCAATCTTCCACGGGCAGGCCGAATTCAGTCAGGTTGAGCATGGTAAATTCACTGGCATGTCTGGCCCCTTTGGTTTCTTTGCGAAAACAGGGTCCGATTTCGAAGATTGAAACCGGTTTTTCCCAAAGGCGCAGCAGGTCTTTCAGAATATAATAAAGGTGAGGGGCCAGCATGGGGCGCAGGCATTGATTTTTCCCAAGCCAGTAAACCTGTGCTGCCAGGGGGTGGTCGTCGCCGATGGTCATTTTCGCCAGCAGGCCCTTGGCCATCATAATCGGCGTGGTGACCTGAACAAAGCCATTGTCTAAAAGTGCCTGGGCCAAACGGGTTTCAAGCTTGAGGAGTCCGGGTTGGCGATGGATATCCCGGTATTGCTGCAGCCTTTTCCGCTGGCGCTTGACCAGAATTTTTTCCATTACCTGGTATTGTTTGTCGCGCTCACCGGAATTGTCAAAACAAAGCGTCAGCTGGGCATCATCGGCATCAAGATCCAATAATCGGCCGTGTTGTACCTCAGACCATGTCACCGCCACCACGGTTCTCCTTATCGATAAACATAAATTCTTTTTTTCTGCTGTTGAAAAAAGTGGCGGGGAGCCCGGGAGTTGCACCCGGCTATGTGGATTTAGAGTCCACACGATCTCATATCGATCCACCCCCCGCAAGCACATATGGGGTAACAACGGCAATCAGCTACACCGCATCTATCATCCGGTTTTTTAGAAAGCAACCCGGAAAATTTTTCCAGAGCAAATTTTGTCGCTGCCATACACGCTTTCAAACTTCTTGTCAAAGCATTTGTTGAGACATTTTAAAAGTGCGGTTTGCCAAATCCGTATCACAGTGCCGTGCAAAGTGGCTTGTCCCATGGGCCAGTGCCGCTGTTCATGACAGTTTACAATTCCTGCAACTGTCAGGTTACAGGAATTGTCGTATTGAAATTTTGGTTTTTAAAATATTGTCTCTTTTTCAATTGGTTATGGAATATTTAATAGCCTTTAAGCTTCTGGCTCAATAATTGCTAACTCCCTGATCGGCGCAATTTTTTTAACATTATCAGCCTGTCAACTGCTTGATTTGTTTGTTATGAGATGATTTAAACCGTAAGACCGGATCACGTTTTGGCAACTATTTTCTTGTAATTCTTTGTTGACAAAAAGTAAATTCCAAGGGAATATAAGGCACATTTTCAATGTATAGGTGTGTATACAACATTTGTCTTTTAGCACCAAAATTTTGAATTCCTGCTGCTTTTAATTGTTCACGGTCTTAATCTGGTTTTTTTATCCGTATTTGTCCGACATGTGGTGAAATTGAATCATAAGACCGCAATATAGGGGTTTCCCTATAAAAAGTTATTTGTTTTCAAAATTTTTTGGTCGTGTTTTTCCCGGCATTCTGCTAAGTTCACCATAGCCGGACGGTAAGGCCGTTTCCAAAATAGTTTGAAAAGTTGTATTCCCCACGTTTTTTTATCGGGCACCGGTGATATGCCGGGCAAGGCAAACGGAGAGCGGACATGCTCAAAGCAAAAAATATTACCAAAAAATTCGGTGAAATTGTTGCCGTCAATGACTTGAGTTTTGAAGTCGAAAAAGGGCAGATATATGGCATTGCAGGACCCAACGGCGCCGGCAAGTCCACCGTGTTTAATTTGATTACCGGCAATTACAGCTATGAGGGTACCATCGAATTTGATGGACAATCCATCACCGGTCTCTCCCCCCATCGCATCGCCAAAGCCGGTATTGCCCGCACTTTTCAGATTCCTGAAATATTTCCAAGCCTTGATGTGCAAACGAGCATCCGTGTTGGCAGCCGGTTCGGCGCCAGGGGCGGTCTGGATCTGGGACATGCAGATGACATTATCGAGTTTGTGGGACTTGAAGAGGAACGGTTCCAAAATACAGGTCTTCTGAATCTGCTGGGTAAAAAAAAATTGATGATCGGTGCTGCTCTGGCCACAAAGCCCAAAATTCTCATGCTGGACGAGCCCATGGCAGGTTCCAACACACATGAGATTATAAACCTGATGGATCTGATCCAGAAAATTAATCAAGACCTCGGGGTCACGATTATTATTATCGAACATTTTATGAAAGTGCTTACAGAATTGACGGAGCAACTTCTGATTATTGAGGCAGGCGCTAAAATTTGTTGTGACGAGCCTGAAATCGTAACCAGTAATGCCAGGGTTATTGAATGTTATCTGGGTGATTCCTATGCTGAATGTAAATAAGTTAAATGCCTATTATAGAGAGTCTCATGTCTTAAAAGATGTTTCCATAAGTGTGGGGCCGGGCCAGGTCGTGGTCATGCTCGGGCCCAATGGCCATGGGAAAAGTACGTTATTAAAATCAGTCTGCGGTCTGGTGGAAAAGGTAAGGGGCGAAATTTTATATGACGGACAGGATATCATCGGTTTGGCGACGGATAAAATCGTTAACCTGGGCGTTACGTACATTGCTGAAAACCGTGAATTATTTCCCTATATGACGGTTCGGGAAAACCTTAAACTCGGTGCGTACTCCAAAAATGCCCGGGCCAATGAAAACAAAAATATGGAATGGGTGGCGTCTCTTTTCCCCAAACTGATGCAACGTCAAAAACAACTGGCCTCCACCATGAGCGGTGGCGAAGCAAAAATGCTGGCCATTGCACGGGGGCTGATGTCTGATGCGGAGCTGCTGTGTATTGATGAGCCGGCACTGGGGTTGCAGCCCAGTTACCGGTTGGAGATCTTTAAGATTATACAGGAGATCAGCAGGCAGGGGAAAACGGTATTTCTTGTGGAACAGAATATTCCCCAGATAATTGAAATGGCCGATAAAATTTATATTATGGAAGAGGGTGCCATCTCTTTTGAGGGCAGCAAAGATGATGCATTAAACAACGAGCAGTTAAAAGAAATATTCCTTGGGTTGTAATTGGGACATAGTGCTCAAAAATTGCTGTAGCGTATCGTTTTTACGGAGTCAGAAATGTTTCTTGAGATAATTGATGTAATCATAAGCGGTCTTATTAATGGTTCTGTCTACGCCTTGATGGCGGTGGGCCTGACACTGGTGTACGGGGTGACCAAGGCCTTTAACTTCGCCTATGGCTCCTTTTACAATATGGGGGGCTATTTTGCATGGATGCTCCTTATCCCTCTGGGGATTGTCGGCGGCTATCTGTCTGTTTTTTTTGTTGCCGTTCCCGTCTTTTTCATGGTGGGTTACCTGTTGGAAAAGGTATTGGTATCTCCCTTGCGAAAATATGATGACTGGGAGATGAAGGTCATGATGCTCACCCTGGGCCTGTCCCTTTTTATGGATTTTGGATATCAGGCCATCTTCGGACCCCGCATCAAATCCTTGCCGGGTATGATCAACGGAACCTTTGAAATTGGCGAGGTGATTCTTTTCCAGCAGGATATCGCTATCTTTATATTGTCCATCGTCAGCATGCTGTGTTTTGGCTGGATTCTTAAATACACCCGCATTGGAATGGCGGTCCAGGCGGTGGCGCAAAATCCCGCCGGCGCTCAAATTGTGGGTATTCCCAAGGATTTTATTTTTGCCGCCACTTTTGCCATTTCAACGATCATGGTGGGGCTTGGGGGCATTTTGCTCGGTCAGAAAAATTTCATTGATCCCATGGGCAGCACCAATATCATGATAAAAGCATGGGTCATTACGGCTTTCGGCGGCATGGGCTCTATCAGTGGCAGTTTGTATGCCGCTTTCATTCTGGGAATGCTCGAGGCTTTCGTTGGATGGTATTTTGGAATGATACATGTACAGATTGCGACCTTAACATTGCTGCTAGTCACCCTGGCCGTGCGCCCCCGGGGCTTGATGGGAAGAGAGTAAATTATGAGCTTAAAACGCATGATCTTGATTTTAAGCGGTTTTTATTGTGTGATGGGCATTATGCCGCTTTTTGTCGGGCACACCGATTATATTATGAACATATTGATCATGATTCTGATATGGGCGGTTGTTGCCTCCTGCTGGGATGTGATTATGGGGTTTGCCGGAATTTTTTCTTTCGGTCAGGTCGCTTTTTATGTCATGGGCGCCTATGCTTCCGCCATACTTTCCGTTTCACTGGGCATCCCCCCGGTTTTTTCCATTATACTGGCCGGTCTCATTACAGGACTGCTCGGGTTGATCGTAGGCCTGCCCTGCCTCAGGCTTGCCGGGCCCTATGTTGCGTTGGTGACATTTGCCGTTCATATGACCATGATCCCCTTCTTAAGGGGCCCCCTCGGTAAAGCCATTGGCAGCGGAGGTGCTCAGGGCATTCTCACCATACCCCCCATCAGGCTTTTCGGGATTGCATTCAGTTCCGATCATCTGGTGCCGTTTTTTTATTTAACGTTTTTTCTGACCATCGCCTGCACGCTGATTCTTGCGGTGATTATAAAGTCTTATTGGGGGACGGCGTTTCTCGCCCTGAAAGATTCCGAGGGGTTTGCCACAAGCCTGGGGATCAGTGCGTTCAAGTACAAATTGATGGTGTTTGCCCTTACCTCATTTATCACAGGCCTGTTTGGTGCCCTTTATGCACATTATGTGGGGATGTTGTCGACAAAAATGTTGAGCATGGATGTTTTTACCATTCTGATGATTATGATGGTGATCGGGGGGATTGGCAAATACCCCGGTGTAGTTGTGGGCGCGGTTATCACGGTAACCATTAACCAACTCCTGGCGCCTTTGGGCATGTATCGCCCCTTGATAATGGGTGCCATTGTGGTCATTCTGGTTTTGTTTGTTCGGGGGGGGGTCATCGGCCTGATTCAAAAATTTTCCCCCGTAAAGCAAAAGCTGGTGGCAGGTGATAAACCGTCCATGGCGGCACCAGGAGGTGAATAAGGGCAACGGTTTCGAAAAAGAGCAATACGAGAAGAGGATGTTTACTATCAACGCAGTATTTTTTTGAAAGGGGAGGCGTAAAATGAAAAAAATCAAGTGGTTGGCAATTATTTTGGCAGTTTTTATGTTTATGGGACCATGGGCCTTTGCAGCCGAAACCATCAAAATCGGCGTGCCGCTGGCCATGACCGGCGCATATGCCGGTTCAGGAGACAACTACTGGAAGGGCATCGAAATGGCGACAAACGAGATAAACCAGTCCGGGGGTTTGCTCGGAAAGCAGATTGAAATCGTTCGGTTTGACTCCCAGGAGTTTGCCCCTGAGGTTGTCATGCAGGGTGCTGACTACCTGTGCGGCAAGATGAAGGTTGCCGCCGTCCATGCCGGCTGGGCCGGCTGGGGCCAGGATATACGCGCCTACGGTAAATATGATGCACCCTTTTTCTGTGATGATGGGGCCACGCCCCCGGTGGATGTTTACAACAGTGACCCTGCAAAATATTACAACACCTATTTTATCACCGATACCGGTGGTGATCAGGCGAACAGCATGTTCAATATGCTCACGGCCCTGCCCTATGAATATCCCAACAAAAAAATTGTGATCATCACCACTGATGACACATGGGGCATGGAAGTGGGAGATACCATTGCAAAACGATTTGAAAAAATAGGCTGGAAAGTGGCGGACCGTGAAACCGTTCCTTACGGTACCAATGAGTGGGGACCGATTTTAACTAAAATCCGAAGGATCAACCCGGCGCTCATCCATGTCGAGATCCCCAGTTCCCAGGAAGTCATCACTTTTTTCCGTCAGTTCATTAAACAGCCCACCAACTCGATCCTCAGCTACGGATGGAGCATTACACCCCTTGAAGTGCTGGGCGCCATGGGCAAAGATGCTGATGGTATCGTAGGTGAAATGCCTGCCGGTATGCCGGCACCGATGGCCCCTAACGCCAAGGCCCAGGCCTGGGTGGATAAATACATGGGGATTTACAAGCATACCATTCCGGCGGGTTCCTGGATTGCCTATACCGCCGTGATGGCCTGGGCAGATGCGGTTGCCACTGTAGGTGATGAGTATAATTTTAAAGCGGTTAACAAACATCTCAAAGAAGCGGGCTACGAGGGATTACTGGGCAAGATTACCTTTGGTAAAAACAATACCTGGCATGCACAGGCGGCAGCGCCCATCGTTCATTATCAGGTTCAAAACGGGCAGCTTGTGGCCCTTTATACGGATCCGCCCATTAAACCGTATAAAGATTACAAATTTCAGGTACCGCGTTGGATTAAAAAGTAAAGCGATGTAAAAAAAGGGAAACCATGTGCGGCGATAGCGCTTGCACGTGTTGATAGAAAGGGGTTGTTTATCCTGGCTTTCCGATTTAAAAAGATCGGCCGACGGATAAACAACCCCTTTTTTGTGCATCTCATTCGAAGGACAGGCCCCCCGCGAGTGTTTTGCCAAACAGATATGATGGCTGGCACGGTTTCGCAGGCGCTGCAGATGTTGTTTTTCGCGGTCGGTTTAGCCCGGAGGGTCTGAATTTTTTTTGATGATATACTCTATAATGCGGTTGCCATCCATGGCCTTGACCGTTACCTTGAAATCGCCAACGGAAAACGTTTCTTTTTCAGTGGGGATGCGGCCGATCTGGTCCAGTATATAACCGGAAAAAGTGTCATAGCCCATGGATTCGGGGATATTCATGGGGATTGTTTCGTTGACTTCATCGATTTCGGATTTGCCCAGCACGGCCCATTCATTTTCCCTGATCCGGGTAATATGGGGTTCGACCTTATCACTTTCATCGCTGATTTCGCCCACGATTTCTTCCAGTACATCTTCCATGGTGATCAGGCCGGCCACACCGCCGTGTTCATCAACGACGATGGCGATATGGTGCTTGCGTTTTTTAAACTGATGCAGCAGTTGATCCAGTTTTTTGTTTTCCGGAATAAAATAAGGCCGGTTCATGAGTTTTTTGATATTCGGTTCATCCTCCGCAGTGGACTGGTGGATGAAGATATCCTTGATATTGATGATCCCCACAATATTGTCTATGGTATCCATATAAACCGGAATCCGTGTGAAACCGGATTTGCCGATTTTACCGAAATCCGGTGTTTCATCGATATCCAGGGCAAACATATCCCCACGCGGCGTCATGATTTCAGAGGCATTGGTATCGTCAAATTCAAAAATATTATGAATAAATTCTTTTTCTTCTTCTTTAATTTCCCCCTCTTCTTCCACGACTTCAACATATGTCATCAGCTCTTCTTCTGTCAAAGAAGGTGTTTTTTTAATTTTACCGGTTAACCGGGGGATAAAATTCAAAAATAAAATAATTGGATAAAACACAATTGACATCCAGTAGATGGGGACGATGACGATACGGGCCACCATCAGGTTGTTGCGGGTGGCAATTGATTTTGGAAAAACTTCCCCGAAAACCAGAATGAGAAGGGTCATGATGCCGGTGGTTACACCAACGGCATTGCTGGAAACCATCTGGATGGTCAGTGAGGTTGCCAGGGCCGAAGCACCGACATTGACAACATTGTTTCCGATCAGGATGGTGGAAAGAAGTCTGTGCGGATCACGCTTCATCTGCCAGATCAGTTTATAGGTTCTGCCATTTTCTTTGGCAAGATGGATCGCCCTTGTCCGACTGATGGAAAACAGAGCGGTTTCCGCTGAAGAAAAGAAACCAGAGAAAAAGAGTAATATCAGCAGCACTGTTAATTCATTGCCCATAGCGCTTTAGTTTGCACCCTCCGTAATGGCTTTCATGGGACCGTGGCCCATGTATGACCCCTCTGTCGTCCAGAATATCATATCAGGTCTATAAAATGCCATGCACAGGTGTATTGCCCAGGGAGGCGTTGGGCCGGAAGGCATAAACAATTCAGGTGAAAAATATGGATTGTGGCTCATAAGGTTTGTAAATAAAGTGGTTTAAAAAACCAACTATTTGAAATATTGTACTTTTTAATCTTTTGCAAAAAAGATTTTGCAGGTGCCCCCAAACATGTTTGGGGGTATATCCGTATGTTTTTTTTGTTACAATCCAGTCGCTTTTTAAGCATTTGAAATTACAACAAAGAATTATAAAATTATATATAGAAGTTACTATGGATCGTCAAGTAAAAAACAATTCTGGAAAAAAAGATGAAAACCGTATGGGGCGGCAGGTCGGGGGTGACAGCGGGCCATCGGGTGTCCATTTGTGGGCAGTTTTAAAAAATTGTCCTGGATACCAGGCGCTATGGGTGCAATGTTTTGGTAAGGGCCTTGGAAAGTGATTTGGCATTTTGAAGCCCGACAAATCGGTTGATTTCCTTTCCGTCTTTGAAAATGATCAGGGTCGGGATACTGGCAATACCCAGTTGCATGGCGGTTTGTTGATTTTTATCCACATCAATTTCAAGGATGGTGGCCCTGCCTTTAAATTCTTTGGACAATTCTGTAATGATGGGATGCTGTGCCCTGCACGGGGCGCACCAGGGCGCGTTGAAATCTACCAGGACGGTCCCATGGTTGATGACAGATTCAAACTGTTCGGTGTCCAGTATTTTTTCAGGTGCCATTGTCGATACCTCATATTAAAGCTCGTTTTCTCCCTTTGCATCTGTGGAATCCATACAGGGAGATAAAAGTACGAAGGCGGCGATTTTTTCAGAATTCATTCTCCAGAGTGGTAGCTGATACGGAGACCTTAATCCGCAAATTTTGTGCCACTTGCTAAATTCTTTATAATTCCTCAAAAGCCGGTTTGAAACCGGATAGATTTTGCCCGGTCAGGCGTGGGGAATTTGAATTATTTAAAACAAGGTTTTTTAACGGAACATGAATTCATATTGATGAAAACTGTTAACAAACAAAATATTGTAACGTTCCGAACGTTATGGTAACGTACCCAACAATAATTTCCCAATGGACGTATAAGGAGTCAAAATAATGGGTTAGATAGTGACAACATGTGTTTGCATCCTTGTTTTATATTCGAACAATAGTGCCCGGAGACGATACCCAGCATGCATGATAAAGTATACCAGAAAAAGGGATATATCGCTGAAAATGTCTTTGTGAAAAACAAATCGACCCGACGAGCCTATCTCGAGGGGCCGATCTGCCGCAAGTGAGAGAGGAAGTTTAAGCATTAGATGGAGTAATGCTAATTTGAAGCTCTCGAAAACAAGTATAAGCAACAAGCATGCCATATCGTTAATGTGCCCTGGATTGCTTTAAATTCGACACCGCCCCGGTATTTTTTATCAGTGGAAAATATCAAAGTTGCCCAGGAGCAAAGTGTTTTGAAACCGAAAACCGTATTTGGTTTTATGGATCGCTGGAACCGCGCCAAGGCATATAAAACCATGGAAATCCCTTTTATGTTGGAATGGATTGTGTGCGGCAATCCGCCCATTTGAGGGGCCGGTGGGCAGGGGGCTTCATCTAATTTTGTGGATTATATCTCGCCCCTCATTGCCATGATCTTTTTCGGCACCTGCATTAAAAGGATCGGGCAGGTGTCGGACGGCTGTATCTTCATGGCAGGTGTAATCGGCGCTGCCAATTTTATTTGACATTTGGCCCCACTCAAAATATGATTCATTCAGTGATGATTTTTATCACCATCGGTTGCAGGGCACCCGATGACAGATCCTTCAAAACAGATCCCCTGCCGCTGTCTGACCCTGACCGGTGTTGTTGTGCGGGAATGGTTGCCAAAAGCTACTATTCCGTATCTGTACAAAACCACATTTGAGTTTACACTGTTTTTTGAGCATTCTATTCTTCTGTTACCCAGCGGATTCTTAAGTACCTGCCTTCACTGTCTACGACGCATGCTATGGTTTAATTTTTTTAGAGCACTGTTTTTGCACGCCTGAAACCGTATTATAGATATTTTTTCAGCGATAGAGCCTATTTACATGCATTCAGAGGCTCATCCTTTGATATTATGGCGTATCTCGGTCAGGTGATCACTGCGTGAAGTTAATTCTTTTCGCAGATCATCTCCTGCAATGGTGTGCACTCATGAAGGTGCATATCGGTTTTGCCGGTCCGGCCATCTTGATAAATCGTTAGACCCAGGCATGAAAGGAGAGAGATCATGGAAAAAAAAATCATCAATTATGAAACACTGCTTAAAGTGACAAAGGCGATTTCACATTCCAAGGATCCGGAAGAGATTGCCCTGATGACTGTGGAAAGTATCAAGAGCACCCTGAAGGTGAAAGGTTGTTCCTTGTTTTTGTTTAATCGTAAAACCAATGAACTGGAGCTGGCCACCTCCTATGGTTTGAGTGATGAATACATCAACAAAGGGCCTGTGAGTGCATTAAGTTCCATCGCTCAATCCCTTGAAGAAGGGCCGGTAGCGATCTATGATGTTATGGATGATCCCAGGATTCAATATCCGGAGGAGGCCCGGAAAGAGGGTATCGCCTCTTTATTGTCGGTGCCGATTGTGGTGGGCGGCAACCTGATCGGCGCCATGCGGGTTTATACTGCAGAGCCCTGGGCCTTTACCCTGGAGGATGTGAGTTTTGTCCAGGCCCTGGCACAATTAGCCGGCGGGGCCATCAGCATGGCCCGGTATATCAGAGGGTTAAAAAGCAGCATCGATGTGTTGAAAACCCTAAGGGATGTTAAGGCTCAGCGAAATACAAGGAGAACACCCTATGAAGGGGTTCCCTCAAGTGTCTCTTCCGACAAAATCGGGCGGCAGGCTTGATATGGCGGTTTTTGCCGGGCATGATACATCGTGTGCGTATACCGTTTTCCGGGCATGTGACGATTGGTGTTCGGCTGAAAACGCATATACCTTTACAAATCAGGTATTACCAACGATTGTGCTTTTGAAAATCAGCCGTTAGCTGTTAGCCATTAGCAAAAAGACGCCTCCATCATTTCGAGCTGAAAGCCAATAGCGAACAGCTTAAATATTGGGTTATAGCGAGAGGATGGACTCTATTTCGTCCACGGCCTTGGGAATATTATTGCTGAGCACCCGGCATCCGTTCCGGGTGACCAGTACATCGTCTTCAATCCGAATACCGCCGAAATTTTTATATTTTTCGACTTCAGTATAGTTGATAAATTCAGCACATCTGTTTTCGGCTTTCCATTTTTCGATGAGCAGGGGAATAAAATAGATCCCCGGTTCGGCGGTTACCACAAAACCGGGTTTGAGGTGCCGTCCCATTCTCAGGGACGACAGGCCGAACTGGTCGCTTCGTCGGGTTTGATCGTCATAGCCAACAGCGTCTTCTCCCAGACTTTCCATGTCGTGGACATCCAGTCCCAGCATATGCCCCAGTCCATGGGGGAAGAACAGGGCATGGGCCCCCTTGCGGACGGCTTCTTGCGGGTCTCCCTGCATCAGGTCCAGGGCCTTTAACCCGCAGACCATTGCCTCGGCTGCCGCGATATGGGCATCCTTGTACCGAACCCCGGGCCGGGTGTTTTCGATGCCGGCGGTCTGGGCTTTGAGTACGACCTCATAGATGGCCTTCTGCCGGGGTGAAAACCGTCCGCCCACTGAAAATGTGCGGGTAATATCCGACGCATAATATTCTGAGGACTGGGTCCCTGAATCGATCAGGAGCAGGTCATTTTCACCCATGCGGTGTCGCTGGTGTCGCTGGTGAAGGGTTTCGCCGTGAATGGTCAGGATGGTGGGAAAGGCGGTTTGCCGGCCATGTGCATTCACAATGCCGGTCAGTTGTCCGGCCAGATGCTGCTCATGCATACCGGGCCGGATTGTTTTCAATACATGGGTATACTGCTGCCGGGAGACATCAATGGCCGCCTCTATCTGACGAACTTCCGCATCGGTTTTAACCGATCGCAGACCGATCACCGCCCGGATCAGATCATCGGAAGCGCTTTGGGTCACTTTGCGGTGGGAAATGCCGGTGAGGTTTTCAAGTTTCAATAAGGTCTCTGCCCGATAGGGCGGGGTAAAATGAATCGCGTGGTGCCGGGCGCTATGGTGTGCAACGGATGCGGTCAGTTCTTCCGGGCTGCCGGTATGCTCGATGCCGCTTTTGGCCGCCAGGTCGGCAATAGAAAGTTGGGGACCCGTCCAGATGATGTCATCCATGGTAGGCGTTGCACCAAACAGGGTGGTTCGGTCACGGTCGATATCGATAACGGCGGCAAGGCCGGGGATATCCGGGCCGATAAAATACAGAAAATTGCTGTCCTGGCGGAAAGGGTAGCAGTTTTCGGCGGCATTCATGGGGCTTTCATCGTTGCCCGGCAGCAGGATGAGCCCGGATTTCATTTGCTGTTTGAGATCTTTACGTCTTTGCTTGTAGACGGATGCATCAAACATGACGGTATCCTTTGTTATGGCATCCCTTATAAGGGGATTGGCCGCCCATATCCGGTGATATTGTCAGAAATTAAACACTTTGGCGTCTGCAGCCATATCTATCAGATGGGGCCCACCGTCTAAAATCATATTTGAGAAAAAATTTGCCTCGTCAACCTGACGAGCCTTGGCACACGGCACTCAAACACCGATGGGTACTTGATTTTCCACCAGGTACGGTAGATAATCATTTGGACAGTCACCGGTGGGGGTCTTGATATTGAAATTTTTCCGGGTATCCGCCCAGTTAACGGCATCATCAATAAAAAAGAGATCCGTCTTGTGCCCCTTTGAATGCGCAATTTTGGCAAATTGAAAGCATCTTGTTGCCGCCTCATTGTCCTCTTTACTCAGGACAAATAAAAAATTAGCCATAGTGCTCCTCCTTTTTTTATTGAATCCATTAAATATAATTTTATACGGTGTGGTTCATAAATAACGGGTTGCTTCTCGATAGTCAATGACAAAAATTCGAGGTTTTCCGGGCGGGAAGCGATGCGACATGGTTCGAAAGGAGGGCAACGGGTTTGTCCTGATGTCTGTGAGGGCACCGGTATTTTTGAGGCATTAAAAAAGGGCTTAAGAATTTCTCTTAAGCCCTTTTATTAAATGGCGGGAGCGACGAGACTCGAACTCGCGACCTCCGGCGTGACAGGCCGGCGTTCTAACCAACTGAACTACGCCCCCGAATGTTACCGTTATTATCAGATTGAATGGTAGGCGGAACAGGGCTTGAACCTGTGACCCTCGGCTTGTAAGGCCGATGCTCTCCCAACTGAGCTACCCGCCCTCAATCTGGTATCGCTTTCCTTGAAGATGGTCAAAGAAAGCCTTTGCTATCAATTCCAAAAGACAATGTCAAGCTCAAAATCAGCTTAATTGATGTTTTTAATCAATGCAGTGCCGTTTGTTGATCCACATCCTTCTCGGGCACGATATCAAAGGGCATATCGCTTTGCCGGAAAAGAGATTCACCTTTGCCCACAATCAGCGAATGGGTCAGTACCTCGTCCATATGTTTGATGGTGACGATGTCCAGGTCTTTGGCAATGGACCCGGGAATATCTTTGATATCTTTTTCGTTTTCCTCCGGGATCAGGATTTTCCGGATGCCGCCGGAATGGGCAGCCAGGATTTTTTCCTTTAGTCCGCCGATGGGCAGGACGCGTCCCCGCAACGTTATTTCACCGGTCATGGCCAGATCCCGGTAAACCGGTCTCCGGGTCAGGGCCGATACCAAAGATGCACACATGGATATCCCCGCTGATGGACCATCCTTGGGAATGGCACCTTCGGGAATATGAATATGAATATCGTTTTTTGTATAAAAATCACTGTCGATCATCAGTCGTTCGGAGCGGGAGCGAACGTAACTTAGTGCCGCCTGGGCCGATTCCTTCATCACGTCACCCAGTTTACCGGTGACCTGCAGTTTGCCGGTGCCGGGCATGACCAGGGTTTCGATGCACAACAGTTCTCCACCCACCGATGTCCAGGCCAGGCCGGTCACGATGCCGATCTGGTCTTTTTCTTCGATTTGGCTCTTTTTGAAACGCGGCGGTCCAAGGTAGCGCTGAATCGATCTGGCCGTAACGTTGAACACTTCCTGGTCCTTGTTTTTAAGCACGCTGCGGGCAATTTTCCGGCATATCGAAGAGAGCTCCCGTTCCAGGTTCCGGACACCGGCCTCCCGGGTATAGCGCTGGGCAATGGACAGGATCGCATTTTTGGAAAATCGAACATCCTTTGATTCAAGGCCATTCATCTTGATCTGTTTGGGAACCAGAAACTGTCTGGCAATGTTGTATTTTTCATATTCCGTATATCCGGGCAGCCGGATAATCTCCATTCGGTCCTGGAGGGGCAGCGGGATATCGGGCAACGTATTGGCAGTGGTAATAAACATGATATCCGACAGGTCATAGTCGATATCCAGATAATGATCGTTGAAGCTGAAGTTCTGTTCCGGATCGAGGACTTCAAGCAGGGCTGCCGAAGGATCGCCCCGGAAATCCATGCTCATCTTGTCCACCTCGTCCAGACAGAATACGGGGTTGTTGACCTCTGCTTTTTTCAGGGACTGGATAATTTTTCCGGGCATGGCACCGATATAGGTACGGCGATGCCCGCGAATTTCCGCCTCGTCCCGAACACCCCCGAGGCTGAGTCGGACAAATTTGCGGCCGGTGGCCCGGGCCACCGAACGGGCCAGGGATGTCTTGCCAACGCCGGGAGGACCGACCAGGCAGAGAATCGGACCCCGCACCTTTTTAATGAGTGTCTGAACTGCCAGGTACTCGAGAATCCGTTCTTTGGGTTTTTCCAGGCCGTAATGATCCTCGTTGAGGATGGTCTCGGCATCATCGATATTTTGGCGGATTCGACTGCGGTTAAACCAGGGCAGGCCGATGATCCAGTCAATATAATTGCGCACCACCGTGGCCTCGGCCGACATGGGGGTCATGAGCTTGAGTTTTTTAAACTCCTGTCGGGTTTTTTTTGTCGCCTCCCGGGACATACGCTTGCGTTTAATCCTTTTTTCAAGCTCCCGGAGCTCGTCGCCGGGGTCTTCCCCGGCGCCCATCTCTTTTTTAATGGCCCGTATCTGCTCATTCAGATAATACTGCTTCTGGGTTTTTTCCATCTGAGATTTGACGCGGCCTTTGATCTGCTGATCGGTTTTAAAGATGTCGGTTTCCATCTTGATCAGATGCAGCAGATGGGTCATGCGGTCTTTCAGATTTTCTGTTTCAAGCAGACGCTGTTTTTCTTTGATTTTGAAGTTAAAGTGTGCGGTTACACTGTCTGCCAGCTTTGAGGGCTCTGAAATCGCTGCCAGGCTGTTGACAAGATCATTGGAAATATTTTTATTCAGTTTGGCATATTCTTTAAACCCTTCGATAATCGCCCGGCTGAGGGCCACGGCTTCGGCAGTTGTCAACCGCTGCTCGACAATTGGCTCGACGTCCACATGAAAAAACGTTTCATTTTTAACAAATCGTTTGATCCGGGCCCGGGCCTTACCTTCTACCAGGGCCTTGACCGTGCCGTCGGGCAGCCGCAGAAGCTGAAGGACGGTGCCGATGGTGCCGACCATGCAAATATCTTTTTCATGGGGTTCGTCGACTTTTGCCGTTTCCTGGGTGGCCAGAAAGATCTGCTTGTCCTTGTTCATGGCATAGGCCAGGGCATTGACGGATTTATTACGGCCCACAAAGAGCGGTGCCACCATATGGGGGAAGACGACGATATCTCTCAACGGCAGCAGCGGCAGCAATGTTACGGACAGGTCAGACGTGTCGGGTTTGAATATTTTCGGAAAATCAACCATTTTATGATTCTACACCCTTTTAGTTTCCAGAGGCCTGTTTTTTTGTTTGTTCGTACAAAAGGATGGGCTCCTCATTGTTTAGCACCACATCTTCACCCACCACACATTCCTTGACGTTTTCAAGGGAGGGAATGGTGTACATGATATCAAGCAGTGCAGTTTCCATAACCGCACGCAGCCCCCGGGCACCGGATTTACGCTTGGTGGCGCTTTTGGCGATGGCGGCCAGGGCACTGTCGGTGAACCTGAGGTTGACCCCTTCAATTTCAAACAGTTTTTCATACTGTTTGACCAGGGCATTTTTCGGCTCGGTAAGGATTCGGATCAGGGAGGCTTCATTCAGCTCTCCCAGGGTGGCGATCACCGGCAACCGTCCCAGAAATTCGGGGATAAGGCCGAATTTGATGAGATCTTCCGGTCGCAGGAGTTCCAAAAGTTCGCCGATATTTTTCTTGGACTGCTTGAAGATGTTGGCGCCGAATCCCATGACCTTTTCTCCGATTCGCCGCTGGATCACCTGCTCCAGGCCGTTGAAGGTGCCACCGCAGATAAACAGGATGTTGGAGGTATCCACCTTGACAAAATCCTGCTGGGGGTGTTTCCGCCCGCCCTTGGGCGGTACACTGGCAGTGGTCCCCTCGATGATTTTCAGCAGGGCCTGCTGAACGCCTTCACCGGAAACATCCCGGGTGATGGAGGGGTTGTCTGACTTGCCGGCGATTTTGTCGATTTCATCGATATAAACAATGCCCCGCTTGGCCTTTTCAACATCGTAGTCGGCATTTTGAAGCAACGCCAGAATAATGTTTTCCACATCTTCTCCAACGTATCCGGCTTCGGTGAGGCTGGTGGCATCGGCGATGGTAAAGGGAACGTTTAAAAAACGGGCCAGGGTCTGGGCCAGAAGGGTCTTACCGCTGCCTGTGGGGCCGATGAGCAGGATGTTGCTCTTCTGGATTTCAACATCACCGGTATTGATCAAGGTATCCAGGCGTTTGTAATGGTTGTAAACGGCAACGGACAGGATTTTTTTGGCGCCGTCCTGTTCGATCACATACCCGTCCAGCATTTCCTTGATCTCTTTGGGCGTCAGGGTCTGGCCGATATCACCGGTGTTTTTTTCAATTTCCTCTTCTATTATTTCACTGCACAGCTGGATGCATTCATCACAGATGTAGACCGCCGGCCCCGCGATCAGCTTTTTAACCTCTTTCTGGTTTTTCCCACAGAATGAGCAGAAAAGGTTGTCTTCTTCATGCCCTTTTTTTGTCATTTTTTTATCTCCGTTTCAGTCAGATCGTTCAGCTCGGTCCGGCTTACAATGACGTTGTCAATGATACCGTATTCGCTGGCTTCTTCACCTGACATGAAATAATCACGATCCGTGTCTTCCTGTATCTGTTTCAGGGGTTTGCCGGTGTGGTGTACAAGGATCTGGTTCAGCGCATCTTTCATACGCAGCATTTCTTTGGCCTGTATGGCGATGTCCGACGCCTGTCCCTGATATCCGCCCATGGGCTGATGGATCATGATCCGGGCGTTGGGCAGGGCATACCGTTTGTCCTTTGCGCCTGCAGCCAGCAGGAGTGCCCCCATGCTGGCCGCCTGCCCCAGACAAACCGTGGCGATATCAGGCTTGATATATTGCATGGTGTCATATACCGCCAGCCCTGCGGTGACGACACCGCCGGGAGAATTGATATAAAAATTGATGTCTTTTTCCGGATCTTCCGATTCGAGAAACAGGAGCTGGGCAATCAGAAGATTGGCAACTTCATCATTTATGGCGGTACCGAGAAATATGATTCTGTCTTTGAGCAATCGCGAATAAATATCATAGGCACGTTCGCCCCGGCTGGTTTGCTCTACGACCATGGGAACCAATGGCATTAGGTGGGTTCTCCTCTATGTAAAGTTAATTCTGTTTTTGCAATATACATTTTTTACGCTGTTTCTTCCGGCACTGTTTCTTTTGGCGCTGTTTTTTCGGAATCGTTTTCCCCGGGCGTTACCGGGATCACCTTTTCCGGTTCAACTTCCGTAATAGTGCCTTCATCCATTATAAGCCTGATGGCCTGTTTTTCAAGTAAAGAATGCTTGAAATTTTCCAGCTTGTCTTTGTTTTGCTTGTAAAATTCTTTGATTTCCGCAACCGGATGGTTGAAATTATCCGCCATTTCCTGGTAACCGGTTTCCAGATCGCTGTCGGATACTGCCAGTTTTTCCTGTTCGATGATTTTATCCAGGACCAGGTAGCGGCGAACCTGTTTTTCGGCAGTATCACGGTACTGAACGGCCAGAGACTGTCTTGACATGCCCATTTCTTCGAAGGATTTGTTGTAGTAGCTGAAAGACCGTTCCGCCTCTGCGATGATATTGTCCAGTTCCGCCTGGACCAGGACTTCCGGGATCTCAAATTCCTGCTGGCCGATCAGGGTTTTAAAAATCTGTTCGTTCATCTCCTGTTCGGATCGCTTGTCATATCCCTGCTGGAGATTGCCACGAATAGCGGTTTTAAGATCCTCCAGGGTTTCATACTTGCCCATTTTTTTGGCAAGGGCGTCATCGATTTCCGGCAGCAGTTGCTCCCGGATTTCATTCAACTTCACCTTGAAGGTGATGGTCAGCCCGGCCAGTTTAGCGTTAAAATAATCTTCCGGCAGGGTAACCTCAGCATCACGGGTTTCGTCGGCAACCATGCCGACAAGTTGGTCATCAAGGTCTTTGGCGATCTGGCCGTCACCGATTTTCATGGTGAAATTTTCCGTAAACCCGGTTTCGGCAAAGGGTTTTCCGTCCTTGAACCCTTCATAGTCGATTAGAACAAAATCACCCTCTTTAACCGGGCGCTTTTCTTCAACCGTTTGCTGGGTTGCCATATTTTTTTGCAGCATTTTAAGCTGGTTTTCCAGTTCTTCGTCACTGGCCTGGTATTTTGTTTTTTCCAGTTCAAGGCCTTTGAAAGCGATTTCTTTAAGCTCCGGGCGGATCTCCACGCCGGCATCATAGATGTAGGGTTGCCCTTTTTGCAGCTCGGGTGGGTCAATATCGGGGGCGCCCAGAATGTTAAGCCCGGTCTCCTGAAGGGCTGCCACAAAAGAGGCCTGGATAAGTTTGGATGAGACGTCGGCGTTTACATCCTTGTTATATGTTCTTTCCAGAACCGAGCGGGGGGTTTTACCCGGTCGGAAGCCTTTTATTTTGGCGGTTTTTTTAAGGGTTTTATAGGCATCATCCAGTTCGCGGGTGACTTCGTCTGCGGGCACTTCGATATGCAGTGTTTTTTTTACGCTGGTGACATCTTCGACAGTTACGTGCATGATTTTCCTTTCATTGTATCAAACAAAGCTAAATGATGAAATTTATCAAAAGATTATAATTGGTGCGAGAGGGGAGACTCGAACTCCCATTCCGTTGCCGGAGCTGGATCCTAAGTCCAGTGCGTCTACCAGTTCCGCCACTCTCGCAGTTGGTTTTTTAACTATAGTGCATCCTTGATCCCAAGCACCATTAAAGAAAGCAGGCGAACAGAGGTTCCTCGGTTGACACCTGCCTTTTAAAAATATCAAGCCCAGATCAACACTGTAATTTGTGCCTGATAGTATATTTTTATCTTAAATGTTCAAAAATAATATCAAACCTTGAAGGTGTCAAGAAAAATTGCGGGATGCACTTATCCCTTGCGTGGTAAAAAAAAGCATGATAAGCAATGCATCCATTCCATCTGATTTCAATTTTATTTTTCAATTTTATTATCGGGGCGTGGCGCAGTCTGGTAGCGCACCTGCTTTGGGAGCAGGGAGTCGAAGGTTCAAATCCTTTCGCCCCGACCATTTTATCCGCAACAAAATCATTTTTTTGCCAATCAACCCCAGCCACTGGATTTTGTTGAAAATAATTCGTGTGTTAGAATAGTGGAAAAATTTATTAAAACAGGTGGGTAAAAAAAGCATGCGTTATCCCGATTATCTTGAAAATGATTACCCCTTTCCGCCTTTTTTCAAAGTCAGAATGGATTTTCCCAGACCGCGGATTGAAAATATTTCAAAAAATCTTCTGGACAGCCTCGACGACGCCCTTGCCGACAGCCCCATCAGGGCCGGTGATACGGTTGCCGTAGGGGTGGGCAGCCGGGGGATTGCCAATCTTGCCCTTATCGTCAAAACCTGTTGCACCCGTTTGACCCAGATCGGGGCAACGCCGGTGATTATTCCGGCCATGGGCAGTCACGGCGGAGCGACCGCCGAAGGCCAGCGTAAAATCCTCGAAGAACTGGGCGTAACGGAAAGCACCTGCACTGCCCCCATACGGTCTTCCATGGAAACGACCCGGATCGGTGGTGTTTTTGACCAGGTCCCCGTCTATTTTTCAAGTGATGCCCTTGCCATGGACCACTGTCTCTGCATCAACCGGATCAAGCCCCATACCAAGTTTAAGGCCCCAGTGGAAAGCGGTATTTGTAAAATGCTGTGTGTGGGGATGGGTAAACATGCCGGGGCCCTGGCCTATCATAAGTGGGGCTTGAAATACGGATTTTATCCGTTGCTGGAGGCCATGAGCGGTGAAATTATCGAAAAGAGTAATTTTCGTTTTGGTATCGGTGTGGTGGAAAACGCTTTTGACGAAACCATGGCCATAGAAGTGATTCCGGCCCACGGGGTTCTGACAAGAGAGCGCCGGATGCTTGAAACAGCCAAAAAAAACATGCCCACCCTTCCGTTTAAACAGCTTGATGTACTGGTGGTTCAATATATCGGCAAGGAGATCAGCGGTGCCGGTATGGACCCGAATATAACCGGTCGGGCCTTTGACCTGAAAGAGGATGATTTTTCCAGAATTTTAAAAACAACGCGTATGGCCGTATTGAACCTCTCTGAAAAAGGCGGCGGAAACGGCATCGGCCTGGGCAATGCGGACATCATTACCGAAAAGGTTTTTGAACGGCTCGATTACGAAAGCACCCTCATGAATGCCCTGACCGGTATGTCCCTTCGCAAGGCATTTATCCCGGTCAGACTGCCCGACGACCGCAGGGCCATCCAGGCCTGTTTTACCACCCTGGGCCCCATGGATGCCGACACGATCCGGGCCGTGATCCTGAAAGATACCCTGCATACGGTGGAATTTCTGGCCAGTAAAGCTCTTTTCAAAGAACTCGACACCATTGATCAGGCGCAAATTCTGGAACAGGTGAACCTTGTTTTTGACAAAAGAGGGAATCTTGTTTTTTGAAGGTGGAAGGTAGAAGGTGGTATTAAATGGGCAGCATTCCTTCAGCTAATTTAATTATGTCTCATTTTTTTTCAGGCGATCACTAAACGCCTCCAGGGCCTCGGGCAGCAGTTGCCGGATGAACACCTCCTGGTCCCGGGGGATGAGTTTGCTGAATTTGGTATAGCCCGGATGGGCAACCGACAGTTGCGGTGGTTTGTCGTAGCCTTTTTCGGTTAAGGCATCAAAGTGCAGAATCAGTTCGATCAGGGTGGATTTTTCACAGGCCAGATTGACCACCCATTCAAGGCGCCGCATCATTTCAAAACGGATCAGGTCGGATAGAAACAGATGAAGTTCAGTCACTTTCATCTGGTTTTTTTTTTCAAGCGTGTAAAACTTGACACTCGGGCCCAGGTCCAGCACCCCCATGATTAATTCATAATAGGCCTGGGTGCATTTTTCCCCGGGCAGGGCCAGAAAATAAAGAATCGGCGCGTCAATGTCTGCAAGGGTGGTATCCCGGTTGAATGTGGCGCCAAAGCGGTTTTGCCAGGGCGTAAAGCCACGCCGGGCCGCCGCATTATGACGATATTCATCCAGATTTAGTAATTTGCCCATACCCCCTCATGCAACCTGCAAAACCTGCAATCGGGCAGGCACAAGGCCTGCCCCTACGGTGTTCATCATTTATTACCATCACATTTTGCCGGCGACCATCAACATGATGGCATTTTGAACATGCATCCTGTTTTCGGCCTCATCAAAAACAATGGAATTTTTGGATTCTACCACCGCGTCGGTTGTTTCTCGGCCTCGTTCCGCCGGCAGGCAGTGCATGAAATAGGATGGCTTGCCCGTGGCCGCCATGAGCGCCGCATTGACCTGAAAGCCTTTGAACTGTTCTTCCCGTTGCACGGCCTCATGCTTTTGCCCCATGCTGGCCCATACATCGGTGTACACCACATCGGCATTTTTGACGGCCTTTACCGGGTTATGAACGATTTCAATGGTCGACACACCCGCTGTCCGGGCTGATGTAACGGTTTCCGCATCCGGTGTATAGCCTTCGGGGCAGGCGCATACGAAGTGAAGCGGCAGACGCTGTGCCAGATTCAGCCAGGAGTGAACCACGTTGTTGCCGTCTCCCACATAAACCACTTTCAAATTGTCTATGTTTCCCCGGTGTTCGAGAATCGTAAAGATATCGGCCATCACCTGACAGGGATGATTGAAATCGGTCAATCCGTTGATGACCGGAACCGATGCGTATTTTGCCAGTTCCAGAATATGGCTGTGGTCAAAGAGCCGGGCCATGATCATGTCATTGTACCGGCTGATGACCCGGGCCAGGTCTTTGACCGGTTCCCGTTTGCCAATGGAAATGTCGCTGGGACCCAGATAGAGGGCATGGCCGCCGAGTCGAAAAAATCCGGTCTCAAAAGAGATCCGGGTCCGGGCCGACGGTTTGGCAAAAATCATGGCCATGCTGTGATCTTTGAATGGTTTGTAGTTTTCCCGGTTTGCAAATCGGGACTTTAGCTCACCGGCAAGATCCAGAATTTCCAGGATTTCGGTTGAAGTGTAATCGAAAATGTGCAGAAAATCGCGTTTCATAGGGTTCCCTTTTTTTTGTTGGCGTTGTCGCCGATAATCAATTGTGTCCAATGAAATGGACCCTGCATGCTATCGGTTAGGCCATATGTCGGAAAAAAAATCAATACCCAAAACAATATTCCCGGATAAAAATTACTGATTGTAGGTTTAACTTGTTTATGGTTCCTCGCTATTTTGTGTGGTTGCCCCGGGATGCTTTCATTCTGATACTCGAAACTGCTTGAGGGGCTTAGCGAGCGTTAGGCCGGACAGCCATAAAATAGAACCCATAGCTTAATTTTTACATAAAATATCAATCTGAGGGTTTGTGCCAAAACCCTGTCCGGCGTTACGACCGCTCAGTGCCGAGTTTTTTGAGCATCAGAATGAAAGCATCCCGGGGCTGTAGCCGGTCAAAATTACCCATACGAAACAGCGAGAAGCCTTGTTTATTTTCCCTTCAAATCGTTATTTTTTGTATTCGGAATAGGGATTCAGAAACCGGTTGGGGAAAAATCCGATTATGCAAAATACGGTTTAAAATATTACTTGACAATCCTGATTGTTTTGCGGTTGAATTTATTCAGTGTCTATCTGTAACGACACTGCAAAATGCATTTTTTATTTTCATATGAAGCCCTTGGCTACAATCCGTGCTACCCGCTACACCGCAAAACCGTTGTATCGGTTTTAAGTCTGCTGGCATCCTGATACTCTTTTCAAGTCCTTTAATGGGCGATATGGGGGGAAACAGTATGAAACAAAACAATTTTAAAAAGACGGCCTGCAAAGTGCTCGCATCGGCAAACATTCAGATCAACGGTCCACACCCCTGGGACATTCAAATCCATAATGAGAATTTTTATAAAAACGTCATCACCAAAGGGTCTCTGGGGCTGGGGGAATCTTACATGGCCGGTTGGTGGGACTGTGAACGGCTGGATGAATTTTTTTACAGGATTCTTTTCAAGAAACTGGACAGGACCGTTATCCCCCTTATCGATTCTCTTAAAATTCTCAAAGCCCGCCTGATCAATATGGGAAAACGATCACAGGCTTTTGAAATAGGCAAGCGGCACTATGATATCGGAAACAGGCTGTATCGCCGGATGCTTGACAGGTCAATGATCTACAGTTGCGGATACTGGAAAAATGCGGTGGATCTGGACCAGGCCCAGGAGCACAAGCTCGACCTGATTTGTCGCAAACTTAATTTAAAGCCCGGTATGAAGCTTCTGGATATCGGCTGCGGATGGGGGGGTACCGCCTGTTATGCCGCTAAAAAATATGGTGTCAAGGTTCACGGCATAACGGTCTCCGAACAACAGGCGATATTGGCCAGGGAGATGTGCCAGGGGCTTCCGGTGGAGATCCACCTGCAGGATTACCGAAGCCTGGAGGGAACCTATGACCGTATCGTATCGGTGGGCATGATCGAGCATGTGGGTGTTAAAAATTATCCTGTTTTTTTCAAGGTGGCCCGGGACCACCTGACAGAAGACGGCCTGTTTTTGCTGCATACCATCGGGTCGAATACGTCCGAAATCAATGTCGATGCCTGGAT
The DNA here is from genome assembly GCA_942490765.1 of uncultured Desulfobacterales bacterium. Taxonomy (GTDB): domain Bacteria; phylum Desulfobacterota; class Desulfobacteria; order Desulfobacterales; family 4572-123; genus 4572-123. Next base: position 133,551 of record CALNYM010000021.1, on the reverse strand, counting down.
TGAACGCTATATTTTCCCGAACTCAATGCTACCTTCCGGAAAACAGCTGTTTGAAGCCAGTGAAGCCCATTTTGTTATGGAAGACTGGCATAATTTCGGTGCCGATTATGACAAGACATTGATGTCCTGGTATTCTAATTTCAAAAACAACTGGCAGGCGTTAAAAAAATATTATGACGAGGGGTTCTATCGCATGTGGAAATACTACCTGCTCGCTTGTGCCGGCTGTTTCCGGGCCAGACAGATTCAACTCTGGCAGATTGTTTTTTCGCCCAACGGAATTCCCGGTGGATACGTGAAATCCTGACAGATACCGTTCAAGCGCTTCAACATATCATCATATCGCCGATCAAGCGCAGCTATGCGTTTATCAAACATCTGCTCTGAGATGGCTCCGGAGCGGTATTTTTTTGTAAGAAATTCAATTTCATTTTCATACCACTGATCCGGGTCAAAGTTGTATGTCATCCGGATTCCTCCGCAGACCGGTATGCCTGTCTGAACCCTTTCAATTTGCCCCATGGGGTGTCGTGTTCTGAATCAGGGATTCATGGCATAGGCCTCGTTTTGGGGGTATACGTATGTTTCCCATATTTTATTGAAAAGAGTGGGGTTGACGAAGGGTTTTTGAATCATTTCCAGGGCCAGGTCCATTTGTTTGGCGGTGCTGCTGGTTTTCGAGTAGAGCTGCAGGGCGAATTTGGAAAAATCACGGATCATGAAATCAAATATCCGGTCGATCAGATCCGTATCTATTTTTTCGATGTGGGCTTTTTCAATGATCAGCTGGCCGTAGGCGACCAGTGTAAACAGTTCGCCCAGGATCAGGAGAAAATCGATATCTTGAATCTGGGCCTTGTCCGGCGCTGCCTGAAGGAGAAATTGTTTCAGAACGTCGATCTGACCCCTGAAAATCGTTATGTTGGGCAGGTCCATGCTGCTGTAGGCGATATTGAAGTCATGAAACCGGATATTGCCCAGCCCCCTGGTGGGCCCCTGATTGAAAAGAAAATCATCGTTGCCGGGCCGGCTGACTTTGGGAATCTCGGGAAAGGTGTCCGGGTTGAAAAAGTAGTTGGCCATGAATTTGACGACCAGGGCCATATTCACATGGACCGTGCCTTCGAGTTTGGGCAGTGCCCGGATATCCCGGGCCGCCATTTCAAAGTACATGTCTTTTTCAAAGCCCTTGGCCGCCACCACATCCCAGAGCAGGTTGATCACCTCTTCGCCCTGGGTGGTGACCTTCATCTTGGTCATGGGGTTATAAAGCAGATAGCGCCGGTCATCACAAGAGGCGCTGCGCATGTAATCGGCGTTGCGCTGGGCAAAGAGCTTCATGGCCACCAGGCGGGTGTAGGCATCTACAAACATCTGCCGGATATGGGGGAAATCGGTGACAAAATGCTTGAAAAGATTGCGGTTGGCAGCATGGGTAATGGACTCATAGAAGGCATGGGTGCAGATGCCGATGGAGGCCCACCCCAGGTTATATTTCCCTACATTGACGGTATTTAAGGCCGCGTCCCAGGCATCGGTGCCCTTAGACAGCATGTCGGCATCGGTGACAGGATATGAATTCAGGGCATATTCGGCCACAAAATTCTGGGAATTGACCACGTTTTTCACGCATTCATAATTGTCATGCTGGGAATCCACGGCAAAAAATACATATTCATCGGTTTCCGAATCCTTGCCAAAGGTGGATACCAGGGCTGCCTTGTTGGCGTTGCCGATATAGTACTTGCCGCCGTCGGCCACATATTTGCCATTGCCCAGGGGGGTTAAGGCCATTTCACTGGCGTAAAGATCTGCCCCGTGGGCTTTTTCCGAAAGTCCAAAGGCAAAGATGCCCCCTTCCTCCAGCAGTCTGGCTGTTTTTTGTTTTATTTTTTCATTGGGGCTCATCCATATGGGGCCAAGTCCCAGGATGGTGACCTGCCAGGTATACCAGTAGGGCAGTCCGTAAAAGCCCAGGATTTCGTTGAAATCACAGTTTCTAAAGGTGTCCCAGCGGGTATCGCCGTTACCCATGGTCGCAGGTGTCAGGAGGGTTGCAAAAATTTTTTCTTTTTTTATAAAATCAATGAAATCCGCATACCAGACCCGTTCATGGTCATCGTTTTTGATACCGGCCTTTCCTTTTTTTTCAAAAAAATCAATGGTTTTGAGCATAATTTGACGGGACGATTCATCAAGATGGTCAAAGGTTTGGGTTTTGGGATTCAATAGGGTCATGATTCACTCCTTAAAATTTGGTTTAGATATTAAGATATGAATTCAGTTGATACCTATAAGGAAATATGCGATTCATTGTCAACGATTTTGTTTTTGACAGTAACACTGGAGACCGCCGCGCATGATCGTTTGCTCTGCCTGACAAACCATGACGCCGGCATGGGGAGTTTTTGCAATGATCATCGGGTTCAACGGAAAGACACCTAAAATCGGGGAAAATGTTTTCATCGCACCCACTGCGACGATTATTGGGGATGTGGAGATTCAAGACAATTCCAGTATCTGGTATGGGGCTGTCCTGAGAGGCGACACCGAAGCCATAAAAGTGGGCCGCAACACCAATATCCAGGACAATTGTACGGTGCATGCCGATCCGGGCAGGCCGGCCATCATCGGCGACCGTGTGACCGTGGGGCATAATGCGGTGGTACATGGCTGCACGGTGGAAGACGACAGCCTCATCGGCATCAATGCCGTGGTGCTCAATGGTGCCCGGATCGGTTCCGGTGCCATCATCGGTGCCGGCGCCGTGGTGAAAGAGGGGCAGGTCATCGGTCCGTGCCAACTGGCCATGGGCGTGCCGGCGGTCGTCAAAAAAGACCTGGGCGCCGACATTGTCGAAAGTCATAAAGACAGAGCCCTCCATTATGCCGCCCTTGCCGGGCAGTACCGGCAGATGGGTGAAACACAGGACCGATCCCATGACAACGATTCGTGAAAAGGCGATAAAAGGGCTTCAAAAAGGGGATATTCTGACTGCCCGGCGTACCTTCACAGAAGCGGATACAAAGGTATTCGGCGATATCTCAAAAGATTATAATCCGGTTCATTATGACAATCGCTATGCCGCCGTTAAAAATATGAAAGGCCGGATCTGCCATGGCCTCCTGGTGGGCAGCATGGTCACTGAAATCGGCGGTCAGGTCGGCTGGCTGGCTTCAGGTATGAATTTTCAATTCAAAAGGCCGGTTTATTTCGGCGACACCATTGACTGTTGCATGACCATTACCGACATCAATAAGCGGGGGTGGGCCCGGGCAACTGCGGTTTTTTGCAATCAGCAGGGGGACAGGGTCATGGAAGCGCAGCTTGAGGGGATTGTTCCGGGAAAGCCGGAACAAAAAGTGCTTGATCAGATGGTGCGTGAAGGCGACCCGACCAACAAAATCGCGAAATGACCCATGTATTAAAATTGGGTCCGCGCTATTTTGTGTGGGTGCCCCGGGATGCTTTCATTTTCATGCTCAAAAAACTCGGCACTAAGCGATCGTAACGCCGGACAGGTCTTTGGCAAAAACCATCATATTGATATTTTATGTAAAAATTAAGCTATGGGGGCTATTTTATGGCTGTCCGGCCTAACGCTCGCTAAGCCCCTCAAACAGTTTCGAGCATGACACTGAAAGCATCCCGGGGCTGTAGCCGGTCAAATTTACCCATACGAAACAGCGAGGAGCCTTAAAACTGTTTGGCGGGGCTCCCTATCACTTGATTTTTGTATGATCACAGTTTATTGTAACCATTTTCAGGGAGACAGAAGGTTTTTAAATACTTTATTGCAGGCAGTGGAAAAGAGACTTATGACCCGTATATCTTCATCCCAGGTTGATTGTTATCCCTCCGAAAGTGAAATTAAAAAAGCAACCGAAGTTGTTCGTGTCTTGTACGGTGCAATCAGAAATTATGCCCTTTACCCTGAAAATCATGCAGTTGCCCAAAAATTTATTAATGACTTCAAGGCCTGTCTGGATGAATTTATTCAATCCAATAAATTCCTGAAACTTGATATTAAAAAGGACGGTCTGCTCTACAGGGGGACGGTGGTCCACCAATCCCAGCCCACGGAAGAAGACCTGGCTTTCCTGCTGTTTCGCGACGGATTGGAATGGATTGAATTTCAAGAGGGATTGACGCCATCGGAAATCAGACTTTTTTTCCGGATTATCGACCGGTTTCGATATCAGAAGGAAGAATCGGAAAGCGATCTGGTGACCGCTTTCTGGGAAGCCGAATTTGCAAGTATCCAATATAGTGCGAGCTATGCTGTTTCCGAGGACCTGATGGCGGTGGACATCTCCTCTTTCAAGGCATCGGAAACGCCGGCAGTGGATCTTGAGCAGATGTTGCAGGCGCCGGAAGATACTCTGGCGCCGGCCATGGCATCACTGGATCAGAACCTGTGGAAGCTGACACCCGAGGAGATGGAATTGACCCGGGAAATGGTGGCAGGGGAGGACCGGCGCAACCCCACTGAAGAAATGTTGCGGGTTTTGTCGGTGCTATTGAGCAGCCAGGAGGCCCGGGAAGACATGCCCTCCCTTTTGCAGTTCATGCGCAAAGGGCTTCAGGAAATCATCGGGCAGGGTCGGTTGGGTTTTTCCGCTGAATTTTTGAAACAGCTCCGTATGATTCAGCAGGACTTCAGGAAAGGTCACGCCCCTGGGGTGAAGTTGCTCGATGAATTTTTTTTGGAAATTTCCAGTACCCAGTTTCTGGATGTCCTTTGCCGGGTCTTTCCAAAAATAAATCTTGAAGATAAGACGGCTGTGGATGCCTTCAAACGGACCATTTTTTTTCTGGCCCCGAAGGCGGTTCTGGCCTTGGGCCCCATACTCCTGCAGATATCTGATCCGCCGATCCGGCAAATGGTCATGGAGGGCATGCTCCTTCTGGCCCGGCGGGATGTCGCCCCCTGGTTCGACTGCTCAAACGTCCCGAGGAAGCGCTGGTTTTAATGGCGGTTCATCTGTTGTCGCGTATTGAGGGACCTGCGGTGTCGGATGCCCTGCTTGAAATGGTTGAACACCCTTCCGGGCAGATTCGGAAGGCCGCCGTTAGCGTGCTGGTGCGCCGGGACAGGCAGCAGCTTGCCAAACTGTTTGATTTAATCGAGGACCCCGACGATGCTATTCGGGATGTGCTGCTCGACGGGTTGGCTGGCTGCCGCGGCGATATCGCGGAAACACTCTTGCGCGATTATCTTCAGCAGCGGAATTATAAACGCCGGGACAGATCCCATTTAATGGCATGTTACAGGGCGCTGGGACAATGTGCCACCGCCTGTTCGCTGCCGTTTTTAAAAGAAAGTCTTTTTTTTCGCGCCTGGTTTGCCGGTTTGGGCCAAACCGTACATCGTCAGGGTGCTGCTGTTGCATTGGAAAAAATGGAGATCCTTGACGCCCGGGAAATTCTCGATAAGGCTGCCCAGAGCCTGTCTGTAGGTATTCGGAGGGCCAGTCGGAAAGTTGAAAGGGAACATGAATAATACGGTTGCAGAATTAGGTGCTGAGGTCGAGAACCGGCAGACAATCGGTTGGGAAGATTTTTTGGTTGCCTTTAACAGCCTCGTTCGGACAGCCAGAATTCACGATGATACGAACCGGCTTTTAATTGAAAGCGCAGCGCATTTTGTTCGTGCCGCCCTGGCTGTGATGGGGGAGAATGCGCACTTCAATTTGAAGGTGCGCCGAGGCCGTTTTTATTTCATGGAACAAAAGCTGCTGTATCGACAGGAAACCGTTAAGCTGATCCGGAAGATGGTGCAATTTTTTGAGAATCGCAACCTTCCGGCCCTTCGTTTTTACGCCCATATTCAGGACGCACCCCATGCGCAGATTTTGACCTTTGCCCGGCTGCTGAACCAGGCTAAACGACAGGCAGAACCCGCCATGTGGCTTGAACAGGCCCTGTCCGACAAGAACCTGTCGTGGGTGGATATTCCGTTTGAAGCCATTTTAGACACGGAAGAATTCGCCGCTGAGCACAGGGAGAGGGCCAAAGAGGTCTATGTGTATACGCTCAGCACCCTCAAGGATATGACGGCCCAAATATCCGCGCGGAAGCGAACCGGGGTTAAAGGTATGGTGCGCATGGTCCAGAACATGGTGGATTATGTGTCGGACGAAGATCCGGTGCTGATGGGCCTGAGCACGATTCGGGATTACGATGATTATACGTATACCCATTCGGTGAATGTGTCGATTCTGGCCATGTGCCTGGGCCAGCAGATCGGTCTGCCTAAAAAATCCCTGGTTCGTCTGGGCATTTGCGGCATGTTGCATGATCTGGGCAAGATCGATATCCCGTCGGAAATTATCAACAAACCGGCCAAACTCGACCAGGATGAATTTTTCCTGGTTCAGCGCCACCCCATCGATAGCGCCCGTAATATATTGAAGTTGCAGGTCTCGCTGGAACTCAAAGCCCGTATCCTGCTACCGCCTTTTGAACATCACCTTAAATACGATTTGACAGGATATCCCAAGTCCATGGGTATCACCTCTCAAAGCCTTTTTGGCAGGATACTGGCCATTGCCGATGTCTTCGACGCCATCAGTTCTCCCCGGGTTTACCGCCCGACCTCTTTGAGCCCGGATCGGGCACTGGCATTGATGATGCAGGGGTCCGGCAAAGATTTTGATCCGATTCTTTTGAAATGGTTTGTCAATATGCTGGGGGTGTACCCGGTGGGAACCGTTTTGAAACTGGACAGCGATGAATTGGCCCTGGTGATGGAAACACCGGCGGAATTTGACAAAACGCGGCCCAAGGTGATGCTTTTAAATGTTGATACAAAGGGTGTTTTTCAAAAGGGAGCGGTTGTCAACCTGACCCAGAGAGATCGCCGGGCCCGAACGTATCTGCGAAATGTCGTTCAGAGTTATCATCCCGGTAAATTCGGTATTCAACCGGCTGATTTTTTTCTTTAGTCCGATTTTGATGAATTGGTAAAAAGGTTTGATTTCCAACAGACACGGCCAAGGGTATTTTTATGGTTCCTCGCTATTTTGTGTGGGTGCCCCGGGATGCTTTCATTTTCATGCTCAAAAAACTCGGCACTAAGCGATCGTACCGCCGGACAGGGTTTGGCACAAACCATCATATTGATATTTTATGTAAAAATTAAGCTATGGGGGCTATTTTATGGCTGTCCGGCCTAACGCTCCCTAAGCCCCTCAGACAGTTTCGAGCATGAGAATGAAAGCATCCCAGGGTTGTAGCCGATCAAATGTACCCATACGAAACAGCGAAGAGCCATTTTTATCCTTTGACCTGGAGGCAGATGATGAAACGATTTTATTTGATTCCGGCAGCGGTGGTGCTGGTTATGATTTTCAGCGCAACAGCAGCGATTTCGGAGGAAATGCATTATCGCCGGTTTTCTGATGCTGAAATCCAGGCGATGGCAATGGTGCGGGCGGTGATTCAAACGCGACTGGGGGAGATTCACCTCCGGTTTTTTCCAGAGGCGGCCCCAAATCACGTTGACAATTTCATATCCCTTGCCCGGGCTGGATTTTTTGATGGCACGATTTTTCACCGGGTTGTTCCCGGGTTTGTCATTCAGGGCGGTGATCCCGGCTCTAAAAGCCTTGATCGGTCCATGCATGGTAGCGGGGGACCCGGGTATCGTGTAAAGGCAGAGTTTGGCACCATTTTGCATAAACGGGGCATCCTGTCAATGGCCCGATCATCCCACCCGGACAGTGCCGGGTCGCAGTTTTTTATCTGTTTGGCAGATGCCCCTTTTCTGGACGGCAAATACACGGTTTTCGGAGAGGTCACCAAAGGCATGGACGTGGTGGACAAAATCGCAACCCTGCCCAAGGACAGCCGTGACAATCCCCTTGAGCGGGTTGAGATGCAGGTAAAGATTGGTTCAGGCAGTTAGGCGTTTAAAATGTATCGTAATGGGTAAACTCGCTGATTTCTCTGCGTTTGGGTGGCGATGATGTTTTGGCCGGGTATCCCAGGGGAATCAGCGCCACCAGTTCATATTCGTCCGGAACCGTCAGGGCGGCTTTGGCCTTGTCGTGATCGAAAAGGCCTGCGATGACCGTGGCAAGCCCCAGAGCATGCGCTGTGAGACAAATATTCTGGGTTGCGATGCCCAGATCAAACATAAACCAGTCGCCGAATTTGGTGGTCACGATATTTTTGTAATACCCCGATGTATTTAATTTGCCGCAAATCGCAAGCACGACGGGGGCCGCTGTAATTGCCTTGGTGGCGGGGTTTCCCTTGGGCGGGAATGTCGCCTGGAGTTTTTCCTTTACGGTTTTGTCTTTTACGACAATCACCTCCCAGCACTGGGTATTAGACCAGGAAGGTGCCCATTTGACCGCTTCCAGAACCTGGCTGAGGAGGTTTTCCGGCACCTGTTTGTCTTCATATTTCCGCATGCTTCTTCTTTTTCTGATGATCTCCATGAAATCAGCCATGGTTTTTCCTCCTGTGGGTTATTTCCGGTGAGGGGGTCAGATGTAGACGGTCAGTGACTATCAGCCGATATTAAACTGGCCGGATTCAATATAGGGGACATCTTCCACATCAATGGCATGGACGATATGTTTATTGAGTCTCTGTTTCATTTCGCCAATAATACCGCGCTGTTTGTTCAGGCTCCGGGCAAAGGTGAGCGTGTCGTTCATCAAATCGTCAAAATGGCAGGCTTTGGTGATGATATGATGCGCTTCGCATTGGGCCGCGGTCAGGCGACTGCCGGTGTATTGCATCTCTTCTACTTTATACAGGGGGATGGCTTTTTTCAACAGCGCATTCATGCCGGGCAGGAAGGGAATCCCCAGATCGACTTCGGGGAAACAGAAAAACCCCCTGTCCGAACGCATGAACCGAAAGTCAAAGGCGCAGCTTAAAATTGCTCCGCCGGCAAAGGCATGACCGGTTATGGCGGCAATGGTGATCATCGGGCAGGTAATCAATCTGCGGAATAACTGGTTGAGCTGGTAAAAAAAATTCTGGGCCGTCTGAACGTCATTTTTTTGAAGCACGGGCACCAGCCATTCCAGGTCGATGCCGTTGGAATAGATTTTTTCGTGGGAAGCGTTGATAACCAGTGTCAAGGCGTCGGTCTGGTGTTCAATTTCATCAAGGGTGTCCAGAAAGGCTTTGAGAAAATCAGGGTTGAACCGGTTTTCACCGCTGTTCATGGTTATGATAGCGACTTTTTCATCAACGGTATATTCGAACATCGTCATCTAAAAATCTCCTTGTTCCGGGGTAAATGAGGACAGGCATTCAAGATGCCTGGTGGGGTGACAAAAACGGATAACGGATACCGGTTATCGGTTGGGCATCTCTCAGCCAGTGCAGAACCCCTATGTTTTTTTTGCCCTTTATTGACAGACAATAAACGGTTAACCAACAACCGCGAACGGTTACGAAAACGGACGATATCATGTCCGACCGGGGGCGTCAATAGCATGTCCACATGCGATTTAATAGCAGCGCTGTGATTTTTGATGTTGATTCAAGAGCGATTGGCCCCATGACGTGAGATCGTTTTTCAAAACGATTTGATGGAGGGATAATATTAATCTATCGGCAGGTAAGATGTCCGGGCAGCATGGACATAATGCTGCCCGGACATAAAGCCGGATGGGTAAATAAAACTTAAGAACAGGATCCTGATGAACCGCAGCCCGAGCATCCGGCGCCGGCGCCAAAATCCATTCCACTGGTAATTTTAAACCCGTAATTGTTAAAATCGACATCTATCGGTGCCGCTTTTTCCATGAATTTTGTATCGACAATATATTTAAATCCGTCAATTTCATAGGAATTGTCAGTGTCTTTAGGCTCATCCAGAGCCATGGCAAGCGAAGGCCCGCCTCACCCACCTTCATTTAAAAATATTCGTACGGGCGAAACATCGCGACCCTTAAAATATTCTGCAAGTTGAGCAGTTGCAGCAGCGCTGATTTGAAGCATGATTTCCTCCTTGTTAATTAGTCGGTCCGTCTTTCCGACAGACCGGATAAAATAAACTTTGGTTATAATAATAACATTTTTTAATTTTGTCAATTATACTGCCATAAAATGGCAGGTGATACAGCGGTAAACAAAAGATCCGCAGAATGCACACATTTTAAGACAATAGAGCACAAAAAAAGGCTAAGGTTACAAACTAAAACGGAAATTTGAACGGCGTCAATTTTTATTGTGCTCTGAAAAACCTGGTCCTTTGGGCCAGGTCAGAGATAGATGGCTATGCCATGACGATTTGTAAAAAAAATCACAAATTCCAAGTACCAAATTCCAAATAAATTACAATAAATCAAAAACTTCAAACCGGTTCAAAGTGATGGTTTTTTTGTTTGGGGTTTTGAAATTTGGTCATTGTTATTTGTTTGTTTTTTGGGATCTGTTATTTGGAATTTCGGTAATTGAGTGAATTCCCAATAAAGTCAATCCCCTCTGGGGATAACCAAAGCCTGGTCCTTTGGGCCAGGATTCTTTACTTTTGTTCATGGAAATATTGAACCTGGTAGGTCTCTACCGTCAGCCCGGTGGATTGCCAGGCGTCCGCCGCCAAACCGGCTTTGCGGCATAAATGGCCCAGAAAATCTTCCGGTTGGGGTAACTGGTCCCAGACCTGGGGTAAAAAAGTGGCCCGGGCCGGGCCCTTGCGGATGATGACCCCATCTATTCCGCAGCGCAGTTTGGCTGCCAGGTCTTTTCCATCCGTATACGCCAGGACCCTGGGCCGGGTCAGGATGCTGATTTCGATGTCGATTTTATCCAGTTCACGACTGGTCACCGGTGGGAACCGGGGGTCATGAAACGCCGCATTCAGTGCGTTTGCCCTTACCCCTTCCCGGAGGGCTTCGTCGGGTTCCAGACTGCCGATGCATCCCCTCAATTGACCTTCCATGGTCAAGGTGACAAACGTACCGCACATGGTTTCAAAGTCAGGGTCCGCCAGAACCATGTCAAGGGCGCTGTCCCTGGATTTATCCGTGGAACGCCCCAGCTGTTTGTTCAGGGTTCGGCGGGCCAGTCGGACAAGGGCCTGGCCTTTTTGCGGGCTGAATTGCGTAATGGATGTGGTGCTGTCTGTCATGGTGGTTTCTCCGTAAAAGGCGATGGCGGTATCACCGGGCGCCATACCTTCGGCCGCCGGCCGTAGCGCCCCTGTTGGCATGCTGCAAAAAAACGGTTCGTAGCAGTATCAAGTCCTTGGGGGGCTTTTGTAAGGGGCCCGGTCACTGCCCATGGCATATACCGCCCATTTGTTTTGTGTCAATAAAAACCGGTTGTTGATTTTGTTTATCATATGATCCCATGCTTAGGGGGATTTTTTTCTTGCTGTAATTTTGTATACCCACTAAGATTGATGAAGATTGTTTGCCAACCGCCGTCATTCGTCGGCATGCAGTTTTTGCCGGATTCAGGGTGCTTCGTGTAGATTGTTTTCATGTCAAAGAAAAAAAATATTACAACAGCGGCCATCCGGGTTTTAAAAACCCGGCAGGTGCCCTTCTTGCTGCATTCCTATAAATACGAGGATAATGGCGGAACCGCAACGGCGGCCCGGGCCCTTAGTGTCCGCGAGCGGCAGGTGATAAAAACCCTTGTGATGGAAGGCGATCCGGGTCAGTATTTTCTGGTTTTGATGCATGGGGACAAAAAGGTTTCCGTCAAATCCCTGGCACGGTTTCTGAAAATCAGGACGGTTACCCCCTGTATACCTGAAATTGCTCAAAAAATAACCGGATATAAGGTGGGCGGGATTTCACCCTTTGGCACCCGACAAAAGCTGCCGATTTATCTTGAATCGTCCATCACGGCATTTGATACACTGTATATCAATGCCGGGAAAAGGGGGCTTCTGGCGCAACTGACACCGGATGCGCTTGTGGCATGTCTTCATCCGCTCATGGTGGCAGTGGGGATTTAATTCAAATAACAGGGAGGATCTTATGTCTGAGGGACTGGATATTATTATTGTCGATAATGAGCCTGCTGTTTGCCGTATGCTTTCCGAGAGTATCGCTCAGTTTTTCGTCTGGGGGGAGGTCATACCGTTTACGGATGCAGATGCTGCGACTATTTATTGTCTGGGCCGGGAAACGAGCATTGCCATTTTTATTGTGGATGTGTTTCTGGATGGCAAGAGCGGATTTTTATTTCTGGATTCAATGTGTGGGAAATACCGGTCGGTCTATGAAGATGCGATTGTGATCACCGGAAACGCCAGCGATGATATCGTGGATATGTGCCTTGCAGCGGATATCAATTATCTGCTGGAGAAACCGGTCCGTCACTATGCCCTCCAAATGGCCGTCCGGGCCATTGCCTGGAAATATTTGAAATTCGCCAGGCGGTTGAAGGAGGACCCGGAATATTGCCGGTCGTGCCACCGGTTTATTAGCCCATGACCGGTGGGGCGTATTAGTAGCTAAATAAAATAGGCAGAGCGAAGCGACGCCACAAATATTCACTTTTCAATTATTAGGCGACACCACAAATTTTACCCAAAATACCCCTGGCCACCGATTTTGTTATTCAATATTTTGCAGTACCTGTTCCCAGATTTTTTTTATCTGTTTTGCCAGCGGCGAATCGCCGTCATATTCAACCACCGTTTTTCCTTCGACCATTGCCTTGGTAAAGGTCGGGTCAAAAGGAATACGGCCCACTATTTTCAATCCATTTTGCCTTGCAAAGGCTTCAATTTCTGTTGTCATATCCGGATTTAAATCAAATTTATTGACGCAGACCATGGCCGGGACCTTGAAAAAAGCCGCCAGTTGAACCACCCGCTCCATGTCATGTTTTCCCGATACCGTGGGTTCGGTGACGATGAGCACGGCACTGGCCCCGCCAATGGATGCGATGACAGGGCATCCGACCCCGGGAGGGCCGTCGGTGATCAAAAGGTCCCGTCCCTGCCCGGTTGCAATCTCGCGTGCTTCCTTGCGCACCAGTGACACCATTTTGCCGGAATTTTCTTCGGCGATGCCAAGGTGAGCATGGACCATGGGGCCAAAACGGGTTTCTGATTTAAACCATTGGCCGCAAGTGTTTATGGGAAAGTCAATGGCTTTTTCAGGGCAGAAATGGACACAAACCCCACAACCCTCACAGGCAATGGTATCCACCTCGTATGTTTCGCTGATGGCGTCAAAGCGGCACAGGTCACGACACAAACCGCATTCGGTACATTTATCTGTATTGATGGCCGCACTGTGCCCGCTTTGAAAATCATGCTGCTCCTGGACGTCAGGGGACATAATCAGGTGTAAATCCGCAGCGTCCACATCGGCATCACACAACACTTTATTCTTGGCAAGGGAGGCAAAAGCCGCCATTAAGCTGGTTTTTCCGGTTCCCCCTTTGCCACTGATAACAATCAGTTCCTTCATTAAAAATCTCCAGATCAGGCATTGACGATGTGGGCAATGCGCTTGTAAAGTTTTATAAAATTGTCTTTATACTCGGGCATGGTATCCACCAGAAGTTGCCCCCGCGAATAGGCCTCGGCGATTTTCCGGTCAAAGGGGATTTCCATGAGGATGGGAAGATCCACTGATGCCGCATATTCACGAACCTTGTCATCCCCCATGTCTGATCGATTGATGACCAACCCGGCCGGAATACCCAGGATATTGACGGCTCCCACGGCCAGTTTCAGATCATGCAGACCAAAGGGGGTGGGTTCGGTTACCAGCAGCACGAAATCGGTTTCGGCCATGGCCGCGATCACCGGGCAGGAGGTCCCCGGGGGGGCATCGATGATGGTGATCCTGTCCGGATCGGCACAGGCGCGAACGTGTTTAATCAGGGGGGGGACATGGCCTCGCCCACCCTGAGTTTGCCGTCGATAAATTTAAGCTTGCCACGATGGCCCATCCGAAGAACACCCAGTTCCCGACCGACTTCCGTAATGGCATCCTCCGGGCAGACTTCCATACAGCCGCCGCAACTGTGACACAATTCGTGAAATGTCAGCACGGTTTTCGCAATCACCACAATGGCTTTGAACTGACATATGTCGGCGCATTTTCCGCACAGGTTACACCTGTCTTTGTTTATTTCAGGTACCGGGGTGGTGATGATTTCGGTTTTATCCAGCACTGGATTCAAAAAAAGATGGGCATTGGGCTCTTCCACGTCGCAATCGAGTATCTGGGCTTTATTCTCAAGGGAAACAGCCAGATTGGTGGCGACGGTGGTCTTTCCGGTCCCCCCTTTTCCACTGGCAATACTGATGATCATGTTTTTGCTCCATTAAACCGGTATTTGATAAATTGGTAAAATCGTTACTTTTTTTCAAGCTGCTCAATGCGCCGGGAAATTTGACGCATTTGATCTTTCAACGCTTCAAGTTCCTGGGTTTTGGTCAGATTGCCGCCCGGGGTCGAAACGGAAACTGTTTCCGAAACACCGTTCATGCACCTGCCGCCGCCCATGCCGCGACCGCCACCGCCGCCCATGCCGCGACCGCCGCCGCCCATGCATCTGCCGCCCTTACCACCGCCACCCCCCATACCCATGCCTGATCCGGAGCCCGGTGTCTGAACGGCACCCGAGGCTGCACCAGCATCATTCATACCGTAATGGTCGGCAACATTGGCGCTGCCGGTAGATGAAAGCTGCTTGTTTTTAAATTTTTCGATAGCCGCTCTGACGGTGCCGGACTGGCCCGCAAAAAGTTCAACCCCGCCGGCAGTCAGGGTCTGAACGGCGTTTGGGCCGCAATTCCCGGTAATAACGGCCCGGGCACCTTTGTCTGCGACGAGTTGTGCCGCCTGAATACCCGCACCGCCGCCCAGTGCCATGGCACTGTTGTCAAAACAGTCAAAGGCCATGGTGTCGGTTTCTATCAGAAGAAAAAAGGCACATCGCCCGAAGCGGGTATCGATCTGCGCGTCTAAATCCGTGCCGGTGGAACTGATGGCTACTTTCATTTATTTGCTCCTTTATCGTTTAGGGGTACCTTGTATCGATATTCAAAAATGGGTCTCTAATCCCTTTTGTACCGGTCCTTATTATTTGGTTTTGAGTTCATTCCTGTTTGTTTCCAAATAATAAGGTCAAAATTTGCAAATGTCAATATGGGATATGTCTCCAAGTTGATTTTTTTGTTTTATTGTCGTTGTGGTTGGAGAAATGTCGAAAAAAGGGGAATGGGGGAGACTGACTGTAACGTATAGCGTCCGATAAAGCAAAAAAAGGGCCGCCGGGTATGAACACCGCGACGGCCGTTTAATTGTCAGCGTAATGCCTTGCCGATCTTCAGCCATGGGTTGAAGATGAACACTCTGTAGAGGGCGAGTCTTGTTATACCAGCCCCTGATCCAGCATGGCGTTGACGACTTTTAGAAAACCGGCGATATTGGCTCCGGCCACGTAGTTGCCGGCCATTCCATATTCGGCCGAAGCACCCACACAGGTCTTGTGGATGCTTTTCATGATATTCTTCAGCCGGGTATCCACCTCCTCGCTGGACCAGCTCAACCGCATGCTGTTCTGGGACATTTCCAGACCCGATACGGCCACGCCGCCGGCATTGGATGCCTTGCCCGGCGCATAAAGAATTTTTTTGTCGATGAACAGGTTCACCGCCTCGGGCACCGACGGCATGTTGGCGCCTTCACTCACCAGCTTGATGCCGTTGTTGATGAGGTTGTAACCGTCTTTTTCGTTGATCTCGTTCTGGGTGGCACTGGGAAAGGCACAGTCGGCCCGGTGGTTCCAGAGCGGGTTGTAGTCCAAAGAGGTGTCGACTTCGGTGTAGACCGCCTGGGAATACTTGTCGACATACTCTTTGATGCGACCGCGTTTGATGTTTTTAAGCCGTTTGATAAAATCCAGTTTGCCCTTGTCAATACCTTCTTCATCAAAGATATAGCCCGAGCTGTCGGAAGCCGTGACCACCTTGCCCCCCAGCTGGGTAATTTTTTCAATGGTAAACTGAGCCACGTTGCCTGAACCGGACACCAGGCAGGTCTTGCCTTCCAGAGCGTCATTGACGGTGGCCAGCATTTCAGCGGCAAAATAAACATTGCCGTAACCGGTGGCTTCCGGTCTGATCAGGCTGCCGCCCCATCCCAGGCCCTTGCCCGTGAGGATGCCGCCGAACTGGTTTGCCAACCGTTTATAGATGCCGAAAAGATAGCCGATTTCACGGGCACCCACGCCAATGTCACCCGCCGGCACATCGGTGTCCGGACCAATGTGGCGAAAGAGTTCGAGCATAAAACTATGGCAGAATTTCATCACCTCGTTGTCTGATTTGCCCTTGGGGTCAAAATCGGAACCGCCTTTTCCGCCCCCCATGGGCAAGGTGGTCAGGGCATTTTTAAAAACCTGCTCAAACGCCAGAAATTTCAGGATACTGAGGTTAACGGAGGGATGAAAGCGCAATCCGCCCTTGTAGGGCCCGATGGCACTGTTCATCTGGATCCTGAAGCCCCTGTTGACCTGCACCTGCCCTTGATCATCCTGCCAGGGCACCCGAAATAAAATCACCCGCTCCGGTTCCGTGATTCTTTGAAGCACCGCCAGTTTGCGGTATTCGGGGTTGCGGTCCAGCACCGGTTTAACCGTTTCAACAACTTCCTCAACAGCCTGGAAAAATTCCTTCTCACCAGGATCTCGCTCCTTGATGGATTGCAGAATGTCGGTCATAACAAAATCTCCTTTTAGCGTTTCGGATGGCACTATTTTAATTGTTTAGGATCTTATAAAACGATTTTTGGTTGGCGATGGCAATTTTTTTACACCGTCATCAATAGTTGCCGGCCCAGTGACAATAGGCGGCAAACGGTTACATCATGAATCTTATGCCATGGCCTTTAGACCCGCCTCCATGATGGAAAGGCCCTTTTCCAACTGCTCATCGGTGATGACAAGGGGTGTGAGCACGCGGATGACATTGCCGTAAATGCCGCACACCAGGATGATCAGGCCTTTTTCATAGCAATAGGCCGCCAGTTTTTTGGCCTCGTCGGCAGCCGGTGTCCCGTCGGCTTTGGACAGGGCAATGCCCAGCATGGCCCCCAAACCCCGGACTTCGTCCACCAGGGCAAATTCCTTCTGCCAGCTTTCAAACCGGGCCAGCAGGGTGTCGCCGAGTTTTATGCTCTTTTCCAGCAAATTTTCCTCTTCAAAGATTTCCATTACTGCCAGACCTGCCGCGCAGGAGACGGGATTGGCCCCGTAGGTGCCGCCCAGGCCGCCGGGATGGACGCAGTCCATGATTTCGGCCCGGCCCACCACGGCACTCAGCGGCATGCCCGCGGCAAGGCTCTTGGCCACGGTCATCAGGTCGGGCTCGACACCCCAGTGCTCGATGGCAAACATCTTGCCGGTACGGCCCATGCCGCTCTGGATCTCATCGGCCACAAACAGAATGCCGTGCTCTTTGCACAGTTTGGCCACCGCCTGAAAATAGCCCTTGGGCGGGCATATGAATCCGCCTTCACCCTGGATGGGTTCGGCAATGATGGCGGCCACGCTTTCAGGGTCGATACCTGTGATGAAAAAGTCCTTTAAAGCGTCTATATCGCCGTAAGGCGCCCGGTAGACTTCCGGCGCAAAGGGACCAAATCCCCATTTGTAGGGTTTGACCTTGGCGGTCATGGTCATGGTCATCAGGGTCCGGCCATGATAGGCATTGTCAAACACCACGATACCCTGGCGTTTGGTGTAGTAACGGGCTATTTTCACCGCATTTTCCACGGCCTCGGCACCGCTGTTGACAAACAGGGTTTTCTTGGGGAAATCACCCGGAGTTATGGCCACCAGTTTTTCAGCCAGTTTAACCGCCGTTTCATAAGGGTTGACCATAAAGCAGGTGTGGGTGAATTTTTCCGCCTGGGCCTTGATGGCCGCCACCACTTTGGGATGGCTGTGGCCCACGTTCATCACGGCAATGCCACCGGCAAAATCGATATACGTTTTGCCTTCCACATCCGTCAAAATGGCACCTTTGGCCGATTCTACGTAACAGGCCGTCCCGCTGGTATGGGCGGCGGAAATAACTTTTTGGCGAATTTCTTTTAAAGCGTCTGTTTTTAAGGATTGACTCATAAAAAACCTCCTGATGGGTATGTGGGTGTAAATAAAATTACGCTATTGATAATGAAAGCAAAATATAGGCCAGTTATATCAAAGTTGTAATAATACATTGATTTTATGTGATTTTATATATTTCGTGAACACGCAGGGCCAGTAAACCCAAAAGACGTGATTCGATATTGAATCACAGGGTATGCGGAACTGTTTGATTATTTTGAAGATAAAATTCCGATTCAATTATGAATCGGAATTTTATTACAAATAAACGATATGTTAACAAACAGTTATAAACGTTCTTTATTCAAAAATGAATCACCCTGTCTGGAGGCCATGTTTTTTCAGTTTACGGACAATCGTCGGTTGACTAATGCCCAGTTTTACAGCCAGCTGTCTTGTTGAAGGGCAGTTTTTCATGGCATTTTTGATAATTTTTTTTTCAAGAGACAAGAGTGCTTCTCCAAGGGGCTCCATGGAACCGTTTCTTTGGTTCAATTCTTTCCATGATGTTTCCATGGAACCGATATTTTTTATCAATGAGGCCTCCAGGTGTCCATTTTCACTCATGACCACCGCATTTTTAATGATATTTTTAAGCTCCCTGACATTGCCGGGAAATGAATAGGCGTGAAGCAGTCCCAGTGCCTTTGGGGAAAGGTGGGCGTTTATTTGATATTTCCGGTTGTATTTTTTCAGGTAAGCGGTGGCCAGTTCGAAAATATCCTCGGGCCTGTCCCTGAGCGCCGGAATTTTCAGGGTAAAGGTATTTAACCGGAAAAACAGGTCTTTTCTGAATTTTTTATCTTGAACCATTTGCTCGAGGTTGCGATTGGTGGCCGCGATAATGGTGCAGTTTATTTTTTGCGGTTTGATGCCGCCGAGGCGTAAAACTTCCCTGTCATCCAGATATTTCAACAGCTTTGCCTGAAGGGGATTCGGGAGATCTCCGATTTCGTCCAGGAAAAGGGTTCCGCCCTTGGCAAGTTCGATAAGGCCCACCTTGCCTTTTTCCCGGGCGCCGGTAAAAGCGCCTTTTTCATACCCAAAAAGTTCAGCTTCAAGGAGACTGTCGGGCAATGCCGCACAATTTATCTGAATAAAGGGTTCTTTGCCCAGCCGGCTGTTTTTGTGAATAAACATGGCAAACAGCCCTTTGCCGACACCGGATTCACCTAACAGTAAAATGTTTGAAGCGCCTATATTCGATAGCTTCAATGCGACTTTGAGAACCCGCCGCATCTCATCATTTTCAGCAATGATCTCTTGATTTTTAAGCTCCAGCAGACTTAGCTCCGAAAGCTCGTCTCTGATTTTTTTGGCCTCCATCCGTGATTCTTTGAGCTTTTCCTGAACGGCATTGAGCTGGGTCATGTCACGTTCGTTAACGATCACAAGGGAGATGTCACCGGTGTCATCAAAAACAGGGGTTCCGGTCACCAATAACTGTTTTTTTGTCTTTGTGATATTCTGGACCACATTGATCCGCTCTTTTTTCTCAAAGACTTCCAATGTTGCGGATTGATCAAGGAGACCTTCTGCCAGAATATCTCGGACATTTCTTCCAATGACATCTTTTGCCGTGATGCCGTTGAGTTTTTCAGATGCCATGTTGATGCTGATGACGTTGCCGTTGCTGTCACAGACCCAGATGCCATCTGAAGAGGATTTGAAAATAGCCTCCAGGTGTCTGTTCAGTTGTTTGTATGAATCAAAATCCTGCATGGCCGGTTCAAGTGCCGTTATTTTCTGAAACGTACACACGGCGCCCTGCACCTCGTCATCTTCCCGGATTTGGGTGATACTGGCGATAAGGCTGACATCTTTTCCGCTAACAGAGCGGGCTATTTGCGGCTTGCCGGATTTCAGGCATTTGAGCACCGGCGGTCCCATGAGGGGGAGGATGTCTGTAATGGGTGCCCCTTCGACCGTTTTTGGATCAAGGGCAAGTATTTTTTCGGCCTGCCGGTTGATAAAAAAGATACGACTGTCGGCGTCCGTGGCAATGACACCATTGGCACTGGCATTGATAATTTTTTTGTATGACAATTGTTTTTGTTGCGTCAAAACGGCGGTATCCTGTTAGGCCCATTGCAAACAACCAGATGTCAAAAAAAGGGCCGCCGGGTATGAACACCGCGACGGCCGTTTAATTGTCAGCGTAATGCCTTGCCGATCTTCAGCCATGGGTTGAAGATGAACACTCTGTAGAGGGCGAGTCTTGTTATACCAGCCCCTGATCCAGCATGGCGTTGACGACTTTTAGAAAACCGGCGATATTGGCTCCGGCCACGTAGTTGCCGGCCATTCCATATTCGGCCGAAGCACCCACACAGGTCTTGTGGATGCTTTTCATGATATTCTTCAGCCGGGTATCCACCTCCTCGCTGGACCAGCTCAACCGCATGCTGTTCTGGGACATTTCCAGACCCGATACGGCCACGCCGCCGGCATTGGATGCCTTGCCCGGCGCATAAAGAATTTTTTTGTCGATGAACAGGTTCACCGCCTCCGGGCACCGACGGCATGTTGGCGCCTTCACTCACCAGCTTGATGCCGTTGTTGATGAGGTTGTAACCGTCTTTTTCGTTGATCTCGTTCTGGGTGGCACTGGGAAAGGCACAGTCGGCCCGGTGGTTCCAGAGCGGGTTGTAGTCCAAAGAGGTGTCGACTTCGGTGTAGACCGCCTGGGAATACTTGTCGATATACTCTTTGATGCGACCGCGTTTGATGTTTTTAAGCCGTTTGATAAAATCCAGTTTGCCCTTGTCAATACCTTCTTCATCAAAGATATAGCCCGAGCTGTCGGAAGCCGTGACCACCTTGCCCCCCAGCTGGGTAATTTTTTCAATGGTAAACTGAGCCACGTTGCCTGAACCGGACACCAGGCAGGTCTTGCCTTCCAGAGCGTCATTGACGGTGGCCAGCATTTCAGCGGCAAAATAAACATTGCCGTAACCGGTGGCTTCCGGTCTGATCAGGCTGCCGCCCCATCCCAGGCCCTTGCCCGTGAGGATGCCGCCGAACTGGTTTGCCAACCGTTTATAGATGCCGAAAAGATAGCCGATTTCACGGGCACCCACGCCAATGTCACCCGCCGGCACATCGGTGTCCGGACCAATGTGGCGAAAGAGTTCGATCATAAAACTATGGCAGAATTTCATCACTTCATTGTCTGATTTGCCCTTGGGGTCAAAATCGGAACCGCCTTTTCCGCCCCCCATGGGCAAGGTGGTCAGGGCATTTTTAAAAACCTGCTCAAACGCCAGAAATTTCAGGATACTGAGGTTAACGGAGGGATGAAAGCGCAATCCGCCCTTGTAGGGCCCGATGGCACTGTTCATCTGGATCCTGAAGCCCCTGTTGACCTGCACCTGCCCCTGATCATCCTGCCAGGGCACCCGAAATAAAATCACCCGCTCCGGTTCCGTGATTCTTTTGAGCACGGCCAGTTTGCGGTATTCGGGGTTGCGGTCCAGCACCGGTTTAACCGTTTCAACAACTTCCTCAACAGCCTGGAAAAATTCCTTCTCACCAGGATCTCGCTCCTTGATGGATTGCAGAATGTCGGTCATAACAAAATCTCCTTTTAGCGTTTCGGGTTATTCATTACGGTATGGCGACATGGAAAACATGCCCCGTTATTTTTTTATTTTAAAAGTTTATTAAGATTA
This sequence comes from uncultured Desulfobacterales bacterium, assembly GCA_942490765.1. Taxonomy (GTDB): domain Bacteria; phylum Desulfobacterota; class Desulfobacteria; order Desulfobacterales; family 4572-123; genus 4572-123. The sequence continues at coordinate 111,817 of CALNYM010000021.1, read as the reverse complement.
CAATCATGCATAAAACACGTTTTTTATCATTCATCAAGTCTCAATTATAATGCAGTCCGATTTTCGCCCGTCTATTTTTAAAAGCAAGGGTTTATCCAGATGCACGTGCCTTAAAAATTTTGTTTCCCGGCTCGGCGGCAGGGCCTTTATCCATTGCCAGTCAAAAAAATCATCCGAGTCTTCGGTGACGGTGATATAAGGGATTCCCAGTGACGTAATGTTCTGAAAAAAATGGGACCCCTGGGAGGGCTCGGCCCTGATGGCCGCATTTCTCAGTTCGATAATGGCACTGACACCGGATATATTCTGCCACTGGACCGGAATGCCCAGCCATCGGTCTGAAGAGCCCCAGCGCCCGGGGCCCACCAACAGGTAGGGCCGTTTCTCTTTTACCAGAGATGCGTTGATCTTCCCGATTTCTCCGGCAATTAGCATGGTGGCTTCGGATTTAAAATCCTCGGGTTTTACAAAAACAATATCTTTGATGGTGTTGTTTATCCCATTGCCCAGGGCCTGGCCTGACCGGCAAATCGCTTTTTGAATATCGTTTCCGGTGATCTCCACTTCAAGGCGGGCCTCATTGGGGGCCATGGGGCGCATCTGGAGAAAATAAAACTCATCTTTTTGCAAGTTGTTTTGATTCAGGTTAACTGAAAATTCAATTTCCACGGGGCAGCCGATACCTTTTTGGCCGAGGGTGAGCAGTGTCGTCAACAGCTGGGGCAACGGCAGCAGGTCGTATTTAAGGATTGCTGCAAAGGTCATGATTTTGGGGCCGGGTATATGGCCTGAATCACGTACCCGGTGCTCATCGGGAATATAGGTGCTGGCCAGGGTCTTGACGGGAGCTTCCGTTTCCACTTCATCAATGCTCATTTTTTCAAGATTCGAGTATCGATGGAAATTTAAATTTTCAGGATAATCCCTTATTTTCAGAGCGTAAAAAGAGCGCTGTGAATTGGCCAGCATGTCTTCCACTGTTGAAAACTGTGGCAGAATTTCAGGATATTTAGGAGAAAAACGAAGGGTCTGTTCACCTTCTACAACCGTTTTGCCCAGTCCCAGGGCAATATGCACGATGCCTTCTTCTGCCGTCATGTGTGAAATTGGATAATAATTATGGGACTGGGCCACCCCCGAGATGGCCGGATAAAAATAATCGCCGTATTCGTTGCCGGCCAGTTGCTGAATGATCACCGCCATGGATTCTTTCTGGGGCTGATTTGAGGTGTTCTGGGCAAAGGCCTTGGGACCTTCATAATAGGTTGATGCATAGACCAGTTTAACAGCGGTGACAAGGCGCTGGAGCCGGACGGACAATTGTGGGTGGTTATTGGGGATCATATAGGTTTCATACAGGCCTGCGTAGGGCTGAAACTGGGCGTCTTCCAGCAGACTGGAAGAGCGCACGGACAGCGGATATTTTACCTGGCTCAGATAAATCTCCAGTATTTTGATCAGCCATTCCGGCATTTTGGCATTTAAAAAGGTCTCCCGGACCTGGGCATCGGCGTAATGGCCAATGGCCAGATACGCCAACTGGTTCTGGGCCACAAAGGATTCGAATCCGTCGGTACAGATCACCATGGATTTCGGAATTTTAATATCAACCTGGGCGTATTTTTCATGAATCTGCGGATTCTGGTGCAAAAGCACCGACATGAAGGCCAGACCCCGGGCTTTACCCCCCAGAGATCCCTGGCCGACTTTAACAAAGTCCATGGTTGCAGCGTCGAAGGTGACGGGGTTAAACTGGGTCACCACGCCCTTGTGGCGCCAGAGACGCAGGGCATGGACATTTGAGATGATATAGTTCCGCATATCCTCGGTAACGGTGAATTCATCGGCACGTTTCTGGCGAAATACGGAAGCTAAGCTGATTTCACTGCGGCCCATGAGCCAGTTTGAAAAATTATTGCGCCGGGCATGATACCACAGGGATTCTTCGGGCAGGTGGGCCAGTTTTTCTTCCAGTTCTCTGAGATTTGATGCACGGTCAATCTCTGTTCCGTCGGGCAGCCGGAATATGAAATCACCAAAACCCAGATGGTTCATGAAAAAATCGTGCAGCTCCTCAAGCAGGTTCGGAGAGTTTTTGTCCAGAAAAATAGCCGGGATCTGTTTGGCGGCAGCTATGTTGTCCGGGTTTGAGCTGAGAAGCAGCATGGGCAGGTCTGGTATCTCCCGTTTCATTTGAGACAGTAGCACCGCCCCGGTATCATCAATCATTTTACCGTTACGGGGGAGACGGGTATCGGAAATAATGCCGAACAGGTAGTCGCGATATTTTTCATAGTAGGCCATGGCTTCTTCATAATTTTCAGCCAGCAGAATTTTAGGCCTGACCCGCATTTTCTACAGGCGGTGATCTTCGTTCAACCCGCTGCCCAGAACCGCTTGGGTTTGTTTGACAATCTCCTTGTAGATCAGTGGTAAAAAGGAAGAATAATACACCGGGGAATCTTCCACCAGGATCAGAACCCGAACCATCGCTTTTTTTGTGTCGTTTTCGATGTTGAGCCGGTCTTCGACATTTTTAACCAGGGCCAGCAGCAGATCCGAATTGCCGGACCAGACAAACACCTTGTCGATGCCGGAAATATTCTGATTGTCGATTATCGGCTGAAGGGTGCGGGTACTGTGGGCAAGAAGGATCACCGGCAGGTTCGGATTGGTTTTTTTGACCTCGATGCCAAGGGAAAAGGCATCCATGTCATCCAGGTTGGGCATGGTGACCACAAGGTCAAAGGCCTTGTTTTTGAGGAGCACCAGGGCTTCATGGGCCGACGATGTCCGGGTCACCCGGGGGGGCATGCTCAGATTCAGTCCACTGTATTCATTGATAATACGGGAAGCCAGGCTGCCGTCTTCCTCCAGAATGAACGCATCGTAGGAACTGGCGACAAGCAGGATTTCCCTTATTTTAATGGACATGATTTCATGGAAAATCTTGAACTGGGAATAAAATTCGGTGGGCAGATAGCTTTCGGATAACACCATAAGAACTCCATGCAATGGGGGTTATTGGGTTAACTCAAACGGGATCCATGGTACAACAGGTCGGCAGGGAAATCAACATGGGGGATAAAGGGCACATGGGAGCACGTTACCGGTTGTCGTTTTGCAGTTCGCAGGTTGTCAATAAACGATGCATCGATAACTGAAACCAGTGGACGGTTACCCAAAAGGGGGCGGCGGACCCCTCCCGGGGACCGCCGTAGACAGGATTTAAATAAACGAAGCATTTGAAGCTTTAGCTATTGGCTTTCAGTTCGAAATGATGAAGGCCTCCTTTGGCTAACCGCTAACGGCCAAACATGATTTATGCATCGATAATGGCCAGGGCTTCTTCCCGATAGGCATCCATGACATAGGGGATACCGGTAATGTTGCTGCATTCCTCGGTGAGAGCGAAAATGTCCCGGCGGCTGATGTATTTGACTTCCCAGTTGCGGGCGCCGGCCATAAGTTGCTGCAATCCGACCTTGAGTTTATCTACGGCGCTGAAAATGCCCACGGCACCCAGGGGCAACCGATCGGCTTCGGAGCCGTATTTTGCCTTCAAAACTTCATAATTCATGAAGATTTCTTCTTTGGTGGCGCCGAATTGGGAAACGGTGGACGGCAGGCCACCGTCTTCTCCGCGCAGCCAGCGTTCGGTGTTCTTGCCGACCATGCCCGGAATCATCAATGCCCGGCCCATGCAGACCGCCTTGCAGTAGGGGGATCCCAGGGCCAGGGCCTTGAAAACATGGTCTTCGGATGAAAACCCGCCGGCAAAGGCAATGTCCGGTACGGGTCTGCCTTTGGCGGCCAGGCGGTCACACAGTTCATAGGCCATGGAATGCAGGTAAATGGACGGTATCCCCCATTCCGCCATCATACGCCAGGGGCTCATACCGGTGCCGCCGGGGGCCCCGTCAATGGTGAGCAGATCGATTCCGGCATCCGAAGACCAGCGGATGGCCATGGCCAGCTCCCGCATGGGGTAGGCGCCGGTTTTCAGGGTAATGCGTTTTGCCCCGAGGGCGCGCACCCGTTCGACCTCTTTCATAAAACCGTCCTGGTCGATGAATCCCAGTCTGGAGTGACGTTCGAATTGTTTTAACGGGCCGGCCTTAAAGGCCGCCTGGAAAGCCGGTTCTTCGGGATCGGGGGTCACGATATAGCCCCTTTTTTTCAGTTCAATAGCCCGGTTCAAGTCGTTGACTTTGATTTCCCCGCCAATGCATTTGGCGCCCTGGCCCCACTTGAGTTCGATGGTTTCCACACCCAGTTTTTCAATGACGTATTCAGCCACGCCGTTACGGGTATCCTCTACATTCATCTGGACCAGGATATCGCCGTAGCCTTCATGAAAACGGCGGTACTCCCGGACACGCCGGTCCATCTCCGGTGAACTGGCAACCTTGCCGTGCCGGTCAAATTCCAGTTCCGGATCAATACCGCAGACATTTTCTCCGCAAACCAGGGTAATGCCGCTGATGGCGGCACCGATGGCAAAATGCTCCCAGTTTTTGCGGGCGATATCCGTGGAGCCAAGAGCGCCGGTAAAGACAGGCACTTTCATTTTTACCTTGTTATCAGAGGCACCAAAGGCGGTTTCGGTATTGACCGCGGGGAAGGTGGCGTGATCCGGGTCGGTCGCCCACGCCTTTGGCGCCCATGGCGTAGCCCATGATGTTCAGGTGGGAATAGTCCACCGGATAATCCTTGTCCGCACCGGCGGTGATGGAGCCAAAAGGTTGCGGATAAAGGAGTTCGCGTCCTCTGAAAGTGGCCCGGAACATATCGCAGTTGCCCTTGCATCCGTCGATGCAGCGGCTGCAGATACCGGATTGGGGGGCCACGTTGCGGGATCGGTTTTTGGTTCCGAGGGCTTCATTGGCATTGGGGCGGTGCAGGTTCATGTGTATTTCCTCCTTTTGGGTGTTTTAGAGTTGAAAAATCAACAATCTGGGTCATGATAATAAAAAAAGGCGCCCGTCCCGAAATATTGAATACCACGGAACAAAGACGCCGGTGTCTTTATTATAATAACCTTTGTACCCCATTGTACGAAGGAATTTATGAGCAGAAAATTAATGGATGTATAAATAATTATGGCAGACGTGTCAAGGATTATTGATTTTTTAAAAACGTGTTTTAAAAATAAGGTTCCTCGCTATTTTGTGTGGGTGCCCCGGGATGCTTTCATTGTCATGCTCAAAAAACTCGGTACTAAGCGATCGTACCGCCGGACAGGGTTTCGGCATAAACCATCATATTGATATTTTATGTAAAAATTAAACTATGGGGGCTATTTTATGGCTGTCCGGCCCAACGCTCGCTAAGCCCCTCAAACAGTTTCGAGCATGACAATGAAAGCATCCCGGGGCTGTAGCCGGTCAAATTTACCCATACGAAACAGCGAGGCGCCAAAAATAATAATGCGGGTTAAGGCGATTCAAGTTCATCGGAAAGCAAAATGGCTTCAGCCACCTTGCGCATGGGTTGCCGGGTATCCATGCTTCTTTTCTGAATCCACTGAAAAGCCTGTTCTCCGGTTTTATTGCGCCGGTGCATCAATATCTCTTTGGCCCGTTCCACCTGTTTGCGGGTTTCAAGTTCTTCCTGAATGACCCGGGTTTTGACCATCAGTTCCGTGTTCATGATGGCGGCGGCCGCCTGGTTGGCAACCGCTTTAATCAGGTTGACTTCAGTTACAATAAAATCGTGGGGTACGGCGGTAAAACAGTTCAACACGCCCACCACTTTTTCGGCATGGACCTGAAGCGGTACGCTGACCATGGATACCAGGCCGAGTTTTCTGGCCATCTCTTTTTCCTTAAAAAGCGGTTCCGTTAAAACATCCGGGACGGTCAGCGGTTGTTTGGTGGAGGCCACAAAGCCCACCACCCCTTCGTTCAGATCAAGGGAACGGTCGTGCATATACTCCGGATCAATGGTCTGGGAGGCTTTCAGGACTATTTTGACCGGTGTCGCTGTTTCGTCTATCAGCCATAACGAACAGATCTCAACACCGGTGACCTTGGCCGTCACCATCACGATTAATTTTAAAATATCATCAAGGTAACGGTCAGACGTAATGACCCGGCTGATATCCATGAGGGCCTTGATATAATTGTCATATGTTTTGGCGTTGATGCTTTCCATTTTTTGTCCTGTTGCCGGCAGGTCCTTGCCGGTGCACGTTGTGGGGCGTTATGTCCGATTTTGTAAACAATATTGTTTAATTTTATAAATGTCAAAATAATCATTGACTATAAATGAAGTTCACGGCATATAAGAGGGTCTTGCTATAATGATGGTCAATAATATATTGAACAACATTATATTATTTGAATGTTTTAGGCAAGATTTCGGTCGGCAAGGTAGCCGGGTTTTTGGGGTAGTGGCTGGGATTGCAATTATAGTTGTTTGATGCCTAATATTGTTTGATTGCAATTCATATAATTGAATAGACCGTAGATATAGTTGATATTTTTCTTGACTACGTAAAAGGTTTAAAATATAATGCATTTTAATTTATTAAATGCAATTCAGGAGGTTGGTAAATAATGGGCATTCAGGAAAGAAAAGAGAGAGAAAAAGAACGCAGGCGCCAGCAGATTATTGTTGCCGCCAAGCGGGTTTTCTCCGATAAGGGATTTAACAAGGCAACAATGGAGGATATCGCCAGGGAAGCAGAACTGAGCCCGGGCACATTGTATCTTTATTTTAAAAACAAGGAAGAACTGTACGCCTCCCTTTCCCTTCGAATCCTGCAGTATCTGCTGATAAGGGTGGAACATGTCAACAGTGAAAAGGATCTGGGGCCGGAAAAGAAAATCGACACCCTGATGGAAGCCATGTATGATGTCTATGACTTTGATCCCCTGATTATTATCAATATGTTTCACCTGCAGTCCAGTGAGACCCTCAAAAATTTGTCTCCCAAACTGCTGGAAGAGATCAAGAGTCTGTCACGCAAGGCCCTGGGCGCCATTGCCGCGATATTTGAAGAGGGCGCCAAAACAGGAAAATTTATCGACAAGCATCCCATTGCCCTGGCCGATACGTTCTGGGCACTGTTTTCCGGTGTCGTGCTCTGGGAGGCCAGTAAAAAGATCATCAATGAAGATAAGGACTACCTCAAGCAGACCCTTAAAATCGCGTTTGAAATATACCGGCGAGGAATAGAGAAATAACCCGGCACTTGATGACACTGCCGGCGCTGTAAAGACCGTTGTGAGGGATATGGCAGATCGACCCGGCTGCTATATTCCTTGATTTTAATGAGTTGCTCTTTTTAAAAAAAATACCCACCATGGTGTCTATTCCTGGGCATCGGGGAAAAGCGCCACCGACATTTCCTGAAGTTTATATTTCTGCACCTTGCCGCTGGCGGTCATGGGGTAGCCTTCCACAAAGGTGACATATTTGGGGATTTTATAACGGCTGATCTGGCCACGGCAAAAATCGCGTATGTCGGCATCCGAGTATTGGAAATTGGCCTTTAATTTGACAAACGCCCCCACTTCCTCCCCGTATTTTTTGCTGGGAACCCCCACGACCTGCACATCTGCAATGCCCTCCAGACGGAAGAGGTATTCCTCGATCTCCCGGGGATAGATGTTTTCGCCGCCCCTGATGATCATGTCCTTGTGGCGGCCGGTTATCTTCAGATAACCGTTTTTATCCAAAACCCCCAGGTCTCCGGAATGCAGCCATCCATCGGTATCGATGGCTTTGGCTGTGGCTTCGGGCATTTTATAATAGCCTTTCATAATATTATACCCCCGGCAGCAGACCTCTCCCTGCATTCCGGGTGCCAGTACCTCTCCGGTTTTAGGCTCGATGATGCGGATCTCGATTTCAGGCATGGCCCGGCCCACCGATTCCACCCGCAACCGCACATCGTCGTCCACCAGGGTCTGGGTCATCACCGGAGACGCTTCGGTAAGGCCGTAACAGATGGTAATATCGTGCATGTTCATCTTTTCCATCACCTGCTCCATGACCTGGATGGGGCAGGGAGAACCGGCCATGATGCCGGTTCTTAAGGTGGAAAAATCAAATTTGTCAAAAAGTTTGTGTTCCAGTACGGCGATGAACATGGTGGGAACCCCGTAAAGGGCCGTGCACCGTTCCTCTTCCACCGACGCCATGACCTGGACCGGATCGAAGCTTTCCAGAATGACCATGGTGACGCCATGGTTGACGGCCGCCAGCACCCCCAGAACGCACCCGAAACAGTGAAACAGGGGGACCGGGAGACAGAGCCGGTCTTTGGCGGTGAACAGTTGATTTTTGCCGATCCAATAACCGTTGTTGCCGATATTGTAATGGGTCAGTTCCACGCCCTTGGGGAATCCGGTGGTGCCCGAGGTGTACTGCATGTTGACCACGTCGTGCACATCCAGACTCTCCTGGCGCCGGTGGTAATCGGAGGCATCGGTCATCACGGCAAGGGCCATGACTTCGGGGATGGAATACATGCCCCGATGCTTTTCCTGTCCTAAAAAAAAGACCCGTTTAAGGCAGGGAAAGGCCTCGCTTTTCAAAAACCCCCGGGCCTGGGTCTTGAGCTCCGGTACCAGTTCGTAAAGGGTTTCCAGATAATCGATGTCCTGGTACCCGTCGATGATAAAAATATTTTCGGCTTCGGACTGTTTGAGCAGATACGCCAGTTCGGCAATCCGGTAATTGGTGTTGACGGTGAGCAAGACAGCACCGATTTTGGCTGTGGCAAACTGCAGGGCAACCCAATAGGGAATATTGGTGGCCCACACGGCAACTTTGTCGCCCTTGTTGATGCCCATGGCCATGAGCCCTTTGGCCAGGCGGTCCACCACCCCACCGAATTCCCGGTAGGTCAGACGAAAATTGCGATCCACATACAAAATGGCTTCATTGTCCGGATGTTCGGCAATGGTCCGGTCCAGGATCTGCCCCAGTGTGAGTGATTGTAACGATTGATTATGCATACGGCATCCTTTGTGCAAAAGTTAGGCATTTTTCATGATAAATAAAAATTCGTAAATGATGGATGACGGCATTATTCAGGAATATACAAAACCGCATGAATGGTTGCGGTCTGGTCGCCTTTGCAACTGACGTAATGGGGCACGATGGAGTTGTAGTAAATGCTGTCGCCTGCAACCAGGTGGTGGGCTTCCTGGCCGTAGATGACCTCTATTTCGCCCTTGACCACAATGATAAACTCTTCCCCTTCATGGGACGATAGCTTTTTATCTTTGGCTGATTCCGGCAACAGATCCACGCAGAACGGTTCCATATGGCGGTCTGTTTTTCCCCGGCCAAGGGAGTAGAACTTCAAGGCCACCGGTTTGTCTTTGGCCCTGACCATGTTCAATTCCTGGGTGCGTTCACTGCCCCTGATGACAAGCGGGTCCTCGCTGACCTGGTCGTCTAAAAAAGTGCCCAGCCGCACCCCCAGGGCCCGGGCAATTTTCAGCAGGGGGCCGAGGGAGGCATATACCCCGTCGTTTTGAACGGCCGTTAAAAAATGGGTGTCCAGCCCCGTGGCTTCTGCAAGTTCTTCAATGGTCATCTGCCTTTTTTCCATAAAACCCCGGATGCGCTGACCGATTTTTTCTGTTTTCATGCTCGCTCCTTGTCGTGAATCTGAAAAAAATAGTACCCTATCCTGGCCCCTTATTCGAATCCAGGTACCCGAAGGTCATTTTATGTATATTAATTTTATGATGAGTGAAAGAAAAAAACAAAATTTCAACGATTCAATGCGGTCGGGTTTGCATTTTTATCTACAGATTTTACCGATCACCACGAATATAAGATGGGGTGTTATGGAAAACCGGCCAAAAGTCTATCCGGTTTTCCCCCTTGACACCCATAGCGCTCTCTCCTATATCTGACATATCTCATCACGTTCAGATAAAACAGAAAGGGTTGTAGACGGGTCATGAAAAAAAGCAGTTCGAAAATAGGCCGAAACGATCCATGCCCCTGCGGCAGCGGTCTCAAGTATAAAAAATGTTGTATGGGTAAAGAAGCGGTGGGGGCCGAATATCTTGCGAACCTGTATGCACGGCAGTACGATATTCGTGTTAAGACCCAAAAAGATATTGAGGCCATAAAAAAGGCCGGTCGCTTGACCATTGATACCCTTGATCTGGTGGAATCCAGAATTCGGCCGGGGATCACAACCGAAGAGATCAATACCCTGGTTCATGAGTTTACCCTGAAAAAGGGTGCGGTACCGGCACCGCTCCATTATCGCGGTTTTCCAAAGAGTGTCTGTACCTCCGTGAATGAGGTTATCTGTCACGGCATCCCCGGAAATCGGGTCCTGAAGGACGGTGACATCGTTAATGTCGATGTGACACCGATCCTGGACGGTTACTACGCCGATGCCAATAAAACGTTTTTTGTGGGCCGTCCGGGGCCCGATGCCCAAAAGATTGTGGCGGTGGCCCGAGAGTGTCTCAAGCGGGGAATGGAAATGGTGCGGCCCGAAGCGACCATCGGTGATATCGGCTGGGCCATCCAGCAATATGCGGAAGGTCAGGGGTGTTCGGTGGTCAGAGAATTCGTGGGTCACGGGGTCGGGTTTGGATTTCATGAAGCACCCCAGATTCCGCATTACGGGCGCCGGGGAAAGGGGCTGGCCCTGATTCCGGGCATGGTGTTTACCATTGAACCGATGATTAATATCGGCAGACCGGAACTGTACATTTTAGATGATGACTGGACCGCCGTCACCGAAGATGGGTCCCTGTCGGCCCAGTTTGAACAGACCCTTGTGGTGACTGAAAACGGTGTCGAAAGTCTTACGCCGTTTGAATTATAGGCCCCTTCACTGTTTCAAGCTCAGGGTATCGTCTCCCGGGTCAGCTTTTCAGCCACCTGCCGATGGCCTCAGCGACGCCGCAGGTGTTGTTGGATGCCACATTTTGAAAACGGCCCTTGAGATCATCCGGGGCATTGTCCACGACAAAACTGCTGCCGGACCATTCCAGCATATCCAGATCATTAAAGTCATTGCCGATGGCCATGGTATTTTTCACTGAAATGCCGAGTTCAGATGCCAGCCATGCGGCGGCCTGGCTCTTGGAAACTTTCGGGTGAAAGAGTTCAAGCCAGGTGGATCGGCCGTCCACAGGTGATGTGGAGTGGATGATGCTGAACTCCGGCAGGGCCTTGCGAGTGACCGCAATTGCGTTGGCGGCCTCATCTGCCGGCAACACGGCCAGAAGCTGGGCCGCCGGGCCGAAGCCATGGGGCGTCGTAATGGCCAGAGGGGTTGAAAATTGCCGGTACCCGGCCAGGCGGGATTCAAAATCCGGGTTATGCCGGACGGTACGTCGGTATGCCAGGTGGTGATTGTCCGGGACCGGATGGTGTACCATAAAATCAAAATTGGATTGCATGAAAAATTTTATAGCCTGCTCCACGGCCCGGGGTGCCAGGTTTGTTTCCCGAATGATCCGGCCTTCCGGGTGGGTGACGACGCCGGCACCAGTGGTGAAAATAATGTAGTCAACGGGCAGGTCGGCACCGGGTGAATTCATGAAGGAATAGAGAGAGCGCCCCGTGGCCACGGCCCGGATCACATTATGCGCCGGCAGGGCCTTTAAGGCGTCAATGTCTTTTTCCGACAAGGTGCGGTCAGAGCGCAACAGGGTCCCGTCGAAATCCGTAATAAAGAGTCTTGGGCGGGATAAATCGGTTTTTTGCGCCAGACAGACGCCTGATCGCTTATGGCTGATAGTTGTCATTTGAAATTTATCTGTAATTTGGTGTTTGTATTTTGGAAAACCGGATTTACCCGGCTTAGGGGGCATTATGCCATCATCTCGTAACTGCTGGCGGTCACCGGTGCCCTCAGGTTTGTGAGCACCCTTTCCAGGAGGACCCCCTCCCGGCTGGGACAATTGTAGCCAAAGGTGGAACGGATGGCCATGGATACGAACTGGACGGCCCGGTCCAGGGCGATGGGCAGGCTGTCGCCCTGCAGGAGGCCACCGACAATCACACTGGCAAAGGCATCCCCCGTGCCCGGGTAATGGGCCGGGATATAGGCGCAGTCCACCTTCCAGAAACGGCCGTCTTCCCGGTCAAAGGCCACCACCCCGGATAAATTTTTTCGCCCCGGTACGGGTACGCTGGTAATGATCACCTTTCCCGGCCCTTTATCGCAAAGCCGTTGAATCCATTCTTTGACCTGTTTCTCATTAAGGTTGTCAGGGTAGGGCTCATCTAAAAGAAACGCCGCTTCGGTGAAGTTGGGGGTGATGATATCGGCCTTGCTCACCAGCAGCCGCATCTGCTGAATCATCTCAGGCCCCATTGTATTATAGGGTTTGCCGTTGTCTCCCATTACCGGGTCCACAACCACAATCTGTTCGGGGCGGGCAAAGGTGGAGACAAAGTCCATGACGATATCCACCTGCCGGGGGAGCCTAAAAATCCGCTGTAAATCGCATCAAATGCAATATCAAGGGCCTTCCAGTGATCGATTATCTTGACCATCTCTTCGGTCATGTCCACAAAATGATAATCCTTGAAACCACCGGTATGGCTGGACAGAACGGCCGTGGGCAGGGGGCAGGCCTGGACCCCCATGGTGGATAAAATCGGAATGATAACGGTCAGTGATGCCCGGCCAAACCCGGAAAGGTCATGGATGGCGGCCACGCGGGGGACTGGATTGTGCATGGGTTGACTCCCTGGTTGCGCAACATACAAAAGCCCAAAGGGCAATTAATTTACAGTTTGCACTGAGTAATAGGGAAAACCAGCCGGGTTGTCAATCTTTATGCGTACACGGTAATGAAAGATGCGGCTAAAGGGGATGGGGCAGGGGCGTTTTATCGTTTTAGCGGGCAAAAGAGTAGTGGCCAACCCCCGATTCAACCGGGGGCTGTCCACTTTAAGCAAAGTGACACCAAGCGGTTTAAAGCCTGGTTTGCAGGTCTGCCCGCAGGTTTTTTTTCAAAATTTTTCCCACGGGATTTCGCGGAATGGCTTCTATAATTTCAATTCTTTCGGGATATTTGTATTTGGCCACCCCCACCGATGCCAGGTGGTCGCAAAGATCTTCAAGGGTGACGGTGTCACCGGGTACCGGGGTCACATAGGCGCACATGCGTTCACCGAGTTTGTCATCGGGCATACCCACCACGGCCACCTCCTGTATTTTGGGACAGCCCAGCAGATAGTTTTCAATTTCCTGGGAACTGATATTATAGCCGCCCCGGATGATGATGTCCTTGCCGCGTTCAAAAAAGGAGATGTGTCCGCCTTCCCGGATCTGGAAAAGATCGCCGGTGCGAAAGTATCCGTCTTCGGTAAACGCCTTTTTTGTCTGTTCCGGGTTCTTGAAGTAGCCGGCGATGAGACCGGGGCCTTTGTAAACCAGTTCCCCCACCTCACCGGGGTTGGTTAATTCTTTGCCCACGGCATCGACCACTTTGGCATCGATAATCCGGCTGGCCCTGGATTTCCAGGCGTTGCCGGGTCTGCCGTACTGGGGAAAATGATCCACCCGGACCTTCATGTCCGGAACGTCCTCAAGGCCGGATATGATGCCGGTGCCCTCGTTCTGGCCCCAGATATTGCCGATATCGATATCCCATTTTTGCTTGAATACCTCCATTGTGTACAGGGACGGGGGGGCGGAACCGATGGTAATGGACCGAAAACAGCTCAGGTCGAATTTATCCACATCCGGATGCTTGGCAATCATATTGGTCACGGCCGGGACCAGCAGGGTATAATTGGGCCGTTCGGTCATGATCTGCTGCATGAATACCTGGGGGTTGAAGGGGTGGTGCAGCACCATGGTACCCCCGAGCACCAGCCAGGGGACATAGACGGTCCCCACCGACGCCATGTTGACAAGGGGGCCGGCGGTGATCATGACATCACCTGCCTTCATGCCGGCGGCTTCCTGCAAAACGGCCATGCCGATCCAGTTGTTGTGGCTCAACGGGCATCCCTTGGAATTGGCTTCGGTGCCCGATGTCCAGCAGATGGTAAAAATATCATTGGCATCTATCTTTACATCGTCAAAGGCCCCGGTGACCGGTTCCCGGCTCATCTCTCTGAGCTGCTCGAGGGTCAGTATATTTTTGATTCCCGGATGCTGTGTCTGGAGTTTTTGCGCCATTTCCAGGTGCTTGAAGCCGTTGAAACTGTCCACGGTGATCAGCAGTTTTGCCTCGGTCAACCGGGCAATATAACCGAGTTCCGCCTCACGCCACAACACCGGGGCCGGTGATGTGATGCCGCCGGTTTTGGCCACCGCCAGGTAGATCATGGCCAGTTCCCAGCAGTTGGGCAGCTGAACCATGACCACATCGTCCTTGCCGATGCCCAGGGCCGCCAGGCCTTGTGCCGTGGCAGCGACGGCAGCGGCAAACTCACGGTAGGTCAACCGTTCCGGTTCAAGCCCCATCAGGTCTTTTTTGTTGATGGGATCCACCACACACACCTGATCCGGCATTTTTTCGACGTGCTCGTCGAGATAGTCCATAAGGGTTTTTTCCCCCCATACCCCCAGTCGTGTATACTTTTCCATCGATTCCTGTGATGCTAAAATCATGAGTCCTCCCCCGGTTAGTGGCTAAATTCTGAAATTCGCGTTTTTGTATGCAAATAGATATTATTATTTGAATAGTTATTCAGCAGGTTTCTAAAATTTACTTTTTTAAATGTTGAAGTCAAGCTCTTTTTTTCGTCTGTTTTATAGCGGGACTTGTCGCCATGGGAGAGGTTGAAATTCGACTTGACATAAGGTTTTGTTTATTTTATGAATTGATTTATAAAATAAATTCATTTAGTTTATAAATCAATTCAGCGACCGTTTAAATTTTTTTCATCGAACACTGACATTTCTGTCAAAGGCCGGGTCGGGCAAGGTTAAGGACCGAATTATGCTGTTGACCCAACACGGGTTGAAACGGCCGATGCCAGACAGAGAAGATGGGCTGCTTAAATGGGAATTGCCGATCGAAGGTTAAGAGAGCGGCATATGCGGCGTCGGATGATCATGGATCTGGCCCGGAAGTTGTTCCGCTCAAAGGGATATACCGCAACCACCATGGAAGATATTGCGCGGGCCGCGGAATTGAGCCCTGCCACCATCTATCTGTATTTTAGAAACAAGGCGGAACTTTTCGGCGCCATCAGTGCCCAGGAAGTCGGGGATCTGCTCGAGCAGTTGAAACAGATTGAAGAAAACCCGGCATCCGACCCGGACCGGAAGCTGGCCGCCTTGAAAGACGTGCTCATCGGTATCTATGCGGCGGATCCCCGGCTGCTCATCAATGTGTTCAATTTTCAGACCAGTGACCTTTTTAACGATTTGTCCCCGGAGCTGGCCACGTATATCCGCGGGTTTTCCGGAAAAGCCCTGGGCCGCATTGCCAGGATTTTTGAAGCCGGCGTTAAGGCCGGTGCCTATCGGGCCATTAACCCCATTGCGGCGGCCGATATCATATGGGGTCTTTTTACCGGACTGGTGATCTGGGAGGAAAGCAAGACGGCCCTGGATCAGCGGAAAAAATATATGGCCCGGACCCTGGATCTGGCCTTTGACATGATTCGCGACGGGATTAAGGCTCATGATCGGGATTAAATCGTCCAAAATATGGGTCAGGATTTTAAGTCGTATTCAAGGCGCGTCGATGGGAGCATATTTGCTATATGTGCCCATTGGCGCAACGAAGAAGACGGCTTAAAAGACAAGCCATATGGTCGATTTAATTTTGATCATGAGCCTAGAACGCATGGGGACAATGGGTAGGCCCATCAAACCCACGACTTTTCAGTAATTCACCTGTAAGAGGAGGAACCATGAAAATCGAAAACACGGTATCTGTCGTGACCGGCGGCGCCTCGGGCCTTGGTGAGGCCTGTGTCAGGGCCTTTGCCGCGGCCGGCGGCAAAAGCGTCATCCTGGATCTGGATGAATCCCGGGGCCGGGCCATTGCCGGGGAAATCGGTGCGGCCTGTCTGTTCTGTAAAACCGACGTCACCGATGAAGCCAGCGTTCAGGCCGCCCTGGATGCGGCAGTGGCAGCGTATGGCGGCGTCCATGTCGCTATTAACTGTGCGGGGATCGCGCCACCGGTCAAGGTGATCGGCAAAAACGGTCCCATGCCCCTTGCCGGATTTCGCAAGGTGGTGGAGATCAACCTGGTGGGAACCCTGAATGTGGTGCGCCTGGCCGCTGAAAAAATGCTGGCCAATGTGCCCAATGCCGACGGTGAAAAGGGGGTGGTGATCAACACCGCCTCCATTGCCGCCTTTGAGGGGCAGATCGGACAGGCCGCCTATTCGGCCAGCAAGGCCGGTGTGGTGGGTATGACCCTGCCCATTGCCAGGGAATTTGCCGGCTATGGGATCCGGGTGATGACCATTGCCCCGGGGCTGTTTGAAACGCCCATGCTGGCCGGGTTGCCCGAAAAAGCCCGGGCGTCGCTGATTCAGATGGTGCCGTTTCCCAAACGACTGGGAAAACCCGCTGAGTATGCGGACTTGGCCCGGCATATTGTGGAAAATCCGGTTTTAAACGGGGAAACCATCCGGCTGGACAGTGCGATCCGGATGGCAGGCAAGTAACCCAAAAACAATGAAAGGAAGAAATGATGCGGAGAGTTGCAATCGTTGGCATTGGACATACCGATTTCATGTTCGATTCTCCCAAAACACAGGTGGAATTGCTGGCCGAAGCCTCCATGGAGGCCATTGATGCGTCCCACCTGACCCCTAAGGATATTCAGGCCATCTACTGCGGTAATGTTTTGGGTGATTTTTCAGAAGGACAGGGCATGGTCCAGTCTTTTCTGGCGGATGATATCGGCTGCACGCATGTTCCCGCCACCCGGTTTGAAGGGGCCTGCGCGTCGAGCACCATGGCCATCCGGGATGCCTATATGTGGGTGGCCTCGGGATATTATGACATTGTTCTGGCCGGCGGGGTGGAAAAAGCCACGGCCATGGGGACCCCCCTGGCCACCCGGACCTTTGCCATGTTTCATGATTCCCGTTATGAATATCCTGCGGGTTTTACCTTCCCCGCCTTTTTTGCCATGCTGGCCCATCTGTATGCAGACCATTACGGCATTGCCCTGGAAAAATTAAGGGAACAGATGGCACAGGTGTCGGTGCAGTCCCACCACTACGGCACGAAAAATCCCCATGCCCAGTTTAAAAAGGAGATCACCGTTGAAAAGGTGTTAAACGGGTTTATGGTGGCCACCCCGCTGACGCTTTTGGACTGCTGTCCGTTTTCCGACGGGGCCGCTGCCGTGGTGATTGCTTCAGAGGCGGTGGCCCGGAAATTGACCGATAAACCGGTCTATATTGCCGGTATCGGGCAGGCCTCTTCGGGCCGGCTCAGCGCCCAGAAAGACTTCTTGCCCCGGCTTCGGGCACGGGAAATATCGGTGAAGCAGGCCTATGACATGGCCGGGCTTAAGCCCGCTGATGTGGATGTGTGCGAGCTGCACGATTGTTTCAGCATCGCCAGCATCATTGCGGCCGAAAGCATGGGCCTTGCAGAGTTCGGCAAAGCCGGAGACCTCTGGGAAAAAGGTGACACCCGCATCGGTGGGAAAATTCCCATCAATATTTCAGGGGGGCTCAAATCCAAGGGCCATCCCATCGGGGCCACCGGTGCGTCCCAGGTCTATGAAATAACCAAACAACTCAGAGGGGAACTGGTTGACCAGGGCCGTCAGGTGGACGGGGCCCGGGTCGGCCTGGTGGATACCCTCGGCGGGGACGGTATTATTGTCAACCTGCTGTTAACTGCGGATTGAACCAGGGAGAGGAATATGGACTACACACTCGATTTCAAGACATACAACAGTGCGTTGAAAAACAATCAGCTGCTGGGGTTGCGGTGCCGCTCCTGCAACACGGTCACCTGTCCGCCCAAGATGACCTGCCAGGACTGCGCCGGCAAGGACCTGGAGGTGGTCAAACTGTCCGGGCACGGTCGGATCCGGACCTTTACCACCGTCAATGTGGCGGCCCTGGGCCGGGAAGCGGAAGTGCCCTACACCATTGTTCTGGTGGAGCTGGATGAGGGCCCCTGGGTTGCCGGCAACCTCATCGATATCGACCCGGCGATTGCCGACATGACGCTCATGGGCCGGCGGGTCAAACTCGGGCATAAGGTGTTTCCCGGAGATGCCTATTCCAACGGGGCATCGGCCCGTCCCCTGTTCAGCTTTGATGCCGCCTGAGACGGATACGCATGTAAAAAGGATCAGAATTTTATGAACACGCTGCCCTATACAAAAGCCCACGACCAATTCCGTGACCGCCTCAAGGCCTTTTGTGCATCCGAGGTGGTGCCGTATATCGACCAGTGGGAAAAGGACCATTGCGTGCCCAAAGCGGTGTGGCAGAAAATGGGTCGGGCCGGTTTTCTGAGCACCGCCATTGCCCCGGAATACGGCGGGATGGGGGGGGATTTCCTCTATTCGGTCATCGCCCTTGAAGCGTTGGCCCGGACCAACCATTACGGCCTGGACGCTTTCCTGCACAGTGATATTGTGGTGCCGTACATCGATACTTACGGCACGGATGCCCAAAAACGGCAATACCTGCCCGGATGCGTGTCCGGGGATATTGTAACGGCCGTGGCCATGACCGAACCCGATTGCGGCAGCGACCTGGCAGCGATGACCACGACAGCTGTTGAAGCGGGTGATGCGGTGGTCTTAAACGGTACCAAAACCTTTATTTCCAACGGGTTGGTCTGTGACCTGGTGGTGCTGGCGGCCCGGGATCCAAAGGTTCAAAACCCCTACCAGGCCATATCCCTTTATCTGGTGGAGGCCGGCACAAAGGGCTTTACCAAGGGCACCCCCCTGAACAAACTCGGGGTGCAAAGCCAGGATACAAATGAGCTTTTTTTCAGCAACTGCCGTATTCCCATATCCCAGCGCCTGGGCGAAAAAGGCCGGGGGTTTGTCTGTCTCATGGAAAAGCTCCAGCAGGAGCGGCTCCTGGTGGCCCTTCTGGCCCAGGTCCGGGGGGAGTTTGCCCTCGACTGGACCATCGACCATTTACGGAAAACCGGGGGCTCTTCCCAGTCCGCGCGATTTGCCATGGTGGAAATGGCCACCGACCTGGCCCTGATGAAAACGTTTCTGGAACAATTGATCCTCGATCATATGCAGGGCAAAAACCGGGTCACCCAAACCTCCATGGCCAAATACCGGAGCACGGAAACGGCCAATCGGGTGGCCGGTCGATGCCTGGATCTTATCGGACCGGCGGGGATGCTGGAGAGTTGCCCCATTGTCAGGACCTTCCGGGATATGCGCGTGACGCCGATTTTTGCCGGTACCAACGAAATTATGAAAGAGATAATCGCCAAGCAGATGGGGCTGCCAGCTGCTCCCTGATTATTTTCTGGATGAGCTTGGGGTTGGCCTTATCCTGGGAGAGCCGCATGGCCTGGCCCACCAGAAATCACAAACACCAAACACCAAATGCCAAATAAATTCCAAATTACAATGTCCAAATCTCAAACAAGATCAAAAGCCATTTGATTAACCCCATATTGTCTTGAATTGCTGTACATTTTGTTTTCTCCCTGTTTTGGAATTTTAATCATTGTGATTTGTTTGGAATTTGTCTTTTGATTATTGTTATTTTTTTTGACATAAAAAACACGAATTCCAGAATTTAGTATCCTAAGCCAGCTGCTCCCTGATTAGTTTCTGGACGAGCTTGGGGTTGGCCTTGCCCTGGGAGAGCCGCATGGCCTGGCCCACCAGAAATCCAATGGATTTCTGGTTTCCGTTTTTATAGTTGTCCACGGCAGAGGTATGCTCGGCAATGATTGTCTCAACGATTTTTTCCAGCTCGGCCATATCGGAAACCTGTTTGAGCCCAAACTGGTCGACAATCTCTTCGGGGGTTGCGTCGGTCTCAAAGAATTTTTCCAGCACGGATTTTGCCGAAGTTGAATTGATCTCATTTTTTTCAACCATCTTAATCAGCCCGGCCAGTCGCCGGGGCGTGACCGGGGCATCTGTCAGGGCCAGGTCATGGGCCTTCAATGCCGGAAGAAGCTGTGTGGCGATCCAGCCGGCCGCCATGCGCGGTGATGCCCCTTCCTTGACAACGGATTCAAAGAACTCCGAAAGCCCCCGCTCGGTGCTCATGAGAACGGCTTCGTCGTGGATCAACAAATAGTCTGTAACGAATCGTTTGACCTTCTGGCCGGGCATTTCCGGAAGAAGGGCGGTCATCTTTTCAAGCCAGGTGTCGGTGAGGACGATCAACGGGACGGATGGATCGGGAATGCAGGGGCCTTCGAATTTGGCCCGCATGGCCGTGGTAACATGTTTTTCAGGATCCCACAGCCGGGTGTGCAGTACGATGGGGTCTCCGCTGTTGATCGCGTCGATCTGGCGATTGATCTCATAGGCAATGGCATCGCCCACATGGTGGATGGAATTCATGTTTTTGATTTCCACCTTGGTGTTGAGCTGGTCTGTGCCCACCGGCCGGATGGAGATATTGGCATCGCATCGCATGGTCCCGGATTCCATGCTGCAGTCGGCACAGCCGGTGTACCGAACCTGGGTCCGGATGGCCTTCAAGAATGCCATGGCATCATGGGGGCTTTTGAGCTCGGGTTCTGTCACCACTTCGACCAGGGGGGTGCCGGCCCGGTTGAAATCCACCAGGCTGATGGGAATCCGCCCTTCGGTTTCATGGACCAGTTTTGCCACATCTTCCTCCATATGCACATGGTGGAGCCTCAGTTTTTTCGGATGCCCCGTTTCATCTAAAATTTCCACCCATCCGTTTCGGGCAAGGGGCCGGTGGGCCTGGGAGAGCTGGAAGCCCTTGGGAAGGTCCGGATAGTAGTAGACCTTCTGGTCAAAGGCACTTTCGCTCTGGATGTCGCAGTTCAGGGAAAGACAGGCAAGGGTGGCCTTTTCCAGTACTTCCCGGCTCAGGACGGGAAGGGCGCCGGGCATCCAGAGACAGACCGGGCAGATGTTGGTGTTGGGATCGTCACCGGGCCGGTTGGCGCAGTCGCAAAACATTTTGGTGGCCGAGTTCAGCTGGATATGAATTTCAAGACCGATTACCGCTTCATAGCGCATGGTTATATCTCTCCTGTACAGATGTCGGATACGCGGGCTGCAAGGGCCAGTAAACGGGCATCGTCAAACCGACCACCCATTAGCTGAAGGGCAAAACTGCCGTCGTTGCCATTGACAGAGCCGGGGAGGGTAACAGCCGGGTTCCCGGTGAGGTTGGCGAGCAGCGTCAAGGAAAAGGCATCATAGAGACCGGTGATGGTTTTGGGCTTTTCGAATGTCGGTGCAGGGGAAACCGATACGGGCAGGATGATGAGGTCCACGGTTTCAAACGCTTTTTCCACGGATGCCACAAGGCGTGCCCGGATGCGGCAGGCATCTAAAAAGGCGGTGTAGGCTTTGTACTGAAAATAGCCCCCCTGGAAAAGATAGGCCTTGACCAGCGGGCCAAAGGCTTCACCCCGGGACTTGATGTACATTTCGTTCCAGTTTTTTGCCGAAGCCGCTGTCCGGTGGCCGTAGCGGACACTGTCAAACCGGCCGGCGCTGGACGATGCCTCCACGGTGCCGATGATGTTGTGAACACGCCGGGCCAGGGGCGCGTCCTGGATGGCCACATCCTCGATTTTAGCGCCGGTTTTGCCAAGGGCCTTTACCGTCTGCTCAAAGTCTTTGCTCGTATTGCCCCATTCCCGAATGACGCCCACGGTCAAGGGGCCATCCTGGAAATTTTCCGGGTGCCCGAATTTTTCCATGGCCCGGTCAATGCCGGAAAGGTCCATGGACGGGTCCCGCTCGTCAGCACCGGCCATGGTGCGGGCTGTTTTTGAGATCGTCTCCAGGGAATTGGAAAGGATGCCGCAGCCCTCCATGGACGGGACAAGGCCCATGATGCCGCATCGGGAGATAAGGCCGTAGCTCGGCTTAAACCCGTAACAGCCGGCGATTGCCGCCGTCATCCGCGCTTCCCCGGTGGTATCGGTTTTCAGGACAACATGGGCAAGGCCGCTGGTTATGGCATCGCCACCGGTATCGTTGTCAAGACCCAGGCCCAGTTCTGCCATGGCAGTGCGCCCTTTGAAGGTTGCGCCGGCCTTGCGCAGGCGCCCGACAAGGCTGGCGTCCTCCAGGGCCACGTAATTTTCCAGGGCCAGGGATTGGGCATGGGTGGGCCAGCGGGCAACGGATATGTTGGGATCCATGGCCAGGCAGATGCCGGCCATGGGGCCGTCGGGTCCGGGGGGCAATGGGGTACTTTGATAGGTAAAAATTTCTGATTCCATACAGTTCCTTATTGTATCTGGCGTTACTTTGGAGCCCTCCAGCTTTTGCAACGTTGGGGTTTACTCCAGGATATTGGCCACCTTGAAGTAGTCCCCCTTGACCGAAGGGGCATTTTTAAACAGATCTCCGGATTGAACGAATGCCGACGGTCTGGCCGTATCACCTTTTCTGAAGTGGTTCTGCCCCCGGGACACCGAAATGACGGGATCAAAGGCCGCGGCCTGGCCGGAGACGGCCTCCGCCATCTGTACGGCATCGGCCAGCGCGGCTTCGATCATGGGCCGTTCATGGGCTTCAACACCGATTCGGGAAACCCAGGAGATGTAGTCGATGGTCTCCTGCTCCTGGTCTGAACCCGGCAGGGCTTGTGTTTTGCCAAGATCGAGCAGCCCCAGTTCCGCCAGCTGTTCATGGGCGACCCGGGATGGGGCCTGGGTCAGCGGACAGAAAGCGCTTTTGTTTTTGGGAAAGGCCGTTACTTCCCGTATGGAAGGGGTTTTCAGGATCATGGCAACCACCCGGTCCATACCAAGGGCCAGCCCCCCGTGGGGCGGCGGGCCAAACGCAAGGGCCTTGAGGAAAAAGCCGAATTTTTCCGCTGCAGCATCGGGGGAGAGCCCTAATGCCGTGAACACCCGCTGCTGGGTCTCCTGATCATGGATACGGATACTGCCGCCGCCCAGTTCCTCACCGTTGACAACGATATCATACGATCGGGACAGGAGGGAGAGAAGATCTTCGGGGTCCGCAGGATCGAAGTCGATGCGGTCCGGGGCCGTAAACGGGTGATGGCTGGAGGTCACCCCTTCTTCGGTGGCTTCAAACAACGGGAAATCGGTGACCCATACCGGCGCGAACAGCTCCTGGGGGATCATGCCCAGGCGGTCGGCAACATGGCACCGAAGACGCCCCAGGGCGGAATTGACAACCGCTATAGACGGGTCGGCAATAATGAGAACCACATCGCCGTCAACGGCGTTGAACCGCTCGATGATGGCCCGCTGCTCCCGGTCGTTGAAAAACTGGACAATGTTGGAATCGAGCCTGTCTCCGGTCACCCGCATCCAGGTCATTCCCTTGGCGCCAAAGCCCGGGACGATCTGCTTGGCGTATTCGTTCTGGAGGACGTTTTTGCTCAGGGCCTCCGAGGCCTGTTTGACGGTGATCCCCTTGATCACCCCGCCCCGCTGGAGGATCTGTTTAAAGATGCTGTAGCCCGTGTGCTTGAAAATATCCGTTGCCTCGACAAAGTGCATGTCAAACCGCAGATCGGGCCGATCCGATCCGGTTTTATCCATGGCTTCCTGCCAGGTCATGCGGGGAAACGGCCGGGGAAGGCGGGTGCCACCGATTTCAAACATCCGGCATAAAAGGTCTTCAATGAGACCAAAGATAAATTCTTCGTCGATGAACGAGGCCTCAAGGTCGAGCTGGGTAAACTCGGGCTGACGGTTGGATCGCAGGTCTTCGTCCCTGAAACATCGGGTGATCTGGTAGTATCGTTCAAAGCCGGCCACCATGAGCAGCTGTTTGAACAGCTGGGGGGATTGGGGCAGGGCATAGAAATGGTGCGGGTTGACCCGACTGGGGACCAGATAGTCCCGTGCGCCTTCGGGGGTGCTTTTGGTCAGGATCGGTGTTTCTACTTCGATAAATTCATTGTCGTCCAGAAAATGTCGGACGCAGGCGTTTAGCCTGTGCCGTTTGATGAGAAATTGCTGCATGCCCGGACGTCTCAGGTCCAGGTAGCGGTACTGGAGCCGCAACTCTTCGGAGACCGGTTCACAGCTTGCGGTTTCGTTTCCCACCATGGCTTTTTCAGAGATGGTAAACGGAAGGGTATCCGACCGGCTGAGGATGGTCATGTCCGTGACGATAATTTCGATATCGCCGGTGGCGATATTCGGATTTTCCGTTTCACTGGCCCTTTTTACGATCCGGCCCACAGCGGTGATGCAGTATTCGCTTCGAAGGGCGGTTGATTGCCGGCATACCGTTTCGGGGGTAACGTCAGGGCTGAAAACCAGTTGAACGATGCCGCTTCGGTCGCGAAGATGGACAAAAAGAACTTCCCCGTGGTCCCGAAGCGCATCGACCCAGCCTGCCAGGTGAACGGTTTTACCGATATCCTTCGATCCCAGGCGGCCGCAATTGGACCTGTCATGATAGTGCATAACGCGAGCTTCCTTTGCTATAGGGGGTGATTGACAAAATCGCCATAATCCTGCCTGTAATAAAAAGAAACGCGTTTTTTGTAAAGAAAAATATAAAAATTAGCGGTTTATCCAACATGGCCGGCAGCCGTCTATTGTCTGCTCAGAAACGGAGCGTTTCTTTCAAGATCAAGGCATGCGAGAAATTTTAACACAGGCATATCGTCGATGTTCAAGCTACAATTTCTACCATGAAGTGAGAAATCATCATGCACAGCAAATCAAGACTATATGGGGTTAATCAAATGGCTTTTGATTTGTTTGAGATTTGAGATTTGGAATGTTTGAAGATTTGTGATTTGCGGCGTACGCCTTTTCAACAGCGACGGTTTATCCGGGTTAGTTGATGGTCAGGCGGACGGCAAAAACGGGGCTATGATAAAATAGATCCCCAGCAGGGCAATCGTTACACCGGCGATTTTTCGAAACCATGCCCCGGCGCCGTTCCAGGCACTGTTTTCCAGGAGTTTTTTTACGGCGGCGGCACTGCTGCCGGCCACCACAATGGGCAGGCAGTGGCCGATGCCGAAAAGAACAATGAACAAAAGGCCGGTGGCGATTTTTTCCTGGACCGTGATAATGGCCAGGATGGGGGCAATAAACCCGAAAGTGCAGGAGCCGGATAAAACGCCATAGGCAAGCCCTAAAACAAATGCACCGGACATCCCGCTGACGTTCATCCGGTATAAACGCCCGCCGGACAAAGAGCAGGTTTCAACCCCCAGCATGCCAAGGGCCACCCAGACCAGTATCAGGCCCACCAGGATCTGCCAGTAATTGCCCACATCCCCCAGCATCCGGCCAAGAAGGGCGCAGAGGATCCCGATCACGGCAATGGTGATAAACAGCCCCAGGGTAAAGGCCATGGCATAAAAACCGGCCTGCCGGGAATCGGGCAGCCGGTCCTGCCCGCCCACATAGGCCACAATCAAGGGGATGGATGCCAGGTGACAGGGGCTGAACAGCACACTGATCATGCCCCAGGCAAAACAGCCGAAGCCGGCTATAAATAACGTCCCGGTCATCCACTGGTTCACCGTCAGAAAAAAAGAATCAAGCATTGTTATGACCCCTGGCCTTCAGGAGCGGGTTTTGCAACCCCCATTTGGGTGAGCTGCTCGACAATGGATTTTTCATCAAAAAACCCCACATGCCGGAACACCTCTTTCCCCTGTGCGTCAAAAAAGATCTGGGTCGGGATGGCACGGACCTTGAACCGGGGGGCCTGTTCGCGGTTTTCCCACACATCAATGAACACAATGGCGGCTTTCCCCTCATAGGCGGTTTCAAGTTTTACCATAATGGGGGCCATCATTTTGCAGGGAACGCACTTTTTGGCACCCAGGTCCACCATGGTCACCATGCCCTTGACCGGCACGTTGGAAAAGTCTTCGGCAAATACCACGGGTGCCGTTAAAGACACCATAAAAACAACACAGCAGGCAAGCAGCCTGATTTTATAAAATTTCATGCTCGATTTGTCCTTTTTATTCTTCAATCCGCAGATTACGCAGATTGCACAGATTATAATGAATGTGCGATGGCTGCCGGGGCATCTGCCGGGTTAGATTCCCCGCAGTCGTGCTATTGTCTATTGCCCCAACCACCGTTTAATCTCATCTTTTTTCGGCACCTTGCCGGTGCATTTCACCTGGCCGTCAACGATCACAGACGGGGTGCCGAAAACACCATAGGATGCAATCTGCATCATGTCGGTGACCTTTTCCACGGTGGCCTCCACGCCGGTTTCCCGGACAACTTCCTCGATTAATTTTTGGGTCTTGTTGCACTTGGCACAGCCCGGTCCCAGTACTTTGATGTCCATGTTGTCTCCTTTACAAGTATTGGTGAATTCATAAAAAGTCGGATTTAGACGGTTTCGTAAACGTTATTTGAGATGGTTAAGTAGATGGAGAACCTTTACGACGCCATCAATGTTAAATAGTGCGCAAACCAGGATTTTCGTTCAAGATCACGGCAGGCGTACTTTTCGGCATACAGTTGATATTCCGGGATAAAATTCTGCAGCATAACGCAGAGATTGGACTATTTACGACGCCATCAATGGTCCTAAATAATCATGTTAAATAGGTACCCCACAAAAAGAATCCCGCCTGCCACAACCCCGATAAAAACGGCAATCAGGCGGGGTTTGAGCACCTTTCTTAAAATGACCATTTCAGGCAATGACAGGGCAATTACGCTCATCATGAACGCCAGGACCGTTCCCAAGGCGGCCCCTTTTCCCAGCAGTGCTTCCACCACCGGGATGATACCGGCGGCATTGGAATACATGGGCACCCCGATGACAACCGACAGGGGAACG
Organism: uncultured Desulfobacterales bacterium; assembly: GCA_942490765.1. Lineage (GTDB taxonomy): Bacteria > Desulfobacterota > Desulfobacteria > Desulfobacterales > 4572-123 > 4572-123. The sequence goes on along the minus strand of CALNYM010000021.1, from coordinate 84,944 downwards.
GACCACCAGGACCCTTTGCCCATGATGGATGCCATGACGCCTTCGGGGACAAATCCATGGATGCCGGCTCCCACGGCAATGCCCAATATGACATAAATCCATACCCGGCCGATGATCTCTTTTACCGCATCCCATCCGTAAATGATCCGGTCATGAAGGGTGAGTTTTTCCTCATCCATGGACATGGCCCCGGTATTTGTCTGGGTCACCCAGTCTTCGATATGGCCCTCAAGCTTGAGCCGGCCGATGACCCATCCGGCAAAAATGGCGATAAACAGTCCGGTGCCCATATAGATGGCGGCCACTTTCCAGCCCAGAAGACCGTAAAGCAGGCCCAGGGCAATTTCATTGACCATGGGGGCGGCAATCAAAAAGGAAAAGGTGACGCCCAGGGGCACGCCGGCTGTTACAAACCCGATGAACAACGGGACCGCCGAGCAGGAACAAAAAGGGGTCACAATGCCTAAAAGGGCTGCCAGTACATTGCCGGCAAACTCACTTTTGCCCGATAGAAAGGCCCGGGTTTTTTCCGGTGTAAAAAAACTTCTGATGATGCCCACACCAAAGACCACCAGAAACAGCAGCATCATGACCTTGGGGGTGTCGTAGAGGAAAAATTCGATGGAAGCCCCCAGGTGGGAGCCTTTTTGTAAGGGCAACAGCGAGTAGGTGGCCCATGATGCCGCGGTGGGCAGAAAATGGTAAATAACCCACCAGATGTATACGGCCACGGCGCCGGTGAAAAAGGTGGCCAAAAGGCCGAAATTGGCCCTGGGTCCACCATTAAATATACCTGTTGTTGATTTGGATGTCATCATGTCTCCTGATTCTAATTTATATATGGTCATGTATCGATATATTAAGGTTAAAATTTTTTAACGGGTTTATTTTCCGACAATATCTTCCCTGTTAATTCCCGGCAGTATCCGGCTCAGGTTTCTGACGTCAGCTTCATCATCCAGCCAGTGCTTCAGGTTGCCGATCATACTGGCCGAATACGGGGAATCGGAGCCGTCAGCCAGGGAATAATTGACCCACAACCCATCTTTGAAACTTCTTACCAGGCCGGCGTCTTCGAGTAATTTTAAATGTTTACTGGCCGTTGATTGTGCAATGCCAAGGGTTTCCTTGATTTCACACACGCAAAGGGGGCGGGCTTGAAGGATCTTCATCATCTTTACCCGGTTGGGATCGGAAAGGGCTTTCATGACTTTGATGAATTGTTTCATTGTCGTTTCTTTCAATTTTTTATTGCGATTGCTGCCGTCAGGATATTTTTAAACCCGATGGTCGGGTCAGCTATTTTGAGTCGCCTTATCCCTATCGCCTGCCATTATGATTATCAAATCGTTGAAATGGAATATAGTGTTTTGTTTGAAGTCTGTCAATAACGGAAATACAAAATGTTGCAGTTTTTCTCCGAAAAGGGATTCAGATGCTGATCTTATAGGGGATAGAAAGGCGCAATTTCCCCCCTTGTTCCATCCATTTGAGCCTCACGACACAGATAATTAAAAGGTTTTTTTCCTGATTTTCTGGGCCTTTGCGCCTTTGCGCGAGATTGTTTTTCCTGGCTGTTGTTTTTGGGTTTTTCTTGACAAAAAACTATAATTGAGCTCTAACAGTTCTTGCTTATGGGATTAGCCCCGTTTTTTCGTTCAAATGGTATGGAATAAATTATGGGTAGCATACGGATTAAATAAATCGAATCCAAAGGGTATGCATATGAAAACGCCTGAACGGGAAGCACGAAAAACAATTGATAAGCTGCTGAACTCAGCCGGTTGGGATGTTCAGAATATCGAGTCAGTCAATATCGTTGCACGCCGCGGTGTGGCGATTCACGAATTCCCATTAAACACCGGTCACGGAGTTGCCGATTATCTGCTCTATGTTGACGGTAAAGCCGCCGGTGTCATTGAGGCGAAAAAAATCGGAACGACCCTGTCAGGTGTCGAAATCCAATCAACCAAATATTCCCATGGTCTCCCGGATGCATTACCCGCCTGGCAAAGACCTCTTCCGTTTTGTTATCAATCCACCGGCATTGAAACCCTATTTACCAATGACTTTGATCCTGCGCCTCGTTCGCGGAGCGTATTTGCGTTTCACCGGCCCGAGACCATGGCAGACTGGCTGTCACCTGAAGCCCCAAAACAAAAAGACACTATTTCTGAAAACCCAAACGGCTTTGGTAAACCGGAAACCCTGAGATTTCGCCTTCAACATATGCCACATTTGCTGAAAAAGGGCTTTGGCCGGCACGATTAAAGCGACTAAAAATCTGGAACTGTCTCTTGCGCACTATCGCCCCCGGTCCTTGATACAAATGGCCACCGGTTCCGGCAAAACCTTTACTGCGATAAATTTCATCTATCGTTTAATTAAATTTGCAGATGCCAGGCGCATTCTGTTTCTCGTGGATCGAGGGAATTTAGCCAAACAAACGCTAAAAGAGTTCAAGCAATTTGTTTCTCCTTACAATAATTTTAAGTTTTCCGAAGAATACATCGTCCAGCGACTGACATCCAGCACGTTGGATACCAGCGCCCGGGTTTGCATTTGCACGATTCAGCGGCTTTATTCCATGCTAAGAGGTCAGGCGTTGCCTGAAGAAGAGGAAGATCAATCGGTTCAAGGGATTAAAAAGTTTTTAAAGAAGTGCCCCCCATCGAATATAATCCTGATTTCCCCATTGAAATGTTTGATGTTATTATCACGGATGAATGCCACCGCTCCATCTACAACCTATGGCGCCAGGTTCTCGAATATTGTGATGCCTATATTATCGGTCTCACCGCCACGCCGGGTAAACAGACCTTTGGTTTTTTCAATCAGAATCTGGTCATGGAATATCCGCACGAGGAAGCGGTGGTAGATAACGTAAACGTAAATTACGATGTTTATCGGATCAAAACAGAAATCACCGATAACGGTTCAACCGTTGATGCCGGATATTATATCGACAAACGGGACAAAGAAACCCGCAGCGGTCCGCTGGGAAAAACTTGACGATGATATGGAATATTCCGCCCAGCAGCTTGACCGGGATGTGGTTTCTGTCGATCAGATTCGCACGGTTGTTCAAACGTTTCGGGATAAACTGTTTACGGAAATCTTTCCTGGCCGCACCGAGGTACCCAAAACCCTTATCTTTGCCAAAGACGATAGCCATGCTGAGGATATCGTCCGTATTGTCCGCGAGGAATTCTGCAAGGGCAACGATTTTGCCCAGAAGATCACCTACAAGACCACGGGGAAAAAACCAGAGGATCTCATCACCGAATTTCGCACCAGCTATTATCCCCGGGTTGCCGTCACCGTCGACATGATCGCCACCGGCACCGATATCAAACCGTTAGAGGTGGTTGTGTTCATGCAGGACGGTCAAATCCAAAAGCTTTTTTGAGCAGATGAAGGGCCGGGGTGTCCGGATTATCGGCGATGACGACCTAAGGCGGTTACATCGGATGCCCAAACCAAGGACCATTTCGTTATCGTAGATGCGGTCGGTGTCTGTGAGCAGGATAAAAAACCGATTCCCGCCCCATGGATCGTAAAAAATATGTGTCCTTTGAAAAGCTGCTCCAGGCCGTGAGTCTTGGCAACACGGAAACCCAGGTGATTTCCTCCGTTGCCGTGCGTCTGTCCCGATTGAATACACAGCCTTGCGGATAATGATCACGCCAGGGTCATCGAAACGGCCAAAAGGGAAAACTCTCCAAAGCGCTTGCGGCGGATCTGGTCGATTCGCTGGACCCGGATCTTCATCTGGAAAAAGTCAAATCGCAGCACCCCGAAGCCGATCCTCCCGACGAGGAGCATGTAAAGGATGCGGCGACCCAATTGATCCAGGAGGCCGTTAAGCCCCTTCACGATCCGAAACTGCGGACCCTGCTGGTGGAGCTCCAGAAAAAGACCGAGCAGACCATTGATCATGTCAGTCAGGACCAGGTTATCGAGGCGGGCTTCGATGCCGTTGCCCTGGAAAAAGCCAGGGGCATTATTGATTCCTTCAAAGAGTTTATCGAAGACAACAAGGACGAAATCACAGCCCTTCAGATTCTTTATAACCGTCCCTATAAGGCCCAGCTGGGCGCGGAGGAGCTCCAATCCCTGGCCGATGCCATCCGCCGGCCGCCCCATCATTTGTCGGAAGACCGGCTCTGGCAAGCGTATGCCGCGTTAGAGAAAGGGAAAGGTTCGCGGAGCCGGTGCCAAGCATATTTTAACCGATCTGGTTTCCCTGGTTCGCTTTGCCCTTGCCCAGGACAATGAGCTGGTGCCGTTTGCCGATCGTGTCAGTACCAATTTTAATGCCTGGCTTGCCCAGCAAGCCAATAGCGGTCGCAACTTCACGCCGGATCAACTCACATGGCTGGACATGATTCGGGATCACATTGCCGGTAACCACAGCATTGCATCCCAAGATTTCGAATATTCCCCCTTTATTCAAAATGGCGGTTTGGGCCGGTTTTATGAAATGTTCGGTGACGAATACTCGGAAATTCTTGAAGCATTGAACAGCAGCCTGGTGGCCTGACGCAGTTATGATGCTCCCTAAAGCGCCAACCACTAATTACATTAAAAATAGGGTAAAAACAGACAAAAATTTGTTTTATATCGCCAATAAATATATAGTATGGTATGCATTAATTCAAAAAAATAGCAAAAGGGGCAAAAAATGAATCAATTTTTAAATCGCACGGAAATTATCAGCGTATTAAACGGATTTAATCCGTGGTGGAGCGCAAAACCGTTTTTTGTCCCGGATTTTCATCGTCTGGCCTTTGCTTCATGCCGCAGTTATCTGGAAAATAAAACCCTGCGCCGGGCGATCCTGCTTTCCGGGCCCCGCCGGGTGGGAAAAACAACCGTGCTTCAGCAAACAGCAAACGCATTGGTCTCTGCCGGTCATGATCCCAAAAGCATCCTGTATTTGAGCCTGGATCACCCCTTGTTAAAATTGCTGTCTTTGCGGGAAATTTTATCCATCTACCATGAAAGCACGTTTGCTGAGGGTAAGCCGGCAACACTTCTGTTGGATGAAATTCAATATGCGGCTGAATGGGAAACCGAAATCAAACTGCTGATTGACCATCAACCCCAGTACCGGATCTTATCCACAGGTTCCGCCAGTGTGGTTCACCGTGAACGCCTTGCTGAAAGCGGGGTGGGGCGATGGATAACGGTTCCCATCCCTACGTTGTCTTTTTATGAATTTGTATTGATTCGAAACGAACAACCCGGTAACATCCCGCCCAATCTTCGGGTCAGTGACCTGTTTCAGTCTGAGGCTGGAGATTTATCCACACTGGCAGATCAGATGCGGCCATTACAGCCGCTGTTTCAGCGATATCTTTTGGTGGGCGGATTTCCGGAAACCGCGCTTCAGGAAAACATTGATCTGTGCCAGCGCCTGCTGCGTGAAGATGTGGTGGAACGGGTATTAAAGCGGGATATGACGGCCCTGTTCGGGGGTGCGCAATATCAATGATCTGGAAAAGCTGTTTATATATCTGTGCCTGCATTCAGGTGGTATCTTGCCGCATCAGCCGTGTGCAAAAGCCCTGGGAACCACCACCACCACCGTGGCCAACCATTTATCGTTATTGGAACAGGCCAACCTGATTTATCGGTTGCCGCCGTCTTCTCTTGGCGGAAAAAAAGTGCTTAAAGCGCGCAATAAATATTATCTGGTGGATGCGGCCTTGAGAAATGCGGTGCTCTTAAAAGGCGAGGAAATCCTCACCCAGCCCGAGGAAATGGGCACCATTGCGGAAACCACCGTATTGCGTCATTTATATGCCTATTATTACCGGGATACCCCGGAAATTGTTTACTGGCGGGATGCGGCCACCAGCAAGGAAGTGGATATCATCGTCCGCAGTCCGGCCTATGTGCTTCCCTTTGAAGTCAAATACAAGGAAAACCCGACGCTGGATCAAAAGAGCGGACTGGGGATTTATTGCGGCTCTGAAAATCCCAAACAGGCCTATCTGGTAACCAAGCGGGATGTGGATTTTGGCCTGACCCAATTAAAAAACAGTGACACCCAATTTTTAAAGATGCCGGCATATATTTTGTGCTATCTGCTGGGACAGTCTGAGCGGTTGTTGTGGAAATAATGATTTTAGCGCTTGTCTAAAGTAAAAATGGAAATACAACAATATGTTAACGCAATTGAAATTGAATGACTTATTGGCGGATTAATGAATGAAATAAGCCAAATTGTTGATAAAGTTCCAAGTCACTGGGAAATTGTACCTTTTACTAAAGTTGTTAATGTATTCTCGGATGGCGGTAAGCGTATAAAGAAGAAATCTTATCTTGAATTCGGAACTATACTCATAATTGATCAAGGTCAAAAATATAGCAGTGGTTTTACAAATGATGAAAAGATGCTTTTTTCACAGAACTTCCTGTCGTTCTTTTTGGCGATCACACAAAATCTATTAAATTTGTCAAACATCCTTTTGCTGTTGGAGCAGAAGGTATAAAAATTTTAAAACCAGCGCCATGTTACAATATTAAATTTTTCTATTATTTACTTCGATCACTTCAAATACCAGATCGGGGCTATAGTAGACATTTCCAATTTCTTAAAAAAATTGATTTACCTATTGCCCCCATAAACGAACAAAAACGCATTGTCGAAGAAATTGAAAAACAGTTTTCCCGCCTGGATGAAGCCGTGGAAAACTTGGAGCGTGTCAAAGCCAACCTTAAAAGATACAAAGCATCCATCCTGAAAGCTGCAGTTGAAGGCAAACTCACTGAAAAATGAGCGCAAAAACCACCCTGATGTTGAATCTGCCGAGAAACTTCTTGACCGCATTCATGCCAAACACTAAATCACAAATTGGGAACAAGCAGAATTCGCCAAAATGAAATTCCAAGGGCAAAGAGGGAAAGATGATCGGTGGAAGAACAAATATAAGGAACCTCGATCACCGGTAATGATTACATGAATTACCTGAAAAATGGAAGTGGTTCAATTACTGGTCAAATACTATTCTGATCAGTAACTGCTGGCAAAAAAGTTTCAAGCTGGCAATGAACGTCCTCCTGAAGGAAAAGATAAAATCGGTGAACTTGTTGAGTCAGTGCGGTATATTGGGGTGCAGTTACTGAAATGGAGGCAGTAGAAGAGTTACCGACGTTAATCCAGAATAAATCAGAATTATCTTGATTCATACAGGTACAAACTTTTTATGCAGCAGAGCCAGCACAATCGAGTTGGACGGTAAAGCATATATTAATGCAACACTGTTTAAGCGCACGCTTAATGATAAGCAACAAAATTCTTCGATTAGATTTCAAAATACCTTTGATTTAAACAAATGGTGTTTGATCTGTTTGCGAGCACGGTTTGGGAGAAATGAGATAGAAAAAGCAGCTTGGTACAGACAACCAAGAATCCATGCGTAACATTTCACATGCAAATAGAATGAAAATGTGTATGTCTCTTGCCTCCGTTAGAGGAACAAAAAACAGTTATCAATGAAATTGAAACAAGTTTGCGCATGCAGAAGTTTTGGTAAGATTTGTCGATGCAAACTCAAAACGTGCCGACAGCCTCCGTCAATCCATCCTCAAAAAAGCATTTTCCGGACGGCTGGTTTCCGGAGAAAACCTAAAAGAGGACTCATGAAAACGAATTCATCATCCGAGAATCAACATATTGAATGGAACGCATCCTGGCAGGACGAGTATATAAAATGAACCATGAGTGTGATTTGGCCAGTGAATGCTCGAGACCTATTATAATTATGAATTTGCAGAACTGATGATCACATTCAAGAAGGACATTGAAGGGGAAAGTTCACCGACGACAGAGCAGAAGGTTATTGAGTTGATGATAGATACGGCAGAGATATCTACGGCGGGAAATGGTAAAATTTCAGGCATATCAAAGCGTGCTGTTCTCAAACGTGCCAAAAAACTTCAGGAAAAAGGGGGTCTCAAACGAGTCGGCCCGGCCAGGGGCGGTTCTTGGGAGATAACCAGGGAGGAGAAGGATTGAGCCCTTCGGATATTGTTCAAAAACTCTGGAACTACTGCCACGTCCTGCTCGCAGACGGCATGCATTTCAGCGACTACGTCGAGCAGTTGACCTATCTGCTGTTCCTGAAGATGGCAGACGAGCGCACGCAGGCGCCGTATAACCAGGAAAGCATCGTGCCCGAGCAGTGGGGCTGGCAGACGCTCCTGAAGAAAGACGGCGATGAGCTGTTTGATCATTACCGGCATACGCTGGAAGCGCTGGGTGATGAGAAGGGCATGCTGGGGCTGATCTTTAACAAGTCGCAGAGCAAGTTTCAGGATCCGGCGAAGCTGCGGCGGCTGATTGTTGACCTGATCGACAAGGAAAACTGGTCGACGATGTCGGCCGACGTGAAGGGCGATGCCTACGAGGGGCTGTTAGAGAAGAACGCCCAGGACACGAAGTCCGGCGCGGGGCAGTATTTCACGCCGCGCGGGTTGATTGCGGCCATGGTGGACGTGGTGAACCCGCAGCCGGGCGAGACCATCTGCGATCCGGCCTGCGGCACCGGCGGCTTTCTGCTGGCGGCCCACGAATACCTGATTAAAGACCCCAACCTGACCCGCGATCAGAAGAAAAAGCTCAAAGACGGCACCTTTACCGGTATCGAGCTGGTGCAGTCGGTCGCACGGCTCTGCGCGATGAACCTGCTCCTGCACGGCATCGGCAGCCAGGAGTCGGAACCCGTGCAGGTGGTGATTCGCTGGCCGCGGACCCCGGCGACCGCTTCGACATCGTGCTCGCCAATCCGCCCTTCGGCAAGAAGGGGTCGTTCACCATCATGGGTGAGGACGGCAAGGTCTCCAAGGATAAAGACAGCTACGAGCGCGACGATTTCTGGGCCACCACCTCCAACAAACAGCTCAACTTCGTGCAGCACATCAAGACGCTGCTGAAGATCAACGGCCGCGCCGCCGTGGTGGTGCCCGACAACGTGCTCTTCGAGGGCGGGGCGGGCGAGACCATCCGGCGCAAGCTGCTGCACGAGTGCAACGTACACACCCTGCTGCGCCTGCCCACGGGGTTGTTCTATGCCCAGGGCGTAAAGGCCAATGTGTTGTTCTTTGAGAAAAAGCCCGCCAGTGAGACGCCCTGGACCAAAAAGCTGTGGATCTATGACCTGCGCACCAACAAACACTTCACGCTGAAGACCAATCCGCTGCAGCGGAAAGACCTGGATGAGTTTGTGAAGTGCTACAACCGCCAAGAACCGCCATAACGCAAGCCCACCTGGTCCGAGGAAAATACCGATGGCCGCTGGCGGGCATATGACTACGATGAGCTGGTCGCCCGGGACAAGGCCAGTCTGGATATCTTCTGGCTGAAAGATGACAGCCTGGAGGATTCCGATAATCTGCCTGAACCGGAGATTCTTGCCCTGGAAATCGTCGAAGACCTACAGGCAACCCTGAAACAATTCAGTTTAATAGCCAGTGACCTGAGCACCAACGGCAACGGGGAAGTCGGCTGAGCAGTGAGAATGGTAGAAGTGTGAATAGTGGATAAGTTGCCACGCTGCCGGGGGGCAGGCCACACGATGAAGTGAAATCGCTTTTGCCCAAAAGCGGTGAATTTGTAGTGAGGATTGTATGAGTATGAGCAAACAGAAAAATCAAAGAAGTCACCCGATATATAAAAAAGGAAGTGAGACGGGCGTTATGGGCACGAGCTGCCGGACAGTGATAGTTCAAAGCATATACCTTGAATGACTGGAACCCGAGATTAAAAAAGGAGACTGTTCATGAAAAACTCTGAACTCATCATCTACCAGGATCCGGACGGACGAATAAAAATAGATGTGCGGCTGGAGGATGAAACAGTTTGGTTGGCGCAGGATCATATGGCGGAGCTGTTTGGCAAAAGCAAGAAGACCATCTCCGAGCATATCAGAAACATATTCAACGAAGGCGAACTCGAAGAGAATATGGTTGTCCGGAAATTCCGGACAACCACTCGCCATGGTGCAATTGAGGGAAAAACGCAATCCAGAGAGGTGCAGTTTTACAATCTGGATGTGATTATCTCGGTCGGCTATCGGGTCAAATCGAAGCAGGGTACGCAGTTCTGCATTTGGGCGACGCAGCGGTTGAAGGAGTACATCGTTAAAGGGTTCACGCTGAACGATGATCGCTTTAAAAGCGGCAGTTCGATGAACTATTTTACGGAATTACAAGAACGCATCCGCGAAATTCGGCTATCGGAACGGTTCTTTTATCAGAAAATCAAAGATATCTACACCACCAGCATTGATTACGATCCTAAAGATGAAAATACGATTGCGTTTTTTAAGATCGTTCAGAACAAATTGCTGTGGGCAATCAGCGAGCAAACGGCGGCTGAACTGGTTTATATGCGCGCAAATGCGCAATTACCTTTGATGGGGATGCAATCATTCGACAAGAAGGGTTTATCGCTTTGTAAACACGATGTCAGCATAGCTAAAAACTATCTTCAGGAAGATGAGATCAAGCTGCTGGGGTTGCTGGTTGAACAATATTGGGCTTTTGCCGAAACAATGGCGCAGCAGCGCACGCCTATGTATATGAAAGACTGGATCCAGCGGCTGGATTCCATCATTCAACTTAATGGGCGAGAACTGCTTACTCACGCCGGAAAGATTAGCCATCAACTGGCGTTGGATAAATCGGCACAGGAGTATGAAAAGTTCAAATCGGTGCAGAAAAAGCATCAGCATGAAGAGAGCCTACGGGAGCTGGAGCAGGATTTGAAACAATTGAAGTCTCCAGGACAAAAAGGAGTTGAAGATGAGTAACTTTCAAATAAACGAAAAGCATTTATCTCAATTTCGGTTCTGTCGCCTCTAATCAGCATGGGTTTTGAAATGTTAATGAAAAAGACAAACATTGAAATACCGTTAATCCAGATACTGCAATCCCATGCACGACATCTTTGAAAAGCATAGTTCGGCATGACGACAAAAAATTGCAGATCCGGAACAGCACGGCGGAGTTTCTTATTTTTACCGGCCAAGCCGGGGAAAAAAGCATCGAGGCGCGCTATGAGGACGAGACCATCTGGCTGACCCAGAAGCTGATGGCGACCTTATTTGAGGTAACTGTGCCGACGATCAACGAGCACCTGAAAAATATATTTGCCAGCGGCGAATTCGATGAGGATTCAGTTGGTCGGAAATTCCGAATAACTGCCGCGGATGGTAAAACATACAGCACCAAATTCTACAACCTCGACGCCATCATTTCGGTGGGCTACGGGTGAATTCAATACAGGCAGCGGAGTTCCAGCGAGTGGGCCACCCATGTTCTGCGGGAATTCGCCATCAAGGGTTTCGAGGCTTGGGGGGCAAACCTTGAATTTCTCAATTATGGAATGTATATCGGGTCGGACGGAACAACATGCTGTTATATATGCTATACATCAGAGGTGGTTTTAAGTCTCAAAAAATGATGTCTGGGGGTAACAACGAAGTCTCTAAAAAGTGGTGCTGAACAGGATAATTATGCCACGATCGGTGTACCCGCTTGCTTGATATGACCATCGGCAGAAAGGCCGTCAAAGCAGGAGGGGTTTATCAGCTTAAAGTGATGGAAAAATATCATTCAGCGCTCTTTTTGAAACTTTTATGACCTCTTGTTTACAACGAAAAATATGGCAGGTCTTTGATGTATTCGAGATAATCAGTGAGCGCTTTGATCGCCTTCCAGTCGATTCGGCCTGCAGTGTGCATGATCTTCAGTAGATCCAATAACCCCCACATTTTAATGCCAAGCACTTGACCCAGTTCGGCCATATCGCCATCATCGGTTACTACCAGCACTTCCAGCATCGCACCATATGTAGCGCTTTGACATCCACCCGTGATGCTTCGATGCCTTCGCTTATGTTGTGCGCCTTAAGCCAATTAAGCAACCAACTTTGCATGAATTTCCTTGGCGTCCAGTAGTGAAATATCAAGAATTGATTGGATAAATCTAGTCGATTTTCCATTTTCTGATGAGTAAATTCTCAGGATATCGAAAAATGGGCTATGAAACACCCTTTTTGTAATATCAATGTACTTGGCTGCTGATACAGGTGTTTGCCGGCCAGGGTTTCGCTAACATTCGGATAGGTATTGTTGAAATTGACCGTAGCGGCATAAATATTAGACGTTAAAGAAATTTCAGGAAGATTTTTTTCAGCCGCATAACTGTTGACGGCTTTATAGACCGTTACCGGTGAAATCGTCAGCGGTTTGGATATTTCGATAATTTTATTTATCAGGTCTTTTTTGATCCTTATCTCTCGTAAAGCGGTGTACGCTATTTCGGCCTGATCTTCGGGGAACAAAAGCGCCTGGGCAAAGGTGTCCGCGAAATCCTCGGCGGTGTCTCCTCTTAACGAAGGCGAGATAACATGGCCCAGTTCATGGGCCATCCAGAATTTAAAATCATGGGTGTTGCTGTCTAAATTCAGATAAATCCAGGTGGTGTTCGATGAGGGCAGCAGGATGTGAAGTGCATTTTCATGGTTTTCTTTGTTGCCATGAAACACAGGGATGAGAATTACTTCAAATGCATTAATTTTTTTTATTAACTGTTCAAATTTTATCGATTCATTGGTTTTTACGCCGATTTCTTGCCGGATACGGTGTGCCGCCTTTTGAATGAAACTGTACGCCAATATCGGATTTTTTAAAGCAGGCGGTTGAAACATACGGTCAAAAGGGATGAAGGGAACTAATAATTCAAGTAACTGCCCCGTCTCTTTTGCCTGGGCCAGGTGTGAATCCCTGGTTTTCGAGATCCTTTTTTTCTAAAAGCGACGATTGGTTCGTTTCCGGTAATGGCTTTTTCAACGAGGTCTTGAAAAGAAAGCCCGAGAGTTGTTCCTAATTTTAATAATTTATCCGGTCTAGGAAATTTATCTCCCTTAAACCAAGCGGAAACAATTGTTCTTGATACCTCAAGTTGCTTAGAAAGTCCGGCTTGATTAAGCCCAAGCGCATTCATGGCCGAGTTTATACGCTTGATATTTAATTTCTTTTCCATATGAATACCGATAGTTTATTTGCAAACTTTTTGTCAACTTAATAATTGTGAAAAGTAGAGGTCAAGCTTTTGACCCCTCGCGCTGTGCCTGGAAGGACTCAATCTTTTCTTTGTCGATTTCGGCCTTGAGGTTTTGGCCAGACGGCTCCAGCCATCCTTTATCCCCGCTATGGTAAAGAAAACATGGCGGAGCAGGAGGCTTTTGACGTCATAGACAGTGTCCAGCATCCACATGGCAATATCGCCTTTGTTTCCGGATTCCACGTTACCGGACTTGGGATTGTAATAATCAAACCGGCGACCTCTACCTGAAATTTACCCTTGTCATTATGGGTATATTGCCCAAGTTGTATTCAGCCCTTTCGTATCTTTCACATCTGGTAAACCATTTGGATAGTCCGCTGGTGTTGTGGTAGGCGCCCGGTACTTTTGTACCTGAAATCACTTTGCTCTGGTACCAAGAGAGCCTTTTTTCCCGGTTTTGCCAGCCTTGCTGTTCCATGTGCATTCTGATCAAAACACCGGTTGCCTGCTGAACCGCGTCGTTGTATGTGCGTCCTCCTGCCTGAAGGCGTCAGTGAAGTCTCGATTTCAAATTCTTCGGTATGTACTTCCTGCAAAATGTTCAGGCGGTCGATCGGTTCAGATTGCTGTCTCAGTGATCCAGTCAATAAAAATCGATAACAACCTGAAAGATTAATCCGTGTATCGTTGATAACATCAGTAAATCGCCTTCCTGGTTGTCTCCTGAAAAGTCGTTAAGTGTAATCATTTTCGAGCCTCCTTTGTTGGCCGTTTAAAAAATACCGTTGTCGATAAATTGGAATTATATTTCTTACCTTTGGTAAAATCATTTATGTCATTTTTGTACTGTTTAATTTTGTAGGGTCAATTAATAGCACTGTAAAAAAGCAGTGGCAAGTATTTGTTTTCATTTTTTTAAAAATGAGAATAGAAAAAGTCTTAGAACGTAGGGAAATATTGATTAGATTATATTTGTAGAAGTGTTTTGAAAAAAAATAATTTCGGGTTTGACCCGTCTACGGAGTTCATAGTTTATAAGTTGTATTGTCATGGCCATGGCGGAAATCCAAAACGAAAAAATAAGGAGGCTGACAATACCGAGAAACAAAGTAAGTACAAAGAGGACTGGGTTGCCATGTTCCAGGAGATCGGCTTGACGAGATAGAGCGAAGTGAAAAAGTGGCACCGCGTGTTTGAAACCCGTCATCCGGAAGGCCATGCTGATTTTCTGGCGTGGCTGGGGGTTTCACCTGATGAGATTAAAGAAATAAGGAGCGATGCCTCTAAGACTTGCTCCCCGGAAATGGTTTTTTACCCCATTTCTGGAGTGGCACTTTTCAACCCAGGGCGGTGTCCACTACGGCGGCCACCGCCTTTAAGCCGAGAAAATAATGAAAACCTACGCCATCTCACAACTGGCACGCGCGTTCGGCCTTTCACGCAGCACACTGCTGTACTATGACCGCATCGGTCTGCCGCAAGGCCCTGAACGAACCGCCGCCGGCTATCGGCTGTACACTGAGCGGGAGTATCGCCGGCTGGAACGCATCTGTCTACTTCGCGGCGCTGGCCTGCCGCTGGCGAGGTATGCAGAAACTGCTGGCCGACGATGCGGCTCCCAGCGTAAAGATCCTGGAAAAGCGCCTGGGGGATCTGGAAGGCCAGATGATTCATCTCGGGGGCCAGCAGCACTTCATCATCTCAATGCTGAAAACCATCACCGGGGGCAGTTATGCGCCGGTCCTGGATAAAAAGATGTGGGTCGACATGCTGGCCGCCTAAGGAATGGACGAACCGGCGATGGCAAAATGGCATGCCGAGTTTGAATCCCGCGCGAAGCCCACAACGATTTTTTGATGTCCCTGGGTATTCCGGAAGACGAGGCCTGCCGGATTCGGGAATGGTCGCGGGGGAGATCAAGACCGACGCTTAGATGAAAAAGGGGCATTATGTTTGCTTTTGACCCGTTCTCAAATTTTAGGAATCATTTCAAAAATAATGGGGGACATTCGTACAGAACGCTCACAACGTCTAAATTGATGTCATCTATCTCCGGCTTTTTTCCTGTTGATATTGATTCTTTGCCCCGACAGCCTTAATTCTTTTAACTGGACAGAATGGATCACAAATAGAAACTTTCATAAGATTTACAGTTGAATAAAATGAATTCAACTTCAATTTGATATTTTTGGGTCTATTTGATTTTATATTTTCTTCTTGAATGGTATTGATATTTTTTTAAAAAAATAGATAAAAATATAAACAATAGCATTCAGGAGAATAAAAAATGCCCAGGGCGTGTGATTTAAAAAAAGGCAATGTTGTGGAGATAAATAGTGAAGCATACATGGTGAAGCATATCGATGTTAGATCTCCCTCGGCAAGAGGCGCTGTGACCCTTTACAAAATCAGATTCAGCAATATCAAGACCAAACAAAAATATGAAGAGAGCTACAAGGGAAATGATATGCTCAATGAGGTGGCCCTTCAGAGAAGATCTGTGCAATATTTATATCCCGACGGCGCCCTGCATGTATTCATGGACAGCCAGGAGTATTCCCAGTACATGATAGAAAGTGATGCAATCGAAGATGAACTTATCTGGATCACAGATGGTATGGAAGGCCTTGTTGCTCTTATCATCGATGAAAACATGGTTTCCATTGAAATTCCAAAAGCCCTTATTTTTGAAATATCTAAAACAGCTCCCGGCATCAAGGGGGCCAGTGCATCGGCAAGAACCAAACCCGCAACCCTTTCAAATGGCGTTGAAATTCAGATCCCGGAATATCTTGAGGCCGGGGAAATGGTCAAGGTCAATACAGAAACAAAAAAAATTCATGTCCAAGGCGTGAAGGGCAAAAAGACTGAATACGAGATAAGTAGTGTCGCCCGTGCATTTCTATTTATCAGTCCTGTGACAAGGGGCAAGTCTGCTCTTGATCCTTTCACGTTCGCGGATACCGATCCACTATATGACACGCCGGGCGTTTACTACCGCTCTTCTTCGACCTCCTGGCCGGGGACCACCAATGGAAACAGAGTATCTTTCAGCCACCTTCCGGGCAAGTGTTTTGATCCCAGTATGTCAACAACCGAAATACAAAATATCGAATGATTTTTCCATAAAGTGAATCGGGCTTATCCCGGTGCAAACGGCAGTATGGCCTTATGCAACGTCATCAAAAGCGCAATAGAGGGCATACGGGATGTCTCACCATCGGCTGATGTTCAGCGGCACATCCGGCCTTGCATTTGGCGGCAGGATTGACTATGATTGAAACATTCATTTCGAGTGACGCTGGCCGCCGCCTTTGATTGGATCAACGACTGCGATGGAAAATTGGAGACCGGGCATCGTCGGCCGAGAGCATGTTTCATATTGTCATTGCCCGAGATAGTGTCACGCCGATAAGGTTTTCCACCCAGTTTATCGTCAGACTCAAAAAATAATTCCCGGAATTGTCTCCGGTTATTTTTCAAATGTCCGGGTATGGAACAAAAAATCCTCATTTCCCGAGGGGCAACAGGTAACGGTATTATCGTGATTATTGTCATTGGAGAAATTCTTATCGATCAGTTTCCGGGCTATATCCGCGAAGGCGGGGCGCCTTTTAATTTTGCATTTCATCTGAAGCATCTGGGGCTGCCGGTTCGCCTTATCACCAGGGTCGGTGAGGATGCCAATGGTCAACGACTTCAGCAAATGCTCCATCGAAGTGAATTTGACCTGTCCGACATTCAGATCGATTCCCATCACAAGACCGGTATTGTGAATGTTGCCCTGGACGATGGGGGCATACCGGCCTTCCGGATTCTTTCGGATGTTGCCTACGATTATCTGCAACTCGATACTGTCCATGGACAATCTGCCCGGAAGGAACCCGCCCTGATTTATTACGGCTCCCTGATTCAAAGAACCAATGCAGGGTTTAGACAGGTCGGGCAGTTTTTGCGCCGCCAATGTGCCGGTACAAAATGTTTTTGCGACATTAACCTGCGTGCCCCACATTATTCACGCGCAACCCTGATTCAGTCATTGACGCAGGCTGATATCCTGAAACTAAACGATCAGGAGCTTGATGAGATCCGCCATGTTCTTGATTCTCCGGCGTCCCCGGATACATTTGTCGAATACCTGATCTCTTTTTTCAATATTGAAATGGTCGCCATTACGCGAGGTGCCGAAGGAAGTACACTGATTACGGGGAAAGACACCATCAATACCCCGCCGATATCGGTTGCCGATGTGGTTGATACCGTCGGTGCCGGTGACGGGTATGCTGCCATGCTGGTCTTTGGGATGCTTTTGGGGTTGCCACTGGAGACGATTGCAGTTGCTGCCGCTGATTTCGCCGCCCGAATCTGTCAACTCCCCGGCGCCGTTCCGTCAGATATAGGCTTTTATGATACCTGGAAAACGCGTCTTGGAGAATATTTATGAGCAATGACGCAAACCCTATATACAGATGTTCAGTATCCATGGATTGATACGCAATGAAAACATGGTTTCTGGGGCGCGGCCCGGCGTTGAATATGTGCTGGAACTGGGCGAGCAACTCAGTGGCGGCCTGATATCGTGGCAGGTGGACCTCTTGCCACGGCTTATTTCGGTGATAATCGCGTGTCCCAGACTATGGGATCCCCCTTGAAAAAATTAGCGATAAATTTCGTATCATTCGTATTCAGTGTGGTGGTCGTTTCGGAGCTTTTGTGGCCATCTGGCGAATATATCGTAAACGATCAATTTATCAACAAAATGGTCCATCCCCGACATTGTACACGGTCATTATGCCGATGCCGGGTACATCGCCATGCACCCTGGCCCGTATTTTCGCCCTGCCGTTTGTATTCACCGGCTCTTGGGCCCGCCCGGGTATAACACACCCCCCGCGCTTCCCCCCGCCCACACCCTACCCCCAATTTACCCTTACACCTCCCCTCCCCCGCGCGCGCCGACCCCCCCCCCGACCCGGGCCCCCACTCGTTCCCAATATATCCCTATTGCCCCTGGAGTAATATATCTCTCAATCATTCTAAAAACGGTCATTTGAGGTGCCTGCGCTCTATCGTATTGCCGCCGACACACGCGGGGTATTTGTCAACCCGGCCCTGGTCGACCCTTTGGCCTGACATTGCTGGAGGCGGCTGCCACGGGTCTGCCGATTGTCGCCACCGACGACGGCGGCCCCACGGCTCGTCCATAACTGTGCGGCATCTATGGGCTGGATCCGGATCCGTTTGCCATGCCGCTGCTGTCAAAAATAACAGTGCCGGCTGGGGAAATACGGCGGTCCTCCCACTAACCTGCGGCAGCATGCCGCCACCTATGTCCAAAAGGTCCGTCATCTGACGTCGGAGCACCACCACCGGGGATACGGTGACGCCCAGTGACGCCATTGGCCGGCGCCTGTTGTCCCTGCAGTCATTTCTGATAACCGATATCGATGCCCTGATCGGTGAGGACAATACCCGACTGCCTGCTGTTTCCTGCCGCGTGCTTGGTTTGGTGTACTGGCCCACCGGCGAGCCCTTGTGCGCCGTGCTTTTTGAGGCCGGTGTCCCCGCACCCGATGTCATCATCAGTTCCGTGGGGGCTGAATCTATTATGGCCCCCACCATCATTTCGGACAGGGATGGGCCACCCATATCCGTCTTGGCCGGGAAAAAATTGTCACCCTTCTCAAATATGTGCCTTACCTGGAGTACCAGGCCACCCGATACCAACGGCCATACAGATCAGTTATTTCATGGAACCCGGCAGATCGGCTTTTCCCAGTACCACCTGCTGTTAACCCAAATGTCGCTACCACATGGTCTATTCTCATGGTAATATCTGGATATTGTCCGTTTCCAGGGCCCGTATTTACTTAAGGCCGCGCGGTGGTTGCGGCCGGCCGGGCTCGGGGTGAACCCCCTCGGTGTGGTTTGCATTACGCAGAGCTTGATGTGCTGAAAGGCATTCGCAATATTTTCTTCGCCAGGGAACCTGGTGTCGGGGGCATTCTTGAAGGGGTTAAACACTATCAATTCATCGAAAACGTCAAAGAAGGATGTCATGACCGTTCAAAATAAAGTTCAGCTTATTACCTATCCGGATTCTCTGGGAATCAATCTTCTGGAATTGCACTATGTCCTGAGGCGATACCTTCGCAAAGCGGTGGGGGGGATCCATCTGCTGCCCTTTTATCCGTCATCGGCGGACCGCGGGTTTGCCCCGCTGACTTACCTTGAGGTGGACCCTGCCTTCGGCACATGGGCGGACATTGAAAAAATCGGGTCTGAATTCGATTTGATCATCGATTTTATGGTCAACCACATCAGCCGCCAATCTGACTATTTCCAGGATTATTATAAAAATGGCATGGACTCCGAGTATGCCGACATGTTTTTGAGTTTCAACAAATTGAGCCCCACCGGCGATATCAGTAAAGAAGACCTGTCCATGGTGTATACCCGCAAGCCGCGCCACCCCTATACCATGATCGAACGGTCGGATGGATCCCGGGAGAAATTATGGTGTACCTTCGACTACGAGCAGATCGACCTGGATTTGAATGCGGCAAAAACCAAAGAGGTGCTGCGCAACTTCCTGATTCATCTGGCACGTACCCGTGCCAAAATGATCCGCATGGATGCATTCGCTTATTCCACAGTTCGTCTCGGCACCAATTGTTTTTTTCTCGAACCGGATGTGTGGGAATTACTGGAATGGCTGAATGAATACCTGACCCCTTTCGGGACGGTGATGTTGCCTGAAGTGCATGAGCATTACCGATACCACCAGAAAATTGCCGCCAAAGGCTACTGGACGTATGATTTTGCCCTTCCCATGCTGGTATTACATACCCTGTACCACCACACGAGCGACAGGTTGAAACATTGGTTTTCGATTTGCCCTCGAAAGCAGATAACAACCCTCGACACCCATGATGGTATCGGTGCGGTGGATGTGGTCGACCTGCTGACACAAGCGGAAATTGACCGCACCATAGCAGGACTGGACGAAAAGGGGTCCAACGTCCATAGGCTCTACTCCGGACCGGAATACAAAAACCTGGATACCTATCAGGTGAATTGCACCTATTACTCGGCATTGGAATGCAACGATGATTCTTATATGGCCGCGCGTACCATTCAGTTTTTTGCGCCGGGAATCCCCCAGGTTTATTATGTGGGACTGCTGGCCGGTAAAAACGATATCGACCTGGTTGAGTTTACAAAAAACGGCCGGGATATCAATCGTCATAACTACACACTGGATGAGATCGCCGTTGAAATTGAAAAGCCGGTGGTCCAACGACTTCTCCGACTGATGGAATTTCGCAACAGTTATCCTGCGTTTGGGGGTACGTTTGTTGTTGAAGATGCACCGGACGATCAATTGGTGCTCAGTTGGCTTGACAATCCGTATCGTACGACTGCCAGAATCGACCTTAACACCTACCACACCAAGATTGAATATTATGATGCAGATCATGTAAAGAAGCGATCTTTTGAGGTGTGATCCCTGCTTATATTATTCAAGATTTCCCACCGATGCCTTAAAAAACCCATAAGATCAGAAAGAGCGAAACGATACAGTTTAATATTTTCGGCTTGAGGGCCCGACCACGAACGTTGCGGTAAAAGACCTCGGGAGGGACAATAACAGGCTTTTTTTTGAACCCCTTATGTCGGATAAGGTCGTGGCTCAACGCTCACGACCCTAAATGGCTCATTTGTAAACGACCGTTGACAAGGGATTTTTAATGCTATATATTCTCCGGCCGCAGTGGGTTTGAATGAATGCATCGCACCAGTTCCAGAGGGTAAGGTCTTCCTCGCACAGGATGGATTTGGAGCGATTTTGAAACAGGCGTCCACACCGGCGGTCGCCCTGGTTGAAGGTCACGGCATAGCCGGTCAGCAGTCGCGGCATAAACCGCAATTATCATAGAGAGATCAAAAAAAGAAACGCTTAAAATAACCCCTTACCCTTTAGCTAAGGTATATGTGTGCAAAATCAGTAACCGTGAGTAAAAAAACGACACTTTAAGTTGCAGTTAGCCGTTATCAAATATGCAAATCCCGTTATTTCAGGATATTATATCCTGGCACGCACCTTGCTAACCACTCCACTCTGTCGACATCTTCACACCATTACGTAAAAATGAGAAAATAACGGAGAAATCCATGCTTAAAATACGCACTATCGCAGTATCGTTTTTCTATGTATTGCTTTTATCGATCACCGGTTATTTGGTCATATCCAGCGGATATCGATCCATTTGGACGACTATTGAGCAAACCCCAATGGGAAAGATTCTTTTTGCTTTCACCCAAGTCTTTTTTTTCGTTCACCTGGCCGTTTTTATCTGGCGCATCGTGCTTTGTTTCAAATATAAGGCCACTGCTCCCTGCGATAACGAGGGGTTGCCGATCTGTTCCGTCATTGTTCCGGCTTACAATGAAGGTCGGCAGGCATTCGACACTATTCAAAGTATCGTCGCAAGCGATTATCCGTCTGAAAAGATGTTCATTATCGGCATTGACGATGGTAGCGAGGATGACACCTGGCATTGGCTTAGAAAGGCCGCCAGAGAATTTCCCGGCCGCATAAAGCTTTTCAGGCAACCGGTTAATCGAGGCAAACGACATGCCTTGTACAGAGGCTTCAAGTACGGGAAAGGGGATGTCTTCGTGACCATCGACAGCGACTCCAACGTGGCCCCCCAGACCCTTCGTCATCTTGTGAGCCCGTTTGTTCGTGACCCTCGCGTGGGGGCAGTGGCCGGTAATGTCCGCATCCTGAACTGCCGGGCGGGGGTTATTCCGAAAATGCTTGAAGTCGCCTTTGCCTACAGCTTCGATTTTCTCCGGGCCGGACAGAGTGTCATCAACTCGGTGATGTGCACCCCGGGCGCCCTGTCCGCATACCGCCGTGAGGTGGTTCTGAAAGTTGTAGGTGAATGGGTGGATCAGAAATTCTGCGGCCGGCCTGCAAATATCGGCGAAGACAGGGCCATGACCAATCTGATTCTCAGAAGCGGCTACCATGTTCGTTACCAGCGGGACGCCGTCGTGCATACCACCTCCCCAACCACCGTTTTACAGCTCTGGAAAATGTTTTTGCGATGGGCCAGAAGCAATGTCAGGGAGACCCTTGTGATCAGCCGATTCGCGTTTGGCCGGTTTCGCCAGGATGGCGCAACCGGCCTGAGAGTCAACGTTCTCATGGGGTGCATGAACATGACCCTTGGGCAGATGATGCGCGTTATGGGAGTAGCGCTGCTGTTCTGCATGCCGTTGGTGATCGGGCCGAAAATAGTGCTCGGTGCCGCTATCGCGGCCTGCGCCCCGGGTATTTTTTATGCTGTCCGGTATAAAAGCGAGCAGGCCATCTGGGCGGTTCCCTATAGTTTTTTATGGATGACATGTCTGACGTGGATCAGCCTTTATGCACTCATAACACCCCATAAAAATGGGTGGATGACCCGGAAGCTTAAAAAGCCCGGGATTTCCTGGGACTCCCCCTCGGGTCCGGTGTTGTCTCCCAAACCCATTGCATAGTTTCGAAGGGTGACCTGATTTTTTCCATCTCTTTGATCTTTGTCAAAATCTCATTATATCGTTTTTCATTGATGGGGTAAAAATATAGCGTGATCATCGCCAGGATAAAAAAGACTGCCGGGAGCGGCCCGAGCAGAAGGCGAATACCGTGCATGGCTGAATCGGTCTGAACAACATCGGGAAGGTATCCGGTACAGGACAGGACAATGCCCGTTATGCCAAGGGCCATTGCCTGACCGATCTTGATGCCAAAGGTCCAGATACCGTAAAAAGCCCCCTGGGTTCGCCGGCCGGTTAATAAATAATCGTATCCCACTGCATCGGGAACAATGGCATAGGGCAAGGCATAGGTAAATCCCATACCAATGCCGGCAAAGAACATCAGGACAAAGGAAACAGAGATATCCTGGGTGTGGCCGACGGCATACAATAAAAGGATGACCACGGAAAAGATAAGCATACCCAGTCCATACACCCGTTTTTTACCCATTTTCTTGGCCAGAAAGACACTGACGGGAATAAAAATCATGGCGGTTCCAAGGAGGATGAGCATGGCAATGGTGGTCTTGGGTTCATCATTGTGGATGTATTTAAAGTAATAGATGGCAATGCCGCTTACAATGGTAATGGCCGTTACATGAAGGGTGTAAACGCTTAGGATCAGGACATAGGGTGTGTTTCGAAACACGCGTTTATAGGTCTCAAAAAACCCGAGTACGGGTTCTGCTTGTATTACCCCGTCCCCATTTTCCCTCAGCATTCCGGAAGGCTGGGTATGCCAAATCCGAGAATGGTCGCGGGAGATCAGGATTGGCGCTTAAACTTTACATGCCGAGGCCTGCATTGGAATAATACAAAAAATTTATCATTTTCAGTTTTCTTTTCCGGTTGCGTGGTTATGTTTTGTATTATGCTGCAATCACCAAGGCGGTGATGTGCTCAAGCGGTTTGCGGGTTTTTTTTCAAGAGAATGCAGGATATGGAGTCGAGCCGATGATCCTTTTCGACGGCATCTACAAATGGAGCGGCAAACGGGAAACCGAAGGCCGACCCATCAGCTGGTGGCCCAGCGCCTACCGGCTCAAAATTATCGACACCTCCCGGCGACAGGCCAACGTGATTGCCATGCGCCCGCTTCTCATCCTGATCACCGATACCGGTAAGGGCGGCTCGGCGGTGAATTGCGCCCAGGAACTGGCCAAGAGCGTCTGTCGGGACTTTGATCTGGACATTGACAAGGTGCGCCTGATCGAATACGCGGATGCCAACCCTGAAAAGTCCCGGGTAGCCACCCTCACCCTGCTGACCGCCCTGGGCCGCGAAAACCTCTACACGGTCGACTGGCGCGATATCCAAACCAACGAGCTCGAATTGCTCAAGAAATACCTGCCACCCCCCCAGACGGACGTCGGCGTGAAAGGGTGACGGTGGATCAGCAACCGAACGGCCGTCAGGCCCAGGTATCGGATTGTCCATTTTGGGTACACAGAAAACAAAATATTACCAGCAGAATTGCAATAAGTTTATGGACTAAATTTCCTCTAATTGCATAAATCGAGAAGGTTGCGAACAAATCCAGCCACCTCTGCTTGAATCGCTTCATCGGTAGCGCCTGTAATAAAGCGAGCAACTCTAACCGCTCCGACACTATCATTGCTTGTAAAATCTTCATCCAAGATTTTTATAGCCCCTTTCGCTTCCTTTTCATGTAATAATGGTTTCAGGGCTTTTGCAATATCCTCAACACCGTTCCCGTAATTTCGGATGTGGTAAAATAGGTCATAAGCATCTTTGTTTTCTCCCCTTTTTCTGAAAGCAAGGGCTTTAAGCACCACAAATGCACCCGGTCCACAGACATAAACATTCCGTTTTGCCTTTTCACCAAATATTGTATAGCCTTTTAACTTAATTTTTACTCTATCTTTGAAAGCAAGTTCAAGACCAGGGGTAATCACGGCCGCAAAATCTTTTTCGATATCTTTAATCTGGCCTCCCTCATCATCCTCACTGACCGGTGGGACAAGAAAATCAATGGTAACCTTTCCGGTTTTTTTAATTTTCCACCGCTGACGGGTCAGGTTGCCCTGCTCATTTACATCCGGAGAAAATTTTGCTGATCGCAAGCGATCGGTGATGGCTTGATACCTTTTGTTATCGAATATCGCCAAGGTCAGCCCCATGTCCAAATCCATTGTACCGGCATGGCTGTCTGCACCGTCGGGCAGGTTTTTCTGGTCGATCAGGAGGGAGGGCACAAGACCCCCAACGATGACCGTCTGCTCCATGTAATCCCCCAGTATAGTAGCGACATACAGGCAGGTTGCCGTGACGCGTTGGACCTGTTCCTTGCTGTATTCATCAGCTTTTGAGGGCTTTTCAGGCATGTTTGTTCCAATTTAGAAACGCATTTCGAAGATTAACGGCCGCTTCCACGGCTCTTTCCGGATGGCCGAATAGATCAAGATACACCTGAACCGGATGGCTGCAATTAATACCCTCCACTTTTTCAGCGCCATGGAAAATACCTTCGTCTTTAGGTACAACAAACCAGACGTTAGAACCGCGTTCTTCCTCCCGGAATCCAAGGATTTCTATTAATTCTTTTGATAGTTGCGCGTCTATATAAAATGAAACAATTCTAAAGCCCGCAAATTTGCTATACAACCATGCACCACTGAGGCCGGTAGCGGCATGGGTAATCTCCTCTTTCAACAAAAGATCTGATATTTTCTGTAAGATTTCATTACTCGACCGGGCGGCCATATGGCCTTTGATGATTCGGTTTTTGTTGAAATCATATTTTTCGCGCCATGAGTCTAACAAAAGATTCGGATCAGGAACCACAATTGAGCCGTCTTTTTTTCGTGAAATTAACTTTTCTTCTTCTAAACGTGAAACGATGCGACTGGTAAACCCCTCATCCATATTTATAGCGAACGACAATTCCCGTTGCGTCATCGATTTATCGGCATTGATCAGCAACCATCTTGCTATACGAGCGCTTTTAGGTGCAAAAGGGCTTGAAGGACGGCCACGTTTTTTAAAAAGATTCGGCTTACCATCGATAAGTATACGCAAGTTTAGAGCAGAGATATCGGCATTCCCCGATAGATCAGCCCATGAAACACCGCTGCCTTCGCAGAGTTTACGACCAACGTCTCCCATGAAGGGTACCACAACTAACGGAATAAGGGGTGCCCGAGATAGTATCCGGTTTTTAATTAAGGTTTGAATTGCCGAGGAAACTTGAGCAGAGTTGCTGCCGGCTTTTATTTCAACAACGAACTCATAATTTCCCACCTTAAAATAGCCGTCGACCTTTTTATTGTGAGGCGGATTTTTTTTGCGTATTTCATTTTCTGAAACCGTTAGCCATTCGGCCAAAAGACCCACTATTTTTTGCAGGGCATCTTTTTCAGATATGCGCATCATGCTTAACTAAATAGTAACGCTTGACAAATTTGTCAAGCAGTATATTTTAATCAAGCAACTTGGCATAAAGCATATAATCTTTTGGCGTTAAAAGCAGTCCTCTGGAAATACCGGCGCGGTCGGCCAATTCCTGAGCGGTGAGCTTGTTTTCATTACGCGCTTCGAAGATCAACGCGCCGAGCAAGGTAGCCGAATCGCGGCTATAGCGTGAGTAGGTGCGGGTGATGGATTTTGGCATCGTTTTCCCTTTGGTTCGCATATAGGACATAACAATGTTAATGATTTTTCTGTGAACCACAGGCAATGAATAGGCATCAGCTTGTCAAGACAAAATTTATCCGTATATAGACCGCATAATACGTTTATGGGCTATATGGAGACCGTTTTTTATAATTTTTCAACGGTGCAAAGCTGTTGTTCAAACAGTTCAAGGTTTGAAACCGGCCTGTTGCACACCCTTTTTTTGCAGATAAAAGCGGTGGCTTTTCCGTCGATGGCGGATTTGCCGTTGAGCCAGGGAATGAGCCGGGAAAGGGCATCGTTTGGCTCACCGTCAAAGATGGTTATGAACGTCCTGTTTGGTATAAACCGTTTTCTCAATAGATCGAGAAACGGTTGCGCCCCGTTTGGCTGATGTTTCGGCGACACGATGACGATCTCAAAGGGGACGTCCAGATAGGTTTCAACGGCAAGGAGCATTTCGGCCATGGCACTCGGGTTTTTTGTAAGGACGGTCGAAAATGATTTCAAGGCGTTTTCCGCCCTTTTCCGATAGGCGTCGTCGGTGGTCAGTCCATAGAGTCTCAGCAGATTCGATACGGCATATGAATTACCGGACGGCAGCGCGCCGTCCTGGAAGGGTTTTTCTCTGGCGATGAGGCTTTCGTGGTCGTCGCTGGTCATGAAAAATCCGCCATTGGCCCTGTCTTCATAGTGCTCGCCGAGGACCTCATCAAGGCCCATGGCATGCTTCAGCCAGGCGGGATCGCCGGTGCTTTCAAAGAGATCGAGAAGCCCGGTAATAAAAAAGGCATAGTCTTCAAGATAGGCGTTGTGGCGCATCCGGCCGTCCTTGTAGCTTCTGAAGAGCCGGCCGTTACGGGTCATTTTGCCCAGGATGAAACGGGCGGCGCTTTCCGCCGCCGCCACATATTCGGCGTTATCGAAAATGAAACCCGCTCGGGCAAAGGCGGAAATCATCAGCCCGTTCCAGGATGTCAGGATTTTTTCGTCCCGAAGGGGCGCCGGGCGCCGGTGTCTCTTTTTATAAAGGCGCGTCTTCGACGCATCCAGGATTTTCTTCAGTTCGTTTTCCGAAAGAGTCAGTTGATGGGCCACTTCTTTCATGGGTTTGGGTGCATGGAGAATATGCCGGTTCTCAAAATTGGGAATATCTCCCACTGAATAATACGCCTTGACCGCCCGCGCCCTCTCGCTGCCCAGCACATCCTCGAGTTCCGCGGCGGTCCAGGTGAAAAACCACCCCTCCTCCCGCTCTCCTGAAGGGGTCATGGAATCCGCGTCGGTGGCCGCATAAAAAGCCCCCTCGGGAGATGTCATTTCCCCTGTCACGTATTTGAGAATTTCTTTTGCCGTCTGTGCGAACATATGATGACCGGTGACCTGATACCCGTCCAGGTAGGCGATGGCCAGCAGTGCATTGTCGTAGAGCATTTTTTCGAAGTGGGGAACGCGCCAGGCCGCATCTGTGGCATACCGGTGAAAGCCGCCGCCCACATGGTCATAGATGCCTCCTGCCGCCATCATGGTCAGTGTATTCATTGCCATGCGAAGCGATTTTTTATCTCCGGTTCTGCGGTGATAGCGAAAAAAAAGTCGTACCGGAAGGCTGGACGGAAACTTCGGAGCGCCTTTTATGCCACCGTGAACCGGATCGTAGCGCTCCTGATAGGCTTCCATGGCCCGGTGGAGGATATCGGCGCCGGGAAGATCGGTGCCGTTGTCCGGGGTCAGCATTTTAGCCACGATATCGGCAAGCTGGTCACCACTGTTGTTGATGCGGGCTTTTTCATGGCGGTAAGCATCGGTGATTTTTTTCAGCACCGTCAGGAAACCGGTGGGCGCCCCCCGGTCGCCATCCCGTGCCGGGAAGTAAGTGCCGCCGAAAAACGGCTTTTTATCAGGGGTCAACCAGACCGTCATGGGCCACCCGCCCCTGCCGGTAAGTGCCTGAACCGCGGCCATGTAGATGGCATCGATGTCGGGCCTTTCTTCACGATCCACCTTTATGGCAATGTAATTTTCATTGATGAACCGCGCGACCTCTTCATCTTCGAAAGACTCCTCTTCCATTACATGGCACCAGTGGCAGGTCGAATACCCGACACTCAAAAGGACCGGCCGATCCAGGCTTCGGGCTGCCTGGAATGCCTCGTCTCCCCAGGGATACCAGTCCACAGGGTTATGGGCATGCTGGAGCAGGTAAGGGCTTGATTCGAGAAACAACCGGTTTGTATATCTGGCGGTCCCGTCGGGCCGCAGGTGGCGGGTCCGCGGTTGATACCCGTTGCCCCTTGCCTTTTTCATCTCCTGGATTTTATTTTTCAGCATGGTTTTTACCTCCCCAGCGTTGGTCAATGGTGTGTATTTCAAAAAGTTAACCACATTTTATGCCGATGGCAAACCGCAGCAGACGGTTTTGGGGTACATTGGTTCAGTTTTATGTTCATATTGTCACTCGAATCTTCTTGACATTTTCCGGTTTCCCATCGTATTTAAACGTTACCATTGTGCTCATTTGAAGCTCAATATCACGTCTCCTTTAATTCCTGATAAATTTTTTTATCTTATTCCAGCCTCTCCTCATTCTATCATTATCACTGCTGACGTGGATTAAATCCTGCCCTATCTAATGCCCATCCGGAAATGGTTTTTGTCCTCATCTGGCTGATACCTCAGTTATGGTTTGTGTACGTGGGACTATCCATCTTCAAACAAACAACCATTTTATAGAAAGGAGGAGGAAGATGACGACCATTGAAGAACTTATGAGAGGGTGCCTGAAGGCAATGGAAGACGGTAAAAATAGTCAAGCCGCTGATTATTTTTCAGATGACGGTGTTTTTATCACACCGTTTGGCAAGTTTGCGGGCAAGGAACAAATTAAAAAATTTTTGAATTGGCAAAACAGCCAGATGTCGTGGACTGCTGAAAAAGCCGGAAATGATATCATTGTATCGGACAGAAAAGCTTTTTTTGAGCACCGGGTCAAAGCGACTGTCCAGGGTAGGCCCGTTACGGTATCTGCCATGTGTGCCTGGGAATTCGACGATAATGATAAGGTTAAAGAGATCAGGACTGTTTATGATCGGTTCTCAACATTGGAACAGGCGGCAACGGGTATTGGGAAATGGATGGTCGGTCTCATCGCCAAGCAGTTTGTTGTCAAATGATACTTAAATAATGCCGGTGTTGTGATTTGATCAATACAGCAATGGCGGCCGGTGGTTTTTTTAATTTTACAGGCGACAAGTCAGCGATAAGACAAGTACAAGGGACCCAACATGAAGGTATCCCATGAGAAGGTCATTTTAAAACTACCGATATGGGGCCGCCAGAGATTTTTTGGTTTCTGGCGGCTATCTGCCCGACTGGAAAGAGGTGAAAGCCTGGAATATCAGGTATATTCAGAGCTTTTGCAATGAATATAGACGGGATGCATCTGCGCTTAAGATATAAGGTTGCTTTTGCGCGTGCATCAAACCATGAAAGGAGTAAAAAATGGTTATCATCGGCGATATATCATTTCCTCAAGAGAGTGCGCATGATGTTGGCCGCTGTTTTCTCGAACAACCACCGGTGCCCGATTTTATGACCCTGAAGGGGCCATACATTAAAGGTAAAAAAGAATATGGCCTCCAAGTGTTTGAAATTTATGAGCTTGACAAATCAAAGGTCGCGGAAGGAATCGAGTTTGTTACCGACCGATGTGTCAAATATTTTGGTATCCCGGGGTACGTCTATGAAATTAATGTGTTCTTTGAAGCTGCCGAGGCATTAAAAATGATCGGGTTGTAATAATACTATTTAAAAAAGGCAGGGTAGCGGTTGCTACCCTGCCTTTTTTTATTTTCCGATTAGCCACCTATCATTATAAGAGATTTGCTGCCTTGCTGTTTCAAGTGGATCACCCCGGGGTACTATATTCGGATGCTCAAAAAACTCGACGCCAAGCAGTCGTCATCGACCTTAAATTATAACCCAACACCAAAATTGATTTGACAAGGACCATCACTGCCCCCTATTTCATGAACGGGTAAAGAATGCAGCAGTTGCCGTCTTTAAACAAAAATGCTGAACCGGCATCGGCGGTTTAATTAAAAACATGGGGATTTGTATGAAAAAAATATTTTTTACGTTGCTCATTTTATCTGTTTCAATGCCGGCCCTTGGTGAAATCAACGTGGCCCTTGTCTTTGCCACCGGGGGGCTGGGGGATAAAGCGTTTAATGATACCGCCTTTGAAGGTATCCAGAGGGCTAAAAAAGTATATAATATTAATTTCGACTATGCCGAACCGGTGGCCATCACCGAATATGAAACCTACCTGGCCCAGTTTGCCAATGCTATGCGATATGACCTGATCATCTGCATCGGTTTTGATCAGGCCGATGCGTTGACCAAAATTTCCAGGCGATTTCCCGGTCAAAAATTCTCCATCATCGACATGGTGGTGAAAAACCCCAACGTGGCCTCTTATGTCTACAAGGAAAAAGAACGGGGGTTCATGGTGGGATACGCGGCTGCCCTGATGACCACCAGATCCCAAGATCCTTGCATCAATGCGCAGACGGTGGTGGGTGTCATCGGTGGCATGAAGATCCCCCTCATCGATGCCAATATTGCCGGGTTCATAGCTGGTGCCCGATATGCCGATAAAGATGTAACGGCCCTGCACGCCTATGTGGGTAACTGGGCCGACCCCGGTAAAGGCAAGGAGTTAACCATTTCCATGCATGAACAGGGCGCCGATGTGATCTGGGGGGCTGCGGGGAGATCCGGACTGGGCATCATCAATGCGGCTAAAGAAAAGAATTTTTATGCCATCGGTGCCGATTCCGACCAGGGCTATCTGGCGCCGGAAAACGTGTTGACCAATGGGTTGAAACGGGTGGACAATACCGTTATGATTGCCGTAAAGGCAGTTGTGGACGGCAGATTTGAAGGCAACATCTACTCGCTGGGGCTGAAAGAGGATGCCCTGGGGTACTCTAAAAATTTGCTTCCCGAAGATATCATCCATAAACTCGAAGCCGTTAAAAAGAAGATTATTGCCGGTGAGATAAGTATCCCGGTGACGCTGGAAGGTGTAAAATAGTAACCGCTTACAGTTTGGCAGGTTGCGGCCCAACGCTCGCTAAGCCCCTCAAACAGTTTCGAGCATCAGAATGAACGCATCCCGGGGCTGTAGCCGGTCAAATGTACCCATACGAAACAGCGAGGCGCCAAACGGGCGTTATAACCCCGTGAACAATTATCTTTTTTTGTGGGGTCCTTTTTGAATATTATCGAATTCAGGGGAATTACTAAAAAATTTGGTGATTTTTATGCCAACGACAGAATTGACCTGACCCTAGAAAAGGGTGAGATCCACTGTCTGCTGGGTGAAAACGGGGCCGGTAAAACCACCTTGATGAACACCCTGTTCGGGCTTCACAGACCGGATGCAGGTGAAATTTTTATTAACCAAAAACCCTGTTGCATCACCCATCCGGGCATGGCTATCAAGCTGGGCCTGGGAATGATTCACCAGCAGTTTATGCTGGCCGGCCGGTTAACGGTGATGGAAAATATTATCGCCGGAAAAGAACCGCTGAAAAACGGTTTTGTGGATATAAAAAAAGCGCGCGACCAGATTAAGCAGCTTTCCGATGAATATCAACTGGCCCTTAACCCCGATAAAAAAATTGAAGATGTTTCCGTGGGTGAGCAGCAACGGGTCGAGATCCTGAAAGTGCTTTATCGCGGGGCAGATATTCTTATCTTTGACGAGCCCACCGCCGTGCTGACCCCCCAGGAGGTTGACCGCCTGTTTGTTATTTTAAGACGGCTGAAAGGGGTGGGCAAAACCATCGTTTTTATCACCCACAAGCTGGAAGAAACCATGGCCATCTCCGATCGGGTCACCGTGCTGCGCAAAGGGCGGGTCATGGATACCGTTCATACCGGTGACACCACCGCTGAGAAACTGGCCCGCATGATGGTGGGCCGCGATGTTCTGCTGAGGGTTGCCAAAGCGGAGCTGGCAACCGGGACCAAGGTATTGGATGTCAGGCATCTGAGCGTGCCCGGTGGTCATCACCGACCGCTTCTGGACGATATCAACCTGTCGGTGGCCCGGGGGGAAGTGGTGGGCATTGCCGGGGTGACCGGAAACGGACAACTGGCCCTGGAAGAGTGCATCACTGGATTGCGCCGGGTAAAAACAGGCGAAATTTATCTGGATGGCGAAAACATCACCGGTCTGCCCACCGGTCTGCGCCGGAAAAAAGGGATGGCGCACATTCCCTCCCATCGTTTGAAACGCGCCCTGGTGCCGTCATATGATCTGGCTGAAAATATGATTCTGGGGGCTCATGACACCTTTACCCGCTGGGGATTTCTGCAAAAAGATAAAATCAAGGCGTATTGTCAAAATGTTGTCGATCAATACGATGTGCGCTGCCGATCCATTAACGATTCAGCCGGGACCCTTTCCGGGGGGAATCAGCAGAAACTGGTGATCGGCCGGGAATTTTCATTGAATCCGATTTTTATCCTGGCGGCCCAGCCCACCCGGGGGGTGGATGTGGGGGCCATTGAATTTATTCATCGGCATATTTTAAAGATGCGACAACGAAACAGGGCGATTTTGTTGATTTCCGTGGAGTTGGAGGAGTTGATGTCCCTTGCCGATCGGATTCTGGTGATGTATGAGGGTCGAATTGTTGCCGAAGGTGACCACTTTACCAAAGCGGAACTGGGACTGCTAATGGCCGGCAAGGGCTTGGTATAATTGAAAAGTGAACAATGACGGAAAGCTGTCGATTTTAATATAAAAGAGCAGGTTATAGATGAAGGCGGTAGGTAAAAACAGGACCATATTTTTCCCAGAGCGTACCGGCCGCAAAGCGTTCTGGCGTCATCTGGGATATTCTTTCATGGCCATCCTGCTGGCGTTTGCCATGGGCGCGGTGCTGATCCAGCTGTCCGGTTTGAGTGTCATCAAAGCCTATGTCGCCCTTTTTCAGGGGGCCTTTGGCAACCTGTACGGCTTTTCCCAGACCCTTTTGAACACCATCCCCCTCATCTTCACCGGTCTGGCGGTGGCCATCGGCTTCAAGTCCGGTTTGTTCAATATCGGCGGAGAAGGGCAGATGGTCATGGGGGCCTTTGTTACGGCCATCACCGCCATCTCGTTTCCCGGACTGCCGCCGGTTATTCTTATGCCCCTGTCCCTTCTGGCAGGGGGCCTGGCGGGCAGTGCCTGGAGTTTTCTGCCCGGTTATCTGAAGATCAGAACCGGTGCTCACGAGGTGGTCACCACAATTATGATGAACTATGTGGGTATTTACGGGGCCGGTTATCTGCTTCTCGAATACTTTAAAGAAGACGGTCCCATTGCCCAGACCGGTTTTATTCCCGAAGGGGCCCGATTTACCGAGTTGATTCAATATTCCCGCCTTACCACGGCACTGTTTATCGCTCTGGCGGTGGTGGTCATGGCGGAACTGTTTTTTAAGAAAACCGCTTTGGGGTATCAGATGCAGGTGGTGGGCGAGAATTCTTCCGCAGCCGGATATGCCGGCATCCCTGCCCATGGCATGATACTGTTTTCCATGACGATGAGCGGGTTTGTGGCGGGCCTTGCCGGGGCCACCATTGTCATGGGGGTGCTGCATCGGTTTATACCCCATTTTTCTCCGGGGTACGGATTTACCGGGATTGCCGTGGCGGTCTTGGGTCGCAATACCCCCATGGGCGTTCTGTTTGCCGCATTGCTCTTCGGGGCGTTGCAGGCCGGCGGGGTGACCATGCAGCTGTTTGCCAAAATACCCATGGATCTGATCGGGGTGATTCAGGGGCTGGTGATTTTGTTTGTGGCCGCACCGGTATTGATTAAAAAGATGCTGAGGCAATAGAATGACGGTCTCGTAAAGGTTCCAACTCCTGCGTTGCGCTGCAGCCCGTAATCATTCAACGTACGATGGTTACGCCTCATGATTACAAAATTTGCACGCCTTGAATTTGAACTTTTTACGAGACCGTCTATAACCGACTTTTTACGAGTTTATCAATAAATGAATGATATAGCCGATGTTATTTTTAACATAAATACTTTTTCCGCTGCGGTCAGGATCTCGGTTCCCCTGGTGTTTGCAGCCATTGGGGGGGTGTTTTCCGAACGTGCCGGCATCATCAATCTGGGACTGGAAGGCATGCTGCTGGCCGGTGCGTTTGCCGGGGCAGTGGGATCCTACCTGACGGGAAATCCCTATCTGGGGGTGTTGCTGGCCATGGCGGCAGGGGCAGCGGCCGCCGGGGTCCTGGCTATTTTTATCATCAAGTTTGAGGCCCCGCATGTGGTTTGCGGGGTGGGGTTGAATATTTTGATTCTGGGTCTCACCACCTGGCTGATGCAGATTTTGTGGGCATCCCGGGGGACTTCCGAGAATGTGATGGGTTTAAAGGAGATCACCATTCCGGTTTTATCGTCAATCCCGATACTCGGACCGCTTTTCGGGTCCCATAATATTCTGGTGTATCTGATGCTTGGAGGGGTTGGCGTTTCCTGGCTGGTGCTGTTCAAAACCCGGCTCGGGTTGCGTCTGCGCATGGTGGGGGAACATCCCCGGGCCGCATATGCCCTGGGCATCAACGTTCGCCGAATTCAATATGCCAGCCTGATCTACAGCGGCGTTTTATGCGGGCTGGGGGGGGCATATCTTTCCCTGGGACAGCTCAACTGGTTCAGTATGAATATGTCGGCCGGGCGGGGGTATATGGCCCTGGCGGCCACTGTTTTCGGCGGGTGGAACCCCCTGGGCGCCTTTGGCGCCAGCTACCTGTTTGCGTTCACCGATGCCGTGCAGATGCGCATGCAGGCCATTAACCTGGCCATTCCCAGCCAGATCATTCAGATGATACCCTATCTGCTGACCATTTTGGTGCTGGCCGGTGCCATGATCAAATCCCGGCCCCCTGCCGCGCTGGGGAAACACTATAATTCATCATCAGGGATATGACCGTCCGACAGTCAACTTCGGCCAAGCCCTATTTGGCGGCTTGCCGGTTTTTGGCCTTTTCCCAGTCCTGGATCTCTACGCCTTCCGCCACATCTTCCCAACCGGTGATCATGGCTTTGGCGTGGGCAGAGAGGGTGTGGCCGGTGGTGGTCATGTAGACATGCACCACGATAAAATTCAAAATGGCAAAGGCCCCGGCCACATGCACCAGGGCCACCAGTTCCAGGGAAAGCCAGGACAGGCCCCAGGCCTCCCAATGGTTGTAGCCCCAGTATAAAAATCCGGTGATCATCTGTACCGGCAGCAAAAAGGCGGCCAGGGAGAGGTAGACCAGGCGTTGGAGCGGATTGTGTTTGGCCTCTTTGCGTTTGGGCACCGGGTGGGGCTCGCCCCGAAATATGCCGAAGGCGTAATAGCGGATTACGGCAAACATTTTGCGTGTGGTGGGGATGTATTGCTTCCACTCGCCGGTGGTCAGAATCCAGAAGACAAAAAAGGCAAAGGCGATAAGCCAGGTCAAACCGGTAAAATTATGAATCTGTACGGCCCGGTGAAAGCCCATGAGACTGAACAGCCCGTGCACCTCAAAGCCGGTTACCAGCAGCACGGCGATGAGGGCCATCTGCAACCAGTGCCAGAAGCGCTCATACCGTGTGTAAAGATAGGTTGTTACCATTTTTTCAGATTTCATGGGTTGTGCTCCTCTTGTTTTCTGCCGTTACCGTTGGTGAAAAACCGGCACAGTCCGTGGACCAGAACCCCCACCAGTGCCCCCAGGACAGCAATCCACCCGATGGCATCCACGGGGTGGTTGATGTCGCGGCCGGGCATATAGACCCCGGCCAGACTGGCCAGGCGGCCGCCTTCCCGAACATGGCATTCGGCGCAGTTGACCACGTTTTCCCTGGGCGCCACCATGTGGGTGGTGGGAAACACGTAACTGGTTTCCACAAAGCCGTACTCGCCGCTGTAGGGCATATCAAATGCCGCCATGCCCTTTTTCAGGGTCGTCTGCCAGTCCATGGTGGTAAAAAAACCGTCTTTTCCCGAAACAATGGGGGCCAGCAGGTTTTTGTGCACCCGGTCATAGGGTTGTTTGCCCCGGTGGACCTTGAAGGGATAGATCCGGGCGTTTTTGTCTTCCGGGCTGCCCACGGGCGCGCTGACGACGACGGTGCCGGCCGGATCGACCATGTCCCTGACGGTGAGCGCCTTGATGGACCCGTTGTACCAGAAGTATTCCGGTTTGACATTTTTGGCCCACTTCATCTGGCCCTTGATGGACATGTAGTCGTGCTGGCCGAATTCATCTTCAGTGGTGTACGGCTTGCCGTCTTTCCTCTTGCCGGCCTGTGACCAGTCCCACGACATTTTAGTGGGATTGACCCTGGCAAAGGTGGGGATGTGGCAGGCCTGGCAGGCCACCTTGTCGGTATGGTCGTTGGGCTTGGTCGCCGACTTGTGGGGTGTGTCGCTGTGACAGGATTCACAGGTTATTTTTGTGGCCAGGTCATCTTCGATGAGGCTCTTGCGGTTTTCCGCCGCCGGGGTGGTATAGACCCTGCCGGCGATATTGTGCAGCACCGTGGTATGACACCGGGTGCAGTTGAAATTCTGCCCGTCAATGCCCATGTGCACGTCCAGGGCCTTGTTGGGCTTGGTCATGGAGGAATCCAGATCGCCGTGCTTGACGCCGTCACCGCCGCCGCCGTAAAAATGGCAACTGCCGCAGTTTTTGCGGGTGGGGCGGGCGATACTCTGGGCGGCCTGTTGAATGTCGCCCTGGATATCCGCCGCTATTTCTTTCGATTCATCGTCTTCTTCACTGGAAAAAGCATTGAAATCCTCGAAGGCTTCACCCCAGTTGATCTCTTCCTGGCCGTGGCAGACCAGGCAGTTGACCTCTTCCTCCTTGCCCTTCCAGCCCGGGTGGCAGGAGAGACAGCCCTTATCGGTCATGTTGTTGGTGGAGATGCAGAAGTTGTTCAAAGAATCCCCGCCTTTTCCCAGATTTTTTTGGCTGTCCTTGACCCGCCACTGCCAGTGGATGGTCTGGTGAAACTGCTCGGCGGCTTCCGAATGGCAGGAGATACAGGCGGCGGTCACTTCCCGGCCCGACGTAAAGTTTTTTTGCAATTGTTTGAATTTGGTATGGTCGGCCGTGATCCACAACTTGCCGCCCCGGGTTGCCTGCTGAGCCATCACCAGGCCCGGGGCCGGATCAGTATCTTCACTGGCGGCAGTAGTGAGGCCGGATACCAGAAGCAGCAGACAGATCTGAAGGATGCCTGATGCAAAACAACGATATCTCCGATTGGATGTCTTCATTGAAATCTCCCTGTCTTTTTTCGGGAATTCGCCTGAAATTTTATAAGAACGTTATGATATGTGCGTTTCGAATTTACAGGGCCTCGGTAATTGTAAAGGAGCCGTCTTTGTTAAAGGTCAGTTCTCCTTCAAGGTAAAAGACCGTCTTGAGTTTGGGCCGCAGGTCCTGGACCATGTAGTAGGCTTCCCCGCTTCTGGCGCCGGTACCGCACACAAATACGATGGGCTTGTCCACGGGCAGGGACGCAATCTGGTCCTCGAGCTTGTCCACGGGCATGTTTACGGCGGTTTTGAAACTGCCGGTGCTGTATTCATCCGGATCCCTGACATCCATCAGATAGATGCTGTTGGGATTTTCACTGAGAATTTTCTTAAAGGCGGCGGGATCGATGCTGCCCTCTTCCTTGCCGGCTTTAATGGCTGGGGCGCTGGCCTCGGGACCTGACGCCCGGTTTCCGGCGACAGCCTTCCATGCCGGATATCCCGCAGCAAATACTTTAACATGGGTGTAGCCCATGTCAATGGCTTTTAAGGCGGATTTGTGACTCAGCTTGCAATTGAAGCCGCCGCAGTAAAAAACCAGGAGCTGATTTTTATCCGCCGGAAGCTGATCCTTGAAGCGGTCGAACTGGGTGTCCGGGATACTGATGGCGGTGGGGATGTGGCCCTTGTCATATTTGGGTCGCCGGGGCCGGGAGTCCACCAGAACCATGTCCGCCTTGTTGTCGATCTGTTTTTTGACCCAATCCGTGGAGACCGATGCGTAATTGCCCGGAACCTTCATCCAGGCGGGAAAACCCGCGGCAAAAACCTTGACGTTGGTGTATCCGAGCTGCTCGGCCCTGGCCGCAGATTTGTGGCTCAGTTTGCACTTGACGCCGCCGCAATAAAAGATCAGCAGGGTGTCCTTGTCTTCGGGCAGTTCGGCGGTCATCTTGTCGAACCGGGAATCGGGGATGCTCACGGCGGTGGGGATGTGGCCCTTGTCGTATTTAGGCCGGGCCGGCCGTGCATCGATGAGCATGACCCCCTGGGGCCGGGGCACGGTGACGTACTGCCGGACAAAATCGACATCGACGATATCATGAAATTGCCAACTGGTTTCTAACTGGACCTCGGGCTGGGATTTCGGAGTGGCGGCACATCCCAGGCCCATGGTTGCGAGCAGGGCGAGACTGATCAGGATAGCGGCTGTTTTTTTTATGTTCATTATATATTTCTCCATTGTTAAAGGGTTCGGTCCGGTTTCAGGCCTTTAATGGGGGGCCTGAAACCGGGAACCGGGTAAAGCCACTACTTGCATTTGGCCGGCGTGGGTGAATCTGCGGCATGGGCATGCAGGTAGGCATAGATGTCCAGTAGCTCTTCCTCGGTTAACGCGCTCCACTGTTCCGGGCAGCCGAACTCCTGAAACTTCTTTTTTTCAAAAATCCGGGTCCACTGTGCCTGGGTATGGGCGTCAGGATTCAGGATCGGTTTTTTCGATGTCACTTCACCTTTCTCATAACAGGCCTTGTAGACTTTCCGGTAGGTGTATTTGCCTTTTCGTTTATTACCATTTTCAGCCGCAAAGGCCATGCCCACAGTGGTCGTAACAAAGAAAAGTGCCAGCAGGATTGATATAATTTTTTTCATTTTTCCTCCTAAAGTTTTGGTGATTTGATTCAACGGTTATTAAACGCCATGCATTTAACGACTGACATTATTTTGCCGGTTTGATCCGGGTCATTCAGCCGTCGGGTTTTTAAAAAATCAGATAGCGGTCCGATTGGGACACCATCTCTGCGTTTCGGGCCTGGGTGGCAAAATCTTTGAAACCGACCCCGGGGACCTCTTCTTCCCGGCCATGAAAACCATGGGCCCGAAAGCTCACGTCGCAGACGGTCAGTTTTGCCTTGCCCACCAGTTGAGCGAACTCGGGTGTCATCGTGAGTTTGACGCCATTACCGGTAAAGAAAATAGTGACATCCTTGCCCTTTTCGTGGGCGGCCCGAGTGAGATTGACCACATATGCCATGTGCTTGTCGGAACTT
The DNA here is from genome assembly GCA_942490765.1 of uncultured Desulfobacterales bacterium. Lineage (GTDB taxonomy): Bacteria > Desulfobacterota > Desulfobacteria > Desulfobacterales > 4572-123 > 4572-123. The sequence goes on along the minus strand of CALNYM010000021.1, from coordinate 45,274 downwards.
ACGAGTATGCCGAGTGTATCTGCCATTGTTACTCCTTTTTTAGGACCTGAGAGGGTCCTGTATTCGTTTTAGGATTGGAAGCGAAATAAATTGAACAAAGATTGCAAAGGATTTTGGTTTGCCTTCAAGGCGTGTTGAAGGCCTCATACTTTACGTATGTGGGCTTTAACGCAACGCAGGAGGCGAGCCAAAAGACGCGTAATATTGTTCAAGTTATTGAGTTTGCGATCCTTATGGTGAATCCACGATAACGTGTTGCATCTTGTCAAAGATGAGTTCCCTGATTTTTTTGTCAGCGGCATGGTTGAGGATCACCTGGTAAATACCGTCACGGATGATTTCGGCCTCGCTGCGGCCTTTGTTGCAATCAAGGCTTTTGAGCATGGTCAGCATTTCATGGACATCTTTGCTGATGCGCGTGGACACGGTTATTGAAAGCGGGCCCATGTCTTCGAAGGGGGCACTTTCGCCTGGCGCCAAGCCGTCTTTTTCATCCGGCGCATATTTGACCAGCAATCGGTAGCATTCCATGGCCTTGTCGGCAAACCGCTGCCTGAGAAACTGCTCTCCAAGGGCAGTTACAATTTTTCTGGCCCAGAAGGCTTCATCACTTTCAGAACTGCTTTTTTCAAGCACCTTTCTGGCGGATTCCAGGGCCCGGTCATAGCATGCACAGCGTTCAAGCATCATTGCGGCGGCAAGATCTTTATCCATTTGGCGACTCCTCTTCTTACGGGTTCATCAAGGTTACGAACCGCAAGGCGGCCCTACCACCAGCAGATCACCTTGTCGTGGGAAAAAATATCGTCCACCAGTCCGGACCAGTTTACCTGTCCTTCATAGAGGGGGATAACCGATGCGGTATGGGTGGCCGAGGTTTCTTCACAGAGCTTTTCCACTGTATCGTCGGGTTCTGATCGTAAAATATGCAGTATCTTTTTCATTTTTGTACCTTTTCTAGAATGGTATAACGACGTCGGCTTCGCTGAGCATGCGGGCCGTGTCCGTCAGGGTAACGTGTTTGAAACCATATTTTTCAACGTTGGCGGAATGGTTTGAAAATCGCTCGCCTTCCATTTCGTCGATAAACTCCATATTATCGTGGTATGCTTCGTCCATGTCGGCGATTTCATGATGGAGGACGAACATCTGCACCTCGGCTGCCTCAAGCAGTAGTCCCAGGCTGGTTCTCAACCCTTCGTACTGCTGTTCCTTGTCTTTTATCAATACGGCGATTTTTTTCATTTTTGCACCTGCCTGCTATCCTTTTTTGATGAAATATCGGGTATGGCCCTCGGGGGCATCCACCATGCCGATAAACTGATTCCCCCCCTTGTTTCCAAAATCGGGGATATCGTTTTTCGAGCCCGGATCCGAACCGAGAATTTCCAGAACCTGGCCCGTCGACATCCCTTTGAGGGCCTTTTTGGTTTTGAGCAGCGGCATGGGGCAGCTGAGTCCCCGTGTGTCCATAATGTTATCTGATTGAATGCTGTTTACGTCCATTGCAGGGACTCCTTTTTTGTTGGTTGATTCATCCAGGAAACAAAAGCGACCCTTTCCGGATGGTCACGATATTAAAAAATAACGAATTTTTCCGTTTTTTCATTCCAGATGGCCACGAGTGCCCAGAGCAGCAGAAACGTCAGGAACAGCGGCAACCCGATATACCACGAAAAAACCGCGGGTAAAAAAATGCCTGTGCCGAGTTTGTCTTCTATCCCGGTGGTGGTGAGCAACCGGGCCACCATGGGGTTTGTCAGGGCAAAGCCCACCAGGGTGAGCACCAGTTTGGTGTGGCCTTCACCAATGCGCCAGAGGGTGCTGCTGGCGCATCCGCCGGCAATGAGCATGCCGACGCCGAAGATCACCCCGCCCAGCAGGCTCCCGATCCAGAACGGGTGATAGACACCCATGGTGTCGGGTTGAAGGTAATTCCACTTGATGACAGCAGACCCCATACCGTAGATCATCAGGCTCATGGCCACCACCCGGACCATTTCGGCATCGCCGGTCATGAAGGGGCAGCGAAAGGCACGGACAAAACAAAACCGTGAACGGTGCATCACCAGTCCGATGAGCAAACCGAAAAACAGCAATCCACCGATTTGTGTCTTGTCAACGGCTGCATACAGGTAGAAGGCGGCTACAGTGGCCAGCAGGATGCCGCTTCCGATCCACGGCTGCACCCTGGCCCAGTTGACGATGGGCGCTCTGGCCGGTGACGGGCTCTGGGTGATGATCTGCGGCGGCATATGTTCCATTTCCCAGAGCAGATAGCGAAGGCCGATATACGCGCCGGCCCCCAGGCCGAACATCATGGCGTATCCCCCCATGGAAAACATGCCGATGGCTGTATAAAATCCGCCGACGTTGCAGCCCCCTGCCAGGGCTGCGCCGCTGCCCATGAGGATCCCGCCGGCCAGTCCTTTGACATATTCCATGACCGGTGCCCGGCGGACTTTGAACTGCCGGCTCATGAGGGCCGATGCCAGGGCCCCGGTAAAAAGTCCGAAATTGGACACGGACATGGTGTTGAGCCAGGGTTCCAGGGGACGCTTGTCGGTAATACCCGCCAGATAGTAGGCCCAGTCGCCCCAGTTGCGGTAGCCGCCGGCAATCCCCCAGGGACCCTGCCAGAGAAATATGAACAGGGCCAGTACACCGATAAAAATACCGGCCAGCCAGGCGGGCCAGTCCTGTTCAAAGATGGCGATGTAGTTGCCCCGGGCCTCTTCTTTTATGGTATCCAGAAAATTGTGTGACACGACAAAAGTCCTTTTTTATCCTGCTTCAGCGGGTATCCTGACATCCATAATGCCCTGGTCCAGCCTTGTAAAAATACCGGTCCAGATCTGTCATTGGTTTGAATCGGGGCCGTTAGTAGCGAAAGGTAACGGATACATAACCGTCCCATACCGTGTCCACCACTGCATTGAGGGTGTCAAAGGCGGTGGCCTCCGATATTTTTACAGGCTCTCCCAAGGGGTTGCCGCTACCGGTATAGTCGTAGTCGTAGTAGCGACCGCCGATGGTCACAAAGAAGTTATTGCCGTAGATGGGCTGGATATAATAGCCCTCGTAAACCTGCCCGCGAACAGCCAGCTTGCTGCCCACCAGCGAGTCTTCGGCCCCGGTGAAATTGAACCAGTACTTGGAGCCCCAGTTGTATTCAAATCCGAGCCTTGCCTCAAGGGGCATGGGGAATACGGCCCCGGCGTAGATGCTGTAGCCGTCGCGTTTTTCAAGGTTACCATTTGAGCTCAACAGACCTGTCCCCATGAGTTCATAGTAGGGGTTTTTTGAAACCTGTGAGGGATCGGTATGGCTCCAGGAGGTGGACAGAAACAGGTCTATATCGGCAACGTGTTCGGAAAGATTGCTTCGCACCAGCAACGATGCCGCATCCCAGTCACCAATGTTGGTGGAAGGCTCCATGCGGGTGATGAAGGCACCGTTGTTCTGGTCAAAGTAATATTCATCGGTGCCGTCGCCGTCGGCATCGTTTTTGGAAACGATAAAGGGCATGACGGTGAGACCGGTGAAACCGTCGGTGACATCCCAGGCATGGGCATAATTGAGTATGAGACTGGTGGTGTCGTTGTCAAAAAGAGTGGCGATAAACCCGAACATATGGACGTCATCGACATGGGCGCTGGGGCCGGTGAGGGAGGAACTGTTGCCCCAGTCCCCTTCAAAGCCCACGCCGTAGCAGAGCTTTAAGGCGGCGCCGGGAATCCCTGTGGGATCTTCGAGGCCGAAACTTAAAGAGGCACCGTCAAACTGCCAGTTGATGATACTGCCCAGGGGACTGCCGCCTTCCAGACCATAGTTGGCGTATTCCAGCGGCGGGCCTTCGGTGGACGGCCGCCGGCCCAGGGAAAAGTTGACGGGTATTTCACCCAGATCCTTTTTATAATTAAAATAGGCCCTTTCCAGGCGGATCATGTCGCCATGGGGCAGGCTCGACGTATTGCCGTCAAAGGTGACGTCTCCAAGACTGCCCTGGTTGAACTTGACGCCGGTGCTGTCGCCAAAGGCCTTGTAGGCGGCCAGACGACCGCCGAAGCTGACGTTTTCGTTGAGTTTGGCCGTCATGTTCAGATGAAATTTATTGGTGAAGATAAGATTATTGTCGGCATCGACCTTGTCCGGGGGCGGCACCATACCGGCGGCGGCCATGTCTGCCATGCCCTGCTGAATCTGCTGTGCGGTGGCGCCGTTGAATCCCGTGGGCGGGGCGGCAAAAAAACCGTTGACCACAGGTCCCGGTGCCATGCGGATATTACCGTAATGGAGGGTGTCGGCCCGGGAGCGGAGTTCGATGCCCAGGGCCACCTTATCGGTGGCGGAATGCAGTTCGGTTTTGTTCATCCGCTGTTCCATTTCCGACATCTCGGATTTTTTTTGGGCATTTTCCGATTCAAGTTTTTCAATTTTTTCCCGGATGGCCTGCATCTCTTGGGACATCTGCTCAAGCTGCTGCTTCAGGTCCCCGGCGCTGTCCTGGGTAAATCCGGTCCCGGGCAGTGCGATGGCCAATAAGAACAGGAGGCCGGCGGTTGTATACGCCCACCTGAATTTTGAAAGATTAATTTTGAGCATTTTTTCATCCCCCTAAAAGGTTATAAAATTATGGTCAGGCCTGCCGGCCGGGTTAAAGTGTCTTTGTCTGTCCGGTAAAGCCCACCGTTGCGCCTATCGGGCCGGGTGCCGGGTGGTATATCTACATCAGCAAAGATGGTGCCAATGGGCTACGGTCACTCAAAAAATGCTGTAATCGTTTGGAATGATATGATAAAAAAATAGATGTAATGGCTTGCATTTAAACGTCAGGTTGATTATGTTAATCTTTGTTAAGTTTACAGGTTAACGTTTTTTTGATGCAGGGTTTACAGGAGGGGCAGCCATGGGCATGGATATTGCCAGGTATTGGAAAATTATCGTTGATACGCTTCAGGACGGGCTCATGGTGGTGGATCCCCGGGGGAAAATTCTGGCGGCCAATCCTGCCGCTGAAAAGCTGACCGGCTACACGGCCGAAGAACTGGTGGGAAAATCATGTCGGATTTTGAATTGCACGGGCTGTCAGATAAGGGGCCACGGATCGGGCCCAAACTGGTGCAGTTTGTATTCAAGCGGTGGTGTCCGGGATAAAAAATGCCTGATTACCAATAAGGACCGCCGGGCCGTCCACATCGTCAAGAGTGCATCGGTGCTCTATGACGAGGCGGGCGAGATCATCGGCGCCGTGGAAACCCTCACCGATATCACTGAAAATGTTCGACAGCGCCAGGAGATTGTATCCCTGCGCAAAACCTTTCATCTCGACGACGGGTACCATGGCATCATGGGAAGGTCACCGGTGATGGTCAACCTGTATGAACTCATCGACAACGTGGCCCGATCGGATACACCGGTGATGATTCTGGGCCAGAGCGGCAGCGGTAAGGAGATGGTGGCAAGGGCGGTCCACGAAGCCGGTCCGCGGCGGGACAAGCCGTATATCAAGGTCAATTGTGCCGCCTTGAATGAAAATCTCCTGGAAAGCGAACTTTTCGGGCATGTCAAGGGCGCCTACACCGGGGCCGACCGCACCCGTATCGGACGCTTTGAAGCGGCCCACGGGGGGACCATTTTTCTTGATGAGGTGGGGGACATCCCGTTGTCGATACAGGTCAAGCTCTTGCGGGTACTGGAGGAAAAGAAGATCGAGCGGGTGGGGGATCACAAGCCCATACCCGTCGATGTGCGGATCGTCACCGCCACCAACAAGGATCTCGACCAACTGATTGCAAAAGGGCAGTTCCGGGAAGATCTTTTTTTCCGGATCAATGTGTTTCCCCTTCACTGCCCCTCACTGTTTGACCGTCGGGAGGATATCCCTTTGATCGCCCAGACGTTTATCCGCCAGAATGCCATCCAGAGCGGCAAGAAGATTCTGGGCCTGACCCCTGCGGCCATGGACCGTATGACCCGGTATGCCTGGCCCGGTAATGTCCGGGAGCTGCGCAATGCCATCGAGTACGCGTTTGTCCTGTGCCAGAGCGGGGGCATTGACGTTCAGCACCTGCCGCCGAAAATTGTCAGTGATGCGGACAATACCTGTTCGCCGGTGCCCTTTGACCCGGCGTTTGACCGCCGGCGGGACGAACTGATCGGGGCCTTGCGGGAAGCTAAGGGCAACCGGTCCAGGGCCGCAAAAGCCCTGGGCGTCAGCCGGGTTACCGTCTGGAAGCGGATGAAGAAATTCAATGTGGATCCCTCGGATTTCGAAGCTCCGACGCCTGGGGCCAAAATGTAAATTAAACCCTATCGTTGCAAAAGCCGGATGGCTTCAGAGCCGAGGCATCAAGGGTGAAGCTGTCGTCATCTACCGCAATCCCTTGATAACGAAGGATCTGGAATCATCCGGCTTTCCCGTAGGGTAAAAAATTGTGCCCTTTTGTATTTTTGATAGATATCACCATTCGTGAATTCCTTAAAAATTGCATCATTCTCGTTGAACGCTTTCTCTTAGCGGATTTAGATCAGTAGCTTATGTTTTTTATGCAACTATAGGGTAAACCACAGCATTCCATCAGGGGAGCAATCGCCGAATCAATGCCTCACATTGCGATTGGTCCAGAATCGTCGGCACCGGGTATAGCGGGTTTGCCTCTTTCAACGCCCGTTTTGCAATGAGCGGAATATCCTTTTCCTGGAGTTCCCGGATGGTTTCGGGGATATTCATGTTTCGGTTCATCGCTTTTATTTTCTCGATAAATCGCCGGGAAAGCGTTTCACTGGTTTCATCAGCCTGTCCGATGCCACCGGCAACGGCCAGACGGGCCAGTTTTTCTTCGGCATCCGTACGGGAAATTTCCAGAACATAGGGTAAAATGACGGCGTTGGCCAGACCATGCGGGACACCGTAAAGTCCCCCGAGGTTGTGCGCAACAGCATGCACATATCCCACCGAGGCCCGTGTAAAGGCCACGCCTGCGTAAAAAGAGGCCAGGGCCATGTTTTCGCGTCGGGTCAGGTCGGAACCATCCTGATAGACGGCCTCCAGATCATCGAAAATGATTTTCACGGCTTTTTCCGCTTTTTCATTGCGGAATCGGGTTCCGTGGCGCCCGATATAGGCTTCGACGGCGTGGGTCAGGGCATCCATTCCGGTGGCGGCCGTGATATCCGGCGGCAGACCGCGCATCAACTCTGAATCGAGGACGGCCAACTGGGGCACCAGCTTGAAATCCATAACGATAAACTTCTCGTGGGTCTCCGGGTTGCTGATCACCGCGGCAATGGTGGTTTCAGAACCGGTCCCGGCCGTAGTGGGTACCGCAAAAATCGGTGGGGGTTTTCTCCAGACTTTGAAAAGGCCTCTCATTTTTACCACGGTGCGGTTGGGATTGCTGGCCCGTGCGCCGATCATTTTGGCACAATCCATGGGGGACCCGCCGCCAAACGCGATGATGCCCTGGCAGTTGTTGGCCAGATAGCATTTCAGGCCCGCTTCTATGTTCCCGATGGTCGGGTTGGGCTGCACATCGTCAAAAATTGTCACGGCAACACCCTGTTCTGCAAGAGAATCGAGCATTCCCCGGGCAAGCCCCAGGCCTGTCAGCACCTTATCGGTCACCACCAGTATATTGGTAAGTTTTCTTTTCTTCACAGTTTCGGCCAGTTTTTTTATACTGCCCGCACCGATTAACAATTCAGGGATCGGAATCGGTAAAACAAATCCGGTAACTTTCATGACACCCTGAAAAGCGCGATAGGCCCCTTTTTTTACAGTCCAGATCATTTGTTACTCCTTTGGATTCATGTGTTTTGTCTTTCAGTTATCATGCCATCTGTTGTTGCCGCCGGTGCCCCCCTTCACCCCTGGAATGCAGAGCGGATATTCCCCCTGGCATCAGCCGGGTCATTGTTTCATATCTCAAGCACCAGCCCCAATGGGCAGTGATCCGATCCGAAAATGTCGTTTTCGATAAAAGCGTCTTTGATCCACCCCTTTGTCAGGATGTCCCGGGTCACCAGGAAATAATCGATGCGCCAACCCGCATTGTTTTTCCGGGCATTGAACCGGTAACTCCACCAGGAATATTTAACGGTTTCCGGGTACAGGTGGCGGAAGGTGTCCACATACCCGTTTGCCATGATTTGATCCAGCCAGTCCCGTTCCATTCGAAGAAACCCCGAACGATTGGCATTGGGGCCGGGATTTTTCAGGTCGATCTCATTGTGGGCGATGTTGAAGTCCCCGGTGATGATCAGGCTTTTGCCCGCATTTTTCAATGTGTCGGCATACGCAAAAAAGGCCTCATAGAAAGCCTGTTTGTACTGCAGCCGCGCTTCACTCATCTGGCCGTTGGGAAAGTAGACATTGAAGAACATAAAATCATCAAAGGTCATCTCAATGATGCGGCCCTCGTTGTCAAATTCGGGAATGCCCATGCCATACCGGATACCTGCGGGGGGCACCCGGGAATAGGCGGCCACGCCGCTGTATCCCTTTTTGACGGCGGCATGGGCAAAAAAGGAGGTATAGCCATCCAGGTCGGTCATCTCGGCGGTCAGTTGATGGGCCTGGAGTTTGGTTTCCTGAAGGGCCAGAACATCGGCGTCAAGTGTTGCAACGGACCGGTGAAAATCCTTTTTCAGCACGGCCCGAAGGCCGTTGACGTTCCATGAGACCAGTCTGATTGTTTTAGCGGCCATTTTAGTTCCTTGCCTGGGGTTTATCGTGAAGTGGTGACGTTGATCCTGGCACACATCCGGACCACCGGGCACCGACTGCAAAACGGTGATACGGGCCGGCAGATGACCTGGCCAAAGGCCACCAGCAGTTCATTGTATTTGATCCAATGGTTGCCCGGCAGCTTTTTGCGCAGGGCAAATTCGGTCTTGTCCGGGGTTTTGGTTCGGACGTATCCGATGCGGTTGCTGATTCTGTGGACATGGGTATCCACGCAGATGGCAGGCGTGTGAAACCCTTCCGCCAGTACCAGGTTGGCGGTTTTTCGGCCCACGCCGGGAAGTGTTAACAGGGTATCGATATCATCAGGGACCGTCCCTTCATAAGTTTCCATGATGATCCGGCTGATTTCCACCAGGCGGGCCGCTTTGGTGGGATAAAATCCCACCGGGTAAATGAGCTTTTTAATTTTAGTTTCACCCAGGGCCATGATCTGTTCAGGGTCTCGGGCCTGGGCAAAAAGCCGTTGGGATGCCGCTGCCGTGACCTCATCTTTGGTTCTCAGCGACAGCAGGGTCGACACCAGGATCATGAACGGGGTGGCCCCCCGGTGGGCGATAAAGGTGATGACCGGGGGATGCCACTGCCGGTAATTAGCTTCAATGGTCGTGACAAAATTATCGATGTTGAATTTTTCAGGGGATGTGGGCATACCGTTACCAAGTTTGCAAAATAGTGTTTTTGAAGTGCGGGAAAACTATGCCCCAGAGACGCCTGAATGTCAAGGCGGTGATAGGTCAGGGGCAGGGCGGTCGCATTTATATTCAATACGTATGGTTTGTTTCTGTTTTTGTTGGCCCGCCCCGGGATATTGTTATCCACAAAACAGCGAGGCGCCATGAAGGGGAGACGTACACAAAGTAGCGAGGGAAAATTTAATTTAAAAGGACTGAAAAATGGAAAAGGTGTAAAGGGCCCGACCTACCGGGCCGCCAAAAACGGCGCAAAATTATATTTGGCGGCCCAGTTTGTCGTGTCCCCGTGCATCTGCCGGAACGATTTCATGACGGTGTTATAACTGTTTGCAACGCTTTCGTCATTCAAATCCCGAATCAGCCGCCAAAAGCCGCCTCTGAAATATCCACCGCCGCACTACTGGCGGCATCGATGGAATTCATCCGGCCCAGGGTTATGGGAATTTCCGTATTGATGAAAAACTCAGCACTTTTAATTTGACCTTCATAAAAGGCCACGTCTTTTTTACGGGCACCATTTTCCAATGCTTTAGCGGCAATGCCGGCACGCCATAGCAGCATCCAGGCCATGACCGTATCGCCCATCACCTCAAGAAAGGGAACCGAATGGGCAAAAGCGGTCTTGAAATCCGGTGACATAGCGGTTTTACCGATGGACAAGGCCACCTCCCCCAGCCGGCCGGCAAGCGCATTCACCGTTTGGGCCAGTTTTGCCAGCCCCTTCTGTTTCTCGGCCCGGGCCGCAGTCTTTTGTATTTCCTGGAGAAAGGCCATGAAGACCGAGCCTTTTTTCATTCCGATTTTCCGGGCAAGAAGATCCATGGCCTGGATGCCGTCGGTGCCCTCATAAATCGATGCTATCTTGCAGTCCCGGGCAAGCTGCTCAATCGGGTATTCCCGGGTATAACCATATCCGCCGTAAACCTGTATCGCCTTGACACACACCTCGAATCCGTATTTGGAGTTATAGGTCTTGAGCACCGGGGTGAGCAGGTCCACCATATCCTGGTATCGCGCCTTCTCCTCGGGGGTGGCCGCCAGTTCGATCCCGTCAAAATTCGAGCACGTGTAATAGATAAAACTCCGCATACCCTCCACATAGGCCTTCATCCACAACAGCATCCGCCGGACATCCGGATGCTGGATAATGGGCACCTGGGGCGCTTCATGGTCCAGCATGCTCTCCAACGCTCTGCCCTGGCAGCGCTGCCTGGCGTAATTGAGCGCATAGAGGTAGGCGGCCGAGGCGTGCATGAACGCCTGCGTCCCGACCCCAAGGCGTGCCTCGTTCATCATATGAAACATTACCCGCATGCCCTTGTTTTCCTCCCCGAGTAAAAATCCCCGGCATTTTCCCTTGCCCCCCAGGGTCAAGGAACAGGTGGCGCTGCCGTGGAGCCCCATCTTCTCTTCTATGCCGGTGCAGACTACATCATTGGGCTCGCCCAGGCTGCCGTCGTCGTTGACCCATATTTTGGGCACGATAAAAAGGGAGATTCCCTTAGTCCCTTTGGGTGCACCTTCAATCCTGGCCAGCACCGGGTGAATGATGTTTTCGGACAGGTCCTGGTCCCCGGCCGTAATAAAAATTTTGTTTCCGGCAATGGAATAGGTCCCGTCCGGGTTCTTCACAGCCGAAGTGGTCAGTGCTCCCACATCACTGCCGGCTTCGGGCTCGGTGAGCAGCATGGTGCCCCCCCATTTAGAGGTGTAAAGGTTTCTCAGAAACAGCTGTTTCTGACTGTCCGTTCCGAACAGTTCGATCATTTTCCCGGTACCGTGGCCCAGGGTCGTATAACTGGAGAAGGCAAAGTTGGTTCCCAGTAGAAATTCACTGGCAGCGATATTGATCAGGTGGGGGAAACCCTGGCCCCCCAGTTCCGGATCCTCGGTCAGAGAGGTCCATTCGTATTCCAGAAACCGTTTATAAGGGATTCGAAAGCATTCCGGTACTTTTACCACCCCGTTTTCAAACTGTACCCCGGTGCGATCACCTTCCGCATAAGTTGGGAGGATCTCCTTTAAGGCAAAGGAGCGCGCTTCGGAGATGGTCAGGTCAAAGGTCTTCCGGTTGAATTCGCTGTATTTTTTATGCTTGACAAGCGCTTCCGCATTGAACTGTTCGTATAGTACGAAATCCATGTCTCGTCGATCTGCTATCGTCTGGGCCATTTTTTCTCCTTTTTTTAAGTCAACTGACATAATGAGTTCTTTACATTATCATGCAACCGGACAAACCCCTTATTGAATGTTTTCTGCCGTGGCTTTCTCGGCCAAAACGCGTCTCAGGATTTTCCCGGCACCGCTTTTAGGAAGATTTTCCACAAACTCAATGTGCCGGGGATACTTGTACGCTGCCATTTTTTCTTTGCAGAATTCAATGATCTCCGCCTCGGATATTTTTTCTTTGAATTCAGAAGCCAGCACCACGTAACTTTTGGGTTCTTCGCCCCGGTATTCATGAGGGACGCCTACGGTGACCGCTTCGACAATGGCCGGGTGCTGAAAGAGAACCGCATCGATCTCAGCCAGAAACACGGAATAACCCGACACCTTGATCATCTCCTTGCTCCGGCCCACGATCCGCACCCACCCATTGTCGTCAATGGTGGCGATGTCCCCGGTTTTCAGCCATCCGTCTTCGGTGATTACCATCCGGGTCTGTTCCGGGGCATTCCAGTAGCCTTTCATGACACATGGACCCTTGATCCATAGTTCACCCTTTTCCCCATCCCCGGCAGGTTTTTCGGTTTCCGGGTCCACCAGTTTGAGGTCATGAAAATATACCGGCGCGCCCACCGTTCCCGGGGAAAAATGCTGTCTGTTATTGCCGCAGATTCCCCCGGTGCATTCACTCAGGCCGTAGCCTTCCACAATACTGGTACCGGTAACGGTTTTCCATTTCTCGTGTACTTCCAAGGGAACCGGCGCGCCACCCGACAGCACCAGCTGCAGGGAGCTGAAATCGATCTTCTCCACGCCGGGAACGCTGACTATCGCAACGTTCACCGGGGTGATGGTGACGCAGTGGGTGACCTTGTACCGGGGAATAACGTCAAGCATTGCCAGTAGATCGAACCGGGCGAACATGATCAGCGTGCTGCCCATGGCCAGGGCGGGATTCATGGCGATATCCAGGCCGGTGACATGAAAAATGGGAAGAATGACCAGATGGATATCGTTCTCGGCGTATTCATAGTAGTGCCGGACCAGCATCCCGTGGGTGGCCAGGTTTTTATGGGTGAGCATGGCACCTTTGGGCAGGCCGGTTGTCCCGGCGGTGTACTGAAGCAATGCCAGATCCTTCTCGAAATCGATATCGACCTCCGGCAGATCCGGATCCGTCTCATCGAGAAGCGATTTAAAATCTATGGTTCCGTTGATGCGCTTTTTTTCCGCAGACATGGTTTCATGGAGGGCTATGGCCGGCTTGTCCGGCAGGAAATCCGCAAAACTGGTGACAATCACATTCCCGGGAACAACCTCCCGGGCAATGGCCGAAAGTACCGGAAAAAAAGGATCTTCAAGCAGGATGGTCCCCACTCCCGCGTCCCTGAGCTCATGTTCCAGTTCATCGGCTTTGTACATGGGGCTACAGGTGACCACCACCCCACCCATTTTTAAAATACCGTAAATGCCGATGACAAATTGAGGACAGTTTTCAAGATATATCCCTACCCGATCCCCCTTTTTTTACCCCCAGCTTGATCAGCGCAGCGGCAAAGCGATCGGAAAGATTATCAAGATCCCGGTAGGTCATCTCATAACCGTAAAAAATTATGGCGGTCTTGTCCGGTCGCAGCACAGCCTGCTCCCGGATCTCCTCGAATATAGGCCGTGTCGGAATCGGCGGAATCATCGGATCGATTTTCGGCCAGATTGTTTTCTCCCAGATTTTCTCCATCATTTTTTCCCCCTTTTGAAAATATTAGTTGCGCAGTCTCCGGGATCGCCGTGATTGATCCGACGATATCGGCCGGATTCACAAGCCACTGCACCGGAATTCATCAACCGCTCAAGATGCTTTTGCATATGCGCCCGCTCACCGAATTCGTAAAATTCCCTGGGTTTCCGCTCCTTCCCGTAGGTAATCCATTGGTTAACGATCTCTTCCAGTGTCCGGGAGTGGTTGAGAAATTCGAGAAGTTTATCCTCCCGCTGCTGAATCACGGAAATGTAACGTTCCCAGAGTTCAGCCGGCGGAGACTCAAACACGCCGGTTTCATGGCAGGTAAGCCAGACTTTAGCCGGAATTTTTGCCATCCGCCTTACGGATCTGATGGTCTGATCGATGCTGGAATACCGGTCCCCATACCAGGGACCGAAGGGTGTCAGATCGATATCTGCCATAAAAAGAACCTCCGGTTCCCTGAAATAAAACGCCGTGTGTCCCGGTGAATGCCCGGGGATGGGGATCACCTCCACGGTCAATTCCCCCAGAGTGATAATTTCTCCTTCCTTGAAAACACGATCCGGCACGCGGGGGCGATAATGGAACTGCTCTTTTAGAACCGGACGCCAGTAGGCCCGCAGTTTTTCACTTTCCGGGCCGTTGATCCCGTACCAGTCAAAAAACAGTTCCATATTGGACAGGGGTGGTGCATCCAGCGGGCTCATCCACAAGGGCAGGTCCTCAAAAAGATCCAGATCCCTGAAATGGTCCTCATGCCAGTGCGAAAGCCAGACCATCCGGACCCCGTCGCAATCACGAACCTCCCGGAGTCGCTGACGATTTGATGCCGGATCGATCAACACACCGGCGCCCTCCACATAAACTGAATGACAGGACGGATATCGGCCCCCGTTATCTCCGGGGATAAGCCGGATGGGGCCGAAACTAAACTCTTTCAGAGACATAGATGCCGCTCCTTTTAAATTCTGGTTCCTCGCTGTTTCGTATGGGTAAATTTGACCGGCTACAGCCCCGGGGCACCCACACAAAATAGCGAGGAACCTAAATTCTTCTTTTTCGGTTCAATTAAAAAAGGCGCTATCCCATGGCCACGATGGAACGGTAAAAAGAACAAACCGCATAAAACCATTGATCCTGATCAACAGCGCTTCTCAACCCGGCTTTTTCAAAACCGGCGCTCTGCCGGACGTATCAGGACACCATGCGGTCCCGGTCTTTCCAGAATCGTTTTCGCATCTGTTTTTTATCGAGTTTCCCCAGATTGGTCAGGGGGATATCGTCCCAGAACTCCACGCTCTTGGGGGCCACCAGACTTCCCTTGCGGTCTTTGACAAACTGGATCAATTCCGCCTCCGAGGCCGTCGCGCGATCATGCAGAACCACGATGGCCTTGACCTCCTCACCCCATTTTTCATGGGGCACGCCCACTACCGCGGCGCCCTTGACCGCCGGGTGCTCAAACAAAACATCTTCGATTTCTCTGGGGAAAACATTGAATCCGCCGGTGACGATCATGTCCTTTTTACGGTCCACAATATATAAGAACCCTTCATCGTCCTGTCGGGCGATATCACCGGTATACAGCCAGCCGTTCTTGATGGTTTCCGCTGTGGCCTCAGGGTTTTTATAGTAACCGGTCATCATGTTGGCACACCGGACGATAATTTCACCGGATTTACCAGGAGAAACATCTTTGCCCGCGTTATCCACGATTCTGACCTGGGCATGAAAGGTGGGCCGACCCGCGGAGCTGAAAATCATCTTTTCTCTAACCGGATCGTCAATCCTGTGCGATTCCTTTGACAGCGCGCTGATGGTCATAGGGGCCTCGGTCTGCCCGAAAAGTTGAGTGAATATCGGGCCAAACGTCTCAATGGCCTGTTTAAGGCGTTCCGGTGCAATGGCCGATGCCCCGTAGATCACATTTTTAAGGCTGGAGAGATCGTACTTGCCAAGATCCGGATAATCGAGCAGAACATACATCATTGTGGGCACCAGAAAGGACATGGTGACCTTCTCCTGCTGGACACTTTCCAGAAAAAGTCCTGGATCAAAATGGTCAAGGATGACGCATCTTCCCTTCCTGAGGAGAACCGGAAGCATTAAACACCCTCCCGCATGGGTCAGCGGTGTCATGTAGGCGAAAACTTCCTCCCAGCCAAATCCGAAATCAAGCATTTCCATCAAAACCGTATACACCCATGCCCGGTGAGAGAGCATCACGCCCTTGGGTTTGCCGGTGGTGCCGCCGGTGTAATAGATCCCTACCAGGTCTTCGGGATCGATGTCCACGGGGGCCGGCCGGGGCGAAGCAGTCTCCATCAGTGTCTGTAGGTGAAGATGCCCTTCCATGACGGAGCCGGGATCATCGGCCACACAGATAAAATGTCTGACCGTGGAAAGCCGGGGCATCATCTCCTTTACCCGGGGGGCCATTTTTTCGTGATAGATGAGGGTTGTGCACTCGGACTGGTTCATCATATAGACATGATCACCTGAAGAGAGAAGCACCGCAAGGGGTACCCGGATACAACCGATTTTGGCCACGGCATATTCCGAAAAAACATATTCGGGACAATTGGCCATGAGAAAAGCGATCTTATCACCTTTTTTTAACCCCAACCCCTGCAGGGCATTTCCGATGCGCATGGCGTTTTCACCCATTTCCGTGTAACTGAAGGACAGGGTTTTGAAGGTCAAGGCCGTATGAGGCCCATAAAAATTAACACAACGGTCATATAGATCTCCGATAGTCTGTGATATCAAGGTGTCTCCTCCTTTTTATGAAACTGCAGGAGAATTCTTCTGCATAAAAAAATCCGTATTTTTATCTGAACAAAGCAGTCTTCATTTACATACGCGCTATCAGGCCCGCATGTGAAACATCATCGTGTAGTCAAAAACCATCACCGATACATCCTGCTGATTTTTTACCGTATACCGCCAGGTCTGAACGCCTCTTTCCGGCTTGCTGGTGCCCCGCTTGTCTATCACTTCCACAATCACATGTACGGTGTCGCCGATTTTCACCGGACCCAGCATCTTCATCCTGTCGGCCCCGAGCCAGGCAATGGCCGAATCGCCGGCAAATCCAGCCGACCCCACCAGGCCCACGGCCAGGGCAAAAATCAGGGGCCCGTGGGCCAGTCGTTCACCAAAGGCGGTCTTGGCGGCATATTCCCGGTCCATGTGCAGGGGGTAAAAATCCATGGTCAGCCCTGCCCAGTTGACCACATGGGTCTCGGTTACGGTAATGGCGGCAGTCGTATAAACATCCCCTTCATTAAAATCGTCTCCGTATTTGCTGTGCTCCATATTTACTCCTTTATGAAAAGAGGGTCGTATGCCGAAAGCAATCAAGTGCAGTCGATAGCCGGCAAAAGGTATTTTATGCCGGCGTGAATTTCGGCAAGGTAAATTCATCATTGAGTTTTTGAAATGTCACTTTAACTTTCATTTCACACTCAACTTTATAAGGATCACACCCCACAATATTGCTCAACAGTTGAACCCCTTCATCCAGTTTGACAATGGCAACAACATAGGGCATATCTTCCAGAAAAGCAGAGGGTGCATTGCTCTCCACCACGGTATAGGTGTAAACAACCCCCCTGCCTTTGGATTCAACCCATTCTAAATCATCTGAAAAGCAATCAGGACAGGCAATGCGGGGATAGAAAATATTTTTATCGCATGCCTTGCAATGCTGGTATACTATTTTTTCTTCCTTTGCTGCATCCCAAAAAGGCTTTGCCCATGGGTTCACCACAGGAACCGGTTTCTGGATTTTTGTCATGTTGTCTGCTCCTTTAATTTATTATGGGATTTCAGTTCCGAGAACAGTTACCTGGGCATCCATGTAGGTTCCGCCTGTGGCCGTCTCGACGGCATATCGGGCATTTTTTACCTGCCGCTTCCCCGCCTTGCCCATTAACTGACGTACCGCTTCAAGCATTAAAGCAACGGCCCCTCCGGCCCCTGTATGCCCCTGAGAAAGCATGCCGCCGTTGGTGGTGCAGGGAAGGCTGCCTCCGGGCCAGGTGTCACCGTTGAGGAACATCTTTCCGGCCGCACCTCTCGAGCAGAAGCCAAGCTCCTCAAGCCCGATAATCTGATAAATGGGATAGGAGTCATATATTTCCGCGACATCAATATCCGCCGGCGTAAGCTTTGCCTGCTCAAAGGCTTTTTTGCCTGCCACTGCCCAGCCGAAACGACTCACATCGGGCTCCTGAGAGTAGACAAAATGAGTTACGATGCCGCTCTCGCCCAACACGTAAACCGGTTTTTCACACACATCCCGGGCCCTTTCAGCAGATGTCAGCACAAAGGCGCCACCTCCGTCAAAGAGCATGTTGGACTGTTTGGCCCGTAACGGAGTGGAAAGCATCTTTGATGACAAGACTTCGTCAATGCTGATTTCCTTTTTGTTAAAAAAAGCGTTGGGATTGAGCTGAGCCCATTTCCGATTGGAAACGCAGACCGCAGCGAATTCTTCATCTGTGCATCCTGTTTCAAACTTGTACCTGTTGGTTGCAAGTGCCGCAATGGCTGAATAGTGCTGGCCATAGGGGACTTCCCACTCAGATGAGATACCGGCAGTGGAAAAAAGATCGATCCCGCCCTGGGCGCTAACGCCTGTACCAAGCCTGTCGGCATGCACAAACAGAACATTTTTTGCAACCCCTGCCTCAATCAGACAAGAGGCAAGCTGAAGCCCGCAACTGCTGCTGGAACCCCCTGCAAAGACCTGGCAGTTCTTTTTTACGTTTTTAAGCCCCAGTTCTTCAACAACACGGCATGTAACCAGTTCCGTGTTGAAGGCAGGACTGTACAGGGAAGCGGTCGGCATTACATAATCGATGTCATCCTTATCAATGCCAGCATCCCTGATGGCAAGTTTAGCGGATTCAATGGCATGATAGATGGCAGCCGTTTCCGGGAATCGTCCGGTTGGCACTTCGCCGATCCCGATAAATGCCGCTCTTTTTTCCTTATACCCCATGACACCTCCTTATTTTTTATTCATCATTTGGTGTTGTCCATTCTGCCTGATGCGGATATGCTTTTTTCCACTAAAATATCCCTGAGTTTTCGCCTGAGGACCTTGTTTAAGGCGTTGCGGGGCATGGCGTCCACCACCTCAAGGCGTTCAGGATATTTATACTTTGCAATACCCAGATCATCAAGATATCGGGAAATTTCTTCCAGCGTAATTGTCTCACCCGGCATGGGAACTACAAAGACGCAGGTTCTCTCCCCCAGTCGCTCATCCGGATAACCTACCGCAGAGACTTCTGCAATTTTGGCATGACCCGCCACAAGGACTTCAATCTCTTCAGGGCTTATATTCTGGCCTCCTCGGATAATAAGATCCTTGAACCTTCCATGAAACAGATATTTATTTTTGGCTTCTCCCTCGATGGAAAAAAGATCGCCTGAATGATAGTAGCCATTTTCATCAAAGGCTTTTTCAGTGAGATCATTTCTCTTCCAGTATCCTGAAAATATTGTGTTGCCTTTGAAACATAATTCTCCAACCTTTCCCGTGTCTGTGATCTCGTTCCCTGTCGAAGTATCAATGATGCAACTTTTCATTCCTCCTATGACATCCTCTGAGATATCAAGCGTTACATCCGAACCCCCGAATCTGGGAAAAAATTTTGCCCTGTCATCAGGATTTGGGAAGAGCTTTGGACCGCTGAACAGGGCAACCCCCTCGTTTGAGGCAAAGAAATTCACAATGCTGATATTGAGTTTGTCCTGATAAAATTTTACCATCCAGGGGGACAATGGCGCCGAACCTGAAGCAATTATCTTGACATTTGTTTCCCCCAGGGTTTTTATCGTCATGGGCGATTTTGCCAGGGTATCCAGCAGCGCTGGAGGCATGAGGGTATAATGGATATTTTCTTTTGCCATCTGGCGGAAAAAAATTGCCATATCAAAAGGATGGTGCAGCACGAATGTGCCGCCGGTCAGAATCCAGGGCACCATCAAGCCCCCGATGCCTGCCATATTTATAACAGGAAAGGATCCATGTATATTGTCGCCCTCTTTCAAAAGGCCGCCTTCAACAACAACTTTGGCAATGGAAATCCAGTGATTGTGTGTTCTTGGAACGCCTTTTGGGACTGCCTCTGTCCCGGAAGTCCAGCAGATAGTAAAAATTTCATTGGGACCGGATGTTTTTTTATCAAAAAAGTGTTCAGCAACCGGTTCTTTGTTTTCCGTCAGGAGCATATCTTCGAAGCTTAAGACACCCTGCGCAATTTTCGGCCCCGCAAGGATCAAATGGGTAAAGCGTTCATATTTTTCTTTGCATTCCCGCATAAGCTTCAGGTGATCAAAGTTGTGAAACTCCTTTACCGTGACAATACCCACAGCCGCGGTGGCTTCTATGGCATGGCCCACTTCACGGGTCCGGGCCATCATGGAGAGCGGACTGACAATGGCGCCCATGCGGGCAGCCGCTAAAAAAGTGATTACACTCTCGGCAATATTGGGAAGTTGAACCAGGATCACATCGTCCTTTTTAATACCAAGCGCTTCAAATCCAAATGCCAGGCGGTCTACAAGAGTAGCAAGCTCTGCATACGTCAATCGTTTGACCTCCCCGCCGATGAGATCGGGTCGGTTGTATGGATCAACAATTGCTTCTACATCCGGGTGCTTGGTGACATTTTTTAAAAAAAGATCGAGAATTGTTTTATTCCCCCACCATCCTTTGTCGATAAATTCTTTAATCTGATCCTGAGAAACGGGTATCATGACTTCCTCTCCCTTGATTTTATGAAAGATTGAGCATCCAAAGAAAATTATCTCGGGGCGATCCACTTACAACAGCGTGAAACAATTTTTTGCGATGCCACCACATATAGGGCCAAACCCTATTCGGCGTAAAAGCGCTCTCCGGCGGCCGCCATCTTCTCCAGCCGGTCCGCCGGTTTGAATCGCTCGCCATAAGTGGCTTCAAGCTCTTTTAAATATCGCACCACCTTGTCGATACCCCAGGCATCCGCATCCCGCAGCACACCCCCGCGCCAGGCCGGATAACCGCAGCCGTACACCATTGCCAGATCCATATCCCGGGGTCGATCGCAAATCCCCTCCTGCAGCATGTGGGCGGCTTCATTGATCGCCCTGGCCAGCATCCGATTGGCCAGTTGTCCGCAATCGGGCTGCCGGGGGGTGACCCGATGTTCTTTAAGGTAGGCGTCCACCACCGCCATCACCTCGGTATTGGGCCCGGGTTTGCCCTGCCGGTAGTCATAATAGCCGGCGCCGGTCTTGCGGCCGTAGCATCCGGTCTCGAAAATCCGGTGGTGCAGTTCAGATACCCGCCAACGTTCGCCAAAGACGGATTCGAAATGCCTGGCGACATGGTATCCGATGTCGATGCCCGTGAGGTCATTGAGGGCAAAGGGCCCCATGGGCATGCCGAAATCCACTAAGGCACGGTCGATCAAGGCCAGCGGGATGCCCTCCGCCAGCATGAAGTTGCACTCGCCCATGAAGGCATTGAGCTGCCGCGAGACGTAGAACCCCGGACCGTCGTTCACCACAACCGGTATTTTTTTGATTTTACGGGCAAAAGCAACTGCACCGGCAAGGGTCTGGTCGGTTGTCGCACGGGCGTTGACGACCTCCAGCAGCTGCATCCGCTCGGCCGGGTTGAAAAAATGAAGCCCCATCATCCGTCCCGGATTGTTCAGGACAGTGGCCATCTCGGTAATGGGCAGGGCCGAGGTATTGGTGGCGAAAAGGGTTTCCGGACCGCAGATCCGGTCGATCTTTTGCCAGATCTCCTTTTTGACCGCCATTTTTTCCAGCACCGCCTCGATGACCAGATCGGCAGCGGCGACATCCTCGAGACGGGTGGTAAAGCGGGCTTTTTCAGTCAGCAGGCGGTCCAGGTCGGCTTCGGACATCCGGCCTTTTTTTAACGGGTAGGCAAAGGTTTTGCGAAGGGCCTGCCGCCCGCGCTCCACCGCCGGTTCGTCCATATCCCATAAAATGGCCTGAAAGCCGTTGCGCAGCAGCAGATTGGCGATTCCGCTGCCCATCACCCCCAGCCCGAGCATGGCCACGGTATTTATCTTTGCCGGGGTCACCCCCTTTATCCGGGGCAGCCGGCCCGCAGACCGTGAATTTAGAAAAATCCCGATGAGATTTTTGGCAATATCCGAAACCGCACATTCGGCAAAAAGGTCCGCCTCCATTCGGATATCCGCGTCAAAATCGCTGCCCAGCCCCCTTTCCATGGCCTCAATGGCCTTTAACGGCGCCGGCAGTCCCCGGGCTTTTTTATTGGCGGCTGTTTTTGCAAAGGCGATGATCTGCTGTTTTTCAACGTCATCGGGAAGCCGGTCGGTGCGCGACCGGGTCATCCGGGAGCGGTGGTCCATGCTGCCGGCGGTAAATCGGCGGGCCGCGGCGACGGCCGTTTCCAGTAGCGCTGCGGCCGGCACGACCGCATCGACGATTCCCTTTTCAAGCCCCGCTTCGGCGGTAATGGGCACACCTGTGGTGATCATTTGCAGCGCTTCGGGCAGCCCGACGAGCCGGGGCAGCCGCTGGGTGCCGCCGGCGCCCGGAATCAGACCCAGCTGGACTTCCGGCTGTCCGAGCTTCACCCCTTGGGCGGCAACTCTGTAATGACAGGCCATGGCCAGTTCCAGGCCGCCCCCCAGGGCCGGACCGTTGATGGCCGCCACTACCGGTTTGGGGCCGAGTTCAATGCCATTGTAAAAGACATCAAATGCCAGCACCCGCTCACGGAGTTCGGCCTTGTCCCGGGCGTTACCGATCTCGGTGATATCTGCGCCGGCAACGAAACTGGCGCCGGTTCCCGTTAGTACCAGCGCCTTGATGTCATCGGCGGCAAAAGCCGCCTTGAATACCGCCGCCATGTCACCGCGCAGTGTTGCCGATAATTGGTTGACCGGTGGATTGTCCAAGCGCAAAACCGCTACGTCTTCGAGTACCTCAACCTGTATGGTTTTGTAATCCGTCTTCATGCCAGTGATCCTTTCCTGTTTTTCGGCCCGGTGGCCGGTTGTTTTGTCTGCTTTTCGCTGCACCATCTTGTTTCGGGGTGTCTGCGGCAGGTTTTTGGGTTTTCTGCAACTGACACCGCTGCGCCCCTATTCTCGCAACGCCTTCCGCAAGATCTTGCCCACGGCGCTTTTGGGCAGGGCATCCACAAATGCCACTATTTTGGGTACCTTATATGCCGCCAGCTTCGAGCGGCACCAGTCCTTTACCTCTTTTTCGGTCATCTGTTCACCGGCCATGGTCACCACAAAGGCTTTGACCGTTTCCCCCCGGTAGGCATCCGGCACCCCCAGGGTACAGGCCTCCTCGATTTTGGGATGTTCAAAGAGGACTTCATCGATATCCCGGGGATAGATATTGTACCCCCCGGCAATGATCATGTCTTTTTTGCGGTCGATGATCCAGGTATATCCATCCTCGTCGACCCTGGCGATATCGCCCGTGTACAGCCAGCCGTCGCGAAAGGTTGCCGCCGTCTCGCCGGGCATGTTGTAATACCCATGGGTGGAGACCTGCGGACCGTTGATGCACAGCTCCCCGGGCTGGCCCACCGGCATTTCCGTCTGGCCGTCTTCCATGCTGACGATGCGGATGTGGGTATCTGCCAGGGGCAGACCGATGGATCCGGGTTTGTTGATGCCGCCCACGGGGTTGAGGTTGGTGGCCGGGCTGGCCTCTGAAATGCCGAACCCTTCCACGATCTGGGCGCCGGTGATTTTTTCGAACCGGCGAATGACGTCCACCGGACATGGCGCAGCACCGGACACACACACCTCCAGTGAGGAGAGGTCGTATTTTGCCAGTTTCGGATGGTTGAGAATGCCCACCAGCATGGTGGGCACCGCAGGAAACAGATTGACCTTGTCTTTATGGATGGCTTTGAGCAAGAATTCAGCCTCAGGCCGGGGAATCAAGACATTGGCAAATACCCCCCAGGTACACATATTCATGGCAAACAGGCCAAAGGCGTGAAAGATGGGCAATGAGCCCATTGTGATTTTCCCCGGTGTCATGTTTGGAATCCAGGCCAGTCCCTGCTGGGTGTTTTTAGAAAAATTGGCATGGGTCAGGATTACGCCCTTGCTGACCCCGGTGGTTCCCCCGGTGTATTGAAGGGCCGCGGTGTCCTGGAATCCAACGGAAATTTTCGGATCCGTATCGGGATACCTGCCCGCCAGATCCGCCCATTCATGCACATGGGCAGTGGGGGGGATATTGCGGTGCTTGTCCCTGGCTACCAGGGGAAACAGCTGTTTTTTGGGAAACCGCAGGTAATCCCGAATGTGGGCAATCATGATCTCTTTCACGGCGGTCCGGGGCCTCATGCTGATCATCCGGGGGGCCAGCAGATCCAGGCAGATCAGCAGCGTCGCCCCGGAATCCTTGAGCTGATGTTCAAGTTCCGGGTCGGTGTACAGGGGATTGTTCATGACCACCACCCCCCCTGCGCGCCACACGGCGTATGTGGCCACGGCCACCTGGGGGATATTGGGCAGCAGCAGGGCCACCTTGTCCCCGGGGTTCAGCCCCAGGTCGATCAGGGCATTGGCCACGCGGTTGACCAGTGAGTTGAATTCAGCAAAATTGATTCGGGTATCAAAAAAGACAAGGCCCGTGTTGCGGGGATACCGACGGGCGGTCCGGGCCAGCACGTCATGCATGGTAATCTCTTCATAGTCCAGGGTTCGCGGAATTCCCTCCGCGTAGGATGAATAATCCTGTTTCATCAATGACCCTCCTTTTTAATTGAGATCGTCTGATTTCCTGTTACGGGTTGCGGTTTTCCGCATTACCTCCTCATCTCCATCAAAGCCCCAGCCCTTCGCCGATCCATGTCCTCACGGTTTCCAGAGAGGCCCCGGCGCTGGTCAGGGCCGCAGCGTCCCGGACGTATCGCTGAATATCGTATTCCATGGTATAGCCGTAGCCGCCGAATATCTGCAGGCCCTCCATGGCCGTCCGGCGGGCCGCTTCACAGGCCAGGCATTTGGCCATGGCCACCTCCCGGGAAAAGGGCTTGTGATGATCGGCCAGCCATGCGCTCTGGTAGAGCATGAGCCTGGCGGCGGCAATTTCAGCGGCCATTTCGGCGAATTTTCTCCGGATCGCGCTGAAGGTGCCGATGGGCTGATCGAACTGAACTCGGTTCCGGGCATAATCGAGGGTGTACTCAAAGGCCCCCCGGGCAAGGCCGACCGCTTCGGCCGTAACGGCCAGCAGGACAATATCCCGGATCTGCCACAATTGTCCTTCGGCCCGGCCGAATTCACCTCCCCCTCCAAGCACCTGGTCGTCGTCAACCCGGACATCGTCCAGGCGGACGCGGCAGGCGTTTGCCCCTTTGTACCCCAGGGTTTCAAAGGGTTCGACGGTAATTCCCGGGGATGGGGTATCCACGCAGAACAGGGTGAATTCAGGGGTATCCGCCCCGGGCCTCCCGGTTTGCGCCAGCACCAGCAGCAGCCGGGCCTGATCGGCATTGGAGATGTACATTTTTTCTCCATTTACAAGATATCCGCTGCCGTTTTTTTCCGCCCTTGTTTTAACCCGGCCGAGGTCAGCACCCGAATCGGATTCCGTCTGAGCCAGGGCCACCAGCATTTTCCCCCGGGCACATTCGGGAAGATATCGCTGCTGCTGGGCCGGGGTTCCAAGCAGGGAGATAAGCGCCCCCCCGTAGAAGGCCGACCCCGTATAGCACCTTGCCAGGGTTGGATACACGGTTGCGATCTCCTCGGTAACCAAGCTGGTCCCGATCATATTTTGTCCTTCGCCTCCCATCTCTTCGGAAATGGTCATTCCGCAAAAGCCCAGTTTGGCCAGTTTTTTAATAAACTTTCCGGGGAAATTGCCCTTCTCGTCCATTTCACCGACCACATCCCGGCTGCACTCTCTGGAAACCCAATCATGAATGGCGTCTTTGATCATGGCATTTTCACGTGTCAGTTCAAAATTCATCTATCCTGTCCTCCTGACCATGGTGTTTCACCAGTGAAGAAAAAAATGTATCGCAATTTCGAATCCCTGCGTTCTCTGCGGGAGAAAAAAATTCTCACAAACCGAAAATATTAACGCTGATGGTGCAGCCGCCGGGGGTTCCCCCCAGGTTATGGCTCAAACCGAGCCGGGGGCTTTTCACCTGTCGGGGACCGGCTTTGCCCTGTAGCTGCTTGTAGAGTTCGTAGGCCATTCTCAATCCGCTGGCACCGATGGGGTGGCCAAAGCATTTGAGTCCGCCGTCCATGTTCACCGGCAGATCCCCGGTAAGTTCAAAACTGCCGGCTTCGATTTCCGCCCGGGCCCCGCCCCGCCCGCAAAACTGGAGATCTTCGTAGATCACCGCCTCGGTGATGGAAAAGCAGTCATGCACCTCGGCCATGCTGATCTCCTCTCTCGGGTTTTGAATGCCCGCCTCGGCATAGGCGGCCTGCCCGGCCCGGTAGGTCTCCGTTACATGGGTCCAGTCGTGGTCCGGATTCATGTAGCCCTCAGAGGGGCCTACGGCGATCTGGGCCGCCTTGATATAGACCGGATCGGACCTGAAGTCTTCGGCCATGTCCGCCCGGACCACGATGGCCGCAGCGGCCCCGTCGCTGACCCCGCAGCAGTCCAGAAGGCCCAGGGGCGATGCGATCATCGGCGCCTTCAGCACGTTATCCACGGTAATCTCCCTTCTGAAATGGGCCTTGGGAGACATGGTGCCGTTATGGTGGTTTTTCACCATTATTTTTGCCAGCATGGTCCGTCCTTCTTCCAGGCTCAGCCCGTATTTGTCGAAATAACTGGCAGCCATCATGGCAAAATGACCCGGGGCGGTAAAATTCCGGCTCCTGAAGGTATTCGGTGCCGTAGACACCAGCCCCATGGCGATGTCGTCCGTGGGCAGCCCGCTGTATCCGGAATCCTTTAATTTTTCACCGCCAATGGCCAGGGCCACATCGCAGGCACCGGAAGCCACTGCATAGGCGGCGTTGCGCAGGGCATCCGATGCCGTGGCGCACATGTTTTCCAGCCGGGTAATGGGTTTGTAGTCAAGCTTCAATGTGGTTGCCAAAGGCTGGCTGGGGGCTGGCAAATTGGACCAGTAACTGCCGATCCACACCGCATCTACAACCTCGGTCCCGATTCCGGCATCCTCGCAGGCCTCATAGACCGCATCAATGACCATATCGTCGAAGCTCATGTCCCAGTTTTCACCAAATTTGGTGCAACCCATCCCGACAATGGCGACTTTATCTTTTATACTTCCCATCTATCACTCCTTTTGATCGATTGCGGGTTTACCGGACATCGGCCCAAGAATCCGCCGGATCTTTTCTATACCCTTTTCCGGTCCGGCGATTTCATCAAGACGAAGGATGTCGAACCGGTTTCGATTTCCACCAGTAGACCTGCACCCCCTGGGTAAAGCGAAATTTTCGGAACGTCATTTCAACCGGCATGCCGATGACGATTTCCCCTGGATCACGATCGGTGATATCCATCATGATCCGTCCGCCTTCCTCGAAATCTACTGCGGCCACGGTGGTGGGCGGATCCGGAGACACAGCCAGATTGTCATGGGAAAAGGTTTTGATTTTCCCGGTTTTTCCTGCAAAGGGATAGTGATCGAAATGATCCTTGGCGCGGCACTGCATGCAGATGCGCTGGACAGGATACTGGACACACCCGCAGTCCCTGCATTTAGAACCGTAAAGGGCCAGGCCGCATTTCCGATCCCGATAAAGTGCCGCAGCCGATGCAGGTTCGCTCCGGGGGCGCATGGGCGGTTGTGTTTCAACGATCTCCCGCCAGCGAAGATACCGCGGGTACGATACGGACCGCCGGGTCTCGATTTTTTTTTGAATGCCGGCAACGGCCCGGGTATTTTCAATGGCATCGGTCACCGTCAGGGCCATTACATCACAGCCGTCGCCATACCCGGCCCACAACAGCCTGTCACCGGGTTTTGCCTGTTCCAGGGCCGCGCACAGCAGCAGCAGGGCATGGGCGGTGCCTGTATTCCCGACTTTCGGAAACAGGGGATCTGCGGCCTGTGCCCCGGGATCAAACCCCAGTGCCCGGGCCGCCCCTTTTAAAAACCCGGGGTTCGGCGCCGCCAATACCGCCCGGGAAACGTCTTCCGGGGTCATGTTGAATGTTTCCAGGGCTTCCGACACCGCCTTTACCACGGTGGCCGTATACCCTTTTTCACGGACAAACCGTTCCTCCCAGGACCGGGTATATTTTTCCCCGGCAGGTCGGTAGAAATCGAAAATTTCGTGATTCAAACTGTAACAGCCATCAATGGTGGCGACGACATCTCCGTTTCCGACCATAAGCGCGGCAGACCCGTCCCCAAATTCCAGCTCCCTGCCGCCACTGGGCATCCCCATTCGGATGTCCGAGGCGGCTACCAGGGCGCATTTGCCCTTATCTGCCGTCACCGCATCTATTGCAAGCCGGACAGCACCGGTGCCCGAACGCAGAGACCCGGAAAGATCCATGGTAAAGGTCTCCGGATTCAGATCCAGAGCCGCCGCGGCAAGGGTGGCAGACTGTTTTTCCCCATAGGGGAAGGTGGTGGAGGCCAAGTAGAAATTGGACACCCGCCCACGGTCTTCGCCGCCCAGACAATCCCGGCAGGCTTCAACAGCCATGGTCACCGTATCTTCGTCAAAATTGGCCACGGCCTTTTCTCCGGCAAAGGCATAAGTGCCCCAGGACTTGCCGATATCGGTGCGATTCAATCGATGATAGGGCAGATAACTGCCGAAGTTCATGATACCGACCATATTTCCTCCTAATGGTGACAGTTTGCGCAATCATTCAACGGTCGATGGTTACGCCTCATGATTGCAAAATTTGCGCGCCTTGAATTTGAACTTTTTGCGAGACCGTCTAAATCCGACTTTTTACGCGCTTCGGAAGGAGCAAATGAAATTACTTGCCGTTTTGGCCCATCTGGTTGTATCAAAGGCCGAATACATAAAGTATTCAACCTTTAATGCGCCTTGTAGATGAACCAAAATCCTTCATAATTTCTGTTCAATGTATATAATTTTCGATCCTAAGTTGCTTGGCAACCGTACGTTGTGGTGTTTTGCAGGTTGTTCGCTTCGCTGGTGTATTCTTGTGAGTTATTCGTAGCTACGACCCTGCTCCTGAACCACTTCGAAATTCGACATTCGCCCTGAACCCCGAATCCTGCACTCCAGCCTAAAATCCCAACGTTTTTGCAATGATATTCTTCTGGATCTGGGTGGTGCCGCCCCCCACGGAAAGGACGGGCACATCCCTGAAGTAGCGCTGCACGTCACAGTCCATGGCGTATGCGTGATCGCCCATGATCTGCATGGCATTGACGGCGATCTTCTTGGCTGTTTCCGTACACAGGTATTTGGTCATGGACGTTTCCCGCACACACTCCATTTTACGGCTCTC
Source organism: uncultured Desulfobacterales bacterium (assembly GCA_942490765.1). Classification (GTDB taxonomy): domain Bacteria; phylum Desulfobacterota; class Desulfobacteria; order Desulfobacterales; family 4572-123; genus 4572-123. Next base: position 16,440 of record CALNYM010000021.1, on the reverse strand, counting down.
CTTCCAGGCGGCATAACAGGCCAGCCGCCGCGCCGCCTCCAGTTCCGTGACCATTTCGACCACCTGGTGCTCCATATCCTGGTACTTGCCTGCCGGCTGACCGGAAATCACCCGGTCCCTGACATAGGGAATCACCCTGGAGAGAATTTTTTCCCCGATTCCCAGGGCACAGGCCGACAGTACCAGTCGCTCGCCATTGAGCAGGCGCATCATCTGATACCATCCCTGGTTGAGGCACGCCTCTCCCCCCAGAATGGCCTCCGGGGCCACGGCGACATCCTTGTAATAGACATCGCAGGTGTTCGACCCCCTGTAACCGAGTTTTTTGATGGGGCTGGCACTGTATCCCGTTGAACGGGTATCCACCAGAAAAGAGGTGATACCCTTGTACTTGGGTGGCGCCGTACGGGTGTTGGTAACGGCGATATTTGCAACCCCGGCACCGGAGATAAAGATCTTGCTGCCGTTGATGACGTAATGCCCGTTTACCTTTTCAGCCGCGGTTTGAATGCTGGCTGCATCGGAGCCGGCATCCGGTTCCGTCAGGGCAAAACAGAAGAGCATCTCCCCCTTTGCCAGCCGGGGCAGGTAGGCCGATTTCTGGGCCTGGTTGCCGTTGGTTTTGATGATGTTGCTCCCGTAGAGGATTACGTCCCCTGCGGTCCAGGCCAGCACCGGCAGCCCTTTGGAGATTTCTTCGAAAAAAATCATTTCTTCGATGACACCGCCCCCGGTACCCCCGTATTCCGTTGGCACGTTGATGGCCATAAAGCCCTGTTCCGAGAGTTTCCGCATCAGGTCGTGGGGAAATTCATCCGCCTTTTCAACGGCCGTGGCAACCTCTCCGGGAATCTCCTTTTCTACAAACGCGCGGGTCTTTTCCCGAAGCAGTTCCTGGTCCCTGGTAAACTCGAAATCCATTGCAGTTTCCTTTCTTGATGCCCCTGTGATGCGATTATTCAAAATCCCTTTAATCGGTCCCTTTCAAAAAGGGTCTGGAGTTTGCCGCATGCGCCAATGCAGTCTGTCGCCATCTGCCGAACCACCTCGCCGGCCGGGATAATCGATTTGGTTTGGGCAACGCTCTGCCCTGCGCTCCAGAAATCAAGCCATTTACGGGAACCCTGGGCGGGGCCCGCCGCAACGTCCTCGATACTGCTGCCGATCCAGTTGACCCGGTTACCCGTGATTCGATCCGTACAGACAATCTCTTCCGGCCCGGCCGAAACCACGGCCTGTTTATAGGCGCTGGAGGCCCGGGATTCCCTGGTGGCCACCAGGCGGGTGCCCACCACCACCCCGCAGGCCCCCAGGGCCAGGGCCGCTGCCATCTGGGCTCCGGTACTGATACCTCCCGCCGCAACCACCGGCAGGCCTGTTTTTTCCAGAAGATAGGGAACCAGTACCATGACCGGCATGGTGCCGCCATGTCCTCCGGCGCCGGTCGCCACCGCCACAAGCCCGTCAACCCCGCGGGCTTTGGCCTTTAATCCCTGTTCCAGGTTGACCACATCCGCAAACACCAGGCCGCCCGCGGCATGTACTTGGTCGATGATCAACCCCGGGTCTCCCAGGCAGGTGATGAAAAATTTTACCCCCGCCTCCAGGCACAGGGATAGCTGTGCTTTCCAGGGGAACCGGCCGGACAGGTGAATATTCACGCCCACGGGCCGGTGGGTGGCCTGCCGGATGACGGCCAGGGCCCTTGCCAGATCCCCTGTTTCTCGATAGTTGGGCAGTGGGAAGCACCCTATCCCCCCTGCCTCTGAAACCGCAATGGTCAGCTGTTCGTAGGAGACCAGGAACATGGGCGCGCCGATAATGGGATAATCGATCTCCAGGGCTTCTGATAAAAATGTTTTTATTCCGGCTGTCATACGCTGAATTCCAATTTATCGGCACATCTCGTTCCGGCGGACGCCTGCGCGGGGGATGCCGCTGTCTTGCCCGCCCCGTCCACATGCCCGAAACACCGGAGCAGATTGACCCGTTCCCGAATCTCTTCGGCCACCAGGACCGCTGATTTTATCACCGCCGGCAGGCCGGTATCGCCCGGTTCTTTTACCCCGTCGCCCACGTTGTAGAGATTGATGATGGGTGTTTTTCGGGAAATGTCCCTGCCGGGCATGGCGTGCATCCCCGGCCAGCTGCCCCGGAAGGTGCCCGCCATCAGCAGATCTGCGGATGTCTCAACCTCCGGAAAAAGTGTTTTCAGATCATCGAGGCACCCGGCGATTTCCTTTTTACCATCTGAAGGATCGCTCAGCGACACGGGCTTCGCCCCCGCAATGAGAAGCTGTTTTCCCCTCGGGGCGAGTTCCGGACAGACCAGAGATGGCTGATACAGGGCGTTTAATCGCCCGGCTCCCGTGACCAGGAGATGGTTCTGTCTAAACAGCGGTCTGTCCAGCGCCATTTGAAGGCATATCACCGCTGCCGGCCGGATGGTGCTGTCCAGTTCGTTTACATAGTCTGCGTCAAGATGGCGCCGGCCTACCAGCCGGGCGGTCTTTACGGGACCGGTATTGCTCACCACCGCAGAAGAAAACACGGAAATTTCCTTTCCATGGTGCTGAATCCTCGCTCCCCGGGCAACCCCGTCTTCAATGAGAATCCGACGCACCGGCGACTGTGTCCATACCTCCCCGCCATGTTTCTGAATACGTTTTTTAAGGGCTTCGGGAAGAAAAATGCTGCCTTCCGGGCAATACCCGAACCTGCGAATGCCCCGGAGGGCTTTGATAAATCGGAAAAAATCCCTGGCCTGGACGTCTTCTACCCCCACAAAAAGCGTGGCTGACGCCAGGGTCTGGAAAATCTCCAGGATCCCCGGGTGTTTCGAATGTTGACACACCCAGTTTTCAAGGCTTATCCCCGGAGACGGTTCCTTCCATTTCATGGCTTTTGAAATGGCGCCCATGAGTTTTTCCACCGCTTCCGGCTTTCCCCCAGCCGCTTCCAGGAGATGTTTCATGCCTCCCCGGGCCGGCACACGGACCATTTTTCCGTTGATTAGGTAATGGGGCGATCCTGCACTTCGAATTTCACCCCAACTGTCAAGATCCTTTAAAACAGACTGGACCATTCCCCCCAGCTCGATGCCCAAAACCCCGGTGACGCATTTGAACCCCTTGTACTCGATGGTGGAACAGCGGCCCCCGATACGGGGAAGCGATTCCGTCACCAGCACCTGGTATCCCTGGCTGGCCAGAAGCGCACCCGTGCACATCCCCCCCATGCCCGAGCCGATCACCAGAATGTCATAGACATTTCTGCGCACAAATCTCTCCTTTGATTTCGATCTGCACCAGCGCACCGTTGGGGCAAAAGGCGATACAGTCGAGACAGTCAATGCAGTCTTCTTCGTTGAGCCGGGCCGATCCAAAGCAGGTAATGGCCTCCTGGGGACAGGCCGCAAGACACATGGCGCACCCGGTACAACTTATTTGATTGACTCGTATCATCGGCTATAATGCTTCAGTTTGCACTTCCGTTGTCGGCGGTTTGCCCTACCCATGGGCAGATACTGCCCCATCGACCGGTCCCGAAGCGGGGATCCTTCCCTGACCGGGGTGCCGGATGCCTCCGTATTCGAACCCCGGCACCCCGGCTGGCACCATCCAGTGCCATGAAAGGGCTCCTTCACAGCAAGCGGCAGGGTTAAAAAAAAGCGCCCCCGTTCACCACGAGAATATGCCCGGTCATGTAATTCGTCGCGCTGGAGGCCAGGTACAGGGCGGTCTGAGCGATCTCTTCGGGGGTGGCCACGCATTTGAGCGGCGTGCATTTGAATTCCTGTTCCATTAGCTTGTCGTTGGTCCACAGGGCCTTGGAAAAACCGGTTTTCACGATCCGGGGGGCAATGGCATTGACCCGGACGTTATAGGGCCCCATCTCCATGGCCATCTGTTTGGTGAGCATATTGATGCCGGCCTTGCTGATACAATAGGGCCCGAGACCCTCGGCCGGACTGACCCCACCAGCAGAAGAGACATTGATGATGTTTCCGGATTTCTGGTCCCGCATGACCTTTCCCGCCAGTTTGCTCATCATGAAATACCCTTTAAGATTGGTATCGATGATGTGGTCATAGGTTTTTTCTTCCGTGTCCACAATGGACCCCATGGCCGGATTAGTGGCGGCGTTGTTGACCAGCACATCAATGCGGCCGAACTCGTCCATGACCCGGGTGACGAGATTTTCCAGGTCTTCTATTTTTTTGGTGTGGGTGGGCACACAGATCACTCGTCGGCCCATGGCGCTGATTTCCGATGCCGCTGCTTCCAGATCCGGGAGCTTGCGACTGGCGATGGCCACGTCCGCACCGGCATCGGCAAAGGCCAGGGCGACGGCTTTCCCGATTCCCCGGCTACCGCCGGTAACAACGGCTACTTTCCCCTCAAGGGATAGAAATGAACAATCCATTTTCAGTATTTCTCCTTTACGTCTGTGGTTTGCATGATTTTTCTGCCGTTACCCGTGGTTGACCTGAGCCATTTCCTCCACGAGATTTTTACAGTCTTTCAGGACCCGGCCCGCTTCCATGAAAATGGTCATGCGTTCGGCCATGGGCGATCCCTCCCCGTGCAGGCAGATGGTCTCCAGGTCCGAGGTGGTGATCCGGCGGATCAGGTCGAACATGCGCAGCCGGTTTTCCGTGGAGACCGCCTTGTTGGCCTGGAGATATTTATCGATATCCGCAGTGAGATCCGGATGCGAGTAGTCCTTGTAGGTGGGTGCGGTGACCAGCAGCCCTCCGGCCAGGTCCTGGACGATTTTCACCACGTCGTGGTAATTATGGGCAAAATGATACTTGGCCATATTCGTGGCAATGGGGTTGGGCACCGCCAGGCCGCCGCGCATCACAAAATCGTAGCACGCCGTCTTGGACAGCGACTTGAGTGTTTCCAGGTAGATCACCAGGTCGATGAGTTTTTCCTTTACATGGGGCGCCTTTGAAATGCCGTTGTATTCGGCAATGGCCGCACCGGCCCCCACGAACTGTTCGGACAGCGGAATCCGGTACGAACAGCCGGTGCGCCGGTGCATGAGGGCAAAATTGTACACCATGGTGGCGGCAAACTTCCATTCCCCGCAGAGAAAAACCCGTTCCCAGGGAACGAACACATCGTCAAAGATGATCAGCGAGTCGGTATGGACCCTCAGGGGGCGGGTGTTGGGAAACTCCAGGGAGCTGATATGGGAGGTAAAAGGCCGGCAGACCTGTCTGATCCCGGGGGTATTGGCCGGCACGGCAAACGCCACGGCATAATCGGCGTCGGCCTCGGTCATCTGACGGCAGGGGATGGCGATGATGTCATTGCAGTAGGCCGCTCCGGTGATATGCACCTTGGCCCCGCGAACCGTTATGCCCCGTTCGTTTTTGGCCACCACCCGCACGTTGAAATCCGGATGGGCCTGACCCGGGTCCGAGGGCCGGAGCATCCGGTCCCCCTTCACGTCGGTTACTGCAGCACAGGTAGCCAGGTCCTGTTCCTGAAGTACTTTCCGGTATTTTTGAACCCGATCGATATAATCCTGGTTCCCCATCATATTGGCGGTGATGTCCATGGCATTCAACGCATCGGCCCCGATGTCATGGGCCAGAGGGATGAAGCCATCCCCTAACTCGGTTGCCTTGACGATGAGCTCATGGGCCTTTAACAGGTCATCGGCATTCTGGGGTTTGTAATAGTACCGGCTGATGTCGCTGCCTGTTTCCGGGTCCTTCATAACAGCCAGTTCCCGGTGTTTCGGGTCTTCACACATCTCGTAATCGATGGCCATCAAATCAACGCACACGCCCAGGTTCGGATGCGTGGCCACGTTCTCCACGCGCTCACCTTTATAGTAGACGACACGCCCATCGTTTAAGCTTTCTTTATACTTTTCTGGTGATATTAACGCCATGGTTGACTCCTTCATGTTGGTAGGTAAATGGCGGGCAGGGGGCACACGACCCCTTGCCCGGCTGTATCGGTGACCCGCCTGTGGTCACCCGGCGATATAACGGCTACAGGTCCCAGATACCGCTGTCTGGGGAACACCCGCGGTGATCGCTTCGGCCACGTCCGAAGGTTGGACCTGTATCAAATTCAGGGCATCCCACGGTGGTATTTCGGGAAAGCCTTCTCCTCGGTCTTGGAACCCATCATGCTGTCCACGGTCATCGTTGCGCTCAGGGCCGCTGCATCGACCCCGCACCCCAGCAACCGCTCGCCGTACTGGTCACCGCTGAAATAGAGCCCTTGAACCCATGGAGACTTGACATCCACACGGTCCTTGCCGATGGGCTGTATCCAGGCAAAGGCATGGTCGCTGCACATCCAGAGCATGAAATCCATTTCCGATTCCCACTTGTCGGCGCCGAAGGTCTCTTTCCACCAGTTCTCATTCCACGCCATCACGCGGGAAACCTTGCGGGCGTCGCGCATTTCCTCATGGGTCAAGGCGGTCGAGAAGATCCATCCGTGTTTGCCCTCCGGGGCGCTTCCCTTCTCCGAGGTGAGGTCGGGACTGGAGTTGTAGCCCTCGTTTACGTTGGCCAGGTTCCACAGGACCATGTCGACGCATCCGCTGTAGCCCTCTTCCGCACTGATGATATCCGGCATGTAGATGAAACTCCGCTCGTCGATGCCCTTTTCCGCCCAAACGTTGGACTTCATATTGCCGAGGCCCGTGATCATGCCGGCGCCCCAGAATTTTTGCTGGATGCGATCAACGACTTCCTGGGAGAAATACCTGGGATGAATCAGATTCAGCATCTGTTTGGATGGCACATTGCAGATGATCTTTTCCGCGTAAACCGTCTCAAACCCGCTGCTTGTATGGTAGGTGACCCCTTTGGCCACACCGTCTTCGATGATGACGTCGACAACCGGGGCGCTTCTCAGCACCTCGCCGCCATTTTCCTTGATGACCTGTTCCATCAGGAGGGCAAAGGAGATGGTCCCCGGATTCGGCACGGAGGCACAGGAGCCTTCCACCAGGTTCATCCGGATGGGCCCGGCAGTGGCCATATGGACCAGGACGTCCGGAGCGGGGGTGAGCTTGAGATCTGCCTGGCCGGTCTGTGATGCCGCAAGAACCTTGATGTAATCGTAGGCTTCCTTGCTCACATTCCTGGCCTGGAGCCAATCTTCGAAGGACATGTGTCGCGTCTGGCCGATATCGTCCATGGTCAGGGTGACCATGTCTCGCAAGGCTTTCATCGTCGACTTGAAGCCTTCGGGGCTCATCCACGGGTACGGTTCGCCCTTGCCGACCTGGTAGGCCTGGTTGCCGTTCTTGTAATCCACGAATGCGAAACCGACATTGCAAGGCATTTCCACCGGCTTGCCCAAGTAGTCCATCAGGCAACGGATCTTTCCTTTGTTGCCCCAGAACAGGCCGTGGCCGACATCTATGGTCGTGCCGTCGAAAAGGCCTTTCTTGAAACAGGTCTCCAGGCCCGGCGTACATTTCGGTATCCAGGCGCCGATCATGGCCAGATCGCGCCTGAAACCATTGGCATCCCTCTCCAGGCCATCGATATATAACTTGTCGTCTTTACCCACCCAGGATGCCAAACGCCCGCCGATAAAGGGCGCCTTCTCGAGAACCAAGACCTTCTGGTTGAAATCCTTGGCCAGGATGCTTGCAGATCCCAAACCAGCGACACCTGAGCCGACAACGATCACATCATAATTTTTGTTCGCCATATAAAAGCCCTCCTTGATTCATTTATGTTCATTTTCAAACCGTTTCCGTACCTCTATTTGTCTGTTTTTTTCGAGGGACAACGGGCCGTCTCATCACTACCCGGGATGGCGCCGAAGAATAATCTGTTCGACTAAAATGCAATGATAGTGCCAAATTAAAAAATGATTTTTTTACAATTTTTTCATATAGTTAAATAGTTATCGATAAATGTGGGGATTCCCGAAAAGACAATATGTTGTGCACGATGCACAACATATTGTGCGTAACCCTTGACAATACACGGCTGTTTTGCTTAAACTAATTTTTTTATTTCCATACAAACGCCATTTTTCCTAAAAAATAAAAAAAGATATACAGAAACAACTGTTCAGCCCACCTGATTCGGAGAAATGCTATGACTGAAAACACTGATCCCGTCGCCCGAGTGACTGTGGACACCGATGAGACGATCACCTCCATTTCACTGGTATCTCTGTTTGAAGGAAACTTTTCCATTGACTGGATCGAAGAGATCACCGGTTTCCGGGCCACCCGGATACTTGCGGCCCTGGAGACCGAAGTCGCCGCCAACCGGTTGACCCGCCAGGGGCCCGGGATTTATACGTTCTGCAAACCGGCGGTCCGCAAAAAGCTTCAGGACGGCATCCCACCCATCAAACAGAAGGCACTTCACCAACAGATTGCCGCTGTACTGATGCGCGACCTCCCCGATGACGAAGAAAAAACCGATATCCTCTCTCATCACCTGCTGCATATCAAAAATGATCTGGTGCAATGCCGCTGCCTGGCAACGGCAGGGGATATCAACCACCGGAAATTCAATACCGAACAGGCGTTCCAATGCTATGCCAAAGTCCTTGCGGACCTCTCGGACCTGTCCGGAACGGCAGTGGACGAGCTGTTCACCGAAACGGCCATCAAATATTCAAAGCTCTCCACGGCCCGACACGATACGGCCAGTGTGCTGGATATTCTCAACGAGGCCCATGGCCGGGCCCTGCGTTTGGAGAACAAGCCGTTTCAGGCTCTGCTCGAGATGCACATCGCCAAAAACGAATGGCTCCGGGCCAGATACACCCGGGCTCTGAAACACTTCGACCAGGGCTGGTCCATGGCCAAAGCCATCGGGGACGCCAGGCTGCTGCGTTCGGCCACCACTTTCAGCACCTTTTTTCTCTACTGGCAGGGCCGGTTCAAAGAAGCGGTGCAAAGTTATGAAAAATCCGTGGCCGATGTGGAAAAACATCCACAGGACCGGTTCCCGCTGTTGGCGGCCATCACCGTGGGCTATTGTTATGCCCAGATCGGCCAGGTCACCCAGGGCCTGGGCATGCTTGATTCCATCCGGACCCACTGCCTCGACCGGGGCGATCCCTATCTGGCCGCCTACGCCACCGGTAACATGGGCGATATCATGCTGAACATCGGCCGGGTGGACGATGCCGTGGAATACCTGCAGCAGACAGCCAGTGAGGCCGCCCGGGTCCACAACGACTGGGTCTGGATCAACGGTCGCATCATGCTGGCCTATGCCTGTTATTTGAAAGGAGAAAAAAAGCGGTGCATCAAATATCTGCGGGAGTTTCTCAGACAGAGCCGGGAGGTTCAGGCCACCGTTCATCCCTACCCCTATCTCATGGCCCTGACCTGGGGTATGGAACAGGGAAACCTGCCCCGGGTCCAGGGTCTCTCCCTGGCCAGCGAGGTTCACCGCAAAATAAGGGGGAAAAATCTTTATATGAAGGGGATGGGGTATCGCTACCTGGCCCATCTACAGCGGCATGACGGCCAGCCCCCGCACAAGGTCAAACATTCTCTGGACCAGTCGGTGAAGTGGACCGCCGAATCCGGGCATGCCATCGGCACGGCCAAATCCCAACTGGAGCTGGCCCGGGTATTTCTGTCCATGGGGGAAGAGGCCAGGGCCAAGGAACTGGCTCAGACCGGATCAAAAGTCCTCTCGGCCTTCGACGAGGCCCTGGTGCCCGATGACCTTCGATGCCTGTTTGAGCAACCCCCCAAGGAGCAACAGCTGTTCAAGGAGATTCTGAAACTGGGCCAGGAGGTGGTCAGCATCCGCAACAACAAGGACCTGGTACAGCACAGCATCACCACGGTCAACCGCCTGACCGGCGCCGAACGAGGGGCTATTTTTCTTTTGGATGAATACGCACTGCCGTCCAAACTGCAGTTGCGGGGCTCCAAGAACCTGACATCGGCCCAGATCGATCACCCCGAATTTGCCTCCTCCATGAAACTCATCGAGGAGGTGGCCCGAACCGGCCAGGGCCGGATCATGGAAACGACGCCAGACAGCGGCATGGATTTTTTTTCCAACGAACATATCCGTTCCCGTATCTGTGTTCCCATGATCTTTCAAGACAAGTTGGTGGGGGTGCTCTACCACGACAACCGACTGCTCAGCAGCGCCTTCCAGGAATCGGACCTGGAACTGCTGGCCTATTTTGCCGCCTTGGCTGCCTTTGCCCTGGACAACGCCAGGGCCTACCAGGAGATCCAGAGACTGAACCGAAAACTCAGCCAGGAAAAGCAGTACTACGAGGAAGAGCACATCCAGCGGCTGCACTTTGACGACATCATCGGTCGCAGTCGGGCCATTGAACAGGTTCTGGCCCAGGCCGAGCAGGTATCCAGGACTGAGACCACCGTTCTCATCACAGGCGAAACCGGCGTGGGCAAGGAACTGGTGGCCCGGGCCATCCACCGCCTGAGTCCCCGAAAGGACAAGCCCTTTATCCGAGTGCAATGCAGTGCTCTGCCGGAAAACCTCATTCCCAGCGAACTTTTCGGCCATGAAAAAGGTGCTTTCACCGGTGCCACGGCTCGCCGTATCGGGCGTTTTGAACTGGCCGATACCGGCAGTTTGTTTCTCGATGAAATGGGTGATCTTTCCGGCGATATCCAGACCCGACTGCTTCGGGTGCTCCAGACCAGAGAATTCGAACGGGTGGGCGGTACCGAAACCCTGAGCTCGGATTTCCGGCTCATCGCCGCTACTAATCGTAATCTTGAAAACGAAGTCAGAATTAAGCGGTTTCGCGCTGATCTTTATTACCGGCTCAATGTTTTTCCGATTGTTGTGCCTCCCTTACGGGAGCGCAAAGAGGACATCCCGATGCTGGCCCACCATTTTCTCAAGCTATACAGCTTTAAAATGGGAAAAGCGTTTAAAGGCATTCCGGAAGCTGATATGGACAGGCTCAGCCGGTATGACTGGCCCGGCAACATCCGGGAACTGGAAAACGTCATCGAACGAGGCTGCATATTGAGTACCGGTCGGGATTTTCAGGTACCGGCACTCAATACCGACCCAGACTCAAAAAATATAACCGGACGAGGCGTCACTCTCAAGGCGGTTGAAGCAGATCATATCCGCTGGGCCCTGGAAAAAACGGGCTGGAAAGTGCGGGGGATAGGCGGGGCTGCCGAATTACTGGACCTTCACCCGTCCACCCTGGCTTTCCGGATGAAAAAATTGAGCATCCGGCGGCCGAAAACCCTGAAAAAATAGGCATACCGTTTGAATGGAACAGGGGGGCCGAAGTTGATAACCGCCATTAACCCGGGAGAAAAAAAGACCCATGTCGCCGTTTGTTTTTAAACTATTGTCCAACCTTTATCCGCCCTATTGGGGGACCGGTATCCGCGTGTCAAAAATTTCTGCGGATTGCCGGGAACTGATGGTGCAGATGAAGCTGCACTGGTACAACCGCAATTACGTCAAGACCCATTTTGGCGGGTCCCTGTATGCCATGACCGATCCTTTTTTGATGCTGATGCTGATGCAGGTGCTGGGGCGGGAGTACATTGTCTGGGACCAGACGGCGCGTATCGAGTTTATCAAACCCGGTCGGGGAACAGTGCGGGTAAAATTTTTGATTACCGACGATGATGTTGCTACCATCAAGGCCTGCACGGCCCACGGTGAAAAATATCTGCCCGAATTTACGGTGGCAATCCGTGATGACGCCGGTGAAACCGTTTGCCGGGTCACCAAGACCCTGTATGTCCGCAGGAAACAGCGGGACAATGACGCCAACTTAATCTTGACAGATTTGCGCACGTAATATAATTTCTTTTGTTAACTTATGTTTAAGGGGAGTGGCGAGTTGGCCGGTTTTTATGAATTTTTCGATGTCGGGCACCGGCATATGACTGAAAAATGAGTCGGATTGATTGCGGGGGAACGGACAGTTCCCCTTATTTTTTTGTAGAAAAGGTACAGAAGAACTTATGCCTTAAAATGATGAAAAAAAAATCAAAACCGTTGTTGAGAAATCGTTACCGGCACTTGCTATTGCTGGTTAAGGACAATATTGGCTCAAGCTCTGCCTGTGCAACGCCTGCATGTTGGTTATGTCCGCCTCAACAGCGGTCACAGCCTATTTAATAAAACCAGTAATAGATGATGTCTTTATTAATAAAGATGTTGTATGCTGAAACTCATTCCCTTGGCAATTGATGGTATATGGTATAAAATGCCCGTTGGCATGGTATGTACGGGCAGTCATATTTGATGAGTTATGTGGGGGAGGAAATTATCCGGCGTTTGAGAAATAGGCTGTATGAACGGATAATAGATCTTCCACTTCTTTTTTTCAGGGAGAAGACCGGTGTTCTGATGTCCCGGATTACCTATGATGTTAATATCGTTAAGAATATGGTGTCAACTGCCGTTACCGGTTCCGTGAGGGATGTGTTTTCCATTTCGGGCTTGTTTTTGTGATTTTTTATCGGGTACTGGAAGTGGCTCTGGTTGCATTTCTGGTTTTTCCCCTGGCCTTTTATCCCATTGTGATATTTGGCCGTAAAGTGCGTAAATACAGCAGTGGCTGTCAGGAAACCATGGCTGATATGAGTGCTTTTCTGCATGAGACCTTTGCCGGAAATAAAATCGTCAAGGCCTTCGGCATGGAATCCTATGAGAAAGGGCGGTTTTTTAAAAAGACCATGCGCCTGTTTCGGTTTGAAATGAAGGAAGTGAGGGTTAAAGCGCTTTCATCGCCGGTAATGATGATGCTGGGGGGCGTCGGGGTGGCCGTTGTTATTTATTACGGGGGGGCAAATGTGATCTCCGGCAAATATTCCACCGGCACCTTTGTCAGCTTTTTGGCAGCGGTGATCATGCTTTACGAACCCATCAAACAATTGAGCAAGCTCAACAATATTTTGCAAAGGGGGCTGGCGGCCACCGACCGGGTATTTGATATTATCGAAACAAAATCGGATATCGAAGATCCTGTTGATGCGTTGATGATTCCACCGGGACCCCACAGTGTAACCTTTGATACTGTTTCATTTAAATATGACGAAAAGCTGGTGCTTGAAAATATCCGGCTCACGGCAGGGATCGGAGAGGTGATTGCGCTGGTGGGAATGAGCGGCGGTGGGAAAACCACTCTTGGTTAACTTGATACCCAGGTTTTATGATGCCTGCCAGGGGGCGGTCCGCATCGACGGGGTGGATGTGCGCAACGCGTCCATAAAGTCACTGCGGGAGCAGATCGCCATTGTGACCCAGGAACCGATTCTGTTCAACGACACGATTCGGAACAATATCGCCTACGGTAACCTTGATGCCTCAAAGGAACAGATTGAAGCGGCAGCCAAATCCGCTTATGCCGATACGTTTATCCGCAGTTTTCCAAAGGGATACGAGACCGACATCGGTGAACTTGGCGGACGCCTTTCCGGCGGGGAAAAACAGCGGCTCTGCATTGCCAGGGCCCTGCTCAAAAACGCCCCTGTCCTGATTCTTGACGAGGCTACCTCTGCTCTGGACACCGAATCTGAAATGCTGGTGCAAAAGGCTTTGGAAAATTTAATGAAGGGGCGCACCACCTTTGTGATTGCCCACCGGTTGTCCACTATTACTTTTGCCCATCGCATCGTGGTTATTGTCAGTGGGGAAATCGTTGAAGGAGGGTACTCATGAAGCGCTCATGGCCGTCAAGGGAGAGTACTATAAGCTGCATGGAATGCAGTTTGTAAACCCAAAAGCAGACGACCGCTAACTATCTGGCTGTCAGGGGTATATGCGTATCAACACCATAATCAACCGGTATATATTAAAGGAGATGTTTTTCCTTTTGTTATCAATCTGTTTTTTTTTACGTTTGTTTTTTTAATGGCGCGGATTCTTGAAATTACCAACCTTATTGTCAATTACAAGATCAGTGTCGTCTCTCTCCTTCTTCTGCTGGCGTATTCCATCCCTGATTTTCTGGTTTTTGTCATTCCAATGGCGATTATGATGTCGGTTCTTCTGACCTTTTTAAAGCTCTCCAACGACAATGAAATTCTTGCGCTCAGGGCCAGCGGTGTCAGTCTTTACCGCATGATGGTGCCGGTTCTTTTTTTCTGTCTGGCCGGATGTCTGCTAACGGCGTTCATGTCCATATGGGGGATGCCCTGGGGGCGGTTCGCTTTTAAGGAGATGACGGTGCAGGTGGCCAAGTCAAACCTCAATGTGGGTATTCAGGAAGGAAAATTTAACGATGGTTTCAAGGGGATCATGCTGTATGTCGGCAAGATTGATAAGACGGACGGCATGTTACGGGATATTTTCATCGAAGACACCAGGGCAAAAAGTACCATGGCCACATCAATAGTGGCACCTGTTGGAAAACTTTTCACCGATCCCCATGCGCTGATTTTTCAGTTGAGACTGTTTAACGGTACGATCAATCAGGTTGAATTGAAAAATCGGTCAGCTCATACCATTTCTTTTGACACCTATGATATCAAACTTGACCTGGAAGGCGCGGCGTCTCGAATTAAAAAGGTGTCAAAGGGTAAAAAGGAGATGAGCCTTGGTGAACTGCGGCGTTATATCCGTCAGTCCAGTCCCGACGATGATCATTATTATAAAATGCTGCTGGAATTGCACCGAAAATTTTCAATTCCGTTTGCCTGCCTGGCCCTGGGTATTCTGGCGGTTCCCCTGGGAATTCAAACACAGAAACGGCAAGCCTCTTCCGGGCTTGGGTCGGGTCTGGTTTTCTTTTTATTGTATTACATGCTGCTTTCCGCCGGATTGATATTCGGGGAAAGCGGTATTTATCCGCCCATGATCGGCATGTGGGCGCCCAATGTTATTCTGGGGGGGATCACTGATTTCGCCCCACCAGACATCTCAGATGATCTGTCGTCATATGCCAGTATTATTAAAGACAACTCGATGAATTTTGCTGAACGACTCGTGTTTATCCTGGCAATGATTCCACATGTTAAACCACAGTTACTGGATACCCTGTTTATTCGTAATAAAAACCTTGATCGTGGTTATACGGAATTTGGTGGCTGGCAAGGAAAAAGTCATGGCGGGTTCTTACCGACCTGTGAAACCGCCGCATTTATCCTGGCAGGTAACGATCTTGCTAAACGATTTGCTGTGATTGAGTTATTTGAGGATGGCCATTTCTTTATAAAATCGTCAATTATACGCATTGAACGTTTAAGTGCAGACGAACCTTTTTTTAGTGGTGCTTTTACTGCTAACGACAGACTACCTGTCCAGATGCACCTCCGGTCTCACCCATAAACCCGATTACAGTTTATCTTTTCCAGCTCAACGAATTTCTACCAAACTGAACTGGAGTGACCTGGTGCTGGCACCTAAGGTGCTGGCAGAAATAGCCTCAATTAAAACCTGGATTCAGCACTCAGACACCATTATGCAAGACTGGGGACTGGAGAAAACAATTAAGCCGGGTTATCGCAGTCTGTTTTATGGGCCACTGGAACAGGTAAACCCAACTGCCATTAGGAAAAGAGGTCGGCGTGGATGTTTATCGAATTGATCTTTCCATGGTGGTATCCAAGTATATCGGGGAAACGGAAAACCCGGCTAATGTTTTTGATCAGGCACAAAACAAACCGATTCTGTTTTTGATGAGGCCGATGCACTGTTTGGTAAACGCACGCAGACCAGCAGTTCAAATGATCGTCATGCAAACCAGGAAGTCTCGTATCTGTTGCAGCGTGTAGAAGATTTTCCCGGGATCGTTATTCTGGCGACAAACATAAAAGCGAATATCGACGAAGCCTTTGCACGTCGGTTTCAGTCGATGGTGTACTTTCCCTTACCTGATGTCGAGCAGCGACATCGCCTCTGGAAAAGCTCCCTCAATGGAAAAGCAGAACCTGGTGACGGAGTCGATTTATTAAGCCTTGCACAGGACTACGAGCTATCGGGTGGTGCCATTACTAACGTGGTGCGTTATGGCGCAATCAGCGCACTGCAAATGAATCGCACACAGATAAACCAGAATGACCTGATACAGGGCATCAGTAAAGAATTAAGAAAAGAAGGGAAAACATTATAATGAATGCCATGAAGTCAGTCATGAAGCGTAGTCAACAGTTTCCCGATTCAATACTGCGCTATTTTTACTCGTATAAGATTATAGGCTTATTTAGTTTGCTGTTGCTGATGGGGAGTTTTTCAGTGTGTGAGGCAGCAACTGAATGTGATAAAAACAGAGTAGATAGCTTTGTAAAAAATGATGGTTCAGTGGATATAAAAAATATTCAGAAAAATTTAAAAATGGTTGGTTATGATTTAACTGATGCTGATATTAAAACTGGGGTGTATGGACCGAAAACCAGTGGAGCTTTGGTGAATTTCTGTGAAGATTTAGAAGCTACAGAACAAAAAGATAAAATTGACCTTTTAATAGATACATTAAGTGAAATTGCTAAAGATGTAGAAGAGAC
>CALNYM010000020.1:27500-41965 GCA_942490765.1 uncultured Desulfobacterales bacterium | reverse complement strand
AGGATTGAAAAAAATACCATCCCTCATCAAAAATTGGAAATGAACTGGAAGGGATTGGGTGAGACGGTGGTCAGTGACAGATCCTTTCCGTTCCAGCCAAGATCGCCATATCGACAACAGCCAATTGAAATACTTTCCTCCGATCCGGTCCCAGGGTCTTTTAAATTCCTGTGGCAGTTTCAGCAAGTCTACTATACTGGCGACCCATATGCAGGCAATTCGCAAAACCTGGATGCCAAAGCGGCGGGAGATACCTCACGGCTGAGCCCCGAATGGACCTATAATATGGTCAACGGCGGAGAGAATAACGGAACCTGGTACTACTGGGCCTATGAAATCGGCCAGAAACACGGTGCAGCTACCTGGGCGGAATTTCCCTATGATTCCAATTACAGGGCCTGGAACCTGAATCCGGATACCTGGGAAAACGCATTGTACCGCAGATTTGACCAGTATGGGTATGTGATGAATACCCATCAGGACGAAGGGATTGATCAGGTTAAACAGATGCTGGTCAATGGATATGTGCTCAATATTCCGACCTATATCTATTCATGGGTCTGGCAGACCATTGGCGATGATCCGTCCACCAGTGAAGACAATGCCTTTGCTCGGTGAAATGTGCTTACTGGGTCAACGGAACAGCCGGGTACCATGCCATGACCGTGGTGGGATATAATGACGCGATCTGGGTGGATATCAACCAAAACAATGTCGTGGATACCGGAGAAAGGTGCTTTCAGAATTGCCAATTCCTGGGGGACCGGCTGGGGTGACGCCGGTTTTGCCTGGATGTCCTATGATGCTTTGAAAAACCCGTCTGCAGTGACCGGCGGTCCGGTCAACCGGATCTATGGATGGTACCCTTCAAGGGCCCACTGGGTAACCGCTAAAGCAGACTATCAGCCTAAAATAATCGGGAAGTTTAAATTAAACCATGCCAAACGGGATCATCTTCGAATGACCCTTGGCGTCTCTGATATAACCCGGTCAACCCCCGCCACCCTATGGATTCCGGAAATGATTTACAACCAGGGGGGCGCATACGGCTTTGACGGCACAACCAATGCCGTTGACGGCACCTTTGTGTTTGATTTTACGGATCTTCTTCCTTCCAAGGCGGCGGCGGATTGGAAGTGGCATTATATCGGCATGCAGGATGATACCGCAGGCGATGAGGCAGTGCTTGAATCCTTTGTCCTTATTGATACGGCCAATGGCAACTTAGCGACAGCCAGTGTAGAAACACCGTCATATACAGATGCCGGTCAGATCTATGCGACCGTGGAGTATGAGTATTTTGACGGCAATTATCCGCTGGTTGCCATGGCAACCGGCATCGGTTCTCAGCGGACAGGGACCGCTGGTCACCCCATTTGACGGATCGGCGTCCTATGACCCTGACGGCGGCATTGTCTCCTTTTCCTGATTTTGGGACGGGGCGTCTCAATCCGGCGTTTCAGCAGACCATGGCTCTATGATACGCCGGGCAGCTTCACCGCAACCCTGACCGTCACTGATGATAGCAAAAGAGCCAGTGAATCACTCATCATTGACGTGATGCCGGATCCGTCACAAACGGCGTTCATATCAGATATGCAGGCCGCTGTAACGTCCAATCCCGCAGGAAACCGTCCGCATAGTCACCCTGATCGATCAGATGTCACGGCCTGTTTCCGGCGCAATAATTCAGGGGCAATGGTCAGGACTGGTGACAGGGGATGCGTCCGGAATAACAGGGTCGGACGGAACCGTTGAGTTTGTTTCCGGAAAACCAAGAGCATCGGATGGATCACCTTTACCGTCACAACTGTGACGGCATCAGGATACACCTATGATCTGGAACAAAATAGCCTTTCGTCTATCTCCGTGACAACCGGGGAACTGGTGAATCAGACTCCTGTGGCCCGAATCCAGGCACAGCCCATTACCGGTACGCGCCCTGGAGGTGTTTTTTGACGGCATCTTCAAGTGATCTGGACGAGATATTGTGTCTTACGAATGGACCCTGACACAGGAGAGACGCTTTACAGCGCCAAATTTTCCCATGTGTTTTATGAACCGCCCTATGACGTTGTGCTGACGGTAACCGATACCGACGGCGATACCGATACGGAAACGGTCACAACAGTTTTGTCCGGCTGAAATAAAGGATGGCTACGTATCCGACATCTCCATGGACATCCAGTCTCTCGGGAAATCTAATAGCCCTGGCAGTTGTTGAGATGGTGGATGAAGACGGGAATCTGGTTGACAATGCCATGGTGTCCGGCGTCTGGAGTAAAGCAGTTAATGCGGATCAGGCGGGCATCACAACCAGTAACGGAACCGTGATGTTTACGTCCCTCAAACAAACCGGAACAGCCGTTCCTACTACAGAGACGGTTTCAGCAGCAGGATACAGCCATCACTCCTGAAACCAATACAGAAGACTGGGATGCAGGACATCCTCAACCTAACAAAAAGGGGCCGGATGACACATCATCCGGCCCCTGAAAAATCAAATGAATTTATCCGCTTATTTTTTTGCTCTTCCGATTCTGGCAAGTCCGAGCAACCCAAACCTGAAAAGGATCATTGTGGCGGGTTCGGGAACTGAAGGGGTGGGTCGTTGGGTATACCAGAAGGACTACTGACAAGAAATAACCGCCCTCATTTATATCATTAGGAAGGGCTTGCAACCGGATACCAGTTAAAACCACAAAGTCACTTAAATCATAATTTGAAATATCAACCCTAAAATCCAAATAGAAAATATCAATCTCGCCTGGCTTGAATACTGGTACAGAGATATTACCTTCATTTCCTTCTGTCGCACCAAAAAGGAAATCAACTTTCCTTATTTCTGGGGTAAATTCATCATTCGCAGGATTGGGGATTGAATTCACATTATTGAGTTTAGTCCAGTCTAAAGAATTTTGATCATAAGTAAAAGCGGCCATCATCAGCCGGGTTCGAAACTCCGTTTGGTAGGATTGTGATAGGATAGAAAGTGAAACCAAATCCAGTTACCTGTGATTGCTCTGTATATTCTGGCGTATTTGGTATTGAACTTGATGCTTCATAAGTAATTTGTAATTGATAATCCCCAATTAACCATAGCCTTTTTCATCTGTCGGACCGCCTGTCTTAACCGTTCTTCATTTTCCACAAGGGCCAGCCGAAGGAAGCCCTCTCCTTCTTCGCTGAACCCGGTTCCCGGTGCCACAGCCACATTGGCCCGGTTCATCATCTCGATGGCAAACTGCATGGCGCCCATTTTGTTGAAGGGTTCGGGAATTTTAGCCCAGACAAACATACCGGCTTTGGGTTTTTGAACCGTCCACCCGGTTCTCTCCAGACCGCTGCACAGCACGTCCCGCCGGGTCTGGTAGATGGCTGCCAGCTCGGGAATGGTGTCGTCACAGTCGCGCAGGGCAATGATGCCGGCCACCTGGATGGCGGAAAAGATGCCATAGTCAAAATAGCCTTTAATGTTTCCCAGGGCCTTGACAATTTGACTGTTGCCCACACAATATCCGATTCGCCATCCGGCCATGTTATAGGATTTTGAAAAGGACCCGAATTCAACGCCCACATCTTTTGCGCCAGGCACTTCAAGAAAACTGGGGGCCGTGTAGCCGTCAAAGGTTATTTTTGAGTAGGCAAAATCGTTGATGACCATGAATTTAAATCGTTTGGCAAGTTTGACCACTTCTGTGAAGAAGTGTTTATCCGTGACCACACCGGTGGGATTGTGCGGATAATTGAGCATGAGAACCCGGGGTTTGGGAAAACAGGATTCACAGATATTCACGATGCGGTCAAGAAATCCTTCTTCCGGTTCTATGGGTATTTTCATGACCGTGGCCCCGGCAATAACCGCCGCATAAATATGTACGGGAAACGCAGGGGCAGGCACCAGAACCGAGTCTCCCGGCCCCATGAGTGCCAGGCACAGGTGAGAGATTCCCTCTTTGGAGCCAATCGTGAAATACGTTTCTGTTTCAGAATCAAGGTCAATATGATAATGCCGTTTGTAATATCTGGCGATTTCAATTTTTAAATGGGGCATGCCGGAGCTTTCCGGATATCGGTGTGATTTGGGGTCTTTGGCCACTTCCACCAGCTTTTCAATCACGGCATTGGGGGTCGGGTCCATTGGATTTCCCATCCCCAGATCAATAACATCATCTCCGTTGCGTCTTTTTTCCATTTTCATTTTGTTGATCATTCCGAACAAATAGGGGGGCAGCTGATCCATACGGTTTGCAAACCGAATAATAGGGGTATCTTCCAAAGCAAAAACTCCTTTATGTGGGTTATATCCTTGACTCTTTGTGAGAGAAAGAAACATATCAGATTTTTTACGGATAAGAAAACAAAAAATAGCGCTCGGCCGTATAGAACCCGGTCAGGATACCCGTCTTTTAAAACCATTGCAAAAAATAGAGAAAAAATGGTATTTAATCAGGGCATGAATACGGACATCAACCTCTAACCCGCAGGGAAGATAGAATGAAACCCCAGGAAATAGAAACCTTAAGTTTTAAGATAATTGAGCAGGAAGCCGGCGTTCATACCTTTGATGATGATCAGTGGCCTGTGGTCAGACGAATGATTCATACCTCTGCAGATTTTGACTATATGAAAACAGTCCGGTTTTATCCCGGGGCGGTTCAAAACGGTATTTTGGCCATACAAAGCGGCTGTCAGATTATTACCGATACCAATATGGCCCGGGTGGGGATCCGGAAAAACGACATTCAGACATTCGGCGGAACGGTCAGTTGCCTGATGGCAGACCCGGCCGTTGCAGAAACGGCAAAAAAACAAGGAACAACACGGGCGCTTGCCGCCGTGGACATGGCCTGCGACCGGATGAAACACGGGATTTATGTGGTGGGAAATGCGCCAACCGCGCTGTTGCGGCTGGTTGAATTAATACAGGATAAAAAAGCAGAGCCGGCATTGATTATCGGCTGTCCGGTGGGGTTTGTAAATGCGGCGGAATCCAAAGAGGCCCTCATGGCGCTTGAAACCCCCTATATCACCAATAAAGGAAGAAAAGGCGGATCCAATATCGCGGCCAGCATTGTCAATGCACTGGCCATTATGGCTGCGGAAAGAAACTAAGCCGTCAGGAGGATATTATCAAAGGGTTTGTGATTGGTGCCACAGGGAGTGGAACCGGTAAAACCACCATCTGCCTTGCGATGTTGTCATATCTGGCGGGTCAGGGATTTAACGTAGCACCGTTCAAGGTGGGACCGGATTTTATCGATCCCGGCCACCATACCCGGATAGCGGGGAAAACCAGTTTTAATCTGGATTCCTGGATGCTTTCCAAAGCCTATAATAAACGAATGTTCACCGACCAGGCAAGCGGCTCGGATATTGCCGTGGTCGAAGGGGTGATGGGTCTCTTTGACGGATATGACGGCCTGTCGGAAGCCGGGTCCACCGCCCAGATGGCCAAATGGCTGAATCTTCCGGTTGTCCTGATCGTCAGTGCCAGGGGAAAGGCCAGAAGCGCGGCAGCCATTGTTCAGGGGTTTGAAAAGTTTGATCAAAATCTAACCCTTGCCGGGGTGATTTTCAGCCAGACGGGAAGTCTTCGCCATTATGAATATTTGAAAACAGCGGTGGAACAAACCTGCCGGACGAAATGCCTTGGATTTATGCCGAGAAATGAGACGATCGTGATGCCGGAAAGGCATCTGGGGCTGGTCACCGCAGATGAGCGAGGGATGGAGAAAGAGACGCTCTTAACGCTCACGGCAATGGTCCGGGACCACATTGATATGAACGGCCTGATCGACAGCCTGGACAGCTTTGATCTTAACAGGGACAGTGATTCGGTGGATACCGCAGGCTTGGACAAACACCGCCCCACCATTGCGGTTGCCAGAGACAAGGCGTTCTGCTTTTATTACCAGGACAATATTGACCAGTTAAAAAGATCCGGAGCAAGAATTGTTGAGTTTTCACCCCTGTCGGATGACAGGCTTCCCCGGGATATTGACGGCCTGTATCTTGGCGGCGGATACCCGGAAGTGTTTGCTGACACATTGTCCCAGAAAACAGCGCTTTTAGGGGAGATCAGGGAAAACAGCCGTTCCGGGATGCCGATTTACGGGGAATGCGGCGGATTCATGTTTCTTTGCCGAACACTTGCCGGCATGGATAACACCCGAGGATACGCCATGTC
The DNA here is from genome assembly GCA_942490765.1 of uncultured Desulfobacterales bacterium. Taxonomy (GTDB): domain Bacteria; phylum Desulfobacterota; class Desulfobacteria; order Desulfobacterales; family 4572-123; genus 4572-123. The sequence goes on along the minus strand of CALNYM010000020.1, from coordinate 35,775 downwards.
CGGCTGTTTTGAGTTTGACATTCAAATGTCAAAACGGCTTCGATCTCTCGGGTACAGGGAAATTACCTTAAACCAGGATACGCTTATCGGGAAAAAAGGGGATGTGCTGCGGGGGCATGAATTTCATTACTCCTCCCTGATCAATGAAACATCGGACCGTCACCCAGAAATTAATTCCGATATATATAAGGTGACCTCCCGGGCAGGGCAGGACCTGTCTCTCAAAGGGTTCCAGGTGGCCAACACCCTGGGCAGTTACCTGCATATCCATTTCGGCAGCAACCCCAACGCTGGAAAACAGTTTGTAGAGACCTGTAAACGGTTCAGGAACAAAAAAACAAAAAATGTCATCCAAAGAGCTTAGAAAAGGGTTTACAACGGGTGCCGCAGCCGCTGCAGCGGTTAAGGCGGCCCTGCAGGCCTGTTTTTCAGAAGCGCCCAAAACCGTTGAAATTCTGTTCTTGACCAACGAGAAAAAACAGATTGAAGTTAAAGCCGTCCACAAAATATCAGAGAATCAGTATGAAGCCATTGTTGTGAAGGATGCAGGGGATGATCCGGATATAACGCACAAGGCACAGATAGGCGCCCGGGTGACCGTGGCCGATTCAGATACGCCTGCCATCCATATCCGGGGCGGAAAAGGGGTGGGAACCATTACCAAACCCGGCCTTGAGCTGCCTGTCGGCGAAGCGGCCATCAATCCCGGACCCCGGACAATGATCCGAAACTCCGTAAATGAGGTTTTTACCCGCTTTAATGTTCTGCATAAACAGGTAGACATTGACATATTTGTTCCAATGGGTGAAACGCTTGCCAGAAAAACCTTGAATGAACGGCTGGGGATCATGGGGGGAATTTCTATTTTAGGCACCACCGGAATCGTAACGCCCATGTCCCATGATGCGTATATTGCCACCATCAAATCCAGTATTTCCGTGGCAGCCGCAAAAAAAATTGATACGCTTGTGTTTACAACCGGCCGGAGAAGCGAACGGTTTGCCATGGAGATATTCAAGGATTTGGGTGAAGAAGCATTTGTTCAGACCGGTGATTTTTTTAAGGCAGCGCTTGATCTGGCGGTAAATCAGCCCGGTATTCAAACCATTATTTATACCGTGTTTTTTGGCAAAGCCGTCAAGATGTCCCTGGGGTTTGAGCATACCCATGCGGCAAAATCACAACTGACCTTGAAAAAGCTGGCCGGATGGGCAGCGCAGATAACCGGCAGCACAGACCTTGAGAAAAAAATTACTGCGGCCAATACGGCCCGGCACGCCTTTTCCTTTATTTATCCGCAATATCCGGAACTGATAGGCCATGTGGGCAAAAAAATAATCGAAACAGCACACCGGTTTTCGTGTTATAAACTGGACGTCAGGATTATTATGTTAGACTTTGATGGAACTGTTGTGCTTGATTTATCAAAAGGAGACTAGAACATGCAGATCACCATTTCTTCCATCGGTATTATTGAGACACCGTTTGATGATTTAAAAGGCATGCCCATTCAGCCTTCCGGCGCAGCCGATATCGTGGGCACCATCGTCATGGATAAGGCATATGAGCAGGGATTAACGGACCTGGAAGGGTTCTCCCATATCATTCTGCTATACGCGTTTCATCAATCCACAGGCTATGATCTGATGGTCAAACCGTTTATGGATGACCGGAAAAGAGGCCTTTTTTCAACACGGGCACCACGACGGCCCAATCCCATAGGGCTGTCCATTGTTGAACTGGTTAAAAGAGAAGGCAACCGGATTACCATCAAGGGAATTGACGTATTGAACGGCACCCCGTTAATTGATATCAAGCCCTATGTTCCCAAATTTGATAATAGAGCGGTAACCCACCTGGGCTGGCTTGAAACCAACCAGGAAAAGTCTGTTTTTCTCAAGTCTGACGATCGGTTTATTGAACCCCGATAAGGGCTTAACCGCAAGGGAAAGGAATATTTTTTGACTGCAAAATATGTGTTCAACCGTCAGGAATTTGCCGGGTCCTTAGGGGACCTTGGAACGATTCTGCCGTTGGCCCTGGGGATGATACTGGTCAATGGCATCAGTTCAACCGGCGTGTTTTTTTCCGTCGGGCTCTTTTATATGTTAACCGGCATGTATTTTGGGATTACCGTTCCAGTTCAGCCGATGAAGGTTATTGGTGCCTATTCAATTGCAACAATGATGAGTGCCCATCAGGTGCTGGCATCATCCTTGCTGATGGGGACGATTTTATTGATCATCGGGTTGACCGGCAGCATTGATATAATTGGTAAATATACCCCGAAATCCGTGATTCGGGGGGTTCAGCTTTCCACCGGCATCCTTTTAATGGTTCAGGGCGTCAAAATGATGACCGGTGGTTCAAAACTTCAGGCCCTGTACCAAACGGCAGAACCTTACCTGACCCTTCAGTCCCTTGGGCCGGTTCCCATTGGGGTGGTGATCGGCATTGCCGGCGTAGTCACTACCCTGATTCTGCTGGATAATAAAAAAATGCCCGCAGGCCTTGTGGTTGTCCTGGCAGGGATCTTGATCGGTCTTATTTTTGGAAATCGACAGGGGCTTTCCCATCTCCGGCCGGGAATTTATTTTCCCCAGTGGATGCCCTTTGGGTTTCCGGCAAACATGGATTTCATGTTTGCCGTTTTTGCGCTGGTTCTCCCCCAGCTTCCCATGACCATTGGAAACGCCGTGATTGCAAATGCCGATTTATCCAATACGTATTTTGGCAAAGAATCCGGAAAAATGACCTATCGGAGCCTTTGCGTCAGCATGGCGATTGGTAATTTTATCAGCTTTGTCATGGGAGGGATGCCGCTTTGTCACGGTGCCGGAGGACTTGGGGCCCATTACCGGTTTGGTGCCAGGACAGCTGGATCCAACCTGATGATTGGTGCGATATTAATTTTTCTGGTTATCATTCTGGGAGACGGGATATCTTTATTTCTATCGGTGATTCCCATGGGCATTCTGGGTGTGTTGCTGATATTTGCGGGTAGCCAGCTTGCCATGACCATCATGGATGTCACGGATCGAAAACAGATGTTTGTTGTGATCAGTATGCTGGGAATAACCCTTGCCGCGAACCTGGCCATCGGATTTGGTGTTGGCTTAGTGCTGGCATGGCTTCTGAAGATTAACCGGCTGGCCGTATAACGATAATTGATAAAGGAGGGACGATGGGAAAGTTAATAAAAGAAGGGGAAGATAAAGGCAGGCTGCATATTGATACGCCCCTTATGGGGGAATCTCTTGTGAGCAAAGCGTTTTTAAAGACAACCGAATCCGAGGCGTATTTCAGGATGCACCCGGATATTAATGTCCTGAAAATTGGCGGCCAGAGTATCATGGACAGGGGGCGAAAAGCGATTTTCCCGATTGTTGATGAACTGATAAAGCTCAAAGATGAATACAAACTGCTGTTGATGACCGGCGGCGGAACCCGGGCCAGGCATGTCTACAACATTGGTGTGGATCTGGGAATGCCCACCGGGGTGTTATCAAAACTGGGAGATAAGGTTTCCTGGCAGAACGCTGAAATTTTATCTGTTCTTCTGGCCAAACACGGCGGGGTAAAAATCGGTCATGGTGATCATCTGGAACAACTGACCATGTTCTGCAAGGAGGGATATCTGCCCATTACGTTCGGTATTCCACCCTATGGTTTTTTTGAGCATCCGGCAGAGTTCGGGTCTATTCCTCCCCATCGGACAGACTGTGGTGCGTTTCTTCTGGCAGAAAATATCGGCGCCCGGTCTCTTATTTACCTGAAAGATGAAAAAGGGCTGTTTGAAAAAGATCCCAAAAAAGCGGGTAAAAAAGCAGGGGATCTAACATTTTACGATAAAATTTCCGTGAATGACCTGATCGCACTGGATCTGGATGACTTGATCATCGAACGCCCTATTTTAAAGATGTTTCAACAGGCAAAGTGCTTAAAAGAGCTTCAGATCATTGATGCCCTTAATCACCCGGAATATATTCGGCAGGCACTGGAAGGAAAACAGGTTGGTACGGTCATTTATCAATAAGCAGAGCTGAACCCGGCACAATTAAACCTTATGGGTGTTGTGCCGGGTTTTGTTTATTCGTATGACCCGTCTTTTTTGCCCGCACCGTGATCCGGCAGATAAATGATTTGTGCACCGGTTTCACTGGCGATGGCTTCAAGCTCGACTTTCCTGATGTGCTTTGCATACAGCTTGATATCATTCCCATGAACACCGACAATCCGTAAACGGGGCTTTTTTTCTCCCTTTTCAATTTTTCGTCGTTCCCTGACAAATATTTTACTCATCATCCCCTCCTATTGTTTTATAAATAAATATGATATGGTATAAACCAATATTATGTTACGGTAAAATATATATCCTTTAAGAACATATATCAAGGAGAAATATACATGGGAGGGGGAAAAATCCTCAAACCGGGTTCCGGCAGACAGGAAAGATATGTCCAGGCGTCCATTTTGCTGGGATTGATGGAAAAGCCGTCCTATGGATATGAACTGATCTCCACCATTCAGTCTTACGGATTTATTGAGGGAGACGCCCCCCCTGGAATGGTTTACAGGCATTTGCGCCAGATGGAAGAGGATAATCTGGTGCAGTCCGAATGGGAAACAAAACAGGCAGGTGCTGCCAAAAGAATCTATACGATCACAGAGGAAGGCAAAGAGGTTCTCGCCTACTGGATCAGATTCATGTCAAGCAAAGCTGGAAAACTCAATCATTTTGTTCAGATGTATCAGGATGTTAAAAAGCACTAGCCGATTGATCGATATACAGATCTGGAATGACCGATCATTTTTTGTTGGATTCGAAGGAGAAGCTGTTGGAAAATGAAGAGATAACGCTGAAAGCGGCCGGATTGATTGTTTTTATCTGTATTCTGTTTGGGGCCAATCCGGTGGCCATAAAATACAGCCTGACCGGAATCGGTGCGTTTACCACGGCAGGAATTCGATTTGCCATTGCCGCCGTGGTCATCTTTGCCTGGGCAAGATTTAAGAATATCCCTTTAACACTCACCCTAAAACAATTGGGTCAGGTGAGCATTCTGACGGCTATTTTTGTGGTTCAACTGTCGTGTTTTTATCTGGGATTGAGCAAGACCACTGCTTCCCACGGCGCCCTGATATCAAACGTCCTGCCGTTTATCGTATTGGTGCTGGCTCATTTTTTCATCCCGGGCGACACCTTCACCCTTAAAAAGGGGATAGGGATAACGCTTGGATTTCTGGGGGTTTTCTTTTTGTTTTTTGACCAGCAGGATATGTCCGGGGATATACACAAGGGGGATGTGATTATCCTTGCTGCTGTTTTTATGTGGAGCTCAAGTGCCATCATGGTCAAAAGAATTATATCCGGATATAATGTCATTCAAATCACTTTGTACCCCATGATTTTCGGTGTTCCCTTTTTTTTTCTTGGCGGTTTCTTATGGGATGACCAAATGATTCGAGTGGTCAATCCGACGGTTATTAATTCAATTTTATATCAGGCCGTTGTCTCTGCAGCATTCGGATTTCTGACCTGGAACAGCCTGCTGCAGAAATTCGGGGCCACCGCCCTGCACTCTTTTTTGTTTATCATGCCCCTGACCGGAGTTCTGTTTGGCGTGCTGCTTTTAGGGGAGACCTTTACCCCACATCTGGCCGCATCAATTGGATTTATTGTGACAGGGGTGATCGTTGTCAATCTGAGAAGAAAAAAACATCCGTTATCTTTCCATTAATTCAGGCACATATAAAATTCTTTATTTTAAATGAAAAAAAGGTTTGACAGAACGGTTTTTTTCATGCATTATACGCCGGTCTTCTCGAGAGACGGTTTGAGTGTCCTCGGGGAGTTTTTTTTTGATCTTTGAAAATTGGTCAGTGAGAAATTTTGAAGCGGGTCTAAAACAAGACCAAAAAGAGTTTAAAGTACCAAGGATTATAACTGGAGAGTTTGATCCTGGCTCAGAATGAACGCTGGCGGCGTGCTTAACACATGCAAGTCGAACGAGAAAGGGATTGCTTGCAATCCTGAGTAGAGTGGCGCACGGGTGAGTAACACGTAGATAATCTACCTTCAAGCCTGGGATAACTATTCGAAAGGATGGCTAATACCGGATGAAGTTTATATACACAAGTATATAAATGAAAGATTGCCTCTTCTTAGAAAGCAATTGTTTGGAGATGAGTTTGCGGACCATTAGTTAGTTGGTGGGGTAAAGGCCTACCAAGACCACGATGGTTAGCTGGTCTGAGAGGATGATCAGTCACACTGGAACTGGAACACGGTCCAGACTCCTACGGGAGGCAGCAGTGAGGAATTTTGCGCAATGGGGGAAACCCTGACGCAGCAACGCCGCGTGAGTGAAGAAGGCCTTTGGGTCGTAAAGCTCTGTCAACTGGGAAGAAGTTACGTGTATTTAATAGATACAGGTATTGACGGTACCAGTGGAGGAAGCGCCGGCTAACTCCGTGCCAGCAGCCGCGGTAACACGGGGGGCGCAAGCGTTATTCGGAATTATTGGGCGTAAAGGGCGCGTAGGCGGTTTTATCGGTCAGATGTGAAAGCCCGGGGCTCAACCCCGGACGTGCATTTGAAACAGTAAGACTTGAGTACGGGAGAGGAAAGCGGAATTCCTGGTGTAGAGGTGAAATTCGTAGATATCAGGAGGAACACCGATGGCGAAGGCAGCTTTCTGGACCGATACTGACGCTGAGGCGCGAAGGCGTGGGTAGCGAACGGGATTAGATACCCCGGTAGTCCACGCAGTAAACGATGTTCACTAGGTGTAGCGGGTATTAAAATCTGCTGTGCCGGAGCTAACGCATTAAGTGAACCGCCTGGGGAGTACGGTCGCAAGACTAAAACTCAAAGGAATTGACGGGGGCCCGCACAAGCGGTGGAGCATGTGGTTTAATTCGACGCAACGCGAAGAACCTTACCTGGGTTTGACATCCTGTGAATCTTTCAGAGATGAGAGAGTGCCTTCGGGAGCACAGAGACAGGTGCTGCATGGCTGTCGTCAGCTCGTGTCGTGAGATGTTTGGTTAAGTCCAGCAACGAGCGCAACCCTTATCTTTAGTTGCCAGCACGTCAAGGTGGGAACTCTAAAGAGACTGCCCGGGTTAACCGGGAGGAAGGTGGGGATGACGTCAAGTCCTCATGGCCCTTATGTCCAGGGCTACACACGTGCTACAATGGTAAATACAGAGGGCAGCGAGCCAGCGATGGTGAGCGAATCCCTAAAGTTTATCTCAGTCCGGATTGGAGTCTGCAACTCGACTCCATGAAGTTGGAATCGCTAGTAATCGCGGATCAGCATGCCGCGGTGAATATGTTCCCGGGCCTTGTACACACCGCCCGTCACACCATGGGAGTTGATTATACCCGACGTCGCTGGGCTAACTATTTATAGAGGCAGGCGCCTAAGGTATGGTTGATAACTGGGGTGAAGTCGTAACAAGGTAGCCGTTGAGGAATCAGCGGCTGGATCACCTCCTTTCAAAGGAAAGAAAAAAAACGTTTTAAAGGCTTTCACTGGCCAATTTTGAGAGATCAAACGGTGAATTTAAGTAACCGGCTCTCAGTGATCTTTGACAATTTGTTGTAGTAAATATCAAAAGCGCAAGTTGTTGTAACAGACAACTTGAAAAACATCAGGATATCTGGTTGTTGAACCGGATAGACTGAAAAGCTTTTAACGAGTAAAGTTTAGGCAAATTCAAGGCGCACAAGGCGCTCCTAAGGAAGGCGTACTTTAGTACGTCGACGCAGGAGCGGTGCAGTGCAACGAAGAATTTGACAAAGTTTACGAAGTTAATGTGTTCGCATCAAAGCGTTTAAACTTATTTGTGGTAAAAATAGTGGCTAAGCTACTAAGAGCAAACGGTGGATGCCTTGGTGTCAAGTGAAGAAGAAAGACGTGGAAAGCTGCGATAAGCTTCGGGGAGGAGCTAAACACCCTTTGATCCGGAGATTTCTGAATGGGGCAACCCGGCACGGATAATACTGTGTCATCCTTAGGTGAATACATAGTCTAAGGAGGGTAACGGGGAGAACTGAAACATCTTAGTACCCCCAGGAAAAGAAAGTAAAAACGATTTCCCAAGTAGCGGCGAGCGAACGGGAACCAGCCCAAACCGATTACGTGTCAAGCCCGAAAGCGTTGCGTAATTGGGGTCGTGGGATACAATGTGAACTTGTTTCGGAAAGTTCGGTAAGTCAAAAAATCAATTATTAGTTGAAGTGGCTGGAAAGCCAGACCAAAGAAGG
>CALNYM010000020.1:0-25000 GCA_942490765.1 uncultured Desulfobacterales bacterium | reverse complement strand
CTTGAAGACTACAAGGTTGATAGGCCAGGTGTGTAAGCATGGCAACATGTTGAGCTAACTGGTACTAATAGGTCGTGAGGCTTAGCCACTTCTTACCCATTAAGTTTAAACGCTTTAATGCGGACACATTATTTATTACAACTGACTGATTTAATCTGGCGGCAATGGCAAAGAGGTCACACCCGTACCCATCTCGAACACGGAAGTTAAGCTCTTTAGCGTCGATGGTACTGCATGGGAGACTGTGTGGGAGAGTAGAACGCTGCCAGGTTAATCCCTTTAAAAAGGCCCTGACTGTAATGGTTGGGGCCTTTTTTTTTAACAACCAGGAAGGAAAACAATTCCCATGATTTGCGCATCCAACGTTTCTTTGTCTTACGGGAAAAGAGCTTTATTCAAAGACGTCAATATAAAATTTGCCCCGGGCAACTGCTATGGGCTTATCGGTGCCAACGGCGCCGGGAAGTCCACTTTTTTAAAAATTCTGGCCCGGGAAATTGAACCGGATACCGGAGAGATCCTGGTCGGCACCAGAGAACGGATTGCGGTTCTGCGCCAGGACCATTTTGCCTTTGATGAGGAAACGGTTCTAAACACCGTGATCATGGGCCATGAAGCGCTTTACCGAATCATGGCCGAGAGGGATGCGCTGTATGCCAAACCCGATTTTACCGAGGCTGACGGTATCAAGTCAGGTGAAATTGAAATCGAATTTTCAGAGATGAACGGGTATGATGCAGAGCCTGAGGCGGCCGTGCTTTTGAACAGCCTGGGCATTGACGAGGAACTGCACACGCGGAAAATGAAAGAGCTGACCGGCGGTCAAAAGGTGCGGGTTCTTCTGGCCCAGGCCCTTTTCGGCAATCCGGACGTTCTTTTGCTGGATGAGCCCACCAATAACCTGGACATGACCTCCATTGCCTGGCTGGAACAATTTTTATACCGGTTTAAGAATACGGTCATTGTGGTCTCCCATGACCGGCATTTTATGAACCAGGTGTGCACCCACATTGCCGACATTGATTTTGCCAAAATTTCGGTATACGCGGGCAACTATGATTTCTGGTACCAGGCAAGCCGGCTGAATCTCCGGCAAAAACAGATGGAAAATAAAAAAGTCGCAGAAAAGGCCGATGAATTAAAGGCCTTTATCCGCCGCTTCAGCTCTAATGCGTCTAAATCCAAACAGGCCACTTCCAGAAAGCGGCTCCTGGAAAAACTGACCATCGAGGATCTGCCCATCTCCTCTCGAAAATATCCGTTTATTGACTTTAGACCGGAACGCGCCTGCGGTAATGTCATTCTTGAAGTCAAAGGCCTTTCCAAGACCATTGACGGCGAAAAGGTTCTCAATAATGTCAGCTTCACTGTCAACGCCAATGACAAAATTGCTTTTTTAAGCCAGAGCGCTCTGGCCAAGACCACCCTGTTCCGAATTCTGGCAGGTGAAATGGAACCGGATGACGGTGCCTTTCGCTGGGGCGTCACCATAACCCAGTCGTATTTTCCAAAGGAACACAGCCGGTTTTTTAACCGGGAAACGACCTTGATTGACTGGCTGCTGCAGTTTGCCCCTCCCAAAGAGGGTGAAAGTTTTGCCAGGACCTTTTTAGGGCGGATGCTCTTTTCCGGCGATGATGCAACCAAGAAAACCGGTATCCTGTCCGGCGGGGAAAAAGTCAGGTGCATGCTGGCCCGGATGATGCTGGCCAAATCCAATGTTCTTATCCTGGATGAGCCCACCAACCATCTTGATCTTGAGTCGATCACCGCCCTGAACGAGAGTCTGGTGAAATTTTCCGAGGTGGTTCTTTTTACCTCCCATGACCACGAATTTGTCAATTCGCTGGTCAACCGAATCATCGAGATCACTCCCGGCGGTGTTATTGACCGCCTCATGACCTTTGACGAGTATATCAGCAACAGTGATGTGGCCTCTGTTCGGAGAACACTGACCCCGGAAGCGGCATAAACCAGACTGCTGACCCGGGGAAAAATTAACGGAAATATTGCCGTAAGCCTTAAAAAAGACATGACAATGGCCGGGTATATTTCCCTTGACCTGCTTTCAGAGAACAGCCACTGGATGGAAAATTCTTTTTAAATGGAAAAGAGGTGTTGTTAAAGTAGCTGATTTTCTCTATGATCCAGCGGTGTATTTGACCTTCAGAAAACGGGGCGGTTTTGAGAAAAAAAAGAAAAAAAGACGATTTATTAAATAAAGCATTGATTTATTAATGGAAAAAAGCCATTAAGGGAAAAGGTATCTTCGTTTTGAAAGGAATTTAAAAAAAATCAATGAAAAATCATTCTGAAGATAGAGGAAAAATGGATTTACGGGTTGAAGAAAGAACAGAAAGCCGGCCAAATACCAGTGTAGAATTCAAACCGGGAAACAATAAGGTGGCGTATCAGTTCAAATTGCGGGATTTTTCTCCAAAAGGACTGTGTATTGTTGTCCGAAAAGATTCCAAGGTCCTTAAGTATATCAAGCCGGGGGATATTCTGGATATGAAATACTATCCGGATACAGAAGCCGCTAAACCAATACCCCACCAGACCCAGATCAAACATATCTCGGAACCTGAGCCTGGAAAACACAAGGACCATATGCTGGTCGGGCTTTTAATTCTGGAATAGGGCCTTGACTCCTGTGGCGGCTAAAACGGCCAGACCATGGGGATGGATATGGATGCCAGAAAAATGACCAAAATATTCAACGGCAGACCCAGTTTGATATAATCTGAAAATCGATACCCGCCCGGACCATATACCAGAAGATTGGTCTGATACCCGATGGGGCTGGCATAGCAGGCACTGGCACCAAAACAAATGCCGACAACAAATGGTTTGGGATCTACACCTAAAGACACTGCCGTGGATATGGCAATGGGAAGCAGGAGAACCGCTGTTGCATTGTTGCTTAAAAGATGGGTACAGATACTCGACAAAAGAATGATGCCCAGCAGAACAATGTTCGGGCTACGACCGGCAAACAGGCCGAGAAAAAAATCAGCATACAACTGTGTTGCCCCTGTTTTCTGCATGGCAAGGCCAAGCGCGATGGTGCCGATGATTAAGAGCAGCACATCTGACTGAAGGGAACTGTAGGCATCTTTCAGGCTTAAACATCGGGTGAGCGTCATCAAAAAAACCCCCGCCAGCGCCGCAGACATGATATCCGTCAGTCCAAGCGTCGCCAATAAAACGACACCAATAAAAATACCGGCGGCAATCGGTGCTTTTTCTCGGTCAATCATGGCATGATGAATATCTTCTATCACTACAAAATCAGAATTATTCCGTATTTTTGACAGTTTTGCCCGCGGACACCGCACCAGAATGATGTCTCCGATTTTAAGTTTTACGGTTTGAATTTTTCGATAAGAATAATGGTGCTGACGGCTTCTGATGGCAATAATTTGAATGTCTGAATCGTTCTGCAGGTCGGTTGACAACAGGGGTTCGTGCAGGAGGCTGGACAATGGCGGCACAATCAGTTCAACGATCAAATCATCTTCCTGGCCGCTGCCAAATGCCATGTCTTCTTCCCCATGGGCCAGTTCCAGCACCTGTTTTTTCAGGCAGGCCACCAGGTTTTCTGCAGACCCTTTTACCAGAAGAATGTCTTCGGGTTTCAACGCAATGCGGGTTCGAGACGGATCAAAAATATTACCATTTCGAAAAACCTCAACTACGGTTAACCCCAGACTTTCTTCAACGGTTTCAATAATCGTATCACTTCCCACCAGCGTACTTTTATCGGGAACAATGAGTTCGGCGATATATTTTGTTCCTTTTTCTTCATCCAGTTCACATACCGGAGCCGTTCTTCCGGGCATGACTTTAGGAGAAACCAGCACAAGGAAAATAATCCCTGAAACAGCAATCGGAACCCCGATGGCGCTGAGTTCAAACATGGAAAGCGGTTCATACCCATAAGCGGTAAACAGATCGCTGACGATGATATTGGTTGAGGTCCCGATCAGTGTACAGGTGCCCGCAAGAATGGAGACATAGGATAAAGGGATCAGCAGTTTGGAGGGAGAAAAATCACACTCGCAGCTGAGCCCCATGACAATGGGGATAAACAGGACAACGACCGGGGTGTTGTTGATAAAGGCAGATGCAACGGCAACCGTTACAAGGATAAGCACAAACGCATACGTCTTTTTCCCTTTGGAAAACCGCAGCACCAGCTGGGTGATAAATCCGACCGACCCTGTCCGAATCAGTCCTCGGCTTAACAGGAACATGGCCGCAACGGTTATGACGGCAGGATTGGCAAATCCGGCCACGGTTTCTTTGGGCGTCAAAATGCCGGTTAATGACAAAAGGACCAGGATCCCCATGGCGGTCTTATCCACGGATATTTTTTCTGATATCAGCAGCACCAGAGTGACTGCCAGCAGCAGGGAAACAAAAAGAATCTGGATATCAGGGTTTATCATGGTACAACTCCAAAAAAGCGATTGATGTGAACACGTAACAATGAATATACGCATTTTTTAAAGGATTATAAATGAAAATAAAAAAGAAATTAAGATTGTCCTTGGCTGTGAATTCATGTATTTTTACACGAACTCAAACCCTGGGCTGGGAAAAAACAGACAACAAGGAATCAAACGTCTTTTGAAAAGAACAAAAATTACAGACCACATCACCTATGTTGAACCGGATTCCATGGCCAGTTTTTCATCCTGTTCGGGTATCATTGTCCAGTCAAAAAAAAAACTCATGATTGATATGAATGCGGGTGCCGGAGAGATCCCCGCGTTGCTTGAAAAGGAAAAACCGGATGCCGCCATGATTACCCATTATCATCTGGATCACTCTATCTGGACCCGGTATGTGTCAGAGTTTTCAGATGCGGTTGTTATGATACCCAAAATCGAAGCGCCTTATCTGACATCCCTTGACTATGTCATTGATCATACTGCCGGTCCCTTCGGGATGTCTGAAAAATGGAGGGATTTTGTGACAAACACGCTGGGATACAGGCCGCTTCAACGGTATGACGGTTACGATGCGCACACGACACTTAAAGAGATTGCCCCTGAAATTGTCCTTGTGCAGACGCCGGGTCACTCGCCGGGTCACTCGTCATTTTATTTTCCCGATGAAAAAATATTGTTTTCCGGAGATATGGGACTTGATCGATTCGGGCCCTGGTATGGCTGGGCTGACTGTGATATTAAACAAATGGTTGACTCCATTTTAAGGCTTGATGGCATGGATATCAGACTTGTGCTTACCAGTCATGGCGGCCTGATTGAGAAAGAGATCCAAACAGCCTGGAAAAACAGTATTCAGCAGATATGGCAAAGAGAGCAAAAAATCGGGCAAAAACTTGAAGCGGGGATAAGCACACCCGAAATTATCCGGCAGGGCGTTTTTTATCCGGATAAAACAAAGATCAAAGAACCGATGCGGTCTTTTTTAACGATGTGGGATACCGCCATGTATCATCACCATGCGTCGCTTCTTAAAGAAGGCGGTCTGGCAGCTCTTTTTAACCTGGTCAGGGGAATGTCAGAAATTGTTCTTCACCATTGAAATTCCCGGAATTACTGTTTGGGTCCGATTTATTCCACTAATCCGTCGAATCCGCTGATCGACAAATTCTGCAATGATTTCGGCATCCGATGCCAGAAAATCTCTTTTCAGGACAATTTTGACCAGGATATCAATGGTACCGTGGACCGAATGAACTTCCTGGACCTCATCCAGAGAGAACAATTTATTGATGACTTTCATTTCCGTTGATGTGTTGAGATTGATCATGATAAAGGCGGTAATGGTCCGCTTCATTTCCGGATAATCCGGGGCGTTTTTTTCAAGCATTTCCGTTCTGAAGGCTTCCATGCTTCTTGGGATCAGCCGGTCAATGCCAATACCGTATCGCCGGGTTGAGGATCTGTCCCAATGGTGATAGGCAATATAGGTGTAAAGATCTGCAACGCTTCTTTTGGGAAAATACTTGATCAGGTCGCCATTTTTTATGATGGTGGCTAACGGCGTATAGATGGTGTTGTACCAGTCTTCCGCCGCTTTTGTAAAGGTCGTCTCATTTCCGGAAATATGGGTCAAATGGTTTTGATGCTTCTGGATTTGTTTTTCCAGAAAATTGTATTTTCCCACCTCGGTCAGATTGATATTTTCAGGCAGACCGGTTTTTTCATAAAATTTAGTTCTTTCAATATAGAGAAGGTTTTCCAGGGTTTTTTTGGCTGAAAGCAATTCGATCACTTTTGCCTGGATCTCAAATTGTCCCAGCTCCTTGGCAGCAGCAACCCGGTGGTTGCCGTCCAGCACATAATAATCTTCCCGGATTTGATAAAGGTTTACCGGCGGCAGCGGCTTCCCTTCCCGCATGGCCTGTTTGATGTCCGTAAACCGTTTGCCCGACATATGCCGTTTGGGGCGGAAGCGGGAATCAAAATCATAGTATTTCCCAACACTGCCGATGATTTTTTCAAGGTCAACGGTTTTTAAGCCGTGGTCAATGAATTTAACATCATCCTCTTTTTTCTGCTGCTCATGAAAAGAGCTGACATGGTCTGTTGTCCCGTCGTTTTTGGGTGAAAAAAGACGCGTAAAAAAATTTGTCATGGTTAGACCTCTAAAATGGTGTACCCACAGGTGTTAATGACTTTTGTCGACTGCACGGTTGTGGTCCGTTCATCAAGCGAGCCAAACTCTTTGTGAATATGGCCGTGGATAAAATAATCCGGCTTTCGTCTGTCAATTAAGCGGACGAAACATTCGAATCCCATGTGACAGGGTCCGGGGCATCATGAACATACCGGGGGGGAGCATGGGTAATCACCATGTGAATGCGGCCTTTTCTCCAAAAGGAAAACCACATGCGGGAAATGATTTTTCTCATTTCCCTGTCCGTGTATTGATTCATTCCGCCATTGTACCATAATGATCCTTCAAGTCCCAGGATATTCAGGGTTTTAAATTGGACAAGGGTGGCATGAATATTTTTACACCCCATGGGATTGGTTGCCGTATACCGGATATCATGGTTTCCTTTTACATAGAATAAGGGCCTGTCAATAATTCTTGCCATTTCAAATGATTGTGCTACATATTAATTCTTATTTGAACCAGGATTTTATTTTTTAACAATGACTTTATTAAACAGGGATTGCCAAAACAAAACGACTTCCGGTTGCCCAGATAAGTCAAACTTTAAACTAGGAGGAAAAAATGAAAAAAGTATTAATTTCTTTGTTTGCAATGGCTTTTCTGTTGGTGTCAGTCCCGGCATTCAGTGCTGATATTGAGCTGGCCAAGACATCAACGATTGAAACCATTTTGAAAAACAAACAACTCAGGGTCGGTTTTGAATCCGGGTATATGCCCTTTGAAATGACCAACACCAACGGCAAGTACATGGGGTTTGATGTGGATATGGCAAAAGCCCTTGCCAAATCCATGGGCGTTAAATATGTGCCGGTCAACACGGCATGGGATGGTATTATCCCGGGGCTTGTGACAAACAAATACGATATTATTATCAGCGGCATGACCTGTAATCAGGAAAGAAACCTGGCCATTAATTTCTCTGATCCCTATATTGTCGTGGGACAGACCATTCTCCTGAACAACAAGCATAAAGACACGGTAAAATCTTACAAAGACCTGAACGATCCCAAATTTACGTCATTGTATCCAGACTGGGAACCACGGGCGAGCAGGCAGCCCAGAGAATGATCCCCAGAGCCACGTACAAATCCTTTGAAGCTGAAACAGAAGCTGCCATGGAAGTTATCCAGGGCAATGCAGATGCACTGATTTATGACCTTCCTTTCTGCCAGATCATGCAGGCCCAGCACGGCAACGGCAAGACCATTTTCCTGAATACCCCGTTTACCTATGAACCGCTTGCCATGGCAATCAAAAAGGGTGATCCGGATTTCTTGAACTTTCTGAACAACTTTCTGCGCCAGTACAAAAATGATGGCAGTTATGACAGATCTTATGACAAATGGTTTAAAACGTCAGATTGGCAGAACAGCCTGAAAAAATAATCGGGAGCCTGTTTGATTGATTTAATTTAAGGCCGGCAGAAGGTTACAGTCTTGCCGGCCTGTTTTTTTAAGGGTTGAAAACAAATGGAATTCAGAGCATCCAATATTCAAAGACTCAGCAATCCAACCGGTTACTGGTTTTCAGTGGCTGGTTTTGTGGCACTGATGCTGCTTTGTGTCGGAGCGGTGTATTACGCCACCTATGCGGTTGACTATCAGTGGCGCTGGTTTAAAGTTCCAAAGTATTTTGTATACCACGAAACCATCAAGTTGTATGCCGACGGCAACGGTGAAGTGTCAAAGATTACAGCCAAAGGCAAGATGACGGATCTGGTCATCAAATATGATGACGGTGGGGAAAAAACCTATACCGTTCCAAAAGATTCCTATTCCGATACCCTGAATGAAGGAGATTTCATTACCTCGGGGGATATGCTGTCCGAATACCCGGGCGGATTGAAAGCGGGCCTGATTTCCGTAGGTCTCTGGATCACCCTGAAAATCAGTATTATTGCTACGATTCTGGGAATTCTCCTGGGAATTATCGGAGGGGTGGCAAGGGTGTCCAACACCCCTGTACTGAAATGGTCAGCCATCACCTATGTGGAAATTATCCGTGGATCGCCACTGCTGGTTCAGATCATGATCGCCTATTTTGTATTGGGAACCACGATCAATAAAATTCTCATGATGAATGGATATTCCAAACTCAATTCCGAGTGGTACGGTATTGCGGCATTATCTGTGTTTACAGGGGCCTATGTGGTTGAAATTGTCCGGGCGGGTATCGAAGCCATTCATCCCGGCCAGGTGGAAGCGGCGCGGTCGGCAGGCATGACCTATTTTCAGTGCATGCGTTACATTATTCTTCCCCAGGCATTGAAAACGATTCTGCCGCCCCTGGCAGGGCAGTTTATCAACCTGATCAAGGACTCATCCCTGCTGGGCATGATATCCATCCGGGAGTTGACAAAGGCAACCCGTGAAGGAATTACCACCAGTCTCCAGACGTTTGAGCTGTGGTTTCTGTGTGCCATTCTTTATCTTTTGATGACCTTTACACTTTCCATGTTTGTTCAATATCTGGAACGGAGGACTTCGACAAAATGATAGACATCAAAAATATATATAAAACATTTTATGTCCCCCACGAGGTCAAAGCCCTTGTGGATGTTTCAAATAAAATTGAACTCGGTGAAGTCGTTGTGGTGATCGGGCCGTCCGGGTCCGGGAAGAGTACATTTCTGCGGTGTCTGAATCGATTGGAAACAGCTGATTATGGTCAGATTTTGGTGGATGGAGTGGATATTTTTGATCCCAAAACAGACATCAATAAAGTCCGGGCTGAAATGGGAATGGTCTTTCAGTCGTTTAATCTGTTTCCCCACCTGTCTATCCTCGGGAATGTCACCATCTCCCAGAAACTCGTGCGAAAAGAGGGAAAAAAGAACGGGAAGAAAAAGCCATGGCGCTTCTCGACAAAGTAGGGATCGCCGACAAGGCCCATGCGTATCCGTCAAATCTTTCTGGCGGTCAGCAGCAGCGGGTGGCCATTGCCCGGGCCCTGGCAATGGATCCTAAAATCATGCTGTTTGATGAGCCCACCTCTGCCCTTGATCCGGAAATGATCGGCGAGGTCCTGGATGTGATGAAAACCCTTGCCAAAGAAGGCATGACCATGGTCTGCGTCACCCATGAAATGGGATTTGCAAGGGAAGTGGGAAACCGGGTGATTTTTATGGATGAAGGCAAAGTGATTGAAGAAGGATCGCCGGAGCATTTTTTCAAAAATCCTGAAAGCGATCGGACAAAGCTTTTCTTAAAACAGATATTGTAGGACAGGATTTTCAATGATGCAATACACCATTCATCCGGTTGTCATGGGAACCAAAGTATTTGATAAAAGCATGATGACCTATCAGTATGGTCAGGGAGAACGGTATACCATTCCCATTTATACGTGGGTCATTAAAGGCGGAGATAAAAACATCCTTGTGGATACGGGGGAGATGAATCCGATTCAGTCAAAGGACCGCGAAGAGGCCATCAACGGTAAAATTTATACCTTTGAGCAGGGCCTTGAAAAACACGGCTTGTCCCCGTCGGATATCGATGTGGTTATCCATACCCACCTTCATATGGACCATTGCGAAAATGATTATAAATGTGAAAATGCACGATTTTATATTCATGAAAAAGAACTTGAATCAATTCATAATCCTCATCCCCTCGATTACCGTTACCTGGAAGACTATATTGATGAGATTGAAGCGAACGATCAGATTGAAATTATCACAAAAGACTGCGAGATCCTGGATGGTATCCGTGTCCAGCATACGCCGGTTCATACGAGAGGCGGGCTGACCGTTTATATTGAAACCCGAAAAGGGACGGCAGCCATAACGGGTTTTTGCGTGATAGATGAAAATTTTAACCCGCCGCCTGAAATCAAAGGGATGGAAATGGATGTCATTCCCCCCGGGACCCATGTGGATGTTTACACGGCCTATGACATCATGAAACAGGTGCACAGGGAAGCGGATATTCTGATTCCCGTGCACGAACCCAGATTTGCCGCCATTGCCTCCATCGGTTGATCATCGTTACCCCGAACGTCTTCAGATTCACTACCTGTAAGGCGTTCGGATTTTATACCCCCTGTCATTCCAACTTCCTCAATCGGCCGATCGGCTGAATCATTTAAATATGTGGAATAAATAACCCGGGCAACTGATCATAAGGTTACAGAGTACCACAATGTGTAATTATGTCTGGAGAAAACCAGATCGATTTGTATATTCCAACATGAGGAGATAAGAATGGAAAAAGATAAAAAAGAAAAAAGCCTGGTCAGTGCAGCAGATCGCACCATGTGTGAAGCCACCCAGCAGATGCTTGAAAAAGCCAGGAGAGATGGTGTAAAACTGGGCCTGGATCGGGGGTTTGACATGAAACCGTGTCCCATCGGCGTGGAATCCGCCTGCTGCAAGCATTGCTATATGGGGCCCTGCCGGTTAAATCCAAAAGATCCGTATAAAAAAGTAGGGGTCTGCGGTGCAACCATTGATACGATCATGGCACGAAATTTAGGACGAAATGTGGCCACAGGCGCATCTTCTCATAATGACCATGGGAGACATATTCTGGGCCTGTTTAAACGGATAATTGACGGAACGGTCGAGGATTTTGCCATTGATGATACCCTCAAGCTTGAACGGGTGGCAAAATCCATTGGTATTGATGTTGAGGGAAAAACGATTAAAGAGGTGGCAACGGAACTCCATGATGAGCTTGAAAAAACATTTTCCAATGTGGACGGGGAGATGCCGTTTACCCGGCGGGCTCCGGCAGCCACCCAGGAAATGTGGCGGAAAGAGGGGGTTATGCCCAGGGGAGCCATGCTTGAAATTATGGAAATGATGAGCCGGACCCATATCGGATGTGATCAGGATTATCAAAATCTGACAAAACAGATCACCCGGACAGCGCTTGCTGATGGTTGGGGCGGTTCCATGGTGGCCACGGAACTGTCGGATATTATGTTTGGCACCCCTTCTCCGGTTATGGCCGAGGTGAACATGGGGGTGTTAAAGGAAGATCATGTGAATATTATTGTGCATGGTCATGAGCCGGCTATGTTTGAAGGCATGCTGATGGCGGTGAATGACAGCTTTTTTATCGATGCGGCCAAAGAAAAGGGTGCCAAAGGAATCAATCTGGTGGGCATGTGCTGTTCCGGAGCGGAAATGATGTCCCGGCACGGCGTTCCCCATGCGGGGAATTTCAGTTCATCAGAGGCCATTCTGGTCACCGGTGCTGTGGATGCCATGGTGGTGGATATTCAGTGCATCAAGCAGGGGTTGTCAGAAGTGGCCAGATGCTATGACACCCACCTGATTACCACCAATCCAAGAGCCAAAATCGAAGGGGCTACCCATATCGAGTTTGATGAACGGTATCCCCGGAAATGTACGGATGAAATTCTTGCAAAGGCCATTGCCAGATTCGGCACACGGACACTGCCCATAGAAATCCCCAAACAGATTCAGAAAGGAATCCACGGGTTTACCCATGAATATATCGAATATATGCTGGGCGGGACATTCAGGGGCAGCTACTCCCCTTTGAATGACAACATTATCAATGGCCGGATCCGCGGAGTGGCCGGTGTGGTGGGGTGCACCAACCCAAAGGTGAAACAGGATTATACCCATGTTGAGGTGGTCAAAGAATTAATTCGAAATGATGTCCTGGTTCTCCAGACCGGATGTTCACAAATTGCCCTGGCCAAGGCAGGGCTTCTTGTTCCGGAAGCAGCTCCCCTGGCAGGGTCAGGCCTTGCGGAAGTCTGTGAAACGGTCGGCATGCCGCCGGTTCTGGGTCTGGGGTCCTGTGTGGACAACTCCCGGATTCTGATTGCGGCATCGGCCATGGTGAAAGCCGGCGGCTTGGGAAACAGTATTGCGGATCTTCCGGTTGCCGGATGTGCGCCTGAATGGATGAGTGAAAAAGCGCTGGCCATTGGCCAGTATTTTGTCGCATCGGGCGTCTTTACAGTCTTTGGAATCGGCTTCCCAATTGTTAAAGGCACAAAATTTCATCGTCTTCTGTTTGACGGCCTTGAGCAACAGGGATTTGGAAAATGGGGAACCGCTGCCGATCCGATTGACATCGCACGAATGATGATCGCCCATATTGATAAAAAGCGCAAAGAACTGGGTATTGACAAGGCAAGAGAAAGAACCCTTGTGGATATGTCAGCCAGACGCGAACTGGTCTCTTAAATATCTTTTCTTCCAACGGCCCGGTAATATTTCTTTACCGGGCCTTTTAAAATCATTTGATTTTTACGAAAATGTTCCTATCTTTAAGTCATGTCCACTGGTTAACGTATCAGGACGAATTAAAATTGTATCACTATAACGGGAGGCGTATCATGGGAAAAAAACTTCGTGCGTGCAAAACATGTGGGAAAACAGTAGAGGGTGATGGACATTTGTGTGACCCAACAGAGCTGACCGAAGCTTTCGTGTGTGAGGATTGCGGCGCGTCTTCCCTGGACGCGAAACATGTTTGCAAACCCAAACTTCAGAAATTAAAATATACGTGTGAAAAATGCGGCAGGCTGTCTGTATCATCTGAAAAATTGTGCCAGCCGGCTGAAATTTAAAAAAATTATGTAAAAAATGCTATATTTTTGCCTGAATTGCCCAAAAGAGTTGATTTATCTGCGATAACTATTTATAAAAACTATAAGATTTCCTTTACAGGAAAGAATTTAGCTTTTTATGACAACTGATTATAGTGTTGGGTAATGGCAGAAAAAAATATTATTGAAAAATTAAAACAATCCAATAATCTCCCCCAGCTTCCCCAGATCATGCTGAAGCTCATCAAGGCATGTAACAATGAGAAGACAACGCTTGAGGAGCTGACCGGGATTATTTCCGCAGATCCGTCTTTAACAACGCGGCTGCTGCAGATTGTCGGATCACCTTATATTAACCTGCCCAAAGAAGTAAACAGTATCAAAACAGCGGTTGTCTACCTTGGCATTGATACCATTCGGAATATTGCCATCAGTACCTCAGCCATGCGGTTTTTCAGTCTTTCCAAAGCCGTCCCGGAATTTGATATCGGCCGGTTCTGGTACCATTCGTATAAGTGCGGGGTCATTGCAAGAGAAGTCGCCGAGGAAAACGGGTTTTTAAATCCAGATGAATTTTTCCTGGCAGGATTACTTCATGATATCGGCAGACTGGTATTGCTGCAGAACTTTCCGGACGATTATAAAACCATCCTTGAAGCCAGTCTCAGTGAAGATAAAATGATTGCCGAAGAAACGCGGCTGTTTGATATCGATACGCCCCAGGTCAGTGCCTGGCTTTTTGATCAGTGGAATCTGAATCCCTTGATCTCCGATGCGGTCCTCTTTATTAATGAAGAGATTGAAAAGGTTGAAGGGGCCCTTTCCCATGTAAAAATGCTGTTTGTTTCAAATTTCCTGGCGGGACAGACATCCGTTGAAACCCTGTCACAGATTCTTTCTTTGACGGATATTCCCCGGGAAAGGCTGGAGCAGATAGCTGTTTTGGCCGAAGAAGAGGTCCAGGAGATGGCCAAAAGCCTTGGCATCAGGATCGGGGGACCTCAGGATACGGCTTATGAAGCGTCGCTGACCGCAGAAATAAAAGAGTTGTCTTTGTTCTACGGTACCCTGCAGAATCTGCTGCACGCAAGGGACATTGAATCCGTGCTGGATATCGCTCAAAACGGATTTAAGATCGTTTTTAATATCCCCAGAGTGTTTTATTTTTTCAGGGAAGATAAAAAAAATATTTTAACCGGGTTTTGCAGCCGTACGGATAAATCCCATAATATTATTAAAAGTATTGCCCTGCCGCTGTCAAATCCGTCAAGCCTCCTGGTAAGGTGCGTAAACGAACAGGCCATTAAAAACAGCTTAAACCTGGACCCTGAAGAACAACTGGCCATATCCGATACCCAGATCATTCGGCTGTTTGGGACAACCGGATTGTATTGTATCCCCCTGTATTCAACGCGCGCGGTTTCGGGAGTCATTGCACTGGGTGTTGATGAAACAACGGCTAAGCTCCTTGACGAGAACACCGGTCTGGTGACCCTTTTTTCAAGGCAGACGGGTATCTGCCTTCAAAGTATTCGGTTTTATACCGAGTATGCCGCCAATATTCACGAAAAGAAAATGGAAGCCTATTCCACACTGACCGATAAGGTGATTCATGAAATCAATAATCCCATTGCCATTATTAAGAATTATATTGAAACCCTTGGGTTAAAGCTGCCGGACAAGCACCCGGCCCAGGACGAGCTTGTGGTGATCGGCGAAGAAATGAACCGGGTGTCAGGGTTACTGGATAAGCTTCGGAGTTTTTCAAGACCCAGAATTGAGGGATTTGAAATCGTGGATATTAATCGGATCTGCCAGAGCATACTGGAGATTTTAAAAAAATCAATTCTGCTGCCGAAACAAATTGAGGCCACCATCAGTATTGATCCGGACATTCCCAAAGTCAAGACCGACCCGAACGGGCTGAAACAGGTTTTAATCAATCTGATAAAAAATGCAGCTGAAGCCATGGACAAAGGCGGTAAAATTAACGTTACCACACGGTTTTTATCAGAATCGGCAAAAATCCTGATTGATGAGAAAAAACGGATTCCCGGAAATATTGAAATTTGTATTTCAGATAATGGACCGGGGATTGATGAAACTGTCAGGGAGACCCTGTTTGAACCGTATACGACAACAAAAGTCGGGACGTCCAATTCAGGGCTGGGGCTTTCCATTGTTCACTCGATTATTAAAGAGTTGAATGGAAAAATCAGATGTGAGTCCGAGCAGGGAAAAGGAACCCGGTTTATTATTACCCTGCCGGTCAGCTCAACAAAAAAAACAAGTAGAGAGGTGTGAGACCCTTGCCATATTCAAAATCGACGATATCCAGAATGGTTGAGCCGCTTAAAACCGGCGAACTCCTTGTTCAGGAGGGCTTAATACGTCACGATGACATTCAGTTGGCCCTCTCGATCCAGGAAAAAAGACAGGCATCCATGAGTCTGAAAAAAAGCCGTCTTATCGGAATGATTTTATGTGACTTGAATTTAATCACACCCATGGACAATTATACGGTCCTTCACAAATATAATAAGATTAAGTCGATTCAGGCGCCCTGGTATCAGAAAGCTCGTTTTCTCAAGAGAATGGTGGCAAAAGCCGAAAAATCCGGTCACATAGCAGAATATTCCGTTTATCAGCAATCTTTTTGAAAATGGCCTTGTTTCCAATCAGTGGCTGCAGCGCTGTGTTTGATCTGTTTCATATCCCTTTTCGGTCCATCAGTGATTTTATTTTTAACATGAAAAGGCCAAACAGGCTGGTTCACGTACTGGATAATACACAGACTCAATTGGAACACAGAAGCATTCCCCTGGTGTTAAAGGACAATACCATCTTGTTCGGTCTTACAGATCCGGAACATATCGTATTCATCCGGGAATTAAACGACCGTTTTCCCCAATACCGGTTTAAGACATTGTTTATTCCTTTTTCAGGGTTTTCATAAGGGTTTCTAAAATGCTCTATGAAAGGCAACTGAGTTGGATAACACCGCCTGAAAAAAACCGGTGGATCTGTCCCTTCTGCTGGGGTTAAAGTCCCTATCAAAAATCCTGAACAGGAAACAGAATGCCATCCGGACACTGTATGAACGCTATGAACTGTTGCGAAGCCTTGATCGGACACCCCGGACGCAAGCGGACATAAAAGGAATTTAATGTGTTCATCAACCAGATTTTTAAAAAAATTACCCGGGAATACCAAGCCCCGGAGGTTGTGTTTTCTTTGAAAAAAGACGGTCGGGATGTGATGGTTGTGGCATTTCCCAAAAAACAGGAAGCGTAAATTATGGCAAGAATTATTACCATTACCAGTGGAAAAGGCGGGGTCGGAAAGACCAGTGTCAGTCTTAATTTATCTTTGTCCCTGGCATCGGAAGGTTTCAAAGTCTGCCTGTTTGATGCAGATCTTGGGCTGGCCAATGTAAATATCCTCACCGGTATTTATCCGAAAAAAGATCTGGCATCCGTTATTTCCGGACAGTTCCGGCTGGATGAAATCATCATTAAAAATTATCAGGGGATTGATATTATTCCGGGCAGTTCGGGTGTGGAAAAAATAGCCGATCTGACACGGACACAGACCGGTACCCTTATCGCTGCATTTTTAGACCTGGAAGAGTATGATTATTTTATTTTTGATACGTCCGCCGGTATTTCATCCCAGGTACTTGCCTTTTGCATGGCATCCCATGAGATTATTCTGGTGGCCACCCCGTGAGCCCACCTCCCTCACCGATGCCTATTCCCTGTTCAAAGTGTTGTCAAAATACGGCTATAACTGTCCGGTCAAAGTGATCATTAACCAGGTAAAGTCCGGCAAATCAGCTCAAAGTGCCTATGCTCAGTTGAAAAAAACCGTGACCCGATTTCTTCCGATCCGTCTTGAGCCGCTGGGAATTCTGGCACTGGACAGGAATGTCCGGGCGGCCGTTATTTCGCAGATCCCCTTTTCATGCTTTTCCCGGAGACGGTTGCCTCAAAGTGTATCCGGTCCATTACACAGAAATTGATGAACAAGGCAGGCCTGGCCGATGATATGCCGCTGGAACTTTTCTGGGACAAATGTCTGTCTTTTCTTGAAACGCACCATAAACCTGAAAACGAAACGGTTTCCGGGAAAGATGCGGGAAAAGACACCTCCCGGCAAGATCCGGAGATAAAGAAAATGCTTGCCCAGATTGAATCAAATCTGTTCACCGTGATGAAAGACGTGAGTGATATCAAGCAATTTTTAACTAGCCGGAAAAAACCGCTGACGCCGCCCGAACCCAGGGAAATTCCCCATGATTTTGAATCCTGGCTGAAGAAAACGCACGGGTCCTGAGCCGAAGAAACTGTTTTTATTCATTTGAAAGATGAAAAATATCCATACAGGTTTTCAATTCTTTGGGGCTGCCCGTATGTTTGCCCGTGTCGTCGGACAGCTTGACCGTATTTCGCCAGGGTTTGTTTTCAGCCATTCGTCCCCGGCTCAGTTTGATGACCATATTTAAGGGCACAACCCCCACATCATTTGTCAGGCTGGTCCCAATACCATAGGCATCCTTGATCCTGCCCTTACAGTATTGATGAATCTTTACCGCTTTGCGGACATCAAGACCGTCTGAAAAAACGATGGTTTTGCTCGACGGGTCTATATGAAGTGATTCATAGTGTGCGATGATGTTATCGGTAAAGGCAAATGGATCACCTGAATCCTGTCTGATGCCGTCAAACAGTTTGGCATAAAAGGTATCAAAGGTGGATAAAAAAATGTCGGTGGTATACGTATCGGTTAATGCGATGCCAAGATCCCCGTGAAAGACCTTTACCCATGCATCCTGGGCGGAAGGGTTTGCCATCTGGTATCCGTGGAGAATTGCATGGAACATAAACCATTCATGGGCAAGCGTACCAATGGGGGTGATATTAAACTGATGGGCAAAATGAACATTGCTCGTACCGATAAGGGTATGCGGGGTATAGCTTAAAAGGTCCTGCAGCAATTGGTGATGGTTTCCAGCAGAAAATCGCCGCCGGGTACCAAAATCAGCAAACTTGACACCGTGTTGGGATAAAATTTCGGCTTTTTTCGTGTTTACCGCTCGTCTTTTCTGATTTGAGAGCGGCGGTTGCGGCTTTGTTTTGAAGAACGTTTCACTGATAATGGCCATTAAAGGGACCTCCCATAAAACGGTGCGATACCAGGGCCCTGTGATGGTTAATACAAGTGCGTCTTTTTTCTGTGTAACGCTGACTTCATCCGGATCAAACCGGTAGGAAGAAAGAAAATCAAGATATACCGGGGTTAAAAAATAGCAGCTGGTTTCAAGAAAGATTTTTTGCTCCGGAGACAGGCTGAGGGCTGCCATTTTTTGAACCTGATCATTGATTTTCCGGGCAAAGCCCTTTGGGAAAGGGGTTCCTCCCCGGTTTATAAATTCATACTGGGCATGAGCTCTTGGGTAGAGCATATGAATCGCCTGCTGCATGGTGAATTTGTACAGATCGTTATCAAGAATACTCTGAATCATACGGCACGCCTCTTTTCGTTGTTAAACTGCGCATAATCGTATGGCCGCCTCTTCAAGCGTCCGGTTTTTTTTGGCAAAACAAAACCGCAGGACCCTTTCGCCAGTCGTGTTTTGGTAAAAAGCAGACGGCGGAATGGACGCAACCTTGTTCTCAGTCGTGAGTTTTTTTGAAAACTCCGTATCCGGCATATCGGAGATGTCGGAATAATCAAGCAGTTGAAAATAGGAGCCGTGGCAGGGAATGACCCTGAATCGGGAATGTGTCAGCTTTGACAGAAAAAAATCTCTTTTGTCCTGATAAAATGAGGCCAGTTTCAAATAGGCGGTTTCATCTGCCAAAAAGTCTGCCAGGGCCAGCTGCACCGCTGTATTTGAAGAAAAGGTAAGGTATTGATGAATCTTTCTGAATTCTGCTGTCATGTTTTCCGGTGCCGCACAGTAGCCTACTTTCCATCCGGTGGTATGAAAGGTTTTACCAAAAGAGTTGACAACAAAACTTTTTGCGGCAAGTTCAGGGTACCGGGACATGCTTTCATGTTTTTGCCCGTCAAAAATAATGTGTTCATAAACTTCGTCGCTCAAGATATATAGATCATGGCTTTCAATGATGGTGATGAGTTCGGATATATCCGCCCGGGTTAAAACAGATCCGGTCGGGTTATGGGGAGAATTGAGAATAATCAGTCTTGTTCTGGAAGACAGGTGTTTTTTGACCTGATCCCAGTCGATTGAATACCCCTGAGGAATCAGTTCCAGGTGAATCGGTTTCCCGCCGCTCAGTTCAATGGCCGGGGCATATGAATCATAGGCCGGATCAAAGAGGATGACTTCGTCACCCGGATGGACAACAGCTGTGATGGCCGCAAAAAGAGCCTCCGTTGCCCCTGTTGTGATGGTGATTTCCGTTTCCGGGTCATAGCCGGCACCATATAATTTTTTTATTTTTTGAGCAATTTTTTCACGGAGCGGCAAAACCCCGGGCATGGGGGCATATTGGTTAAATCCCTTTTGCATATAAGTGGTTACAAGCTCAATCAGTTCCGGGGAGACGTCAAAAGTCCGGAAATCCCTGGGAAAGATTGATGGCGTTCTGCTCGTTGGAAAGATTCGTCATCATTGTGAATATGGTTGTTCCCACATGGGGAAGTTTTGAAGTCGGTGTCATCGTTCGTTGTATCTCCGGGTTAAAAATGGGTTATACTAAGTGTAACACGAGCGTCTGTCAAGCGCTTGCCGTCATATGAAAAACAAAAAAATGAAGGGAGAATGTTATTTTGACTCTGAAAATGCTATACATAACAGACAAGGATGAAAACCACAGGCTTGCAGCTAGGAGAAAGGAATGGGCACTGTCGTAAAAACGAACCAAACCGGGGTGATTGTGGTGGATCTGCAGGGGGACTTTACCCTGTTTAAGAATGGATCTCTTGCCGTTGAGGGTACGGATAAAAGGTACATTGAAACCGTTATTGATGCGACCAGACAATTCAAAAATAATGGCTATACGCTGTTTGCCACCCAGGACTTTCATCCTGAGGATCATATCTCTTTTTACACCAGCCATGCGAACAAGGCCCCTTACGATATCATCCAGATAGCGGGACGGGATCAGGTTCTCTGGCCCCCGCACTGTATTCAGGGATCTGAAAATGCCCGGGTCCTCATTGACAACACACTTTTTACAGCCATTGTTCAAAAAGGAATGGATCCCCGATATGATTCCTATTCAGGTTTTTTTGATGACGGCGGCAGCGCAACAGGACTGGCGGAATGTCTTTCCCGGCATCACATAGATACACTTGTGATATACGGTCTTGCCACGGACTACTGCGTACGGGCAACCGTCATGGATGCTGTTAAATCAGGCTTTAAAGTGATTCTGGTGGAGGGGCTTTGCCGGGGCGTGGCACCGGATACCAGCACGTCCGCCCTGGCAGATATGAGGTCCGCCGGCATAGAAATCATCCCTGCTGTTTCAGATATGATCTAAGCAGCCGTTGATGGGTTGAATTATGCCTTGTAATAGGTGTCCAGATATTTTTTTAAGATATCGCTGACAATTCCCGGGCGGGAAGTGTTGCGGCCATTCCGTAAACGGGAGCCATGCCGTCTTTTTTATCTGTTGTTGTTTTAACGGTCTCCACTGCCTGTTTTAAATCTTCAACAAATCGTTGACGAATCCCTTCCGGGTATGCCGCAGGGGTATGGCAATATGGATACACGAGGGCTTGTGAAGGCCGTTGAGACTCCAGCCTTTTTGGGTCATTGCATCCAGCACCCTGTAAATATTCATTTTTTTTGCACCAAAGGCAATGACCCACAGGGGTTTGCCAAGAATATAAAGTTCCGGGATATCCGCAATCCCCTGCTTGATTGTATTTGCGGCATCCATTATTTTTTGTGTCGCTTCCAGGTATCCTTTTTCGCCAATGGACAGCAGTGATGCCCAGCAGGCAGCACTCAATGCGCCGGGTCTGCTGCCGGCGAAGGTCGGTGAAAAATAGAGGCCGCCGGGCCAGTCCGTGGCAGTATAGTATTGGAAATGCCGCAGGGCTTCACCGCGATACAGGACAACAGACGTGCCTTTGGCGGCATATCCGTATTTATGGGTATCGGCTGACATGGAGGTGACGGTGGTGACTCTGAAATCGCGGCGGTACATCCGGTCTGAGTTCTCGGCAAGGGCAACGCTGTTCCGCCGAGGCAGGCGTCAGTGGTAAAGCCAGCTATGATGTTCCGGTGATTTGGCGACATCTCTGCTGTAAAGGTCAACCGTAATCTGAGGAAAAGATGGTGCGAAACCCAAACTGTTCCTGTGTGTTCAGCTTATTGATGACGCTCAAACGATCTGGGCAATATCTGCCTGAAAATGCGCATTGACCGGAATATGCACCATCCGGATGTTAAAATACTGACAGGCCTTGTCAAAGGCGGCATGGGCCGTTACCGGCACAATCAGCTCCGGTTTTTTTACGTTCCGTTTAATCCGGGCAAAATCCCGGTAGGTCTTCATGGCAAGCAGGATGCTTTCTGTTCCACCCGATGTCACTGTTCCGCAGATGGGGTCATCAGTCTTTTTCACTGATGACAGCATGTCGGCCGTCATCTCAATGATTTCCGCTTCGAATTTGGATGCACTGGGCCACAGATCAGAATGCAAGGGATTGCTCTGGGAGGTGATGGCATGAACCTTGTCTCAAAAGTCAATAAGGTCCTGATTGCCGTGATAGACCGCCCCTGAGACATACCCCGTCCTTCCATTTGTCTTCCTCCAGGGTGTTTATTTCACGGATCTGGTCAAGGATGTCATCTCTTTTAAGCGGTGTTTGAGGAAGGCGGATGTGCGAATGAAAACGATCTTTATAGGGTTTTAAAGATGTTTCAAGATCTTTCATCACCCCATTGATCTCATGATCGATTTTATTTTTTACATAGGGTATTTTTTTAAGGTGTTTTTCAAAAAAACGTACCGGTTTCTGGGAATGAGATTCAACAGTGTGTCGTATTTTGATGTGCTTAACCTTTTGTGTATTTTTTTGTTCTGCTTATAAATAGCCAGGTATTGTTCAAATAAGTTGTCATAGCATTTTCGGGTTTTCGGGTTGGGGTTGAAAATCGCATCATATTCAGTTGTGTCAGGGATGTCATCAAACCGGATAAATCCAAGCGCCACAGATGCAAGCAGCCCGGCACCCCTTGCATTGGCCTGGATGGGATCTTTCACCCGCCGGATCGTCCGGTTCATGATGTCGGCATGGATCTGGCACCAGAGATCTGTTTGGGCACCGCCAGCATTGATGTTGATGATGTTCATCTTTTTTTGAATGAGCTTCTCAACATATTTGAGCAGCCACCTGGCATTAAAGGCCACACCTTCAAAAACGGCCCTGACCATATGGGCCCGTGTCGTACTTAAAGACATATTGTGAAAGCCGGCTCTGATGGTGCTGTCTTCAACCGGAGATCTTTCTCCATTCAGCCAGGGCGTGAAGATGAGGTCCTTATCACAACTGACAAGGAAGTTTCTCCCGCCATGATGTTAAAAGCCGTGTGAATATCTTTGACGCTTTCGCCGGACGTCAGTTCATCGGCCGGATAGAGGATATTATCATCTAAAAATTAAGGGCCTCGCCGGCAATATCCTGTTAATCTGACGGGAAAGTGTTTCCCGGGATGGCAGAAGGAAGGGCCCCCATATTTTTGGAACAGATCTGTTTTCCGATAGAGAAGTGCTTTTAAAAGCCATCCTGAAATCCCCACGTAAAGGTGACCTGAAAAATCATCTGATCGCTCGGAACCAACGGCAAATGAATGGATATCCGGTGTCCCCATCACCACTTTAACGGATTCATTCAAGCCCAGCTCCCGGGCAACGTCTTTTTTTATGGGACCGATAATATCCGTGGCCTGTTTTAATTCCGGCAGTTTTTCTTTTGAAATTCCGGCCATTTTTATCAGGCCGTCGTGATAGCAGATACGATGGATATCCCTGTTGTCCGTTACCCAGTGCAGGGTGATGGATTCATTGGAGGCAAAAAACCGGCCCGTGAGTCTCAGATTTAAAAAATCTTTTGGTTCCAGGAATTTATACGTATTTCTATAAATCTGCGGCAATACGTTTTTAATATAAAGGATATGGGCGATGGGATCTTTTCCGGATCTTAAAGGGACCCCGCCTGTCAACCTCAGCCATTTATTGAGTTTTGAAATACCATATCTTTCGAGCACCAAAAGTCCGCGCGGTAATTTTTTTAACATATATACCGCCCCTCGTGCATCCATCCAGTGGCTTAGCATTCATCAGGGGAATTGCCGCTCTATGCTCTGCGGTTCCGGACGCAAAAGCTTGGTACAGCAAACGGCAGTAATGCTGGTCTATGGGGACTGAGTTTCTGCCTAACAATCTTTTGGACGACCTGACAATGGCATTCACCAGTCATCCGGGTTTTCTTCAACGCCCCCGCCTGTTAAAAACAGGGTGTCCGGATTTTTTCAAGTTATTGTCCGAGAACATTTCCAAGCACAGACACAAAGGGCAACTTTGAGGCCGGAAGTACCAGATCAATGGCAGAACAGCCTTTTCATTCAGGAACAAGATTCCTCCCTTTACTTATTTGCTTTTGTAAACTTTGGCAGGCCGCGGATGGCTGTTATCCTTTTCCCGGTGAATATGGGTAATATCGATATCAATCTTCAACAGGTTCCATTGTTTGGGTGACAAGGTGCTGAATTTTCGGTTTCAACAGGGTATGCCGTGCCATTGCTTCCAGCGACAGCATCTGAAGCAGGTTGGCCGCGATTTGATCCGCATCTTTTTCATTGGGTTTCTGCGCCGCCGTCGGCGTAAGATACAACAATTTTTTTGCGGCGTCTGGTATCGAATGGCAGCATCACAACTGAGTACCGGGTGGGAGTCGCCGATATCCAATACGATTACCCTGCTTGCCCGAATAAGTTTGAAATTTAAGGTTTTTGCATTGAATGGTCATCTCAAGCACAACTTTATTCAAGCCGGTACTGGCCTGATCAATGGTTTGAGTCCATACATTGTACTGCCATATGCGGCCCATTTTTTATCTTCAGCAGCAAAAGCGGCCCGGATAAAACTGATAATCACACTGCGGAATGGTGATACTGATTTCATCATGGGAAACGGTTTGAGCATGACTGCCGGAAAAAGCGATCAATTATCATCAAGCCAATAAGAATCATCAGGAACTTGTTTTTTATACATTTCTAATTCCAGTGAATCACCGGTACGTTCCTCTCCGGCAATCGATACTACTTAAACCTGGGATACCCGATCATCATCGGATAAAACCAGGTGTGTCCCTGGGGCAGACCCATGGAGGTCACCAATTCAGGGGTGGCCATCAAGGCCCCTCGGAGCAGCCCGGCCCAGCAGGTGCCCACTCCGAGAGGCAGGGCGGCCAGTTCCAAATAAGCCAAGGCGATGCTCAAATCAACCAGGCCGTTGGCGTTCTCTTTGGGAGCGGAGGGAACAATGAGGGTCTGGGCAGTGCGCAAAGTGCCGTCTTCAACCCGGCAGCCCGGCGGGCCACCACCGGGCGGGTAATCTGCCGCCGGAGAGTCAGTTGGGCTTCGATAACCCGTTCCATCCTTCGATGTTTCCCCGGGAAAGCAGTTCTAATTTGTCTCTTCCTTCAATTACGGTCCACTGCAGCGTCTGGGCGTTGCTGGCTGTAGAACGCAACGGGCGCATATGGAATTCTTTAACAAGGATTCCCAGTCCATGGCTGTATTGAACCATCCGGATAGATCATA
>CALNYM010000019.1:0-105748 GCA_942490765.1 uncultured Desulfobacterales bacterium | reverse complement strand
TCGATAACCAAACTTTTTACCAGTGCTTCACCACGTCTGACGGAAATGCTCACAGCCGGTGGCGTCAATCCGAGCCGGCGGGCAAGTTCCTTCATGGTCATCCCAAGCGCTCTGGCCGACCGGCAACAACTAAGTTATCCCGAAAAATCTTGCGGCGTTCGATACTTTTGAAAATAATGTAATGCAACGCTCTATTAACTTCAAGCATATCGAAACCCTTTCCTGCCACAGAACGCCAGGCATCACAATTTTCCCAACGCATAGATTAGACGGCCTAATAGCCGTATTTAAATACGACTATTTAGCGCTGTATTTTCTTAATGGGCGTGCGACTTTTGATTCACTTTTCAGGCGGCCTGGAAGGCATATGGCAACTACCGAAATTTCAGTGTGTTCTGTGTATTCCGTGGTGGATATTTTGGCTATCATCGGGCCCAAAGTGGCTTCCAGACGTTTAAACCCGGCATAGTAAACAACATAGGCAACCGCAGCTGTATAAAAAAGCAATGGCTGAAAGGGCGATTGAAAAGGGCCGCTCCGGGTTCCAGTCGTTGTTAAACGACAGGTTCGAGGCCCATACGGGAACGGATTTATTGCAATCGTTCTGCAAGCCAAATCTTAATGATTGATTGCCGGGGGACACCTAACCGTTTTGCTTCTTTATCTAAAGACTGTATCATCCAGAGAGGGAAATCGACATTAACTCTTTTTTGCTCTTGCTTAGGTCGTCTGGCTTTTGAGAGGTCTAAATGCTTTACAATGCTCGCTCCCTTCATCAAACTTCTTGTCTAATTCTTTAGCTTTCATAAAGCTCAATCTCCTCATTCCTGGCTCGCCGTACTGATACAATTCTTATATTATCATGGCGATATGTGATAATCCCAGTCCAGTGTTTTTTGCCTATTTTGCCAATGACTATAAATCTCAGTTCGTCGTTTGTTTTTGCAGGGATCTCCAATAAATCAGCATCATCCCAAAGCTCTTGGGCCTCAGTAAAATCAATTCCATGCTTATTCTTGTTGGTATCCGATTTTATCGGGTCAAATTCGAAATTCATGGTATATCAATATATACCAAGAAGGTATAAAATGTCAACCTGTATGAAAATGTTGGTGGATTCGAACCAACAAACCCGACAGTTAAGCGCAATTTGCCTTTTTTTAACGGGCGTTTCATGATGAAGCATGATCACAAACAGGGCGGTCCCTCATGAGTCTATTCAGCCAGCCCGTTTTCCCTTTGCAGGGCCGGCGTTTGCTTAAAGGAATGGTATCGCTTCGTAAAAACAGATGTACCGGGAAAAGATAATTGAACCTAACTTGAGCGATTTTAAGCAAAAAAAAGTCCTCTATCCGAAGATAATGTGCTATAATACTTGTTAAAACCGACGAAAGCGTTAACAAGAATAGCCATACCAATCAGATGGAGGACTTGATGAAGAAACATAGCAAATCTTACCGAAAAAAGGAACTGAAAATTAGCAAAATTGAAATGACCGGTGAACGTTTGACCGGTAGAGCCGGTTTGACGCTGTTCGTCGCATACTTGCATCAAATCCAGATATTTTCTCTGATTGACAGATTTTTCGGTTCTATACGGAAAAGCAAAAAAGGCATTGCTGCCTTCGAGCTTTTCAAACAGATACTTTGCTTCATGGCAGACGGTACCAGTCGGCATTTGACATACTTTGATCAGCTTGCCCAAGACCCAGGCTATGCCGGAAGTATTGAAACAGATGTGAAAGAGATGGCTTCGTCCCACAGGATTAAACGATTCTTCAACGCCTTTGCCTGGACACGAATCTTTTTGTTCCGC
This sequence comes from uncultured Desulfobacterales bacterium, assembly GCA_942490765.1. GTDB lineage: Bacteria > Desulfobacterota > Desulfobacteria > Desulfobacterales > 4572-123 > 4572-123. Next base: position 103,933 of record CALNYM010000019.1, on the reverse strand, counting down.
CACTTGTTGCAGAGGCTTTTTATCTGGCGGTTGAAGATCAAGCAACCGGAACTGATCGAGCTGGGTATTGATACCATGGTGATGGACAACGATGATGCTAAATGCCGTCACGGAGTTAAACCGACCTACAAAAAGAAAAAGGGTTTTCAACCGCTGCAAATGAACTGGGGGCGATTGATTGTTGATGCGGTCTTTCGCGGTGGAAACAAACATTCCAATCATGGTAACACAGTACAACAGATGATTCGTCACATGGTCAGCAAAATTCGTAAATAATATCGACGGGATCTTCCCATCATTATCCGTATGGACAGCGGGTTTTTCGATCAGAAGATTTTCAATTTCTGTGAGGAATTGAAAATCGGCTATGTCTGCGGCGGGAAGCTGTATAAAGATATCAAGTCCTTTGCCGTGGCTTCTACAGACGAAACATGGACTCGTTATTATTCCGGCAAAAAAGACTATTGGGAGTATATTTGAGTTTGGAAGTAAACGCGAAGCCTGGGACCGGTTCAGAAGAGCTATCTATTGCAGGCTGATCAATGATGGCGATCAGATCTATCTGCCTGGATGCCGGCCCGATACGATTATCATCACCAATATTGGCCAAGGTCAACAAATCGATACTTTGCTCCAAAAAATTGGAGCTGAGGACTGTTCGAAAGCAGACACGGCATTGTTGCCTGCTACCATGAACGTGGCAGTGGTCTTTCTCGCAATCTTAACCTATTGATTATATTAGACGTGAAATTTTAAAAGGTCAATGTAGTGACCCATAGATCAATTTTATTGTTGACAGGGCGCGGATTTCATAGTATGCACCACACCATGTATATTAAAAAGGTCCGCAAATCCAATCGTAACTCCAGGAAGATATACGAGTACCTCCACCTGGTAGAAAATGTCCGCACCGATAAAGGTCCCCGGCAAAAGCTGATCCTTAATTTGGGCAATCTGGATGTGCCCGCCGAGCAGTACAAAGAACTGGCCAACTGCATCGAGGCCATGCTTACAGGCCAAAAGCAGTTATTTAGCCCTGACCCGAAGATTGAAAAGCATGCCCGGAAAGCGCTGCAAAAGATCCGAGCCAAAAAGAACCAGATACAACCGGATAATAAAGTGGATCCGTCCGAGCCTGCCGGTGTGGTATATCAAAATGTCGATACCGCCTCGATGCAGGCCGGAGAAATGCGTTCCCTGGGACCGGAATACGTTTGCCACAGCATCTGGAACGAGCTCAAGTTCAATGAGGTCCTCATGGCCAACGGGATCTCCGAGCATGTCCTGCCGTTGCTTGAGGCCCTGGTCGTCGGACGGCTTGTATCCCCGGGCAGCGAGCGCCACACCTGGCAATGGGTGGAGAATCGATCCGCACTTTATGAACTGGCCGGGACTCCGATGCGGGCGTCCCTCAGTTCCCTGTATCGTGCCGGCGACAGCCTGTTTGAGTGCAAAGACAGCCTGGAAAGCCACCTGGCCCGAGAGGAAAAGGAACTTTTTTCTCTGCCGGAACGAATGTGCCTGTTTGACCTGACCAATACCTATTTTGAAGGCCGCGCAAGCGGTAACCCCAATGCCCAACGCGGACGCAGCAAAGAAAAACGGTCGGATTGCAAATTATTGACCCTGGCGCTGGTCGTTGACGAGCACGGTTTTGCTAAATACAGCCAGCTGTATCCGGGAAATCAGGCCGAGTGTAAAACCCTGGCGCAGATCATTGAAAAGCTGATCTGCATACGTCCGAATCTGGCCAAAGACCGAACCGTGGTTTTAGATGCCGGCATTGCCACCAAAAAGAACATCAAGTATCTGCGAAAAAAGCAGTTTCACTATATTGTGGTCAATCGCGGAAAAGGCGATTTTACGGTTGCAGATACTCAGCAGATGAAGGTGATTCGGCAAACCGATGAATATACCCTTGAAGTGAAACGGCAGGAACAAGACGGCCAGGCCCTGCTACTGTGCCGGAGTTCAGCCAGAAAAAGCAAAGATTACGGGATCCGCAATCGTCAGGAGCAATTGTTTGTTGAACGGCTGCAGTATTACCATGACGGTCTCGGCAAAAAGGGCCACACAAAACGCTATGCCAAGGTTGTCGAGATGATCGGCCGCCTGCGGGAAAAGTATCCGCGGGCATCCAAGCTCTATGAGGTAACGGTTGTACCGGAAGACAAACCGGTCAAATCCGTTAATGCCAGGGCCGTTGTCTGGAAAAAGCGTGCGCAGTATGATGAAATTAGTAAATTTGACGGATGCTATGTCTTGCGCACGGACCGCCTTGACCTGACCGACAAAGAGATCTGGGAAACTTACGTCATGCTCACGCGGGTGGAAAGTGCGTTTCGCTCCATGAAATCATCGCTGGGTTTGAGACCCAACTTTCACCAGAATGCAGAGCGTGCCGATGCCCACATGTTTATCTCCGTGCTGGCGTATCATATTTTGCATACCATTGAATACAGATTGCGTCAGGGCGGCGACCATCGCTTATGGGCCACAGTCAGAGCGGTTTTATCGACGCATCAGCGGCTGACCATCGAATATAATGTCAAAGAGCATAAACAGGTTCAGCGCCACCACTTGCGGCTGTGTAGCAATGCTGAGCCTGAACACAAACAAATTTACGAGAACCTGGGACTCAGTAACGTCCCGTTGCCGAGGAAATTACATGCCGCAAAATGAGTAGTGACCATAAAATCTACTGAGCCCCCGAGCGACGCCGACCCTTGATTTATTTTGGCGAACTTGGGTTAGGGAGAGATCTCGCTCGATAATAAGTCTCTCTCACTCCTCGCCGCAGGCTTTTCACTAAACCTCTAAAATATCCTAATATGACCTCCGTATTTCTACTGCTGCTATAACAGCGTACCGCCCCAAGGGGATAACAAGGTCTCTCACTTTGCCCCGCCGACAGGGCGTGTCAACACAAAACCGCCAAGTAAATAGGGCCTTAAATTATGCAAGGGCGAGACAATGATAAGTTTCTGAATCTTAGCGGGGTATTGAGCGGTGAAATTAACAGCTCCCCCCAATAGCCTATAATCGAAGTATTTTAAGTGCAACCACAAGTAGCCCTTAAGTCCGGCGTAGGTCCGCAGCGGGCGAATAACCTCGGCCATATCGAATGGTGTATTATAGGGTTCTAAGTTAGCGAACATTACCAGTTCAATAAATTTTATCTGCTTGTATAAAGTTCCTGTCTTCCCCGAAACCTCCCTTTGTCTACTGATCTAACCTATCAAAAATTTTATTTGCTTTCCCTTCCACTAACATCCGCCTTACGGAACAACTATTTTCCGCTATCTGGGCCCGTAATTTGTAATGTGTAAATCCGTCTGAAACATTGGATATATGTGCCTGGTTTTCGGTTCGCCTGCACGAGAACAACTAATCCGCTCGGCCCTAATTTATGTAAACCAAAGATTTATTATGCCCCCGCTTCGTTCCCAGCTGTTGTTCATTCTGGAAACTGTTGTTCATCCAGGATCAAAGTCCGACAACACATGAATAATATTGCAATAAATGCGATCACCCATTGACTACTTTCAGCCACCCCTCCAGAAATTTGCAATTAAGGAATGCTTCAGTTTTTGCCTCCCTTTTATTTCCGGCAAAATTGATACACTCCGATTTATTGCTCACCAGAGGGACCACTCGCCCGATCTGGTCAGCAAAAGGTTATATTTTTATGAGAAATTTAGTTACTGCATTCAATGATATTTGATTCTGGATCAGTCAAATTTTGTCAACAAAAGTTAGTAGGCCAACGCCAGGTACTTCTTTTTTTGTAATTTTTCCCAAGCATTTTCCCCCATATGACATCACTTGTTCCATAATTTGTTCGACATCATCAACGTGAAAAGCCAAATGTCCAAACCCTTTTCTGTTTGCCTTGGGGGGATAATTATTTTCAATGTTTTCATATTGATAAATTTCAAGTGTTGGGCCATTGTCACCAAAGCCAGGTAAACGAAGGTGCATACCTTGAAGAGATGCATTATTTACGCCTGTCCCTTCGTCTAACCATTTTCCTGAAAGATTACGTTCGGGAGGAACTGGAGAACATTCAAATACTTCGTTATAAAACTTTACTAATTTTTTCCAATCGTTGCTCACAATATTCGTGTGTGTATAACGAATAGCCATAAAAAACTTACTCCCTTATGAAATATAACGTCAGCCATCACCTGACCAGCGGGAACGTTGCTGGAAGAGTAGAAAAACTGAAAAATTAAAGTTACCAGAGATTTTAGGAAAGTCGCATCGTTGCTGGGTCAGGTGTATGGCTCTTGTTAGCCCTTTTTCAATATCGCTGTCTTGTGAAAAAGCATCTTCGGTCCTTCAGTATCTGCAAACCCAACGTCTCTGGTCTTTTTGATAGTCTCTTCAAAGGCTGATTTTGAAACATGAAATGGTGGTTCTACTATAAGAACTTGTCCGTTCGGGCTTAGTATTGTTCCTATCTCATCAAAAAATTTTTCCTTGTTCGGAACTTCGTGAACCATGTAAAACAACAGAACAAAATCAACATTATCTGATACACCTATTTTATTCTCTTCGCACTTATGCAGTTTGATTCGTTCTTCAAATTCTGTTCCTTTTATCTTGTCTTTTACTTTTTGAAGCATACCTTCCTGCAAATCGGTAGCAATAACTCGGCCGGATTTGCCAACCATGTGAGCCATATCAATAGAGAAGAAACCTGGACCACATCCTACGTCGAGAACTGTCATCCCTTCTTCTATATAAGGTCTTAGTATTTTCTGAGGGTTTTGAAACCACCTCCGAATTCTATTATCAAGACTGCCCGCTCTTTCAACCGGACATACGCGATTGTTCCTATCACTCATTATATCTTTTCCTTTATTATAGGGGGTAACGTGCGGGTGTGCCGCCGAGGTCACGAGGTCGGCACCACTCGTCTTGTTATGACTTCCTGTCGCTATTCTGGAGTTCCATCAGCAATCCGGTATGTAATTCTTCCCACTATGGCAGACCACAAAAGCAAGAACTGAGCCGCCAGGCGGAAAAAATCGAAACCTGTCTTCGTACCCCAGGAGAAGATGTTGTCATAGCGCAAGAACCATGGGCGATTCTGCAGGCCTTCCTCCGCATACAGGAACCACGTTCCATCGGTCTTGTACGGTTGCCATATGAACATCACAAGGGAGACTATCAGGCCTATCCACATCAGCCTGACTTCAGATCGCAACAGTCTTGTTCGTCTTTCTTCCGTCATAACAAAGATTATATATTATAACGTTTACAGATAAGAACGGCCATTTTTAAGATAGTTCGCAAAACATACAATTAATTTTGTTGAAATGTCAAAATAAAAATGTCTATATTATCTATATGTTGTGACGTATAATCAATATATTCATGATCCATCGAGGGACAAAAATGGATTTACAAAAAAATAAGCTCCAGGCCGGTTATGATATCCGCACGGTGCCAGAATCTGCCCGGGCATAAAGATGTCAGCACCACCATGATCTATACCCATATCCTGAAGCACGGGCCCCTGGGCGTCAAAAGCCCGGCGGATTTTTTACGCTGATGGATTCCTATCAACATACCGCCAAACGTTATGACCGTTATGTCAATCCCCTGCTTGCAGGCCTCCGGCGCACTGGGTATGGGCTGTATCGGCCGTGGGAGGGCATGCGGGTGCTGGATGTGGGGTGCGGCACCGGCACAATTCTGCGAATGTACCGTGACGCCGGGTGCCGGGTGGCGGGCATTGATTCTTCGCCGGCCATGGCCGTCGCGGCCCGGCAGAAACTGGGGCACCGGGCCGGTATCTGCATGGGTGACGGCAGCCAGTTGCCCTACCCGGACAACTGCTTTGATCTGGTATCCGGCTGGCTGACCCTGCACGAAATGCCCCCTGCCCTTCGGCCATTGGTGGTCGGCGAAATGGTGCGCGTGACAAAAGAGTCCGGACGCATATTGATCGTGGATTACCGGGCGAAGCGCCCTTGCAGCATATTCGGCTGGCTGTCCCGGGTGCTGATTCTGTTTTTCGAGATCATGGCCGGCCCGGATCATTTTCGACATTACCGCAATTTTATGGGCCGCGGCGGCCTGACGCCCCTGATTTCACAGCTGCCGATTACAGTGGAACGGGAAGAAAGCGCCGTTGGGGGGAACATCGGGCTTACCGTTTTGCAGAAAAAAGTAGATCTTCACCATGAAGCTTCATGGTAAACACAATTATAACTCCGCACCCGGCAATTGACTTTCCGGTTGTTGGCGTATATACTAATAATATATACGATACGGAGGGGAAAACAAAATGGAAACAGCAAAATTATTTCAAAATGGCAGTTCTCAAGCAGTAAGACTGCCCAAGGCATTCAGAATTCCAGGTAACGAGGTAAAAATATTTAAAAAGGGCAACCAGGTTATTCTGGAGCCCATAGAAATGACATGGGACTCGTTGTTCGAATCTTTAAATGAATTTCCGGAAGACTTTATGGAGGACGGTCGCAATCAGCCTGCCATGCAGAAAAGAGAGTCTTTCTGATGCGCTATCTGCTTGATACCAATATTTGCATATACCTCATCAAAAAACGGCCATCAGCGGTTCTTGAGCGATTTAGACAACATTCTCCACAGGATGTCGCAATTTCTGCAATCACATTGTTCGAACTTCACTATGGCATTGAAAAAAGCCAGTACCGGCAACGTGCCGAGGTTGCTCTGGCAAAATTTCTGCTACCGTTGAGCCTTATTGATATAGATCAAGCTGCTGCTATAGAAGCTGCAGCTATTCGTGCGAAACTTGAAAAAAATGGAATGCCGATTGGTCCTTATGATCTTCTCATAGCAGGTCTGGCCCGATCACGGGCCATGACATTAGTGACCAACAATACCAAAAAATTTGAAAGAATTGTTGACCTGCATCTGGAAAATTGGGTTGAATAATGTCGCGGAATGCTTGAGAGGCCGGCAGATGGTAAGCGTAAACAAAAATTCAAATGCTTCACCAGATCATGAGCACGAAACAAAATTTACTGATTTATCCGACTTCCCCCTTCCTGTCCTTCCTGAACTTCATGGTGAAAAATAGAAAACCTATGGTAGAAATCATCATTCATACATCTCTTCATTTTGTCGCACCATTTGCCGTGGCCCGGGCATTTTTTGAAGACCGATGGAAGCAGGCGTGGCTGGTCATGGTCCTGACCATGGTGGTGGACCTGGATCATCTTCTGGCCACCCCGATTTTTGATCCGGCCCGCTGCGGTATCGGGTTTCACCCGCTCCACTCCTGGCCGGCGATCTTGATCTACGTGGCCCTTGCCGCCATACCCAGACTTCGGCTGGTCGCCGTGGGCCTGCTTATCCATATGGCCCTTGATGGCATGGAATGTGTCCGCATGGCGCTGGTGGCGTCGTAAAAACAATTGCTGTTATCCGTGCAAATCCGCGCAAATCCGTGGCAATAAGCGGTTGTCCAGGTAAGATTCAAAAAAGATTCTGCAGATCGGGCTGATTCATAATGGACCGCAAAAACTGATCTGTCCGGTGATCCAGACGCGCTTTGATCACGCGCAGGAGTCGCTGGGTGAAAATATAGCCCATGTCGTGATCTTTATCCATCCGGTCAAGGATGATGCTCCGCCTTAAAGAAAAGACCTCGCACGGCTCGGCACAAATGGCATAGGAGGTATATGACCCGCCATCGAGCATGGCGGACCAGCCGAATGAATACCCCTCCTTGACGGCACCGAAATACAAGGTTATCTTTTCCGACATTTTTTTTTCCAGCAGAACCTTCCCCTTTTTGAGCAGGTAAAATTGGTCCGCCGTATCCCCCTCTTTGAATATCACCTCTCCCTCGGCAAAATTGAGGATATCGATATGGGGTTGCAATACTTCAAGCATGGCATCGGTCAGATGCCCCATGATTACGATCTGTTTTAGTTCTTTTAAAGAAACCATCGATTTGCCTCGTCTATGGTATTGAAAAAATCATGACCCCAATCCAAAAAATAACGGCCAGGGCCACACTGATCCCCAAAGGCACGGTACCACTTTCAAATATGGCCTCCAAATGCTTTTTTTGGCGCCCATAGAAAAATTTGTTTTTCCGCGTCAAAAATCTCATCGGCGACAGAAGCCACAGTACCATCATGGCCGATGCGTTCCGGGCAAATCCACCGAGCATGCCGGGCAAATTACGGGCAAAAACCGTATCGCAAATGCGGTTGATGCCGTTTAAGCCCCGGTCGGCAATATGGTAGATGGCGCCGGCCCCTTTGCGGTAAAACCAATCCATATCCAGGTTGATGGCCCTGATTTCCGATGGGTAATTGCCCGACAGGATGAGCAGACAAAAGGCAAAGGCACCGAACATCAGTAACTGCAATTGGCCCACCACATGGGCCGCGGTATAGGGCACATACTCCACCGGAAACGGTAAAAGGCTATATAAGGGTCCCGGGAAAATGCCGATAAACACACAACAGCCGGCGGTGATGCCCATGGCAAGGAGCATGTTGAGGGGCGGCTCCCGGGTCCGGATGCCGGAATCGTGGCTGAAAAACATGAAATACGGCACTTTGATGCCGGCATGATCGACAACGCCGGCGGAAGCGAACTGGAGAACAAGCCATATGAGGGTCAGTTTATCGTGGGCTGCGGCACTCACGATCATCGACTTGCTGATAAAGCCGCTGAAAAACGGAAAGGCCGATATGGATGCGGACCCCACCAAACAAAAAAGGCAGGTCAACGGCATGGTCTTATACAGCCCGCCTAAATCGGTGCACCTGATTTTACCGGTCATATGCAGGACTGATCCTGCCGCCATGAACAGCAGGGCTTTGTAGAGGATGTGGCAAAAGGCGTGAGACACCGTTCCGTTGATCGCCAGCTGGGTGCCAATGCCGATACCGCACATCATGAATCCCACCTGGTTCATCAGGCTGTATGACAGTACCCGCCGGATATCGTTTTCCAGAACGGCATAAAATATCGGCAGGGCCGTCATCATGGCCCCCAGATAGATGAGGAGTTCAGTCCCCGGAAACGTCCGTGCCATGACATAGACGGCACTTTTGGTGGTAAAGGCGCTCAGGAAAACAGCCCCTGTCACCGTTGCCTCGGGATACGCATCCTTTAACCAGGGATGGAGGGGCGGAATGGCCGCATTGAGGGCAATTCCGGTGAAAATCAGGTATGACGCCATACCGTTCAGACCGATATAGTCGAATTCAAGGGTGCCCTGCTGTTGATAATAGAGGACAATACCGGTGAGAAGCAAAAGACCGCCGAAAAGGTGGACCAGTATGTATCGAAAGGCCGCCCGCTGGGAGTTGTCCGTTTTACGGGCCAGTATCAGAAACGTGGAGGCCACCGCCATGATTTCCCAGAAGATGTACAGTGAAAAAAAATCACCCGCAAACGTCACCCCGAGCGTCGCACCGGCGTAAATCAGCCCGGCGACATGTTGAACATCATCCTTGACCTTCAAGGCAAAGAGGATGGCGATAAAGGATATGAGGGTGAAAATATAACCGAAGATCCGGCTTAACCGGTCCACCCGCCCCAGGATCAGGTCATAATCAAGAATTGAAAAGACCCCGTGTTTTCCTTCCGGCGCTTGGATCAGGACGACAAGTGTCAGCACTGGAATGGACAGCATGAAAGCTGACTTGAGGCGACCTTTTAAAAAGGGAATCAATAACGCACCGATGATAAAAATAAATGGGAGCGCACCCGCTGATGGAAGCAGTGATTGAATCATATTGACCTCAAAAAACCATGAGAAAGCACTTTTTTGACCTTGCCTATTGGTCTTTGTAGTAATCTTCTTTTCGTTTTATAAAAAGCCGCAGGACTTTTGAAATATAAATCAGACCGACGTAGGAGACAAAACCGTAAACGGCAAAAAAATTAACCTGCGCTTCCCAGGGAAATTCAGCATGTTTGGGAATGAAAAAATCGGCAATCAGTAAAACCGCCAGGGCGGCATAGAACACAAAAAGAAGTTTTTTGACGTTTCCCGGTTTATCGAAAAGGGTGAGTTCTTTTTTCATTTTGGGGTTGCCTTTTATTTTAATACCGCGGTGATGAAAATATATCCCAGGTAGGTGACCGCCACTGCCAGGGCAATGGCAAACGCAAGGGGATATCCGGGTTTCGGCCCGTGAGAAAGGACTCTTTTTTCAGAATTTTCAACGGCCATTTCAAGGTCCTCCGGTAATGCGACTGACCGCTATCCGGGCCAGGGCAAGAAAGGGCTGCGGGAAAAAAAACAACGCAATGGATGCCAGGGCCGTAACCGATAACGGCACCAGGCACCACGTGGGTGCTTCCTCGACGTTGTCCTCAAACAAAGCGTGTGCCGGGCTGCAGAAAAAAGCCTTGTACACAATGGGAAAGAAATAAGCGGCATTTAACAGTGAACTGGTTAAAAGAACAATCAGCAGCAGGATTTGATCCGCCTCCAGGGTGCCTAAAACCAGATACCACTTACTGATGAACCCGCCGCAGGGGGGCAGGCCGACGACACTGAGGCTGCCGATGAAAAAGGCCCCCATGGTAATGGGCATCCGTTTACCGATGCCCGCCATCTCGCTGATGTTTTTCCGGCCCGTGGCCACAAAAATCGCCCCGGCACAAAAAAACAACGTGATCTTGCCAAAGGCATGCATGGCAATGTGCAGCATGCCGCCGGTGATCCCCGAAGGGGCCAGCAGGGCCACCCCCAGTATGATGTAAGAGAGCTGGCCGATGGTGGAAAAAGCCAGGCGGCGTTTGAGGCCGTCCTGGGACAGCGCGATGAGCGATGCGGTAATAACGGTAACCGAGGCAATAAAACAGACCACCGGCCCCAGGTGCAATTTTCCAACACAATTGATGCCGAACACCCCGGTCATCACCCGGACCACGGAAAACACCCCGACCTTGACCACGGCCACCGCATGCAGCAGGGCACTGACCGGGGTGGGTGCCACCATGGCCGCCGGCAGCCAGGAATGCATGGGCATGACGGCGGCCTTGGCAAAACCGAACAAAAACATAAAAAAAATAACCGTCAGCAGCGTCGGCGATGCCGCCTGAGCCATGATGCCCCCATGGCCAAAGGACAGGGTGCCGGTCAAATGATAGGTGATCACCATGGCCGGCAACACCAGACCGATGGACGATCCGACGATATACAGCAGATACTTGCGGCCTGACCGTCGGGCCTCCCCGTCCTGATGGTGGGTGACCAGGGGATAGGTGGCCAGTGACAGCATCTCGTAAAACAGGTACAGGGTCAACAGGTTGGCTGAAAAGGCCACACCGATGGTGGCGGACAGAGACAGGGCAAAAAAGCTGAAATACCGGGTCTGGCTGTGCTCCTTCAGGCTGCGCATATACCCTATGGAATAGATGGATGTAATGGCCCACAGAATCGATGCCACCAGGGCGAACAGCATGCCGAAGGCATCCACCCGGAAACCGATGGTCACCCCGGGCAGAACCTGCACCAGGGTATATTCAATTTCCGCCCCCCGTAAAATCGCCGGCAGCATGGAGGCCACAATAAAAAACTTTACACCGGCGGCCCCAAGGGTCCAGGCTTCCCTGACATTGGGCCGACGGCTGGCAATGATCCCCAAAACGGCCAGGGCCGAGACCAGAACCGCCAGAAATGGTTTTATGGAGGTAATTGTTTCCAAATCAGACCACCCCCGCCGGTAGGGCAAACCGGATGACATACGTGACAATATCATCGGTATAGAGCCCCATCACCGCCAGTCCGGCGGCCACCAGTAAAAGCGGGACCAGCATACCGAGGGGGGCTTCATCCATGCCGGCCATGGGATGTTCGGCGGCGGACCCATGGCCGGATTTGCCGTAATAACCGATTTCAATGATCCGGACAAACAGCACCCCGTTCACCAGACTGCTGAACAGCAGCGCCGCCATAAAGCCATAATGACCGGCTGCTACGGCGCCGGAAAGAAGATACCATTTGCTGAAAAAACCGCAAAGGGGGGGAACACCGATGATGGAAAGCGCCCCTGTGATAAACGCGGCCATGGTATAGGGCATTTTGGTAAAACTGCCGGCCAGGTCCGTCAACTGCAGGTCACCGGCAACCGATGGTTTTAAGGTAAACGCCAATGTACCCGCGCCTAAAAATACGCAAAGGGTCATGGCCGCATCGTTCACCAGATGAAGAATGGCGCCGGTGATGCCCTCGGTATTGCCCAGCCAGAGGCCCCCTGCCATATAACCGACTTCGGCGACAATAATGTAGGCCAGCATTCTTTTCAAACTTTTCTGGCCCAGGGCCAGCAGCGATCCTGCGACAATGGCAACAGCAGCCAGCCATACCAGGATATTGCCGACATGCAGGGTCTCAAAGGCAAAAGCGGGGGTAAACAGGTATAATACCATACGGATCATGACATAGATCATCACCTTGGTGGTCAGGGGGGCAATCAGGCTGATGGCCGCCGAAGGGGCATGCGCATAGGCATTGGGCAGCCACCCGTGCAACGGGAAAAACGCCATTTTCAAAAAAAGCCCGGTCATGCAGAAAACAAACGCCGTCAGCACAACCGTTGAATCATATATACCGGGAAGAATGGCGGCGATATCGGCGATATTCAAAGATCCGGTCGCCAGATACAGATAACCGATGCCCATCAGGTAAAAACTGGCGCCCACAGTGCCCATGAAAATATAATTCAAAGAATACAGGGCCGCATCACCGCTGCCCATGCCGATGAGGGCATAGCCGGTCAAAGAGGCGATCTCCAGCAGAACATACAGGTTAAAGGCATCCCCTGTGACCACCATACCGGCCAGGCCGGTGACAAACAGCACATAGAGGGTGAAAAACGGACCGATTCTGTCGGGAAACGCCTGCCAGACGAGCCGGCGGCTTGCCACCAGGTTAACCAGGGCCACCGTGCAGACAACCACCAGCACCAGGGCGTTTAAATAATCCACATAATAGGAAATGCCCATGGGCGGGGGCCATCCGCCCAGCCGATAGGCAACAGGGCCATATGCCAGTACCCTGCAGAGCAGCCCAACGGCGGCCATGAGGGATACTGCCAGGGCCAAAACTGCCAGGGGAAAGCACAATCGGGGGCTGACCCAACTGAGGGCGAAAATAAAAAAGGCCGCCAGAAGCGGTGCAATAATGATCAGTACGGGAAAATGGGGGCTCATTTTCTTATCCGGGTATGAATTTCATCTTCATCCAGCGTGCTGTACCGGTGATAAATCTTTATGGCCAGGGCCAGGGCCACCCCTAACGTGGCAACGGCAACGACAATGGCGGTGAGCATGAGCACATGGGGGAGCGGATTGATATAATCGGCAACCCTCACCGGATGATGCCCGGCATGGGCCCCGTGCACGATAATGGGAAGCGTGCCGCCTTTTTTGGCACCGACAGAAATATAAAATAGAATAATGGCGGTCTGGAGAATATTCATGCCGATGATTTTTTTGACCAGATTTTTTTTAACCATCATGGCATAAAGGCCCACCATCAAAAGCACGATGTAGACCCAGTAATTATATCTTGCCATGAGGGTTAACAACAGATCATGCACGATTACAGTCCCTCGTCGAGTTTGCCGCCGGAAGAAAGGATATAATAAAGAGATACCATCACTGCCATTACGGCTATTCCCACACCGATTTCAACAATAAGGATGCCGTGGGACCGGGCCATGACCGCATCGACACCCAGCAGTGGTGCAAGGGCGCCATAGTCTAAAAAATTGGCTCCCAGCAAGAGGCAAAGGGTGCCGGTGCCGGCATAGACGAACACACCGGCCGAGCACAAAAAAGCGGTCGCTTTTTCGCCCATATGCGCAATGGCGGACCGCAAATCATTGGAAACGGCAAAAAGAATCATGGCCGCCCCCAGAATCACCCCGCCCTGAAATCCCCCCCCGGGGCTGTGGTGGCCATGGGCGATGACATACAGCCCGAAAAGCTGGATAAACGGAATAATCAGACGGCAGGCCGTCTTGACGATGAGATCATGGGGAATCCAGGCAGAATCGATTCTTTCAAATATGTCTGATTTTTGCGGCAGTTTTCCCCCTGGTGCGATCCTTAATGTAATACCGGTGGGAATATGACGGTAGAGCCTTGATGCAGGGGGTCTGGGGGTAACCCCCCGCAGCAGAAAAAAACAGGCAATGGCCGCCGAAAAAATGACCGCCGTCTCAAACAGGGTGTCATATCCGCGATAATCGGCCAGTACGGCGGTGACAATATTGGGAACGCCTGTATCGGCCATCGCATTTTCAATGTAATACGCCGATACATGCATGGCCGCCGGCGATGACGGATCCCCCCAGAGGGGAAACGCCATCATCGTGTATACCAGCAGTCCGCCGCACACGAACACAACAATAAGGCCGAATAGTTTCAATCCTTTGTTCTCCTGGATGTTCGAAAAACCGCCGCTACAAATAAAACCGTGCTGACACCTGCCCCCACGGACGCCTCGGTAAAAGCCACATCCACCGCCCCCATGATGGCCCACAGCAGACACATCATGAAGCTGTAGGCCCCGAATAAAATGGCCGCACCCAGAAGATCTTTCACCGTCAGGGCGGCGATGCCGCAGACCACCACCAGTATCGTTATCACCAGTTCAATGTACCAGATCATGACCTGTCCTTGCTTTTTTGTTTTGTCCAGGGCACCAGACCGGCCCGGAACCCGGCATCCACAATGGCATGGGTGGCCGTGGGACTGGTGATAAAAACCAACACCACGATGAGCATAATTTTCATGCTCGTGAGCACGGTTGCCATGGAAAATTCGGTGAGATGATACAAGGCCAAAGCCCCCAGGGTCATCAACAGCCCCATGGTATCGAGCTTGCCGGCCGGGTGCAGGCGTGAATAGAAATCCGGAAACCGGATGAGTCCCACGGTGCCGCCGGTAAAAAACAGGAGCCCGAGCAATAAAAGAATGACAATCAGGATATTCAACGTTCACCTTTCATCATGCAGCCCTTTTCTTTTCTGAAAATATCGGGACGCCGCCAGAACGGCGATAAAATTCAACACGGCATAGGCCAGGGCAATATCGATGAACATATCCACCCACCCGTACAAAAACCCCAGCAGAATCAGCAGAGCCGTGGTTTTACTGCCGATGGCATTCACCCCCAGAAGTCTGTCCAGCACCGTGGGTCCGGCCACGGCCCGGTAGAGAGAAAGCGCCATCAAAGCCGCCAGATACAAGCCGGCATAAAAAAAGATCTTTTCCATTTATTCACCGAAAATACGGGCAACCCTGTTTTCCATGTCACCGGGCAGTTCATCCGCCGACGGTTTATCAATGGCATGAACCGTGTATTTGCCATAGATGGAGGTGTATACGGTAATGGTGCCGGGTGTGAGGGTGATGGAATTAGCGAAAATTAAAAATGCCATATCACCTTTGAGGCGACTGTTGAATCTGATAATTCGGGGGTCGATATGGTCTATTACGCGGGGATGAAACACCAGATACAGCATGTGAAGGTTGGCCCTGAAAATCTGATAAAACAGCCAGGGAAGATAGCCTAAAAAAGCAAGCCACTGTTTTGGAAGTCCCCGGGTAAACGGTGCCGGCAGCAACAGGTCGCCTGAAAAAAAAGCAACCAGTCCGCAGGAGATAACCCCCAGCGAAATATGAAAGCGGTCAAATCGCCCTGAAAGAATCAGCCATGTGGCAAAACAGATACAAAAGGTCAACCCAAAAGAACCCCACTTTTGGGTGGAACCCCAAAAACCGCGCCGGGGTTTTTCACCCATGACACCGGCTTGTTTTCGATATTCTGCGCCTTCCGCCAGCCCGCTCATCAGTCAATCACCTCCGGTCAGGATATTGGATGGTATTCGTGAACCGTAACGGTTAATGATATTTTCGATTCATTCACACGGCCCCACCAGACCACAGATTACCCGGGCCGCCTCATCGAGTCCCAGCCGACTTGTATTCAGGACAATATGATAGTGCCCCGGCTGATCATAGGTCAACGTTCCGAACTTACGATACAGATTGAGCCTTCTTTTATCTTCTCGATCCACCGCCCCAAGGGCCTGAGCCGGGGTCAGTTTGTAGTTTTTCTCCATAAATTTAATCCGGTCATCCTTGTGTGCAATCAGCAGAATATGAAAAACATCATCACGATCTTTCAGGATATACTGACCACCGCGGCCAAGGATAATCGCATTGCCTTCATCTGCAATCTTGGTGATAATTTGATGCAGCAGGTCAACATAAATCTCTTCATCAATATAACCCCGTTCGTTATCAAGGACCTGGTCGATGAGTTTTTTTGAAACAATACTGGTAATAAATCTCAGCAATTTACCGCCGGCCTGCTTTTCAATGGATTCGACCCAGTTGGTTGACACCCTGGCTTTGTGAGCCACCTGCTGAATGATTTCATTGTCTAAAAATATATAATCTAGTTTTTTGGCCAGCATATTTCCCAGGGTTATACCACCGGCGCCAAATTGACGTGAAATTGTAATAACGGACATGCGCACCCCCTTTCCTGTTCAGCAACGTGTTTGGATATCCTGACGATGAGACCGCCAATCGATATTGTCTTGCTACGTGGCGGTTGGTTTATGACGATGATACCTTCGGAATCAATACAAAAAACAAAAATTTTCGTTGTAAATGCAGGTCGAGAAGCGGTCAAACATCGTACATGAGATAGAATTGGGCCTGATGGAGAACCTGACAATAATTCATTGTTGTTCAGACATACAGAACTATTCAAATAATTTCAAGTATTTTTTTTGTGAAGGGAATTTATTGATGTCTGGATCTTAAACGAGGATTCAAGTCTGGGATCAAATGGGGGTGACACCGCCGGTGGGTCAGGCGTCCTTGTCTGAAGATGAGGGCAGCGGCACCTTAAAAAAATTGATACCTTCTTCTATCATTGTTTTTTCTTCCTGCTGGGTACTGACGCCGCGGATATTTTTGGGTTCGGAAACACCATAATGCATCTTCAGTGCCTCTTTTGCAAAATCGGGTCCCACATTGTCAAAATTTTTTTTGACATAATCGGTAATTTTACGACTGATTTTTTCAAGGTCTGCTTTACCTGAAAATTTCTGCCCCCCCTGGGTGCCCTTGATGGCAAATGTCGACAGCAGTTTCGACACAGCCGTATCATTACACACCGGGCATGAAATCAGGCCTTCACGGTTCTGCTGCTCAAAAGCGGTACTGTCTTCAAACCACCCCTCGAACGTATGTCCGTTGGCACATCGCAGGTCAAACGCTATCATAAGAACCCCCATACCCCATCGGGCACAGCATCAAAATTTCGACAAAGCCTAAAACTGACCCGTGGTAAGTCAGTGAAAAATAGAAGCCACCCTTTATTTCGCATGACTCAAAACACAAATCTCACGACTCACATAAAAAAACCATGTCATACAATAACCGTTTTTTATATAAAGTAAAGGCCCCGCCGGAAACTCATACACAATTTTGGATTACCATAATCAATATGGTTTTAAAAGAATATTATTGACAGAATAAATTTTTTCAACACAATATGTGCCATATCCATTTCGACGGAATTGACGCTTCCGGAAGAAAAGAGGTGTCCCCAAAACCAAACGCTAACCATGGAGTGTTTCGCTATGAAACAGTTTGTTTTGATACTATCTTTCATCATTCTAACATCGGGAATGGCACCTGCCGAAACCATGTTTGTTTCAGACCGGTTGGAGATAACGCTCCGCACCGGCCCGGGAAATAATCGCAAAATTATTGCCATGCTGAAATCCGACGAAGCACTTGATGTCCTGGAGACTGAAAACGAGTGGTCTCGCGTTCTGCTTGCCAACGGCAAGGAGGGCTGGGTCATTACCCGGTTTCTCACACCCGATCAGCCCAGCCGCATCGCCCTGGAAACCCTCAAGCAGAAACATGATCAACTCTTAACGGAAATCGATGAGCTGCGACAAGCAAAAACAGTGCTCACATCAGAAAAAGAAAAATTCAGCGCAGAGCTCAAACAGAAGAATAACCATCTGGCGGAATTGAGCAAAGCCTTTGAAACCCTCAAAGCCGAATCCGCCGATTTTATCCAACTCCAGTCGGATTATAAAAATTCCATGACCGCCCTCAAGCAGCAGACACAAAAAGCATTGGAACTGGATAACGAGGTTGAAAAACTGCACTGGAACCAGAATGTTCGCTGGTTTCTGAGCGGTGCGGGGGTCTTGTTGCTGGGATTCATTATCGGTTTCAGCACGAAACGACAGCGGCGGCGCCCCTCTTTGCTGTAAGATACAAAAAGGTAACTTGTCATGGAATTTAAAACCGACTTTCTTATCATCGGCAGCGGCATCGCCGGGTTGACCTTTGCCCTGAAGGTGGCCCGCTTCGGCCGCGTTGCCATTGTAACCAAAAAGGGCGTGCAGGACAGTAACACCATGTACGCTCAGGGAGGGATCGCCTCCGTATTCGGCGGCCGGGACTCCTTTGACCTGCATATCCAGGACACCCTTGCCTCCGGGGATGGATTGTGCCATCAGGACGTGGTGGAAATGGTGGTGAAAAACGGCCCCGACAGAATCCGGGAACTCATTGATCTTGGGGTTAATTTCAACATCAAAGACGCCACTGATGCCATGGGGCCGTCATCCGAAGGGACCACCACCCTGGACCTGGGCCGGGAAGGCGGGCACTCGCAAAAACGCATCGTCCATGCCCAGGACATGACCGGCCGGGAGGTTGAAAAGGCCCTTGTGGCCCACGTCAAAAATCATGACCGTATTGATCTGTTTGAAAACCATATCGCCATCGACCTGATTACCCTGTCCACCCGCATGCAGCGGGGGCTTGTGACAACCGTTCACGAGGACCAGTGCTGCGGCGCGTATGTAATGGACCAGGCCACCCGTAAAGTCAAAACCTTTAATGCGAAAACCACTCTGCTGGCCACCGGGGGGACCGGTAAGGTCTACCTGTATACCAGTAACCCCGACATTGCCACAGGCGATGGTATTGCCATGGCGTATCGGGCCGGTGCCACCGTGGCCAATATGGAATTTGTCCAGTTTCACCCCACCTGCCTGTATCATCCGGATGCCAAAAATTTTCTTATCTCAGAAGCGGTCAGGGGTGAAGGCGCCGTACTCAAGGACTCAGCCGGCAACCCATTCATGCACAAATATGATCCTCAAAAAGACCTGGCCTGCCGGGACGTGGTGGCCCGGGCCATTGATACGGAGCTCAAGCAGAGCGGGGATGATTCGGTTTTCCTGGATATATCCCACAAGGATGCCGATTTTATCAAAAACCGATTCCCCAATCTTTACAGCAAATGCCTGAGTTTTGGCATCGACATGACCTGCGAGCCGGTACCGGTTGTACCGGCAGCCCATTACATGTGCGGCGGCGTGGTCACCGACCTGTTCGGCCGCACCGATATAAAGAGGCTCTATGCCATTGGTGAAACCGCCTGCACCGGGCTCCACGGCGCCAACCGTCTGGCCAGCAATTCCCTTTGTGAGGCCCTGGTATATGCGGATATGGCGGCAAAGCAGGCCATCAAGGAGACACAAAGTCACCATCTCGAGTTCACACAGGATCTGCCGGCCTGGGATGAAACCGGGACCACGGACAGCGACGAGGGCATCATGGTGTCCCATAACTGGGACGAAATCCGGCGTTTCATGTGGAATTATGTGGGCATCGTCAGGTCAGACAAGCGCCTGGCCAGGGCCCGGCGCCGGATTGAGAATATCCAGAAAGAAATTCAGGAGTATTACTGGAATTTCAAGGTGGCCGAAGATCTTATCGAACTGCGCAACATTGCCGTGGTAGCCGAACTCATCATCCGTTGCGCCATACACAGAAAAGAAAGCCGGGGCCTTCATTATAACATCGAATATCCGGCGCGCAACGATAACCGCTGGCAAAAAAATACCCTTCTGCGCAGACCGTTTTTAGGCTAACCCCTTTGCAATACAACCCGGCGGGATGGGCCAACCGGTGCTGTTGTTTTTTCACGACTTCCCGGATACCCGATCATCCGTCAGAGACCGTTCCGCCCGCACAAGGGCACCAAGGGTTTCCATCTCTTTTAGCATCACCGCTATTTTTTCTGCGCCAGATTCCAGCTGACTGCGTTTAACATCCTTTTCCGCGGCAATGGCCCCCTCATGCAGTTGGGTAAGTCCCAATTGCCCGGAAGCGCCTTTAAACGAATGAATGGCCATTGCGGCCGACGCTGCATCCCCTGCCGCAATAGCAGCCCGGCATTTTTCCAAATCGGCTGTTCCCCTTTCCATAAAAAGCACCAGTAACGCCAGATAGTCGTCTTCATCGATATATAAATTATCCGCCAACGCCCTGAAATTCATAATTTCTCCATGCAATGCGGTTTTTTACGCCATTAAATGTCGCGTCCTTTCCACCTTCTACCTACCTTCTACCTTCTACCTTCCACCCCCGGTATAACGTAACGATTCCCATGGTCATTTTTTTCCATTGGATATCACTAAATCCGGCCGATCTCATGATGGCGGCAAACTCAACCGCCTTTGGAAAATGTAACACGGAGGCGGGAAGATAGTGGTAGGCCTTTACATTCTTTGAAAAAAACCCGCCAATCAGCGGCAGCAGTTTTTTAAAATAAAACATGTAAAGATCCAGCATCATTCCCCTTGTCGGTGTCGACAACTCCAGCACCAGCAGCATGCCGCCGGGCTTGAGACGGTCGTGAAAGGCTTTCAGCACAGATCGCTTATCGGCAATATTTCGGATGCCGAAGGCAATGGTCACCGCATCAAAGGTCTCGACTTTAAACGGCAGATCAAAGGCATCTGCCGCCAGCAGCTGCACGCAGTCGCCTTTTACCACTGAATCTATTTTACGTTTCCCCCGCCGCAACATCTCCGGAGAAAAATCGATGCCAATCACATGGGCCTTGGGACCCTTTTGTCGGTGAATTTCAACGGCCACATCCCCGGTTCCGCAAGCGGCATCGAGGATGTGGCCATGAACCGGCAGTTGCATCACCTTTACCATGTTTCTGCGCCACACAATATCCTGTCTCAGGCTCAGTAACCGGTTTAAAAAATCGTAGCGGGGTGCGATAGCCTCAAACATCTCCCGGACAAACGGCAGTTCCATATTATTCATTGACAACCCTGATATATGAATTATTTTATTTGATTATTATCGGCATCAATTTCATATAAAATTGATGTCTTTTAAAATAGCATAACGGTTAGTCCATTACAATATTCACCCATATGAAATATAATGCCGCTGCAACCAAACAAAAATTGACCCAAAAAATAGCGGCATTATTGATTCCCCAAGGCAATTGAATGACAACCAAACGTGATTATTATGAAATTCTCGGTGTAGAACGGGATGCCGATGACGGCAGCATCAAAAAAAAATACCGCAAACTAGCCATGAAGTATCACCCGGACAAAAATCCGGGCAACCCGAAAGCCGAAGAAAAATTCAAAGAGGCCGCCGAAGCCTATGATGTTCTGAGGGACCCTCAAAAACGCAGTATCTATGACCAGTACGGCCATCAGGGTCTGGAAGGCAGCGGTTTTTCCGGATTTGGCGGATTTGAAGATATTTTCTCGAGCTTCGGTGATATTTTTGAAGATTTTTTTGGTTTTGGCGGTGGTGGGGGGCGATCGCGTTCCAGGGGCCAGAAAGGTGCGGATCTTCGATATGATCTCCAATTGAGTTTCATGCAAGCGGCCTTTGGCACCGAAACCGAAATAACCGTGGACAAGATGGAATCCTGCCCCCAGTGCAGCGGCAGTGGCTGCAAACCCGGCACCCATCCCGAAATTTGCCAGACCTGCGGCGGTGCCGGCCAGGTCACCCGCAGCCAGGGTTTTTTCTCGGTCCGGACCACCTGCCCCTCCTGCCGGGGCGCCGGCCAGGCCATTAAAGATCCCTGTACGAACTGCCGCGGTGCCGGCCAGGTGCGGATCAGCAAAAAGGTTTCGGTCAAGATTCCGGCCGGCGTTGATACCGGATCCCGCCTGCGTCTCACCGGCGAAGGCGAATCCGGAAAAAACGGCGGACCCGCCGGCGACCTGTATGTGTTTATTCATACAGAGACCCATGATTTTTTCAAACGGGACGATACCAACATCATCTGTCAAATCCCCATCAGTTTTATTCAGGCGGCCCTGGGAGACACAGTAACGGTGCCCACGTTAAAAGCCGAAAAAAAGCTGGACATTCCCAAAGGCACCCAGCCGGGCAAGCTCTTTTATTTTCACGGTGAAGGCATTCCCTCCCTTAGAAACGGCCGGCGGGGAGATCAGATCATACAGGTATTGATCAAGACCCCCACCCATCTTTCCAAAAAGCAGGAAAGTTTGCTGAAAGAATTTGCCAAGCTTGAAACGGATAAATTTTCCACAAAGTTAAAAAGTATATTCAAAAGCAGTGCAACGGGCGCGTAAGGATCGGAAGCGAAATAAATTGAACAAAGTTTGCGATTCTATAGGAGATATACGGTAAATGTATGAGTTGAAAGTGATTACGGATTTTGCAGCGGCGCATAAACTCCAGATGGTTGGCGAAAAGTGTGAAAACCTGCATGGCCATAACTGGAAGGTAGAGGCTTTTATAAAAGGGGCACGTTTAGACGAGGCCGGTGTGCTCATGGATTTTGGTGTCCTGAAAAAACACCTTGCCGACATCATGGACACTATTGATCACAAATTTTTAAATGAGCTGCCTTTTTTTTCAAACGGCTGCCAGCCCTCATCTGAAAACATTGCCCGCTATATTGCCCAGCAGCTTGAAGCGCGGATTCAGTCTCCGGGCATACGGGTTGACCGGGTAAATGCCTGGGAATCAAACAATGCCTGCGCCACCTATATCTGTTCATAAACCGGGGCTTCTGGAATCACACTTCGTTTTTAGGTTCCTCAGAGCATCAGTTCGCCGATGCCATCCATTTTTGCCGTCTGCAGTGTATTCTCTTGCCTATTCTCAGGCTTGATCAACTCGTAAAAAAATCGGTTTTAGACGGTCTCGTAAAAAGTTCAAATTCAAGGCGTGCAAATTTAGTAATCATGAGGCGTACTTATCGCACGTTGAATGATTGCGAAATGCAGCACAACGCAGGAGTTGGGCTTTTTACGAGACCGTCAGCCTTCAATTTCTGCCCGTTGCAGCCCAGTGCGCCATCAGTTCATCCCGGTTGACAATGGCGGTCACATCCGGCACCTGTTTACGAATATTTTCAACCCCCCCTTCCTGACGATCCACCAGTATAACGGCCTTTACCACATCCATTCCTTCGGCCCGGGCCCGTTCCACCGCCTTTAACGTAGAACCGCCGGTGGTGGCCACGTCATCAATAATGACAACCTTTTGTCCCGGGACCAGATCCCCCTCAATCCATTTTATAATACCATGGTCTTTTTGGGTCTTGCGAATGGAAAACGCCTTTATCGGGGCCTTGTTCAATTCAGAGGCAAACGCCGTTGCGACGGCAATGGGATCGGCCCCGAAGGTGAGTCCGCCTACGCCATCCGGGGCCAGACCACAAATGGCATCAAACACAAGGTGCCCCACCAGATAAATTCCCCGCGGGCTTAAGGTGGTGGGTTTGCAGTTAACATAAAATCGACTCACTTTGCCCGAAACCAGTTTGAATTCAGGGGTTTTGCTGTATTTAAACGATTTTTGACAAAGCAGTTCTATCAGTTCCTGTTTCATAATGTCTCTTTACATAACGGTTGTCCGGCAAATTTGTTCCGGCCGTTTAAACAAAACCGGTCAGGCATCACCCCATAATCTGCCGATGATAAGAATATATTGATTTTAAGACCGATATACGATAGAAAACCCCCACTGAAATGGAAGAAGCGTGGTTTAATGGGATTCAGTGGAGGTTTCCGAGCAGGGAAAACTGGGAGCAGCACTCCCTGAACTCGAAAATCAGGATATCAATAAAACCCGCACCGGTCAATAAAAACTCCCTAAGCTGTGCCAACGCCATGGGAATCAACGGCTGCAGGAAAAACGCAGGCATGGAATGATAGAAAAAAAAGAAAAAACAGCCATCATTCGAATTTTCCATGTTCATAAACAATACGGTGCCAAAAAAGCACTGACCGATATCACCCTGGATGTTTCAAAAAACGAATTTCTTTTCCTCACCGGCCCCAGCGGTGCCGGCAAGACAACCTTACTGAAACTGCTCTACCGAGGTGAACCGGTATCAGAAGGGCAGATCCTCATTGACGGATTGAATCTGTCCAGAATTTCCCGTAAACGCATTCCCTTCCTTCGGCGAGAATTCGGCATTATATTCCAGGATTATAAACTGATCCCCACAAAAACGGTGTTTGAAAATATTGCCCTCGTGTTGGAAGCCCGGGGCCGGAAACGACGGTTCATCGAGAAAAAAGTCAACAGCCTGCTCCGGACAGTGGGGATGGCGGACCGCAGCAACGCTTTGCCGCCCAGTCTATCCGGCGGGGAACAGCAACGGATAGCCGTTGCCCGGGCCGTGGCCGGAGACCCGAAAATCATACTTGCCGATGAACCCACCGGCAGCCTGGATGATGAATCCGCGTCCATTATTATTCGACTGTTAAAACAGTTTCACACCCGGGGGGCCACGATCATGGTGGCCACCCACGACCAGCAACTGATTCGGGAAACAGGGGGCAAGGTCGTTCACCTCAACCAGGGCCAATTGCAGTCGGTAACGTTTCAACAAGCATAAGACACGGTAACCATCTTAATTTTTGCCATGAAACTTTTTTTCCAAAAAGCCATCCACGATATCCGGACCAACAGATTTTTGAACGCTGTCACTATGGTGACCATTGGTTTGTCGGTATTGATTGTCAGCGCCTTTACCCTTTTTACCGTCAATGCCGGTGATATGATGCGGGACTGGGAAAAGGGCGTCCAGGTGATGGCCTACCTGGCACCGGATACGCAAGGGGATGTCCGCCTTGAAATAAAAGAGGAACTGCTATCCATCCCCGGGGTTGCAAATGCCCGTTTCATCTCCAGTGTGGAAGCATTGAACCAGTTGCAGGCCCAAATGAAACGGCAGGCCTCCATATTAAATGGGCTTGACAAAAACCCGCTTCCCGCTGCCTTTGAAATCCGAATGGCGACAGCGGCCCGAAATCTGCATCAGGTAGAGGAACTGGCCTGTCGGATTGAAGCTGTAAAAGGCGTGGCAGAAGTGGAATACGGGCAACAATGGCTCGGCCGGTTCATCGATATTTTCAACCTGCTGCGCCTGACCGGTTATGCCGTCGGGGGTATTTTTTTCATGGCCGCGGTGTTTATTGTGGCCAATACGATCCGCCTGATGCTTTACTCACGACAAACGGAAATTGAAATTATGCGTCTGGTGGGCGCTACGGATGGTTTTATAAAAGCTCCTTTTTATATCGAAGGACTGATTCAGGGAGCCTGCGGGGGTATTATGGGAATAGCGGCACTTTTCCTGGCGTATTTCCTGGTCGCCTCAAATATCCAGCAGGATTTTTCTTCCAATTTGCTGACCATCCGGTTTCTTCCCCCTACCATTTTTTTATCCATCATATTGTGCAGCATGTTTGTCGGATGGCTGGGATGTTATCTTTCTCTCAAACAATTTCTAAAAATATAGCCGCTGGCGTTGCAGGACTTTTTTTGGTGTTATCACCGCTGCTGGTCTGGGAGGTGCGCGCCGACACGGCGATGATACGGGTGAACAACCTGAACCTGCGCCCTGCGCCTACAAAAAAGGGCCGCCCCATCGGGCAGCTCAATAAGGGGACCCGGGTCCAGGTCCTTAAATTGTGTAACGGCTGGCTCCATATCCTGCATGAGGGCCGGACCGGATATATTGTTAATGAGGCCCGCTATGTAACCCTGATACCGGAAAAAGAGATCACCCCTGAAAAAAAAGCGCCCCCTGTTCAAGACTTCAAACAACAAGCCCAGGATGTAAACCATCAACTCGAAGAACGGCAGCAGGCAGTTGAGACCATCGCTGCCCGGGAAAAGGCAGTGATCAACAATCTGGACAAGATTGATCATGAGCTCAATATTGCCACAAGACAGGTTGCCCTTCTCAAGGCCCGGCAAAAAACACTTCAAAGCACGAAAGAAGCCACAAAGGCACGACTTACTGCGCTTTTGGAAAAAATCAAAACCGGGGAAACCTACGCATCCCACCGGATAGTGGCCCTGTATAAACTCGGGCGTCTGGGGCAGATCCATGTACTGGCGTCCGCTGAAAATATGTACGAATTTTTTAAACGGCGGTCCGCCCTGAAAAGAATCATTGCCCATGACCACCGGGTTCTCGAGGAACTGGCGCAAAACCGGGCCGATCTTCAAAAAACCCTGATGGATCTGGATGACCAGAATCATAAGATGGATATTCTCAAGCAGGATCTTGCCCGCCAGATTACCCTGCTGACGGATTCTAGAAAAAAAAGAACCCAAATTTTAGAGGAAATCAGCCGGCATAAAAATTTGGAACTGGCCGCCATCGAATCCTTAAAGCAGTCGGCCCTGGAACTGGATCTGAAAATTCGGGCCTTAAGTAAGGAAACCATAGAAACAAAAAAGGATGCTGCGGAAAAATTATCAAACGGTTTTATTGATTATAAAGGCTTGCTTAAAATGCCTGTAAAAGGTAAAATAGTATCTTTGTTTGGCCCCCATCGAAACAAAAAATTCAATGTGGTTAATTTCGAAAGCGGCATTAATATCCAGGCGGACAGGGGCGAACCGATCCGGGCGGTTTTCGAGGGCCGCATCCTGTATGCAGGCTGGTTAAAAGGCTATGGAAACATGCTGATCATCAACCATGGGGAGAACTATTACACACTCTATGCCCACGCCGAAGAACTTTTTAAAGCCAAGGATGATGCTGTGGAAAAAGATGAGGTCATCGCTACAGTGGGCGATACCGGGTCCATGGCTGGCGTCAGGCTCCATTTTGAAGTTCGCCATCATGGGAAACCCATGGATCCGACAGCATGGATCCAAAAAGGATAAAGGGAGTATTAAATTATTATGACTGTTGAAAAAAAACGCCACATAAAACTATGGCCCCTACTGGTGGCCGCTGTTGTTTTCTGGACCATTGGCGCCGGCTTTTTTCAGAATCTGTCCGCCGGCAATGACGAAACCTATGAGGGACTCAAATTATTCACCGATGTGATTGAGCTGGTTGAAAAAAACTATGTGGATCCGGTGGAAACCAAAGATCTGCTTCACAAGGCGATCCAGGGCATGGTGCAGGGGCTTGATCCGCATTCGGCCCTGCTGCCCCCGGAGGCTTTCGAAGAACTGCAGGTCGACACCCAGGGCGAATTCGGCGGTATCGGCATTGTGATAGAGATGCGGGATAATTTTCTGACGGTGGTGTCTCCCATAGAGGGAACGCCGGCCCACAAGGCCGGAATACAGGCCCTTGATATCATCATCAAGGTAAACGGTGAGCCCACCAAGGATATGATGCTCTGGGAAGCCGTAAAAAAAATGCGGGGTCCCAAGGGTGAAGCCGTGGTGATCACCGTTATGCGCAAGGGAACACCCGAACCCATTGATTTTAAACTGATCCGGGATATCATTCCCATCGAAAGTGTCCGGGCCATGGTACTGAAAACCGGGTATGGTTATGTCCGGGTGTCCAGTTTCAGCGAGAGCACCACATCTGATCTTAAAGATGCCCTGGCCGAATTGGAAAACGGTCCGGCGCCCCTGGAAGGGCTCATCCTTGATCTGCGCGGCAACCCCGGTGGCCTTCTGCCCCAGGCAATCAATGTCTCCGACCTTTTTCTTGAAAAAGGCATCATCCTTTCCATTAAGGGCCGCCTGGAAAAAAACACCAAGGTGTTCAAAGCCCACGCGGGTAACGGTAATCGCAATTACCCCATGGTAGTGCTGATTAACGGCGGCAGTGCCAGTGCATCGGAAATTGTGGCCGGTGCCCTGCAGGATCACAAACGGGCCGTTATCCTCGGCACCACATCCTTTGGCAAGGGAACGGTCCAGACCGTGGAAACATTGCGGGACGGATACGGACTCAAGCTTACCATTGCCCGCTATTATACCCCCAGCGGTCGTTCCATCCAGGCCAAGGGCATCGAGCCTGATATCGAGGTCAGCCCCATACGGATAGATCAAGCCGCCAGTGCTCCGGAAGCACAACGCCTGATTAAAGAAAAAGACCTGAAAAATCATCTCAATGCGGAACCCGGTGCCACCGACCCTGAAATCGAAACCGATGAAAATAACGAAAAAACAGACCGCGACAAAACCGAGCAGCCGAAACGACAACAGTCCGGATACCGCTACGGGCCTTTAAATATAGAGGATCTCTTGGCGGACAACCAGGTCAAACGGGCCCTTGAAATTCTTATCAGCTATAATATCTTCCAGAATGTCGAAAAGTAGATCGCCTGTGGCCCAGCGCAAAAAGCCGGTTTTTAAAAAAAACCGTAAAAAAAAAATAAAGGACAGCTACCAGACCCAGCTTAAAAAAGGGCTGGGGGGGTTGCTGGTGCTCATCGTGCTGGTGATTGTCGCCGGGGTGATGGTGCATCATTTTATCAAACGCCAGCCACCGGCAGGCCCGCCTATCCCCATCGCCAAGGCCCGTATCGCCATACCTGTGCCGCCGAAGCCGGTTGTCCAGAAACCCCGATACGAGGTATATCCTCACCCAAAAGTGATTGACAAACCGGCAGTCGTCCCGGCCGTTCGGCCCCGGCCGGGCAAACTGCCCAGAGTGGCCATCATCATCGATGATATGGGCTATGACCGCGAAATGGCCAAAAAATTTCTGTCCATGGATGCCGTGCTGACCTTTTCCATATTGCCCTACAGCCCGTTTCAGGAAACCATCTTAAATGCCACCCGATCCAAGGGATGGGAAACCATGCTCCACCTGCCCATGGAGCCGGATGAATATCCCAGAGTAAATCCGGGTCCCGGCGCCCTGCTGACCAGTATGACACCGGACCAGTTGATCCGTCAGCTCTCCCTGGATATCGCCGCAGTCCCGGGGGTTAAAGGGGTCAATAATCATATGGGATCCAAACTGACCACCGTCTCGCCCCAGATGAACCAGGTGTTTTCCATATTGAAAAAAAAAGGCCTTTTTTTTATCGACAGCCGGACGTGCAGCCAGAGCCTGTGCCGACCCTCTGCCAGGCTTTTGCACCTGCCTTTTGCCGAACGTGATATTTTTATCGATCATCTCCAGACCCCGGTTTTTATTCGCGGACAGCTTCAAAAACTGATCCGTACCGCCCAAAAAAACGGCCAGGCCATCGGCATTGCCCACCCCCATCCGGAAACCTATAACATACTGCGGGAAATGCTCCCGGAACTGCAACAAAAGGTCCGTCTGGTGCCGGCCTCGAGCCTGGTGCATGTTGTTGGCTGATCAACCGCTTTCGTGATAAAAGGCTTGATTCTCACCACCTCCATTAACCTCTATGAAACCATCTATCCGGGAAGACGGGCGATGTGTATCTTTCTGCTGGTCGATATCTATTGACACGCCATTTGAGTTTGCTATAGTGCAACAAATTTCGTCAGGGTAAACAAATATGCTGGAAAAAAAGATTGCCGATAAAATCCGTCGCATCCGCAACAGCCAGGGGCTGACCCTGGCCCGGTTCGGAGAAAAAATCGGACTCTCCAAAGGGCTTTTGTCCAGAATCGAAAACAACCAGGTATCTCCCCCCATTGCGACCCTTTCCCGGATTGCCAATGGACTGGAGGTCCCCATCAGTATCTTTTTTGATGAAACAGAAGACCCGCGGAAGCGATATGCAAAAACGGCCAGGACCCAGCGCAGACAGGTCATCCGCAGGGGAACAAAGGCCGGCTTCACCTACTACGCGCTTTCCAGCCTGAAGGTCAGCCACAAAATTGAACCGTTTATCGTGCAATACCCGCTCATTGATAAAGAACCAACCCAATTGTTCAATCATCCCGGAGAAGAATTTTTGTTTGTTTTAAAAGGTGAAATGGAACTTGTATACGATAAGGAAAGAATCCGTCTTGAAACCGGTGATGCCATCCATTTTGATTCTTCGGTGCCCCACAGGGGTCAAAATACAGGCCGGCACGTCAGCGAATGTCTGGTTATCGTTATTAACCGGGAAGTGTGACGGTCTCGTAAAGGTTCCAACGCCTGCTTTGCGCTGCAGCCCGCAATCATTCAACGGTCGATGGTTACGCCTCATGATTACAGGCTTTGCACGCCTTGAATTTGAAACCTTTACGAGACCGTCTGAATTCGACTTTTTTCGAATTCATCAAGTGTAATACCAAAAATTTTTGCTTGTAATCGTCAATCAGTTTCCGGCTTGCATGGTTCAAGCCACCCAAAATTCTTTTTACGAAAGCATCAAAGAAGGAGCTGGATATGAAAAAACGAAGTGATCTAATGCTGGCCGGCCCGGAACGGGCGCCCCACCGGTCATTGCTACGGGCCGACGGGTTCAGCGACTGGGAGATGGAGCGGCCGATTATCGGGATCGCCAATTCTTTCAATGAAATCATCCCCGGCCATATTCATTTAAACGGGCTGGTGGATGCGGTCAAGGCCGGGATTTACGCTGCCGGCGGAACGCCCATGGTGTTCAATACCATCGGCGTCTGTGACGGCATTGCCATGAATCACGAGGGCATGAAATATTCCCTGCCCAGCCGGGAACTCATCGCCGATTCCATAGAAATCATGGCCATGGCCCACCCCTTTGACGGCCTGGTGATGATGGCCTCCTGTGATAAAATCATTCCCGGCATGCTCATCGCCGCCATGCGGCTCAATATTCCCGCCATCTTTTTCTCGGGGGGCCCCATGCTCCCCGGCAACGTGTTTGGTGTGGACACGGGCCTGGACAAGGTTTTTGAGGCGGTGGGCCGATATAAAAGCGGAAAAATCGGTCTTGAGGAACTCACCGAGTATGAATGCAATGCCTGCCCCGGGGCCGGCTCCTGTTCGGGCATGTTTACCGCCAACACCATGAGCAATCTGTCCGAAGCCCTGGGCATCGGCCTGCCGTTTAACGGTTCGATCCCGGCAGTGTTTTCCGGCAGGACGACCCTGGCCAAACAGACCGGTCTTGCGGCCGTTGAACTGGTCAAAAGGCAGATCAAACCCAGAGATATTATGACGCGCGAGGCCTTTTGCAATGCCATTTGCGTGGATATGGCCCTGGGGGGCTCCACCAACACGGCCCTCCACCTGCCGGCCATTGCCTATTACGGACAGGTGGACCTGACCTTAAAGGATTTCAGCGAATTTACACTAAAAATCCCCCACCTGACCACCATGGCCCCGGCCGGCCCCCACCATATTATCGATCTGTTCAATGCTGGCGGTGTACCGGCCATTTTGGCCGAACTGGCAACGGCCGGCCTTATCAACGATGAACAGATGACGGTATCCGGCAAACCCATGGGCCAGATGCTCACCGAAATCAATGCCGGTATCAGAAATAAAAACGTGATCCGGCCGGTGGACCATCCGGTCCATTCCACCGGCGGTCTGGCGGTTTTGACCGGCAACCTCGCCCCGGACGGTGCCATTGTCAAACAGGCGGCGGTGGCCCCTGAAATGATGGTGCATAGCGGGCCCGCCAGAATTTTCAATTCTGAAGAGACCGCATGCGAGGCCATATTAGGCGGCAACATCGAAAAAGGCGAAGTCATTGTCATTCGGTATGAAGGCCCCAAGGGCGGACCCGGCATGCGGGAAATGCTGTCGGCCACATCCGCCATTGCCGGCATGGGCCAGGACAAGACGGTGGCCATGATCACCGACGGGCGGTTCTCAGGGGCCACCCGGGGGGCCGCCATCGGTCATGTGTCCCCTGAGGCCGCGTCCAAAGGCCCCATCGCCGCCATCCGGTCCGGCGACATCATCCAGATCGATATCCCGGCCCGCACCCTCAATGTCCGGCTGGCAGACCATGAAATACAAGAAAGAATCAATGCACTGCCTGACTTTGAACCCAAAATTACCACCGGCTATGCGGCCCGATATGCCCGTTTTGTGTCCAGCGCCGATAAGGGTGCTGTTTTCCCGCTATAATCAAACACCTTAACTGAAAGAGAGGAACCCAATGAAAAAATATATCGCACTTGCCATTGCCATGACCTTTATCCTGGGCACCAGCACCGCGGCCGTTGCCGCCATAAAGATTAAACTGGGGGTGGTGACCAAACCCGGATCGGCCCAGAACATTGCCGCCGAAAAATTCAAGGAACTGGTCGAAAAAAGATCCAACGGTGAGATCACCGTTAAAATCTACCATAGCGCCTCCCTGGGTAATGAAACGGAGATTTTGCAGCAGATTCAGATGAACTCGGTGCAGATGGGAA
Organism: uncultured Desulfobacterales bacterium; assembly: GCA_942490765.1. Lineage (GTDB taxonomy): Bacteria > Desulfobacterota > Desulfobacteria > Desulfobacterales > 4572-123 > 4572-123. The sequence continues at coordinate 71,548 of CALNYM010000019.1, read as the reverse complement.
TTATCACCGGAGGGCCCTTTGATACCTTCGAGCCGGTTACACGGGTCATCAACTATCCCTTTCTGTTCAAGGATAATCAACAGGCAGATGAGATTCTCGACGGCCCGCTGGGGTCTAAAATCCTGGAAAGCCTTGAAAAATCCAAATTTAAAGGCCTCTCCTATTCGGAAAACGGTTTTCGAAACCTCACCAACAACAAACAGCCGGTGAAAAGCCCGGAAGATATCAAAGGCCTGAAAATCCGGGTCATGGCATCGGCCATCCATAAGGCTATCTGGCGGGCCCTGGGTGCCAATCCCACCCCCATGCCCTGGCCCATCTATACGGAACTGGAGCAGGGGGTCATCGACGGGCAGGAAAATCCGCTGTGGGTCATGGAGGTCTATAAATTCTATGAAATTCAGAAATACATGACCCTGTCACGACATGTCTATTCATATCACATCGATGTGGCGTCCCTGAAATGGTGGCAGACGCTGGACGCTAAAACCCAGGCCCTGGTCCAGACAGCCATGAAAGACGCAGCGGTGTTTCAACGCCAGGACAATCGCTCCAAAGACGCCGCACGGCTGGTCCTGCTCAAAGAAAAAGGCATGCAGATAGAAGAATACCCCGACGTAGCCGCCTTTCGCGCCAAGGTTGCGGGTCTCAAGGACATGGACCTGTACAGTGCACCGGAAGTGCAAAAAATCCTGCTGGAAATGCTGGCGGCGACCAAGTAAGCGGCCTTTTTTTCAACTACGGTGAACGATTAGCCATTAGCGTTTAGGCGCTTAACAACGCAACCCCGACAAAGTTTTGTCGATAATTTTTTGTTGATGGTCAAGCCCTAATTTGATCTACCATGAAGGACAGGAAGAACATGAAGGACAAAATAATGATTTCTTCATGTTCTTCCTGTCCTTCATGGTAAAAAATAGTTTTGAGTAGTCTTCAAGTAGTCGAGAATAGAGTCAAACTTGGCATTCATGGTTAATATCAGCTGTCCCAGGGGACCTCTTTTCCCGAGTAAGGTCTCGGGAAAAGCTTAGGACCGCAAATTTTATAAAGTGAACGAAATTGCTTGCCTTTCGGCTCATCTACTGTGTTGCCCCAAAGGCCCAATACATCAAGTATTGAACCTTTGGCGCGCCTTGTATATGAGCCGAAATCCTGCGCTATTTCTGTCCACTTTATTTCATCTGCGGTCCTTAGCATCTGAATACTGGAGTTCTTGTTATCCATGAAAAAATCACCATAATCAAAAAACAAATTACAAATACATCACAATTATTAAAATTCCAAAACAGCGGAAAATCAACATGCGTAAAAATTTAAGACGATATGGCGTTAATCAAATGGATTTTGATCTTGTTTGAAATTTGGATATTGGGATTTGTTTGTCATTTGGTGATTATAATTTGTAATCTGTGATCTGTCCGGGCACCAACCTGCCCGGATTTTGCATGCACAAATAGAAAGGATGCCTGTCTTGTCGCGTTTAGAAAAAATCAGTGGGGCCATCAACCACTGGATCGAACACCTGCTCTTCGGGATGGGGCTGACCATGGCACTGCTGGTGGCCGTGCAGGTTTTTTTCCGGTACATACTCAATCAGTCCCTGTTCTGGTCCGAAGAACTGGCCCGGTATCTGCTGGTGTGGCTGACATTTTTAGGGGTCTCTGCCGCCTATTACCGTAAGGCCAATCCCGGGGTGGATTTTCTATACGCCCGGGTGTCACCGCGGCTTCGTAAAACTGCCGATGTCATGATCCACTGTGTATCCATGGGTCTGTTTGTCGTGATGATCGTGTTCGGCACTCAATTTGCCTATTTTGTCCGGATGCAGATCTCCCCGGCTATGAATCTGCCCAAATGGCTCATTGTGGGCATTATTCCGGTAAGCGGTATGCTTCTCATGTTCCACGCACTGACGTTTCTGGTAGCTGTGTTGCAACGAGGTGACCGTGACCACTGAAATTCTCATCTTCTCACTGTTGTTTCTGTTTGCCATCAATACCCCCATCGCCATTGCCATTGGCGCCGCCTCGGTGCTGGGCATTTTCATTCAGGGGGACTTTTCCCTGATGATGGTGGTTCAGCGGATGTTCGGGGGTACGGACTCCTTTCACCTCATGGCCGTCCCCCTTTTCATGTTCACCGGCACCATCATGGAAGCCGGGGGCATCAGCCGCCGGATTATCGATTTTGCCAACGCCCTGGTGGGGTGGCTGCCCGGGGGTCTGGCCGCAGTGACCATTGTTTCAGCCATGTTTTTTGCCGGCATATCCGGATCAGCGGCAGCCGATGCTGCGGCGGTGGGGGCGATATTGATCCCGGCCATGAAAAAATCCGGATATGAATCTGATTTTGCTGCTGCCGTACAGGCGTCGGGGGGCTCCATCGGTGTCATTATTCCGCCATCCATCCCCATGATTATTTTTGGATTTTTAACCGGGGCCTCCATTGGTCAGCTATTCGCCGCCGGGATTTTACCGGGAATCCTCATCGGCCTCTCCCTCATCGCTGTCGCCACCGTTATTTCCCTCAAAAACGGATATGCCGCCACAGCCCGATTTTCCTTAAGGGAGGTCTGGCGAACGTTTAAACGGTCCCTGCTGGCCCTGGGCGCACCGATCATTATTTTAGGCGGTATCCTGTTCGGTATTTTTACAGCCACCGAGTCTGCGGCTGTGGCCGTGGTCTATGCCCTTTTTGTAGGCATGGTGGTCTATCGCAAGATTACCGTCAAAGATATTGCCCCGTTGTTCATCAGCGGTGCCATTACCTCGTCCATTGTCATGTTTATCATTTCAACGGCGTCCATCTTCAGCTGGATTGCCGCCATCGAGGATATTCCCGCCATGCTGGCCGGGGGCCTTCTGGGGCTGTCGGATAACCCCATTGTCCTGCTGCTGCTCATCAACATGGTCCTGCTGGTTGCCGGTACCTTTGTGGAAACCACCGCTTCCCTGATTTTACTGGTCCCCATGATTACGGCCATGCTGCCCAGTCTGGGCATTGATATCGTTCAATTGGGGGTCATCGTGGTAACGAACCTTGCCATCGGCATGCTGACCCCACCCATGGGCATCTGCCTCATCGTCTCCTGTTCCATATCCGGTGACAGCCTGATGGCCATCAGCCGGCGTATCCTGCCGTTTTTAGCTGTTTTAATCATAGACCTGTTTATCATCTGTTTTTATTCACCGCTGACCATGTGGATGGCGCATATGGTGGCAAAATAGAGATGGGAGAGCATCAATGAAAATTGCGATTATCGGCGCAGGGGCCATGGGGAGCCTGTTCGGTGCCCTGCTGGCCAATGCCAGGGCGGATGTCTGGCTGGTGGATGTGTGGGCAGAACATGTGCAGGCCATCAATACAAAGGGGCTTCGGATTGAGTGGCAGGGAGAGACCCGGACCCTGCCGGTGCGGGCCACCACAGACCCCGCCGACATCGGCACCGCCGACCTGATTCTAATTTTCGTCAAAGCCACCCAGACCCTCGCTGCCGCTGAGACCGCCGCAACCCTGGCCCATGAAAAGACCCTGGTGCTGACCCTCCAAAACGGCATGGGCAACGCCGACACCCTAGCCGGCGCGATGGACCCGGCAAGCATCATTGCCGGCACCACGGCCCATGGGGCCACGTTGCTGGGGCCGGGTCATATCCGCCATGCCGGCCGGGGCGCCACGACCATCGGCATGTGGGACAGCACGGACGATACCCGGATTAAAACAATCGTTGACCTGTTTACCATGGCCGGCATCGAAATTGAGGCCAGATCGGATATCCGAAAGATCATCTGGGAAAAACTGCTGGTCAACGTGGGCATCAATGCCATCACGGCCCTGACCCATATTCAAAATGGTCAAATTCTTGACCTTGACGTTACCCGCAACCTGTGCCGCGCTGCTGTGGAAGAAGCCGCCGCCGTGGCCGTGGCCCTGAACATTTCCCTCCGGGAAGACATTGTCGAACATGTGTTTAACATCGCCAAGGCCACCGGTGGCAACCGATCTTCCATGGGCCAGGATGTGGATCACCAGCGACTCACCGAAATCAGTGCCATCAATGGTGCCGTGGTGTCAGAGGCAAACAACGTCGGCATCCCGGTTCCGGTCAACCAGACGCTCACGGCACTGGTGGAGACCCTCCAGGCCCATTATGCCTGATGCCTTCGGCCATCCACAGCAAAAAAAATTGGCCACAGATCCTCACAGATGCACGCAGATAAAGATTTTTGTTTTTAAAGCTGTGGTAACTGAAAGTCCTTGCTGTTATCCGTGTCAATCTGTGCAAATCCGTGGCTAAAAGAATTGGACACGGATCTTCACGGATACACGCAGATCAGACCTCGTACAATAATTTTCTTCAGCTTAAATTTTTGGGCACGTCGATTCAATCGTTATCGTTAATCACCTCTGCATTATCATGCAAACGCATGGGAGCGAGAATTATACAATTTTCATCGTAGAAAGAGATCTGTAGTTGCTGTTATCCGTGAAAATCCGCGTTCATCCGTGTCCCAAAAAAAATAGTCACAAATTTACGCAGATACTCACAGATATTAATTTTTGGTTTTAAAGCTGTGGTAACTGAAAGTCCTTGCTGTTATCCGTGTAAATCCGTGGCTAAAAAAACCCTTACGGCTTGTTGACGATATAGACCCCTGCGCCCACCAGCAGAGCGCCGGCCAGCAGGCCCGGTTCCAGTTGCTCCCCCAGCAAGGGGACGCTCAGCAGGATGCCGAGCAGCGGCGCTGCAAAAAAGAAAACCGACACCTGGGCCGAATTGTGACGGGCAAGCAGAAATTGCCAGGACAAAAAACAGAACACGCTGATCCCCAGGGCCTGGTAAAGAATCGCCGTCCAGGCGTCGGGCTTCACCGCGGACAGATGCATCTCCTCAAAAATCAGTGCTCCGATGAAAAACAATCCCACGGCCAAAAGCATCTCCCAGAAGAGAACCTTCCATTTGTCGATGGATTGGGTCAGGCGTTTGTTATAAACGGTGGTGACGGCCAGCACGAAACAACTGGACAGTTCGATCAAATCGCCCTTGAGTGTGTTTTCAACCCCGGCCCCCAGATCGAATCGGAGTGCTGTGAGCAGTCCGCAAAAGGCGATGGTGCACCCAAGCAACATTTTGGCTTTGAGGGGCTCATCTTTTAAAAACAACGGTGCCACCAGGGGGATCAACAGTGGGTAGCTGTAAATGATCAGCGACACCCGCCCGCCGGTGGTAAACCGGGAGCCCCAATTCAAAAAGAAAATCTGGATACCGAAAAGCAACGCGAGCACGCCCACCTGGAGCCACTGCCGGCCGACCAGACGTAATCCACGGCCCCGCCGGTGGATAAAAAAAGCCATAAAGGGCAAGGCCAGACCGAAACGCAGAAAAGCGGCCCAGAGCGGCGGCAGATCCCGCACAGCGATTTTAACCACCACCGTGTTGCTGGCCCAGATGGTCATGATCAGCAACACCCACAGATAAACACCGGATGTCATGGGCTGCTGACCGACCGCCGCCTGGCTGCGGGCGGATATGTGCTGCGGCACCTTCTGCATGACCTTTACAATGCTTCCTTGCTACGGTTGGCGATAAGATTGAAACGGGTATTCCCCGCAAGAATCGCTGTGTATATCAGGTACGCGCCCACTTGCCAACCGCAATTCAGCCCACGACAAAATAATCGGGTCTTAACAACGCCCCCCAGATCAAATGGGATAGTTCTTTTTTTACTTGACAAGAGAATTCTTTTAACTATAAACATCTCCATATGAGCTGATACTCTTTTGCCTAAAATTGCGCGGGTGATATCACCTGGCGTAAAAGAATTTACCACCAGAAATTGTGCACAATGTACAATTTCTTGTAACACCGGCCCTGACCGTTCAGGCGTTTGCCATGGAAGTTCAAAATCTGACCATTCGTGTTTTAGAATATATCCGAAACCGGATCATCACAGGCGAACTGGCGCCGGGCCAGAAGCTCAATGAAAATGAGCTGGCCACACGCCTGGACATCAGCCGGCATCCCATTCGTGAAGCCTACCGGGTTCTGGAAAGTGAACAACTGGTCTACAGTATTCCCAATAAGGGGGCGTTTGTGACCGAACTGTCCGATGACGATCTGCAGGAAGTCTGTCAGGCCCGGGAAATGATCGAATGTCACGCCATTGAACTGTTAAAGCGACAAAAAATCAGACATCTGCCTCAACTGGAGGCGGCTGTAGCGCAGGCATCTGATTTATCCATTCCGGCCAGCGATGACCCGGAGCAATATTTGATGTTTTATAAAGCATTTGTCACCTTTCACCGGCAACTGATCCAGGCCGCCGGCAACTCGCGGCTCGTTCACTTTAATCGATCCATTTCCCTGAATCTTGCCCGGTATCAATTCCGGAGCCTACGTTTGCCCGGCAGCCTGGAAATCGACAGCAAAGAACATCGGGAGATCCTGGATGCCCTGAAAAAAGGGGCCTACGAAAATGCCAAGAAAATATCACGGCATCATATCACCAAGCGACTTAAAAGTGCCTCAAAAACCCCGTTATAAACGATCAAGGACACACAATGGAAATACCCGTTTCAATATTCAAAAATCGTATCAAACAGGTTGAAAAAAAAGCGAAAACAAAAAAACTGAGCGCCATGGTCGTCTATGCAACGGGCAGCGCCCTGGGCTTTGCCGGCCAGACCCACGGCAGCATGCGGTTTCTCTGTGACTGGGATGCCCGGAATCAGGCCGCCGTTCTCATCCTGCGGCCGAATCAGGCCCCTGTGCTATTGGTTCCCGGCCGATCCCCCCAGCTATTTGCCCGAGAGATCATGTGGTTTGACGACATTCGCAGTGTGCCGCAGTCAGGCTTTGGAAAAGAGATTGTCTCTGTTTTGAACCCCATGCTCGCAGACGGTGACAAAGTGGGTTATCTCGGAAAAAGTGAAACCCCGGTAGGGCTGTACGACACACTCAGACAAGGCCTTCCACGCATAGAGCTGGTAGCGGCAGATTCCATCGTTGATGAATTGAGAACCGTCAAGGACAGCCATGCCATCGGCTTCCACCGCCGTTCCGCGGCCCTGTGCGACAACCTGTTTGAGGTCTTCAAACGTGAGGTCTGGTCCGGTAAACCCGTATTCCAGATCCAGGCCGATCTGGAACATGCAGCCAAAATTGAAGGTGCCGAATATGCGTCCAGTTTTATGACCATCGGCCCTGTCGCGGACCGCCCCCGGTATGCCAAAAGAGAATGCATCCGGATTCCCGCAGACGGCGATCAGGTGCTGCTGTCGCTTTTTGTATTAATGGATGGACATTGGGGCCATGCCATCAGAACCGGCGTCTTGGGAAAACCCAATCAGCCCCAGCAAAAAGTCCATGATATCGTCCATGAAATGCAGGCTGCCGCATTGGAACAGGTGTCCCCGGGAACCCTTCTGGAAAACGTCTGGAAAGCATCGGAAAAAGTCCTTAGCCACTACTATCCCGGCGCCCGAGAACTGGACTGGTACTGGTTGAAGACCGGCCACAGCCTGGGGCTTGACTATTCGGATCCCCTTTTGTCATCGGTTTTTCCCACGCCGTCTGCCATGACCAAGGGCGCCAATTTCCAGGGGACGGAAAAAGGATCATTGATTCAAATCGAGCCGGGAATGCTTTTTGAACTACACCCGAACATTTTTTTACCCGGCCAGGCCACTGCGGCCATTGGTGACATGGTGCTTGTGACGGAAACCGGGCATGAAATGATGACCCGTTTTCCCCGGGAATTACTGATCCTGTAATTTTCTTGAACCAATAACAGCAGGCTGCTGTTGAATAGAAGGCAAACCAGATTCATTTAGCAAACCGACAAGGAGGAACTATGAAAAAAACGATTTTATTGTCTATCATGGTATGTTTTCTGGCGATGTCCTGTGCAGGGCTGACCAGTGGAATACACAAGAAAAGCGTCAGCAGTGCCTGTATCGAAAAGGTTGAATCCAAGCCGGATCAAAAAGGAAATTATTTTGTGTACGTCACCATTAAAAATGTCTCGGGCAAAGACATGCCCTTTTATCTGGAACTCCAGGCCGATGACCAGGTCAGTCAATTTACGGCATCGGGCAAAAAAGGCCAGCCCGACATCGTCCCCGCAGGGCAAAGCTATACCTTTGCAGTGAACACCTGGCGAAAGATCGAACCTAAAAGACTGAACGTGGAAGTAAAAGAATCGTTGCGATAGTATTTTTTTAACTCCTTTTTGTTTCATATGGGTAAATTTGACCGGCTACAGCTCTGGGATGCTTTCATTCTGATACTCGAAACTGTTTGAGGGGCTTAGCGATCGTTAGGCCGGACAGCCATCAAATAGTCCCTATGGCTTTAATTTTACACAAAATATCAATAGGATATTTTACGCCAAGGTCCTGTCCGGCGTTACGAACACTTAGCGCCGAGTTTTTTGAGCATCAGAATGAAAGCATCCCGGGGCACCCACGTGAAATAGCGAGGAACCATTTTTTTTAAAACCGTCTCTGGTAACAGAGACCACCTTTAAGGGGAAAAAACCATGAAAAAAATCATAGAATTCTGTCTACTCTTTGTGGCCGTATTGACATTGGCATTGGCTTTTCCGGGCAAATCCGAAGCCAAGAAACAATATCTGTTCTTTGGCGCCAGTGCCGCCACCTCCAGCCACTATGCCTATGTGGTCGGCGCGACAAAAGCAATCAACAAATATGTTCCGGGGGTGAAGGCCAATGTTGTTGAAACAGGGGCCAGTGTCGATAATATCAAACGGATTCGGGCCGGCGAAATTGATATTGCCATCGGGTCCATGAAGGTCATGTATGAAGCCAGAGAAGGATTGTCCAGGTGGAAGGATGCGCCCATGGAAGACCTCCGGCTGCTTTGGCTCTACGCCGTCGGCATCGATTTTATTGTGGTCAGAGAAGATAGCGGGGTAACAAAGCTTGAGGACCTTAACGGCAAAAAATTCAATGCCGGCATCAGGGGATCTGCGTCGGAAGCCACCACAAAACAGATGTTTGACATCCTGGGTATAAAACCGATTTACCATGTCGGGGCCACCTCCGATGCGGTTAAAGCCATAAAAGACAACCGCATCGTCGGTTATGTCAAGACCGGTGTCGGCACCCAGCTCGATGCCTCCACCCTGGATATCATGACCCTTACCAAATTGAGATTAATTCCGCTGACCCGGCAGCATATGGATAAAATTTCAGCCGCCGTACCCTATATGTCATTCATCACAATTCCGGCAGGGGGCATAAAGGCGGTACCGAGCCAGGGAGAATACTCCATGTGGGGACGCCCCATCGGCGTCATGTGCAGCAAGCGCATCCCCGAAGACCTGGCGTATAAACTGGTCAACGGCATCATAAAAGGAAAAGAATACCAGGCGGCGGCATGGCCGGCCATCAAAGACATCGATATGGTCCAGGACCCGGCAGATCTGACGCTTATCCCGCTTCACAAAGGGGCTTTGAGGGCATATCGTGATCTCGGAGCTAAAAACATACCCCCGATAGCCATACCACCGGAGGCCCTATAGCTATTGGCTATTAGCCGTTGCTGTCGGCGGTTCAATGCCATTAACTTAGGGTTCGCGCAACAATTAGTTCGCAATTTTAAGAACTGCGGCGTCTGCCTGGCAAGGCGCAAAAGCGCAGGAATATCAGGTATATTCCGAGCTTTTGCAACGCAGTCAGGCGGAATGCGGCGGTGCTTAAAATGGAAAGTTATTTTTGCGCGAGCCCTTAATACAAACAACATCTATTTTTTACCATGAAGTTATTGAAGAACTTGAAGGGTAAATTATAATAACATATTGATTTTCTTCATGCCCTTCATGGTAAAAATAATTCTAATTGTGCACTTCGTCATCTGAACAGCGATACCCTGGCCTTACCCGAAGACCACTGTTTTCATGATTGATTAAATGGAGTATATTATGTCGTCTGTAAAAATTCCGGATACACCGCCTAAAAGTATTCCCAAAAAGCCACTGGATATATCAGGCCAGAGAACGCCTGAAGGAATATGGAAGCTGCTTTTAAGTGCCGTGGCGGTGAGCTTTGTTTCATTTCATATTTATACCGGTTTTGCCGGACCGCTTCCCAATTTAAAACAACGGGCGATACATGTCGGCTTTGCCATGATCCTGGCGTTTTGCCTGATGAGACCCACCCAGAAAAAAATCGGGGAGACATGGGCATCGCTGTTTCTGGGAATGGATATGCTCTTTATTGCCATAACCGTTACGGCGTGCGGTTATATTTTTTTCAACTATAACTGGATAATGGAGCATGCCGCAGAATCCACAAGCCTCCAGCTTTTTCTCGGCACCCTGTTGATTCTTCTGACATTGGAGACCGGACGAAGAACCATCGGCATCGTTTTTCCAATTATTACCCTGTGCTTTTTTCTGTATGCCCTTTATGGCCAATACATTCCGGACATCCCCCTGGTGGGTGATTACCTGTCCTACTGGGGCCATCGCGGTTTCAGCATGAAGCACATCATCCAGGTCATGTATTTAAGTGATAAAGGCCTTTGGGGATTTGTAACGGGGGTTTCATCCACCATCGTTGCCATATTTATTATATTCGGGGGGTTCCTTCTTTCCACGGGTGCCGGTGACACCTTTATGGATTTTGCCACCCGGTTTACCGGCAGATTTTTAGGGGGTGCTGCCAAAGCCTCATTAATCGCCAGTGCCTTTTTTGGCATGCTGTCCGGTTCCGCCGTGGCCAACACGGCCACAACGGGAAATTTTACCATTCCCCTGATGAAACGGCTGAAATACGGAAAGGAATTTGCGGCAGGTGTTGAAGCCACGGCATCTGCGGGCGGACAGATCACCCCGCCCATTATGGGGTCCGCCGCCTTTTTGATGGCGGAATTGCTTGAAATGACCTACATCAAAGTCGCCATATGTGCCATCATACCCGCCTATCTGTTTTTCGCTTCCGTATTTTTTGCCATCCATTTTGAAAGTGCCCGGCGCAAACTCAAGCCGCTTCCCGAAGATCAAATCAAACCCCTTGGGGAGATATTGATGCCGTCCCGGTCCATCCCCTTATTGATACCGGTCCTGCTGCTCATCGGATTGATGCTCAGGGGACTGACACCGGAAGCATCTGTCTTCTGGGCCATTGTGACCCTCTCCGTTTTGTACATTTTTTCAACCTTTAACGCATCTGAAATAAAAAACAGGGCATTCAAACTGGTTGCCGGCATGGATGTGGCCGGCCGATCACTGATCAAAGTGGTGCCCCTCCTGGTCTGTGCCAATATCATCGTGTCCCTTATCACCCTGACGGGTATTGGTGTAAATGTCTCAGAAGTCATCTTTAGTCTCAGCGGCACCCATACCTATTTCGCACTGATTCTGGCGGCCATCGTCGCACTGATGATGGGCATGGGGGTCCCGACGCCGGCAGCCTATCTGTTAAGTGCCACGGTGGTGGCCCCCTCCCTCGTCCATATGGGATTCGAACCCATTGCCGCACACATGTTTGTCCTGTATTTTGCCATCTTATCGGTGCTGACCCCACCGGTTTGTCCCGGGGTGTATGTGGCCGCCGGCATCGCAAATGCCGACTGGCTGAAAACCGCATGGGTGGCAATCCGGCTCGCCATTGTAAAATATATCCTGCCGTTCATGTTCATTTTAAATACATCACTGCTGATGCTGGGTCCCACCTCCGGCATCATCTGGTCTGTGGCAGCTGCCACCGCCGGTGTTTACATGATTGCCGCCGGCACAATGGGATACCTCCTCGAAGATCTCGGCATGCCCACAAGGATTGTTTTAATTGTCGCCTCATTGCTCTGTTTTACCGGTAATTTTATCTATGTCGCCATCGGACTTGCCATGGGAGGCGGTGTATATACATACCAACACATTGATCGAAAAAGGTTGCACGGAAATATCAAAACCGCTTGAAAGGTATAAAAATGTTAACTTCTTATGAACGGGTAATGCGGGTACTGGATGGAAAAAAGCCGGACACCAATCCGGTGGTGCCCATTGTGAGTGACTGGTGCAGCATTCAGGCCGGTATCGAATTCATCGATGAACTGGAGAGTGTGGAAAAACATGTCTATTCCCAAAGCTTTTGTGCCAGCCAATTCGGTTATGACGTGGTCTGGGATATTGGGTCCCGCCATTCAGAATCCGAGGCCATGGGATCAATTTTAAATGTGTCCAGAGGTGCCAAACCCTATGTGGAAGATTATTTTATAAAGGATTACGAAACAGACCTGCCCCGGTTAAAACTTTTCGATCCCTATACAAACAAACGACTGTCAACCTACCTGGAACAGACCCGGCGCCTGAAAAAACGGTTTCAAAACGAAATTCCGGTCATCGGATATGTTCAGGCCCCCTTCCGGCATGCGGCCATGCTCAGGGGCACTGAGAATATCATGCGGGATATGCACAGGCATAAAGATCATTTAAGGCAGTTGTGTGAGCTTGCCCTCAACAGCCTTGTTGTCTATGCGGTGGCCGTCATCAGCGCCGGTGCCGATATCATTTTCATGTCCGATCCCACCTCGTCGGGCAGTGCCATTTCCAAAAAACAGTGGGAAGACTGGGGCCTTCCCTATTTGCAGCGGCTGGTGGGTCTCATCAAGAGAAGCGGTGTCAAGACCATACTGCACATTTGCGGGGACACCGGGGACCGGCTGGAAAGCATGGCGGACACCGGTGTTGACTGCCTGAGCCTTGATGAAGCGGTGGATTTTGAAAAGGCCAGAAAAATTCTAGGGCCGTCATACTGCCTGATGGGAAATGTCAACACATCGCTTCTGGCCATCGGCCAGCCGGAAGCGGTTGAAGCGGCCACCTTGGAAGTGATTGCAAAGGCCGGCAGGCAGGGCCATTTGCTGGTCAGCGGCGGATGCGGTCTCAGCGCAAATGTCCCTCCGGAAAACATGCGCGCCATGGTAAGGGCCGCAAAATCGGTATTGATTTAAAAAATTAGCCACAGATCCTCACATATACACACGGATAAAGATTTTGGTTTAAACCTGTGGTAACTGAAAGTACTTGCTGTTATCCGTGTAAAACCGTGGCTAAAAAAAATTGGGCACTTGCTCCCAGCCCCCTTTTGACAACCTGTAAAAATTACTGACAACTTTCTTTGGCGGCCTTGACCTCCGGGGTATGGGGCAATCCGGTCTTTTATTATATTACCGGAATGTTAAACCAGATCTAAAAATCAACTTGAATCTGGTATGGTTGTTGCTTTTTAAGATTCCAGTAGTTGGGCATTTGCTCGAATCTATCACCATAAGGAGGCTCCAATGGAAGAAAAGCAACTTAGCATGATGAACATCGCATCAAATCTTCTGTCATCGTATTACGCGAACAAGACCAGCTTCTGCATCGTCAATAAACGTGAACCCAGTGACAGTGAAAAAGATGATCTTTTGAAAAAATGTATTTCCATGTTTGAAAATCTAAGCACCAGTTATCTGGAGGACATCCGGGAAATTGCCGAAGGCATCAAATAAGCGGCTGCCAATTAGAATTGATGGTTTCAGGGTCAGGGGTTCGAGACGTCCAGGGCCGCAAAAGCCGGTTCTGTTTGATATTTTTTAATCCTCGAACCCCTGAACCCGGTCACCCCCAAAAAACAAACTATGCGTTAGGCACCATTGAACCGTTGCCATCGCTCGATTTAACCATGACAAAAAAACTGTGGTTGCGGTAACTTGTCTTAAATGCTGACAGTATTGTGTGTGCCAGAAATCAATCCGGCACACTTGCTCTGCGCCCATTACCCTTACCAATGGCCACTTGCCCGTCAAAATCAGTCTACCCGATCCTCAGGCCACCGGTTCGATTCTTTTTGTTCTGCCCTTCACCGATTCTGCCGGCAACCGCCTGAATAAATATCAAAAAAGACATCTTCCCAACCAGACGCCCAATTAAACGGTGAAACGGTTGAACAAGGCCGATTCGCCTTATTGAACATTAACCCTTTTAGGCATCCTGGAGGACAAAATGAACGATCAAAAAAAATTACTCGTATTGGTCGACGGCTCGGAGCGTTCCATCCAGACGTTGCAGTATATGGGACAAATGTTACCCCTTAGAAACTTTAAACTGGTGGTGTTCCATGTTTTCAGCGGTGTTTCCGAAGGTTTCCGGGATCTGGAAAGGACCCCGCACAATGCACACACCCTCAGGCAAATGATGGCCTGGGAAAGCCAGCGGAAAAAAGATATTGACAATTTCACTCAAAATGTCCGGCAGACACTGGTGGATGCCGGTTTTCCGGAAGACGCAGTGACCATCAAAATTCAAAACAGCCAAACCGGCATTGCCCGGGATATTTTAAAAGAAGCCAGCGACGGGGCGTATACGGCAGTGGTTTTAAGGCGTAGAGGATCAGGGGCGTTGAAAGGCATCGCCGTGGGCAGTATCGCCAATAAACTTTTTTCAAAATTAACGGTCTGCCCTTTAATAATTGCCGGTCCGCACCCCACTAAGAAAAAACTGCTCATTGCCTTTGATGGGTCACCCTCCGCAAACCGAGCCGTTGATTTTGTTGCACAGAACATAGGGGGATTCGGCTATACGGTGGGCCTGATCCATGTGATCAGGGGATTTGGTAGCCTGGCACCGGAAAATCCGGATTTTTTGATATCACCGGAAATTGTGGATCTGGCCTATACTGAAATGATGGAAACATTCAGTGATGCAAAAGAAAAACTGAAAAAAGCGGGTTTTGATGAAAATAAAATATCTGAAAAAATCACAACCGGTGTTTACAGTCGGGCCGGTACTATTATCCAGGAAGCACAGGACGGCGGCTATGGCACCATTGTCATTGGAAGAAAAGGACTTTCACGGGTGCACGAATTTTTCATGGGCCGGGTGTGCACCAAAATCATTCAAAGCGACAAAAAATTTTCTGTCTGGGTAATCTGAAGGGATTATATATAATATCATTGAAATTATGTATAGTTATGCCATGGGCGCTTTCCCCTTGACAGGAAGATCACTGCCACGTTATGCCTCCTGGAAAACAATAAGGAGGCCTGTATGTATTTCCAACAATTTATCGTTGATGGGATGGGGTGCATGTCCTATCTCATCGGCTGCCCGGCTGCCCGGGTGGCCTGTGTCGTGGATCCCAAGCGAGATGTCCAGGATTACATTGACAAGGCCCGGGCCAACGGGATGAAGATTACCCACATCTTTGAGACCCACGTCCACGCCGATCATGTTTCCGGAAACATGGAACTCAAATCCCGCACCGGAGCCCAGATCTGCATGCACAAACACAGCCCGGTCACCTTTGATTTCACCCCGGTTTCCAAGGGGGATACCATCGAACTGGGCAACGCCCGGCTTGAAATCACCGAGACGCCCGGCCACACCCCCCACTCCCTGTCCATCCTCGTGACCGACAAGAGTCGGGGTGACGATCCCTGGGTGGCCCTCACCGGCGACTGTCTCTTTGTGGGCGACATCGGGCGCCCCGACCTTGCGGGAAAAGAGCTGATCATGGAACAGGCTCAAAACCTGTACCACTCCCTCCACGACACCCTGGGCACCATGCCCGAAAGCCTGGAGGTATTTCCGGCCCATGGCCAGGGGTCTCTGTGCGGCAAAGGGATGAGTGCCAAACCGAGCTCCACCATAGGGTTTGAGTGGCGCCATAACCCGGTGCTCAATCTCTCCGAATCTGATTTTATCAGTGAAATGACCCAGACCTTTCCGGATCGGCCCAAGAGCTTCACCCACATCATCGAAACCAACAAAAAAGGGGCTCCCCTGCTGGAGCGCTGTCCCATCAAACGGGATTTTTCTCCTGCCCAGTTCAAGGATCTCGTGGATAGCGGGGCCACGATACTCGACGCCCGGGATACGGCTTCCTTTGGCGGGGTCCATATTCCCGGTGCCATCAACATCGGACTGGCCAACCAGACCGCCAACTGGACCGGCATGGTCATCGAGCCATCAGCCCGTTTGGTTCTGGTGGTGCCCAGCGAAAAAGCCTATGACCAGATGTGCCTCCAACTCCAACGCATCGGTTATGATGAGATTTACGGTTACCTTCACGGCGGCATTGCCGCATGGCAGGAATCGGGCTATCCCATTGCCCAGCTCTGGCAGATCTCCCCGGCCCGGCTCAAAGAAAAACTCGATACGGGCAGGACCCGCCATGTCATCGACGTGAGGACGGTGGCTGAGCGGTCAACCGGCAGCATCCCCGGCTCGATGCACCTGCCCATCAATGAGCTGCTCAAATCACCGCCGGATATCCCCAAAAATGAGGAGATCGTCGTGACCTGCGCTGTGGGCTACCGGGGCAACATTGCGGCGAGCTTTTTATCCGGGCAGGGGTTTGACCACGTCCACAGCATCGCCGGCGGGCTCAAGGCCTGGACCAATGCCGGCTATCCCCTCGCCTGATAGTAACAAAAAATGATGGTCTCGTAAAAAGTCCAACTCCTCTTCACAGGGCGGGCAGGTGACGCAAACTACAATAAATCCTGGTTATTTAAATAAAATAGGAAAAGCGATTTATCGGGCGTAGCCGCAGGTGAAGCCTGAAGCGATACCACAAATTTTCACTGTTCACGATTCAATCTGGTTCTGGCTTTGCCAGGTAAGGAAGCATGCGATTGTTTAAAAACAAGAGACTGCATACAACAAACGACTTGATTTATGTGCGGCTGCAACAGCACCTGGACCGTCAGGCGGTGGGATTTCCCGCCACGCGGTCCGGTGCCGAAATCAGGATACTCAAACACATTTTTACCCCCCTTGAGGCACAGCTTGCCACCTGCCTGACTTACAGATTTGAATCCCTCGAAACCGTGCTTAACCGGGCGGCCCATATGGTCGACGCCCCCGAAGAACTGGAAAAACATCTTGATCGCATCCTCAAAAAGGGAGGCATTGAATCCAGGCTGAAAAATGGCCGGCGACAGTACTGCAACTCACCACTGGTGGTGGGAATGTACGAAATGCAGCTTGAACGACTCACCCCCGAATTCATCAAAGATTTCAGGGAGTATACCAATGATCTAAAATTCGGCATCGAATTTTTAAGCACCGGGCTTCCCCAGATGCGGACCATCCCGGTGGCCCGGAGCCTTCGCGTCGAGCATCAGGTAAGGACCTATGACGAGGTTACCGCACTTCTGGACGAGGCCGCATCCCCCTTTGTCATTTTAGAATGCATCTGCCGCAAAAAAAAAGCCCTGACAGGAGACCCGTGCAAGGTGACCGACCGCAAAGAAACCTGTCTGGCCATGGGCACCATGGCCCAATCGGTGCTGCACAGCGGTTTTGGCCGGGAAATCCCCCGGGCCGAAGCCATGGCCATCATCGAAGAAAATCAAAAACAGGGGCTGGTTCTCCAGCCCTCCAACTCGGAAAAAATCGAATTTATCTGCTCCTGCTGCGGGTGCTGCTGCGGCATGCTGAACATTCACAAGAGCCTTCCCAAACCCCTGGATTACTGGGCTTCCAATTTTCAGGCCCGGGTGGACCCTGCGGCCTGCACCGGATGTGGGATCTGTGCCAGGCGCTGCCCGGTGGAAGCGGTGGGCGTTTCTGCCAGAAAACAGCCGGCCATTGTAAACCCTGAGCGATGTCTGGGGTGCGGCGTCTGCGTGAGTACCTGCCCTGAAAAAGCCATCTCCCTTTTCAAGAAAACACAGGAAACCAGGCCACCGAAAACCCGAGAAGCACTCCATGACATCATCATGACCCACAAAAAAGGCCCCCTGGGGAAATTAAAACTCACCGGCAAACTGTTGACAGATGCGATTTTCACCGGTCACCGAACCCTTAAATAGCGCCTGTCCATTAATCAGATACTGAAGCATATGAGGAACGATGATGTCTCAATTTTCGTCTATTAAAGAAGCGACTTACTGGATGGATCCCCATCCCGTAACAAAAAACTATGCGAATAAAGAACTGCCGCTGAAAACCGATGTGCTGGTTGTGGGCAGCGGTTATACCGGTGTTGTTACCGCGTTGCAATTGAAAAAAGCGGGCATGGGTGTGACGCTGATAGAAAAAGGCAGGATCGGGTCAGAGGCCAGTGCAAAAAACGGTGGCATGGCGCTTACCGGATTGAGTGTCAGCTTATACAAGGTGATGAAGCGTTTCGGCCAGGAAAAGATGGTTCGTTTTTTTCAGGAATCCCTTGAGTCTATCAATTGCGTGGAACGACTGGTAAAAAAAGGGGAGATCGATTGCCACTTCAGGAGAACCGGTTTTCTGGAAGCTGCTTTCAAGCCGGGCCATTATGACGGTTTAAAAAAAGAGCAGGAATTTCTTGCCCGGTTTCTGAACCACACGACTCACCTGATCCCCCCTGAAAAAATGCATGATGAAATTGGGTCGAATTTTTACCATGGGGGTCTGGTCGAACCGATGAGTGCCGGGCTGCATCCGGCGAAATATATCGCCGGTCTGATTCGCATGGCCGATGCTGCCGGAGTGGATCTGCATGAATATGTCGAAGCACAGAAGATAGAGTATCTCAAAGATAAAAAGAAAATCTATACCACCCGGGGACCGATTCTGGCAAAACATATCGTTGTCGCCACAAACGGCTATACGACGAACCTGACGCCATGGCAGATGCGCCGTGTGGTGCCGGTGGAAAGCTTTATGATCGCCACACAAGAACTGCCTCCCGAGGTTGCCAGGCCGCTTGTACCCCAGAACCGGATGATTTTTGACACAAAAAAATTCCTGTTTTATTTCCGTCTCACACCGGACGGCAGGCGGATGCTTTTTGGCGGCCGCCCCAAGCAGCCAGGGAAATCGACCATTGCAAAGGCAGGGGATATGCGCCGGGATATGCTTAGGGTTTTCCCGCAGCTGGAAAAATTCACCATCGATTACTGCTGGTTCGGAAAGGTCTGTTTTACCGTCGACCGGTTTCCGATAATAGGAGAACACAACGGTATCGCCTATGCAATGGGCTACTGCGGTCATGGCGTTGCCATGGCAACATACTTCGGGTTTAAAT
Organism: uncultured Desulfobacterales bacterium; assembly: GCA_942490765.1. Lineage (GTDB taxonomy): Bacteria > Desulfobacterota > Desulfobacteria > Desulfobacterales > 4572-123 > 4572-123. Next base: position 52,534 of record CALNYM010000019.1, on the reverse strand, counting down.
TGGCGGATATGATACTTGGGAAAGCTATAAACACTGTATTTGCGGAGAAAAAATCCATCCCCATTCCGCTATACCGTGGAAAACCGTGGTTCTTGCCCATTGCCCACAACTATTTCAGATTTCTCGATATGGTAAAATAACGGTTCGCAGATACGGCCGCAGTTAATTGAACCCATTACGATTCAAACAACATCTATATATTCGATATTTAAGGCTATTTTTACTGAATAGATTTGAACCGAATTAGACTCTTTTTTAACTACCTAATTTTATAGAAACTTTATCTGACATTGAGTCGTTTTCAATTCAGATTCACAGCCGAACCGACTGAAGCACATCCCCCGATCGACATAACCTGCTAATTTTTAATCAAAAAACATTAAACTGCCAATTGGCACACACCTTGCTAATTATAGTATAGATCAGGCCTCTACAGCTGCCAAAGGCCTGATCCCGTCACACGGCCTAAGACAATCTTTTATTTATAAAGGAGGATTTTATTTTGAGACGAAACTTACATGCTGGAAAACCCCAAAGCGGTGGATTCAGTCTCAACACCTTTTCCGAGGATGAGCTGTATGAGATTCACCTGGCCACCCTGGAAATTCTGGATGAGACCGGCGTTTTTGTGGAAGACCCCGAGGCACTGGCCGCTTTTGAAGCGGCGGGTGCCAAAATCGATGGAGAAAAAAAGATCGCCCGGCTGCCCTCGTATCTGGTGGAAGACTGCCTCCGATCGGCACCGGCCCGGATCATTCTGGCCGGGCGGGACCCGAAAAACGATTTTGTCGTGGAAAACAACCGGGTGGGCTTCACCAATTTTGGTGAAGGCGTTCAGGTGGTCGACCCGTTCACCGGCGAGCTTCGGGAACCCACCAAACAGGATGTGGCGGACACGGCCAAAGTCGTTGATTTTTTAGATGATGTGGATGTCTACAACCGGGCCGTGGGTGCCCATGAGGTGCCCCAGGACGTGGCCCCGCTGCATAATGCCGAGGCATTTTTTGCCAACACCACCAAGCACTGTATGGTGGGTCCCTTCAGTGGATTCTGCACCCGAAAGATTGTTGAAATGGCAGCAGAAATTGTTGGCGGCATGGACAACCTGGTGAAAAGGCCCCTGGTCACTTTTCATACCTGCCCGGTGAGCCCGCTGAAACTGGTTCAGGACACCTGTGAAATTCTCATGGAGACCGCCCGTCTGAACGTACCGGTGAATGTGATCTCCATGGCCATGGCCGGCGGGTCTTCACCGGTCAACCTGGCCGGCACCCTTGTCGAACACAACGCGGAATTACTGGCCGCGGTTACCCTGAACCAGATCACCCGCAAAGGGGCCAAAATCATCTATGGCAGCTCCACCACCGCATTGGATCTGAGATTCGGCTCCGCTTCAGTGGGATCTCCCGAGTGTGCCATGATCAATGCGGCGGTGGCCCGTCTGGCGCGGTACTACGGCCTGCCATCGTTTGTCGCAGGCGGATAGGGCGACAGCAAAACATGTGATGCCCAGATCGGTCATGAAAAAACCCTTACAGGCCTGATGGCAGCGTTGGCAGGTGCCAACCTGATTTACGGCCTTGGGATGATCGAAAGCGGCATGACCTTTGATTTCGGGCAACTGGTGATGGACAATGAATTTGCCCGAATGATCAAATTTGCGGTGGGCGGCATCGCCGTTACTGACGAAACCCTGTCGGTGGACGTTACCAAGGAGGTCGGTCCCTTCAGTGATTTTCTCAGTCATGAAAACACCTACAAGTATATGCGAACCCAGTCCCAGCCCAAACTGATCGACCGGGTGGTTCGTCAGAGATGGGAAGCCGCAGGCAAGACAGACCTGCATCAACGAGCTCTGGCCGAAGCGATCACTATCCTGAAAACCCACAAGCCCACCCCTCTTCCCGAGGGCGTGACTGAAAAACTCAGAAAAATTGTTGCAGATGCCGAGGCGGAACTTGGGCTATAAAGTCAACCATAAGGAACCGTTACCCTGCAAATGATAGTTCAGCGTGCCCGAATCCGATGTTGTCTGCATTGGAAATTATTTGGGCTGCCCCAAAGCAATTCACCCAAAAAAGGAGGACACAATGGGAAAAATTTTTACCCGATACGGTGACGGGACACCCCTTGAGATGAGCGACAGCGAACTCATGGAAGACCTGCGGGCCGGCACCGAAGATGCTGCCGACCGCGGCGAAATCCCGCCTTTGACCGACGATGACCTCAACCACCTGCTGGATATTTTCAAGATGCCCCAGCGGTTTGTGAGTGTCGAGCCGGGCAAAGAGGTGATTATGACCTATGATGCCGGCACCCTCAAGATCCGGCGGGTGGGGGTCAATGTGGACCGGATTCAGGCCCTGCAGATCTATGAAAAACTCATGGGCGCCGACACCATGGAGCTGTGCCATGTAGATTACAGCTTCAAGCCCTTGAAGTCCATCGTCACCATGGAACAGCCCATCATGGAACAGGCCCTGCTCAGCACCCACATACCGCTTTTTTACGGCGCCATGCCCAACCTGGGACTTTACAGCCAGCCCGACGGCCCGTTTCCGAACCCGGCCGAACTGCTGCCCAGCGGCAAAATCGATGAGGCGAGACAGTCTTTGGAAAACACCGTGGTAGATGCGGTGAAGGATATCGTGTTTGTGGCCGGTGCCATGTACGAATCCGGGGCCGACGGTATCAACCTTGATTCAGTGGGTGCTGCCGGCGATGCCGACTTCCTGGCATCCCTCATGGCCGCGGAACAGCTCAGGGCAAAATACCCGGAGATGTGCATTGAACTGGGCATGGCCGGGGAGTTTATCCTGGGCATGCACGGCCAACTGGAATATAAAGGCGTGCGTCTGGCCGGGCTCTATGCCCACGATCAGGTCAAGCTGGCCGAACAGGCCGGGGTCACCATGTTCGGTCCGGTGGTCAACACCAACACCAGCGAGTCAAGCCCCTGGAACCTGGCCCGGGCCATCACCTTCATGAAGGCCTGCGGCGAAACCGCCACCATCCCCATCCATCCCAATATGGGCATGGGGGTGGGGGCCGTAACGGTGAACGACCACCCGCCTGTGGACATTGTCTCCAGATCCTCCAAAGCCATGGTGGAACTGGTGCGTCTGGACGGGTTGTAGGTGGGCGTGGGTGATCCCTTTGCCATGGCGATTACCCATGCGCATGCCTCGGGAATGGGCGGAATGCGGGCGGCCGGAGATCTGGTGGCCCGTGTGCAGATGACCCTGGGCATGAAAATCGAAGACGCTAAACGCTATGTGGCCGACAAATTGACGGTGGGGGTATCCGAGCTCACCGATCCGGTGATCATGAACGAGGTACGCCAGGATCTTCAGATCGGCGCCATGACCCCGCTGCCCGGCTGCGCCAAAGGCATCGAGGCCAAATTTCGCATCGCCGAGGTTCTGGGCATCGATATCAATTGTGTGAACCGGTTCAAACAGAAAGTGTCATTTTAAGCAAACATACCAAAATTGCCTGCCCGGCCCCGAAGGCTCGGGGCTATGCAGGCTATCGGGTATCAAAAATTCATATTCAAACTGTAAAAAGGAGACCATTTTCATGATCGATAAAGAGATTATTGCCCAGGCCAGGCAACTGCTTGTGGACCAGAACAAGGAAAAAGTGATCGAAATTGCCAACCGGGTCATTGCCGACGGCCATGATCCCCTGGAATTGATGAACGAGGCCTTTATTCCCGGTATCAACGAGGTGGGGGACCTGTTCGGCCGGGGCCGGCTGTTTCTGCCGGAACTGATGGTGGCCGCCGATGCCATGAAGGCCGTCACCGATGTGATCAATGCGGCCCTGCCCAAAAACACAGTTCAGAAAAAAAAGGGAACGGTACTGCTGGCCACGGTAAAAGGGGATGTGCACGATATCGGCAAATGCATTGTGGTGTCCCTGATGCGGGCCAACGGGTTCACCGTCCATGACCTGGGCCGGGACATTGATATCGACACCATCATCGAAAAGGCGGTAAAGGAAGATGTGGATATCATCGGCACCAGCGCCCTTTTGACCACCACCATGGGCCAGCAGAAAAACCTGGAGCAGGCCTTGAAATCAGCCGGCCTGCGGGACCGGTTCAAGACCATGGTGGGCGGTGCCCCGGTCACAGGCCGCTGGGCTGCCCGGATCGGTGCCGACGCCTATGCCGAGGATGCCCAGGACGGCGTGGTCAAGGTCAAGGAACTGTTGGCACTATAATACAAAGCGGTAATCGTTCGCGGTTGAAAAACCGCGAACGGTTATAAAGACAATTGATGTTTTAGTAATATCATGTTTTAGTCTAAAACTTAAACTTGCGTGGACAACATGGACTCAAACTTTCAACACCGCCGTCGTACCTATGCGGAAATAAAACAACGCTTTGATCCTGCATCCAGCTACATGGTTTTCGAACGACACGCCGCTACCGGTGAAAAAGAGGATTTTTCCGTTATCGATGATATTTTATCGAACCTTGCAAAAGGAGCCGCCGAAACTGAAATCTGCAGGGACGACGCCAAGGAAAAAGAGCTCCTTATCATCAAAGCGGCCCCGGGTGATATCGATATCATCGTCAATGCGTTTGTCGATAAAAGTTTGCAGGATAATTTCAACTATTGTGTTTACAGCGCTGTTGATGTCTAAACCGCGGATGACAGCAACCGTCATTTTTTGCAGTTTGACCGGTTCGTCAGTGATGGCACTTTCCCATTGCAATTAAAAAACTATTGCCTCAAATCTTCACATTTTTTAAACTGCGGTATTTAAATTTTATCAGATATGGGATTTACCCATGGACCTGAACAAACCGTTTCCATCCACACAAAAACCGGAAAATACTGTTTCGGTTGCGACCCTGGTTTCCTTTCTTGAAGCATTTGAGCAGGCGCCCTTAGGCATTATTGCAATAGAGATGCCCGGTGGCAGAATTGTCTTTTCCAATACAGAAGCCGGGCGAATCACAGGGGTGGCCAAACACCAGATGGCCGGCCGCTGTTGCGAGGATCTCTATGCGGACCCCAAAACCCGGTGGGCCTGCCGCTATACGGACAAAAGACTCTATTCTCTTGAAAAACTACCGTCTTTCAAGGCGGTCCTTGAGGGTGTAACCGCAAAAAATCAGGAGATGCGAATCCGCCAGCCCGGGGGCAAGGAACTATGGGTGATCAATGCCACGGCCCCCATATATGACAAACAGGGCGCCATCATCGCCGTTGTGACCTTTCTGTCGGATATCGACGAAAACAAGGTCAAGGTGGAAAAACTCCGGAAGCGCAAAGAATATCTGGACTATGCCCTCACCGCCTCTGAAGAAGGCCTGTGGGACTGGGACCTGGATACCGACCAGGGGTATCTGAGTCCCCGGTATTACGAAATGCTGGGCTATGAAAACGGGGAATTCCCCGGATCAAGTGTCATCTGGGAGGCCATGCTGCACCCGGACGACAAACCCAAAGCCCTTCAGGACCTGACCGATTTTATCACCAACAAACAAAAAATCTACAAAAGCATCTATCGCATACGGGCCAGGGACAACTCCTATCGATGGATACAGTCCAAAGCCATTGTGACCGACCGGAAAGAAAACGGAAAACCGCTCCGTCTTGTGGGAACACATCTGGATATTACCCGACGCAAGGAGATGGAACAGCGGCTCAAGCGGTCCCGCGATGTCCTGGAAAAGGAGATCAGAAAACGGACCCGGGACCTCATTGAAACCAATAAAAAACTGGAGACCATACTGAACACCTCTTCAGAAAGCATATGGGTGTGCGACGGAAAAGGAACGGTACTCAGCATCAACAAGGCCTGCGAACGACTGCTGAATGTAAAGGCAAAAGATGTCGTCGGTAAGAATGTTGCCGGCCTTGTGGACCAGGGATTCATGGACCGGTCCGTGACCCTGGAAGTGATCGCCACCCGCCGCCAGGTCAGCATGATGCAATATGTCGCAAAGACCAAAAAATACCTTCTGGTGACCGGAACACCGGTGATCGCGGATGACGGCACCATCTCCATGGTGATCAGTAACGAACGGGACCTGACCCGGTTGAACGAACTGCGGGAAGAACTTCAACAGGCCCGAAACGTTTCAAATACCTACAAAAATGAACTGGCGGCGTTAAACCTCCTCGAACTCAGGGAACAGGATATTGTTGCCGAGAGCAAAGAGATGCAGCAAGTGTTGAAAACGGCCATAAAACTGGCAACCCTTGATGTTTCCACCATTCTGGTCATGGGGGAATCGGGGACCGGCAAGGGCCTCCTCACCAAATTTATCCATGCCCGGGGAAAACGAAAAAACGGCCTTTTTGTCCAGATCAATTGTGCGGCCCTGCCGGAAAGCCTTCTGGAAGCCGAGCTCTTCGGCTATGAAAAGGGCGCTTTCACCGGCGCCAGCGAACAGGGTAAGGTCGGCCTGTTTGAAATGGCCGAGGGCGGCACCCTCTTCCTGGATGAAATCGGTGAACTGGCCCTGCCCCTCCAGACCAAGCTCCTCAAATGCCTGGATGAGCGTGAAATCAGGCGAATTGGGGGGCTCAAGCCGATTAAAATCCGGTGCACGATCATCGCCGCCACCAATATCAACCTGGCCAGGGAGATTCAGAAAAAAAACTTTCGTCAGGACCTCTTTTTCCGCCTCAACACGTTTACCATCCGTATGCCCCCACTCCGTGAAAGGCCCGAAGATGTCTTTGAAATGACCCATTTTTTTCTGGCAAAATACCAAAAGGCCTATGGGGTAAAACGGAGAATCTCATCCAAAGCCATGGAAAGGCTTCTCTCATACAATTTTCCGGGTAATGCCAGGGAGTTGAAAAATATCGTCAAAAAAGCAGTGGTCATGTCCGAAAAAACCCTCATCGACGAATTCATCGAACTGGATGCCCGCCAGGAAAGGGACGGTCCCAGGCCGGCCCCTGTCCGAATAAAGGGCGATATGAACCGGCAGGTCCTTGATTATGAAAAAAATTTAATGCTGCAGGGGCTGTCGGTATGCAAAACCACCCGCTCCCTTGCCGCCCATCTGGGCATCAGCCAGTCCGCCGTGGTCAGAAAACTTAAAAAGCACAACCTCACGGATTCTCTGAACAAAAGCGGCCCCAAAAGGTCCGCCTCTTAGTCAATTAATGCTTAATTTTATATTTTTGATGTCAACGAAAAGGAAACTGATATGGCTAAACGAAACATAAAGGCCCATTTTGCCACCCGATCCGGTTTCGGTATCAATGCATTTACGAAAGATGAACTGGATGCGATTCATTTTGCCACCCTCCAGGTTCTGGAAATGACGGGCATCAAAATCGAATCCGAAGAGGCCCTTGAGATCTTCCATGGGGCCGGGGCAAGGGTTGAGCGTCATGGCAATTACGGCATCGTTAAAATACCCGGTTATATTGCAGCGGACTGCATCCGCTGGACTCCGAGAAACGGCTGCTTTTACGGCAGACGTCCCGAAGATGACTATATCACCGACGGCCCCCGGGTCAGTTTTACAGCAGGCTTCGGCGAGCATGTTAAAATCATCGACATCGACACAAAAGAGGTCCGGCCCACCGTAAAGGCAGACCTGGCGGCCATCACGTGCATCCAGGATTATCTGAATGTCATTGCCGTCATCGAACGGGCGGCCTGCTCCGGGGATCAGTACCCGGGCACACAACCACTGCACAATTACGAGGCCATGGTCAGCAATACAAGCAAGCACTGCTTTCTCGGATTCGGGGGGCGGGCAAATGCCAAAAAAATCATTGAGATGGCAACCCTTGCCGGCGGCGGGGTGAAAAAGTTTCAAAATCGCCCCATTGTTACGGCCTTTGTCTGTCCCACCAGCCCGTTGACAATGGTCCGTGACTGCTGCGAAACCATTATGGAATGCGCGGCAAGCGGCATCGGCATTGCGGTGATCCCCATGTCCCTTTCCGGTGCATCCTCCCCCGCCACCCTGGCCGGCGTGGTGGTGCAGCACAATGCTGAAGTCATGGGGGCCTTTATTCTGGCCCAGCTCACCCGTAAGGGGACGCCGTGCACCTACTGCGGCTGCAGCACCATTATGGATATGCAACTGGGGTTATCGCCGGTGGGGGTTCCTGAAAATGCACTGCTTGATGTGGCAACCGTAAAAATGGCCCAATACTATCAGGTGCCCAGCTGGGTGGGCGGCTGTGGATCCGACAGCAAACTCCCGGACGCCCAGCAGGCCTATGATTTCAGCCTTACCGCAATGCCGGCGGCCCTGGCCGGTGCCAATATTATTTACGGCCTCGGTGCCATCGAGTCGATTCTCACATTTGACTACGCCGCCATGATCACCGGTGCCGAGCAGGCGGAAAGAATCATGCGGGTTGTCGGCGGTATTGAAATAAGCGATGAATCCATGGCCCTGGATCTGATCCATGAAATCGGCCCCGGCGGCGAGTTTCTCAGTCATGAGCATACCTTTCGGCACATGCGGGAAATGTCCCGGGCCAGATTGTTCGACCGGCGGACACGTGAAGCCTGGCTGGAGGCCACCGATGGCAAGGACCTCAGCCAGCGGGCCTATGAGGAGGCCCGGCGGATCATGACCACGCACAAGCCCATGGCCCTGCCCGATGGTGCGGGGGAGGCCATTAAAGACCTTATCAAAGAATATGAAGATGAGCTGAAAGCCGAAAAAGCGTAATCTGGCAAAACCGGTGCTGTTGAAAAGGCGTGCACCGCAAACAACAAATTACAAGCACCGGCTGACAAATAAATTCCAAATAACAATGCCCACCTGATCTTAAAATGGGGTCAAACAAAACCCAAAGCCACTTGATTAACCCTATTCAATCCTGAATTAGCGTGAATTTTGATTTCTCTGTCTTTTGGAATTTGGAATTTTAATCATTGTGATTTATTTGGAATTTGTATTTTGATTATTGTGATTTTTTATCATCATTGGAAATCATATCACTATTTTATTTTTTTTTACGCCAGACATAAAGGAGAACACAATGCCGGGTTTTTACGGAAGAATATTAAAAATAGATCTTTCAAACCAGACGTTTGCCATCGAACCCATCGCCGACGAGATATATGAAACCTACCTGGGGGGGAAAGGGCTGGCATCCTATCTGCTCTACCATCTCAATCCGCCGGGGGTGGATCCCATGGCGCCTGAAAACCGCCTGATTTTTGCCACCGGCCCCGTATCCGGCAGCAGCGTATGGGGATCGAGCCGCTACGGCGTCTTTACCAAATCACCGCTGACCGGTTTTTATTCGGAGTCCTACTCCGGGGGCAAGGTGCCCGAGGCCATTGATTCTGCAGGATTCGATGCCGTTGTTCTAAAAGGACACAGCAGCGCGCCCGTGGTGCTGGCCGTTCACCCGGACGGCGTGGACTTTCATCCTGCCGGCAAGATCTGGGGCATGGACACCTTTGCGACCGAGAGTGCCGTGACCCAGCAGTTTTCCCGAACCGATGCCGGCTTCAAGCGGCCCGGCGTGGTGGTCATCGGGCCGGCCGGGGAAAACGGGGTGCGCTTTGCCACCATCAAAAACGATGGCTGGCGCTGTGCCGGCCGCACCGGCGTGGGCACTGTCATGGGGTCCAAAAAAGTTAAGGCCATCATTTTTCAGGGAGATCGCAAGCGGCCCTTGCATGATGAAACTGCCGTGCGTGAGATGGCCCGGAAACTGTCCGCGGACAGCAAGGACAATCCCGGGGTCAAGGCCTACAAGTCCATGGGCACGCCCATGATGGTCAAGCTGATGAATACGGCCGAGGCCTTTCCCACCCGCTACTGGTCCAAAAGCCTCTATGAAGACTGGGAGAAAATCAGCGCAGATGCCCTCCATGGCCAATGCAAGGTCAAACCCCATGCCTGCCTCAAATGCTTTATGGCCTGCGGCCGCATGACCGAGGTGCAAAACGGCCGGCACGCCGGGCTCAAGATCGAAGGCCCCGAATATGAAACCATTTACGCTTTCGGGGGCCTGTGCATGATCAACCAGATCGAGGAGATCATTTACCTGAACAACATCTGTGATCACCTGGGCATGGACACTATCACCTCCGGGAATCTCTGCGCGTTTGCCATTGAGGCGGCCCGGCGCGGAAAAATCGACTATGCCATCGACTACGGAGATGTGGATGCCATAGCCCGGCTCCTTGAGATGATCGTCAACAAAGAGGGCGTCGGAGAAGTATTGTCCCACGGCATCAAGCATGCGGCAAAACGCTGGGGCCTTGAAGATATCGCCATCCACGCCAAGGGCATGGAACCCCCGGGATATGACCCGCGGGTCTTAAAGGGCATGGGCCTGGGCTATGCCACCTCTGACCGGGGGGCCTGCCACCTGCGGGCCACCTTTTACAAGCCCGAACTGGCCGGCATGATCCCCAAAGAGCAGATCGAGGGAAAAGCCGAGATGTTCATGGATTTTGAAGACCGGTTGACCCTGTTCGATACCCTGATTCTCTGCCGGTTTTACCGGGACCTGTATACCTGGGAGGGCCTGGGCCAGGTGATCCACGCCGCCACGGGGTTGTCGCCGGAAAAGGCCGACATTCAAAAAATCGCCGGGGCCGTTTCAAACAAGGTGCGCTGCTTTAACCTGCGCGAAGGCCTGACCGTGGAAGATGACAGCCTGTCCAAAGGGTTTTACCGCAAACTGACCAATACAGACCAGGTGATCACCGAAGACCAGCTGCAGATAATGCTCAAAGAGTATTACACCCTTCGCGGGTGGAGCGAGCAGGGCGTGGTTGCCTGCAGCTGACGTGCCGGTAGGTTGTGCTATTGAAAAAAATCCAACTGTTTTTAAACAAACCCCATGCGGGTTGCCCATCCGGGAACCTTCATTTTTTATCATATTGATGTTTACGGACGGGGAGGATTTTTTACCACCTGATCATGCAGCCCCCCCAGGGGTCGCTGCGTCCTCACACCATTTACCCGTATAGTTACATAAAAAACATGAGCTATTGATCTAAATCCGCCAAGAAAAAGAGTTCAACGCGAATGATGTAATTTTTATAAGAATTCACTCACGGTGATATCCAGAAAAAGTACAAAAGGCATAATTTTTAATTTCCCCGGAGAGCCGGATGACTCCAGATCCTTCGTTATCAAGAGTTCGAAGTAGAAAAATACGTCTTCACCCTTGATGCCTCGTCTCTGAAGCCATCCGGCTTACGCAACGATAGGGTTTATCCTTGTTCGTTTTGGCCAGTCAATAGATGCAAGCATCTAAGATCGAAAGTACGTCTGAAAGCAACTCATCATTGCCATGTTCGATCCGTTTAGCACGACGAGAACGAAAGTCGACCGATTTAACTTGCTCAACCATAATGAAACCCGTCAACTTACTGTCTTTTGGAATAGGCACGTGAAAGGGAATACCCCGCTCTGTATTTGTAACTGGACATACAATAGCCAAACCAGTGCCGCGGTTGAACAGGTCCTTGCTAACAACAAAAACAGGTCGGCGCCCTTTCTGTTCATGTCCGGATTGTGGATCGAAAGTGATCCCGATGATATCGCCTTGTTTGGGAATATAAGCAGCCATCTACCAGACCTCCTTACCGATCGGCTCTCCCCAGTCAACTTCGCTGGCCTGGTAGTTTTCAGGAATACGCGCCACAAGATTCTTAAGATTGTGCCGCCCTCGTATCCTTTTTGCTGCTGAAATGATAATAATGCCGTCTTTTACCGAAATATCCACCTCATCACCGACATTGATGTTTGAATCTGCGAGCAGATTCTTGGCAATACGAAGTCCCTGGCTGTTTCCCCATTTTTGAATTTTAGCAAGCATGCGACTGCCTCCTTATGTATATACGAAGTATAGCCATTTTTGTTAATACGGTCAAACGCTTTTTGCCGCCAACATTTTGCTCATGGGACGTGCCTTTACTTTTATATATGCAAAAACATATTGACGTGTTCATATATATGCAATAGCATATATAAATGAATTCAATATTAAAACAATTAAAAATAGCACGGCAAAACAAAAGGCTGAAACAATCCGATCTTGGCAACAAGCTTGGCCTGCCCCAAAGCCATATTTCCAAAATTGAACGGGAAGAAACCGACCCCCGTTTATCGACTGTTGTTGACATGGCACGGGTGGTTGACCATGAAATACTGCTGATTCCCAGGAGACTGGTGCCTGCCATCAGAGCAATGATAGGAGGCGGACATAATCAGGAACCCATGTGGAAGCCGGATGAAGGATGAAAGGTGAACTGGAAATAAGCCTGGGTGAACTCCGGGTAGGGACACTATCACTGCTTGAGGGTGATCGAACAATATTCTCCTTTTGTGAAGATTACATCAACAAAGACCGAAGGCCGGTACTCAGCCAAGCCTTTATCAATAAGGCCGGAGAACTGATGACTGAGTTCAGCCCGACCCGGATGAAACTGCATCCCTTTTTCTCTAATCTGTTGCCCGAAGGCCATCTGAGAACCTATCTGGCCGAGCGCGGAGGTGTAAAACCGGAACGTGAATACCTGCTGCTGCAGTTGCTTGGTGATGATCTCCCCGGTGCAGTCATCATCAAACCGGATGATAAAATCCGGCATGCGGTAAAACGCGAAGGAGGAGAAACTGAAACAATAAACACAGAGCAACCTTACAGGTTCTCTCTGGCAGGTGTGCAGCTTAAATTTTCAGCCATATCGGAATCAAGGGGCGGATTGACCATTCCGGCAAAAGGTGTCGGGGGCAACTGGATTGTAAAATTGCCGTCACAAAATTTCCCATATGTTCCTGAGAACGAATGGTCAATGCTCCACCTGGCCGGTGAAGCCGGCATTCGGGTGCCTGAAGCCAATCTCATACCATTGGACCGGATTCAGAATTTGCCTGATTTAGGCATGTTTTCAGACAAAAATGCACTGGCGGTGAAAAGATTTGATAGGGAAAAAAATGGCTTACGCATCCATATGGAGGATTTTGCTCAAGTATATAACCAGCATCCCGAAAATAAATACGGAAAGGTCAGCTATCCGAATATCGCGAATATGCTGTGGTCCCTGACAGGTGAAAAAGGCCTGGTTGACTTCATCCGGCGCCTGGTTTTCACCATCATCATCGGCAATGGTGATATGCATCTGAAAAACTGGTCATTTATCTACCACGACGGCATTACGCCAACGCTATCACCCGCCTATGATTTTGTTTCAACGATCCCGTATATCCCAGGTGATACATTAGCCCTGACATTGTCACATACAAAAAAATTCGAAGAAATCACCGGTACGCATTTCAAACAATTGGCCCGAAAAGCGGAACTTCCGACATTTATAGTCCTGCAGGCAGTGCGGGAAGCCATTGATGCGGTAATGTCTGTCTGGGAAACCCACCGCTTACACTATGAATTGCCAAAAAATATGATTAAGCGTATAGAGAACCATATAGACCGGTTAAACCTACTCAAATACACGTAACGGGTTGTCGCTCAAAATACACATCATTTTCCGCCTCCCCCACCGGCCCAAGGCTATACAGAAGTCGACAATGAAGTGACTGCAGAATTCCGCAAGCGGGATGTTGTTGCGAGTTAAATGAACCCGGAAAAAAATTTTATAAAAGAGACTGTGATCATTACACGTGAAAGTTTCTCCTATAAGAAAATCTTCTTGACATTTGAGGTAATTTTGATAAGTTTTCGATGTAATAGAAACTTATGGTCATACAGGGTAAAACATAGTGTATAAAAAGAAACTTATATATCAATAAAATCAAACCGTTTATCGACAAACCGGTTGTAAAAGTGATTACAGGGATGCGCAGGGTAGGGAAAAGTTGCTTTTTGAAATTGATCATGAATGAACTGTTTGATCGGGGGGAAAATAGAAAAAAGGTTCTGTACATCAATAAAGAATCATTAGACTATGATTTTATTCAAACCTATAATGATTTAAACGATTATGTGAAGGCTGTGTTTTCAGATGTGAAAGGGGAAAAATATTTATTCATTGATGAAATTCAGGAAATTGATGGCTGGGAGAAAGCGATTGCCTCTCTTTTATCCAACGGTGAGGTTGACATCTACATTACCGGTTCCAACGCTCATTTACTTTCTTCTGAAATCGCAACATTGATATCAGGGCGCTATATTGAAATTCCGGTTTATTGCCTGAGCTTCGAGGAGTTTCTTCTTTTCAAAAAAGAACCTTGTCAAAACCATAAAGAAGCATTTTCAACCTACCTGTGGGCAGGTGGATTCCCGGCGATTCATCATTTTGACCTGAATCGGGAAGTCATTTATCAATACATCAGTTCAATCTACGACACCATCCTGTTAAAGGATGTTATTAAAAAAAACAATATCCGCAATGTGTCCCTTTTAGAGAATATAACACAGTATCTTTTCAATAATATCGGCAATATATTTACCGCCAAGAAGGTTTCAGATTATCTAAAATCTCAGAGAATTCGTGTCGGTATCGAAACGGTACAAAACTATATTTCATACCTTGTATCGACGTTTTCAGTTTTTAAGATCCCGCGGTTCGACGTCAAGGGAAAACGCCTGCTTGAACTACACGAAAAGTATTATCTAGGGGATGTCGCCTTACGGCATGCCCTGCTTGGGTATCGCGAAGGTGATATCTCCGGCATATTGGAAAATATCGTTTTTCTCGAATTGAAGCGAAGGGGGTATCGTGTTTTTCTTGGGAAGGCCGGCAACAGAGAAATCGATTTCATCGCTGAAAAAAAAAATAAAAAAATATATATACAGGTGGCATACCTGCTGGCTTCACCGGAAACCATTGAGAGAGAATTTTCAGTGTTGCACGCATTAAGAGATAATTATCCCAAATATGTTATCAGTATGGATGATATTTTCGGCAAAGATGTTGACGGGGTTAAACGAATTAATCTGGTGGATTTTTTGTTGGATAGTGAAATTTGAGAACCGATTAAAAAAGGAATTGATATATGCCAGGTAAAACAGAAAAATATATTCTGGCGGTGGATCTGGGCACATCCGGTCCCAAGTCGGCCCTGGTTTCCACCCGGGGAGAGGTCATCGATTATGCCTTCGAGGAAACCGGGCTGCTGCTTTTTCCCAATGGCGGTGCGGAGCAGGACCCGGAGCAGTGGTGGACGGCCATTATGAACACCGCGAGCAAAGTGCTGGAGAAAAAACAGGTACCCAACGAAAATATAGTAGCGATTTCCTGCTCCACCCAATGGTCCGGGACAGTGGCTGTGGATGAGGGCGGCCACCATCTGATGAATGCCATTATATGGATGGATTCCAGGGGAAGCCGGTATATTAAAGACATTACGGGCGGGCTCATTAAAATAGAGGGTTATGAAATCCGTAAAATGATTAAATGGCTCCGATTGACCGGCGGTGCACCGGGTCATGCGGGCAAGGATCCTATCGCCCACATCCTTTATATTAAAAATGAATTTCCCGACATTTATACCCGAACATACAAATTCCTCGAACCCAAGGATTATATCAACCTGCGTTTTACCGGAAAATTTGCCGCCACCTATGATTCCATTGCCCTTCACTGGGTCACCGACAACCGCGATATCGCTGCGGTGAAATACAACGACGAGCTCATGGCCATCACCGGTCTCGATCGAAAGAAACTGCCCGATCTCATTCGTGCCGTGGATATCCTGGGGCCGATCCGGCCGGAAATCGCCGACCGGCTCGGGTTGCGGCATGATGTCAACGTCATTGGCGGCACCCCGGATCTGCCGGCCGCGGCCATTGGCTCAGGAGCGGTCAAGGATTTTGAAGGCCACCTTTACATCGGCACATCATCCTGGCTCACCTGCCACGTCCCGTATAAAAAAACCGATATTTTTCACAACATGGCATCACTGCCGTCAGCCATTCCGGACCGTTATTTCATTGCCAACGAACAGGAAACCGCCGGGGCCTGCCTGACGTTTTTAAGGGATAATATTCTCTATCACAAGGATGCCCTGCTGGCGGAAACAAAGCTGCCCGATGTATACAAAATATTTGATCAAATCGTTGAAGCCGTTCCCGCCGGGAGCGGCAAAGTCATTTTTACCCCCTGGCTGTACGGTGAGCGCACGCCTGTGGAGGATCACTCGATTCGCTCCGGTTTTTTCAACCAGTCCCTGCAGAGCACCCGAGAGCATCTCATCCGGGCCGTATTCGAGGGCGTGGCCTTCAATTCGAGATGGCTGTTGACCTATGTGGAAAAATTTATCAACCGCCCCATGGATCGCATCCGCATGATCGGCGGGGGGGCCAATTCCAATATATGGTGCCAGATTCACGCCGATGTGTTTAACCGGACGATTCTGCAGGTAAAAAACCCGATTCAGGCCAATTTCAGGGGAGCCGCTTTCCTGGCATCCATGGCCCTGGGGTACCTGACCATTGACGACATCTCAGATTGTGTCAAGATTGATGCCACCTATACCCCAAATCCTGAAAACCGAAAAATCTATGACGAACTCTACCGCGAATTTATAAATATTTACAAGGCCACCCGACAAATATGCCGGCGGCTGAACAGAAAGGAATAAAAGAAGAAGCGGGCACTATTCACCGGCATTTTTTATGGGGTTATAATCATCCGGGTCCCCCCGGGGATCAAGGGCGCTGACCACAGAAGAGGTCTTTGGTATCGGAATGAACGGGACCTGGTCTTCCACTTTAATGGGGAGTTTATTTCGGTAAATCCATGCGGTCCCGCCCAGAATCCCTCCGCAAATGGCCGTGAAGAGATACAGGCCCCATGGACCGATCTGTGCAATGATCAAAGATGACAACACAGGACCGATGCAGGCACCGACTCCGAAAAACAGAATCAAGGCACCGCTGACGGGAACGATATTTTTTTTGTCAATATTGTCCTGGGCACGCGCCATGGCCACCGGGTAAATGGTGAAAACCACCCCAAAACAGGTGGTCAGCAGCAGCAGGAGGCTCAAGCTCAGGGCACCCAATAACGAAATAGAGACACTGATGAGCAGTACGGCAAACCCCAACATCGACAGAACGGTAAGACGGTCGAAGCGGTCGGACAACAATCCCACAGGCCATTGAAACAATAGCCCGGACCATACGGTAAGACTCATGAACCATGACACCTGCGCAATGGGCAGACCTATTCTCAAAGCAACCATGGGGCCCATCGCGTAAAATGAACCACTGATCAGACCGGCAGTTAAACTGCCCACCATACTGAAGGGGGCCAGTTGAAAAAGTTTGATCAGATTATATCGAGGTACTTCCAAAGGCTGGGGATTGACGGCACCGGTTACTGAAATGGGAATAAGACAGACGGCAAACAGGATACCGGCGAGCATGAAGATACTCTTACCCTGCACATCAGCGACATTGAGAAGAAGCTGCCCGCTTCCGTTTCCGAAATAGACCAGAATCATATAAACGGACAACAGTCTCCCGCGGACCATGGGTTCGACCTTTTCATTGAGCCAGCTTTCAATCACCATAAAAAGACCGGTGACGCACATACCGCCGCAAATACGCAAAAATGCCCAAAACCATGGCGACATATATATGCCGTACATGAGTGCGATGGCCGTTGACACGGCGGCAAATACGGCGAATGAACGGATATATCCGACCTGCCGCACGATGGGTTCGCAGAAAAAAATACCCAGCACGACGCCCAGATAATTGCAGGCCATGACCAGCCCGATGATTTGTTCGGAATAGCCGGAAAGACTCATATTGATGCTGAGCAAACTGCTCAAAAGGCCGCTGCCCATAGTGAGAATCGTTGCAGCTAACAGGGGGGCAAAAAAAAATTTTATGGTGAGTATCATTGCTGGTGTTTTACAGACCGATGGTAAATTAAGCTTGGGAAGGAAATGTCGAAAATTATTTTATCGACTATTTATCACCTAATAATGAAATATTTTCTACGAGTATCTCAGCTGTAGAACAGGAAATTCTTATGCTACTGGGCTTAAATTTGAACACATATTCCTGACGCTTTCCATCAACCGTTAATATTGCATTATCAGACGCCCATTTAATGTTGACCGCATATTTTTGTTTAAGCTCAAAAACAAATAATTTTTCTTGCTTCTTATCTTCGTTTTCATATTCATTAATTTTAGTGACAGTTGCTTCTATTATACCATCATGATTTTGAAAACCTTGAAATACCATTTTCCGATCGTTTTTTTCATCAATTAAAAAAACAGTATATACGGGCAGCCACTTTTCATCTTCCCTCGTTCTAACAAAGGTAAAGTCAAAAGAAATTCCATCAGCTTTAATGTCACTCACTTTCCAGCTTGAATAACAACCCGCCGCCACATCAAGATCGATATCGGTCTCTTCTGCATAAACGGAAGGTACAAAGAGCATTAGAGAAATGACGATTGACAAAATCCTGAATAACACGATGTTTCTCCTTGCTATAATAGATTATATAGTATGTTGTTAACCCCCACCTTTTAAGAGGATACCGGAGTAATATACAAGTAGTTTTCTTAAAATGTCAAAAAAAAGTATCTATCAAGGCGGATAATCGAACAAAAACCGCTGAATCGCCTATGGATCAGGAATTGTTTACCCATCCGTCGACACGAACAGGGAAAAACATTTTGTGCGTTTTGAGCATATCGCCGTATTGGAAATTTTTATTGACTTTTGGCCCAATAACCCACACATCTGGTTTTCCTGTTCATCATATATGATAGAAAAGGAGTACGCATGAAATATGTGGGCGCCCATGTCAGTACCGGTGGGGGTGTGGAAAATGCACCGTTGAACGCGGCCCGGATCAACGCAAAAGCCTTTGCGCTGTTTACAAAAAACCAGCGCCGCTGGCACTCACCCCCCCTGTCTCCTGAAACCATCGGGCAGTTTAAAAAAAACTGCACGGCAGCGGGATATACGGCAGACCATATTCTGCCCCATGACAGCTACCTGATTAATCTGGGGCACCCCCAGGCCGAGGGCCTTGCCAAATCCAGGACTGCCTTTATTGATGAAATGCAGCGCTGTGAACAACTGGGCCTTAAATACCTCAACTTTCACCCGGGCAGCCACCTGGGCAAAATCGATGAGAAAAAGTGCCTGACCAGGATTGCCGAATCCATCAACATGGCCCTTGCCAGAACCACTGGCGTATGCGCCGTTATCGAGAATACCGCGGGCCAGGGGAGCAATATGGGCTTTGTCTTCGAACACCTGGCGGCCATCATTGCCAATGTAAAAGATCCGGACAGGGTCGGTGTCTGCCTGGACACCTGTCATACCTTTGGCGCCGGCTACGACATCAGAACCCCAGAGGGTTTCGAAACGGTCATGCAGGCCTTTGCTGATATCGTGGGGCTGGGCTACCTGAAGGCCATGCACCTGAACGATTCCAAAAAGGACCTGGGCACCCGGGTGGACCGGCATGCCCCTCTGGGAAAGGGGTCCATCGGTATCGAGGCCTTTGCTTTTATCATGAATGACCCCAGATTCGATGACATCCCGCTGATCCTGGAAACGCCGGACACGGCTCTCTGGGCCGAGGAAATCAAGCTGCTCTACAGCCTTTGATGGCTGCCATGGACCATGAAACCAAATGACCCCAAATAACAATTCCCACTGAATCTATCCAAAGGCTTGAATAATGAAAAAAGAAACTTTCCTGATCTGCACCTGCCTGCTGGATATTGCCTGCCCCTATAATGGCAAATTGGCCAAAAGAAAACTGGACCCGATGGTCCTGGCCAGTGCGGACTGCCATTTTGTGCCGGTGTGCCCGGAACAGCTCGGGGGACTGCCCACCCCGCGAAAACCCGCTGAAATAACAGGCGGTGATGGATTTGACGTTTTCGCCGGCCGGGCCCTTGTCAAAACCCAAGATGGTGAAAATTTCACCGATTGTTTTGTAAGAGGGGCAAAGGCCGTGCTGGAGATTGCCCGCGTCACCCATGCCACGGGCATGGTGACCCAGCGAAGAAGCCCCAGTTGCTCGTGCAACGGCATTTATGACGGCACTTTTTCACATACCCTGATACCGGGCATGGGGGTCTGTGCGGCCCTGTTACACCAAAATAATCTGAAACTGATCGAGGTGGATCGATTCGAAGAGGAGATCTTAAAAAAAAATGGATAAAAAACAACTGGTGATCTTTGATTATGACGGTGTCCTCGTGGACTCCATTGATATTGTTGTGGCCATTGTATCCCAGGCCTGCCGGGAAATCGGCCATTCAAGATTCCCGACTGCGGCCGATATTGAGGCACTGGAGAACATCGCCTTTGAAGATCTCGGACGACAAATCGGCATTGCTGAAACCGATCTGCCCCAATTCGGCGCCCATGTGTTTGCACTGCTTCAGAAAAGCGAAAAAATACCGGATATTTTCCCGGGAATAGACCAGGTAATCCGGACACTGGGGAAAAATCATTACCTGGCCATCGTGACCACGAACATCCGGCCGGTGGTACAAAAGGTGATGGCCGTTCATGGGCTTGCCGATAACATCGATCTGATTCTGGGGGTCGAAGATCCCGGTTCAAAGGCGGACAAGATTAAAAAGGCCATGCACACCTTCAAAAAAACACCGGAACTCACCTGCATGATCGGTGATGCCGTGAGTGATATCCGCCAGTCCCGCATGGCCGGTGTCAAAAGCATTGCCGTGGCCTGGGGCTATCACAACCGGGAGAAGCTATCCCATGAAGGACCGGATGTACTGGTGTCGAGCCCCCATGACCTCATTGCAGTTATCAACCCGGCACATTAAAAGCAGGCACCGATCCGATGACGCCATCTGGAATCGATAAAATATAATACCTTATTTAATTGCATTACAAAATATGATATATGTTATAAAGTAATGATATAAAAAAGGCAGGTCGCGCCATGAAAAAGAAAAAATATGATATCGAAACGGATGAATTCTCAATTCCCCTGCCCTCTTCCCTTGATTTGAAGGGCAAGCAATCGGTGAGGGCCACATTCAAACTTTCGGAAAGGGCCATCGACGCCATCAGTATCGTGGCCGTTCACCTGGGCATCAAACAAAAATCATTGTTTGATCATTTGATCGAGGATGTTCAGTCCATGAATCTCATTGCCCGTAAAATTGGGCATACAAAGACAGAGCGAACCAACAGGGTTCAGAAAACCTATGTTCTCAGCCGCAACGCCCTGGCTTCTTTATGCCGGATATCCGAAGATTTTGATGCCCCCCGGGATGCACTGGTGGAGTATTCCATCCAGCGGCTGCTGCCCATTATTACCCGGGAACGGGAAAAACATCAGGTCCGAAAGGAAATCCTGGCTGACATGGAAAGACACCTTCAGCAGGGTGAAAAAATACTACAAAAGGCAAAAACACACTTAGGGGAGGATGATCCTGTTTTCGACCGATTGAAAAATGTCATCAAGGGGTGTCGAACTACCTGCGCCGCTGTCCATGATTTTGTCGAGAAAGGTAAAATCATCGAGGATTTTTAATCTGCGGCCCCATAGTACAGACCTCTTTCTTTTGTAAAACACCTTTCACCGACATATATTCAAATATCAATAACTTCTCGGATTTCAACAGAATGGTTGGGCGGCACGATGCCTTTTAAAAAGCGCTTTCCGTGTATTCTGTGTGGTCCGTGGTTTAATGTTTTCTTCATGAAGCTTCATGGTAAAAAACATTACCCTTTCATATAAAAGGTATCCAAGAAATTAAGCTATAAGAAATTGGTTTCACGAGGTCTGTAGTATCTGAATATTCAATTTGGTTCTGGCGTTGCCAGGTTTGGGGTGGCAAAAAATGATCCCGTTATTTCCCGGTCTTACCGGAAAACAGGCCGAAACATACGCACTGGTACTATCGGCCCTGGGTATTGCCTACCGGATTCAAAAAAAGGCCCGCACCTGGGAGCTATCGGTCATAGACCATGATGTTGAAAAAGCCCTGACAGCAATTAAAGCCTATCAACAGGAAAATAAAGACCCTGTCCGTCCCCCCCGAAATACAGTTCCCGGTTATACCAGAACCTACACCGGCCTCTTTGTTGCGGCCCTGCTGCTGGCTGTCCACGTTGCCATCACAGGCCGGCAGGTTCACGACCCCGTTGCCCGGTTCTACGGGGCATCGGCCCGACATATCCTGGACGGCGAAATCTACCGCTGTGTGACGGCCCTGATGATTCATGCCGACACAATGCATCTGATGGGCAATATGGCGGGCATCGCCCTTTTCGGAACGGCTGTCTGCTCCATCACCGGTTGGGGAGCCGGCTGGCTCGTCATCCTGGTATCCGGCGTTACCGGGAACCTGATGAACGCCTTTTTTTTTAAAACCGGACACCTTTCCATCGGGGCCTCGACAGCGGTGTTCGGTGCACTGGGCATCTTGAGCGGTCATCAGATCATTAAAAAACTGGGTCTGCCCGGCCAAAGGCTCAAGGCCCTGCTGCCCCTGGGCGGTGGTATGGCCCTGCTGGGCTTGCTGGGATCGTCGGCCCACTCGGATATCATGGCCCATCTGTTCGGATTTCTGTGCGGTATGGGCATAGGCGTATGCTGGGCGTTATGGATCAAACGCCCCCCCTCTGAAAAATATCAGATCATCTTTGCCGGCGTCACGGTGCTGATGCTTCTGTTATCCTGGATGCCCTGAGGCTAATCGGTGATAAACAAAACAGGCCTGTTAAAACAATGACACCCATAATTCTCATCTCCACACCATGGCCCCTTTTGAAACCAATCGTTCTCATCTCCACACCCTGGCCCCTTTTTAACCGCCCCTCCATGCAGCTCGGCACTTTGAAATCATACCTGAATCGTGAATTTCCCAATCTGGAGGTGGTGGCTCATCATTTTTATTTAAAAATCGCTGAAATTATCGGCTACCGGCTATATCATGAAATTTCCGAAAGGACCTGGCTGGCGGAAACCCTTTACGCCGCCTTACTCTATCCCGGGCAATCAGATGCCATTGAAAAATTGTTTTACAAAAAAGCAACGGGCAAGCCGTTGTTGGTCAATCTTGATTTTAAAGACCTGACACACCGGATTGCCGGCGTCACCGATGAATTTATCAACAGCCTTCACTGGGGCAGTTTCGGCCTTGCCGGTTTTTCAATCTGTTTCTGTCAGCTCACATCCACCTTATACGTCATACACGCCATAAAAAGAAAAAACCCTTCCCTTGCCGTGGTCGTAGGGGGGTCCATGTTTGCGGGAGACGCCATAAAAGATATTTTCAGAGTATTCCCGGAAATTAATTTTGTCATCAACGGGGAAGGTGAACTACCCCTGGGCCGACTGGTTCATCATTTAAACCATCCGGCCGATCTTGAAAAAATTTCCCGCATACCCGGCCTTGTTACCCCCCGGAGCGTAAAGGATAAAACCGGGGTTGTTTTCAATCAAATGGGCGATATAAGTGATCTGCCGATGCCTGATTATGATGATTATTTCCGGCTGCTGAATACATTTTCACCGGAAAAAACATTTTTTCCCATACTTCCGGCCGAAGCTTCCCGCGGATGCCGGTGGCAGACGCAAAAAACCGGAACGGTACATTCGGGATGTGCATTCTGCAACCTTAACCGCAATTGGAAGGGGTATCGGTACAAAGGCCCAAAGCAGGTGGCCATTGAAATCGATCATCTCACTTCAAAATATCGAAATCTCTCCGTGGCATTTATGGACAACCTCATGCCGATAAAAACCGCAATGGAAACGTTTGATGAACTGGCCCGGTTGAAAAAAGATCTGAACCTGTTTTGCGAAATCAGGGCCACCACGCCAAAACGGGTACTGGAAAAAATGAGATCCGCCGGTGTCAGCCAGGTCCAGATCGGTATCGAAGCCCTGGGCACCCGATTGCTTAAAAAATTAAACAAAGGGACTACCGCCATTCAGAACCTGGAAATTATGAAACACTGTGAGGCCATCGGTATCGTCAATAACGCGAATCTGATACTGCATTTTCCAGGCAGCGATGTCGAGGACATGAATGAAACCCTGCAAAATCTTGAGTTTGCGACTTTTTTTCGGCCTTTGAGGCTGGTTCATTTCTGGCTCGGCCAAGGCAGCCCGGTATCTGAAACCCCTGATGCATTCGGTGTCAAAGCGGTTTTCAACCATCCGAATTATGCAAAGATTTTTCCAAAAGAGATTCACCGCCGCATAGCGTTTATGCTCCAGGGATATCGGGGCGATCAGGGATACCAGAAAAAGCTGTGGCAACCGGTTAAACAAGCTGTTTCTGACTGGCAAAAAACATATACACGGATACACCAGACCATTGGCGATACACCCATCTTGAGTTATCAGGATGGGAGATCATTCATGATCATCCGCCAGCACCGAATGGCGGCAGCGCCCTTGACCCATCGCATGGAAGGCCTGTCCAGAAAGATTTACCTGTTTTGCGAACAGCATCGCGGGTTTAAACGAATTCTTCATCAATTCAATGGGTTGACCGAAGACAGGCTGATGCCCTTTTTAAAAATGATGGTCGCTAAAAAATTGATGTTTGAAGAAAATAAAAAATACCTGAGCCTGGCCGTTCCGGTAAGAACAAATCGCTCAACCGATCAGTAATGGGGCGGGGGACTTTCCTCTTCCGGGGTGAGGGTGATGGAAGGCAGAATGGCTGTTACGTGGGCTTCAAGGGCCAGGAGTCTTTTCAAAATGTCATCGATCTGGCGTTGCTGAGTCGTAACAACCCCGTTGAGATCTTCAATTATTTTTTCCTGGTAAATCAGCTTTGTTTCCAAGTATTCCAATGCATTTTCCATAACGCTCTCCAAGCAAAAACTCATAAAACACTATCACAATTTTTTATATGTACCGATAAGCCCATCTTTTTTAAAAAATAGCAATAAAATGTATTATAAATCATGTTTACAACCCCAGATATGCCTTTTTTATATGTGGATCATTGATCAAATCCTTTGCCGGGCCCTCCATGGCTACACGCCCATGCTCCAATACATAACCGCGATCACTCAAACTGAGGGAATGTTTTACATCCTGCTCCACCAAAAGAACGGTGGTCCCCTGATCCGCAATTTTCCGAATGGTTTCAAAAATGCTGTTAATTAAAACCGGCGCCAGGCCCAGGGAGGGTTCATCCAGCATCAGCAGTTTAGGCATTCCCATTAACCCTCTACCGATGGCGACCATCTGCTGTTCTCCGCCGGAAAGGGTCATGGCCATCTGTTTTTCTCTTTCCTGAAGTAACGGCAACATCTCATACACCTGGTCAAGTGTCTTTTCAATGTGTTTATCAGCCCGTCTGTTGTATGCCCCGACGATCAGGTTATCTTTAATACTCATAAGTGAAAAAAGACGTCTTCCTTCGGGAACCTGAATAATGCCTTTTTCAACAATCTCTTCAGGCGGAGAATTTGATATGGTATCGCCTCTGAATGTGATCGTGCCTTTGGCCGGGTTCATAAGGCCTGAGATGGTTTTCAATAAAGTGGTTTTTCCCGCTCCATTCCCTCCGATGATACTGACCACCTCACCTTCATTGATCTTCAAAGATAGATCAAATATGACCTGAACATCACCATAAAATGCATCAATGGTATTGATTTCAAGAAACGCCATAATCATCTCCCAGATAAGCTTTGATCACATTGTCATTTGAGGCCACCTGTTGGGGTGTGCCTTCTGCAATTTTTTTTCCAAAATGAATCACCACGATCCGATCGGAAAGCGCCATGATGGCACGCATAATGTGCTCGATTAAAAAAATGGTTATGCCTGTTTTTCTAAGCTGCTTGATAATCGCTACCATTCCATCCACTTCATTCGGTCGTAACCCGGCCATCACTTCGTCAAAAAGTAAAAGTTTGGGTTCCGTTGCCAGCGCTTTTGCTATTTCGAGCCGTTTTCTGTCGGCAATGGTCAGACTAGATGCCTTTACTTCTTTTTTATCTTCAAAATTCAGGGCATTTAGAATTTCTATGGCTTTTTGTTCCGCTTCCCTAGTGTTACCGGTTGTGGCAAAGGCACCCACCATGACATTATAGAGGACGCTTTTGGTTGCAAAGGGTTTAACAAGCTGAAAGGTTCTGGCTAATCCTTTTTTACAAAGGTTCCATGGCTTTTCATTGTTAATCGTTTGACCGTTGAATTGAACCCGGCCGCCAGTTGGCGCATATACACCGGCAACGCAATTAAATACCGTAGATTTTCCGGCACCATTGGGTCCGATGAGGCCTAAAATTTCTCCCTGGTCAATGGAAAGATTTAATTTGTCAACTGCTGTTAAACCGCCGAATCGCATGACCATATCTGTTATCTCAAGTATTTTCATGCCTCACCATCCTTTTGCGACCAGATTACCAATTGATCAACCACGCGGTCGTACATCCTGGTTAATGTTTCCTGGATTCCCCTGGGTTGAAAAATCATTACTAAAATCAAAACAACCCCATAAATGACGAGATGAAGCCCGGGCAAGATGTCTCCAAAATATATTCTGGAAAAGTCACTGACGGGTCTTAAAAGTAATGCGCCAAGAACCGGGCCTGCGATGGATCCTCTTCCGCCGATTAACGCGATAAACGCAATTTCAAATGAAATATCCAGGGAAATAATGGATTTGGGATGAATGAACAAAGAAAACTGGGCATAAAATGTACCGGCCAGGGCAGTAAGAAATGAACTGATGGCCATGGCGACCAGTTTTGTTTTGGCTACGTTGACACCCAGGGCCATCGCAGCTTCAGGCTCTTCACCGCCCGCATTCAGGTAATATCCCAATTTGGATCGTGAAATAAACCAGGTCAAGGCCAGAACACCGATCAACATGATTAAAATGATATAATAATAGGGTTCCTTACCGGCAAACATAAAATTGGCAAACCCGTAGTTCTGGGGTGGAATTTGCAAACCCCTGGGGCCGTTGATATTTAACGGGCCGATAAAATCAATATTTTCCACCATCACCCGGAACCCTTCAGCAAAGGCGATGGTGGCCAGGGCAAAATATGCCCCCCGCATCTTAAATGTGGGCAGACCGATTAAGACCCCCACAAATACGGAAAGAATACCGCCTATCAGCATCCCTATCCAGGGGCTTACACCGTATTGCAGGGAAAGAATGGTAGAGGTATAGGCACCAATCCCTATAAAGACGGCATGGCCAAGGGGCAGGACACCGGCAAATCCGCCTACCATGTTCCAGCTCGTTGTCAGATAGGCATAAAAAAACATAAGAACGATGATATGAAGATAAGTCGGGCTTGTTATGACCAATGGCAGGCCAAAGGCAACCAGAACAGCCAGTGCAAGGGACATGGCCTTTATGTTACCCCTTGTAACAAATGGGCCTGAACCTGCTTTAATGTGAGATCCGGTATGGGAATCACACCCTTTTTTCTGTGCCTTTAAATTCGTTTTTTTGACTTTAAGATTTTCTTTACCAGTCATGTTTTTCTCCGAACAGTCCAGATGGTTTTACAAACAGGACTAACAGAAAAAGCCCGTAAACAATGGCTTCGGTCCAGGTTGCTGTCATAAATTGGGGCCCAATAGATTCAATGAGGCCTACAATAATACCGCCGATGATTGCCCCCCCCATGCTTCCCAATCCACCCAGCACAACGATAATAAACCCCTTGATGTCAAAAAGAACACCAACCGTGGGAAATATGTTGTAAAATGGAACCAGGGTGACCGCGGCGATACCGGCAACGGCCGTACCGATACCAAAGGCAATATTATAAATCTTATATTGGTTGATACCGGCAAGGCTTGCTGCATCACGATCCAGACTGGTGGCACGGATTGCACGGCCCATGCGGGTATATTGAAAAAAATAATATACGCCGAATGCCGTGATAACGGCGGTACAAAATCCCCAGAGCTTGGGTACGGAGATAAATATTTCTCCCAGTTCAATCATTTTCCCCTTAAGGGGATTGGCCTGTATTGATCGGTATTGGGGACCGAAAATGAGCAACGTCAGATTGTCAAGAACATACCAGACGCCGGTGGTGACAATAATAACGGTTATCGGCTCGCGAACATCTTTTTCCGCTTTAAATATAGGCTTTATAACAATATCCTGAAGATAGTAGCCGAAAAAGTACATTACCGGAACGACAATGATAAGGGAAAGATAAGGATGTATACCTATGAGTGACACGGACCATAAAGCCAAATACATACCGACCATAAGCAAAGATCCATGGGCAAAATTGATCACTTTCAATACCCCGAAAACAATGGTAAGCCCCAGGGCAGTCAACCCGTAAATCGATCCCATCAATATCCCATTTATGGCATCTTCAAGTAAATAAATCATTTGAATCTCCAAACAGCATGGGGGTGCCCCGGAAGAACGTCGTGTTGTCTTCCGGGGCTCATACGTTAACCGTATATGAAAGTCGTGAGATATGAATTTTGAGTGGTGAGAATTAATTCGGCGGTGCTACTGCTCGTATTCCTCACAACTCATAACTTTCATGCCTTGTTAAAATCTTGGTTTTTTTCCGATAGGGCATTGCCGTTATTATATTATTTTTGAAGAACCGGCGTATAACCAGCTCTTCTTGCATTCTTGGGCCATACGGTGATCCGTTCCAACCCCCTACCAATATCATTAATCTGTACCATCACCAGGGAGGCGTTCTCATTCTGGCCGGTTGAATCGAATTTAACCGCATCATAGCCGACAATCATTCCGGGGCCGCTTTTTAAATCCATTGTGACAAGCGCTTGCCTGATCTTCTGAGGGTCAAGACTTCCCGCACGTTCAAGGGCATCTTTAATCACATACATGGCCAGATAAGCATCCACTGCTTCACCGGTCAGGTTATATCCGTATTTTGTTTTATATTTATCATTTGTTTCTTTGGCACCCGGCTTATTCACATCTGTTTCCCATTCAACAATATCAAACATATACTGCGCATTTTTGCCTGCTGCCTTTAAAAAAGAGGGGTCTGCATGTCCACCACCGCTGCTGATGATGGCTTTCAGTTTTACTTTATACTCGGCAAGGGTATTGGTAAGTAAAATAGCATCGGCAGCATTGGAAACCAGCATCAGGACATCTGCGCGGGAACGACGAATTTTCTGAACCACCGGGCTTAGATCCGTTGAAGTAGAAGGATATGGTTCGTCAAGGACCACTTCATATCCGCTTTCTTTTGCAAGTTTATTCCACTGGCCGGCAATACCTTTGCCCCAGTCGCCATTTTCATATACAAAAGCCAATTTTTTAACACTTATGCCAAACTCTTTTTTCATGTCTTCGAGGAATGAAAACTGATCTCTTGTCCACCAGGAATCTTTTGCGGCAATTCGGAATACATTTTTAAATCCCTGCTCCGTGATTTTATCAGCTACGGATACAGGCACTATAAATGGAACCCCATATCTTTCAGCGATTGCAGAGGTTGGATACGTTACCGCTGAATTCCAGCAGCCGGTAAGCACATTTACTTTTTTGGTATTGATGAGTCTTTCGGCTTCGGCAATACCCTTTTCAGGCTTGGATTCTGAATCCGCATAATAAAGCTCCAGTTTTGCCCCGCCAAGGGATTTTATACCTCCGGCGGAATTAATTTCTTCTAAAGCCATTTCCCTGGCATTTTTCCCCTGCTCGCCCACTGATGCAGACGGGCCGGACAAGGGAATAATATTGCCGATCCTAACCACTTTATCTTGTGCCTGAACGGATGCGACCAGCCCACAGATGCCTGCAAAAAAGACAAACGCCAATGCCAAACAAGTCGATTTCCAAAACATACTTTTTTTTCCCATAAAATTGTCCTCCTATAAAATGATGCTGTTTACGTGAACCTGAAATAAGCGATTTTGGAGTCAATTCACACAAATCTCCTGCACATCGCTTTTCCAAAAATCACAAAATTCGGGTTGAATGTATATGACAGCCCGCCCATTGCAGGCATTATTGGTCGCTTCCTGTTTTGTTGCCGTAACCGGTCTTTCTTATATCAGACAACTTTTTTCTCAAATCTTCGTTGTTTCTTGTTCACGGGCAAACACCTTCCAAAACACGTGTCTACCGGGCTTTTCGCTTAGGGGGGTCATATTTTATGCGTGGACATAATTGTTATAAGTATCAGCAATTGATGTGCCAACACAGGCCGGCAAACCGGTAAGTCATTACAAAACGGGTAGTTAGGTAGTTATTAAGGCATAAAAACAATGTTTTTAAGGGAGCAGCATTTGCTATGAAAGTCAATAAAAATTGACGTCGTCATTTTTAGTTGACAATTCTTTTATCCGCAGAAATTAAATGCTATTATTTTTTCAACCGCAGATCCGGCCTCAAAAGTGATCTCATCTTTTTTGTCCGCTTCAGGATGCCAAAATCATCGACAAATATTTCTATTTTTCAATCTTTTACTTAAAGCCTGTTTTGAGATACCCAGAACCTGGGCAGCCTTTGTTTGGTTATGATTCGTTTTTTTCAATGAAAGATCGATGACATGTTCCGTCAGTTCCGCAAGGGTCGGGAAATATCCGAAAAGAGATTCTATAACGCTGGCATCATCACGAAAACATGAAGGGTCTGATTTGAGAGGGCCATCGCTTAACCGCTCTATAATGGCATGTTCAGTCAGTTCTTTGGAACTGCACTGGGCCACGGCATCATAAATATACGTTTTGAGCTCCCTGATGTTGCCCGGGAAAAATTGTCTGGAAAGTATGTTTACTAACTTTGGACTTACGGTTGCAATTTTTTTCCCCATACTTTGAGCGGCCCTGTCCTTTAAATATTCCACCAGCAAAGGGATGTCTTCTTTTCGTTCTCTCAAGGGTGGGATTTTAATCAGATGCGTCGATAGCCGATAATAAAGATCCATACGAAATTTATTTTCCATACCGGAAAGTTTGTTGAAATTCTTATTGGTTGCGGTAATGATTCTGGCCTGACATTTTTGGGGATGGTCGCCCCCCAATGGGTAATATATGCCCTCTTGAATCAGACGAAGCAATTTTACCTGAGAGGCCACATTTAAATCACCAATTTCATCCAGAAAAAGGGTCCCGCCCGTTGCTTTTTCAATCAGACCGGCCCTGTCTTTGTCTGCCCCGGTAAAGGCGCCTTTTTTATGTCCAAACAGCGCATCTGAAAAAAGTGTTTCATCCAGGCCGGATACATTCACTGCAATAAATTCACCGGTTGCATTGCTGACGTCGTGGATGGCTCTGGAAATCAGTTCTTTGCCCGAGCCGGTTTCACCGAGAACCAGAACCGGCTGCCCACTTGCAGCTATTGATTCAATATACTGAAAAAGGCCTATCATAACGGGATTTCGGGTTATAATGTTTGAAAAATGTTCCGAATGAGGAATCTTTTTCGAAAAAGGCAGACCCTTTAATGCCATGACTTCATTTCGAAGGGTACATATTTCCAACGCATTTCTGAGTGCAGAACTAAACGTATTCATACTGATTGGTTTAACCAGATAATCATGTGCGCCCATTTTCAGGCATTCAACCGCCATTTCGATGTCGGAATTGGCGGTACAGATAATCACAGGAATGTGAGGATATTTATCTCTGGCTTCTACAAGTACCTGCTGACCTGATTTGTGCGGCATATTAAGGTCAAGAAACATGATGCAGGAATGAAATTTTTCCAAAACCGGCATTATTTTTCTGCTGTCCTTAACAGTGGTAATCTGTTTCACGCCCATGGAGTGTAATAAAAAACTGTAAGCATCCAATTCCGCCTGCTCATCATCCACAAGGATAATGTTGATTTCCAAATTACCGGACTTAAGCATATTCAAATCCTTTGTCGTGCGACAGGGGGAGGTGTATGATAAATGTTGCGCCTTCTTTTCTGTTTTCAACAGATAGGGTGCCATTCATCTCTTTTTCCACAATGTTTTTTGCCATGTAAAGCCCGATTCCAGTACCGGTGGTGGTCCCTTTTGTTGTAAAGTAAGGTGTAAAAATTTTAGTAAACAGATGTTCGGGAACGCCACATCCATTATCGCGGACGGCTAGGGTAGCGTAACCGTCTTTGGTGGTAACAACCAAATCAATCCGGGGGTCTACATTTCCCCGCTTAAGGGCTTTCTGCCTATCTTCAATAGCATCTTTGGCATTTAATATAATATTTACAAGCACATGAACAAATTCATTTTTGTATCCAAATATAAATAACGGTTGCTTTTCCTCTTTGTCATATATCTGAAGGCTGATGGCCTTTTGCTTTAATTGAGGATTGATCAATTTAACGGCACTCTGGATCGAGTCGAATAAGTCAAAATGCTGCTTTGTTTTGGATGGAAGGAAATACTGTCTGAAATCATTAATGGTTCTCGACATGAACTGAATCTGGGCGTCTGATTCTTTGACTATTTTTTCTATAAAATCCTTGGTAATCATCCGGTTATAAAAGGCTGAAGGAAGACTTGATATATAAGCCGATAAGGCATTTAAGGGTTGGCGCCACTGATGTGCAATGGCACTTAGCATTTCGCCCATTGCTGCCATTTTCTGTGCCTGCATAAGCTGCTGCTCTGCATTGGCCTGCTTTGAAATATCCCAAATACTCGATAATATGACCGATTCTTTATCAAGTCGAAGCCGTTGAAGGCTAACTTTTGCCGGAAATTCAGTCCCGTCAGATCTTTGAAATATCCATTTAAAAAATTTTTGATTACCGGCCATTACGATGTTGATAATTTCGTCAAATTTTATCTTGCTCTCCTGACCGTCCTGTTGAATGATCGGGGACAAATCAAGCATTGATTTGCCGATAATTTCCGTCATGTCGTATCCAAACAGGTCCATGGCCTTTTCGTTGCATTCTATATAGGAAAAATGATCACTGAGCATGATCGCATTGGTGGCAACATTGAACAGGGTCTGGTACCTTGTTTCAACTTCTTTTCGACGAACAATTTCTCCTTTTAAATCTTTTTCCTTAACAGACATCAGCAAATCATGCCGCTGGACAGCTATTTTAAATCTGTGCCGGGATATCAAAAGGACCAGCGCGCTGCCACTGACGACCACCAGTGTCAGTATCACTAAAATGCCGAGAATTTTAAATACCACTTCCATGGCAAATAGCATGGCTGTATTTTTAGCCAGCTGATACGCTTCATTTTTGTCAACAGTGGTACACAGATACCATCCGGTATTTGAAAGTCGTTGAAAAGAAAGCATCTTTTCTTTACCGAGATAGTTGTAGTAATAAGAACCGAATAAGGATTTATTAAAATAATCAAGAATACCGTGAAGAGAAAAATCGAGTTCTTGAATTTTTGATTTCATCAAAAGCGATTGATCAGGATGAATCAGCACAGTGCCCTGACGGTCAAGGACAAATGTATAACCGGACTTGCCGATTTTTACATTCATCACATTCTCTTCAAGCGTATCAAGAATGATGTCGGAACTGATCACACCCTTAAAATCATTATCCACATACAACGGTTTGACAACGGCAATAACCATTTTATTCGTCGTCATATCAACATACGGGGTTGTAAAGGCAATTTTATTTTCAGATACAGCCGTCTTGTACCATGGTCTTATTCTAGGATCATATCCTTTGGGGGGCGGCCAATCAGCGCCGTCAATCATGGTCCCATCCGCTAATCCGATATAGACATCGCTGAAATTGCCCGCTTTCATGGCCAGTTTTAGAAACCGCAGTGTTTGGGTATCCTGCGCAATGGGGATCTGTTGCACCGCCGCCGCAGTTGCTTCTATAATTTTCAAACGTTGTTCAAGCCATAGCTCTACAGTTTTTGCTGCATCGGAGACAATGCCTTGCTGGTGACTCTCGACAGTCTTTTCCGTGATCATTTTAGTGCTGTTATAGATAGTCCCGGCCATCATCAAAATGATGGCCAGAAATAGCGTAATCAACAAATATTTTATTCTAAGGTTCATGCATTCCTTGCCGGCATTAACTTAAGAAAAACTTGGCTCCTCGCTGTTTCGTGTGGGTAAAATTAACTCGATAAAGCCCCGGGATGCTTTCATCCGGAAGCTTGAAACTGTCTGAGGGGCTTTATGATCGTTAGGCCGGACAGCGACCGAACAATTACCATGTATCTCTATTTACAAAAAATAACTGCCAAACAGGTTGCGGCAATCCCCTGTCCGGCATTACGACCGCTTGACGCCGAATTTTTTGAGCATCCGGATGAAAGTATCCCGGGGCGCCCCACTTGAAACATGGAGGAACCAAAAATTTCAACACTATTTTATCAGCAGGTTATAAGTATTCGTTGATTCAATAAATTTACAGATACAGGGCTTGGTCTCAAACTGTTCCAGCTTAGATAAAATAAGAGTTGAACTGGATACAGGCGAGAAAAAATATCCAGTCAATTTTAAAAATAGACGTGAGTGTTTTATTATTGTTATCAATCAACACGCTAAAGTTAATGACATGGGTCACTTCCGTTTTTCTATATCCGTGTATCTTCCACAATAAAGGGTATAAACCGAACCCCGATGCTTTTTTTCTTCACCCAGATACGGGCGATGGACATGGTTTCACCATCCATATTGACCAGGGTCGGCATCTCCTCGGCACAGGAGATATCACCGGTTTTGAATTCATAATAGGATGTGCTGGTACTGTCCGGATCCGTAATCAAAATAACTTTTCTGGAATCATAGGGATGCTTTTTCAAAAGTCCGGAAAACGGAATATGTGTTTTTCTTAGCGCCTGGATGTCTTTCGGTTTTTTGTAAGTCTGAATCTCTAATGTTTCCGCTTTTTGCAGAAAATATGAGCTTGGCATAGCATGGACTCCCGTACAAAACAGATATCGTCACCGTAATCGGTGACGGTTCTTTTTTACAGCGTATCAGGCAGATTGCGCTCCGATGACGTCGGGTGGTTCCCGGCGGCAGGGGCCGGGTCGTGAGTTACCGACTGTTCCCGATAATTGGTAAGGGCCAGATAAAAAGCACCGGCGGCCACTTCGGCACAGTGGATTTCCGCCGGGGGGAGGGTTCCCAGATATTGGGCCACCGTTTCAGGTGTAATCTCCCAGGCTTGGGCCACCGTTTTTCCCATGGCCAGGTCAGCAATGGTATTGGCACAGGCATTGGTATTCATACAGCCGTTGATGTCATATGAAACAGCCTGTATTTCATCATTTTCAACGGTCAGAAATATTTCAACACTGTCACCGCAGCTGCCGGTGCGTTTGCCGTATCCGTCCGGATTTGACATGCGCATGCGCCGATCGGTGCGAAAGGCCATTTCAAGGTACTGCATTGAATGTTCCTGCCAGAAATCAAACTCTTTTTCCATTTTATAAATTTCCCGAATCATGGTTCATCACAAACATTGTCAGACCGCGGCAATCGCTTTGAACCTGAAAAATATAAACAAACCCTAAGTTTGTCAACCTGGAAAAAACAAACCCTGTCAGGGCACATGGGGTCTGCCCACAACGATCCGTTTCTGGGCCTCTTTTTTCTGGGGCGCTTTTTCCACAAACAGTTTTTCCCGGGTGAACGGATCCATTTGTGTACAATACATCAATGTCGAATAGGTGCTAGGGGTCGGCGTAAAAATCTGAACCTGTTCAGGACGGATACGGAGTTCACGGGTGGTAAAAGACGCCAGATTTTGCATATCCTTCTGGCTGCACCCGGGATGGGCCGCGATCATGTAATAGCTTAAAAACTGTTTTTTACCGGCAGCCCGGGTGAATTTAAAAAAAAGATCCTTGAATGCCACCAGGGGGGCTCGGCCGCACTTACCCATTTTTTGCAGTACGGCGTCTTCCGAGTGCTCAGGGGCCACTTTCAACTGGCCCGAGGTGTGATGGCTCACAATCTCATTTAAATACCGGACGCCGTGCTTTTTGTCTGCCAGCAGCAGATCATACCGCAGGCCCGAAGCCACAAAAACCTTTTTAACCCCCTTGATATTGCGGAGTTCCCGCAACAGGGCCAGCTGTTCACCATGATCTATTTTGAGTACCGGACAAATTTCTGGAAACAGACAGCGCCGGTCCGGGCAGGGGCCCTTTTTTAACTTTTTCTCGCATTCAAACCCGTACATGTTCGCAGTGGGGCCCCCCGCATCCATGATATAGCCTTTAAAGTCGGGATATTGACTTAACAGCGTGGCTTCTTTCACAATGGATTGCCGACTGCGCCACTGGATGGTGCGGCCCTGATGAACGGCAATGGCACAGAAATTACATTCACCGTAACATCCCCGGTGGGTGGTCAGGGAAAACTTGATGGTGTCCAGGGCTTTCACCGGTCCTGACTTTTTATAAAAAGGATGCAGGTCGCGCTCAAAATCCAGATCATGAACCTGGTCGAGTTCCACCTGGGTAAGCAGGGCCGATGGCGGATTCTGGACCAGGTACCGGGTATCCTGCTGCTGTACCAGACCCTGGGCTGTCACAGGGTCATTGTTGCTGTAAAAGGTTGTAAACATGTTGATGAGGCTGTTTTTATCAACAAGAACATCCTTGAAAGCCGGCAGTTCAATAAAACGGTCCGGTTTTTCACCGGCAATATAACAAAGTCCCGCTATTTCCCTGGGGTTTTTACCCTCTACCAGGTATCGGCCAAGGGCCACCACCGTCTTTTCCCCCATGCCGTAAACCAGATAATCGGCCCGGGCGTCAAACAGAATCGATCGCCTGATCTTGTCCGACCAGAAATCATAATGGGCAATTCGTCTGAGACTGGCTTCTATCCCCCCCAGTACAATGGGGCAGGTCTCTTTAAAATACCGACGAATCAGATTGGCGTATACAATAACGGCCCGGTCCGGACGTCTGTTGTTGTTTCCCCCCGGGGTATAATCATCATTTTTGCGACGTTTTTTCAAGGCGGTATAATTGGCCACCATGGAATCAATGCTGCCGCCGGATACCCCCCAGAAAAGACGCGGCTCCCCCAGCCGGGAGATATCCCGTTCCGAATCAATGTCCGGCTGGGCAATGACCGCCACCTTGAACCCGGCGGCAGTCAGGACCTTGCCGACAACGGCAATGCCCATGAAGGGGCTGTCAATGTAGCTGTCTCCGGTAACAAGGATGACATCGGCCGTTTTCCAGCCCAGGCCCTTCATTTCACTTCGTGTGGTGGGAAGAAACATGGGATAGGCTATATGCCCAGATAAGCCTCTCTCACCTGGGGATTGGAAAGTAGATTTTCGGCTGAATCCGAAAGGGTAACACGACCGGTTTCCATAACATAGCCCCGGTGGGCGACTTTCAAGGCCATGTTCGCGTTTTGTTCCACCAGAAAAATAGTGGTCTTGTTTTCAACGTTCACTTTCTTGATAATTTCAAAAATCTGTTTGACCACCAGCGGTGCAAGCCCCAAGGAGGGTTCATCGAGCAGCAGTAATACGGGTTTGGCCATCAAGGCCCTGGATATGGCCAGCATCTGCTGTTCACCGCCGCTTAAGGTACCACCGGCCTGGTGACGCCGCTGGGCCAGAATCGGGAAAAGGTCATATATATAATCGATATCATTTTTGAGATTTCCCTTATCCTTACGCAGAAAGGCACCCATATCCAGATTTTCCTTAACACTCAGATAGGGGAATATCCGACGCCCTTCAGGTACCTGACAAATGCCCAAAGAAACTATTTTGTCCGGATCCATATCCTCGATGGGCTGGTCATTGAAACTGATTTCGCCGGATCTGGGCGGGACAATGCCCGATATGGACATGAGCGTTGTGGTTTTACCGGCACCGTTGGCCCCGATAAGCGTGATAATTTCGCCTTCGGCGATGTCAATACTGACACCTTTCAAGGCTTGAATGTTACCATAATAGGTCTTTATATTTCTAAGGCTAAGCATCAACATCTTCTCCGAGATAGGCCTTGATCACGGCGGGGTTGTTTTTAATCTCCGTGGGTGTCCCCTGTGCAATTTTTTTACCGTAATCCATAACAAAAATTCTGTCGGAGAGACTCATGACCAGCTTCATATCATGTTCTATCAGCAGAATGGATATCTTTTCCTCATTGCGGATTTTAACGATGAGATCCACTAGTTCCTTTGTTTCCAGGGGGTTCATACCGGCAGCGGGCTCATCTAAAAGCAGCAGAAACGGCTCGGTGGCCATGGCCCGTGCGATTTCGAGCCGGCGCTGGGCACCATAGGGCATATTCATGGCCAGTTCATTGACATATTCGGTGAGGTCCAGTTTTTCCAGAATCAGATAGCTGTCGTCAACAATGGCTTTTTCTTCTTTAACCGTGGCCTTATTCCTGAAAATCGCTCCGGCAATGCCGGAATGGGCCCGACAGTGCCGACCGATCATCACGTTTTCAAGCACTGTCATGGTGGGAAACAACCGAATGTTCTGAAATGTTCGTGCCAGTCCCTGCTCTGTCACTTTATTGGGTTTTAATCCGTTGATTTTTTTTTGTTTCTTTCCCTTGGGGGCAATCAGCATCTCTCCCCCGGTGGGGTTGTATAATCCGGTGATACAGTTGAAAAAGGTTGTCTTGCCGGCGCCGTTGGGTCCGATCAGGGCAACAATTTCATCCTGGCGGATATCGATGTTGACCTTATCCAGAGCCCTTAACCCCCCGAAATCCATGGTCAATTTCTTTACGTCCAGTATCGGTTCCATAAGCCTTGTTTTATCCATTCTTGTCCTGCTTCTCGAATTTGTACGTCCGGCGCACATTGCTGATGATACCGCCGGGCCGAAAAACCATCATCAACACCAGGGCCGCGCCAAAGACCAGCATCCGGTACTCGGAAAAAGCCCTTAAATATTCCGGCAGGAGAATCAGAACCAGTGCCCCCAGAATGACCCCGACAACCGATCCCATCCCGCCCAGAACAACCACACACAGGATCATGATCGACTCCCAGATGGTAAAACTGGCCGGATTGATAAAAGTTGTCTTGGCGGCAAACACCACGCCGGCCATGCCGGCCCAGGTGGCCCCCAGCGCAAAGGCGGTGAGCTTGGTTTTGGTTTTATCGATGCCCATTGCCTGGCAGGCGATTTCATCCTCCCGCAGGGCAATCCAGGCCCTGCCGATCCGGGAGTTCTGCAACCGGTTAACCACAAAAATCGTAAACAGCGTCAGGGCAATCATGATAAAATAAAGGTATATGGTGGCTTCACTCAAAGAAAATTTAATGCCGAAAAAACCAGGGCGCGGAATATTGGCAATACCGCTGGGACCAAAGGAAAAATCGTTCCAGTTTTCCAGGACCAGTCGAATGATTTCCCCGAAGCCAAGGGTGACAATCGCCAGGTAATCCCCCCGCAGACGGAGTACCGGATATCCGAGAAGAATGCCGAAAAGCGCCCCAAGACCCGCTCCGATGGGCAGTGCCATCCAAAACCCCACACCGAAATGAAAGTGCAGCAGTGCGTAGCTATAGGCCCCCACAGCGTAAAAAGCCACATAGCCCAGGTCCAGCAGGCCGGCCAGTCCCACAACGATGTTCAACCCCAGTCCCAGCATCACATAGGTCAGGGCCGTGACCATGATATTGACCTGATACACGGAAAAAACAAAAGGAAATGCAATGGTAAAAACACCGATGCCGATGAGCACCGGGACATAGACCTTCTGCTCCTGAAAAACACGCTGGCCCAGTGGGATCTTTTTGATGTCTTCACCGGTTGGTGCTTTGCTGCCCATCTCCTTGCGGCGAATCATATAGCGCCAGACAAAAGAGAGGAAAAAGCTGCCCACGCCCACAATCAAAAGGTTGTGCCAGCGCCATTCCACCACATTATGAATGGTGTTGACCCGGACCACCATGAGGGGAAAGGTTAAAAACATAAACCAGATGGAAACCAGAAATGATTTTTTTATTTCATCAAACGGTATCAATTCAACAACCCCTATACCTTATCCGTCGTCGAGCGTCCCAGAATACCCGCCGGACGGAATATCAGAATGAATACCAAAAACAGAAAGGCAAATACGTCTTCATAATCACTTGAGATATAGCCGGTGGCAAAACTTTCGGTCCAGCCCAGCACAAAGCTGCCCAGAACCGCCCCGGGAATACTGCCGATACCACCTAAAACCGCCGCTACAAAAGCCTTGATGCCGGCAATAAAGCCGATATAAAAATTAATCTGCCCGATATGGGAGGCAATCAGGACGCCGCCTAAAGCGGCAGTGGCGGAGCCCACCACAAAGGTCACTGAAATCACCCGGTTGACATTGATACCCACCAGGGCCGCCATGGTTTTGTCCTGGGCCGTGGCCCGCATGGCTTTGCCGATCTGGGTGAATTTAATAAGAACGGTCAGCAGGATCATGACAATGGTCGTGGTGATCAGGATAACAATTTCCGGTGTACTGATGATATGGGCAATGGGTTCCATAAATTCGAAATCGGGAATCAGGGCCGGAAACGGCAGAAAATCGGATGTCTGGGCCAGGAGCACATAGTTTTGCAGGAAGAGAGACACACCGATGGCACTGATAAGCGCTGAAAGCCGCGGTGCGGTGCGCAGCGGCTTGTAGGCAATTTTTTCGATGGTATACCCGTAGGCGGAAGAATACACCACCGCGGCCAGGGCTGCCAGAACCAGGATGGCGATATGATTCCACCCCAGCAGGGTCAGCACGCCGGTGACAATAAGGGCG
Organism: uncultured Desulfobacterales bacterium; assembly: GCA_942490765.1. GTDB lineage: Bacteria > Desulfobacterota > Desulfobacteria > Desulfobacterales > 4572-123 > 4572-123. The sequence continues at coordinate 12,005 of CALNYM010000019.1, read as the reverse complement.
GTAAAGGCGCCGATCATGTAGATTTCACCATGGGCAAAATTGATCAGCTCGATAATGCCGTAAACCATGGTGTAGCCAAGGGCGATGAGCGCATAGATGCTTCCGCGGGTAAGCCCCCCAAAAAACAGTTCCAGAAAATAGTCCCAATCCATTTAGAGTGTTTTACTCCTCAACATAAAATATCAGGGGCAAGACAAAAACAGGTCTCAGCCCCTGATATTGTATATTTTTTAGCGCTCTATTATTTCAATTCGACATATACGCCGTCTTTTACCTGGTAGACTGAAAAACCGGCGCCGATGGCATCTCCGCGCGCATCAAATTTAATTTTTCCGATGGGGGTTTCAACCCACTCGGTTTTCAGTGCCTTGGTCAGCGCATCATAGTCGGTGGAACCGGCTTTTTCAATGGCGTTGAGAATGGCAACGGTTGCAGAGTACGCATTGATATAGAAGGCGCCGGGATCGGAGCCGTACTTTTCCTTATGTTCTTTTATCGCCTGAATATTCATGGGGTTTGTAGAGGTGTCTTTAGGACCGGAAGCGTAAACCCCTTCCGCATATTCGCCGGCAACCTTGATAAAGGTATCGTCCTTTACGCCGTCATCGGAGATAAAAATGGTTTTCATTCTTTTTTTACGCATCTGGCTGACGATCTTGGACGCTTCCGGATGATAACCGCCGAATATCACACACTCTGCCTTGAACCGTTTGATTTTCTGAACCACCGCAGAGTAATCCACTGCACCGGGGGTAACGCCTTCGAACAGAACCACTTCGGCCCGGCCATCTTCCTCTATGAATTTTTTGGCAAATTCGGCAAACCCCTTACCATAATCACCCTTATCGTGAATCACGGCGATTTTTTTCATTTTCAACGTATCCAGGGCAAAATCCACATCCAGTTTGGCCTGGGCATCATCAGAGGCGATGGTGCGGTAAAAATTGGGATAATCACCGCTCTGGGTCAACCCGGGGTTGGTGGCGGAAGGGGATATGGCAATAATATTGGAATCTTTATAGATACCCATGGCAGACTTGGTAGCACCAGAGCAGATATGCCCCAGAATGATATCGGCACCCTCGGATATCAGTTTGGTGGCCGTATTGGTTGCCACTTCGGGTTTACACACGTCGTCTTCGGCAAGGACCACGACCTGGCGCCCTAAAATACCGCCTTTGGCATTGATTTTTTCGACAACGATCTTAGCCGCGTTGACGGTTGGAATGCCATAAGATGCAAGATCACCGGAATGGGCACCGGCAACGCCCAGCTTGATGGGATCCGCGGCAAAACCGATTCCGGACAACATAACGATCATGAACAGAGCGGCAACAGCGGTAACAATAAACTTTCCAGCATTTTTTTTCATAATCCTTCCCTCCCAATAATTGTTAATAAAGATATTGCTGTTATAAAAATATATAATATAACGGCATCGGCCATTCCAGTCAAGATACAAATCATATTTCATTTCTGAAAAATATCTTGCCGTTTCAGCTATATGCCTATATGAAAACAGGCAGTATAATGATTTGGGGGTGCCACATGGGCCATCCCCAGACAATATACTAAAAACAAATTCTGTAAAAATACACGGCGGCTGTTTTGTTAAAGCGCTGCAAAGGACCCCTCGGAACCCTATAACCCGAAACGACACAAACGACAGGAGCAGACTGGTTGATAAAAATAGGCATAATCGTTAAGGCCGACGCCATAGCCGGCAGACGTGCCGATGAATTCGAAACATGGCTGAAAGCACGGGGCGTTGCGGTGATCAGAAAAGAAAGCATACTGCCCAACCGCAAACATACGGATCAACGACATACAATGGCCCCCCCGGACCTTTTCTGTGTATTTGTTCTAGGCGGGGACGGTACTTTTTTAAGCGCGGTTCGCTGGATTGGAGACCAGGAGATTCCCCTTCTGGGCGTCAAATTCGGCGAAGTCGGATTTCTGGCCGGCATCGTCACCGACGATCTGTTCAATGTGGCTGAAAACATACTCAAGGGGACCTATTCAACCGAGTTGCGCATGCGCCTTCTGGTTACGGTACTGCGCAACGGCCGCGTGCGCTTTTCCGAAACCGTATTAAACGATATCGTCATCAACAAGGGCGCCCTGGCCCGGCTGGCCCAGATCAAAACCTATATTGACGATCATTACCTGACCACCTACCGGGCCGACGGTCTCATTGTGGCAACACCCACCGGGTCCACGGCCTATTCTTTAGCCGCCGGCGGGCCGGTGATTCATCCCGCAGTGCCGGGCATCGTCATGACGCCCATCTGCCCATTTACCCTCACCAACCGGCCCCTGGTGGTTCCCGAACATGTCCATATCAAACTCAGTCTTTCCAAAGGGGCATCCGACGTCATGCTGACCTTTGACGGTCAGGCCGGCCTGGACATTGATGAAAAAGATGACATCATCATCCGAAAAGGGGCTCACCCCACCCGGATTATCACCCCGCCGGGCCAGCAATATTTCGACATCCTCAAAGAAAAGCTGCGCTGGAGCGGAAGCCGGGTCTGATGCCCCATCCCATGGAGAAGCACCACCGTGGACCTTAAAAAAAACCTTCAAAAAAGAATCAAGCGCCAGATATCCGGACGCATCCGGGACTACTTTGCCGTTACGCCACCGGGAATGGAAGAATTGTGCCTTCATGAACTCATGGCACTGCCTTTATCCGTTAAGACAGCAGTTGTTGAAAAAGGGGGGGTTGCTTTTAAAGGCCAATTGCAGGACTGCTGGCTGGCCAACCTTTATTTGCGTACGGCAGGACGTGTGCTTTTACGCGTCTGCGACTTTACAGCCACGAATTTCAGGCAGCTTGAAAAAAAAGTCGGGGACATTCCCTGGGAACTTTTCTTATACGCTGATACAACACCCGTCATCCGTGTAACGGCTCACCATTCAAGACTCTACCACCAGGCCGCGGTTGCCGAACACCTCAAGGCCGGCCTGCAAAAGCGCCTGCAGCAAAACGGTATCCCTGCCACCGAGTCCTTTTTGATACCGGCCGGACAGCAAATTTTGATCCGGATCATTGACGATCGCGTATACGTATCTTTGGACAGCAGCGGAGACAATCTGTATAAACGCGGTTTCAAAACCCATGGGGGCCGGGCACCTGTCCGGGAAACAACCGCTGCCGCAGCCTTATCGCTGGCGGGTTACCGGACCGATCAGTGCCTGGCAGACCCCATGTGCGGATCAGGTACCTTTGCCCTGGAAGGCGCCATGAGGATCAACAACATCCCGCCGGGATGGTTGCACGACTTCTCCTTTTTGGCCTGGCCGGCCTTTCGTCCCAGGCGCTGGGCCTATATTAAAAACCAGGCCCAACTGCAATTTCAGCAACCGGATACCCCCCTTGTTTTTTGCGCAGACCAGGACCCGGATGCCTGTCGGCGACTTTCAGACTGCATCCGGCACCATCGTCTGGAAAAAACCATCCAGGTTACCTGCCGGGATTTTTTTACACCCGGACAATGGCCTGCCGCACCGGGTCCCGGGCTGATCACCCTTAATCCGCCCTATGGCCGCCGGATCGAATCCGGACCATCGAGCAGGGAACTGTTTGACGCCATCTGTGCCAAACTCAAACTGGATTATAAGGGATGGAAACTGGCATTGCTGGTTCCCGGCCATGATCTGGCCGCCCGTCTGCCGTTACCATTGCAATGCCGCCGGATCCATCACGGCGGTCTGGATGCGGTGCTCATGACCGGCACCATCTGAAGGGTCCCCCGATGGCTGGACATTCTTCATCAAGAAATGCGGCTGCCCGCCACCCTCTATTTCCGGCAGAGGAAATGATCATTGAACGCATCTTCAGGGATCGCTTCCACTGAAATATCGGAAAAACCGGCCTTGCGGAGCAGTTTTAGCGCCTGCTGACGGCCCCACATCATTCCCAGTCCGGTGCCGCCATTCATCAACCCCACGGGCATGCAGTGCATCAGGCTCACCGTATATAAAAACGGCCCCATGGGATGCGCCATATTGGCCTGCACATCGGTTTCAGCGGCAATATCGATCATGGAAAAAAAACCGCCCTGCGCCAGAATATGGTATATCCCTTTCAGAGCGGCCAGGGGCCGGGTCTGATCATGAATAGCGTCAAAGGCGGTGACATAATCAAACCCGTGGTAAAATTCCGGGACATCTGCCAGCTCGGCAGCGTCGGTGACCACAAACCGGACATTGGACAACTGCAGCCGCTTAGCCTCCCTGTTTGCCTGCTCAATGGACGGGGCATCGATATCCATACCGATAAACCGGCTTTGGGGAAAGGCCCGGGCCATCAACAGCAGGGCCACCCCTTGGGAACACCCCAGATCGCACACCCGGATGCCAGAGGTTAACCGTTTTACAATTTCGCCGCCCGCCACTGACGGCAAAAACCGGTCCACCAGGACCTGTCGATGTTTGGCATCCGACAGTTCGGCCATAAAAGCCTGAAAATGATGATAACGGGCGAATGGCACACCGTCACCGGTGGTAAAACCGTTCACGACACGGTCCATGGCACACTGGGTTAAAAGCGGAATTTCCTGGGTATAAACGCCGAGGTTGGCATTACCGGATCGCCGGGTTAAAAAATCGGCATGGGCCCCGGGCAGCAAAAACAGATTTTCCCGAGCCTCTGATTTGACCAGTTCAATGATGCCGCCGGTCACCATAACGCCCAGCCATTCACCCACATACCGCTGATCAAGACCGGCCCTTGAGGCGATGACCCCCACGGGTTGAGGGCTTTCAAAACCATCCATTACCTCAAAAAGGCCGATACGGTAACCGATGCCCATGGCAAGGTTCAATGCCCCCATATTCAAAATGTCGGTCAGTTTTTCCGAAAAAAGTCTCTTGTTGATGCCGTCGTTACCCTGATTCATTGTTTTCTCCTGCAAAAATGCTATCTCTGATAATGCATCGCTTTACGACACCCGGCACAACCCGGGTCCACGGTCCTCCCCCAATCGGTGCCGAAAAAAATAATAAAACCCTTGCCTGTTGAGATAATTTATTGGATACTGTATATATATAGCAGATTTGATCTGTGTAAAGCCTTCTTTAATGATCATCTATAGGGATCTGTATCGCACCCGATAAATTCAACTATCTTCCTTTGCTATAGCTTTGATGGTTCACATTGGTAATGTGCGACAGAATTCGTGCATCATCGCCATGTTATTTATATCAGCGATAATTAAAGATGGGTTTTTGTCAGGGCATCCGGTTTGTGTCCGGGGAATGATTCCGCCGAAAAAATCTTCCGAATGGGTTATTCTGCTGCATGGACTGGGGCGCACCAGGCGATCGATGAGAAAAATCGAGAAACGACTCAAAGCCACCGGCTTCAAGGTCTGGAATAAAGGATATCCGTCAACGTCCAAAACGATGCAAGCGCTGACTGAAGTTGAAATTACCGAAGCGGTGGCATGTTGTCACAGACAACATGCCACCAAAATTCATTTTGTTACCCACTCCCTGGGCGGTATTCTGATACGATTGTACCTGCAGGAAAACAAACTTCCTGATCAAAGTAGAATCGTCATGCTCTGTCCACCCAACCATGGTAGCGAAGTGATTGACAAGTTTAAAAAATTTACTGCTTTTAAGTGGCTCTTGGGCCCTGCCGGGCAGGCGTTGGGAACACAGGTGCAAAGCATGCCCAACCGGTTAAGGCCCGTTCAGGGCGACATCGGCGTCATTGCCGGTGAAAAATCAAGCGATCCCTGGTTTTCAAGCATTATTCCCGGGGAAAATGACGGCAAAGTATCTGTGGCAAGCACCCGCTTGAAAGAGATGAATGATTTTATAACGGTCAAATGCGGCCATACGTTTATTATGAACAACCGTGAAGTGATGAATCAAATCGTTTTTTATCTGCAAAACGGACAATTCAGGCACTGAGCGGGACGTATCATAATGGCATTGCCATCCTTACTGTGGGGAAAAATGAATAAACAAATTCAATTGAAAACAAATAAACTCCCAAAGCCGCGACTGCAGGGGAATTTTTCTTTGGAATCAGCACTTTCGACACGTCGTTCGGTGAGCAGTCTTCAAAACACATCCATCTCCCTTGACGACCTCGGTCAATTACTGTGGGCGGCCCAGGGTGTGACCAATCCTGAAAATTTAAGAACGGCGCCCTCCGCCGGCGCATTGTATCCCATCAATGTTTATGCGGCTGTGGGAGATGTCAACGGACTTGGACCCGGTGTCTACAAATACCGGCCGAACACCCACGATCTGATTGAGATTGGCAACGTGGACAAACGGGAGGCCCTCTGCCGGGCGGCCCTGATACAGACAACCATTCGCGAGGCCCCGGTTGTCATCGTACTGGCGGCCAATTTTGAAAAAACAACGGTAAAATTCGGCCGGCGGGGCTTTCGATATGTGCTGATGGAAGTGGGGCACGCAGCTCAGAATGTCTGCCTGCAGGCAGTGGCCCTTCAACTTGAATCGGTGGTCATTGGTGGGTTCTCCGATGCAAAAGTGAGTCGAATTCTGGGAATCGACAACGGCTATACGCCCCTGTACCTTCTGCCCCAGGGAAAAGCAGCGGAGATTTAAAAATAGTCTTATACCCGCCGGATGCATCCGCATACCCCGAAATCCATACTTTAATACAAACACCTTAAAACAGGACACAATTTTTATTTTGATAAAAATCATCTTTAAAAATATTATCAGCAAACTGGGTATTTCAAAACAACCGGGGCAGAAGCCAACGACTGCTGCCCAAGGTCAAACGATAGACACCGGGATAAAAGAAAAAAAACCGGTTCCTATGGAAAAAGAGCCCGATGCCGGAACCGACCCAAAGCCTTACCGCAGGGAAAAAACCGGTGCCCGTTCAGACACGCCGGCCAGGCCACCTCAAAAAACAGAAAAACCGTGGGATATTTCAAGCTTTGATGTTCCGGTGGTGGAAGGGCAAACCCGGTTTCATGATCTGAACCTGCCCGATCCGTTGATGCATGCCATTTTTGATCTTGGCTTTCGGTATTGTACACCCATTCAGGCCGAAGTTCTACCCAGCACCCTGGCCGGAAAGGATGCCACGGGTCGGGCTCAGACCGGGACCGGGAAAACCGCGGCGTTTCTGATCACCGTCATTTCAAAAATAGCCCGGCAGCCCCTTCAAACCCGAGCTGAAAAAGGAACACCCCGGGTGTTGATTTTAGGGCCCACCCGGGAACTGGTGATGCAGATAGCCGATGAAGCCCGGGACCTGGCTAAATATTGTTCGCTGAACATTGTTTCGGTGTTCGGCGGCATGGACTATGAAAAGCAACGGCGCCAGTTAACCGGCCAACGTGTTGATATCGTGGTGGCCACACCGGGGCGGCTCATCGATTTTAACCAGCATCATAATCTTCATCTTCGCAAAGTTGAAGTGTTGATCATTGATGAAGCGGACAGAATGCTGGACATGGGGTTTATTCCGGATGTACGTCGGATTGTCTACAAAACACCCCCCAAAGCCCAACGCCAGACCATGCTGTTCAGTGCAACATTGACCCCTGAGGTGATCCGACTCACCGAGCAATGGACCCAAAAACCGGTGATGGTGGAGATCGAACCCGAACAGGTTGCCGTCGATAGTGTCGAACAGATCGTCTATACCGTGACAACCCATGAAAAATTTACGTTGCTGTATAATATCATTGTCAAACAAAAACTGGAGCGGGTCCTGATATTTTGTAACCGGCGTGATGAAACCCGACGGCTTGGGGATCTGCTGACCCGGCACAGAATTAACTGCGCACTGCTCTCCGGTGAAATCGACCAGAAAAAACGGGTCAGCACCCTGGAAAAATTCAAAGCCGGCAAGATAAGGGCACTGGTGGCCACGGATGTGGCCGGCCGCGGTATTCATATCGGCAGTATGCGGCATGTCATCAACTATACCCTGCCCCGGGACCCCGAGGATTATGTGCACCGCATCGGGCGTACGGGACGGGCCGGAGAAACCGGGACATCCATCAGTTTTGCCTGTGAAGAAGATTCTTTTTATATCCCGCCCATTGAGGCGTTTATTGGTAATGAACTGCACTGTGTCCAGCCGGATGAAGAATGGCTGACCCCACCCCCGGCCCCACTCCCCAAGCGCAAGCTGCCCCGCAAAAAACCGCAGGGAAAGCGTTATCCACTGAGGGATGGCGCATCAAAGACCGGTACAGGGAGATCTTCCGGCCCGGGGCGGAGACCGCCCCGACCAAGCAGAAAATCACAATAATCAAAAAACAAACGCCAAACAAATACCAATGGCTAAAATTGCAAATTCCAAAATACCGGCCTGGACTTGTAATATATACTTCCTCTCCGGGCCAAAGGCGCTTTAAATCAAAGTCAAAGACCGGGTTATTCGAACTGGACTTTAGATCTTGTTTGATATTTGGGCATTGTAATTTGAAATTTATTTGAAATTTGGTGCTTGGGATTTGTTATTTGCGGCGTACGTCTTTTCAACAGTACCGGTATAGACATAAATTGTTATCCGGTCCGACGCCATCAACCTTGGGTAAAATTTCTCGGAAACCGGTAATGGCACTAATTTCATTAAAAAATGTGTACCTGGGGTTTGGCAGCCCGGCGCTGCTGGACGATATCACCCTTCAGATTAAACCGGGCGAGAAAATCGGCCTGGTGGGACGTAACGGAAGCGGTAAGTCCACGCTTGTAAAGCTTATCCAGGGCGATCTGCTCCCCGACCGGGGTCATATCTGGCACCAGCAGGGCCTGAAAACCGCCGGCATTCCCCAGGATGTTCCCCTTACCATTTCCGGAACGATCTTTACGGTGGTGGCCCGGGGCCTGGGTGAAAAAAGCCGGGCACTGGCTGAATATCAGGACATCAGCCAGATGCTGTCGGACCACACAAACCAGGAACTGTTAAAACGCCAGACCCAACTGCAGCAGGTGCTGGATGCCACCAATGGCTGGCAACTGCAGCAGGATGTTGAAGATATTCTCTCGCGAATGGAACTATCCGGAGCTGAAAAATTCGAAAACCTCTCGGCCGGATTAAAACGACGGGTACTGCTGGCCCGGGCACTGGTTACCGGCCCGGACGTGTTACTCCTGGACGAACCCACCAATCATCTGGACCTGGATGCCATTGCCTGGCTGGAGGCTTTACTGCTCGGCTGGGACAAAACCCTTTTATTTATTACCCATGACCGGATGTTTTTGAGTAAACTGGCCACCCGTATCATTGAACTTGATCGCGGTCACCTGTCTTCATGGTCCTGCAACTATCCGACCTATATAAAACGCCGGCAGGACGCCCTGGAAGCGGAAGACAAACAAAACGCCCGCTTTGACAAAAAACGGTCAAAGGAGGAAGTCTGGATCCGCCAGGGCATCAAGGCCCGCCGAACCCGCAACGAAGGGCGCGTCCGGGTCCTGGAGAAAATGCGGGCCGAGGTTCAAAAGCGGCGACAGCGGGTGGGCACCGTTCGCATGCGCGCCCAGGAGGCCCAGCGCACCGGACGTCTGGTGATGGAAGCCGAAAAAATTGAATTCTCCTATAAAGACCAGGTGGTGATCCGTGATTTTGCCACCGTTGTCATGCGAGGGGACAAGGTCGGTATTATCGGCCCCAACGGCGCCGGAAAAACGACCCTGCTGCGGATTCTCACCGGTGAACTGGCCCCTTCAAGCGGCAAGGTCCGGCACGGCGTAAAGCTGGAAGTCGCCTATTTTGACCAGTTGCGGAGCAAACTCGACGAGAATAAAACCGTTCAGGAAAACATCGGTGACGGCAATGACATACTGACCATCAACGGCACCCAACGGCATATCATCAGTTATTTAAAAGATTTTCTTTTTTCCCCGGAGCGCTCCCGAACCCCGGTACATATCCTGTCAGGAGGAGAAAAAAATCGTCTGTTACTGGCCCGACTCTTTCTCAAACCATCCAATGTACTGGTCCTGGATGAACCCACCAATGATCTGGATACGGAAACCCTTGAAATGCTCGAAGAACTGCTGCTTGATTATAAAGGCACCGTTCTGCTGGTGAGCCATGACCGTATGTTTTTAAATCATGTGGTCACCAGCACCCTCGTGTTTGAAGGCCACGGCCGGATCAATGAATATGTGGGCGGTTATGACGACTGGCTCGCCCAACGCAGCCTGGATACCGATGCAAAGATAAAACCGAAAAAAGACAAGCCAAAAAAAAATGAACGTGCCGCCGGGCTTAAACAGCCTAAAAAAATCGGGTACATGGAAAAACGTGAACTCGATGCCCTGCCGCTGCGGATCGAAAAACTGGAAGCGGAACAGAAAAATCTGTATGAACAAATGGCCGATCCGGAATTGTACAAACAAAAGGGCGAGGGCATCAATCGGATCAGGGAACGGTCAGGGGAACTGGAAAAGACTCTTGAGTTGGCCTATGAGCGCTGGGAGGCGCTGGAGGCCATCAATACATCCGATTAAATCACCACTGACAGTTTGCACAAAAAATCAAAGCGATTAATTGCCTTTTGGCTCAGCAACGGAATCGCCTTACTCGTTCCAGCGCAACCAGGTCTTCGTAGACCTGCCGCCTGCGAATAAGGGTGTATTGGTCGCCATCCACCAGGACTTCCGGGAGCAGACATCTTGAATTGTAATTGCTGCTCATGCTGGCACCGTAAGCACCGGCCGTGAAAATGGTGACCAGATCACCGCGTTTAACCGGTGGCAGATTTCTGTCTTTGGCAAAAAAATCCGCGCCCTCACAAATCGGTCCCACAATATCCACCCGTTCAAGCCCGTCCCCAAACGCCTGTTTTTCTTTTTTCAATGGCACAAACGGCTTATCCACCGAAGCGGGCCAGATAAAATGAAAAGCCTGATACAGCACGGGCCGGATCAGGTCGTTCATGCCGGCATCAACAATAACAAACTGCTTGCTGCCGCCTTTTTTAAGAAACAGTACCCGGGTCAAAAGAATGGATGAATTCGCGGCGATACTGGCCCCGGGTTCTAAAATCAACTTCAATTGTTTTCCCTTGAGCAACGGCACAATGCCTTGGGCATACCGTGCCGCCGATGGAGCGGTATTGGTTTCGTAGTCAGCACCGTATCCACCGCCGATATCCAGTGCTTCAATGGTAAACCCGTCCCGCCGAAGCTGATCGATGAGAATCAGTATTTTTTCGGTGGCCGCCACATACGGTGCAACGGTTTTTCCGGCGGAACCGATGTGGATATGAACAGCGCAAAGATCAACCCGTTCATTTTTACCGTATTTGATAAAAACTTTTTTGGCCCGATCAATATCCACTCCGAATTTGCTCTCTTTTTTACCGGTGGTGGTGTAGGTATGGGTCCCGGGATCAACATCGGGATTTATACGCAGGGCGGCCTTTACCTTTTTCTGCTGCTTGTGAGCCAACCCGATGAGATTTTCCAGCTCCGCTTCAGATTCAATATTGAAATACCCGACACCGGCATCCATGGCCTCAATGATCTCAACATCGGTTTTGCCCACCCCGGCATAAACGATTTTACCTGTATCCGCACCGGCTTGCCGTGCCCTGAAAAGCTCACCGCCGCTGACAATATCAAAACCGCTGCCCGCCTCGGCCAAAAATTTTAAAATATGAATATTTCCGCAGGCTTTTATGGAATAACAAATGGTTGTATCCAATTCGGCATAAGCCTTCTGAATTTTTTGCAAATGGGTTAAAAAAGTAGCCCGGCTGTAAATATAAACCGGTGTCCCGACCTCTGATGCGATCTTTTCAACGGGGACATCTTCGGCAAACAGTTTGCCGTTTCTGTAGTTAAAATAATCCATGGTTCTTTTTCCTGTTATCGCTGACCTGGGTTTAATAAAAATTGGCTTCCGGTAAATACGTACCCGATTTTAATATCCAAGGCCGCATGGGATGTCAACTTGCAAAACAGGAACACTTTCACAAAACGGCTCTTCGCTGTTTCGTATGGGTAAATTTAACCGGCTACAGCCCCGAGATGCTTTC
>CALNYM010000018.1:0-69405 GCA_942490765.1 uncultured Desulfobacterales bacterium | reverse complement strand
TCAAGGTAAAAGAGAATTATCTGTTAACAGTTCCTTATGGCTGTTCCAAGTCATTAATGATTCTTTTTTAATTGAGCGATACGCTCTGCGTTTAATGATTTACCGGGACAGAATACTTCAAAATCGTTGTACAGGGCTTCCGCGTTTTCCAATCGCTTGTAAACAGAATCGTCGCAGAACTTAAGGGCGGCGATGTTAAGCGATTCAAGTACAGCCACAACGGCAGCCGAGCTTGTAAAAATGGAAACGCCCTCTGTATCTACCTCGATTTGAACGTTTGCCAGATTCTGCATCGGGTTAAAGGCACTGTCGGTTAATAGGATGATGGGTGCTCCGCAGCGCTCAAAATACTGGCCGATGCGAAGTGTGGTCTTAGCGTATGGATGACGGAAGATGGCAAAAAGCAAATCATCTTTTCCCACATCAATTAGGCGGTCGGGTTGGGAAGTAATCTGAGACCCGATTAGGGTGCAATCTGGTCGGATCCGACGGATCATATTATAAAACAGATAGGCCAAGGCGTATGAACTTCGCTGACCAGTGATGTATACAGTACCACTTGTTTGGGCTATCGCCTGCGCCGCCTTCCAAAACTGGTCATGGTCGATACCGGCGTGAGTATGCTCAAGATTCTGTGTGATCAGTGCAAAGCTTTGCAGCAGGACATCCTCTTCGGCATCGTCGGTAAGCTGCTTCTTTTTCAAATAATACCGAATCGGTAAAGAATCTTGCCCATCTAAAACGTCCTCGCGCAACTCTTCGAGAAAAACAGAAAACTTGTCATAGCCGAGTTTGGCGATAAATCTCACTACGGTGGGTTTGCTTACGCCTGTGTTTTTACTGATACTGGTCGTGTTTTCGAACACCAGATTCCAATAGTTGCGTGAAAAATAATCGGCTATCTTGGATTCACTGGGCGTCAGTTTGCCTAAGGCCCGGATACGTTCAGTCAGCTTTTTATTCTGCATAATGAAATTATTTATTGAATAATTGACTTTTATGAAATAATTGTTTCACTACAGATTAATCTGTTCCAATCAATCTGTCAACCACTACCTATAACGTGCACCAGCGAATCGCTGGAGAAACGGAGCGGCAACATCATGAGCGAACAAGGGCAGCCTTTCGACGATTGGTTAATAAGCCTGCGGCGCGATTTTCACGCCCACCCCGAACTGGCTTTTGAGGAATATCGAACTACAGAAAAAATTACCGAACTGCTTGAGGCGTTGGGTATTGAGGTGCAGCGCTTCAAGACGCACACCGGGGTGACAGCCCTGTTGCGGGGATCATCAGAAGGGCCCACCATTGCCCTGCGTGCCGATATTGACGCGCTGCCAGTTAACGAACTCGGAAGGGCACCGTATCGATCCTGCTACGACGGGCGCATGCACGCCTGTGGGCATGACGCCAACACTGCCATCATGCTCGGTGTGGCTCGCAGGCTTGTTGATGACGACGTGATGCGGCATTGCCATGGAAATGTCAAATTTATTTTCCAGCCGGCCGAAGAGAAGCTTTCCGGTGCCAGTACCATGATCGATGCTGGTGTTCTTGATTCCCCCAAAGTCGATTGCCTGCTAGCAGGGCACATGTCACCTGATCTTCCGGTGGGTCGTATTGGCGTTTTTAAGAACATTGGCTACGCTTCCTCTGACAGCTTCGATATCACGATTGTCGGCAAAGGTACGCATGGTGCACGCCCTGAAGAGGGAAATGACCCCATCGTTGCCGCCGCGGCATTGGTAACACTGCTGCAGTCAGTCATCAGTCGAAACGTCAAGCCAACCCTTGCCGGCGTGCTCACCGTGGGGATGTTTCAAGGCGGTACGGCCGGTAACGTGATTCCCGAATCGGTCCAGATGGCAGGTACAATTAGAGCACTGGACGCAAGCGTACGCAAATTACTGATACGTCGCCTTAAAGAGGTCGCGGAGGGTATCGCCAGCACCTATGGGGTGAACTGCCAGGTAAGAATTTACGATGGTTCCCCAGTGCTGGTAACCGACGAAACGGTATCCGCCTTTTTGTATGAGACGGCACGTAAGGTGGTGGGTGCAAACAATGTCAGCTACGTGCCCCCTATCATGGGGTCTGAAGACTTTGCGTTCTTCACCCGCCTTCGCCCGGCAACCATTATTCGACTGGGGTGCGCCAATGCTGCCAAAGGGATAAACCACCCCTTGCACTCAGCCTATTTCGATATCGATGAGCGGGTTCTGGCCATTGGTGTGAAAATCTTTTGCCGAGCCGTAGAGCATTACCTGGGCAATTCGATTCAACCAGCTTGATAGGTCCCTGAGGCTTTGGAGGGGATATTGTTTCGATGGCAGCAGCCTTTTATCCAATCTATTTGCCTGAATGCGCTGGCTGCGTAAAAATTAAAAGATGGATAGAAAAAAGTTCTTGACATTTTGGTTGATGAATGAAAACAGTTGAAATTATTGTTCCAAATATATGTTTTATGTAACAATCTGTTTCATGATCTATGGATAGCCAAAACGGCGTGCTATCATTTGGCAGTAAACTATCAATAGCTATCCGATTGAAAGCGTCTTTCAGGCCCGATTACCCAAAGCTGATATCCAATGAGTCAGCGCTAATGACCCGGTGTAATACCTTTCACGGGCGTGGTGCTAACTGCTGATCCAGGCAAAACGCGGCTATCCCATAGTTGCCGGGTTTTCATTATTTGTCTTATACGACCTATCATCTGGAGATCAATAAAATGAGTGCGCCCCCGCCCTTTCTTCTGGCAGAAAATATCCACAAGCGATTTGGTAACAATGAAGTCCTCAAAGGGGTTACGATGGCTGCCGGTAAACATGAAGTGGTATCTATCATTGGCAGCAGTGGCTCTGGGAAAAGCACGTTCCTGCGCTGCATAAACTTTTTAGAAATTCCCGACTCAGGCCGGATCGTTGTCGATGGAGAAGAAGTCCGCATCGTTAAAACCGGGCGTGGTGACAAGGTAATCGGTGACCGCCGTCAGATGGAGCGATTGCGGGCCAGGTTGGGTATGGTTTTTCAGACGTTTAACCTGTGGAGCCATATGACGGTGTTGGAGAACGTGATGGAAGGGCCGCTGCAGGTACTTCACCAGGATAAAAAAGTGGTCAAAAACCGATCGATGGCCCTGTTGGATAAAGTCGGTATCTCTGAAAAACACGACGCCTACCCCAGCGAATTATCGGGTGGCCAGCAACAACGGGTGGCCATCGCCCGAGCCCTTTGCATGGAGCCGCAGGTTCTGCTTTTCGATGAACCGACGTCGGCACTTGATCCAGAATTGGTCGGTGAGGTTCTAAAGGTCATGCGCGATCTTGCCGCCGAGGGGCGCACCATGGTCGTAGTTACCCATGAGATGGGATTTGCCCGGGAAGTGTCTAACAAGGTTCTGTTTCTCGACCAAGGGGAAATAGAGGAGCAAAATTCTCCCCAGGAATTGTTTAACAATCCACAGTCCGATCGATGCCGGGCATTTTTATCAAGCATAATATAAAGGTATTCATAACAATCAGTTCTAAAAGCAGGAGGAGGAAGTATGAAAAATTTCAAGGTGTTACTACTTATGGCGGTTATCGTTGTCTTTACCTTCGCCACTGCCGAAGCGAAAGAGTGGAAGGAAATAACGATTGCGACAGAGGGTGCATTTGCCCCGTGGAATTTTACGGATTCCTCGGGAAAACTGGATGGATTCGAAATTGAACTGGCAGCTGACCTTTGCAAACGGATGAATGTTAAATGCACAGTCGTTCCTCAGGCATGGGACGGAATAATTCCGGCGCTGCAGGCTGGCAAGTATGATGCGATTATGGCTGGTATGAGTATGACCGACAAGCGCAAGAAAGTGGTTGCCTTCTCGCGCTACTACGCGGCAACTCCGTCGTTGTTTATAGTGCTCAAGGACAGCCCATCGGCAAATTTTTCGACGACGATTGATCGAATTACGCTCGATGATATCAGTAGCGAGGAACAGGCTGCTTTAGATGCGGTAGGTAAAGAATTCAAGGGGAAGGTAATCGGTGTACAGAATGCGACCATTCAGGAAAAATTCCTTCAGCAGTACCTGGGGGATGCCATAAAAATACGTGGTTACGACACACAGGAGAATCTCGAACTCGATCTACAGGCCGGACGAATCGATGCAGCGTTGGGTGCCATGAGCTATTGGGTCTCCAGGGTCAACTCCGAAAAGGGCCAAGACATGAAAATGGTTGGGCCCGGCATGACCAAGGGCCCCTTTGGTGAAGGTGTCGGTGTGGCCGTCAGACAAAAGGACGTGGACTTGGCGGAACTGTTTTCCAATGCGATCGATGCTGCCATTGCTGACGGTACTTTGAGTAAACTGGCTGTAAAATGGTTTACCTTCGATGCTGCCGCCAAAGAATAGGGGTATGCGACAACAGATTCGGGTGGTTGTTTGAACGCAATGTAAACGGCCACCCGTTTAATTTTCAATCTGATCGATCAGGATGGCTGAAAATGGACATCGATCTGCTTTTTTTCGGTAATGCCGGCTGGGGAGATGAAATGCTGATTGGAGCGTTCATGACCCTGGCTGTGTCGGTTTGTGCATACGCAGTTGGCATTATGTTAGGCGCCATCGCGGCAGCGCTTAAACTTTCGCGGTTTCTGGCACTCCGGCTTATCGCCGATGCCTACACCACTTTAGTGAGAGGTATCCCGGAGCTGCTGATCATCTACCTGGTGTTTTTTGGTGGCGGCATTTTCTTGAGCAAGATCGGATCTGCGTTATTTGGCTGGGAAGGCTTCATCAATCCGCCGATATTTGTCACCGGCATGGTCTGCATCGGTTTTAGTTCAGGCGCTTACAGTGCGGAGGTAATCCGTGGCGGTGTACTTGCTGTCCCAAAGGGGCAAATCGAAGCAGCCATGGCCATCGGAATGGGGCCGGCAACACGGTTTCGGCGGGTTTTGGTACCCCAGGTGGTGAGGTTTGCTCTGCCTGGCATGGGCAACGTTTGGCAGCTGACACTTAAACACACATCGCTGATTTCCGTAATTGGACTCGTCGAAATCATGCGTCAATCTGCTGTGGCATCCGGGTCGACACGGGAGCCTTTTACCTTTTATTTAGTTGCAGCACTGCTGTATTTGGGACTGACATCTATTTCCAACCGAGGTTTTCAGCGTGCCGAGACCTGGGCCAACAAAGGCGTTAGGAGCAGTTGACATGCGATTTGATATTATGAAAGAAGCCTTCCCGCAACTCATCCAAGGCATACCCCAAACAATGCTTTTGGTAAGTATATCGGTAGGGATCGGTTTCATCCTTGCAGTGGTATTCGCGCAAATGCGCTTGTCAAACAATATCCTCCTTTCCAGTTTGGGCAGACTTTACGTATATATATTCCGTAGCACACCGCTGCTGGTTCAAATGTATCTGATCTACTATGGTTCGGGGCAGTTTCGACATTTTTTCCAGGATATTGGCCTGTGGCAGTTCTTCAGAGAACCATATTTTTGCGCCATCTCAGCACTGACCCTGAATACCGGGGCATATACGGCAGAGATCATCCGCGGCGGCATACAGTCGGTCACCTGGGGGGAGATAGAGGCAGGCCGAGCTATTGGTATGTCGCCCTGGACCCTTTTCAAAAGAATTGTTTTCCCGGTAGCAATCAGGCAGGCGCTTCCGGCATACGGCAACGAGGTAATTTTGATGGTCAAGTCCAGTTCTCTGGCAAGCACCATTACCATCCTGGAAGTCACGGGCATCGCCAAAAAAATCATCGCTGCTACCTACGCGCCGATCGAGGTTTTTATTATCGCTGGATCAATCTATTTAGTGATCAATTTTTTGGTCACTCGTGCCATCAACATTCTCGAAAAACGCCTATCACCGCAATTGTATCGAAAACGAGAAAAAAAAATAACCAGACCATTTGTAGAATCTGTTACACACTAATCGATGAGATAGACTAAGAGATCGGAATCATCATTAGATTGAGGAGGATTTTGGGGACGCCCATAAAATTCTCCAGGGGGTATTACGGGGCAGGTGCAAGGGCGTGACGGTCAATCTTGAATGACATGTTCGCTGTTAAGCGCTGAATTATGGTCATGAAGTATATTTTGGGGAAACGGTCTTACCTTTTTCCACTCCTGTGATGCTTTCTCTGCGTGCCATAAATCGTAGTTTTTTTGTAGCGTAAGCCAAAAATCAGGAGTGGTATCAAACGCGCGAGACAAACGCAACGACATATCTGGTGTGACTGCGCCTCTTTCATTTATAATTTTGGATAATGTTTTCCTGGAAATACCAAGGCTTTCAGCCATGTCCTTAATCGAAATGGATAATGGCAGAAGATAGTCTTCTTTTATAATATTGCCCGGGTGTGTCGGACGTCTTATCATTCTTCTCATTGTTTTGACCCCCTACTGGTAATCATCATCATCAACAATGTAGGCGTCGCCATCAATAAACTGAAAAAACAGACGCCAATTGCCGGATACTTTCACTGAATGAAAACCCTTTTTATCGCCACTCAACTGGTGAAGGAAAGACCCCGGGTAATTCATGTCCTTTATGTCACTTGCGGCATTCAGCCTGTCAAGGATTCGCGCAAGCCTATTTGCATGCTCAGGTCGAATACCTCTCTTGGTCCCTGTATAAAAAAAGTCCTCCAAACCTTTATGTTTAAAAGATTTAATCATATATCATGGTCTGTAACCCAAGGGGTTACGTCTGTCAAGATTATATTCGCAGCAAACATCGAAAAGACGGCATCGTCACGGACGACGACACCGCGCAGTTACTGAAACAGGGCAGGATATCGATGGGCTTCATCAATAACCAGTGAATGCGGGTGCTCCTTGATAAAAAATTCAAAATCCAGGGCAAAAAAATCATAATCACCGATAAAATTCAAGGCGTGCAAATTTTGCAATCATGAGGCGTA
Source organism: uncultured Desulfobacterales bacterium (assembly GCA_942490765.1). Taxonomy (GTDB): domain Bacteria; phylum Desulfobacterota; class Desulfobacteria; order Desulfobacterales; family 4572-123; genus 4572-123. The sequence continues at coordinate 62,479 of CALNYM010000018.1, read as the reverse complement.
CTTATCGACCGTTGAATAATTGCGGAATGCAGCGCAACGCAGACACGCAGTGAAGCGTAACGCTAACTTGGACTTTTTACGAGACCGTCAAGCCTTAGAGGTCCGGTTTCACCCCTGAAAACAGTATGCTAAGCCCGAAAACAGCCCCGATTTTTGATCTTTTATTTGAGATATCGATTGATTGTCTTGGTCCGACCCGGGAATATTGGAACCGGAAATATTGATTGAGATGTTAACGGATTATCCTGACCCGACCTGATAATCGCAAAGTATTTATTGACATCCATTAATTACTATCGTACTTTTTTATACAAATAATTGTACATTTAACTTCATATTTTTGTATATTTAAATACAAATGGAATACAGATTAACCAAAAACCGCCTTCTTGATATTCTGGGAGAATGGAACCGATTCCTCAAGCGCAGGGTCCACCTGATTGCCTGTGGCGGCACAGCCATGACCTTGCTCGGGGTGAAACCTTCAACAAAAGACATCGATTTCATAGCACCCAGGGAAAGAGAGCATGATTACCTGGTATTTTTAAGAGAGAAAGGGCTTTATGACTGATAAAAATCTTTTGACCAAATTGTCTAAACTCGGCTTTTCAATGTTTGAGCCAGACGAAGAACTGGATTTCAACGAAACCCTGGCAGAAGTAGTTAAAAGCCATGACACCCGGCTTTGGGAAAGTTTCCCCGTATTGCTTGCAGATGCGGCAGAGAGTTATCAGTTTGCACCGGAACAGGTCGAACAGCAATTGACCCAGAAAGAGCAAAAAGATCTTTTTAACCGGTTGATGCTCCTGTCCGGGTCTCTGTTCTCCTTTTATCACCTGTCCTTCCCATGGTGGAACAAGCTCAAAAAAAATCTTTCCCAAAAAGATAAAGCCCTGGTCAAGGCATGGAAAACCGCCTTGGCCAAAAATCAGCCCTTGAACTGTAATGACACCGATTTTGATCCGGAGCGTCTGAAAGGCCTGTTTGAACTTTATTTTGAGAAAAAGGCGGAAAAAGGCAGACGGCGAAAAGTCAAATATGAAGAATTTTCTTTGGAGTATGCGCTATCACAATTATTTTCACCAAAGCAGAAGGAGCTGTTCAAAAAAAGATGGAAGGCCTCCTCTAACTAAAACCGAGCAGGAGTATTACTCCCGGACGGTGAAAAAGAAAGTGGTTGCCCTGGCAAACGCTGAACTGCATAGTTTATCGAAAAAACTTCTGGGGCTATAGATATAGCATTTCACGGTATGATTCATCGCTTAAAAAAATCCTGATAATCCTGTTGATCCTGTCAAGTTTAAATGCTTTTCCGAAACTTTTTAATCATATTCACCGACAGATGCCATAGAGTTCCAATTTCACCCCTGAAAACATAGCGCTAAGCCCGAAAATAACCCCAAATTTTGATCTTTTATTTAAAATATCGGTTGGTTGTCTTGGGCCGCCCCAGAATTGTTCAATTGCACTGATATCACAGGATTTTCAATTTCTAAAGTTATAATTTTATGGGCGTCCCCAAAATCACGGGGTTGGTTTTAAACCACTGATCTGTGACAAAACAATTGGAGCCGCCATGGGACCGAGGAATTTCTGGGGCTCACATGAGCCAGGGGCAAGTACCAGATAGTCAGGTAACTTTGCCTTGAACCAAATGGGTGATGCGGGTCAAAGACCACGCAATCCATCGTTTGAAAACCCGGGCGCGGCGCAAGCTGGAAACAAGAGTCGTAGTAGACAGTAACGGGAAATGGTGTAAACTGAAAACGGGGCCTCACGGTTATTCCCTCGAGGTGTTTTCTCTCCTTGACACGCCCTTTAATGGGCGACCCGAAAAGGGTAAGTTCCCGTCAGAATTATTATTTGCGATCATAGCGTCCCGTAGGCCCGTTTTCGATTTAAAAAGTCATATAGTAGTGTTGATCCTAAAGGTTCCAGTTTTAATAATTCACAAAATAGGTTTATGGTTTCGATATTTTTTTATTAGTTATTTGAGATTCATTAATTTCAATTTCAGATGATGGGCCATAGTTCTTAATAGTTTCGTATGTAAAGGTAATGCAATATCCGTTTGGCATGGTCATTTTGAAAACAATCACCCTCCTTTCGGTCGATGTTGGCAACTTTTTTGAGTTTCATGCCATTTATAAAATCTTCTATCTTTTCGGGGTTATCTTCTATGAGTACGTGCTTTTTACGTAATTGTTTTTGACGAAAGTGTATCCATTAATTATTTCCAGGGGTAGCTTGTGAATAGAAGTGATGCCCTACGATTTTCTCTGAATGTTCTTTTTCGGATGGTTAATTCTCCTTTTTTCCATTTATTCCCAAATTCAAAAGGGTAAAAATAGGTATCATTGAAGAAGGATTAGAAATCCTTTTCCCTTTAGCCTATTTATGGTTTTTCATGGAATGTTTAGCATCCGGAAAATAAAACCTAATTTCATACATTGGACTGCCTCCATAACATAATTATGACAATGGTTTTTATGAAAACCAATTTTCGTATATTTTGGATACGTCATAACTGGGTTCTTGAGTTTTAGAGTAAATTTTACCCAGTTTATTACAGATATGTACCAAGGTGGGTTGAATTCATAATTACAAATGTCAACATAATATCTTCCATTCTTACACCACCGTTTTGTTTTAAAGTCTCAATTATATTAATAATATCGCATGTTAACCAAATACAATCCCTATTCTCTACGTCCTCTTTATACGCCCAGAAACCGTTATCACGTTTTTGGGATAAAATATACTCATTGACGTCCTCTATCCATTTTTATTCGTATAAAAAAAAATGTCGTTAACTATTGCGAGATATAAATAGTATAAAAAAAGGAGCATTTTTAGTATGAAAAATTCTCTGATTCATATACATGATTTGAATTTTTATAATCCGTATCAGTATAAGTCAGTGGGAATAGTATATTTTTCTATTGGGATTTGCAGAGTAGCTGCATATAATATAGTAAAATGGTAAGCTAACTGGATCTATTTTATTTTCTGGTACAGTTACGTAATGCTTCTTTGCCTTGGTTTTGGCGTCATTTATAGCCCTCCTTAAAATTGATTTTTCTTCGATTCCTAAGCAGGCCTCACATGCTTCATGTACATATTAGTACAAAAATCGTTCTCCCCTTCCCAATATCCATCCTCAGTTTGAACAGATATAAGCCACCCAAGTGAAAGGTTAAAAATTTTTCTGAGACGACTATTGCAAAAATGAATGCCACACAAAGAAAGCAACGCGTAACTGGTTACTATTGGGATTGGGCTCTTGTTCGACAAAGCTTTTGTGAATGAGCCCCAACCACACTGTGGTGTGCTTTCCTTCTTATTCATGCAAAAATTATTAATCCCAAAATTGAAGATGTTTTTTGTTTGCTTATCAAGGAATGGATGTTTTCGATGCAAAAAAAACACGCTAAATGTACAAGATCCAGTGTTTTTCTTCTGATATATTGGCGTGGAAAGCCACCGCCTGGCTGACATTCCCTTATTCTTTTTAGGACAGCACAGAAATCATATATTAATAAAGTTTTCATTTCTATCACCATTAGCATCTATCTTCATTGAAAAAATTAGCCTACATGCTTTCTTAGTGCCCTCCTATATTCGGTTAATCCCAAAAGAATATATGCTGTTGTCCATGGACCGTGGTCCCAGGTTCTGTGTCAGAAGACCATCCAGGATTTAAGTTTATTTGAAATCCAGGTCAACATCTTTTCGTAGATATCAGAAATTATGCGATAGTTGCAATCCGAGAGGAAGTAAAGGTTTTTTGGCGTAAAAAGCGATTTTCGAAAATATGCAGAGTTGATTATGGCTGGCTGGAGATTCCATGTACCGTTTTTATACTGAAAACGTTCTATCTTGTATTCTCTTATAGAGATTTGTACATACGTAGTTCTTCAGATTTCATTAGGTCAGTACCGAACCATACACAAGATATAGTATATGCCGCAACATTGCATAAGAAGTCGGGTTCATATAGTTTTTTCTGGTGGCCTCTATAAAGTAGATATATGCCTTTGAGATAATACTTTCCCATAATTTCATACTGGGCGGTGTCGAAAGAAGAGCGCGGATGGCCCCAATAAGAAAAATAAGGGTGAGATTCTTCGCCAGTTTTTTGAAAAATACCAGCCACCATCATCGTTCTGGTTGATCGCAATTTTATTTGTCGCCTTTAGAAATCAAATCTTTTCTATCACTCTCTATGGCTTTAATCCCTAATAAACCAAAAGACGTAGCCGACATTTTTCGTAGTGTTTGCCTGCGTCTGTCCAAGGGTATGACTTGATAAGGTAGCTGTGGATTTTATCCTTTTTTGATCTTATCAGCTCCCTGAATCGTTTCGTAGGTTTTAATTGCAATACTGCAAATGGATGCTATTGAAGGCGATGAAATATTCTCATTTGCTGAAAATGTGCCCGTATTTTCATTCCAAAATTTCTCTGTCGAATCAGAATAGGCCTTTTCTTGCAATTCTCTTATCATAGCGTGGCTCCTTTCAAGTTCGAAGATAATTAGTCGGTCGGAAAAATTCTATATTTGTTTTATGACCGGTAAATCAGTTCTCATATACATATACAAGACTCGGTAGCCGATCGACCAGAGAATCACAATCGCTCCGTCTATTTACTGCGTTATATGCCCAGGATTACATTATGCAATACCCCTGGGGAATCAAACATTGGAATTGGTTAATGTTATTTAAACAACCGGTCGGATCTTCATTCTTTACATATGTAATTTTTTCAATCTTTGCAGTTTTCCTTTCAAGCTTTTTATTTATTAGCCCGGCCTTTAAATATGCAATGACGCGGTATATGTGATCTTCGCATCTGGGTCTGACCACGCTAACCAACCATAATAATAATAATAATAACAAAGAAGCCTAAAATAAACCCCAAAGCATCTTAAACTACGCTTTCTGGCTCCAAAAGGGACCTTTTAAGCCAAATAGTAGTATTAAAAAATCTTAGACCTATTATTTTGCACCCAAAATGGTATGTTTAAGGCAAAAAACGACTACTTTCAGATCTTTTATTTATATTTTCAATTAGTTGCCGCACGGAAGCCATTACCGGAATTCACGTTGGTATTCAATACTTAATCTTCGCGTTGGTTTTCTTCAGTTCCAACCGACCTTGAAAACGCCTTAACTCGGGGTTTAAAAACTTTTTTCATAGAATCATATTATTCAGCATCCATTCAAAAACAGAAGGCCAATGCGCACGATCGGTCATATTAACTTTTGTGAAATTTGTATCCGGAAATTGTTTTAAATTCTGTCTTTCTTCCCATTTTAAACCGTTACCGAATTCAATGGCTATTTCTTCCTGATCCCGCTGAAGTTCATTAAACCAGGTCGGTCGTTCCTTGTTATCAATTTGCACGTAAACCCAGGTTTCTTTTTGAGAAAATGCCACAATCAGATTTGAGTAGATCTGCCGGTCCATATCCCATCCATAAGCTGAGATATGGCTTCGGTGTTTTAAACGGTGCATCAGCCGATACCATATAAGTGCCGAATTGCTTCAGAACAGCTTGGAGCTCTTGCCAAGGCGTTAACTTAGAACGGCTGACATCCGCACTTTCCTTTACTGTTTTTGCCCAATCGTTTGGTTTGGAAACAATATTAAACTTAGGCGCAGGAGATTGAATTGCCAATTTTCCAAGTTCGATTTCAATACCAAAAAATGAAACTTATCATCTGTGATTCGATTGTAATCAAGAGCTGCCCTGTGTTCCTCTGTAAACGACTCAACAATCCAAATGAGCGTAACCGCATCAAGGCCTGCGGCATAAGTAAAAAGCTGCCCAAGATGACTGTGATTTGTTTTTTCCAGCTGATTTTCAATCAAGACAAGTGTGTTGTCAGCCGTGTTTTTACAAAGGATATCAGCCCGGAAGGGTCCAACATTTCTCTCTTGATCCAGGACTTCCAGTTCCATACCAATTGATTCACCGAGAATATTGATATTGTCCTCACCAGCTAACCACGGGGTAAAATCTGTATCTTCTCGGGGCCAATGGTCTCGAATATTTTTACTCGTTCAAGACGACCAAATGTTGAGTTGCTCATACGCCCTTCTCGTCAATCTTTTTTTAAAAGGGTTCACACAAATAGGTTTATTTAACACTTCATTTCTACGGTTTGTGCAATATTCTAAAAACGCCTGGTCATAGGCCCCCTTGTCACCGGCAAAAAGGGCCTTGCTTGGTTGGGATAACCCGTCCGATCTTATATTCTTCACGTAGGCCGATACCATCCTCACTTTCGATCCACGCATTAAAATCAATGAAGTGCTCGAAGAGGTTATGTTTGTCTCTATCACACCATATTTCTGATTTAACTGCCATGCCGGCTTCCTGATTTGTTTTCACTTAATACACCGCTTGTTCAACTATGGCGTCGGCCATCTGAATTTGGGTGGTTTGGGCATCGTTCAACCGAGTCTTGAGGGTATCACACAGAGCCATCAGTTCATTGATTTTGGTGACGATGCGGTATTGTTCTGCTGTTGGGGGCAGTCCTACGACTATTGGGTACACTTTTCGACCTGAAATAACGGGCTGCGCTGTTGCATTTTTTTCATTTTCTTTTAGATTGGTACCTTTTAAACCACGATAAAAAATTAATATATATGTTTTCTTCCGAGAAAGTTGTCTTAAATGCATTATCCGTCACCCATGCGGACATTGGCGTTATGTGAATAGATCTCAATAATAGCAACTCTACCGATCACTAATGTCGGCTTTGTGACATTAACCTGATCGTGATATCCTGTTATACCATTACCTCCAAAAACAGGTATCCCACCTCCACTGATCATATTTGCAGCTGTAAAGGCCATCACCAGATGAGATTTTAATAATTTGTTGAAGCCTAATCCATTCCCAGCCATCCGGCAAACTAAACGGCTTTTCATCATCACTAATTTTGGGTAGTTCCTTCTGTTTTTTTATTTTTGCCTTCTTTGATGACCACTTTTTTCTTTGGCATTTTTTCCAGGCAGACACTGGCAGGCTCGTCGTTGGGGTCTTGGGGAACAAGCTTGCCCATGACGGCGAGTTGGAGGATGGTTTGTTTGAGTTGGTCGATGGACTCTTCGGTGGTGAACAGGGTGTCGAAGTGCTCTGCGATGTGCTGCCAGGTATTGGTAAATTCCGTTTGGTCGGTAGCATTGGTGAGGGCGGTAAGCAGGGTTTCCACCAGGGTTTGGTGGGTGGCGTTGCTGCCCACTTGCTGCTGCTCCAGCTTGTCGCAGAGGGCCATGAGTTCATCGACTTTGGCTACAATGCGGTGTTGTTCGGCTTGTGGGTGGAAGTGGAACTAACCACGGGTTGCGGCGAAGGTATTGTATACCCCCTCCGTTGTTTGCTGGAAATAAATACCATGCGTAGCTTCCTGTGCATATCGACTAGCTGGGTACCATCGATTCGCATAGTTTGGGGCATATAGCTAAATACAACACTAAGAAATGGATCACTCATCTGTCGTCGCAAGTCGCAACTATTCTTCATCAGCGGTAAGAACCTTATGCTAGTATGGGCCTTCCAACCATAAATCGACATAACGTTTACGAATACAGGGGTTTCTTTTAACTATTGAACTGACTTCTCAGCAAATTTTCCAGGCATTTCCTGTATGGAGTTGTAAGCACAGCAAAGTTTGATGTACTCTCTACAATTGTCTCACAATATGCTATCTTAACCTATCGTCTGAACGTATGACCCACGTTTGATCTTCCGCCCAGGACCTTGCTGAGTTACGGCAACTTGCTGCATTCTATGTCACTTCCATTTCCCCGCAGAAACTTCAATATAGCTTCATCAAGTCGCGACCCCGTCGGGCCTATCTGCAATTCTGGCCCACTCCCATTCTCCGGCAAGTCAAAAGGTTTTCATCTTCACTGATTTCTGGCAAAGCTTTCTGCTTTTTTGATTTTGCCTTCTTTGACCAGCCGTTTTTTCTCTTTGCAATTTTTTCAAGCAAAACACTGGCGGGTTCATCATTGGGATCTTGAGGTACCAGTTTTCCGCGAACGGCCAATTCTAAAATCAGTTCACGCAGTTTTTTGATGCCATGCAAGCTTTGGCCATTTGAGCTTTTTCCCCGCCCTCTGCCGCCTTTGGCTTTTGTGTCTGGGCAGCTGTCCAGATATCAATATGTTCGGTAATCAAATTCATCATTTCATAGCTTAAGCAGCTCCCCTTATTAAGAGCATCAGCCAGAATTGATTTTAGCTGATCGCGCAAGGCTGGAAATCTCTTGCTGCTGCTTGGCATATTTTTTCCAGCAGTTCATCCGGATCATGATTGACCTGTTCGCCAACATGGGGATTTTTAATATCCAGGTTGTAATTGCGGGCTTTGATATCGTCGATGGAGATTTTCCAGGCCTGTTCGGTTTCAACTCTGGCGGCAAAGCCGTCCGCCTCATTTCCCCACCAGTCAATTTCCGGCTGGAATTCTTCAAAGCGCATGGGTTTGGTTTTGTTGTAGCTTTTGACGCCTTCCGGATAGGGATGTTCGTAATACCAGATATGTTCAGTAGGCTGGCCTTTGGTGAAAAAAAGCAGATTGGTTTTAATGCCGGTATAGGGATTAAACACGCCATTGGGCAGACGGACAATGGTGTGCAGGTTGCATTCTTCCAGCAGTTTTTCCTTGAGCCGGGTTTTCATGCCTTCACCAAAAAAAAATCCATCCGGCAGGACCACCGCAGCACGACCTTGATTTCTTAATCGCTTAATGATCACAGCCATAAACAAATCGGCGGTTTCGCGCGTTTTCAAATTAGCCGGAAAATTGTTTTCAATACCGTCTTCTTCCATGCCGCCAAAGGGCGGATTGGTAACAATGACATTAACCCGGTCTTTATTGCTATAATCCTTGTAGGAGGTCGGCTTAAGGTATTGTCATGTTTGATATTGGTGGGGGTATCAATGCCATGCAGAATCATATTGGTGACGCAGAGCATATGCGGCAACGATTTTTTCTCGACACCATGAATGGATGCTTGCAGAATTTCTTCGTCTTCGGCGGTTTTGACATAATTTTTCCGTTTATGTTCAATGGTACAGGTCAGAAAACCACCGGTACCGCAGGCTGGATCAAGAACAGTTTCGTCTAAGCTTGGGATCAACCCGGTTGACAATAAATTGTTGTGACAGCACGAGGGGTATAAAATTCACCGGCATTACCCGCGCTTTGCAAATCTTTGAGAATTTGTTCGTAAATATTGCCAAAGGTGTGGCGGTCTTTTTTGGTATTAAAATCAATCTCACAAATTTTGTTGATCACCTGGCGCATGAGGGTGCCGGATTTCATGTAGTTGTAGGCATCTTCAAAAACATCATGCACCACCATGGCCCGCTTTCCGGTCGGACCCTGAATGTTCAGCTTATTTTTCAGGGTCGGAAACAACTGAAGATTCACAAAATCAGACAACTCATCACCGGTCATGCCTTCCGGATCTTTTCGCCCAGGCGCCACCGCAAATGCTCCGGCAAGGGGGATTTGTAATCATCTTCAAGAAGTTCCAGTTCTTCTTCTCGGTCATCAAAATTTTTAAGAAAAAACATCCAGACCAACTGGCTGATGCGCTGGGCATCGCCATCGACACCAACATCTTTGCGCATAATGTCTTGAATGGATTTAATAATTCCTGAAATATTACTCATGCAGATTTTTCCTGTTTATATAATTCTTGTTCCAGTTCTTGAATGGCATTTTCATAATTGATCTTTGCCGCCAAAAACATGTTTGATAATTTCCATTGGGGTGCCCATATCGTGAAACGGTTTCAGTTTGAGCACTTTTGCATTTTCAATGGTGCTGATGCCTTCATCGGCATATTTATCTAAGCAATGCATTCCAACACTGCTCTTGCCTGCTCACCATATTTGGTAAAGTAGTTTCGTTTTTTACATTATTGGCTCGCTCTTTTCGCGTGAGCGGTGGCTGATCATAGGCAATATGACAAATGAGATCAAAATCGCCATAGTCTTTACCAACTTCCTCGGCAAGATTGTCCAGCAATGATACCATGTTCTTCAAGCAATTCAATAATTGCCTGCTTTTTTTCTGGCGGTATTCCAGCTTCGGAGAAAATCATCCAGAGAGGCAAACTCTTACTGGATCTGCTTGCGCGTGAAATCACGATAAGATTCGGTAATCAGGTTGCCGTCCGGACCGAATATATTCAATACGCTTCGGCAATTATATTGTAGCCGGCACACCACTGACATACAAATTTTTTTGTACCCGGAGGATCCAGGGTCTTCAATGGTATCATCGTCATCATCATCGGTTCTCCGGATCTGGCGGTACAGGGGATCATCGTCATCACCAGGTTCATAAATCACCACCGGTTCACCATCAAAATCAGGATCTCTGAACAAGTTCAGTGGCTTTTTTGAAATCCATGATGGTGAAAAAGTATTTGCCAAACTCTTCATCAATGCGGGTACCCCGACCAATGATCTGTTTGAAGATGGTCATGGATTGATGGTTTTATCCAGCACAATGAGTTTGCAGGTTTTGGCATCAACCCCGGTTGGTTAATAGTTCTGATGTGGTGGCAATAACCGGGAAATTGACTTTCAGGATCAATAAAATTATCAAGTTCTGCTTTGCCTTCAACACTATCACCGGTAATCCGCATAACATATTTTGGGATTATCAATGGCAAGTTGTCCGGCAGCATTGACGATTGCCTCACGCATGCGTTCGGCATGATCAATATCTTCACAAAAGATAATGGTTTTGGCAAATGGATCAGTTGCATTTAAGAAATTTCATCACTCGCTTGGCAACCAGTTTTGTTCGCTGATTAAGAACAAGGATACGATCCATATCTTTCTGGTTATAGATGCGGTCTTCAATTTCCTTGGCCAAGATCATCTATCCATGCCTGGTGGAGGTGTCCAGCCGTAAACATCTTTGTCAATATCAATGCGCACAACCTTGTATAAGGCGCAAGAAAACCATCTTCAATGCCCTGCTTCAGGCTGTAGGTATAAACCGGATCACCAAAATAGTTGATATTGGAAACATATTTTGTTTCTTTGGGCGTAGCGGTCATACCCAATTGAATGGCACTGGAAAAATATTCAAGAATTTCTCGCCAGGCTGAATCCTCTGCTGCACTGCCACGATGACACTCATCAATAACGATCAAGTCAAAGAAATCGCGGGAAACATTTTTAAATATTTTATCTTCTTCATCCGGCCCGGTAATAGCTTGATAGAGTCCCAGATAAATTTCATAGGACGGATCAATCTTACGGTTTTTGATTTTGGTCATGACAGAACCAAAAGGCTTGAAGTCATTGACCAGCGTTTGATCGGCCAGAATATTCCGATCAACCAGAAAAAGAATTCGTTTTTGGCTCTTGCTTTCCATAGCCGCCAGATAATTTGAAATGTTGTGTAGGTTTTGCCGGTCCCAGTGGCCATGACCAGCAGTATACGCTTTTGTCCTTTGGCAACCGCTTCAATACTGTCGGTTAATTGCTTCAACTTGGTAATATCGTGGTTCCTTGCCGGAGCTGTCTGTATGATACGGCTGTAAGACCAGTTCTTCTGACGTGTCTTCAATGCCGCGATATTGTTTATAACGCTTCCAGAGTGTTTGCAGGTGGAGGAAATTGATCAAGTGGAAATTCGGTTTCAATATCTTCGCCAGGCGGCAGGCACTTTATTATGTGAGGCAAAGGCATCACCATTTGAGCTAAATGCACTTGGGCACTTCCAGAATTTCAGCATACCCCAAAGCCTGCTGCATACCATGGCTGACGGTATGGTTATTATCTTTGGCCTCGAACAACAGCAACAGGAACACCCGGTTCCCAGAAAAGAACATAATCGGCAAATTTTTTCTTTTTTTTGTTCCGGGCCGACATATTGCCCCGAACAACAATAGGGCCTGGGTGTGAAGTAACCTCACGTCGAATCTGCTATCATGTCTGATCCCACCCTGCATCTTTGTATGATACTGCTGGAGGTAATGTAGATGATCGCAAATATCTGTTTCGCTGAGTTCTTTTTTATTGATTTTGGCCAAAAGCCACCGTATGTTCGGTTTTTTGAAAAGGGTGCTCAGGGACGCCCCTATCTGACTTTTTGACATCGCAATATGTGGAGTCTAAAACTCTGCGTTGATAATTTCTTTTAGTTTCTGAATAGCAGCGGGACTGAACCTATTGATTGGCTTTTTTACCTGAGATCTCCCGCGTCGCTGAGCCATAGGTATCAACCTGGAGGTATTTCAAGCCCGTCTGAGCTTCAACAATTGAATAGGTGCAATCAACATCCGAATGTTTAGAATCTCGTTCCAACTCAATTTTTTTTTCAATTCTCTCTCACGATAGCCATAGCGCCCATTTACCTTTCCGGTTGTATTTGAATCGAACAATCGACTTTTTTTCCTACCCTCTATATCTTTTTCTATTTATGATTTTCCCAATACCGCTATACCTGATTCGGATAGACCTTCTTTAATTATCGATAATTTGTTAAATTTTAATTCTAATTATTTACCAACCGTTCCAAACCCCTTAGTTGAACATATCAATTCCGTCAGGCCGGCTATACTCTTAACACTATTCCCTAATAATTGCTTAAGATTTCTTCATGAAAAAAGAGACTAAGACAAATCGGATCTATCAATCGCTATTTCAGCTTTAAAAATTTTTCTCGTTCTCCAGTCTCTTAAATATCCAGATTGCAAGTTTCCTCTCAAACTTGAACTCTCGTTGAATCTTGAAGCGTTCCATTCCTAGAATTCTATTTCACCACTGTTAGTTTTGTGCAAAGATAAAAAGGCCTTTTTCTTCACCAAAAGTAACTTTTTAAATTCATTTTCGTTGTGGGGAAAAAATATGACTTCCAGACTCTCAGGAGTATCACCTGGTATTTGTATTCTTTAGTCCCTTCTATATTATCCTGCCTCTCATAAAAATCATGATCTTTCAATAACGTTTGAAGGTGTCAAAACCTGTAGCGTGTTGTTCAAGCCTTCTGTACAGCTCGGATGATATTCTAATAACTTGCCCCATTGGTTACCTCCATTTTTATGATTTTTAATTCATTGGTAACCAATTCATCAAAAATTGTCAAATGTTTTTTATTTTTAAAGGACGATAAAATCAAGACACAGGAGATACTTAGAATTACGCGTTTCCATCCACATAGGGACAACAACCAAATTGCAATTAAGAATCGACCCCTTTCGTGCATCTGCATGAGAAAGACAGCGTTGCGCGTTTCTTCATCTAACGAAAAATAAACCCAGTACCAACAAAGCCCCCAAGCGGGTATGAACACCCTATGTACCTCAATATTTTCCCCCACCTAAAAAAACCTGCCGATCCGGATAATCCAAGTCCAAATCCATTGAAAATAAATTCATTCCGAGTTTATTCTGTCTGTTCCCCACTTTCCTGCTCCGGCTCTACCCTGATCTCCACGGCCATACCTGGCTTGAGCGGGATATACCGCCCGCAGCCGGTAGTGACCCCGATTTCATGATGCCCGCAATAATCACGTTCCAGGGCGGTAACAATACCGGCAATGATTTTGTCTTTTTTGATTGGTCATCTTAGTTTTGGACGCCCTTATTTGGTCTTTTTTAACAATAACGCCTATTGTTTTTATCCTGTAAATCCAAATTAAACATGATTCTGATGGTTCTGTTTCCGGTATAAAACGGGTGCGGTGGTGCAGATTGGTAAAAATTATTATTTTCGAGCACGTTAGGTTCATCACCTATTAACCCTGCCGCCAGATCCGTTATATCGGAGTCAGGCCAGTGGCTTTGCGTCCCGCACTTTCATGCGGTTTGCCGTTGTCGTGGTAAGAAAGGGCAACGGGATGTCGGCCCGGTAAGATTGAAAGAATACGGGTCAATAACACACATACAGCCACAAAGCCTACGGTTTACTTCCCCATGATTCAAGAACTGAATAGACACCCATTATGCGCTTTTGTCAAGAAATTCCCAATAAAGGCAGAAGTCAGAGGGCAGAGGACCCCGGTGAAATCCGCTGCGCTCCCCACTGTCGTGCCCCGGTGAAATAAAAAAAACATGATTTCACAAGGATAAAAATTTCACTGGGCAGGCTGAGGACTGAGTTAAAAGATAGGAAAGAGAATATAGAAAACAGGAAATGGAAATGGGAAAAGAGGTATTGTGGGCCTGCCACGGCGAAGCGCCTTGGCGCGACATTGTCTCATGCGGTGATTCCACTATTGCAAAAACAGTATATCGGGAGGCCAATATGTTTTGTTGCTGTTTTATGGTCCCAGAGCGCCAACGGGAATAACCGCCACACCATCCTTGCGCATATATCCGTAGCCGGTGCCGACAATAACGCCAAGTTGGGCCGGCGATCCACATTTGCAGGTATCGACACGATCGGCGAATTTCAGCAGGTTCGCGGCCCCGGCGTCGATGTGACCTGTCCCCAGCTTGATTTCGTATGCGGCCCAGCGTCCGTCTCCAGCTTCTACAATGGCATCTACTTCCAGCCCCGTGTTGTCTCTGTAATGAAGCACCCTTGCATCGTTGGCCTGGGCATAAACCCGCAGGTCCCGGATGACCATTGATTCAAACAGAAACCCGAATAAATTGAGATCTTTTAAAAGACGTTCAGGACTGGCCCGCAAGGCTGCCGCGGCAAGGGAAGGATCGACGAAATGTCTCTTTGATGCACTTCGCAGAATTGATTTTGACCTTAGATGAGGGGCCCATGAGGGCTGGTCCTCAATGATCATCAACTGCTCCAGAGCGTCGAGGTACCCCCTTACGGTTTCGTCTTCCAGGGCGCCGTCGGCACCCCCGGCATCAACAGCGAGCACCTTGAGGGCAACCGGTGTTGCCACGTTTCTGGCAAGAAACTGCATCACGCGCCTGACTTTGGCAGGATCGCGACGCCTCTGATTCAACCGGTTAATGTCTGCACGGATGATTTCTTCCAGATAATCCCGTACGGCCCGGATCGATTGTCTGGTTGTCAGCCGTATAGTGCCAAAATATAAGGTCTTAATCCGGTAAATCGTAATGGATATATCCGGTAATTTATAACCATATTACCCGCTCTAATGAAACGCAAAATACAATACTTAAGTTTCAAAAAAAACAAACCCGATTAAACCGGTACGGACTCATCTATTTCCCTTTCTTCATGCCTGGCTTATGGTTTATTTATTCTTCCTTATGGCCATCCTTTCTCAGCTATGTTTTTCCTTTTGCCGTCAGCCGGTATTTCTGCAAACGGCATTGGGGTTTATCCGGAATAGTATATTCGATAAGGTTTTTGCCAAGTAATCTGGAAACGGCCCTGTTTATAGATCCAGATATAGACTTATGTCCCAAACCTTTTGCTATTTCACTGCGTGACTTTGGTTTTTTCAGGCTTTTCAGTATTTTTAAATCCACCTCCGACTCTTGCCCCGACTCTTGCAGCACAGAAGATGTCTCTTCAAAATCTTCGGCAGGTAAAAAAGTCACATATAGATTACCTGCCTGTTCTTTCCATATAGGCTGGGGGCAGTGACCTTCACGACACCAGTCCAGTATTTTTAAAGTTCCGGTACCCCATTTTTCAATAATACCGGTTCTATAAAATACTTCTGCGAGGATCGGGTTCCAGAGCCTTGATTCATGAGGCTTCAGGGCGGGAAAAACACTCTCGCGCAAAGGTTTTACTTGTGCCCTGCGGGCAGGAACTTGCTTAAAAAAATATTTTTCTTTGCGTACCTGGCGTCTTGAGCGTAGCGGACGGTTGAGAAAAGAATCTGCCGCAAAGAAGCGCAAAAGACGCAAGATATAAACAGATTTCACAGGATATTAAGAATACACGAAAATATTATCCTTTTTGCGCATTTTGTGCCTTTTTGTGGCCAATACAATGAACCAGACGTGAAGGCGCAGAAAATCAGGGAAAAAAATAGGATAGCGAATAGAGGAAAGGGGAAAGGGAAGACAGAAGACACAAAACAGAAATCAAGATAGAGAAGATAGGTATTGGGCCTGCCACGGCGAAGCGCTTAAGCGTGAAGACTGGTGTTGGGTGTTAGGTGCTGGGGCACACTTCGTGTGGAGGACCAGGGTGAAATCCGCTGCGCTCCTCACTGTCGTGCCCCGATGAAATAAAAAAAACATGATTTCACAGGATAAAAATTTCACTGGGCAGGCTGAGGACTGAGTTAAAAATTAGGAAAGGGAAGAGAGGAAAAGAGATTTCCAATGCCGGTGGCCTCTCTACAATTGACACACCAGACGCTGTTAAGAACACTTGGGAGCATGGCCCCCTGAACGGTGAACGCCATGGGCAGAGGGGTTGAAATTCCGCGTTTCGTCCCCTGTAGAAAAACAGCCAGGTGATGGGGAGTGTCCATTTTAATATCCGATTCTTCTTTTCTTTGGCGGTGGTTCAGCGTTCAACAGTTGTTTGATAAGATTCACCAATTCAACTATTTGTTCATCATGACCGGTCAGTCGTTTTTCAATCTGAGAAATTTTCCTTTGTAGTTCCTTGTGGCCAGCCACCATCTGCCGCACTTTTACAAATGCACGAACAATGAAGACACTGATTTCAATGGCCCTGGAGGTATTCAGCACGCCAGCAGCCATAATTGCACCATGCTCAGTAAAAACATAAGGTAATGTATTTGAATATTTAAGATTTTTAAGGTGGTCGCAATTTGCGACCACCTCGATTTTTTCCTCCACAGAAAGTTGAAACATGAAATCATCAGGAAACCGATCTTTATTCCGCTTCACCTGCTCATTGAGGCGCTTGGTCGGCACACCGTAGAATCCTGCCAAATCGGCATCAATTATAACCTTTTCACCTCTGATGAGAAGGATACGATTCTCAATTTTTCCAACAGGAACAACTGATTTGCTTTCAGCCATATGGAATCCCTTTCCTTATTGGTAATCCATGGAGAGAATAGGGTCATGGGGTCAAGTTTACTATTGACCCATACTGGACGTGGAGGACGGCGGTGAAACATAGACGACCTCACCATTTTCAATTTCAGAAAGAATTATCACCAAGAGAGAGATAATCATTATTTTTCTTTTAAAAAATTGAGATCTCTGTTCCTTTGGCTATGATTTTTTTTATTCTCAACTTTCGCTGATGTTCTGCGCCCAAGGATCCAGATACTAAGCAGCAGGAGGAAGCCGCCGACCCACTGCAACGTACCGAAGTGCTGTCCAAGCAGGAAAGCCGAAAGTATCACAGCAGTGAGTGGCTCAAGCAAGGTGGCCACAGTGAGTGCAGTGGGCTTGAGTCGTGCAGCACCCCAGCTGAAGGCAAGTAATGCGAGGGCTGCGGTTACCACGCCAAGATACAGAAACCAGGCTTGCGATGAAAATTCTGTCGGCCAGGTGAATGGTCTGCAAAGAGCGGTCAAGCTCATAACAGCAGCTGCAACCACGGTCAGACACGCTGTTGCCGGCCCAGCGCCAAGGGCGATTGAAATACGCCCGCTGATCATGGAAAAACCAGCGTACAGGAACGCCGACCCCATTGAGAACGCAACACCGAGGAATATGCTGTTCGCATCAACATCTGCAACCGCAGCACCGTGCTGGGTGATGATCAGAACTGTGCCTGCGATTGCGCCCGAAAGCACAAAAAGCAGCTGTAAATCTGCTATCTCCTGACCGCGGGCTACCGCAATTATCGTAACGATGACAGGCGGCAGGCAGAGTGCAATCAGTGTTGGAACGGCGGCGCCTATCTGTTCGATTCCAAAAAACCACAGTAATACGTAGCCGGCCATTGCCGTACCGGCAAGAAGTACCGTGAGGAGCAATGGTTGAAGTCGGCGCCACAAAATGTCGCGGCCAAAGACCCCGATTAGAACAACCGCACCAATGACAAAACGCCAGAAGGAGACGTTCTCAGGCGTGAAGCCATGGCGGGTGACAAGGACATCGACAACTATCCCGCCGGTTCCCCACATTACGCCTGCTCCGCAGGCAGCAACCAGCGCCATCTTTGAAGATGAAGAATGAAAGTGTGATTGCCGCATAGAAGTGCCCATGTTTTATGTCTGGTTCTTATCGTCGCTCAATTGTGCCGGTCTGGATAACATCACCTTGGAAGACGTCATACCGTCGCCTCCGGGTACGGCCGCGTATGTCTGATATCAACCGGAAAAGCAAGGGTAATTCTGAATATCGCAGGAACACCCGATCGGTGAGCACCGGCTGGAGGGAAACGGTCTCTTCTTCGACCTGATCGAGGTTGGCCTGTTCCCGGACCAGCAACTTTCCAATGATTCAAGAACTGGATAGACACCTATTATGAGCTTTTGTCAAGGAATTCCCAATAAAAGCAGAAGTCAGAGATCAGGGAGCGGGAAAAACAATCTCACGCAAAGACGTCGAGCCGCAAAGAAGGCGATAGCGCGCTGATGGTAGAAATGGAGGTAAAAGAGGGGGAGATGGGTTTTGGGTATTGGGCCTGCCACGGCGAAGCGCCTTGTCGCGAAGACTGGTGCTGGGACACACTGGGTGTGAAGGGCTGGGGACTCAGGGCTGAGTTAGAAACGAGGAAAGAAAATAGAGAAAATGGGAAATAGGGAAAGACAGGAAAAAGAAACCGGGTTCCCCGTTTCAAACAGAAAAACATTTCCGTGTATTCAGTGTATTCCGTGGTTGAAATGGGACGCTTCTGCTACTGTAAATCAGAATAAACAGAAAGGTCACCGGATGACCAGAACCGGACAGGGGGCTGAATGCAGGACCCTGTGGGCAACGCTGCCGAGGAGCAGCCCCTCCAGGTGGGATCGGCCCCTGGTGCCCATGATGATCATGTCGCATCGTTCAATGCCGGCGGTTTTTGAAATGACATTTCCCGGAGACCCTTCCAGGATCAGTTCCTCGAAATTCATCCCTTTGCTCATGAACAATGCCCGGTACGGTTCAAGCAGTTCATTCGACGCTGCAGTGATTTTGTCTATCGCCATCTGAAAATAGGGTTCCCCCAGCATGGTCGGGAAGGGCCTGTGGCTGTGAAGCAGCAGGATGTCACCACCGGTGCGTCGGACCAGTTCCACGCTGTATTCTGCGGCACGCATGGAAGAGTCGGAGCCGTCCACCGGAACCAGAAATTTTTTAAATGCTATCATCATTCCCTCCTTTGCGACGATAGTTGCAAAACAGGCATCAGGCCTGTTTTTCGGTTAAAAACCGGCACGTCGCAGACCATTCACGCGTTCAACCGCTTACCCGGAACGCGGTTGGATCAAAAGCAGTCAAAACAGGGCGACCGGTTAACAGAATCAGGATCCATGGGCAAAAGAGCAGGGCGGCATAAAAACGGGCACAGGGGCGTTCCGGCGATATCGTCCGGAAAGAGCGGTGGCTGAAACAGCGGAAAGACAGACTGAGAAATAATGCGTTGGAGACAATAACTGTCAAAACGGATGCGGGTTCGGATATTTTGACAACCCGGGATGCCTTAAATCCATCACATTGTGTGGCGGATGTCAACCTATTTGGGGTGAGGGGGTGAGGGGGTGAGGGTCGATCCAGGCGCCTAAATTGCCTGCGGTTTTAGGCATAGCCGCAGCCATCCTTCAGATGGTTGGGCCTTGCACCCCCGGACCGCCCCTTGGTTCAATTCTAATTATGCGGACTTGACAAACCAGCTTACCGGCCGCCGCAGACTGACCGGCTCCGGATATCTGGCTAAATAGCCCACCCGCAGTACAAACTGGGGGATGACGCCGGCATCATGGTTGTCTGCGATCTGTTGGCGCCCGTGCTGTTCCTCGAGATATTGCGTCATCGGATGAATGGCGATGTTGCGCTCGCGGGCCATCAATGCGAGACGTTCAAATTTTCGGCCGGTATCGATCAGATCCGCGACGGTATTGCCCGTGCTGGTGATAATAAACCAGCCGCCGCCCTCCCGGGCCAGTTCTTCCGTCAATTGAACCCCCTGCCGGCGAAAGCTGTCCTTCATGAAATCCGCCGGGCTGGAAAAATTACGCACAAACCAGCCCGCTAACCCGTCAATTTCCATCGCGGCCGGTGTCAATCCATCGCGATACTGTCTGGCATCTGCGTTGCGCAACCGAATCCATTTGACCAGTTCCCGCTGGGCCGGGTCCCTGTCCGCCTGGATCCGGAAATTTTCAATGGCCCCCTCTTCAATACATCGGGCGTGCTCGGTTCCCCTGGGAAAGTAGAACAATTGTCCTTTCAAATGGCCGGACAGGGCCGCCACGTCCTCTTTTTTAATTTCTTTTGCCAGATGCCCGTGCTTGACGGTTCTGCGTGTGGTCATCCGCTTCAGGGGATAATCCCCGGGCCTGGCTTCTTTCAGGGTCACTTCAATGATGGCCTGGTCAACGCCGGATTCAGCAATAACATCCATATCGGCCCTGAAGCCGAGGGTGCCCGCGGCAAGCGAAAGGTTTTCCGCAAACGCCCCTAAAGACAACAGGACTTCCCGGTTGTCCGGGTCCACCGCCGGCAGCCGGCGGGCCGGATCCGCCCCGATAATCCATTTGTCTGCAGCGACTATGGTGACCCGCCACGGCTGGCTGTTATGCCCGCTTGGCGCCAAAGATGCATAATTCAAAATGGACAGACGGCGTTCGTCCAGGCCGGCAATGGCGGCATTGGATGACTGTGCCGGGGGCAGATCGGCCCGTGTGATGCCGCTGCATGAGGTGAACAAAGCGCCGGCGCCCGTGAGCAGGGTACCGGCCGCCAGACCCGTTTTTAAAAATTTTCTTCGACCTGTTTCCAAAATAGACTCCCTGTTTTCATGTTCTTTTTTAGTCACTCATTGGTGACATTTTAAATAAAAAAAACCTTGCCCGAATCGTTTTCACTATCAGATGGTATCAACCGGATAAATACGCGCCCTCTCAATGTCTGTGGGATCACCCACTCTCCATGACCCCTTTTACAATCTGCTGCACAGCTGTCTCGATGCGCTGCCACCCGTCGTCGCTGTTCAAATCGATACCGTTATACCAGCGCACCTTGCGGGCACGGCATGCGAGGTAGCTGAGACCTGAACCGACGATGGCGGTCACGGCCATCAGGTCCGCGGCGGCGCCTTCGGTGGGCAGAAACAATTCGGCAAACCTGAGCATCCGCGTTTCACGGATGATTTCCAGTTCCTCGGTGAGCTCATTGCGTTCAACCATTTCCCATGCCATCACCTCCAGGGTCAGCGGTCTTTTGCGAATACCGTTTAAAAAGTTTTGCCCCATGGCCACCATCTTCTTTTCAAGCGGCAGGCGCCTGAAAGAGTCGATATCACCGCCGGCCAGCTCTTCAATGCCCGGCCAGAAATCACCCTCCTGGCCGAAGGCCTTGATCAAGCCCTGCAAACCGCCGAAATAACGATAAATCAGTACCTTGTCCACTCCGGCCTGGCGGGCCACTGCATTGACGCCCAGGCCGGTGAATCCTTTTTCAGCCAGCACCTCGCCCACCGCCGTTATCAATAGCCGCCGGGTGGCTTCCCGATTGCGGGCAGGCGCTGAAATCGTCTTTATTTTTTTGTTGTTTACCATGCCGGCCTCCTTGGTGTCACTGTTTGGTGACAAAATTAAGCGCTTTCCATACCATTGTCAACTATTTTTTTACAAAAAACCAATGCCTCATGCCGGATTTTTGAAAATAAAGCCTGGTGATCCTGTAAATCCCGTCAAAATGAAACCGGTGGTTCATGGTTGGGTGGTGGGTTCCAGGTGCCGGGAGGGCAAGGGGAAGCGAGGGTTGGATGGACGCGGAAATGGGTGACCGGCAGGCTGCAGTACACGGCTGAAAGCTCGGTGATAGCTGATCAAACAGATTTGGGATATCCCAAATGGCAACATTATCGAGACTTTAGATAAACTGCAATATTGACAAAATGAGCGGTATCCGTTATTTGAAACAATCTCATATTACCTGAACAGGTATCACCATGAAAGGAAAAGAATATGAAAAAAGTGGCATGGTTCATCGGATTGATTCTCATGGGTGTTGTCGGTTATGCGGTTTACTTTCTCAATGCAGCCATGCCCTCCGCCACGGGGTACACCGCCAAATATATCTGTTCCCAGGTGTTTCTGGCCCACCGCGATCCGGCACTGGTCTTTGAAAATGACATCAAACCCACCCACCCCCTGTTTGCAGTGGTAAAGACAAAAATAGACCGGGGGGAAAAAACCGTCACATCAAAAGGCTTCGGATTCTGGAGCCCCATGACGGCGGTGTACCGGGAAGGGTGCGGCTGCACCCTGGCAGTGGACAGCAGCCGGGAAGACCTGCTCGAACAGGCAAAGGGCATCCTCCCTCAAAAAAAGAGCGACCCGTACCTGCCATGGCCCGACGGGGAAGCGGTGTATGACAACGCCCTTCCCGCTGAAGTGGATCGGAATCAGCTGTCACAGGTCATTGACGCGGCCTTCAGGGAACCGGGCCCGGACACGGAGCGAAACACCCAGGCGGTGGTGGTGGTGTATAAAGACCGGATCATCGCCGAACGATACGCAAACCAATTTTCCCCGCAGACCCCCATGCTGGGATGGTCCATGTCCAAGAGTGTCACCAATGCACTGACGGGACTGCTCGTTAAAGACCATAAACTCGATATCAAAAAACCGATACCGGTGGCTGCCTGGCAGGCACCGGGTGATCCCCGCGGCCGCATTTCCCTGGACCAGATGCTCCGGATGTCCAGCGGGCTGGCGTTCGAAGAGACCTATGCGCCTTTCAAAGATGCCGTCATCATGCTTTATCTCAGCCACAGCATGGCCGATTACGCGGCGGCAAAACCGCTTGAAACCGAACCCGACAAACGCTGGTACTACTCCAGCGGCACCGCCAACATCATCGCCCGGGTCCTTCGGGATACCATTGGCGGCAGCCTGGCGGACATCACCAATTTTGCCAGAACCCGTTTATTCGACCCTGTCGGCATGTACTCGGCCATCATCGAACCGGATGCGTCGGGCTCCCTGGTGGGATCGAGTTACATGTTCGCCACGCCCAGGGACTGGGCCCGTTTTGGGTTGCTGATTAAAAATGACGGGATCTGGAACGGTGAACGGATACTGCCGGAAGGATGGGTCCGCTATTCCACAACGCCGACGCCCATGGCCCCCATGGGTGAATACGGGGCCCAATTCTGGCTCAACGCCGGCAAAAAGGATGACCCTGCGGTCAGGATGTTTCCCAGCCTGCCCACCGATATGGTTTACCTGGACGGATTCAACGGCCAGATTACCGCCATCATACCCTCCAGGGACCTTGTGGTGGTGAGGCTGGGGGTCACGCACAACAAGTCCGACTGGAATGTGGAAACGTTCATCCGGCAGGTGCTTGATTGTATTCAAAACTGATACAAAAAAAATATCACCAAGTGACGGGTTGAAGTGGCACGTGCACTTATTTATTCTTTTTTTCCCGTTTTTCCTTTTTCTTCTCTTTAGTGGTTTTCAGGGGTTTTTTCTTCTCGGCTTTTTTAGCATCTTGTCCTTTTGACATATGGTTTACCTCCGGCTTTTTTGTACTAAATTGAGCGATTAGCAGTAAGCGTTTAGCCATTAGCATAATAATTTTAAAATATTGCAAATGTCACCATTTCACCCGATGGGTCCACTCGCATTACCGGTAAGCTCCCAAAATATAAGAGCGAACCGCTTATTGCCAAGAGCTGATCGCTTATCTCAGGTTGTATAAAAAAATAATTGCATTTTATTAACTTACTCAATTTACCTGAAAAGGCAAGATCAAAGTGACACAAACGACAGACGCTCTACTGGAAACGCAGGCCGATGTGAATGGATTTGGATTTTGTAACCGGGGAGATTTTATGACCGCTGAGGGTGTTTACGGCAATGGTGTTGCCCGGCCCCGGCAGAAAAACCGGGGCCGGGAACCATTTAAAGGCGCTTCGCTGTTTCGCATGACGAAATTTGACCGGCTGCAGCCCCGGGGCACCCACACAAAATAGCGAGGACTCCGTTTAAAAGATGCTGATGAGCATACGGGTGCCCACTACCAGCAGCAAACCGGCAAACACCCGTTTGAGCCTGTCCACGGGCAGGCTGTGGGCCAGCCGCACCCCCAGAGGGGCCGTAAACACGCTGGTAACGATCAACCCGGCCAGGGCCGGCAGATAAACATATCCAACCGTATACGCGGGAAGGTCCTGCACCCCCATACCGTTATAAATATAGCCGGCGGTGCCGGCCACGGCAATGGGCAGCCCGATGGCAGCCGATGTGCCGATGGCCTGGCGCAGCGGGACATTGCACCAGACCATGAACGGCACCGAGAGCGCACCGCCGCCGATACCCACCAGACTCGACACCGCCCCGATGACATTACCCACCCCGAACATGCCCCCCCGCCCGGGGAGCTCACGGCCGGGCCGGGGTTTTTTGCCGGTGAGCAGCTGAACCCCGATATAATAGAGAAACAACACAAAAATACCTTTGAGAATTCCGGTGGAAAGTTGTGCCGCCACAAAAGACCCCAGAAACGTGCCCGCCAGAATCCCCGCCACGACTCGCCGTACCACGACCCATTTCACCCCGCCCCGCTTGTGATGAGACCAGGCACTGGAAAAGGCCGTGAACATGATACTGGCCATGGATGTTCCCAGTGCCAGGTGCATGATCGCATGGTCGGAAATGCCCTGACGGGCCATACAGAAAACCAGCATCGGGACAATCACCTGACCGCCGCCGATACCCAGCAGCCCGGCCAGAACACCGGCAATTGCGCCGACAACAGAATATATTGCCAGAATTGAAACCATGTTTTGTTTTTACCCCCTTTTTACCTTATATTCTTGTCAAACCCGTGTGCGCCAGCGCACGTTCCAAAAAAAACCTGCACCATGTGCAGGGTCCACGATACAGTCGATATCAAACGCTCGGTGCCAGGGGCCGAAACGGGCCCCCCTATGCCCGGTCGTCGGTTTCCAATACCGCTTTTTCCATCTCCATCAAATGTGCCGTCATCAATTGACGGGCCTGGTTTCCATCACCATGCGCCAGGGCGCCGATAATCGCGATATGGGCCCGCAGCGATGCCCGTTGACGATTGACATTCTGAACCCGGCGGGAACGACTTTCACCGACGATGCTTTCAATGGTTTCAAACACCTCTTTGATAATCCGGTTGCCGGTGGCCTGGGCCAGCCGCAAATGGAACGCCCGGTCATACCGGCCATCGTCTTCTCCATCCAGAATGCAGCGCTCCTGTTCAAAAACGGTGAGCTTGAGAAAATCGATATCTTCGGCCGTAATATGCCCGGCGGCCATGGCGGCAATTTCCGGCTCGATGAGGCGGCGAAACCCGAATATCTCCTTCACCCGCTGCTGCCGGCGGTGAACCGCTGCCGTCACACCCGCCACCAGGGCATTGACGTCGTTATCGGCCAGATAGGTACCGTCACCGCGGCGGCTTCTCAATACGCCTTTTTCAATGAGGGCCCGGATTGCCTCACGCACGGAATTACGGGAGGCCTTGAACATAAGGGCCAGTGCCCGTTCCGAGGGCAGCCGGCAGCCGGGCTTCAATGCATCCCTGCGAATCAGCGACCGAATTTCCTCAACTATTTTTTGATGCCGGTCGGCCGCATTCGACCGGTTTTTCCGTGGGGCCATACGGATCCTCCTTCAGCCTCATATTGGTTGGGCCAATATCAATTTAGGCAATTTGGCCCAACCAATATCAATGCGGATCCGCCCTGTCAAGACCTGGTTTCAAAAATCAATAAACGCAGGACAGCCCATTCCATGTGCCCTTTATCCGCCACCAGGACGGTGATCTTCAATATTCAGCCCGCATCACCAACGCTGAAAGCCGCCTGTTTTTGTCTGGACAATGGCACACCAAAAGATTATGACGAAAGAAAGTGCGAAAGCGGCACCTGCTGGCGATAAAAATTTTCCATTTATCGCAGTACAGAAATGACCCATGGAGGTACAAAAATACAACCCAATGGATATTCAACGATGTTTTGAAATTCTCGAACTTGATCCTGATGCCGGCGCTGATGATGCAAAGCAGGCGTATCGGGATCTGGTCAATATCTGGCATCCGGATCGTTTCTCTTCCAATCCCAGGCTCCAGAAAAAATCCGAGGAACGGCTGAAAGATATCAATATCGCCTATGAAACCATCAGTCCTGTTTTATCCTCCCGCAAATCCACCAGCCCCGCATCTGAACACCAGGCAAAATCCGAAAGAAAACCCGGACCGGAGACCGGCCAGCGCCCGGACAGTCAGTCAAAAAATCACAAAGGGACCGCAACAACCGGCAAACCTGATAAAACCGAAGCGTTTGTTGAAGCCGGAACGGGCCTGGTGCTGAACCTGTTCTCCTCTCTTTATTCTGCTGTTCGACGGTTGGTAAAAGATACCGTAACAGAGATAACATCGGAAAATTCAGGTCCACCGCGTCAAAACGACACCAATGGGAAAAACTGCCGACGGAGAGGTCCGGGCAAAGGGAGCGGTATGGGCAACCGGGGCGGGGGCGGGGGGCGGGGACGCGGTCGACGCTGAAAACAATATTCAGATCAAAAAAACACCAAAATTTTGACTTCTCGCTGTTTTGTTTTATCAGCTCCGCCTATAGCCCCATCCCAAACTATCCCTATTACGACCGCTTGGCGCCGAGTTTTGTAGCATCCGGATGAGAGTATCCCGGGGCGCCCCACTTGAAACAGCGAGGAACCAAAAAAAATGTAACGATTCAGGATGTTGTTCGTTATATAAGATATAATGGAAACCTTCAGTTCATTTTACCGCACCCACAAAGACAAGTTGTTCGGATACCTGATGCGATTATCCGGCGACTACGAGCTGGCCTGTGATGTCATGCAGGAAAGTTTTACGCGCTTTCTGGAACATTACGCGGACAACGCCCATAGCCCGTCCCTGCTCTATACCATTGCCAGAAATGCGGTTTTTGATGACACCCGAAAAAAAATGCAGCGGCAAAACCACAGTGAACCAATGGATGCGCCCCCCCCTGATCCGGAAAAACAGCTGTTGATCCGGGAGGATTACCAAAATGTGCTGGCGGCCATGCAGCAACTGGAAAAAACGGAAAGAGATATCCTTGCTTTAACGGTAAGCAGCGATATGACCTATCGTGAAATTGCCGATATCACGGGAATCAGCGAGGCGAATGTAAAAGTCAAGGTCCACAGGGCCCGCATCAAGCTTAAAAAAATATTCAAGCCGGGGAAAAATCATGAATGAAACCATCAGCACATACATTGATGACGAGATGACGTTGGACGAAAAAATTGATTTTATTGAAAAAATACGGACAGATACTGTTTTTACAAATGAGGCCGTGGACCTGTTGCAACAGGAGAAACGGCTCCGTTCCGACGTCGTGGAACATCTTCCGGTGTTTGAAATCGGCCCCGGGTTTAACTGGAAAAACCTTTTCAGACCCCTTTTTCAACCCATGGGCATTTTTGCGTCAGCCCTTGCCACAGTCCTTCTTTTTCTGTTACTTTACACCCCCCAGCCCCCCCCGCCTGACCTCATCGCCCAGCGGTTTGTCATTTTTCGCCCCGATGTCCGCCAGGTTGACATCACCGGTACGTTTACAGACTGGAAACGAATCCCCATGAACAAAATCGATGACAGCGGATACTGGGAAATTCGTCTGAATCTCAGCCAGGGAGAACATCGCTTCTCCTATATCCTGGAAAACCGTCACTCTTTTCCCGACCCCACCCTGCCGGACCGGGAAATGGACGATTTTGGCGGAGAAAATTCTATTTTTTACGCAACTCAAAAAATATGAAAGTATGGATATCAGTCCTGGTCAGTATAGCCGTGGGCCTGACCGGATGTGCCAGCCACTATTACCAGGTCAAAGATCATGCCCTGTACTTCTACCTGAAGGCCCCGGATGCCCGCAAGGTCGATTTTGCATGCTCAAAAGATGGATACACGCTTCATCGGGCAGAAAAAATCGATGCCCGGACATGGCGGGTAAAGGTACCGGCGGATTCCGAATTCACCTATTTTTATCTGGTGGACGGCAACCTGTTTCCAGTGCCCTGTCCCCTCAAAGAAAAAGACGATTTTGGTTTTGAAAACTGTGTTTTTGTACCGGATCCGTAACCTTTTCCCGATGACATCGTTACAGTATTAAAAACCAACATCAAATCAAGGAGATCAATAAATGAAAAAAATTTTAGGCATCATGATTGTTTTTTTTCTCTGTTTTTCAACAGTCCAGGCAGATGAAATAGATGACGAGTTGCCCGCCGGAACCGCAGAACAGGTAAAAATGAGCACGCGCGCTATGGTCAACGCCGGCATCCCCGGCGAAAAAGCCGTTGAGATGACCCAGGCGATGATCCGGAACCGATTTCAAAACCGGAATATCGTCCAGGCCCAGCAAACCGTCATCGATGCCGTTGAGGCTGATTTGCCGGCAACCCCGGTGATGAACAAGCTGCGTGAAGGCATTGCCAAAAACATCCCCGAAGAAAAGGTGGTACAGGCCATGACCAGAACACGGGCGCGATATGCACTGGCCTATGGCTATGCCCGGGAGTTTTCAGAAAATCCGGACAGTATCAATGCCATGGGCAATGCCCTTGCCCAAGGTCTTGCAGCCGGGATGCAGAAGGCCGATATTGACCGGACCATGGAACAGCTGAAATTTAGAAAACGAGAAATGAAACAGATTGATGCCGAAGCCCTTGCCCAGGAAAGCGCATTGGGGTTAAAGACCCTGGCCCGCCACGGCCTTTCTTCTGAAAAGGCTGCAGATGCGGTATGCGACGGATTAAAACGGCAGCTCTCCGTGCGGGAAATGACGCAGATCCGCCAGGCCTACGCTGCTGAAACCCCCGCAGCTGCCAATGCAGGGTACGGCGCCGCAGCTCAGGGCGTCAGTGGTTCCGGCGGATCCAGTGGGTCCGGTAGCTCAGGTGGCTCCAGTGGCTCAGGCGGGTCCGGTGGCTCAGGCGGGTCCGGCGGGTCCGGCGGGTCCGGCGGGTCCGGTGGGTCCGGTGGCTCGGGTGGGTCCGGTGGCTCCGGCGGGTCCGGTGGCTCAGGCGGGTCCGGTGGCTCAGCCGGCAAATAATTCTCCTAAAAATTACCCATCCAAAGCAATTCGTAACCGGATAACCGCCCGAAACGGCGATTATCCGGTTTTCCCAACCTTCATCCAGAAAAAATGTCACCTCCACAAAAAAATCCATCCCGGTGTCTTCGGATCTTTTGCCGCCTTCCCGGTCAGGGCCGGCTTTACAGCCCCTGTCGTCATCGGACGCAGCCCCCATGGGGCAGGACATCACGCATTACAGCACAAAGCCGGTATATGAAAGCAAAAGAACACGGGTTTAAAATTTAGACTTCGTTTCCGGGCATCCAGCCACCTTTCTTCTTGACAATCTTGCAATATGAATTAATTTAGTCTTTTCAAATACTTGAGTTTTTAAAAAATTCATTCGGCCAGGGACAGCTGATTCAGAGCCGCGCCATCAGGCTGCACCCCCGGCATATCGCCATTCAATGCAGGACACCATACGACAGGACAGATTGTTACTATGGAAAACAACCGATCCACCAGACACCTGAGACCCGCTGTCAACATACTCCTGCGCATCTTTATCTGCGCCCTGATTTTGACCGTGGGGATACTGGGAATGACCCAACTGGCCAGTCTCAAAAAAGCCCCGGCCGAAACGGTGGCCCGTGAACAGGCCCTTCGTGTGGCAACCCTTACGGTCCACCCTGTTGACATTCCGGTCTTTATCACCGGTTACGGAGAGGTCCGCACCTTCAATACAGTGACCATCTCCCCTGAAATTTCCGGCACCATCGTCAACATCCATCCCCGGCTGGAAACCGGCGAAACCATCACCGAAGGAGAATTACTGTTCCAGATCGATCCGGCCAACTACACGGCTGCCGAAAATGAGGCCCGGGCCAATGTGGCCCAGTGGGAAAATGCCATTACACGGCTGGAGAAACAATTTGCCATGGATACCGGTCGGCTGAAAACCCTCCGGCGCAATGAACAGCTGGCCCAAAAAGAATTTGCCCGGATACAAACCCTTTTTAAAACCGACAATGTCGGCACCCGCTCGGGGGTGGACAGGGCCGAGCAGGCCTATAACGGTGCCAGGGATCTGGCCGATCAGATGGCCCAGGCAGTGACCCTTTACCCCATCCGGATCAAAGAGGCCCAAAGTACCCTGGATGGTGCCCGGGCCCGACTGGCCCTGGCAACAGCCAATCTCAACCGGTGTACGATAAATTCGCCCTTCACCGCCCGAATCAAATCCGTTGCCCTGGAAAAGGGCCAGTATGTTTCACCGGGCCAGGGGGTTGTCACCCTGGCAGATGATTCAATACTGGAGATCCATGTTCCCACAGACAGCCGGGACGCCCGTCAATGGCTCCTTTTTGACCGGAAGCCGGCGGCCTCGAAAACCGCATGGTTTGCCGGTCTCAAGCCGGTCGTCTGCAACATTCACTGGACCGAAGACACAACCGGGCACATGTGGCAGGGCCGTCTGGACCGGGTCGTCCAATTTCATCGGGAAACCCGCACCCTCACCCTGGCGGTGAGAATCGACGCTGCTGATGCCACGGCCGGAAATCCCGGGCAACTGCCCCTGGTGGACGGCATGTTCTGTACGGTCGAAATCCCGGGCAAAACCTTGAAGCAGGTATTCAAGCTGCCGAGTCAGGCCGTCAGCTTCAGCAATACCGTGTATATGGCGGACAGCGAAAACCGTCTCAAAACCGTTACCGTTGACGTCAGACGCGCCCAGGGCGAAACCACATTTGTATCCGGCGGACTCAACCCCGGAGACCGGGTCATCGTCACCCGCCTCATCGATCCTTTGGAAGGCAGCCTGCTGGAGATAAACACTTCCGCAACCACCGGAGAAGAAAAATCATGAGAGGCGTCATCGCGGCATTTGCCCGCAACACGGTATTTGCCAACATCCTGCTGGTCCTGATTTTCCTGGCCGGCGGCCTGGCCGTCACGTCCATGATCCGGGAAAATTTCCCCGAGTTTTCCCTGGACATGATCACCATTTCAGTGCCCTACCCCGGCGCCGATCCCGAAGAGGTGGAAGAGGGCGTCAGCCGCAAGATCGAAGAAGCCGTGGAAGGCATCGAGGGCATCAAACAATACAACACCGAATCCAACGAAAATTTCGGTACGGCCCTGATCGAAGTCCGCAACGGATATGATCTCGATGACGTCCTCGACGAAGTTCGCACCAAGGTCAATGCCATCTCCACCTTTCCCGTGGATGCCGAAAAACCCGTTATTTCCGAACTGACCCTCAAGGACCCGGTGGTGCTGCTCTACCTTTCCGGCAACATGCCCGAACGGCGGATCAAGGAATGGTCGGAAAGAATCAAGGACGAACTTCAGCAACTCCGGGAAATTTCCCAGGTTGAAATCTTCGGGGCAAGGGATTATGAAATCGGCATCGAGGTTTCCGAAGAGCGCCTGCGCGAATACAACCTGACCTTCAACGATGTGGCGGTTGCCATCCGGCGCAGCAACCTGAACCTGGGGGGCGGTACCCTCAGGACCAGCGGTGAAGAAATTCGGGTTCGGACGGTGGGACGCAAATACACCGGCAGGGAGCTGGCCGACATTGTCGTCATGGCCGGGCCCGAAGGTGAGGTCATCACACTGGACCGCATCGCCCGCATCGACGACGGCTTCACCGAAGACCCCGTCAATGCCCGGATCAACGGCGAGCCCTCTGTGATGCTCATCGTCTACAAAACCAAAGCGGAAGATGCACTGAAAATTTCAGCAGCGGTCTTGAAATATGCCGACGCCAAACAGGCGATCCTTCCGGCCGGGGCCAACTTGAAAATCCTCTACGACAACACGGATATGCTCCGCAAACGCATCGACCTGCTGACCAGAAACGGCCTGATCGGCCTGGTCATCGTGTTTCTGCTGCTCTGGGCATTTTTAAATGTACGCCTGTCGTTCTGGGGGGGCATGGGCATTCCGGTTTCCATTGCCGGGGCACTGGCAGTGCTCTGGGCCATGGGCGGCACCCTCAACATGATCTCTCTTTTCGCACTGATCATGGTACTGGGTATTGTGGTGGACGATGCCATCGTGGTGGGTGAGGCGATTTATGTCCACCGCAAACAGGGCCTGCCCCCCATCCAGGCCGCGGTGGAAGGGGTTTGTGAAGTGGGCCTGCCGGTGATCGCCGCCGTGATCACCACCATCGTGGCCTTTATTCCGCTGTTGTACGTGGGGGGCATCATGGGTAAATTCATCTCCATCCTGCCGGTGGTGGTCATTGCCTGCCTGGCCGTCTCTCTGGTGGAATGCCTGGTGCTGCTGCCGGCCCACCTGGGTCACCTGCCGGATCCGAACGTCCGCGAGAAAAAACAAAACCCCGTTTTCCGTGGCCTGGGGGGCATTCACCGCCTTACCAGTTCTGGGATGGAGTGGTTTGTGGCCCACATTTACACCCCTTTTTTAAGCAAAGCCCTGTACTGGCGCTATATCTCTTTTGCCACCGCCATCAGCATCCTGCTGTTGACCATGGGGCTGGTCCGCGGCGGCATTCTCAAGTTCGAGGTTTTTCCGGAGATCGATGGATTTGTCATGACCGCCACCGCTAAATTTCCCAGCGGCACCCCCCCGGAGGTCACCCGCAGCGCCATCAACCGGATTGACGCAGCCCTCCTCCGACTGGCCGAAAAAACCACCACGGTCTCCGGGGAGCCCCTGCTTGAAGACCGTCTCTCCCTGGTGGGCCAGACCCTCAGCGATCTGCCTGAAACCGGTCCCCACCTGGGCTCGGTGCAGGCCATATTGCTGGATTCGGAAAAGCGCGGCATCCATGCCAATGACCTGATGGTCCAATGGGAAAAAGAGATCGGCCCCATCCCCGGCATAAAATCCCTGACCTTTGCCGGTCTCCAGGCCGGCCCCCCGGGCGCTCCCATTGAGGTGTGGCTCCAGGGCCACGACATGGACAACATCCTGGGGGCGGCCGATGAACTCATGGAACGACTGAAAAAATTTGACGGGGTCTTTCAGATCCGCTCGGATTTCAACCCGGGAAAAAACGAACTGCGATTTACCCTCAAACCCGAGGCCCGCGCACTGGGCCTGACCGTGGATGACCTGGCCCGTCAGATCTATGACGGTTATTACGGCAACGAAGCCCTCCGCCTGCAGCGCGGCCGGGACGACATCCGGGTCAAGGTGCGCTATACCGCAGATGAACGCAGCCGGCGCTCCGACCTTGAGCAGATCCGCATCCGGACCCGGGATGGTTTTGACATCCCGATCCTGTCTGTGGCAAACATTTTTTTCGGACCGGGTTATTCCACCATCAACCGTACCGACGGTATGCGCAAGGTGACCGTCAGCGCCGGCGTGGACACCAGCCGGGCCAATGCCAATGAAATTTTTGCAGCCCTGTCATCCGGCTTTTTCAAACACCTGGAGGCCAGATACCCGGGTTTGAAAGTGACCCTCCAGGGAGAGCAGAAAAAAATGCGCGAATCCTTTTCCAGTCTTTATGTGGGATTCCCCATGGCCCTCGTGGGCATTTTTATCATCATCGCCACCATGTTCCGCTCCTATGTCCAGCCGTTTGTCATCATGTTCACCATTCCCTTCGGCATGATCGGAGGGGTTTTAGGGCACCTGCTGTTAGGCTATGACCTTTCCATCATGAGCATCTTCGGCATGGTGGCCTTAACCGGCGTGGTGGTCAATGATGCCATTGTTCTCATTGAACGGGTCAATGAAAACCTGGCAACGGGGGCAGGTTTTTTCGAAGCGATCCTCACCGGCGGCGCCCGACGGTTCCGGGCCATTTTCCTGACCTCGCTGAGCACCGTCGGGGGACTGGCACCCATGCTCATGGAAACCGATCTTCAGGCCCGGTTCCTGATTCCCATGGCCATTTCCATTGCCGCAGGGGTGGCCTTTGCCACCGTCCTGACCCTGGTCCTGGTTCCCAGCCTGCTGGCCATTGTCAGCGACTTCAGGCTGCTGGCCCACCGGGTGAGACACGGCTGCTGGGTCCGGCGGGTGGATGTGGAACCGGCCCGGACACGCTACAATGACGCCATGTCCGGCGATCCGCTGGTGGAATGTGTCCGAAATGGCGGTATAAAGCTCACTTGAAACAGCGAGGATAAACCAATTACCATGAAACAACTGATACGAATCCTTTCCACAGCCCTTTTCGTGCTGGGCCTTGCCACCGGACCGGGCCTGGCGGAAAAATCGCAGGCACCAGCAGCCGCTGTACCCGACCTGGCCACCTTACAGGTACTTGATCTTAAAACCGCCGGCCGGATTGCCCTGGCCGGAAACCCGTCTGTGGCCGCGGCCCGGGCCCGGGTAAGGCAGGCCCGGGAACAGGTGGTTCAGGCCGATGCCGCCTACTGGCCGCGTCTGGATGCCACCGCGTCGGCCTCGCGCATTACCCTTTCGGACAATGCCCATACGGCCAGCCTGGCCTCAGCCAGGCTGTTTGATCCCACCGCCGCCATCGACAATCCGGAAGAATACTACAATACAGGGCTTACCGCCACCTGGGTGCTGTTCAATGGCTTCGAGCGGCGGTTTACCGCCATGGCTGCCCGCAGTGGGGAAAAACTCAGCCGGGCGGGCCGTGACGAGGTCCAGCGACTGATCCTGTCGGCCACGGCAAACGCCTTTTTTCTGGCCCAGCTCGCCCGGGAAAACATCGCCATCGCAACGGCCGATGAAGCGTTCAACCGCCGGCAGCTCAAGGAAGCTGAGGCCCGCCGCCGGGTGGGCACCGGGTCCTTGAGCGATGAGCTCAACTTCAAGGTACGGGTGAATTCAGCCCGGGCCGACAAGATCAGGGCCAGGCAAACGTACAAAACAGCCCTGTTCAGCCTGGCCGCCCTCTTGGGGATTCCCGGCGCAGCCTTCCCCCCCGGTCTGGAACTGGCCCCATTGTCCCCGGAGGCGCCAATGGAACTGACGGTGCCGGATACAAAAACACAACTCGACCAGGCCCGGGTTCATCGCCCGGACCTTCAGCAGGCACAGTTTGCCATACAGCAGGCATCTGCCGGGGTGAAAATCGCCCGGGC
This sequence comes from uncultured Desulfobacterales bacterium, assembly GCA_942490765.1. Taxonomy (GTDB): domain Bacteria; phylum Desulfobacterota; class Desulfobacteria; order Desulfobacterales; family 4572-123; genus 4572-123. The sequence goes on along the minus strand of CALNYM010000018.1, from coordinate 27,333 downwards.
CCGGCTGTTTCCGACCCTGGCCCTGACCGCCTCTCTGGATGGCGACCGATCCGGCGACGCCAACCTGGAAGAAGATGACTTTGGCAATGTCATTGCCCTGAACCTGTCCTATAACCTGTTTACCGGCGGCGCTGACCGGTCCAGAATCAGAGACGCCAGGGCCGGTCTGACAGCGGCGGGAAAAAATATGGAAGACCTTGAACTCAAGGTCAATTCAGACGTCATGGACGCCCTGACGGCGCTGCAGGCCGCCCTGGACCAGCTTTCCCTGCAGCGGACCAATGAGGCCCTTGTGGAACAGAATCGCGACCTGGTGGAAAAGGAATACAAGGCCGGACAGGGGTCCCTGGTCCGCCTTAACGAGGCCCAGCGGGACCTGGTCATTGTCCGCAGCCGTCTGGCCCTGGCCCGGATCTCCCTCCGCCAGGCCTGGATCGGCATTAAAACCGCCACGGGAACCATAACGGCGGCCTTTGAATGAATCGATGAAAGTGACCATCCTGGCCCATAGGACCATGCTTTGGTTATCCCCAGAGGGGATTTGTGTTATTGGAACTGCTTTGATTTACTGAAATTTCAAATAACAAATCCCAAAAAACCTGATTTTTCAGGGATCCTGGAAAAATTTAAGCAGTATTGAATTGGCGATCACGGCATTTTCGTAATTTGAATTATGCCCGCCGCCGTCAATGGCATGGAACAAAAGGTGGGGCATTGCCGCTTTTACCTTTTCACTGTCATGAAACGGCAAAACGGCATCTTTTGTTCCCCAGACCAGCAGCACGGGCTTTTTTTGCCGCCCCACCCGTTCATAGACCGGGCCCAGCTGATTCATCTGCATATGCCGCAAAGTGGAAAGCAACGCCCTTTTATATCCGCGATATTGCATCTGTACCTTGAATTTCTCCTCAAATTCGGGCAGTTTTTCAGGATGGACAAATGAGTTGCCAATGGCGGACAGGACAATCCGGTCTCCGGCAATCGCCATAATATAGTCGCCGATAAGCGGTATCTTTGCCAGCCGTGCGGGGAAAGATTCCTTAATCGGAAAACCGGCCGGCGCAAAAAGAGCCATTTTTGAAACCATCTCAGGGTGCCGGTCGGCAAAATTGACGGCAACGGCCCCCCCCATGGAAAGACCCGTCAAATAAACCGGTAGCCTTATTTTAAGTCCCTGGAGCAACTGGACCAGCTCCCGGTCATACAGGTCCCCGTCATAGACCCCATCCGGCCGGTCGGAAAAGCCCCGTCCGTAATGATCATACCGCAGCACACGGAACCCGGCATTCACCAGTTCCTGAAAATTATGGTCCCAGACAAAGCAGGGCGTGGTAACGCCGTGGATCAAAACCACCACCTGGCCGGTTGCAGGCCCGGCAATCTCATAGTGGACCACCCCGTCTGACAATTTAATAAACTGCCCGGTGGCCGATTTCCTGGCGGAAGCACCCAAAACTGCCTTTTGATTGACAAAATAGCCATAGGACCCTGCCAGAAGAACTGCAATCAGAGCAAGTATGATCAGAAATGGTTTCATTTGGCCCTCCCCAGGTGTTGGCAAAGATTCATTAAAATCAGTCTTCTTACCACCAGTTGAGAACATCTTCGGCAAACCCGAAGAATCTGTCCAGGTGCAACCGGGTGCCGTCATCAAGGACAACATCACCGCTGAAATAACCAAAAACCTGGTGCTGCACCGATTTTATGAAAATAAAATCGGTGGTGCCGTTGCGGTCCACCACCGGTTCGAAATCCAGTTCAAAACGGCTGTCGCTGCTGGTAAATTTCCAGGGGGCCAGATAATCGGCCGTATCCGGATGAAATGTCACCTGGTCTAATTTGTGGGCACGGCCCTTGTAAAATAGCATGTTTTCAGAGGCAACGGACCGGTCGCTGAAGCCATAGCCGATGTTCCAGCCAAAGGGGTCGCCATGGAGCAATCCGGATGCGGACCCCCAGTACCACCGGTTTTTATAGGTCCAGTTGCCCCGGCCCCAGTCAAGGGTGCCAAAGCTGTTTTCCGGCAGAAATTCAACGGTGCGTGTCCCCATGGTGGCCCACCCCCGGGCAGGCATGCCGTTAATTTTGTGATTGTAGTAAAAAGCCCGCGGGTTCTCCGGCCAGGCGGTGGCAATGGCCATGGTATCCGTATCCGGGTCATGATACAGGTCAAGTTCTCCGGCCAGGCCCTTCTCCCCTGCCGGGCCGATAAATGCAGGCACGTTAAACCGAATCTTTCGATGGGGGCCGGCGACCCTGTATTCAAGCATCATTTTCCGGTCCTTGAAACAGGTGGTGCCGTCTCCGGACCCGGCGGGCAGTCCCATGCGTCCCCGGGGCAGGAGAGACATTGTGTCGATCTGGCGAAAAACGCGATTTCGGATGTCCAGCCAGCACACGGCGGCCAGACCGATATAGCCCAGATCCGCCAGGGTGAACGTAATGCAACAGCCATTGTCAGGAGACACCACACAATAATAATCCCATTCCTTGATCCGGTGCCACCCGGCCCTTATTTTGCGCCGGTCATAGCGCCAGAAAGGCTTTGTGGCATACCCGGGATGCAGCAGCAGTCCGTTTTCGTCCATCAGTTCGCAGGGGGTTGTGATCCGGTGCTGTTTTCCCATGGCCGTCCTCCTGTTTGGTGTTATGGGCAGTATGTGCATATTGGGGCTTATGGATTTTCAAATACGCTTGCGCTGTGTTCAGGGAAAATGTTGCATCATTGTTACAGATCTTTTTGTACCGCGTCAATACTGCAAAATGTTAACGGGGGATGTGGACAGGAAGAAGGTGGAAGGCGGAAGGCGGAACTTCCCCGCATGGTGTGCGGGGAAGCATAGAAAACAGATAAGTGTCCATCCTGAATTTTTTCATCAGAATGGACACATTCTTTTATTTACCGGCCATCATGGCCTTGATGTCATCTTCAACGGTGCCAATGGGTTTGATATCGAATTTTTCCACCAGAACAGCCACCACCGCCGGAGACAAAAAGGCCGGCAGTGTGGGCCCTAAACGGATGCCCTTGACGCCGAGGGACAACAGCGCCAGCAGCACCGCCACCGCCTTTTGCTCGTACCAGGCGATATCGTAAGAGATGGGCAGGTCATTGATATCGTCAAGGCCGAAGACCTCTTTAAGTTTCAGGGCAATCACTGCCAGGGAATAGGAGTCGTTGCACTGGCCCGCATCCAGTACCCGCGGAATACCGCCGATATCGCCAAGATCCAGTTTGTTGTACCGGTATTTCGCGCATCCCGCCGTCAGGATCACCGTATCTGCCGGCAGATTTTCAGCCACCTGTGTATAATAGTTTCTGTCTTTCTGACGCCCGTCACACCCGGCCATGACCACAAACCGTTTGATGGCGCCGCTCTTTACGGCATCCACGACCTTGTCGGCCAGGGCCAGCACCTGGTTGTGGGCAAATCCGCCGACGATTTTACCGGTTTCGATTTCCGTGGGCGAAGCGCATTTTTTGGCCTGCTCGATGATTTGCGAGAAGTCCTTGGCGCCGCCTGCGGGCCGTTCAGGGATATGTTTTGCACCCACATAACCGGAACTGCCGGTGGTGTACAGCCTTCCTAAGTAGGTATTTCTCTTTTTCAGCGGCACCAGGCAGTTGGTGGTCAGCAGGATCGGTCCGTTAAAGGACTCGAACTCATCGTTCTGATGCCACCAGGAACCGCCGTAATTGCCGACGAAATGATCATATTTTTTAAACGCCGGATAATAATTGGCCGGCAGCATTTCGCCGTGGGTATAGACATCAACACCCGTGCCATCGGTCTGATCGAGCAGCTCTTCCATGTCTTTCATGTCATGGCCGCTGATCAACACCGCCGGATTACCGCGAACGCCGAGGTTGACTTCGGAAATTTCCGGATGGCCATAGGCACTGGTATTGGCCTCGTCCAGCAGCGCCATGGTGTTAACCGCCGTTGCACCGGCTTTCATGACCAGGGCCACCATTTCATCCACGGACAGCTCTTTGGTGGTGGAGGCCAGGGCTTCCATGATAAACGCATAGATATCGTCTTTTTCCTTACCCAGAACGGCGGCGTGATCCGCATAGGCGGCGATCCCCTTGAGGCCGATGACCAGAAGCTCCCGCAGGGAACGGACATCTTCGTTTTCAGTGGCCATAACCCCCACGGACCTGGCTTTTTCCGCAAACACGGCCGTATCATCGGAAAACCAGGTGGCCGCATCATGAAGGGCGCCGTCAAAATCTGTACCGTTTTTTTCCCTGTAGACGGCCAGGAATTTATCCTTTAACCGGTCCCGGCGGCTCAGGGCCTCCCGGATCAAGGCCTCAAACCGGTCATCGTCCCAGTTGGCGTTGGTGATGGTGGCAAACAGGGCCCGGGCTGTAAACAAAGCGGTTTCAGCGTCTGTCATTTTAAATTCTGAAAGTTTTTCGCTGTAAACGGCAATGCCTTTCAATACATGGATCAAAAGGTCCTGCAGGTTGGCGGTCTCTTCGGGTTTGCCGCACATGCCCTTGATGGTGCAGCCGGTATTTTTGGCGGTTTCCTGACATTGAAAACAAAACATGGTAAGCCTCCTTGTTTGTATCGTTGATAAGCGGCCTTGAAATGGCCTGTCTGAATGTTATCCCGGTTTTACCCTGAGACATGACATCTTTCATTGATTTAAGTCAAAAAGATGACAAAAACATTGCTCAAAAGGCCGGGCACATCGCGGCTGCGGGACCGGATAAAAATTAAATTTACAATTTCAATCGTTGCGGCACCCGGCTGGCAAGGGGGTAAACAAAAACAGGTTTGCATCTCAAATAGAATGTCGGTAATAATGGGTCGCAGAAAGGAATTTTTCGGTATCGTTTTTTTGTAACCGTTTGGTGCAAACGGTTATCTATATGCTGTAACGTTAACCATAAAAGGAAAATTGGCCCATGTCAAAACAATTATCCCGAAGATCTTTTTTAAAAACAGGCATTGCAACGGCATGCACCCTTGCCGCCACCGGTGTTCCGGCAGCTGCCGCTGCCGCAGACAAAAAGCAGCCTTTGGCCACCCTTCTGGATATCGGCAAATGCGTGGGGTGTGAGGCCTGTGTAGAAGCCTGCAGCGACGTCAACGGGCATAAATACCCGAAACCCAAAAAACCGTTTCCCCGAATGGTTCCCGACCGGGTGCCGGTGATGGACTGGTCGGACAAACAGGATGTGACCGATCGGTTGACACCCTACAACTGGCTCTCCATTCAACATGCCGAAGTGGAAATTGACGGTGAGGCAACCGAAATCAATATCCCGCGGCGCTGCATGCACTGTGTCAACCCACCCTGTGTGAAACTCTGCCCGTGGGGCGCCGCCAAACAGCTTGAAAACGGCATTTCACGAATCGATGCGAACCTCTGTCTGGGGGGCGCCAAATGCAAAACCGTCTGCCCCTGGGATATCCCCGAACGTCAGACCGGGGTGGGGCTCTACCTGGACCTTATGCCGGCCCTTGCCGGCAACGGGGTGATGTATAAATGTGACCGGTGCTACGACCGTGTGGCCGAAGGGAAACTGCCCGCCTGTATCGAGGCCTGCCCCGAAGGTGTCCAGACCATCGGCCCCCGGGATGAGATCATCCAAAAAGCCCACATCCTGGCAAAAGAGACCGGCGGTTATATCTACGGTGAAACGGAAAACGGCGGGACGAACACGATTTATGTGTCGCCGGTACCCTTTGACGCGCTCAACCAATCCATTGAAAAGGGCAAGGGACAGCCCCACTTAAGTCCGGTGAAAGACACCATGGCCGATGCCAACAACCTGGGCGCAGCCATGCTGGTGGCCCCGGTGGCCGCTATTGCCGCAGCCGCGGGGAAATTCTATAAGATGACCCGGAAAGGAAACCAGGATGAATCAAAACAATAACACAGACGGGCATAAACCCAAAAACACGACCCGCTATCTTTACCTGCTGTCGGTTTTTTTCCTGACATTGACGGGGTTTGGCCAGATGCCCATCTTCAAGCGATACTATATCGCCGATATCCCCGGACTCGGATGGCTGGCCGAATTTTATGTGACCCATTACATGCATTACCTGGCAGCCATAGGGTTGATTACCATCACCACCTATGGGGTGGCAGAATATTTGCTTGACGGCAGAAACCGTTTGAAAATAACGTGGTCCGGTTATGTCCGGGCCGGGATTGTTCTTCTGCTGATCATTACCGGCGGGCTGCTGGTGGTCAGAAACCTTTCGGGGTCGACATTTACGCCGACGCTGATCATTGCCCTGGATCTGGCCCATCTCGGCCTGGTCATGGCCATGCTCGCGGCAGGCATGTACTGTCTTGTTTTCAAAAAAAAATGGGCTGTCATCAACAGGGGGAAGCGATGAAAGAGATCCTGATTGTTGTAGCGATGGTGGGTTTTTATTTTCTGATGCAGCTTTATGTCCTGCCCCGGCTGGGCATTTCCACCTGAATGAAAAAGGCCTGTCAGGTGACAGTGCAAAAACAAGCCGCGGGTGATGAAAAAGCAGCTGTGCGAGCCGGAAACCCACCGCTCCCATCGCCGGAGAACAAATAAGTGCAGTGGACAGACGAGGCCGAAGCGGCCATCAAAAAAGTACCTTTTTTTGTCCGGAAAAAAGTACGGACCCGGGTTGAAAAGGCGGCCGCGGATGCCGGCCGGTCAACGGTAACCATGGCTGATGTAACAGCGGTCCGGGCCCGTTATCTATCGAATATGGCATCCGAGGTAAAAGGATATCAACTGGACACCTGTTTCGGCCCTGCCGGCTGCCCCAACCGCAGTGCCGTAAGTGACTCCCTCCACCAAAAGATAGAGACCCTGCTCAAAGCCGAGGATCTGCTCTCTTTTTTAAACACCACGGTGGCTGGCCAGCTTAAATTTCACCATGAATTCAGGGTCACGCTGGCGGATTGCCCCAATGCCTGCTCCCAGCCCCAGATCAAGGATATCGGGATTATCGGCGCTGCCCTGCCCATGGTTACCGATGAGATCTGTACGCGTTGCAACGCCTGTGTCGATCACTGCAGGGAATCGGCGGTCCTGATCGATGATGACGCCGAAAGCGTAGGCATCGATGATGACCGGTGCCTGGCCTGCGGTAAATGCATTGACGCCTGCCCCACCGGAACCATTGCCCCGGACAAAAAAGGATTCCGGGTGCAGCTGGGGGGAAAACTGGGCCGCCATCCGCAACTGGCAGAGGAACTGCCGGGGATTTACAGTGAAGACGCAGTGGTTGACATTGTCCGGCAATGCATTCGCTATTACAAAGCCAACAGCCGGCATGGGGAGCGGTTTGCCGAGATATTCAACATTGCCGACCTGAAATCACTGAACTGCTGATATCAACCACTGAATACACGGAACACACTGAATTAAATATTTCCAAAATGAGCGATTAGCTCTTAGCCATTAGCGGTTAGCACTTATATTTTGGGCGTTTACCGGTAATGCGATTGTACCCATTGGGTGCAATGATGACATTTGCAATATTTTGAAATTATTGTGCTAATGGCTAAAAGCTTACTGCTAATCGCTCAATTTAGGTATTTGAAAGCCCTTTCCGTGTAGTCCGTGTGGTCTGTGGTTTAAAAATGCGTTTAAACGGAGGGAGTTCTCATGGAGAAAAAAACAATAAGCATACCCAATATATCCTGCGGGCACTGTGTGGCGGCGATCCGCAGTGAATTAAACGAGCTGGACGGGGTTCAATTTGTCGAAGGAAGCCCGGAGGACAAAACCGTAACCGTTGAATGGGACGCCCCGGCAACGTTTGCGGCCATCCGGGATAAGCTGAATGAGATCAATTATCCGATTCAGAAATGATGATGTCCGTTGTATAATTGAATATTTACAGGGTTCTATCGATTTTGATCCGCAGATTACGCAGATTACACCGATTTCAATATATCCTATCGATTTTATATATAAAAAACAGCGCGCGGCGATACCCGTATTATGCCCTTTGTCCGCCTTGAAAAAATTGCATATCGCCACGCCCTCTCCGTGTCAATTCGGCGACACAGGCTGGCCCTCAGCCCGAAAAAACCAGATAATTATACCCTAAAAGGTATAAAATAATATCAAAAAATTTTTTATACCTTTTAGGGTCTAATTATTAATTTTCTATTGATTTTATACCCCAAAAGGTATATTTTTAACAAATATCATTATTATATACCCTAAAAGGTATAATCATGAAAAATCTGATACAATTTATTAAAAACCGTCGCAAACAATTGGGGCTGACCCAGGTCGATCTGGCCAACCGGGCCGGTGTGGGGTTACGATTTATTCGAGACCTTGAGCAGGGCAAACAAACCCTGAGGCTTGACAAGGTGAACCAGGTGCTCGCTTTATTTGGGCACGTTCTGGCACCGGTCCTAAGATCGGAGGACCCCGGCCATGGGTCGTGAAGCAACGGTTTTCTGGTGCGCTAAGCCCGCCGGCCGGCTGTCCGAAAAGGATGAAGGATATGTGTTTCAATATTTTGAAACCTATCTGAACGACCCTGCTGCCCTGGCGGTGAGTTTTACGCTTCCGCTTCAAAAAGAGCCCTTTATCAATAAAACCATGTTTCCCTTTTTCGATGGTTTGATTCCCGAGGGCTGGCTGCTTGACGTGGCCATGGGGACATGGAAATTGGACCCGCGCGATCGGATGGGCCTGCTCTTGACCTGCTGCCGGGGTGTATCGGGGCTGTCTCGGTGATGCCGAATGGCGAAGGAACGCTATGAATAAAACCAGAAACTGCCTGATCTGTTATCAGCCGCTGAAAACCGGGCACGATCGGTACCATCCACTGTGCAGTGAAAAGCTCTTCGGCCGGCGCAATGCGCCGGAGTTGCCTTATGCCTACGATGAACTGAAAGAAGCAGCAAAAAAAATTATCAGAAGCCGGATTGCAGTTCCCGGCGTGCAGGCCAAACTATCTTTGCATCTGGACAACAGTCGCAAAAAAGCAATCGGTTACTGTCAGGTTATGGGGCAGTTTCATATTAAAACCACCGCTTGAGGCGTATCCCCATATGCCTGAAATTGAACATCTGACCATGCACCTGGCCAACCTGTTCAAAATTGATACGGTCCCGCATGGGCTTATCCGCTTAAAATCCGGTGAAACCGCCTATATCACTCGGCGCATCGACCGTTTACCGGAGGGCGAAAAACTGCACATGGAGGATATGTGCCAGTTGACTGAACGGCTGACTGAGGACAAATACCGTGGCTCCAATGAGCAAATAGGCAAAATTATAAATAAATTTTCTTCAAACCCCCTATTTGACAGCACCCGTTTTTTCGACATGATCTTGTTTTCGTTTTTAACCGGCAATGCCGATATGCACTTAAAAAATTTTTCATTGATCTATCCCATGAATGGCATGGTCCAATTGTCGGCGGCCTACGATATGCTGGCAACCCGTCTGCTGATTTCTGAACAAGAGGATCCTGAAGAACTGGCGTTAACGATCAACGGAAAAAAAAGAAAGCTTACCGTAAACGATTTTAACCGCTTGGCAACGAATCTGGGCCTGAATAAAAAACAGACACAAAATATCTTCAAACGATTTGCAGAAACGGTCCCCGAAACATCTGCTATCATCGATAGTGGCTTTTTGCCGGATGAAAAAGCGAAAGAATTCAAACAACTGATCACGAGCCGGGCGGCCCGCCTGGAATTGCTGTGAAGCAGCATGCCCGGTAGATGACGGTAACCCCCATTGACCAGCAGCGGTGGGCGGGAATACCCCTCTCCCACTGTTGGTGACTTACCACCACCATGCCGGGTCTCCCGGGTTCCTCAACACATCTTTCCGTGTATTTTGTGTGGTCTGTGGTTTGACATTCTTTCAACAGGCATGCGCAATAATTTTTCGCTGCAATTACCCGCAAATAACCGGTTTTAATTGACTCTTTTTTGCTATTCTGGCAAGTTACCTTAAATTCGAGTTATTTTTAACCCGATACCGTGGCGGGTAAGCCTTTAAACGCCCGAATAAAAAGAAGACGATCTGTCTTCTCAGCGCCCTACAATAAGCCGGCCGGTCATCATAAGCGTTTCTATACCGTTAAAAAGGTTCGTTGCATTTTTGACCTCTTGAAATAGCAGAAAGTGTATTTTCGTAACCCTCAAAAAAGGAGAGATCTGCCATGACGTCAACAGTCTGGTCCACCCCCCATTGGCCCGAAGGTGTAGCGCACGACATTTCCGGATATGAAAAACCGCTTACGTCTGTTCTGGACGACGCCGCACGAGACTATCCCGACAATATTTATACCCTGTTTAACGATGCGTCCCGAACCTACGCCCAGGTCAGAGATACCGCCGACCGGATTGCTCATTTCCTGGTTTCAAAGGGTATTCAAAAAGGGGACAGGGTCGCTATATTTCTGCCGAACCTGCCGCATTATCCGGCCATTTTTTTCGGTATTCTCAAGGCCGGCGGGATTTGTGTCACCTGTAATCCGCTCTATACCGCGCCTGAACTGAACTACCAGTTAAACGATGCCGGTGCAAAAGCGCTGTTCTGCATGGACCACTCCGTTTTCTACCCCACCACGGTTGACGCCGTCAAAAAGACAGCCGTCGAAACGGTGGTCATCTGCAATGTCAAGTCCTACCTGCCCAAACTCAAGGGATTGATCGGCGGGTTGCTGGGAAAAATCCCCAGGGCTGAAAAACATGAGCCCGGTCATTTTTTCTTTGACGATGTCGTCTCTGCGGCACGCCCCGAACCGCCGGAGATCCAAATCAACCCTATCGAGGATCCGGCCCTGATCATCTATACCGGCGGCACCACCGGTGTGCCCAAAGGCGCGGTGCTGACCCATGCAAATTTTGTCTATGACCTCATGGCCCTTGATGAATGGGGCCGACTGATCCATACAAAGGGCGGGGTGGCGGAAAAAATGCGACACGGCGGTTTCCATACCTATCTCGGGGTTCTGCCCTGGTACCACAGTTTTGGGTTGACCGTGGCCCTGCTGTCGGCTTGTGCCTCGGGCAGCCGGTTGATCTGCATTCCCGACCCCAGGGCCGGCAATCCGCCGTTTACCGAAGTGCTCAAGGCGGTGCAGCGCTACAAACCAACGGTCATGCCCGCCGTTCCCACCATTTTTGTGGCATTTACCAACCATCCGCACATCGACCAGTATGACCTGACCTCGCTCATGGGCTGTTTTTCCGGCGGGGCCCCTTTGCCGCCCGAGGTCTGTAAGCAGTTCGAAGAAAAGACCGGTGCGGTTATTTTTGAAGGCTACGGTCTCAGCGAAACCGCCCCGGTGGCCAGTGCAAATCCCACCAATACCACCCAGCGCAAAATCGGCACCATTGGATTTCCCATGCCGGGTACGGATATCAAGGCCGTTGATCTGGACTCCGGTCTGACACCGCTGGCCCGGGGCGAAGATGGTGAAATCGCCATCAGCGGCCCCCAGGTCATGCAGGGATACTGGAACCGTCCCGAGGAAAACGAGGCGGTTTTTCGTGACATCGAGGGCCGTCGCTATTTTTTGACCGGTGATATCGGTCATATTGACGAAGATGGCTATATCCTGATTACCGATCGAAAAAAAGATATGATTCTCGTGGGCGGATTCAACGTGTATCCCCGGGATGTGGAAGACATTCTTTTTACACACCCCAAAATCGCCCTGGTGGCCGTGGTGGGGGTTCCCGATGCGAAAAGCGGGGAAGCGGTCAAAGCCTTTATTGAACTCAAGCCGGGCGAAAGTGCCACCGAACAGGAAATTCTCGATTTCTGCAAAAAAAACATGGCCGGGTACAAGCGGCCCAGATTCATAGAATTCCGGGATGCCGTACCCGTTTCCAATGTCGGAAAGGTACTGCGCAGGGTCCTTCGGGATGAGGAAAGAGAAAAGACAGCGAAAAAATAGTACCACCCATTGCACCGGCCGGGCCGCTGCAATGCATATTGAAAAAGAGATGCCGGATAAATTTTTACTGAATATGTCCGGCACCCGGATGACGTTTTCCGGATGATTCGGATGCGATTGCCTGTGTTGCTGAAGCGGGGAATTTATCGCAAAGAGCCCCGGGGCACCTGGAAACCGTGAGGAAAGACCATATCCTCAACGCCCTTGCGCGGTGGGCAGCGATACGATTAACGCTGCCCACCGCCCGGACATCACATGCAAACCGCTTCACAAAAAATTGACAAAACACAGGGTAATGCCCTGATCAGAGGGATCCTATCGGTCAACCCTGACACGCAGTACTTTTTTATCAATCTTGCCCACAGCGGTAAGGGGCATTTCCTCTAAAAATTCCATTATTTTGGGCACTTCGTAGGGCGCCAGTTTTTTCCGGGCAAATTCAGTCAATTCCCCCGCCAGGGCGTCTTCATCCCCGCCATAATCATATCCGGGCATGATGCGCACAAACGCCTTGACCAGTTCGGACCCGGGCCGATCCGGGTTGGGAAGACCGACAATGGCCATCATCTCAATGGCCGGATGCTCGGTGAGAACATCTTCGACCTTTTTGGAAAACACCTTGAAGCCCCCGACAATGACCATATCCTTGGTGCGGTCCACGATGCGCAGGTATCCGGCGTCATCCTGGACGGCCACATCGCCGGTATGCATGTACCCGTCGGCATCGATGACCAAAGCCGTCTGCTCCGGCTTGTTGTGATAGCCCTTCATCACCATATCCCCCTTGACGCAGATTTCGCCGGGCTCGCCCCTGACCACGGTTTCACCGGTTCCCGGATCCACCAGTTTCAGGTCGGTGTTGGTGATGGGCAGTCCAATGGACCCCAGTTTTTTCAAGCCCTTTGACGGGTTCAGCACCGTAATCGGAGAGGTTTCGGTCATGCCGTAGCCTTCGAGCAGCTTGCCCTGGCCCACGATATTTTCCAGCTCTTTCTGGGATTCCTCCGGGTAGGCAGCGGCCGCACATATGCAGGTTTTAAGATTGGTGTGGTCCAGGGTTTTGAACCTGGGATTGGCCGCCAGCAACTGGTAGAGGGAGGGCACATTGACCATTACTTCCGGTTTGTATTTCTCAATCTCGCCGCAGATATGGTCGGTGTCCCGGGGGTTGGGGATCAAGATCAGGGGCCACCCCAGGCTGATGCTGTTGACCATAATCTGCAGTCCGGCAATATGAAAAAAAGGAAATCCGGATAAAATTTTACCATCCCCCCGAGCCCACCCGAGCCAGTGCTGAATCAACAGGGTGTCGCACACCAGGTTCCGATGACTCAGCATTGCCCCCTTGGGGTCGCCGGTGGTGCCCCCGGTGTACTGCAGACAGGACAGGTCGTCGGGGGTCAGATCCGTCTGCGGGGCTTCGGGTGGATAGATGCCCGAACGAATCACTTCGCTAAAATCATTGACGGTCTTGTCTGCCAGGGGTGTCACCTTGCCTTTGGGAATCTTGCCCAGCAGTTTGCCGAAAAACCGCTTGATGCCCGGCAGAAATCCGCCCACACTGGCCGTGGTCACCACCTTCAATCCGGGCAGTTTATCGGCAATACCCGTAAGCCGTCCTGCAAAGATCGCATCCAGGGTGACCAGGCCCCGGGCATTGGCATCCTTGAGCTGATAGGCCATCTCTTCGGCGGACAGCAGGGGGGATACACCTGAAACCACACAGCCGGCCCGATAGGTTCCCAGGGCGGCAATGACATATTCGGGTATGTTGGGCAGATTGATGCCGACGACATCGCCCTTTTCCAGACCGCATGCCCGCAGCATGTTGGCAAACCGGCCCGAATATCGATCCAGATCTCCAAAGGAGACTTCCACGCCCATGAAATAAAGAGCCGTTTTATCGGCAAAATCCCTGAAAATCGGCTCCAGAAGATTCGTATAGCACTTTTCCCATTGGGCCGGATCCATATCGGTAAGGCCTTCGTCATAGGATTTCGTCCAAAAACGTTCCGGGTTCATCGCTACCTCCTTTACGTCGATTCGGGGTCAACATTATGGGACACCCAGGGGGAAGTGCCCTGGGAAGAAAGGCATCAAGACAGGACATTTATGTATCTTTAGCATTTATTCATAATTAAATTTATAAGTCAACCATATTTGATGAATATTATTCAACGACGCTTCACAATTGCGCGAAATCGACGTTTCAACAGAGTGGGAAGCGGCAATGGGGAAAACGGAAAATATCAGTTCATCGTCGGCCGATCCGAACGCGACACGATAATCCGTCGCGCCAATTGTAAAAAAAATGTAAATCAGGCATCTTCGGTATCTTTTTACTGTGTGTTGTTTTAAAAAATGCTGTCTTGAATAACCGCCAAATCAGATAAAAGGCTTTTGGAGATCCGACATGGCCGTGGAACATCTTGGTCTGATGATTCAGAACAAAACAGAGAAATTCAAAAATCTGACGGCCATGCGCCATAAAAACGAAAACGGCTGGCAGGAAATGACCTACCGGGATATGGGCCGCCGCATTCAACAAGTTGCCCTTGCCCTCCTGTCATTAGGGGTCAAACCCGGAGACCGCATCGCCCTTTTTTCCCCCAACAGGCCGGAATGGGCCATCGCCGATTTCGCCATCCTCAGCATTCGGGCCGTTACCGTTCCGATCTATGCCACCAATACAGCGGCCCAGGCCGCCTATATTATCGATGATGCCGGAGCCGGCATTATTTTCACCGGCGGCTGGGCGCAATACAAAAAAATCAGGTCAATCCCCCGGTGCAAAACCATCATTACCTTCGATGACATCGAAGAAAGCACCGGCAAAGACACAATTCATTTTGAAAAACTGCGGGCCATGGCCCGCACCGCTGCCCCTGCCCGACTCCGGGCAAGGCGGCAGGCCGCCAACGCCCAGGACCCGGCGACCATCGTCTATACATCGGGCACCACCGGGGATCCAAAGGGTGCCGTTTTGACCCATGCCAATTTTTTTCACCAGATACGGGCGGTGGATGCCGCTTTTACCGTGGGACCGGAGGATCGATCCCTCTGCTTTCTGCCGTTGAGCCACGTGTATGAAAGATTATGGTCCTTTTATGTCTTCAACCGGGGGGCCCAAAACAACTACCTGGCCGATCCCAGACAGATCATCGACTATTTAAGCGAAGTCAGGCCCACCGCCATGGTCAGCGTACCCAGGCTTTACGAGAAGATCTATGCTGCCGTCGCTCAGCAGATTGAAAGTGCCGGAACCGTTAAAAAAAAACTTTTCAAATGGGCTTTGGCCAAGGGCCTTGAATACGGAAGGATCCTGCAGCAGGGGGAAAAAGTCCCATCGGGGCTCAATGCCGGCCACGCCATCGCCGACCGGCTGGTTCTGTCCCGGATAAGGGCCATCGTCGGTGGTCGTAAAAATTTTTTTTCAGCCGGCGGTGCCCCTCTGTCGCGGGAAATCGAAGAATTTTTCTTTGCCGCCGGCATACTGGTGTGCCAGGGGTACGGCCTGACCGAAACCGCCCCGATGATCACTTGCAACACGCCGGCAAACTTCAGATTCGGTACGGTGGGCCGCCCGGTTCCCGACTGCGATGTAAAGATCGCCGACGATGGCGAAATCCTGGTCCGCGGGGGGCAGGTGATGGCACACTACCATAATCGGCCGAAAGAAACCGGGGAGGCCATTACGGACGGGTGGTTTCATACCGGAGACGTGGGGGCATTCGATGCTGACGGATACCTGAAGATCACCGACCGGATCAAGGACCTGATCATCACCTCCGTGGGCAAAAACATCGCGCCCCAGCGCATCGAAAACCTGATCGGTCAGGACATTTTCATCGATCAGGTCGCTGTTTTCGGAGACCGCCGCAAATATATCAGCGCACTGGTTGTGCCTGCTTTTGAACAGCTCGAAGCCTGGGCCCGCGCCAAAGGCATTGTCCCGGCCAGCCGTTCGGACCTGGTGGCCCACCCCAACGTCATCGCTTTTTTAAAAAGCCGCATTGAGGCCCGGTCAAAAAACCTGGCACCCTTTGAAAACATCAAAAAATTCACCATGCTGCCGTGCGCGTTCACCGAAGAACAAGGGGAAGTCACCCCTACCCTTAAAATCCGCCGCAAATTCATCTATCAGCGGTACAAAAAGCTGATTGACGCCATGTACTAAGGACTCGCGCTGAAATACAGCCCCCGATTTTCGGGATAATAATTACCTTTGCGCAGCCCCTCAGATGCTCTCCACCTTGCCCATCAGGCTGTCAAACTGCTCCACATCCACCACCGGCGAGGTTGCAAAGCTGATCCCGGTTAATTGCCGAAGGGCCACGGAAGCCGCCATGGCCTTTTCAGTATCTGGAAAATCCAGTACAAAAACAAGGTCATGTTCGCCGAGAACAGCATACATGGACCTGACCTTACCGCCGTTTTTCTCGATCAGGGCAACGGCTTGACGGGTCCTTTCCGGACTGATGCCTTTCAGGGCTTCGGGTGTGTATTGACCGAACATCATAAAAATCGACATATGCCTGCCTCCTTTTCAACCACGATTACAGGTGATGCCGCCGGCAAACCTGATGGCCGGCGGCATTTTCAAAGTACTGGCAATATGATGGTGTTTCACTGTTTGAAGTGGACGTCAGGACGATGGGGGCTCGAAGGAAACAAGGGAGAAGCCGTGATGGTATAGATCAACCGCTGCCAGTGAATCAATTCAGGAATAAGCCGTCAATTCCAGAACACAGCCCAGTTCCGGGCGTTTGCGCGTACCGCCGACGATCTTGACAACCCTTGCCGATGTCGTGATATTGTCCCTGTTGAGCCATTGGACCACATCGGCTGCGACCTTGTCGTTGAGACGGCCAAAACAGTCGGCCATGGAAAGTTTACGTGTCCGGCCGCTGCGCACCAGATAAACGATCTGCCGGTTTGAAGGGCTTCCGACATCCCAGATTAACCGGATTTTTTCATCGGCCTTGAGTTTTTTCAAGGCCGCCTGACGGTCACTGCCGTCGGGATTCCCGTACCCGGTGCCGACGGCAGCGGTTCTGAACTGCCGGACAAAATCATTGTCTTTTATATCCGTTTCGCCCGTGCTTTTGCCGCGTTTATTCCTGTGTACCTTCTCCACCGGCGAAGGCAACAATGCGTGAATGGTTTCGCAATATATTGTAACGGTTTGGACCGTGCTGCGTGGGATAGGATCGTTGCGCACGTGGTTCGAAGCCTACAACGCCATACCTTCACCGAAGTTTACGAACACCCCGAGTTCGTTCGGTCAAGCCCTCGTTGCCGAGTTCCGCCATTTTCGATTTGACCACGTGCATCGGTTGCGAAATAGCGGTCGCCTGCCCGGTGGATTGCCGACATTTACATCGAAAGGAAAAAAGCCCCGTCGGCAAGGCTTTCGGGTTGATAACTTCACGATTGACTTCTACCAAGTGCATGTTCTGCGCATGTCGAGCCGTGCCCCGTGGACTGCATTTTCATGGGCTTAGTCACGATCTGAGGTGTTACGGCCGCGATGGTTGTCGTGGGTCTGCGAAACTTCCGCTGCAAGTCGCGAATGGCTTGCCCTGATCCGACCGCGGTGGCCGAGTCCAAAGTGTTGCTGCAGGCCGGATTTTGCGGATAAAGGGAGAACCCAGTCGTTTAGCGAGTGCTCTTCGAATTACCAGGCGTTCGACCGCGCCGGGCCGCGAATTGGTCGAAAATCACCAATCTGCGGATTTTATCCGCGAACTGATACACCGACTGAATTAGGGGTAATGCGCGAATCCGCACTTCACCGGAAACAACTGTTTGCGATGAAGAAGCCAACCAGCGTTTGCCTCGTCCGTGCGATTGTGGCGGACATCATCGACTCCACGAGAATGTGCAGGAACGGCGGGAACGGCTGAACCACGTTCGCCAGTCCGCCTCGAGCGTCAAATCGCCGACGCTTTACAGCGAAGAAGTTCAGCATGAAGAAGAAGAGTTGAAGGATATGTCGAACGCCTGGAAGAATACGCCAACGAACTGGAAGAACTGGGCGTGGAATTGAAAGATCCGTGATGGGATTGATTGATTTTCGCACTCTGTTTCGAAGGCCGGAGAATCTATCTCTGCTGGCGTTTGGGCAGAAGATGGCTGTCGCCACTGGCGCAGATTCAGATGCCGGCTTTCAAGGTCGAGCAGTCCTTGTTGGAAGATTCGGTGTTCGGCGACGGCACCTTCGACGAAGAGTCCTCATCTGACGAGAATAACCACGCCCGCCGCAGGTCCTGAAGAGCAGATCGAGCATGGTCGATCTGGTCGGGCATTTTTGCTATTCATGGTGGTGGCCATCGCGTTTTGATGGTGCAGCTTTGCTGATCGGGAAGTTCGTTCGGCCCATGCCCAATCCTGAAAGATGCGATCTACGAATGCGGCAGTAATGTCGGCACGAGCTACGTTCAATTCGACCTCGAGTTCGTCAGCGCGTTGTTGTTCGATATCTTCGACGTGAAATCGCGTTCTTTTTCCCTTGGGCGACGATCTACGGCAATAGTGGCGGACCCAATTTGAGTGAAGCCGCCTGTACAGCATTTCCGCAAACGCTGTACTCGGTGCTGATTTCACCGGAAATCATTTCGGCCGATTTGGCCGCATTATCGCTGTGTTTGGGTTTATGGACATTCTGATTTTCTTCGGCGTGCTGTTGGTGGGTTTCGCTTGTTTGAAACCCGCGGGTGATTTGGATTGGGTCCGCGGCAGCCGAAGCCAAACAAGCCGCCGCCCGCCCAAAAGCCCGGCCTTGGAACCGCCGCCATCACAACCCCGAAGAACCCGTGGGCGTCTTTCATCCATCAGGTGAGTAGTGGCGGGCGCCGCCGTCCAAATCAAAATGGTGGGCAATGCCCACACCCTACTTTGAAAACACGCTTTATGAACACCGCCGGGTCACAAACTTTTGGTCGATGGTTGTGATGCCAAAATCACCGCCGAGACCAACCTGGAAGCCACCGACCCTTGGGTCGAAGTCGCTGCGCGATTTTGGAGGTCACCGGTGCCGCTGCAGAAGATGGATTCCCGCTTGGCATCGATCATTTGAACGACCTGTGCGGCGTGGATATATTTCGAACTGACGAAAACAAGGCCAAGAGAAGTTCGATCACGAACCGCATCCGGAAATGGTCTATCATCTATAATGATTACCGCCACCAGCACTCTCCTGGTGGTGAAGAAGTCCACTTCTGCGCGTTGGCGGGGAAGACGAGATTCCCAGCGTGCATTCGGTGGCCGGGTGGGCGATTGCCGTTGGCATGAACCACATGAAGCTTGATTTAGTGGGCGTCGATTTTTGGGAACGGCCCAACCTGACGTATTCTCTTGCCGAAGGTCTGGGTCGGCCATTAAACCGCAAAGACTACGAACCCATCGAATACCACGGCATCCGCGGCAAGTAGGTCCGCATTGCGGGCCATTTCAGACGAAGTGATTCGCGGCGGTCATGGTCCGCACAGCCCTACGATATGACGATGTAAAAGGCAAAAACGACGACATGCAAATTGAAGACCCCCGCGTGGTCGAGTTGGACAATCCGCACCGACGAGATGCTCGTCAACATGGGACCGCAGCACCCCAGCACCCACGGCGTGTTGCGCCTCGTGCTGCGCACCGACGGCGAGGTCATCTCCGAGGTGACGCCGCACGTCGGCTACCTGCACCGCTGCGCCGAGAAGATCGGCGAGAACGTCACGCCGATCCAGTACATCCCGTACACCGACCGCATGGACTACCTGGCCGGGATGAACATGAACCTGGCCTACTCCCTGGCCGTCGAGAAGCTGTGCGGCATGAAGATCCCGGAGAAGGCGACCGTCATCCGCGTCATCATCGCCGAGATGAACCGCATCGCCAGCCACCTCGTCGGCATGGGCACCTACGGACTCGACCTCGGCACCTTCAGCCCGTTCCTCTACGCCTTCCGCGAACGCGAACAGATCCTCGACCTGTTCGAGGAAGTCTGCGGCGCCCGCCTCACCTACAGCTACATCACCATCGGCGGCGTCCACGACGATCTGCCCGACGGCTGGATCGACTGCCGTGCAGTTCCTCGACTACTTCAAGCCGCGCATCCACGAGTATCACGCACCTGCTGACGACGCAACCACATCTTCGTGAAGCGGACCGCCAACATCGGCATCCTGTCGAAGGAACTGGCGCTCGCCTACGGCTGCACCGGGCCGATGCTGCGCGGCTCGCTCGACCGACCAAGGGCGACCCGGACTGGGACCTGCGCAAGATCGAACCGTATTGCGGCTACGAGAAGTACGACTTCAAGGCGATCCTCCCGCCGTTCGCGCCCCGGCCCCGAGCACGGCGGTCATCGGCGACTGCTGGCACCGCTTCAAGGTCCGGATGCTCGAGGTGGTGCAGAGCATCAAGATCATCGAGCAGGCGATCGAACGCTATCCGACCGCCGAGGGCTCGCACCGGATCGAGTGCCCTGGTCACCTGCCCGCCGGCGAATGCTACGTCGAGACCGAATGCCCCCGCGGTCAGATGGGCTTCTACGTCGTCGGCGACGGCACCGAACAGTACGCGCCCACGCTAAAAAGCTCCTCATTCTGCAATTTGTCCATCACCGGGCGCAGGAACGCTTGTGGATGTCGCCATGCGTCAGTTCCTCGACGTGGTCATGGGGAAATTGACCGATGGCTCCGCACATGCCGTTGTTGGGGAATGGTGTGCTGTTGACCGCATTCGGGCTCATGGCGGTTGGATTGATCGGCCTCGTTGTCGGCGGCGTTCTTGGTTCATGGCCATCTCGCCCCGGCTGCGGTGGCGGGAATCTCTCCGTTGCTCATCGGGCTCACGGTCGTCGCTTTCGGCACAAGCGCCCGGAGCTGCAGTATCGATCCGGTAACTCTCTCGCCGGCCAGACGGATATCGCCGTGGGAAATGTTGTCGGCGGCAACATTTTCAACGATCTGTTTATCCTGGGCATTTCCGCGTTGATCGCGGTGGTCGTGTCGAGCCGATTGATTCGGATTGACGTGCCTTTGATGATTGTCGCATCCGGTTTCATGCTGCTGGGGATTGACGGATCCATTGGACGGATGGATGGGATCGGTTTAATTTCGCCGGCCTGCTTGGCTGCCGTAACCTGGACCGTAGCGACAAGCCGTCAGGAAGTCCGTCGTGAAAGACGAGTTTGAACAGGGATTCAGACGGCAGCAGGCGAGCAGGCATGTCTCAATTTATCTGGCAGATTCTGTTGATCCTTGGCGGTTTGGCCCTCCTGACGTTTGGAGCAAGGTGGTTGGTTGATGGTTCGGTGACCATCGCTCGCACGGCAGGGATGAGCGAATTGCTGATTGGTTTGACGATGGTGCTGCGGACGTCTCTTCCCGGTCGCGACGTCGGTCTGGCCAGCCTGCGGGGAGAACGGGACATCGCCGTGGGCAACGTGGTCGGCAGCAACGGCACCAACATTCTCTGCGTCTGGATTGTCCGCTGCCATCGTGCCCGGCGGCGTTGATGTCTCCGCCGCGGCGGCTAACCTCGACATCCCCATCATGATCGCGTCGCTGTGGCTTGCCTGCCGATTTTACGGGCCACGTAATCGTCGCTGGAAGGCGGCCTGACATCGGATATTACGGCTACATGGTCTATTTGGTCCTCGCGGAGACCATCCCCGGCATCAGTCGCACATGGGGTTTATCATGCGCGGCCTTCGTCGTTCCGTTGACGGCAATGACGTAGCCATTGCCGTGGTTAAATCCGTTACAACCCCCAAGCCGAAACCGGGTAATAGTTAAGTCATTCCATTGGTATAAAAAAAGACGAGCCACCGTGGGGGAAACGGTGACTCGTCGGAGGAGGAGGAACAGTCAACCGGTCGGCGGGGGAGACCATCCGATCCGCTGGGAGAGAAGGATGCGAATGCCTGTCCAAGCCGGGTCGAGTCGCGGGCGGTCCGACTGCGGGAAAGTCAGACCATTTGGGGATGCGACCACTTTAGGGAGTCTGTCCTCCGGGAACCTGCGATGAACGTCCAATTCAAAGCGAAACGCGGGGAGCATTGGACGGCGGAGATAAAGTACTGGATGCGCGGGCCTTGAATCAGCCAACGGGGTTGCTTCCATCGAGGAAGCTCATGAGCGAGAGCAACAGGGGCGTCGCCGGTTGGACCGGTTTTGGGCAAAGCGAGTTTCGACGGATCATGGGCCGGGATGACAAAGTCGTCGGAGATTTCGCCGCAGTGCCATCCGCCGCCAACGAGGTGACTCATCGCCGGACCGCCGTGGTCTTGGGCAATGGGATGGCCGATTTCGCCGGCGGAGTTGGATTGGTCCGGAAACGAAGCCGTCGCAGCGCGGTTGGGAGTGTCGCGACGTCCGGGGATTGGGCCCGGATCACAGGGCGTTCGAATCCTCACGTTGAGCGCGCGGACGTCGTTGGTTTCGTTCGCTGCGATCTGGCTGCCCTTGGGAATATTGATCTGCGGACTGCCTGCCATCACCTTCTATTCCAACGCGATTCCAACTCGCTGACATCTTTCAGGCTGTAATGCTCCGCGATGGCTCGGTCCCAACCGTGGCGGTGGGCCGTCTCCAGGAAATCAAATACCGCGTTTTCCCGCCGGCTTGGACGAGAAAGTCCGCCAGAGAATATCCCTCAGCATACAGCGTCAGCACATGCCGCATGTCGCTGGGGCATTCGCTTGATTGAGAGCAGTTTGTGAAGCGGAATTCTTCCCGGAGTCGACCAGACTGTTTGAGCAGCATCATCTTGGCGGCGTTCTGATTCGTGCTCGTCAATGTGGCCGCACTTCATCCGCCCAGCAGGCAAAAGGCCGGCGAAAGTGCGACGCGGGCTGGTATGACTGACTTCGTGGGATCACGCTGTCAAGTCCGGACAGCGTGCCTTGCACGTTCATTCGCCAATAAAGATTTCTCGCCGCGGTCAAACGCGAAGTTGTCGCGCCCTTGCTCCAATCTGTCCATTTTCACGGACAGGGTGCTGGCGCGCACCAGCGGGGCGATTTCCTTTGCCAGCCATTCCGGCAGAAATTCGCGGTAATGTTCGGCGGTCTTGCCACTTTTCCACGGTCTCGGGGTGGGGGCCGTGACGATAAAGTTGGGCGTGCGGTAGAGCTGGCTTAACGGGCGGTCCAGCACAAAACCCGCAAAGATAGCCAAACGCGTTCAAGCGGGCATGTACTCAAACGCATGGGTCATGCTCCATCGGGTTAATGGATGAACGGTCTGTCCCATGATCGGGACGAACGTCAGTTCGACATCCTTGCCGAACACCTGAATGACAACGCGACTTGAGGCCGATTGGAGAGATTAGCCGATTTTCCACAGTTCCCATCGAAACAATAGCTATAAATTAACCGAATAAATGCTTTATGGGCTGACGTTTTTGGACGAGTCCATGCCCTAACCAGGGCCCATGGCAGAAAAGGGATCGGAATTGCAGGAATTGCAATCGGATTTCGTAGAGAACTCGTAGTGGCGACCCGATGACATTATGTCGCGGGAGCCGCGCTTGCGTTGGCGATGAGGGCGTCGAGCTCGGCACGAAGGCGGGGCAGAATCTCATCGTAGCCGTAGGCTCCCAAGGTATTCTTCGCCGCGTAGAGATTGACCTTGAGGTAGAGACGCCAAAGTCCCAGATCCGCATCGTCGGTTTCGCCGGGGCCATTGACCCGGCAACCCATGATCACCGAATTGTGATCGCATGATCCTGAGCGTAGGCCGTCATCTTTGACGTCCTGCGGCAGATCCTAAAGGCTTCGTTTTCCACACGCGAGCAACTGGGACAGCTAATGATGTCCCTGCATCATGTGCGGCAAAATCCACCACCGTGCGGACCCGTGCTGCGGCGATATCCTGAAGAATTTGCCGTCCCGCGTCGATCTCCTCGAACTTGCGATCATTGACAAAGGCGAAACGCGGATCGTATCACCAATCCCCTGGCTGATGAGTTGTTCGAAAGCGATGCGGGTTTTGATGCCCGTCAGCGGCATGCCGGCTTCCGTGACTCCCAAATGCAAAGGGTACATCAGAGGCGTTGTTCGGCAAATCGGCGGTTGGCTTCGATCACTTTTTTGGTCAGATCCTTCAGCGACACACGCAGGGCAGTCAGGCCGATCAGGTAGAAACTCGCAATGAATAGGCAGCTTTCAGCATGGGCGAGATGGAATCCTCGGCGGCGTATTTTTCTTTCGCGAAGTCGACCGAACCGCAATTGACGCCGACGCGAATCGCACAACCTGCGCGCCGGCGATGCCCGCCAGATAACGCACCTTTTCTTTCAGGGCACGCCACGCTCGTGATGATAAAGATGCCCTGGGTTATAGCGGGTTGTCCCACATGCGGCGCTTACGACCTCCGGCCAGACGACGTTCTCTTGCAAGTCCATGACCAGATTCACGGATGTCTGCCGACGGATTTCGATCAACGCGTCCGCGTCTTTTCGGCTGTCAACGTACGCGAACCACGTCCGCCCCGGCCGCCAGCAGTTGCTCAGTACCCCACGGTCGCGCACGTCGATGTCCAGGCGTTTTTCGTGGCCGTCTGGATTGCACCGCGACCAGGTTTCCGTCGCCAATCGTGGCGGAACCAATCCGGACGGCTCGCGTGGATTCCGCGGCAATTGAATTGGGGATTCCGTCCATTGTTTTTCCTTCAATGGATCAATTAATTCGAATACAAGCTCAAGCGCAGCGAGTGGATTGGAAAAATGCCACGCCTCACATTTGGGTTGATCCCCTCGCTTTGCTTCAGGCCCAATGACCAGTTGACCAATATCGCTGGCCGCGATTATAGAAGAACATCGCGGACGATTCACCCTATTTTAGGCCACTCGGAATCACCCCGCTACCTTTTTAGGGCAAATTTCCAATCGCTTAGGGGTGTTGCCAGCGGTTTTTCTTTTGTCGGAGATTTGGCCGGTTTGATCGACATCCTCGGCTGGTCGATCGATGGAGGATTCGAGAGCCAATTCGGACGGGTCGGCGGTCGCAACGGATGCCGTGGGGGTCTGGATCAAACGCCTGATGAGATAGCCGCCGATGATTATCGCGACCAGCAACGGCCATTGAGCATCGGAGTTGACCGTCTTCGATGCCGATCAGCCAGTTCCAGGGACCATCATTGATGGAGTCCACGCCTTCATGCTGCTCACTCGGCCATGCAGCGACCTTAGAGAGTTCCAGATGAAAGTGAAACAGAATGCACGGAAAGAATGCTCCCGCTCCGGCTGGCAAGCAGGCCCAGAACCAATCCCAACAGGGCCGCATTATAGACCTGTTGCGGGATCATGCTGACTAGTCCAAAGGTCAGGCTGGAAAGCAAATCGCCATCCACACCCGTTTGGACCGTCCAAAACCGCTCAGGATAAATCCGCGAAACGCGATTTCCTCGCAAATCGCCGGGGCGACGGCGTAACGGTAAATAAGACGAGCCACAACGGTTGCTGCACATCCGACATCGTTTCCAATCGCTTGAGGATCCGAATCCGGCAGCGGCAGGGAAGAAATATTTCTGCAGAAACGGACAACTCCACCGACAACGGATGGAGAACAAACGGCAGACACCCGGCGAAGGAGAACATCCCCGACGAAGGCAATTTGCCAGGCGATAACGTGCTGGACACGTTGGAGGTGAGGGATCACCCCCATGAACAACGCAGGGCTGGCAATGATGACGAGCTGTTGAATCATCAACAACTGCATCATGCCCACGCCTGGCGTTCGCCTGCTCTTTTTACGTATGGGTCCACGGCCGGTTTCCATGAACTTGATGGCAGCAAACTTCAGAAGCATGATCATCGCGAAGCAGAAGGCCGCTTCGGCGAAATGTGGGCGTGGCTTCCTTGTCTGGGCATCAAATGCCGCAACCAGAGCCGTAGTTCAAAGCGCTCGGCTTCGCGGATTAGCACATCTTCGCGGGAAAACTGGTCGATGGCCCACCACAACGCCAGCAACCGTATCCCACGCTGGTGACAAGTACCGGAATCCGTACAAACGCGGCCTGGCTGTCCGGGTTGGCCAGCATTTCTTTGAGCAGCAACGCCGCCCCCACCACAGGCATCACGCTGTAAAACGGCTTGATTTCAACCCCTGGGAAAGGCAGAATATCGTCGAGCCCATCGTGACCATCAACAGAGGCGTCAGGTAGTATTGGCCTTCTTTCGTGCTGCGGGCGAAGGTTGCCGGCGCTAGAACGCATCACGCTACGAACAATCCAGCTAGCGGTATCAACCCCACGGCGATCCATAACAGCGACGCCATCGGCGGCGGTTGCAGGCTTCCGATCTTCGCGAACGCCCCCGCGTTGGCGATGGAAGCCAGGTATTTGCTCGTCAGGCCCATGCTGATCAGGTTCAAAATCGCCGTAGAAATGCTGAACAGCATCACCGTGAAAATTTGCCCCAGCACGATCTCCGTTCGCGACGCCGGACAGATGAGCAGGGTTTCCATAGTGCCCCGTTCTTTTTCGCCCGCGGCTAAATCCACCGCCGGGTAAAACGCTCCCGTGACCGCCATGATGACCGACTACGCCGGGAACAATTTGCTCCAAACGAAGGCGGACAGTCTGCTTGTCCTCGGCGAGATCGAGTTGCTCGGCTTGCACGGGTTCGGCAATCGTCTGTGGGCAACGGCCTGGGACAGCGGTTGTGCAGGATCACTTGCTTCCCAATAACAGTGATGGCCTCGGCTAACCCGGTTGCAGGCCACCTGCGATTTTTCATCGGCGTAGTTTTGCAGGATGATCGGCCTGGCATTCTCGGCGAGGCCCTGCACGACGTTTTCAAATTCGCGCGAGGCGAGTCGGCGGTTCATGCTTTCGATCTGATCTCCGCAAATCCCTCGGGAACGATCAGCATACGACTTGCACGCCTTCGTCCAACTGGCTCGATCTGCTTTGAGCCGGGCCAGTTCGGCCTGTTCGGCAAAAGGGTCGGGCAGTCGCCCCGGTTTCGAGTGCGGCCGTCGTTGATCCGTCCCATTGGAATTTGGCTTTCTTCCAGTTCACGCTGACTGGCGACCAGTTCGCCCAATTCTCCGGCCTTGCGGGAACGATGCGTTCCGCATCGGGAGTGGATAGTTTGCCTTCGCGAACATCCGCGTCGGTATAGACGTTGAATTTCTCGGCGTCGCAGAAGGATTTGAAAATAGCTGCAGCGAAATGAACCGATCGTACTTCTTCGCCGCGCTTCCGACTGTTCGGCAATTAGTCCGCGCCCAGGATGATCACGGTCCGCGGCTGCTCGCTGAAGAGCACCATCATCTGCACCATCGATGCCCAACGCCGGATACAAGAGCAAGGCAGAATCGCGATCACATGAATAGCGTGCGGCGGTCGCGGGTTGGTCGCGAACCTCGCCATCGAAAATCCGGCGGCGTTTTCCAGCTCATAACTCAGCCGCAAACTGTGATGTAGTAA
>CALNYM010000017.1:0-266870 GCA_942490765.1 uncultured Desulfobacterales bacterium | reverse complement strand
TTTCGCGGCACGGTTTCCGTTGAGGTATTTTGTTTTGAATACCTGAAAAAATCCCTGGGATTTTTGGAAAAATGCTGGAATTCCCAATGCCCTTGAGCCGTTTTCAATCTTTATAATAACGGTCCCGTTCACTGTAGATGCAGCCGCAGTATTGCTGGCGGTAGAGATCAAGGCGTTTGGATTCGGCAATACCTTCTTTCCAGCCCTTTCTGAAATCAGCGTCGTAAAAGGGGACCCCCACCTTACGGCCGATGGATTGACCCATGGATTTTATCAGGTCATGCTTTTGGAATTTGCTGTATAAGAGGGTGGAGCTGAAATAGTCGAATTTTCCATGTTTTGCCAGCAGGGCCGTGGCTCTGAGGCGGTCATGATAGCAGTAGGTGCACCGATCCGATTCCCTGAACACCACGTTTTGAATAAACCCTTCAAGGTCATAGCCGGGCTGATAGATTACCTTCATATCAATGGCGTCGGCATAGGTTTCAAGGGCCTGCTGACGTTTCAGGCATTCCGTGTAGGGATGGATATTGTGCCGGTAAAAAAAACCCATCACCTCCATATTTTCACCCCGAAGAACCTTGACCGGGTATATGGAACAGGGGGCGCAGCAGATGTGCAGCAGTATTTTCATTGGCGGGCTCCGAAAATGGCGGTTCCCACCCGCACCAGGGTGGCGCCCTCTTCTATGGCCGCTTCAAAATCACCGGACATGCCCATGGACAGCTCATCCATGAATACAGTGGGGATAGTCGCCTCCCGGATCTGCTCTCGAAGATGGGCAAGGGCTTTGAAAAAGGGACGGGCGCGCTCCGGATCGTCAAAATAGGGGGGCATGGTCATCAGGCCCCGGATGGAAACATGGGTAAGTTCACTGACCGCCGCTATCAGTTCAAGGGTCTCGGCTTCATGGACACCGCCCTTGGTTTTTTCTTTGCTGATATTGACCTGAATGAGGATGGGCTGAATTTTGTCTATTTTTTGGGCACATTTGTCCAGCTCCCTGGCCAGCTTGAGGGAATCCACCGAATGGATCAGGTCAAAGATCCGTACCGCATATTTAGATTTATTGGACTGGAGGTGGCCGATATAATGCCACTCTACGGTGCAGTCGTCCAGGGCCTTGATTTTTTCCCGGGCCTCCTGAATATAGTTTTCACCGATGATCGCAGCACCGGCATCAATGGCCTCGCGGACCAGTTCGGCCGGTTTGGTCTTGCCCACTGCCACCAGCCGGACAGATTCCGGATCGCGCCCGCAGGCAATGGCCGTGTTTTTGATACGGGTTTTGATGCGCTCTATTTTTTGTTTCATGATAATTCCTTCCTCAACCCCATGACGCCTTTTTTGATGAGAAATTCAATGACCTCGCAAACCGGAAGCCCGACAACGTTGGTATAGGAGCCATTAATGGCTTTGACCAGAAAGGTTCCAAGCCCCTGAATGGCATAGGCCCCGGCTTTGTCAAACGGTTCATCCGAGCCGATATACCACTCGATTTCATCCTCGCTCAATTGTTTGAACAGGACCGATGTCGTCACGGTTTCCGAAAACAGGACCTGCCTGGATTCACAGCAGATGCAGTAGCCGGTCAGGACCTGATGCGTTTTCCCGCTGAGTTGCTGCAGCATGGCCCGGGCTTGTTCTTTTGAGCGGGGTTTCCCTAAAATGGTCTCATCAATGAGTACAATGGTGTCGGCTCCGATAACCCAGCTGTCCGGATGCTTTCGGGCAATATCGCGGGCCTTGGCGGTTGCCAGTACCTTGACATAGGTTTTCGGTGTCGATAAGGGAAATTCGCTTTCATCGATGGTGCTGGGAATGACCTGGAATTCGAGTCCGGCCTGGGTCAGCAGGTAGTGTCTGCGGGGCGATTTGGATGCCAGAATAAAGTTTGTGTTTGCGTCGGTTGTCTGCATGCCGATTAGTTAACAAATGAAATATGATTTGACAAGAATCAAACCGTAAAATAACAGAGAGAAATCAAAATGCACACCAATTCAAGATCAAATTGGGTTAATCAAATAACTTTGGGTTTTGTTTAATCCAATTTTAAGATCAAGTGGATACCGTTATTTGGGATTTGTTTGTCATTTGGGGTCGGCGTTTTATCCCAGGGGCAACAGGGCAGGGGAATATGCAAAAGATTTTGATTCTGGGGGCTGGAAAATTCGGGCTGAAAGCGGCAACGGCGGCAAGCCGCAAGTGGCCCGGAAGCGATATCCTGGTGGTCGATCAGGATATTCAGGCCTGCCGGGAAGTTGAAAAAAAGCGGTTCAAGACGGTGTGTGAGCCCGGCATCCTGTATCTTGCCCGTAAAATGGAGGACCTGCACAGGCCTGACTGGGTTGTTCCCTGCATCCCGGTGCATGTGGCCTATGAATGGGTGAAACAGCGCCTGTTGGCCCTCGGATACCGGGTGGCAACATTGCCGGTCCCCGATAACGTCGCCGGAATGCTGCCCAATACCATGAGCGGAAACGATGGCGCCCTGTATATGAGCAATGCGGATTTTATCTGCCCGGATAATTGCTTAGAACCCGATGAATTCTGCACCTATACCGGTAAACCCCGGCCCGCTGTCATCCATCAGATGCTATCCGCCGTTCATTATGAAAATTACAAATCAGTGGTTTTAAAAAGCAGGCAGCTCGGACCCGGCGTCGGTGGGTATCGATCAAAAGATCTTCTTTTTGCCCTGGATCAACTCCTTAAGGCGGATTCTCCTGTTTTACTCAGTACGGCCTGCAAATGCCATGGCGTTATGCATGCTTTGAAGATATTGCCTGAAGCCAGCTCACGCCTGTAACGCATGGCGCGGAAAACGATAAAAAACGACATGGGTTCTTGACATTTAACCCTGTTATCTGTAAAAGGCACCGATATAATGCATTTGCTTTTTGCAAGATGTTGGAAAAAATGCCTGGGTGGCGGAATTGGTAGACGCAAGGGACTTAAAATCCCTCGGTCCTTGTGGCTGTACGAGTTCGATTCTCGTCCTAGGCACCAATAAAAATAAAGGGGTTAGGCTGCAAAGCCTGACCCCTTTTTTTGTTGAGGACAACAGATTGTGCCCATACGTGATGGGATAAGAACGGCATCGATGAAATTTTGATGTTTCAGTGGGCATGATCGTTGTTATTTGTTGATTGACACCCTATGGTCCAATTGGTATAATTGCCTGAATGATAAGGCAAATCTCACATCCACCCAAGACAATTGATATGGAGGCATCATGATCGTTACCATCATCATTGCAGGTGTTATCGCAGTATTTCTGATCCTGATTTATAACAACCTGGTAGCCAAGAAAAATCAGGTGGCCAATGCTTTTTCAACCATCGATGTTTTACTGAAAAAACGGTTCGATCTCATACCGAACCTGATTAAAATGGTGAAACGCTATATGCAGCATGAGGCGGATGTGCTCACACAGGTTACCGACATGCGCACCAAAGCCCTGTCCGGTCATATGACCGATGCGGAAATGGTGGACATGGATCAAAAGGTATCCGGCGCTCTTGGCAAAATAATGGTGGCCGTGGAAAATTATCCGGACCTTAAGGCCAGTGAAAACTTTATTAGCCTGCAGGCATCCTTAAACGAGGTGGAAGAACAGATATCGGCGGCCCGCAGGGCTTACAACGCCTCGGTAAAAGACTACAACAATGCGCTGGAAATGTTTCCGAGCAATATTGTTGCCGGCCTGATGCGGTATCAAAGAAAAGTATTTTTTGAAATCGATGCCCGGGAAAAGCAACCGGTTGATGTCGGTCAACTTCTCGATATGTGATCACCAAAACATTATTTCAACCATTCAAATTAAGCGAATCAGGAAAGGGGCGGGCATGAAAACACTTGACGCTTTTTATCAGTCCGATTTGTTGCCGGATTTGGAGAAATTGGAAGCCCGGCGACTCACCGTCAAAAAGAAATTTATACAGGCGGTTGTCATTGCAGTGGGCATTAATTTGATTTTTTTGTTTGTTGCCGGTAAATTCGGTATTGATCTGATGTTTCTGTTGCTGATTATGGCCCTTACGGCAATTTTTACCCTGCTCCCATGGTATACGAAATATTTCAAGAGCTATAAGGAGGGGTTCAAAGACACCATCATCCCAAAGATTGTTGCCTTTATTGACCCGGGCCTGCGGTACGACAAGGCCGGTATGGTCACCAGGGAAGAATTCATGGCCAGTCATTTATTTAACGATAAACCCGGTGATTATCACGGTGATGATCTGGTTGCCGGCAGCCTGGGACAGACCGCCATCCGGTTTTCCGAGATCCATGCCAAGCGGGTGGACATCATCCGGAAAAATTCGAGCAGTTCCTCTCAACGAACTCAAAAAAAATACACCCCCATATTCAACGGCCTTTTTTTTGTGGCGGATTTCAACAAATCCTTCAAAAGCACGACCGTCGTCTTGCCGGATACGGCCCAGAAACTGTTTGGTGAACTGGGGCAGGCCCTCCAGCGCATGAATGTCCAGAATGGCCAGTTGATCAAACTGGAAGATCCGGAATTCGAAAAATTGTTTGTGGTTTACGGTCAGGATCAGGTGGAGGCCCGGTATATCCTGTCCACCAGCCTGATGCACCGAATCGTTGAGTTTCAAAAGCGTGCCCGAAAAAAAATGCGGATTTCCTTTTCAGCATCCAAATTGTATATGGCCATCCCGTTTGAAAGAGAATTGTTTGAACCGAAAATTATGGAGAGCCTCCTCAATATATCCCACGTACAGGCGTATTATGATGACCTGAAGCTGGTCATCGATATTGTTGCGGATTTGAATCTGAATACCCGGATCTGGACGCAAAAAGGACACCCTGGACCCGATGCCGTGGCCGCTGCCAACGCGGCATCGCAACTGCATGTCCCCAACAGTGAAATACAATCCTCACCGCCCCCGAAGATGGGAACACACCTGTCCCACCCGGAAAAAATAGTGGTGACAAAGGAAGTCTTCGAGGACTTTGTCAACAAGGCCCAAGGGTCTATGGCACCGAAGGTCAAAACGGCCAAACGGTGGCTGAAACGGATCGCCGCTGTTTTTTTCCTTTTTCTGTGCATCGTGTTTTTCCTTTTTGAGTCATACCTGTTCGGATCGATTGTTCTGGGGATCGGGTTGTTCTTTTTAGCCGGCGGCTTCATGAATCCGGGCATGGAAAAACTCGCCGGATCAGTTCTATTTATCTGCGCGGGTATCGGTGTCGCGTTATATAGTTACAATGGTTATAAAACCGGCGTAGAAAGCAAAGACTGGCCCACCGTTGACGGTATGATCATTAAATCGGAAATTGAGCAGCAAACGGTTACCACCGAAAAAGACGGCAAGAAAAAGACCGAGGTGACATCATATCCGAAAATCGCATATCAATATCGGATTGACGGCCGGAACTATGAATGCAAAAAGATCTCCTTTCTTTCAACCGCCGGCAGTGCCAACCAGATCGTTTCCAGATATCCCAAAGGAAAAACCGTTCGCGTCTACTACAACCCCGACAAACCCAAACAGGCTGTACTGGTTCCCGGTCATTCCGGTTTGAATGTTGTGCCGTTTTTTTTCGCGGGTGTGTTTATTTTTCTGGGGGTGGGCATTGCCCTAAGCCAGCGCAAAAAGACGGCGGCCCTCGGCAATTAAGGGTTCGCGCAACAATTAGTTCGCAATTTTAAGAATTGCGGCGGCCGCCTGGCAAGGCACAAAAGCGCAGGAATATCAGGTATATTCCGAGCTTTTGCAACGCAGTCAGGCGGAATGCGGCGGTGCTTAAAATGGGAAGTTATTTTTGCGCGAGCCCTAAGGCACTGGAAATCATTAACTCATCGTTTTTACATCCCAGCTTCAGAGCATCTTTGGCCGATCCTCAATCGCAAAATCCTCAACGTGGCACAACTACGCTTGCGGTTTTGCTCAATCCCATCGACCAAATCTGCCCTAAATCTGTGCGCCAATTCCGATGAGTTAATAATTTCCAGTGCCTAAGTGCTCAAAGAGATGGAGTCTGCGGATTTGATTGTAAAAAAGCGATAATTTTCAGGGTGCCGCCTGCCTGTTGCCAGGCCAGGCTGCCTCATCAGCCCTTGGCCCTTTGTACGCAGTTGGGTCCATCTGCAGGAGATCGACCCAATCCACCGTGAGGGTGACGGCTCCCCAGTCCTGTTCCACACGGCCGGTGAGAATATAAGGCCGGTCAAGGTCCAGTATGTGGTGGAAACGGTGGTAGGCGTTGGGGAAAAAAGTGGTTTCAACGATGCCGGTGTCATCCTCAAAGGTTAGAAATTCCATGGCGTCGCCGGTTTTGGTGCGGACTTTTTTGCCGGTGATGGGCCATGCGGCCAGGCGTACCCGCCGGCCGATGAGGGTGGGCAACAGGGCCGCTTTGACTGTATTGATATTTTGCAGGGCCCCGGCATAGATCTCTATGGGGTGACAGTCGCACAAGAAACCGAGTACGGCAAATTCGCGCCGAAGTCGGTCAAGCCGGTTGTCCGGCGGCAGGGCCGGCGGATAGATACCGGCGGTTTTGCCGAAAAGGGGCCTTTGCATCGGCCCATGGGATGGGGCCGGCGCCCGGCGGGCAAGGTGCCACAGCAGTCCGGCCCGGCTGTTGTTTACGGCAAACGCATCCAGTGCCCCGCAGTAGATTAAAGATCGGGTTTCTGCCTGGTCCGGATGAGCGCGCTCCAAAAAATCTGAAAAATCTCCAAACCGTTTGCAATGGCCTTCGGTCACAATGCGCACCATGCTTTGCGTGGACAGACCCTTGACGGCCATCAGGCCTGCGTAAAGGGTTTTGTCACGGCCCGTCCAGTGAACAGCACTGGCGTGGACATCCGGCCCAAGGATTTCAATGCCCATGCGGCGTGCTTCGGAAACATAGGCAAAGGTGCTGTAAAAGCCGCCCTGGTTACTGATGACCGCAGCCATGAATTCGGCCGGGTAATGCACCTTGAGCCAGGCAGCCTGGAACGATACCCGGGCATAGGACGCGCTGTGGGGTTTGCAGAAAGAATACCCGTCAAAACTCATCATCATATTCCAGATTTCGGATATTTTGGCATCGGGCAGTCCCTTTGATCTGGCACCGTCAAAAAAAAGATCGCGCATGTCGCACAATTGGCGTTGCTGGTCTTTTTTAGAGATGATTTTGCGCAGACCGTCGGCATCGACATGGGAGAAACCGGCAATGGCAACAGCCGCCCTGGACACATCCTCCTGAAAGACCATGATGCCGAAGGTCTCGTCCAGGATATCGGCCAGCAGGGGGTGAATCGGGTCCCATGAGCCGCCGTGCAACCGGCGGATATATTCCCGGATAAACTCATTGGCCGCCGGTCGGATAATGCTGCTGTGGATGACAAGATGCTCGAAATCACCGACCCCGGATTTTTGCTGCAGCAGGCGCATGGCCGGGCTTTCAATATAAAAACAGCCCATGGTACGGCCCTGGGACAGGGCTTTTTGAGTGGCGTGATCCGTTTCAGGCTGCCAGGTGGTTTCATCGAAACAGATGTCATTGACCCGCACATTGGCCACGGCATCCCGAATCACCCCCAGGCTGCGGTTGCCCAGCAGATCGATCTTGACCAGGCCGGCGGCTTCAATGCTCTCTTTTTCCCACTGCATGACCGGAACCCCCTTGGGGGTTTGTTGAACCGGCACATAGGTGTCAATGGGATCCGGGGTAATGACAATCCCGCCGGGGTGCACGGACAGATAGCGCGGAATACCGATGATCTGTCGGGCCTGGGCCATTATCCGGGGCCAGGGCCGGGGCAGATTCACAGGCCCGGCTACCGGTCGTTTCGGCGTCTGTGCCAAACCATGGGCGGGCAGTTCCCAAAGACGGTGGCATGACGGTAATCGGTTGATGACGCCCGTGATTTCTCCTTCGGGCAGGCCAAACACTTTGGCGGTTTCACGGATGGCCATGCGTTCCTGGAAGAGAACGTGGCTGGCAACCATGGCGGCGTGTCCCTGATGGGTCTCAAGGACGCGATGCAATACCGCATCCCGCTCATCCCAGGCAAAATCAATGTCGATATCCGGGGGGTCTTTACGTCCGGGATTTAAAAAGCGCTCAAAGTACAGGTTGTGCCGGACCGGGCAGACATTGGTGATGCCCAGGCAATAGGCGACCAGCGATGCGGCCCCCGAGCCCCGGCCGCAGGTGCGCGGGCTGTGTTGAACAATGTCCCGGACCGTCAGAAAATAAGTGTCAAATCCCATTTGGCAGATAACGGTCAGTTCGTGTTCCATTCTTTGAACCACAGGTTCGGGCAGGTCCATGCCATATCGTTTTTGTGCGCCGGCATAGGCGGCATCGCGCAGGCATTGGGGGGCTTTTCGGTTGTCCGGGCCTTTCCAGGGGGGCAGGACAAGGCCGAAATCCGGGCCGGTGAAGGTGATTTGATCGGCCAGATGGCGAGTGGCACTGACGGCTTCCGGACACACGGCAAACCGGCGGGCATATTCTTCAGGGGCGGCCAGCCAGGCATCGGGGGGGGCGCTGTCACCGGGAAGCAGTCGCGACAAAACGGTATTGCGCTCAATGGCCCGCAGCAGACGATGGGTGTGAATATCCGCCGGGATAGCAAAAAAACTGCCCGGTGTGGCCACCACGGGTATGCCCAGGGCTTTGGCCGTGCGATAAATCGGATGGTGCACGGACAGGGGCCGCCGCGGGATGGCGGCAGCCACATGCAGGCCGGCACCCTGCCATGGGGCCAGCAGGTCTGCATTGCCGGTCAAAATGATCAGCCCGTCTGCAAGGGGTATGATGCTTTTTTTCAGTTCAAAATTTCCATCCATGTGCCGATGGGTAATCAGGCGGCAGAGATTGCGGTAACCGATTTTATTTTTAACCAGGCACACGGCGCGGTGGCTGCACGCCGGGTCAGTGACCTCGGCGCCGATGATGGGCACAAGGCCCTCCTGCCGGCATGCGTTTAAAAACGGCCATAACCCATAGAGGTTGTCGGTGTCGGTGAGGGCCAGGCGGGTATAGCCCAGACGCCGGGCAGTGCGGCAGATGTCGTCAATGGCGCCGGTGCCCCACATCAGGGAATAATGGGATCGAACTGTAAGGGGAATCATGATAATTGACGGTCTCGTAAAAAGCTCAACTTTTGCGTTGCGCTGCATTTCGCAATCATTCAACGTACGTTAAGTACGCCTCATGATTACAAAATTTGCACGCCTTGAATTTGAACTTTTTACAAGACCGTCTAAATCCGATTTTTTAGGAGTTTATCAAAAATGAACACTGAAAATATGAAAAATAATGGTTTCGCTCCGCTTTTTCTATTTACTAAAACGGAAACTATCTAACAGCTAATGGCTAACAATGTGTACGGCCTGTATTAATGGCGCCCGGGCCAAAGCGATGCCGGACAGCGTCCATGGCACTCACAAATCCGGTCCGTTTTTCACGGTGCTGCCGGTCGTTTTCAAACAGGGCCATCTGTGCCGGTGGAAAAACCAGGCCGTCGCAGACCAGGGCCAGGTGCCGTATGCGCACCCGTCGTTTCCATGCGACCTTCAGGGTGCGGCCGGCGACGTCAAAAAGGTCCAGGTCATTGGCGGTGGCCGGCCGTGCCAGGGACTGCCGGATGCAGCGTTTACCATCCGTGTAGTTCAGGAAAATGCCGATGCGACGTGCGGCCAGGCAGCGTTTGCGCAGACAGTGGCCCGCCTGCTCCACCAGGCAATACAGATGACGCTCAAGGGCCTGGGCGTTATTGGTATCTTCGCTGAATTCATGCCCAACGCTGATAACAGGGGGGCTTTGTCCCACCGGCAGCACCGGAGATCCATCCATGCCGCGCACCGCTTTATAAATAGCGGGAGCACGTCTGCCAAAGGGTATCTCCAGCTGTGACAGGCTCAATGCGGCCACCTGGAAAACATGGGTAAGGTTGAATTCGTGCAATCGGATCAAATCCGTCTTTTCAATGCCGGGCACCAGGCAGAGCGACAGCGGGGCCAGCGTCCTGGATTCATCGCCCGCTGCCACCATATATTCCCCCACGGGTTTGACCAGACGGGATGCCACCTTGGCCACCAGTTTGTTGGGGGCCACCGACCAGATGGGATTCAGGCCCATGTCGTTTTTGATCTGCCGGTGTAACCGCCAGGCGATATCCACGGGCGGGCCCAGCAGGCGATGGGTGCCGGTGACATCCATGAACAGGTGGCCGTCATCAGGCCCGGATTCGATGAGCGGTGAATAGGGCAGGGCCTGTTTCAGCAGGGCGTGCATGGCCCTGTCATAGCGATCCATGTGAGGAGCGATAACCGCGGCATCGCGACACAGGCGCACGGCCCGGCCCAGCAGCATGCCCTTGCGGATTCCGGCCCGGTAGGCTTCGTCACTCATATCATAGACGGCGGCCCGGTAGGTTTTTCCGGGCGCAATGATGACGGGCCGGCCAGCCAGCCTGGGATCGATAATCCGTTCCACGGCCACGGCAAAATCGGCAACATTTAGATGAATGATGGTACGTTCCAATTACATCAATCCCTGTTCAGCCAGGATGCGGATCAGGTGCCGTGCGTTGTCGGGTGCCTGGCCCCGGACGTGGTTGTTAAAAAAATGATGCCGCTGCCGGCCCTGCCGGCCATGGGATTGATGTATAAATCGATCCATTGTCGCAGTTCGGCATCGCTGTAATGGTAGTCAAACTGTTTTTGCATGTTGCCACAGCGCCATCCCTTTGCATTGCGGCCGTGAAAGCGGATATAAAAAAGATGCGGACTGGTGACAACATCCAGACAGGGAAACAGGCCCGGCAGGTCCGGTTCATCCACTGCCACGAGGGTGGTCCGGCGTCTTTCCAGTTCGGCAAATACCCGGTCCGTGGCCCAGGATGCGTGGCGGAATTCCACTGCCATGGGCAGTCCGGCCAGTTCATCCAGCAGCGATGCCAGGTATGTGCGATTTTGCACG
Organism: uncultured Desulfobacterales bacterium; assembly: GCA_942490765.1. Lineage (GTDB taxonomy): Bacteria > Desulfobacterota > Desulfobacteria > Desulfobacterales > 4572-123 > 4572-123. The sequence goes on along the minus strand of CALNYM010000017.1, from coordinate 255,917 downwards.
GTACGGGTAAAAGACCCGGGAAACTGGATCAGGATGGCCGCCAGTTGCCGGGCCTGCATCAGGGGTGCGATGCCGTCCCGGTATTGGAGCGCCTGCCGGCGCCACGTGTCTGTATCGATGTCATGGGTCAGGGTGCGGGTCAGTTTGGCGGCAAAACTGAAATCCGGGGGCACTTTCCGGCGCATCCGTTCAATGGCCGGGGACCGGGGCATCTGGTACCAGGTATAGTTTAATTCGGTAATGTTGAATGTTTCGGCATAGCATGCCAGCATACTGCCGGTTTGGGTTCCGGGGGGATAGAACTTTGCATCGATCCATTCCGTATAAGAATACCCGCTGGTGCCCACCTGCAGGCGGCATGGGGGGTCGGGTGTATGGCTGTGAGTGTCGTCCATTCCGTTTGTTTTTTATTCCATGTTTATATGAAAGTCGTGAGATATGCGTTTTGAGTTGTGAGGATTAATCCGGGGACGCCTCATTCCTCATTTCATCGGGGCCCCGCTGGATGCCGATGACCCGGCCTTGAATCAGCACCTCTCCGAAGGGGTAATACATGGGGGCGTAACCGGTATTTTCCGGCCGCAGTTCAATACGGTCATGGTGCAGGAAAAAGCGTTTGACGGTGGCTTCCTCCTGGTTGATGAGGGCCACCACAATTTCTCTGTTTCGGGCGTACTGGCACGGTTCGCAGATGGCCAGATCATGGGCAAGAATGCCGGCATTTTTCATTGAATCGCCCTGTACCCGCAACGCAAAAAGGTTCTGCCCCCGATAAAGGTCGGCATCAAGCACAAGGCTGCCGTCCCATTCCTGCTGGGCATACATGGGCAACCCGGCCCTGATCTGCCCGATAACCGGTACTTCACGCCAGCGCTGCAGGCCGGATGTTTTGTTAATGCGGTTTAAGATATGCAAGGTGCGGCTGTAGCGCCCCTGGCGTCTCACATATCCCTTTTCTTCCAATATTTTGAGGCTCTGGGACACGGCAGAATGGCTTACGCCAAGGTCCACGGCGGCCTGGCGAAGGCTGGGCGGCTGGCCGTCCCGGGTGATGGCGCCCTGGAGGTAAGCTAAAAACTGTTCTTGTTTCGGCGTGAGACCCGATTGCATGACATTCTCCAATCCATTGGTTTTGATAACTGCCTGAACAAAAAAAAGACTTTAATCGATTGGTGGGCAAAGCCCACCCTGCGACGCGGCATCCGGATGTTGTTTGAAAATGTCGACGCAAGTTTTCATGAAGATGTCCGGTTTCCGACCTGGCCGATCTGTAATATGTAAAAATGTAAATGTCAATGTAAATGTGTAATTTATGTGTAAAATTTTGCAGAAATTTATTATGTAATTGTGTAATTTGTTACACATCGGTTTATGGAATTGATTATGGGTGATGGGTTGTTTGGCAATGGATAGGGAGTTTATGAAAGCCATTTCAGGGAATATGCAAAATTTCAGTGAAATTTATTTAGCTCCGGATTCCTTCCTGTGCCAGTTCCAGGCGGTCTGGATGATGGTGTCAAGGGTTTCGTAGCAAGGGCGCCAGCCCAGGTCGGTTTTTATTTTGTCGGATGCGGCCACCAGGACGGCCGGGTCACCGATCCTTCTATTGGTTTCCGCAACGGGGATTTTACGGCCGGTGATTTTTTCGGCCAGGCAAATGACCTCACGGACTGAAACGCCTTTGCTGTTACCAAGGTTGTAAAGTGCACTCTGCCCGCCGTCCAGCAGGTGGTTCAGGGCCAGCAGATGGGCCTGGGCAAGGTCGGTAACATGGACATAGTCCCGGATGCAGGTGCCGTCGGGGGTGTCGTAATCGGTTCCGAAAATTTTAATCTCTTTGCGCTTTCCCGCGGCAACCTTGAGTACAAGGGGGATCAGGTGGCTTTCAGGCTGGTGGCATTCACCGATAGTGCCGGATTTATCAGCACCGGCGGCATTAAAATAGCGAAGGCAGACGGATTTCAATCCATGGGCCTGATCACAGTCCGCCAGCATCCGCTCCACTGCGATTTTGGTGGCGCCGTAGGGGTTGGTGGGGAAGGATGGATGCGTCTCGGTGATGGGTACCTGAACCGGTTCGCCATACACGGCTGCGGTGGATGAAAAGATAAATTTTTTTACGTTAAATCGGATCATGGCATCCAGCAGTTCGATGGTACAAGCCAGGTTGTTCCGGTAGTATTTCAAGGGATTGGCAACCGATTCCCCCACCAGTGAAAAGGCGGCAAAATGCATCACGGCATCTATCTGATGCTGAGAAAAGAGCGTTTCCAGCAGTTTCGGATCACCCAGGTCTCCTTCAATCAGGAGGCCGCCGGTTAAAAGCGCCCGGTGACCCGTGGAGAAATTATCCAGAACAATAACCGCATATCCGGCCGCCAACAGCTCTTTGACCATGTGTGAGCCGATATATCCGGCCCCTCCCACCACCAGTATGGTTTTTTCGTTCACTTTATCGCCTCTCCGGCATCTTCGGGCGTGTTTCTGATATGAAACAACGGCTCTGTTTTGGAGATGCGAAACAGTTGTCGCACGGTTTGGTTGAGGTTGCACAGAAACATGCGTCGGCTCAGACTTGCCAGGTGTTTATGCAGTTTTAAGAAAAACATCAGCCCGGCGCTGTCGACAAATTTGAGATTCTTTAAATCCATAATACAGTCGGATACCCCGATTTCAGCCAGGATTGCATCCATGTCGATTTTTTCTTTTTGACCGGCATCCATGGTGCCGTAAAGGCGGATATGGGCAATGCCGTTTTTTTTCTGGCTGACAAAGTAAAAGCCCGGTGGTTTTTCTTTTGTTTTGATTCGCTCTAAAACCGCCTCGGCGTTATCACAGATATGCTCTTCAAGACGTTCCAGCATGCGGGTCAGTTTAAAAAAACGCCGGGTTGAAGGGGTTAAACCGGTTAGAAAAAGTGTTTTGTCGAGTTCCTGAAGTTTGCGCCAGAGCGTTATAATAAAACCCATCCCTGAAGAATCAATGAAGGTAACCTGATCAAATTCCAGTACGATATTGGATACCTGATCGATCATGGGGCCGATCTGGTCTTTGACGCTGCTGACAATGGATGCGTCCAGGTGATCCGGCAGTCTGACGATATTGATATGCAGCATATTGTTGTCGATGGATTCGGGGCTGCGGGTTTCCAGAATCGACAATTGCTTGTGTCTTAATTTAAATACGAAGCGTTTTAAACGATAATATAAAATGGCGGGTAAGAGCATTAACCCGAATTTGAAGATACCTGTAAAATAAACCCGCCACAATCGTTTGGGATTCTGAGTCATCCGGAAAATCCATCCGGTTCCGGTTTTACGCATCCATAAAGGCGCATTTTTTACAGAACCGACGATACATTCAAATGTTTCGTTGAGATCAATGGAAACGGGGACTTTGAGACGGTATCGGTTGCGGTCGAACCAGAGCCCCTGCTTTGGGCTACCAAAATCGATGAGCAATATATCCGCATTGGATTGGTTGATGCGGTCAGTGATTTCACGATCCTGAGCCGCTTCATCGGCCATTTGGGTTCCTTCCACATGGATATGTGGTGCATATACACCGGCAATTTTCAGTTGCGGGTATTGTGCCTGCAGTTTTTCAGCGGCCTGCTGACCGACAGCCCCTTTACCGCCCAGAAAAAATATGGATTTGCTGCGCAGGGCTGATTCCTGCGCCAGCCTCGGTATTAAATCTATTGCTGTGATCCTTTCCTTTAAGGGGTTGCCAAGCAGTCGACTGGCCCATACAATGGGCCTGCCGTCCGGGATAACAAGGTCGGATCGTACCAGTATATCCAGAAGCTCGGGGTGCCGAATTTTTGAAAGTTTCCAGGTCAGGGTATTCACGACGAAATCCACATTGACGGTGGCCACCCGGCGGGCCCTGCCGTCGATCTTCCAGGTGTCGATCATGGAAAAAATATGGTCGATGATATCTTCCATGTTCAGATTGCTGGTGGGAATTCCCAGGACAACAATGGTGTCACTGATTGTATGGGCCGTCATTTGTACACCTGTTTTTTTTCTTCCGCCGCAATTTCCATTAAATATTGTCCGTAATCATTTTTCAACAGATTCCCGGCCAGTTTTTTTAGCTGCCCGGCATTGATGTAACCCAGACGGTAGGCAATTTCCTCCACACATGAAATTTTGACCCCCTGGCGGTCCTGGATCGCCTGAACAAAGGCGGACGCCTGGGCCAGGGCTTCATGGGTGCCGGTGTCAAGCCAGGCAAACCCTCTTCCCAGAAGTTCCACCCGTAGATTGCCGTCGTCCAGGTATGCCCGGTTAACGTCGGTAATTTCAAGCTCTCCACGTGGCGAGGGCTTAAGCCTGGCGGCGATTTCCACCACGGTATTGTCATAAATATAGAGCCCGGGAACAGCAAAATTCGATTTTGGTTTTTCAGGTTTTTCCTCGATATTGATGACTTTGCCCGAATCGTCAAACTCCACCACGCCGTAACGTTCAGGATCCCGTACCCGATAACCGAAAATAAGTGCCCCTTTTTCCAGAGTCACCGCTTTTCTCAATATTTTTTGCAGGCTGTGTCCCTGGAAGATATTGTCCCCCAGGATCAGGCAGACCGAATCGGATCCGATAAAATCCCTGCCGATAATAAAGGCCTGGGCCAGCCCTTCGGGGCGGGGCTGCGCTTCATAGGAAAAGGAGAGTCCGAGTTGGGCACCGTCGCCGAACAGGTGTTTGAATTTAGGCAGGTCATCGGGGGTGGAGATGATCAGTATCTCACGAATGCCGGCCAGCATCAGCACGGATAACGGGTAGTAGATCATGGGTTTGTCGTAGACCGGCAACAGTTGCTTGCTGACGGATCGGGTAATCGGATACAGCCGTGTACCGGATCCGCCCGCAAGAATGATTCCTTTCATAATATGTCCCTTTTTCAATAGTCATTATTCAATTATCACCCTTCAGTTAAATGCCGTCCGTACATATCCTCCAGCCGGACGATATCCTTTTCGTTTAAATAACTGCCCGACTGGACTTCGATCATTTCCAGGGGGATCTGCCCCGGATTTTCCAGTCTGTGGGGGACGCCCAGGGGGATATAGGTGGATTCATCTTCCCTGAGTATGAACTGATCTTCTCCCCTGGTCACCAGAGCCGTTCCCCGTACAATGATCCAGTGCTCGGCCCGGTGAAAGTGTTTTTGCAGGGAAAGCTTGCTGCCGGGTTTCACAGTGGTGCGTTTGACCAGGAACCGTTGAGATTTGTCGATGGTTTCATAGGTGCCCCAGGGCCGGTAGACCTTGCGATGGGTATGGACCTCCGGGCGATTGCCCGCTTTTAGCTGGTTGACCAGTTTTTTAATGTCCTGGACACGATCCCGGGGGGAGATCAAAACCGCATCAGCGGTTTCAACCACGATGTGGTCTTCAAGACCCACCGCCGTTATCATGCGGTCCGCGGCATAGAGCAGGGAATTTTTGACATCGTGAACCAGCACATCCCCATGGATGACATTTTGCCGATCATCTTTTTGGCCAACCTGCCAGAGGGCTTCCCAGGATCCCAGATCATTCCATCCGGCGTCAAGCAGTATCATGGCCCCGTCTCGGGTTTTTTCCATGATGGCGTAATCAATGGAATCACTCGGGCAGGCGTCAAAGGCGTTTTTATCCAGACGAAAAAAATCAAGATCATCCTTTCCATGCGCAAGTGCACGGGTACAGGCCGTGACAATATCAGGGGCATGTTTTTCAAGCGCTTCAAGTACCGTTGACGCTTTGAACATGAACATGCCGCTGTTCCAGCAGTAATTGCCTGACGCAACATAATGGACGGCGGTTTCCAGATCCGGTTTTTCAACAAATTTGTCAATTAAAACGACTTCGGGGGGGGTGCCCGTGGTGTCTGCTTTGAAAAGATCCGGTTTTTCCCCTTTGCGGATATAGCCGTATCCGGTTTCCGGCCCGCTGGGCGTAATGCCGAAGGTGATGAGGTATCCCTGTTTTGCAAGGCCGACACCGGTGGTCACTATTTTATGAAAATTTTTGATATCGGTTATATCATGGTCGGCGGGAAGCACCAGCAGCACGGCATCCGGATTTGTCTCTATTGCCTTCAGGGCGGCCACGGCAACCGCCGGGGCCGTATTGCGGCCCACCGGTTCCAGTAAAATAGTCGCGTTGCCGGTGTTGATCAATCGGAGCTGTTCGGCTACCATAAAGCGATGCTGATCATTACACAGAACAATGGGCGCGTCGATGTTTTCCAGATCGGTGAGACGGAGGACCGTGTTCTGGAGCATGCTGTTTTCATCCACCAGACCCAGTAATTGTTTGGGGTACAGTTCGCGACTGAGGGGCCACAATCGGGTCCCGGCGCCGCCGGCCAGTATAATGGGTACTATCATGTTGACCTCTCATCAAAACCGCATCTTAGGACGACAAACCCATCCTCGTATGTATTTGTTATTTTATAGGGCAATGTCTTAAAAAGTTCAATCATCTTTCTGTTTTGCGGGCTTGTGTAGGCCACAAGATTGGCGATGCCGTTTTCCCTGGCGGCCTTGGATAATTTGTTGAGCAGGATTCTGCCCAGGCCTTTACCCTGCCATTTCCGGTTTATTGAGAAAGCCACTTCCGCTGTATTACCGGCCTTTTCAAGAAGATATTCTCCTACACCGATGATGCTGCCAAAACCGAATTCTCCTACCACCACGACGATTGTAAGGTTGTTACGATAGTCGATTTGTGATTTTTGTTCTATTTCATCCCGCATAAAACGGGTTTTAATCTGCAGAAACCTGGAATATATATCTTTCGAATCCATGTTATAATAATGTTCCTGGATTCTTCGAATGTCCACCGGCTTTGCCGGTCGAATGGTGACGGTCTCCCCGTTGATCTCCCTGGTTTCTTCGATTTTTAAAGGATAGATGCCGTGAATGGATTCCGAAAGAACCCGTTCCTTTCCGAGGAGGCCCATTTCCCGGGCGTTTAAAAACAGTTCATCTCGAAAATCAGGGTGGGCCAGACTGATCATGGCCATGGCGCGTTCCTGAAGGCTCTTGCCATGCAGATTAACGGCTCCGAACTCGGTCACGACATAATGGACATCCACCCGCGGCACCACAATGGCGGTCTCTTTTATCATGGGAACAATGTGGCTTTTTTGACCGTCTTTGGATGTCGAAGTGAGCATCAGAATCGATTTGCCGTCCCTGGCCAGGGTGGCGCCCCGCATAAAATCAAGAATACCGTTGACCCCTGAATAATGGCTGGTGGCCAGGGCATCAGTGGCCACCTGGCCGGTGAGATCCATCATCATGACCGTGTGCATGGACACCATTTTACGGTTGCGCAGGATCAGTGCCGGAGAGTTTACATAATCGGACGGGTGAAATTCGATGGCCGGATTATCGTCTAAAAAGTCATACAGGTGGCCGGTTCCCACGGCACTGCTGCCCACCAGTTTACCCTCGTTGAATTCTTTGAACTTATTGGTAATGACGCCTTTGGATACCAAATGCATGATTTCATCGGTGATGAACTGGCTGTGGACGCCCAGGTCATTTTTGTTGCCAAGGGCCGCTAAAACGGCCTGGGAAACCGGTCCTATTCCCGCCTGTAGCGTGGAACCGTCCGACACCAGCCGGGCCACCTGATCGGCAATTTTCTGGGCCGCTTCGGATTTACCCGGTTTTTGAATGGAGATGATCGGCTCTTCATATTCAACGAAAACATCCACATCGTTTACATGGATAAAACTGTTGCCCATCACCCGGGGCATTGCCGGATTCACCTGGGCAATGACAAGGTCGGCAGACAGGGCCGCGGCCTGGGTGATATCCACGGACACCCCCAGGCTCATCCAGCCGAAATCATCCGGTGGGGTTACCTGAATAAGGGCGGTATGAATATACAGTTTTCTCTGTTTGAACAGCGGGGGAATGGTAAACAGATTGACAGGGGTGATACAGCGCATGTCCCTGGCGAGTCTTTTGGACATTAATGACCCGTTGTAAAATGATCTGATATTCAGATTCCGGTCTTTGGTCTGATCGGCGACCAGTGTCAGCGGGCTGCTTTCCATGGCCATCATGCGGACCACTTCAACATCGGTAAATTTTAATGCCTGTAAAAAAAAATAACGCACCAGATGCTGGGGTTCACCGCAGTAGGATCCGAAAAATACCCGTTGCCCCGGTTTGATTAAACTGATGGCCGCCTCGGCGGTTTGCTTTTTGTTTACATAATGATCTACCCAGGATACCGTCGTATTCATATTCTTTTCCTTGTCCGAAGTTATTTTTTATCCGAACAGGCGCGCGCTCTATTTGAATAACAACGCAAAAAAAATACCCCGTTTTACTTGTCGTAAAGCGGGGCGTTATGTCTGTTTTTCAGGGTCTTCATTACGCTCGGTGATCCTGAAGTTTTTCCTTACCTTTGATGATCTGTTTTTTGACTTTTTCCATCACCAGATCAATGGCGGTCTGCATTTCGGTGCTTTCTTCTTTGGCAATAACCGAAAGCGGGGGACCGGTCAGATTGACTTCTACTATGTTACGCAGTTTTTCGGAACGTAAGACAACTTCGGCGGTCCCGGGTTTGGGCAGCAGTTTGTCAAACCGACTCAGCTTATCATGGACGTAGGTTTTTAGATATTGGGAGGATTCAAGATTTTTAAAGGTTACAGATGTCTGCATGTTTCGCCCTCCTTTTGTGGCCTTTCGTTTATCTTTCCGTTACAGGAGAAGTCATGATTTTTTCCTAACGGGAAGAAACAAGCGATCAGGGATATGCTATTGTTCCCATGAAGAATTTGTCAAGAAAAATATTGCCTCTTGCGCCGGTAAAACCGCCGGTTTGGTAAAGCCTTTTTGTCTGGTAAGGGACACGTCTTATTTTCGCAGACGACCAGCGGCAGTTTTGATTTTATCAAAGAGCCTTTTTTTGATAATAACTTTAAGGTAAAGATCTCCGGGTTCCCCCCCATTTTTGCCTTTTTCTCCCATGTTCTTGAGCCTGATGCGCTTTCCCTCTTTTATTCCGGGGGGAATCTTGACGATCAGTTTTTTTGATCTTTTTTTCAGATAAAAGGCATACGGCCCTCCCTGCACGGCCTGCTCAGGACCAATTCGCAGGGTGTCATGGAGGTCGATGCCGTTTTCAGGAATCTTTACACCGCTTATTTTGCCGATCAGATTGCGTGTCAGTTTTCCCAACATGCCAGTTGAGACGGTTTGACCTGAATTTAGGCGGTCTTTTTCCTGACGACCAAAACCGCCTTGAAACATAAACCCCCGCATGGAAAATCCCTGTTTTTTGAAATCAAAATTTTGGTACCCCTGCCCGTAAAATTCTTTAAAGATGTCGTCAACCCCTCTAAAACCAAACGATCGGGCCATCTCTTCCAGGATGCGATTGATGTCGGAGCCGCTGAAAATGTCCTTTTCCGTATAATTTTGTCTGAAATGGCTGTAGGCTGATGACCCAAATTGATCGTGCAATGCGTCATATGCCTGTTTTTTTTTAGGATCAGATAAAACGGCATAGGCTTCATTGACGGCCTTCATCTGTTCTGCAGCCTGGGGGTCTGAATTGTTACGATCCGGATGGTATTTAAGCGCCAGTGTGCGGTAAGCGTCTTTTATTTTTTTGGCCGGGGTGCTTTTTGTCACCCCTAAGACCTGATAATAATCCCGTTGCCCCATAGATTGTTTGATTCCTTTAATGGTTGTTTGATTTGTCGGTGAGCTTTTGACGGTTTCGTAAAAAGTCCAACTCCTGCGTTGCGCTGCATTTCGCAATCATTCAACGTACAATAAGTACGCCTCATGATTGCAAAATTTACGCGCCTTGAATTTGAACTTTTTACGAGACCGTCTAAATTTGACTTTTTACGAGACCATCAGCTTTTGAATTCCGGAATTTTCGAACGGTTTTGTTCTTTATTTCCTGAGTTGTCTGTATACTCTGACCATCCGGCAGACAAAGCCGATGGTCAGGGCCAGGCTGATCAAAATAATCAGATTAGATGCAAAAAAAGTTATAATAAATGTAAAGGGATCATTCTGATCATAAGCCAGCATTAGTATGTTGATGCCAAATAATAAAAAGAAACATCCCATCAGTGTCAAACCTGTCTGTCGGATCCACCAAAAAAGGTTGCTCATGCATTTTCCTTGAAGCCATCAAAAAGTACTGTCATAATACTTTTTTAGATCTGTCGGTCAGCTTTTTAGTGACCATGCCGTTTATCAGTTATTTTATAGTATAATACGGAAAATTGTATTTGCAAAGAGGCTGTTTTCAAAACGAGGTGACCCATGAATGCAAAAATTCGCAGGATTGCTGAAAAAATTGCCGAAAAAGGCAAGAATGTCATTTTTACCGGTGCCGGCATTTCAACAGAAAGCGGTATCTCCGATTATCGCAGCAAGGGCGGTATCTGGGATAAATTCAAGCCGGTTTATTTTGATGATTTCATGACCTCCAGAGACGCACGCATCCGATATTGGGCTGAAAAGTCGGAACTTTACAGGCACCTTGCCACAGCCGAACCCAATCAGGGACATCGAGCGATTTTTGAGCTGTATACATCCGGCCTGGTGCAGGTGGTGATTACCCAGAATATAGACGGATTGCATCAGGCTTCCGGCTTGCCGGACGACCGGGTCATTGAACTGCATGGAAATACGCTGCGCGTTCGCTGCATGCAGTGTAATGCCATTTTTCCTATTCATGAAATTCAAAAGCGCATAGATGTCGGTGACCTGGCCCCCGAATGTGACTGCGGGGGATATTTGAAACCGGATACCGTATCGTTTGGTCAGGCCATGCCCCGGGACCAGGTCCGTAAAGCTGTGAAATTTTCACAGGAGTGCGATTCATTTCTGGTGGTCGGCTCCACCCTGATTGTGCAACCTGCTGCGATGATGCCCCAGTATGCCCGGCAGGCCGGTGCATTTTTATCAATGGTCAACCTTTCCGAAACGCCCATTGACCATCTGTGCGATGTGGTGATTCGAAGCAAGGCAGGGCCGGTATTGACTGATATTGCGACCACTGTAAAGGCGGCGTCCTAATTGCTTGACTGCCGGCTTTTTGATGTCTATGATACTATTATTTGAATCAATAAATGAAGGGATACTTTGAAAATGCATTGGGTGATGTCCATCCAGACATTCAGATTTTTTAGATGGGCACGGCCCTGATGAATCAATTCAGTACATGGGAGAGAAAAATGAAAAAAGCAATATCAATGGTGGGCATTTTGTTGATCATACTGTCTGTTTTTTCCTGCGCAGGCCCAACAAAGCAGGAGCGCGGTACCAAAACCGGTGTTCTGATCGGCGCGGGAGGGGGTGCTGCTCTGGGCCAGGCCATTGGACGCAGTACGGAAGCCACCTTGCTCGGCGCGGCCATTGGTGCTGCCGTCGGCGGCATTGCCGGAAATCAGATCGGTGCCTATATGGATCGCCAGGAGCAGGACCTCAGGGCAGCTATGGCCCAGTCTGAATCGGCCAGTATCCAGCGCACCCAGGATGTATTGACCGCCAGTTTTAAATCAGAGGTTTTTTTTGATTTTGATTCGGCGATACTTAAAGCCGGGGCCTATCCGGAAATCGGGCGTGTTGCCGGTGTATTGAATAAATATCCCCAGACCTCCATCAGGGTGGAAGGACACACCGATGCCAAAGGTGCTGATGCCTACAATCAGAAATTGTCTGAAAAACGTGCTCAGGCGGTCATGGCCGCTCTGGTGCAAAGAGGGGTTGATCCCCTGCGTATCCAGGCCATCGGTTTTGGCGAAACCCAGCCGGTGTCTTCCAGCGATGCAATGAACCGCCGGGTGAATATCGTTATTGCGCCGGTGGGGTAGGGTGGGGCATCAATGGGCCTGTGCCCAGTTGTCTCCTGCCACCACATTGACCTTGAGGGGCACCTTGAGATCCCAGATGCCTTCCATAACCTCTTTTGCAAGGGCTTTGACGGTCTCCAGTTCGTCCGGCGGAACCTCGAACACAATTTCATCGTGTACGGACAGCAGCATGACGGACTTGAGGTTTTTTTCGTTTAATGCCGCTGCCGTCTTGATCATGGCCAGTTTGATCAGGTCCGCTGCCGTGCCCTGGATGGGTGTGTTGATGGCGGTTCGTTCGGCAAATTTGCGGGTTGTGGCATTGGTGCTGGCAATATCCGGGAGCAGGCGGATGCGACCCAACAGGGTACTGGTTTTTTGGGTCTGCCGGGCCTGCTCGATGGTATTGTCGATGAATTGTCTGACACCGCTGTATCGCGCAAAATAGTTGTTGATGTAAGTCTGGGCCATTTTGCGGCTGATACCCAGTTGATTGGAAAGGCCAAAAGCGCTCTGGCCGTAGATAATGCCGAAATTGATGGCCTTGGCCTGTTGCCGCAATGCTTGGTCGATAAAAGAGGGGAAGACCTGGAACACTTCGGCGGCGGTGCGGGTGTGGATGTCTTCATCTTCCTTGAAGGCCTTGATGAGGATCTGGTCATCACTGCAGTGGGCCAGGATGCGCAGTTCTATCTGTGAATAATCCGCCGCCACAAAAGACCAACCCCTGCGCGGTATAAAAGCGCTCCGGATTTCCCTCCCCTCGTCGGTGCGGATGGGGATATTCTGTAAATTGGGATCAGAACTGCTGAGCCGCCCCGTGGCGGTGACCGTCTGGTTATAGGAGGTATGGATCCGTCCGGTATCCGGGTGGATCAGCCCTATAAGGGCATCGGTATAGGTTGATTTCAGCTTGGCCAGGGTCCGATATCGTAAAATCAGGGCCGGTAGTTCATGCTTCTGGGCCAGGGTCGTTAAGACATTGACATCGGTGGAATAGCCGGTTTTTTTCTTTGTTTTTTTCTGTACCGGGAGCCCGAGCGTATCGAACAGGATATGGCCGAGTTGCTGGGAGGAGTTGATGTTGAATGGCTCACCGGCAATAATATAAATTTCTTTTTCAAGCCTTTCCATCTGCATTTCAAAGGATTTGGACAGATCCTGCAACCGCTTTCGGTCAACGCTCACACCCGCCATTTCCATGCCCACAAGAACTGGCACCAGCGGCATTTCCACTTCTTTAAAAAGATCCGTCAAATTGACGTTGTCCAGCTCTCGTGTCAGAACATTTCCGGCCATGAGGGTCATATCGGCATCTTCGCAGGCATAAGGCGTTGCTTTTTCAATGGGAACCATGGCAAAGAGACCGCCTGTGTTGTCCTTGCCGGTGACCTCCTTGTAGGAGATGGTGGTGTGATCCAGAAAATCAAGGGCGATCTGGTCCAGGCTATGGGCACGCTTGGACGGATTGAGCAGATAGGATGCCAGCATGGTGTCAAAGGCCACGCCCTTAAGGGCAATGCCGTGGCGTAAAAGGACGATCCAGTCGTATTTAATATTTTGGCCGATTTTTTTTAAATCGGGGTTTTCCAGAACCGGTTTAAGCTGATCCAGAACCCATTTTCGATCAAGCTGGGCCCCGACGCCGGGGTAATCATGGCCGCAGGGAATGTAAAACGCTTCATGGGGTGTTATGGCAAAAGATAACCCCACAAGATCCGCCATCATGGGATCTTTGGAGGTGGTTTCGGTGTCAAGGGAAAATTTTTCGGCACCCTGAAGACGGCCAATCAGCGCTGTTAAGGCATTTTCATCCATGATGGCCCGGTAATTTTTGCGACTTAGATCTGATTTTTCCGGATATGCTTTTTGAAGCTGTCTGAATTCAAGTTTTTTAAACAATTGGGCCAGGGTCGCCGTATCCGGTTTTTTCAGTTTACATTGTTCCGGTTCAAAATCGATGGGGGCCTGGGTATCAATGGTGACCAGCTTTTGACTCAAGAAGGCCTGTTGTTTAAACTTAACCAGATTTTCATGCTGTTTTTTCTGGGTAATCGTATCCACCTGGCGATACAGATTTGTCAGGGTTTTGAACGTTTTGATCAGTTTCAGCGCTGTCTTGGGGCCAATGCCAGGAACCCCGGGAATGTTGTCGGCCGTGTCTCCGGAAAGCCCCATGACATCGATGAGCTGGCCTGGATCAACGCCCATATCGGTTTTAATGGTGTCCGGGTTGATGACCTTTTCCTTCATGGGATCCCAGATGGATATGTGCTTTGTTACCAGTTGCATAAAATCTTTGTCACCGGTAACCATGACCACTTCAAATCCTGCCTTTTCGGCTTTTTGCGCCAGGGTACCGATGAGGTCATCGGCTTCAAAGCCTTGCATTTCAACCTGTGGCAGGTTGAAGGCGCTTGTTATTTCTTTGATATAGGGGATCTGCAGGGCCATATCATCGGGCATGGGGGGGCGGTTGGCCTTGTATTCTGCAAACACGTCATGCCTGAAGGTGGGGCCTTTTGCATCAAATAATATGACCATATATTGCGGATTGCGATCTTCCATGAGTTTGATGAGCATCCGGGTAAAACCGAAAACGGCATTGGTGGGCAATCCCCTGGAATTTGTCAGGTTGCGGATGGCATGATAGGCGCGATGGATATAGGCGGTGCCATCGATGAGGTAGATTGTTTTTTGCATGGTATATCCGGTTTTTGATGGTTTTTAATTATCCGACGGCAGCCTATCTGTGGCTTGACATCCTGTGGCCGTTGAATTAGGTTTTCCAACTTGCTAAGGGCTTGCGCATTTATTTCTGCGTGAGCTCTTAGGTAGCACGATCGCGGGAAAACAACAAGGCCATAGGATGAATAGGACAGGGTAGCCGGATTTATATTCAATGCGTACGGTTCGTTTCCGTTTTTATCATCCCGGGAATTGGTCTTTGCGTTGGCGTGGCGATAAAAAAAAACATAAATGCGGTTACCTGATGAGTCGTATAAAGGTGGATTATGCCAGATGCTTCAGATAAGCTGACATATCGTGAAAAACGTCGTCGGATGCGGCAAGGCCAATGCTATTGCTGTGGGGGGAAAAAGCCGTTTTACTGGACATGCCGATGTGGCTTTAAAATCTGCCAGGATTGCATGTATGAAAATTTCTGGGGTGTGTCCTGCAATGGGATTACCTGGCAATGCCCTGATTGCGGGGCTCAAAACGGGTATGGTAATCAGTAGATGGTTCAGTTTTCCCCTTTGCTGCGGGGGTGAATGACGAGCCGGTCTCCCGGGTGGATGGGATGGCTTAGATCCAGCCGGTTCCAGATCAGCAGTGCGGCCAGAGGAATTTGATATCTTTCGGCAATATCAGACAGGCTGTCCCCTTTTTTGACGATGTAGATGCGCTGGCTCCGGGTGGACAGGTATTGTTCAACCAGGTCGCTGTATTTTTTTTGAAAATTTTTTCTCTTGCCTTTTGGGATCAGCAGTGTGTGGCTTCCCGGGGCCAGGTAGTAGCCCCGTATTTCAGGGTTCAGATCTTTGATTTCTTTAAAACAGGTATCGGCAGCCTGAGCTGCAATTCTGATGGGAATTTCCTGGAAGCAGTCGATCCGGATTTCATCAAATTGTAAAGGGGGGTAGTAGTCTTCCCCGGCAAGTATGAAACCGTATTTTTCGGGATCTTCCACAATCATTTTTATGGCAAGAATGCGGAAGACAAACCGCTGGGTTTCCAGGGGCAGGTAAAGCCGGTAATAATCGGATATGCCCTGTTCCATGGTTTCGGCAACCAGTCCGCCCTCACCCATGTTATAGGCTGCTGCTGCCAGTGTCCAGGTGCCGGTCTGAGCATACAGGTGCTTGAAGTAGCGTATCGCCGCTTCGGTTGAGAAAAAGATGTTGCGGCGCTGGTCAATCCGGTGGTCTATGGTCAGCCCCCATTTGCGGCCGCTGCCCGCCATGAACTGCCAGAATCCCAGTGCCCCTTTGGGAGACCCGACATGGGGCCGCAGAGCGCTTTCCGCCAGGGCCACATATTTGAGATCATCCGGGACGCCTGCAGCGTTCAGCATTTGCTCGATGGTCGGCATGTACCGGTGGGTGCGTTTCAACCAGAGAATCACCTGGGGTCGGTCCCACAGGTTTAGCAGCATCTCTTTTTCAAGACGCTCGTAGACATCCCGGATTTCCAGGGGGACCGGTTCATTGCAAAAATAGAGCGGACCTTTGATTTGAAGAGAGGATACCAGGGAGGGAAATCGGGCCGGTTCCGCTGCCACGCCGGAGGCCTGCCATATAACTATCAGGACGGCTATGATGCCGGCGAGTCTGTTTTGCATGGCATTTTCTCTCCTTGTCAGGCTGTTTGACATAAAATGTCGTCGAGTCCCTTGAGGCTCCGGATATGTGGTGTCGCCGTCAGATTCAGGTTGTTCCTTTTTTATTGGATTTGATGATGTTGCCGTACACCTTTATTTTAATGACGGGTTTGAGCTCGCTGTCGGTTTTGATAACAACGGTATCATAATACCGGCCCATTGTTTTTTTCAGGTTCTCAACGGACACGATATAGCCCGGGGCTCCTTCCGGCCGGGGGGAAAGAGTGACTTTAATATTGGTGCCCTTTTCGGCAAAGGCTTCGATTATCTTAAAGTCGTACTTTTTTTCCGGCGTAATGGTTGTCGAGGATGATATGGGTTGACCGGCCATGCCCACCATGCGCAGAAATTGTGGGGAGATATCGGCAAATTTTTCAACCTTACCCGTCATTGTCAGAATGTGTTCGGGTGTTCCGGTGTCATTTGTTTTTACACGGGCTCCCTTGCTGATGGACCTTCCACCATAACCACCTGTTTTAACACTTATTGTTATTTTTCCCTCGCCTCCGGCAGGGATTTGTCTCGGGTAGGAGACAGCCGCGCACCCTCAGCCGGTTTTGACGCCCAGAATTTTCAGTATTTCCGATCCGTTGTTTTGAACTACAAAAGAATGCTGCACTTCGGCCCCTTCGAGAACCGATGGAAATTCAAAATTTTTTTCCGGGAAAACCGCTTTGGGGGCGGGCACTGCAGGCCCTTCGGCGGCCTGACAAAAGGTTGTTATCAAAAATGTGCTGAAAATCATCGCAATTAAAATTATTTTTCTGATCATACAATAGCGCTCCTTTTCAATTATTCTTTTATATTTTAAATAGATTGTTTTGCATGTCAAGGGATTTATAAATAGGTTGATCGGTAGAAGGCTGAAGGTTAAGGGTATTATATCTGTTTAATGGACACCTTCTACCTTCTACTTCAACCTTTAAACTTATAACATGAAAACCGGATCTACATCGATGGCCAGTTTGACGCCGGGGCGATTTAACATATTTTTATTATCCGAGAGCAACTGCCCCACAAATTCCTGCAATATTCTGATATTTTGATTTTTCAAAAGAATCTGCCATCGATGATATTTTGCAATTCTTGGGATCGGTGATGCCACGGGCCCCAGTACGGCCACTGTCTGAAACTTTTTTTTCAAATCACTTGTGAGGTTCCGGCATAACTTCCCCAGGTCACAGGCCAGATTGCCGATTTCTTCTTTATCTTTTCCGGAGAGTTTTAATTGAATCATTCTGGAAAGCGGGGGGTAGTTCAAGGCCTTACGAAAGGTAATTTCAGCATCATAAAATGCCTTGAAGTCGTGGTTCATGGCGGCCAGGATACTGAAGTGATCCGGATTGTATGTCTGCATGACAACCCGGCCGGGGATTGTCCCCCGCCCGGCACGCCCGGCAACCTGGGTGAGAAGCTGAAACGTTCTCTCTCCGGCTCGAAAGTCGGGAAAACTGAGGGAGAGGTCGGCACAGACGATGCCAACCAGGGTAATACCGGGGAAATCGTGACCTTTGGCCACCATCTGGGTTCCGATGAGGATGTCAATGGCATGGTTTTTAAGGTCTTTGAGTATTTTCAGCATCGACCCCTTTCGCCGGGTGGTGTCCATATCCATGCGCGCAATGCGGGCTTTGGGAAAAAGGAACCGAATCCATTCTTCCAGTTTTTCAGTTCCAAGACCCATGTGTTTGATTTTAGATGAGCCGCACGTTGGACAGGGCGTGGTCGCTGCCATTGTATACCCGCAGTAATGGCATCTATAGGCATTGATCTGCCGATGCAACGTGAGGGTGATGTCACAATTTTTGCAGCGGAGGCTTTCACCACAGGCGGCACAGACCGGGAAGCTGGCATAGCCCCGCCGGTTCAAAAAAAGTAGAATCTGATCACCCCGTTGCAGCGTTTCCCGCATGGCTGCCTGTAACCGGGGGGTGATGAATCTGGCAAGCCCTGTGCTGTCACGATTTTTCCGTAGATCCACGACTTCCACTTTCGGCATGGGCATCTGCCTGATTCGCTGGTCGAGATTCACCTGGCAAAATTTTCCATTATACACATTATAAATAGACTGAAGTGAAGGCGTGGCGGATCCTAAAATGGCGATGCAGTCGTTGAATTTGGCCCGGACAACGGCCAGGTCTTTTGCATTGTACCGCAGTCCGCCATCCTGCTTGTAAGAAGTGTCGTGCTCTTCGTCCACCACAATCAGGCCGATGTTTGTCAACGGGGAAAATATAGCTGATCTCGCACCAATGACAATCGAAACCTCATGGCCCATGATTTTTCGCCACTGATCATAGCGCTCTCCGGTTGAAATTCCGCTGTGAAGAACCGCGATGCAATCGCCGAAGCGGCTGCGGAATCGGCGTTCTGTCTGAGAAATGAGGGCGATTTCAGGAACCAGTACCAGAACGGTTCGCCCGGTTTTGATGACTTCTGCCGCCAGGTGCATGTATACTTCGGTTTTACCGCTGCCGGTAACGCCGGCCAGAAGATAGGTGATAAATTTCCGGCCAATGGATTCCAGAACAGTGGTGACCACCTGCTGCTGGGCCGGTGTCAGTTCAGGTGGTTGATCCGGTTCGACAGCCTCTCCAAACGGGTCGCGATAGACCTGCTTTGAGGTAAAAGCGATGTAGCCGCCGGTCTTTAGAAAGTTTAAATAGCCTGTATGGCCGGGAAGGGCTTTTTTTAACGCTTTAAGAGAGATGTCACCGTGGGCGCCGATCAGATCCAGAATCTGTTTTCTGGCGGCGAAAAATCTGTCCTCGGGAATAGCCGAATGAACCAGTGAAACAAATTGCTGCGTCATGGGCCTTGTTCGTTCGTGTTTCAGTTCTCTTTTTTTTATAATCCAGCCGCTTCGTTCAAGGTTGTGAATGACGGCGAGGGGGATCTCTTTTTTTAAATATCGGTTTAACTCTTTCAGGCAACAGGGGCCCCTTGAAAGGTGCCGTAAAACGATAGTTTCCATGGGCGTTCCTGCTTTTTGGTGCAGCGCATGCCGGCCCGGTTCCGCCAACGTCAGGGTCAGCATATCAACAACATTTAAACCACCGGGCAGGGCCGTGCGAATCACTTCTCCCATGGGATACAGATAATATTCCGATATCCAGTTAAAAAAGGGTATCATGGCGGCCGGGAAAAGCGGTTTTTCATCAAGAATGTCAAAAATAAATTTTATCTTTTCCGGAATGGGAAGGTTCGACGGGCCCAGTATGTAGCCGGTAACCCGGCGCCGGCCAAACGGAACCAGGACCCGTTTGCCAATGACCGCCAATGGCATCAGGCTTTGGGGAACCTTATATGTATAGGTGTTGAATACCGGCAGGGCCACGGCAACATTTATGGTATCGGGCGGAATCTCCGGGGGGTGCATTTTTTGGGTAATTTTTTTTGACATCATTGGACGGTTTTCGCTTGTTGGTACCCTTATACAGTGCCCGATTGTCAATGGCAAGAACCGATATTTTCCAACATCGTTCTTTTCCATCATCTTTCACGCAAGTTTGTAACCTTTTTTATTGCAAAAAATAAAAAAGTTTGTAAATATTGATAGAATTTATGTATCGGATCAATGGTGTTCTTTTACGTTTATGCCATTGGTCTTTAATTGGAATATCTATTTTTTCACATTCCATCATCGGCGGTTGTCATGAAAGGAGATATATATGCATAAAATTGTAAAACAATCCATGGTGCTTTTTATGGCGATGGCCCTGGTTTTCATCCCATTTACCGCCACAGTCCTGGCCCAGGATTTTACGGAACAACCGGAAGTCAGTGCAGATATGATGGCGGCCGATCTGGTGCTGATCAGACCCCTGAGCATTGCCGCAACCGTTATCGGGACTGTTTTTTACGTTGTTGCCTATCCCTTTTCAGCCATGGGCGGCAATACAGAAGCGAGTTATCAGAAACTTGTCGTAGAACCTGCAAAACACGCGTTTAAAAGACCTTTAGGTGAATTTTAGCCGTACCAATTTCTCATTCTGGTAAAGTTTTAACGCAGTGGGGTGCCCGGCATTTTGATGGAAGACATTTTTGCCGGACCCATCCATACGGCGGGGTGCGGCATAAACCACAGCTATATTATACATCCTCATATCTAACCTGAAAACGTATTTTAGAATCCAATTTTATTATAATTTTAATTTTTATTTCAAGGAGGCGATAGTGCCGGTACATGTTCTGCAACATCCATTGATCAAACATAAACTGGGAATCATGCGGGAGGCGGATATTACAACCAAGGATTTCAGGGATCTGGCTTCGGAATTGGCCAGCATGCTGACCTATGAAGCCACCAAGGACCTGGAGACGGAACCCAAAACCATTGAGGGGTGGGCCGGTCCGGTTGAGGTTGAACGCATCAAAGGGAAAAAAATAACCGTTGTCCCCATTTTGCGGGCCGGTATCGGCATGATGGACGGTGTATTGAACCTTATCCCATCCGCCAAAGTCAGTGTTGTAGGGCTTTACCGCAATGAAGACACCCTGCAGCCGGTGCAGTATTATGTTAAAATGACCGGCCGTATGGATGAGCGCATCGCATTGATTCTAGACCCCATGCTGGCCACAGGGGGTACCCTGGCAGCCACGATTGATCTTTTGAAGGAAGCCGGATGTAAAACCATTCGGGGTATATTTCTGGTCGCCGCTCCGGAAGGGATCCAGAAGATACAGGAGGTCCATCCGGATATTGATATCTATGTTGCTGCGGTTGATGACAGACTAAACGATATCGGATATATACTGCCTGGATTGGGTGATGCCGGAGATAAAATATTCGGCACCAAGTAAGCCTGCCGTTTTGTTGAGATTGTTTTTACAAAAGATCCTGTGGTTTAATATTATTAGGAGGTTTCATGCCATCCCCTGTTAATTCAAGTGATTATTCCTTTAGATGTAAAGATTGCCTTGTGGGCGCACAAATGATGTTCGTTGCATTTGGCGCCCTTGTTCTGGTTCCCCTGCTGACCGGGTTGAATCCCAATGTTGCTCTGTTTACCGCCGGCGGCGGCACCCTTATTTTTCAAATTGTGACCCGGGGAAAAGTCCCGATTTTTCTGGCATCCTCCTTTGCTTTTATCGCACCGATCATCTACGGCGTGCAAACCTGGGGAATCCCCGGTACCCTCTGCGGACTGGCTGCCGCCGGCGTACTCTATATTATTTTGAGTCTTTGTGTTAAATTTTTTGGATCCGGTTTTTTGCATAAAATTCTGCCGCCGGTGGTGGTGGGACCGGTCATTATGGTCATCGGTCTGATGCTGGCGCCGGTGGCCGTTCACATGGCCCTGGGAAAAACAGGGGATGGGGCAGTGGTGCTGGTCCCTCAGAATATTGCCCTGATTGTGTCCATGATCACTTTGCTGACAACGGTGCTCATTTCTCTTCTCGGCAGGGGGATGATGCGTCTGGTGCCCATTCTGATTGCCATCACAGTGGGTTATATTCTTTCTCTTTTCCTGGGTCTGGTGGACATGAGCAATGTCATTGCGGCTCCCTGGGTTGCTGTTCCGAAATTTGTTTTTCCCGAATGGAACCTGCAGGCCATTTTCTTTATCGTGCCGGTGGCCATTGCCCCGGCCATCGAACATTTTGGCGATATCCTTGCCATCGGCAACGTCACCGGAAAGGATTACGTGGAAGATCCGGGGATTCACCGCACCATGATGGGTGATGGGCTTGCCACATCATTTGCCTCTTTTCTGGGGGGGCCGCCCAATACAACTTACTCCGAGGTTACCGGTGCCGTAACACTGACACGGGCCTTTAATCCGGCCATCATGACCTGGGCGGCAATTTTTGCCGTTACCCTGGCCTTTATCGGCAAAATGGGGGCCTTGCTGCAGACCATTCCGGTGCCGGTCATGGGCGGCATCATGCTGTTGCTGTTCGGTGCCATCACCGTGGTGGGCCTCAATACCCTGGTTAAGGCCGGCGAAGACCTGACCGAGGCGCGCAATCTCTGTATTGTTGCCCTCATCCTGGTCTTCGGCATTGGCGGCATGGCTTTTCCCCTGGGAAAATTCACTCTCGGGGGAATTGGCCTGGCCGGTATTACCGGTGTGATTTTGAATCTGGTATTGCCGAAAAATATTGCAAAAGAATAACAACTGTCTCCGCTGTCGATTCCCTTGTGGTAAAGAACAAAACCAGGGGTGAAAGATACCATTGTGGTCGGTAAAGCCCCGTTCTGTGAAAAGATCGGGGTTTTATTGATTTTGAGCCTGCCGATGATCTCACCGCCAAGGAGTGAATATGTCATTCAAGGAAAATTTATTAAAAAAGGTTCACATCGACCGTACCGCTCAGAAAGTTCTCAACACCATTGGTCCGGTGGGCAGTGACCTCAAGATTGACCGGGAAAACATGTGCAGCCTTCTGGCAACGGCAGAATATGAATTCAGGCACGTGAGAGACCTGGACCTGTATATCCAAACCAAAAGCCCCGGGCAGGGCCGAATTCTGGTGCTGGATAATGATCTGACGATTTACAACACCACACTTGAAGATGTGGCCATGCGCAAGAGCCCGACCGTTAAAGAGATGATCAGCATTAAAAATGCCATCCGAATATTAAGCGACAAAGACGTGGTGGTCAGTAAAAAAGAAAAATCGCTTAAAACAGTTCATGGGTTGTGCCTTGCCGGTCTCGATCTTGAGTTTAATGAGTCGGATATCAAATCACTGGCTGTCGATGGTATCGTTTCTCTGGATGATGGTGATTCCGAAGGTGTTATGGAATGTATGGACCTTTTTTCAGAATTGTTGGGGTACCGGCCGCCGCCAAAGCTTCTGAGAATCAATAACTGCCGGATTCGGGGTGTTTTGCACCGGACAGGCACCGGTGATCTTAAATTCGGGCCCATGGTTGTCTACGACCGGGCCCGGAACAGGCTGACCCTCATTGAGCGGCAATTCAGCCCCCGGGATGAGAAAGACCTGACCCGTATGAAAGAAGCCTTGGCCGCTGATTCATCTGAAAAAGGGGGCGCTGTTTTTGAATATCTCGCAGCCACCGTGCTTAAATCCGGAAGTGAATTGTCATCTTAATGATTTATAGTGGCAATATCCCCTAAAGAGCGGGGGTGTTGTGTCATATATTCTTTTTTAACGCCAAACCGGAGTTGTTTTGTTATGGAATATCTTGCCAAGGATTTAATGGTTCCCATTGCCGAATATGCCACCGTTTCCAAAGGGGCTACATTGCTGGCGTCGCTTCTCGCCCTGGAAAAGGCCCAGGAAGAATTTACCCAGACCGGATACTCCCACCGTGCAGTTTTGATCATGGATGAAAACAAACGGGTGGTGGGCAAGCTCAGTCAGCTGGATTTTTTGTGTGTGCTTGAACATGAAGATGAGCATATGGATAAAGACAAGGATATCGGAAAGTTCGGGTTCAGTTCCATGGCTATCGTGAAGCATCGGGAAAAGAAACGAGGTCAGGATGCTTCCATGGAAAAAATTTTATCCGCGGTTGCAAAATTTAAAGTGGAAGATTTTATGCAGTCCCCCTCTCCGGGTGAGTATATTGAAGAAGATACGCCCCTCAGTACTGCTGTCCATCAGTTGACCACGGGACTTCACCTGTCGCTGCTGGTGACAAAAGGGACGGAAATCGTGGGGGTTTTGAGAATGGCCGACGTGTTTGCAGCGGTTTATCATACCATGAAAGCAATAGACAAGGATCTATGATGAAAGAACTGGAAAATTTGTTTAACAGGATTGTACAGCGGAACAATATCAATCTTAGGGAATTTGCCCATGATGTGGAACCTTTTGTGAAAAATATTATTCAACCCAACCAGATGACCAAATTCTATGCATTTTATGGCATTACACCCCATCATCCGTTAAATTTTCAGTTCAGGCATTCCAATTTGTCCGGCAGTTACTTTTTGGGTAAATGCCAGGCAACCAACTCGCTGCTCTACAAAAGCGACATTCGGGGCGACGAACTCAAGAAAAAAGGGGACCTGTTTCGATATCAGGATTTTGAGATTCCTGTCACCAGGGATGAAGGCATCGAGATCGAAAATAGTTTTTTGATTAAAACCCTGGTCCATAATTATTCACATGACCCGGAAACCCCTGAAAAATTTTTTATCCGGGATACCATCTCAGTCCATTATACCAATATCCACGGATCACCCACCGATGGAAGTTTTCTGGGGCCTTTTTCCACTGTTGACCTGACCACCCTGCACGATAGCCTGATTGGTGCTTTTTCATACATTCAGGCTGGTGAAGTTAGCCATATGGACATAAAACCCGGAACCGTGTGGGCTCGAAAGCCCGACGTGTTTAATTTTTTATTTCGCTATTCCCTTGACCGCCTCAGTCCTTATATCTGTTTTGAAGCAGGCGCCCCACCCCGGGGGATATTCATGGATTTTATGGAAACGTACAAAGAATCTTTCCAGTATATTTTTAACGTTGTCAATATCGAACCCTCCATATCCATCCCTGAAAATGCCTCACTGGATCGGTTTTCGGTTGTAAAACCCAGGACCCATATCAGTGAAAATGTCCTGGTTGCCCAACGCGCCTATCTTCAAAATGCATGGCTCGGCAAAGGCGCCAATGTGCAGGAAAACGGTTACATCATCAATTCACGTCTGGAGGGGTTTGATATTACTGCGCATGGTGCAAAAATTATTGAAGCGGATCTGGATCAGAATGTGTTTGTTGGCTTTAACAGTTTTTTGCGGGGCAGGCCGGAATCCCGTTTGGCCATTGGGCAGGGCAGTATCATCATGCCCCACACCATCGTCGATATCCGGAAACCGCTGATGATCCCGGCAGACCATCTGGTCTGGGGACTGGTGACCGACGCCAAAGACCTTGATACCCACTGCATTTCTCTGGAAGATCTTTCAAAGGTAAAAAACGTTCTTTCCATGGGAAATATGGTTTTTGAAGGCAGTGGCGCTGATTTCGTCTGGTCTTTCAGGAAACGGATTCACCACATCCTGGAAGAGAACGGTGCGTTTTTTGACGGCAACGGCAAAAAGGGCCACGCCCAGCGGAATCAGAATATTTCCTTTAATACCATTCAGCCGTATCCTCAAGGGGATAAAGAGGGATTGTACCCGACGATCATTATTCAACCCTGATCCGGATAGAGTGGTTTTGGCCACCTGGCCGACGGGCTGTTCGAAAGAGGGGGCACAGGCGGTCTGTTTCTGTGTATAGCGCTAGGACAGTCGCTTATGATTGTTGAAAGTAAGGGAGATCGGATCCGGTTGACAAAATTAAAAAAATAAATAATAGTTCATTTTTTTATAGAGGGAGAATAGGGATATGACCGCACAAGGGGCAAAAGAATTAAAAGTCAAAGACTTAATGGTGCCACTTTCCGAATACGCTACGGTTTCCACCGAGGCCACTCTTTTTGAAGCCGTGGCTGCATTAAAAAAAGCCCAGGACCAATATGACAAAGACAATTACCGGCACCGGGCTATTTTAATATACGACGGGAAGGATAATATCGTGGGTAAGGTCAGCCAGCACGATATTTTGCGGGCGTTGGAACCCAAATATGACCAGATGGGATCTGTGGGCCTGCGTCGGTTCGGCTTTAGCTCAAAGTTCTTGAAGGTCATGTTCGACCAGTTTGAGTTGTGGAATTCGGCATTGGAAGATATCTGCAAAAAGGCAGGTTCACTGAAGGTTAAAAATTTTATGTATACACCCACTGAAGGTGAATATATAGATGAAAATGCCGGTCTCAGTCAGGCGATTCATCAACTGGTTATGGGTCACCACCAAAGTGTGCTGGTAACGCGGCAAAACAGGATTGTCGGTATTTTAAAACTCACGGAAGTGTATCGGGAAATCCGGAAGATCATTTTGGGGAGCTGTTCATAGATAATACAGAATGAATTCAATGGAGGCAACAGGACATGACGTCGGATGTTATAAGTGAAAAATTCCAATGGAAGCGATACTTATTTATGGCCTTGGGCATTATTTTATTTGCGGTGGTCTATTACTCTCCGCCATGGGCCGACGCCATAGATCCTGCCGGCGCACATTTTCCTTTGAGCAGGGAAGCCAAGGGGGCCCTGGCGGTTTTTCTGCTGGCGGGTACCTGGTGGGTGTTTGAAGTCTTGCCCATTGGTGTCACAAGCCTGGCCATCGGTGTGCTTCAGGCCCTGTTTCTCATCCGTCCGGCAAGGGTGGCGTTTACGGATTTCATGGTGCCGGCGGTCATGTTCATATTTGCTTCTATCATGATCGGCCTGGTTTTCACGAAAACCGGCCTGACCAAAAGACTGGCCTATAAAATGCTGATGGTCGTTGGAGAACGCACCAGTATGATTTATTTGGGGTGTTTTGTCGTGACCGCGGCCCTGACCCATATTATGGCGCATACCGCCGTGGCTGCAACCATATACCCGCTGCTTTTATCGATTTACGCGCTTTACGGGGAAGGGGACAAGCCGACCCGGTTCGGTAAGGGGCTGTTTATCGGCATGGCGTATGTGGCCGGTGCCGGCAGTATCGTGACCCTTTTAGGGGCGGCCCGGGGTGCGGTGGCCCTGGGGTTTTACAACGACATTCTCGGGGAAGGGATACGGCAGGGCTTGCACCAGGATATCAGCTTTTTTAGACTGACCTATTATATGGCCCCCATTGGCTGGCTGATGACGTTTTTGCTCTGGGGGTATTTTATGATTATCTTTAAACCTGAAAAAAAAGTGATTCCCGGTTTAAGAGAGAAAGCCCGTCAGCTGAATAAAGAGTTGGGCCCGCTGACACGAGATGAAATTGTAGCGGCGGTTATCGTTTTCGGCAGTATTCTGGTGATGTCCCTCCGCTCTTTCATTCCCGCCTTGAAGCCCATTGATAAAACCGCCATTATTCTGATTTCGACGATTCTCTTTTTTGTTACCCGCATAATGGATGTCGATGACCTTGAATCCGTGCCATGGAACATTATTCTCCTGTTTGCCGGTGCCATGAGCATTGGAAATTGTCTGTGGGAGACCGGGGCCGCAAAATGGATGGCCGTAAACTGGCTGGTGATGTTCCAGGAGTCACCGGGGTTTGTCTTTATCATGGGGATCACCTTTTTTGTTCTGATGATGACCAATTTTATCATGAACGTGGCCGCCATTGCCATATCTCTGCCGGTGGCCCTTGTCATTGCCCCCTATCTGGGAGTGGCTGCGGAAGTGATTCTTTTTTCGTCACTGGTGGCAGCGGGGATGCCCTTTTTACTTCTTGTAGGGGCCGCCCCCAATGCCATTGCCTATGACTCAAAGATGTTTACAACCGGGGAATTCTTTTTATACGGGATACCCGCCAGTATTATTTTGATGATCGTGGTGGCATTTGCCGTGCTGGTTCTATGGCCTTTGATGGGGATGCCGATTACCACGCCCATTGGATAAACGGTTCAGGTTGTGGGGCAGACTTCCGTGCCTGCCCTCGAAATGAAAGAATCCTCAAGCCATGTGCACAACGCAACCGTTGAACAATCTTCTATTTTTCTTATGATTTGGAATATGCTGTATCCCATAAGTCTGCGTAGCCGGTTATATGCGATATTGACATCCCTGCTGCTGCTCACCATTGTAGGTGGTCTGGTAATGGTCTGGTACACCCATCGGATCGACAGCCTCCTGAGTACCATCATTGAGCGAAATATCGCCGCCTACCAGTCGGCTGAAGCCCTTGAAACAGGTTTGGTGAACCAGAAAGGGTTTGTCAGTTATTATTTCCTGGATGGAGACCCGGACTGGCTCAGGCAGTTGGGGGAGTACCGGCAGATTTTCAAGCAGAGCCTTGAAACCTCCCGCAGACTGGCTCAAAATGAGAATCAGAAGGCATCCATTGAAAAAATAGCGTTTGAATATGATCAATATATTGTCAGCAAAGACCGGGTTATTGCCTTATACAAGGCCGGTCAGCGTGATATGGGGGCCCGATTTCATCAATCGGTTCGCAAACAGTTTTTCACCGTTCTAGAATTGTGCAAGCAATACAAGCTGGTTCATATCCGGCAGATCGTTACAGTGCGTCAAAAAAGCAGCCGTCAGGCGGCGAAACTGAGGGCTATCGCCTGGCTGGCCATGTTGTTTGAATTTATTCTTGGCAGCATGTTGTTGTTTATTCTTGTTTTTCGTATTCTGGGGCCGCTCCAGAAACTGGCAAGGGAAGCCGATCGTGCAAGGATGCCTGAAAAATCAGCCGACGAAATCAACGCGCTGAGTCGCAGTGTCAGAGAACTGATTGAAAATGTGGACAGCACCCAGGACGAACTTGCAAAAAGTCGTGAGCACCTGCTCCAGGCTGAAAAGCTGGCCCTGGTGGGCAAACTGGCGGCCGGTATGGCCCACAGCATTCGCAATCCGTTTACGTCGGTAAAAATGCGTCTTTTCTCCTTAAGCCGGACACTCAGGCTGAATGATACCCAAAAAGAAGATTTCGACGTTATCTCCGAAGAAATTCGTCATGTGGATACCATTGTCCAGAATTTTCTGGAATTTTCCCGGCCGCCCAAATTGCAGATACAACAGGTCAGCCCCTCCACGGTTGTGGATGCGGCCCTTCAGCTGTTGAAACATCGTTTAAAATCCTATGATGTCAGTGTTGAGGTGGTTCGTAAAAAGATGCTGCCGGAAATTTCAGGTGATCTTGAGCAGTTAAAAGAAGTACTGGTCAACCTGGTGGTCAATGCCTGCGAAGCCATGACCGGCGGCGGTAAAATCATTATTCATGAGGAAGAAAACTTTGCCAGGCCCCTCAGTCGGGTGGCGGTGATCCGTGTCATGGATGACGGCCCGGGGATACCCGAATCGATCCGGGACAAGGTGTTGCAGCCGTTTTTCACGACCCGGGAAGAGGGCACCGGGCTGGGGCTTTCCATTGCCAGTCGCATTATAGAGGAACACGGGGGATGGATTGATCTCATCTCCGAAAACGGTCAGGGGACAACATTTGTCATTACCCTGCCGGTGAAGGAGGTTGACCTTGGGCACCATTCTGATCATTGACGATGACGACCAGCTGCGTAAAAGCTTTGATAAACTGCTGAAAGAGGAAGCATACCATGTCATGTCCGCAGCATCGGGAGAGGCCGGCCTGGAACAGGTCAGGCAGGCATTGCCCGACCTTGTTATCCTTGATATGCGCCTGCCCGGGATGAACGGGCTGGAAACATTCAAAGCCATTCACGCCATCGAACCCAAACTTCCCGTTATTATCATGACGGCCTTCGGCACCACTGAAACCGCCATTGAAGCCACCAAGATCGGGGCATTTGACTATGTCCTGAAACCCTTTGATATTCCCGATATGCTGGGCATTATCCAACAGGCCCTGGCCGCCGGTAAATTCATGAGATCGCCGGTGGATATGGACGGTATTCCCGATAATACGACCAAGGATGCCATTATCGGTCGCAGTCCGCCCATGCAGGATGTGTACAAAGCCATCGGCCGGGTTGCGCCCACAGATGCCACGGTGCTCATTCGGGGTGAATCCGGCACCGGAAAAGAACTCGCGGCCAGAGCCATCTATCAGCACAGCCTCAGGCATGATAAACCGTTTCTGGTCATTAATTGCGTAGCCATTCCGGAGACTCTGCTGGAAAGTGAATTATTCGGATATGAAAAGGGTGCCTTTACCGGTGCGGTGCGACGCCGGGTGGGTAAAATCGAACAGGCCAACGGCGGCACTGTTTTTTTAGATGAAATCGGCGATATGCCGTTTTCGATCCAGGCCAAGATATTGCGGTTGTTACAGGAGCGAAGTATCGAACGACTCGGCGGGCGCGAAACCATTCCCGTGGATGTCCGCATCATTGCCGCCACCAACCGGGACCTGGAAACGGCGCTGAAGGATGGTCGCTTCAGGGAAGACCTCTATTACAGACTGAAGGTGGTTACCCTCCGGTTGCCGGCGCTTTGTGAGCGGGTAAGCGATATACCGCTTTTGACGGATTATTTTATTCGTCGTTTTGTCTTTGATACCGGGGTCGACAACCCCGGCATCGATTCAAAGGCCAGGCAGATGCTGGCCAGCTACAACTGGCCCGGGAATGTTCGCGAACTGTCCAATATAATCCAGAAACTAATGATCTTTAATCGCGGTACACCTGTTTGTTCCCGGGATGTTATGTCGGCCCTGGGCAAAAAAACCATTCACCGGGAAAAAGAATCCGAAACCCATGACCTGGCAATTCAAAGCTGGGTTCGCCGTGCCCTGACCGATGAAGACAATCCCGCCCTGTTTGATTCATGCGTTGATCGATTTGTCAGCATCGTCATCAGCGAAGCCCTTAATATCGCTGACGGGAATCGTTCCAGAGCTGCGAAACTCCTGGGTATTTCCCGGCCTACCCTGCATGCCAAGATCGATAAGTACAATTTGAAATTAAAAACTTCCGTCAGTGACAATTCAGTGTCGTAATCCTTTTTTTTAAAAGGCATCACGCAAGATCCAGAACCCGTGGAAAAAAGGGGGCCTGTCTTGCGGGTGCTTTGCCCCCCCCTTTACAACCTGTAAAATAAATCGACAGATATTCCCATCTGTTACTGCATATAGGCTACATTCGCTCTGAAAACAGCAAGATAATTGAAATGGTTTTGGAAAATCGTTTTTGAGTTTATCCCACCAGGCCACAGGCCCTGTTTATCATATTTTCGGTCACAAAAAATATCAAAAGTGCTTGCTATTACTTTGGTTTTTTAAATTCAACGGGTTGTCTTTCAAAATTGAAATTGCCTGTTTTGAAACGGCAAATTATCTCTGCATGCGTCCGGGCAAAAATCAAATAGGCTAAATCTAAAGACAATATAGAAAATTGGCATATGGGTTGCAAATTTTAAATTAATCAAAAAGGTGGGCCGATTTTCGCTGAAAACTCCCTGCTTAATGGAAAATCAAGCCGGTTCCCAAATAATACCTGATTTTTATGGTTTTTTTCAAAGAGGTGTGCCAGGGACCTGATACACATGAAATCGGTGCCAGCCGAGAAAAAATGGGTTTAAACCAGGTGGTCTTCGGAAATATTCTGATGATACCGGCGGTGTTAAAAGGGATTGATGGGTGGGATCGGAATTTACCATATTAATTGCGGATAAAAATCCGCATGTCAGAAAGTTTCTTGAACGTGAAATGGCTGCCGAAGGCTATGGGGTCAAAGTGGCGGAAAGAGGTCGACAGGTTCTTGAAATGGCATATGAACATGAGCCCCTTGATCTTTTGCTGATTGATCCTGATTTTGCGGATATTGACGGCATGACGCTGCTTAAAAAACTTCAGGATCGGATTCCGACATTACCGGTTATTGTTCATGCTTTTGCCGATGATTATGATAAAACCGTGGGTGATTTGATCGGGGTCATTTTTGTAGAGAAAAGGGGAAACAGTATTGAGCATTTGAAGCCGGTGGTCAAGGAAATGCTGGGCCAGTATCTTTTCGTGCCCAGCGGGAAAAGTAATATTGAGGTTCAAACAGATACATAATAGCTGTGGATGGTTTGTGTTCCATGGTCAACCTGTTTAAGGCATAGTCTGAAGGTGTTGAAATTGGGTAAAAAAAACGAAAAGACAGACCATTATTACCGATCATTGACTCGAAATTTTATGGCGATGATACTGCTCGTTTCTTTTATTCCCGTCTTTCTGGTCAGCAGTATTATTTATTATCAATTTCGGATTTCATATCACGTGAAGGTATATGCCCATCTTAAGGAACTGGTCCATAAGCACGAACAGCACATCAATGATTTTTTAAATGAAAAACTGGCTGATATTAAATTTTTATCCGAGATTTACGAAATTCAAACATTGTCGAATAAGCAGTTTCTGGAGCAAAAACTGGCCCTGCTTCAGAAGGATTATGGCGCGGTATTTGTTGATCTGGGGGTGGTCAATGCCCAGGGGAACCAGGTGGCGTATGCCGGGCCCTTTATGCTGGGAAAGGCGTTATATTCGAATACGGCCTGGTTCCAGCAGGCCATGAACAGCGAGTATGTCATCAGTGATGTATTTCTGGGGTTACGAGGGTTGCCGCACTTTATTATTGCCGTTAAAAAAACACATGATGGTGAACCATGGATTCTGCGCGCCACCATCGATTTTGTCGCCTTTAACAATCTAGTCGAAAAAATTCGTATCGGGGAAACCGGATTTGCCTTTATCTTGAACCGGAAAGGTGAATTGCAAACCAAGCCGGCTTTTGAATTTGAACCGACACCAGGATGTTACGGGTATTTTCTTGATTGCAGCAAAGGCTTGGCGGAAGATATCAAAGTCGAAGAAAGGTTCGACAGTAACGGTCAGAAAAATATTTATGTGGCAGCCTTTCTGAAAAATAAAGACTGGCTTCTGGTATACAAGCAGGTATACACCGATGCTTTCTCCGAATTTAACCGGGTCAAAAAAATTGCTGGTTCCATTTTTTGTGCCGGGGGTGCGGGGCTCATTTTCATGGCCTTTTTTCTGTCCAGGCGCATGGTGCGTCGACTTAGAATAGCGGATAATGAAAAAGAAATGATGAACCAGCAGGTCATCGAGACCGGAAAACTGGCATCCGTGGGAGAACTGGCCGCGGGTATTGCCCATGAGATCAACAACCCGGTGGCCATTATGGTGGAAGAGGCCGGATGGATTCAGGATCTGCTGGAAGAGGAGGAATTCCATGCCAGTGAAAACCTTACCGAGTTTGAAAGAGCCTTGAAACAGATCAATACCCAGGGGAAACGCTGTAAGGCGATTACATATAAATTGCTGAGTTTCGCCCGCAAAACAGATTCAAGGGTCCATAATATTGTTATCAGTGAAATGATTGAAGATGTGGTGAGCCTTTCTTCCCAGCGGGCCAAATATAGTAATGTCACCATTAAGACCCGCCTGGGGGAAAACCTGCCGGCCATACGAGGCTCGGAATCGGAGATGCAGCAGGTGTTTCTCAACCTGATCAACAATGCACTGGATGCCATGGACAAAAAGGGAGGGGAAATTAACATAACGGCCCAGCAAAATGGGGATTTAATTGAGATTCGTCTGGCGGATAATGGACCCGGTATTCCAAAAGCAAATTTGGCCCGTATTTTTGACCCCTTTTTTACCACGAAAATGGTTGGCAAGGGAACGGGCCTTGGCCTGTCTATCTGTTATGGTATTATAAACAGAATGGGCGGCAAGATAGATGTCCAGAGCATGCCTGACCAGGGAACGACGTTTACCCTTAGTCTGCCGGTGGCAGCTGAGTAGGTATTTTTACTTCAGTACGGTGAATCACTGAAACGATGGAATGCGCCGGCCCTTATCCTTTCTTTGTTTTGCTGAATGAAGTTTAAATAACGGTGGCGGCATGAAATCCAAATGCCAATATAAAAGGAGGAAAATATGTCTTTTGCAAATGTGCTTTTGGTGGACGATGAGGTTCCTTTTGTTGAAACCATGACCAAGCGCCTGATTAAAAGGGATCTTGATATTCTTGCGGCTCACAGCGGTTCCGAGGCCCTTGATCTTCTTAAAGAAAAACGATCCATCGAAGTTGTTATTCTGGATGTCAAGATGCCGGGAATGGACGGCATGGAAACCCTTCAGGAGATCAGAAAGCGATATCCACTGGTGGAGGTGATTATGCTCACCGGTCATGCCACCGTTGAATCAGGGATTGATGGTATGAAAATGGGCGCTTTTGATTATTTAATGAAGCCCTGTGAGATGGATGTCCTGGTCGCCAAGGTGGGTGAAGCTGCGGCCAAGAAAAGAAAACAGGAAGAGAAAATAATTGAGGCCCGTGTAAAAGAGATCACTTCCCGACGTGCTTAGGAAAATTAAATGAAAAAAAACAAAATAGTCTCAAATCCCCGCATTAAACTCCTAATGGTGGATGATGAAGAAGGTTTTGTTAATATCATGGCGAAACGATTGGGCAAAAGAGGCGTCGATGTCGTCAAATCATTCAGTGGTATTGATGGCATTCAGATTCTGCGTCGCCAGGATTTTGATGTTGCCCTGGTGGATTTGAAACTGGAAGATATGGATGGCATTGAGATTTTGACCATATTCAAGAAAATGGTTCCTGACATGCCGGTTATTATGCTGACCGGGCACGGGTCGGAAGAAGCCGCCAAGGAAGGCATAAAGTGCGGGGCTTTTGATTATTTGACAAAGCCATGTGATCTGGAAGAACTGGTTCGGAAGGTAAGTGCGGCTGCTGGTCAGGGGAGGTGATGGTTTGGAAAATTTCAGCATCCTTTTTGTCGATGATGAAACCGAATTTTTGCAAACGCTTTTGAAGCGCATGAAAAAACGGGTATCTGGGGCTTTTGGCGCTGCAAACGGAGATGAGGCCCTTTCTTTTCTGGAGCACAACCCGGTTGATGTCGTGGTGCTGGACGTGAGGATGCCGGGCATGGACGGGATAGAGGTGCTCAGGGAGATCAAGAAACGGTATCCGCTGATTGAGGTGATCATGCTCACCGGTCATGCCAGCATGGAGGTGGCGATTCAGGGCATGGACCTCGGTGCTTTTGATTATCTCATGAAACCCATGGATATCGATGAACTGCTCTATAAGGTT
The DNA here is from genome assembly GCA_942490765.1 of uncultured Desulfobacterales bacterium. Classification (GTDB taxonomy): domain Bacteria; phylum Desulfobacterota; class Desulfobacteria; order Desulfobacterales; family 4572-123; genus 4572-123. Next base: position 221,137 of record CALNYM010000017.1, on the reverse strand, counting down.
CAGGATGCCTGCCAGAACAAAGCGTTGCAGGAAAAGAAAATAGAAAAAATAAAATCCGTGATCAGGTGATGACCGAAAGTCACAATCTTGAAACTGATTTTTCTCGGGTGGATAACAGTTAACGATTCATTAAATAAGGAGCGGTGTCACAATGAATTTCTTTAAACAATGGGGTCAGTTCATGATGATGGGTGCCACATCCCTTGCCCACTGGGAGATCGATAATTCAAATATTATTCTTCGTGACCGTAAACGGCTTGTGATCCTCGGCTTATTGCTTATTCCGATCATTTTAGGGGGTGTTGCCTTTGCCGATCAGATCAGTGACGCATTGCCAAAACTGCTGGGCGGTAAAAAAGCCTACAGCCCGGCCTTTTACAGCTCAGGTATATTTATCGTGTCCATTCTCATCGGGGTGGGTGCCGGTCTCATTACCGGCTGCATCGGTGCCGGCGGCGGATTTGTGATTGCACCGGCCCTGATGAGTGCCGGTATAAAGGGTATACTGGCGGTGGGTACCGATCTGTTTCATATCTTTGCAAAGGCGATTATGGGCAGTGTGATTCACCGCAAGCTGGGTAACATCTCCACGGCCCTGGCGTTTGTTTTTTTGATCGGTGCCATTCTCGGTGCCACGGTGGGCGGAATGATCAATCGAATTCTGTATGAAATCAATCCGGTTTTAAGTGATGCCTTTATTACCACCATTTATGCGTTGATGCTTGGATTTTTGGGATCGTATGCATTATTTGATTTTTTAAAGGCCAAAAAAAGCGGTGATGTCGGAGATGCCCACGGCGGCAAAAGCGAAGGTGCCGAAATGGGGAATTTGCCCAAAAAACTTCAAGGTATCAAGGTGCCGCCCATGATCAAGTTTGATTATGACCTGACACCCAGTGGACGGGCCATTTCATGGATTTTTCTGGTCCTTTCCGGCGCACTGGTGGGTATGGCGGCCGGTATCATGGGCGTGGGGGGTGGTTTTTTGACCTTTCCCATATTCGTTTATGTCCTGGGTGTCTCTTCAATGACCACCGTGGGCACCGATATTTTTCAGATTATTTTTACAGCCGGCTATGCAGCCATCAGCCAGTATGCCATTTACGGGTTTATTTTTTATACCCTGGCCATGGGCATGCTGCTGGGATCTTTACTGGGAATCCAAATCGGCGCCATGGTGACAAAAGTTGTTCCGGGCATTACGATTCGAGGGTTTTATGCCATGGCGGTCCTGGCCGGGTTTGTCAACCGGATTTTTGCACTGCCGGCCAAATTGGGTGAGATGGGGGTTATACCGATTTCAAAGGGGGTCGGATCAGTTCTTGAAACCGTCGGCGTCTGGGCTTTTTTTATCGTCATCGGTGGATTCGGGATATGGGTTATCGGGACATTTATTAAAAATATCAGCGTACTGAAAGGCGGGGAGGTGAAATCATGATAGCCAAAAAAAAAGAATTTTACGGCGGATTTGTCATGCTGGCCGGATTTTTCATCGTGCTGGCCATCATGTTTATGCCTGTTATAGATGGTCATAATGCAATGGAATATTCGGATTCCCTGTACAATTCCATTTCCAAGGGATCCGCCTACTATATTCCCAAAATTAAAAAAGAAACCGAGGTTTTTTCCGGCACCGTTGTCAATATGACCCTGCCCATGGTCGATGGTATTACCGCCGAACAGACCGGGCTGTTGTTTATGAAGGGGGGCGGTCTGGTGAATGTGAACAAAGATCGATTAAAGGTCTCGGGGGATCTGGCAAAGATCCTGGCAAACTGCCTTGCCGATGCCGATGCCATGTATTTTAATAAGGGGTCGTCTATTTCAGACAAATATGGATATGATGAACGCCGGGTCCTGTACAACTGGCACAGGGCTTTGAAAGCAGGGGAAAAAGAGTTGCAACGGCAGAAAAAATTTGCCGAAGCCAAGATGGTTGCCCAGGTTCTCAAAAAAGCGGTGGAATGTTCCTATAATTATTATACGATTGAGCCCCAGAAGATATCCGAGCGCTTGGGGATCGTTATTTTTTCCCTTCTTTTTTATATCGCCTATACCCTCTGGTATGGTTTTTCCATTTTGTTTCTGTTCGAAGGATGGGGGATGAAGTTGGAACACTGAGCCTTGTGACCGTTTCGGGCTTCCGGGTAAAAGGGCCCGGGGCGTTATCAAATCAATTTGTCCCCATGAAACAGAGCGACACCTGTATTTATTTAATAAAGGCTGAAGGCATGGCGAAACGTCATTTGACCTTTGGCCTTTTTTAAATGTAAGATCATGCCACGATGGCAGGCAATGATTTGTTGTTTTTAGATTATCCGGTTTAGGAATGATACGAAAAATGGGTGGATTGTCCGATATTTTAAAAAAATTTTTTCCAAAAAAGGAGAAAAAAACCATTGAAGCAGTGGAAGCGCTGAGGGTTGATTTCAAACGGCGCTATCATCATTTCAAACTGCTGCTGAGTGCAAACAACAAGTCGCTTGAAATTATGGCGGATATCGAAAAGATGCTTTCCGGCGAAAGACCCTTTGGCATGTCTTATATCCGGGCCAATTGTACGGCGGTTTCCGTCAATGTATTTCGTATGATCACCAACCTGGCCAGACTGGCTCCTGGAAAATATGATGCACTCACCGGCCGGTTTAATGAGATTCAAAGCCGGATAGACGGTCTGCTGGTATGGAAGGGGGACACCGCAGACCAGAGACGGGTTATCGCTCTGGAGGACATTGACAGTCAGATGGCGGATCTTGTGGGCAGCAAGATGGCCAACCTCGGTGAACTGAGAAAACATGTGGATATCAACATTCCCACCGGGTTTGCCATTACCGCGGCGGCCTTTCGATACTTTGTCGAATACAATGATCTCCAGGCGGAAATTCATCGGCGAATCCAGTCCGCCGATGCGGCCAATATCGAGGCACTGTATACGCTGAGCGCTGAGCTCCAGCAGTTGATTATCCGGTCCAAAGTACCTGACGATCTTTCACGGGCCATCATGGACGCCTGGGAGCGGATGGAAACCAGGGACGGTAAGCCGGTGACGGCGGCATTGAGGAGCAGCGCTCTGGGCGAGGATGTGGCCGGGAGTTCTTTTGCCGGTCAGTATCGATCAGAATTGAATGTCGGTGTTGACACTCTTTTTCAGGCGTACAAGGAGATCCTTGCCAGCAAATACAGCCTGGCAGCCATATCCTACCGGTTGAACAGGGGGTTCAGGGATGAGGACATCTCCATGTGTGTCGGCTGTATGACCATGGTGGCTGCCCAGGCCGGTGGTGTCATTTATTCGAGCAATCCAGTGGATAGGCGCGATGATACCATCTTTGTCAATGCTGTCTGGGGCTTGCCTAAATCCGTGGTTGACGGTAGCGATACCTGTGACATTTTTGTTGTTTCCAGAAAAGCCCCTTTAAAGATTATCAATCGGGAGATACGTCAAAAGAATCGAAAATATGTCTGTCATCCCACCGAAGGCGTCTGCCGGTTTGAACTGGCAGGCCCGTTGCGGGATCAGCCATCGGTCACGGAAGGACAGGTGCTTCAACTGGCACGGATCGCCCTTGATCTTGAAGCCTACTACCATCGACCCCAGGATATCGAGTGGGCCATCGATGCCGACGGCACTATCTTTATTTTGCAGTGTCGGCCGTTGCAGCAGATCGAGACAGTTACAAAAAGGGTGCCCCCGGTATCGATTACAGTGGATGGCAAAACCATCATCAGCCGGGGGGGCATCACCGCGAGTCCGGGGGTTGCCTGCGGAAAGGTTTTTTATGCGGACAAGGGCGGAGATATGCTGGGGTTCCCCCAGGGCGGTGTTCTGGTAACGCGCCAGGCCCTCCCGCGCTGGGCATCTCTTTTAAACCGGGCCGCTGCCGTGGTGACGGAACAGGGCGGTTTTGCCGGACACCTTGCCAATGTGGCCAGAGAATTTCAAGTGCCGGCACTTTTCGGTATCAGCGGCATAATGGACCGGATGCAAAATGGCGACCTGGTTACAGTGGATGCCGACGGTTGTACGGTCTATCAGGGCCGGATAGATTCAATTCTCGGACCACCATCCCCCAAACGGAATTTTATGGCCGGCAGCCCCGTATACCGGATTCTGCAGGAAGCCGGTCGCTGGATTGTGCCGTTACATTTGCTCGATCCGGATGCCACCGATTTCATACCCTCCAGGTGCCTTACATTTCATGATATTACCCGTTTTATTCATGAAAAAGCCGTACAAGAAATGTTCAATTTCGGACGGGAACACGACTTTCTGGAACGATCGAGTAAACAGCTGTATTACAATGTGCCCATGCAATGGTGGGTGCTCAACCTGGATGATGGATTCAGGGAAGAAGTCCGGGGAAAATATGTACGCCTGGACAATATCGTATCGATTCCCATGCTCTCCTTCTGGGAAGGATTTGCCGCCGTTCCCTGGGATGGCCCCCCGGGCATCGATGGTAAGGGCTTGATGTCGGTCATGTTTCAATCCACCGTTAACCCGGCATTGAATTCCGGGGTCAGGTCCCGGTTTGCCGACCGGAACTATTTTATGATTTCAAAAAACTTTTGTACCCTCAGTTCGCGGTTGGGATATCATTTTTCAACCATGGAGGCCCTGATCAGTAAACGGGTAGTGGAAAATTATATCAGCTTTCAGTTCAAAGGCGGGGCGGCCGATGATCACCGGCGGTTAAAGCGGGTCCATTTCATAAAAGACATTCTTCAGGACTATGGCTTCAGGGCCGACGTGAAAGAGGACCACCTCATTGCCAGGGTTGAGGGATTTCCCATGGGGCATATGCAGGATTGTCTGAAAATTCTGGGTTATTTGACACTCCACACCCGCCAACTGGATGCCATCATGGCCAATGCAGATACCGTGGGGTATTATCGCAACAAAATAAAAAAAGATATTCAAACCATGATTCCGTCCATGCTTGAGGCCCCATACAGTATGAATGAATCATAATTCCCATCCTTCACAACGCCGCCGGTCTTTCAGGTGAACGCCGCTTTACACCTTGTAAAAATTATCGACAAACCCCATCACCGAAAATACCGTTTTATATCTTCAGGGTAACAGCCAATACCCTTATATATGGCGTTTAAACCATGTTCATAGGCTTGTTTTGATATTGGCATAGAGCTTGCTCTTTAGCAAAGCAGTCAATGGTCCATGCCCTGATTCCGTCTGTTCTTTACGCGGGTTTCCGGAGGACCGGAAATGGGCCATCATACCCGGTGACAACAAAAAAGATAATGAGGAGAAAAAATGGAAGCCATGAAAATGATGCTGGTTGACGATGAGGAAAGATATCTCAAGACCACTCAAAAACTTCTGGCCCGCAAAGGGTACGACGTCCTGACGGCATCCGGCGGCGCCGAGGCCCTGGATCGGTTAAGAATCGAGAAGGCCCATGTGGTGATTCTTGATGTGAAAATGCCGGGTATGGACGGCCTGGCCACATTAAAAGAGATCAAACGACAGTTCCCCATGATCGAGGTCATCATGCTGACGGGTCATGCAACGGTTGAATCCGCCATAGACGGATTGAAATCAGGTGCCACGGATTATCTGATGAAGCCTGTGGATATTGAAGAAATCATCAGCAAGGCCGAAGATGCCTATGCCAAAAGACAGAATATAGAAGAGAAAATCCGGGTGGCCCGCATGCGTCATCTGAGCAAATCCCCCCGAGAAATTATCAACGCGTCGGAAAAACAAGACCGGTAACCACTGGCTGTGATTTGCGGGATTCTGGATAAGAATCGGGTGTCGGGAGAAAATCAAGGAGGTTGAGCAATTGAAAAACAAGATGGTTTATGATGCCGCAAGCATGTACGGCCCGATGCAAAGAAACACGGAAAACCGCAAATTACAGCCAAAAAACCTGTTCGTACATACCTGATTTTTTTTACAAAGACTGTAAACGAGAAATGTAAAGGATGCCATATTTTAAAGTTGATAGTGGACGTAAATGCGTAAGGAGGGTAGATGTCAGTTCATACAGCAGTTACCGGAAGACCGAAACGGGTCTGGATATTAAAGAGCCGGCCGGGCTATAAGCCCCTTTTGTTCATCAGCGCCGCCGTGGTGTTCATGGCCCTTGTGCTGGCGCCCACACCGAAAAGCATGCTCGATATGGTGGGAATGGCCAACCCGCCGGGATATCAACTGGGCCGGAACTGCGAAACCATCACAGACACAGTGAATCAGAAGTTAAGGCCGGCCGCATTTAAAGTGGAAAAGGAGCGCCAATCCGCGTCAGCGGCGTCGAACAAGGAGAAGCTGATGGGCCGTGAAGAGGTGGCCCATCTGGCCAAGGTCATGGTGGCCATTTTATTTCTGGCCGCCTTTTTATGGGGCACCGAGGCCTTGCCCTTAGGGGCCACCGATATTATGGTGGGGGTGATGTTGTACCTTTTCTGTATTTTACCGGTGAACGAAATTTCCCGGGCCTATATGAAGGATGCCGTATTTTTTATTTTCGGTATTCTGGCCGTGGCCGTGGGGGTGGCCAAAACCGGGCTGGACAAGCGGATCGGGTTGATTCTGTTGAGTCGGATCAAGAGTGCCAAAGCGTTTGCCTTTATTTTTCTGCCCATGCTGTCCATTTCGGCGGGGTTTTTGTCCGAGCATGCCCTGGTGGCCCTGCTGATTCCGGTTCTCATGGGTATCTACAAGGTCACCTGCAAAATGTACGGTGTCAAAAAAGATCGCGCCCTGGCGATTTTTTTGTTGCTGGGCGTCTGCTTTGCAGCGAACCATGGCGGTCCCGGATCACCGGCGGCCGGGGGTCGGAACGCCATCATGGTGGGGTATCTCATGGAATACGGTGCGCCCATCAGTTTTCTGGAATGGATGAAAATCGGTATGCCGTTTGTGCCCCTCATGTCGGTGGTCATCGGGGCCTACATGTACCTGCGCTGTAAACCCAAGTTCCAGGTCAAAGGCATGAACCCGAGTGAAATCGTTCGGGCAGAAGTGGAAAATATGCCGAAATTCGGGGGCCGGGAAGCCATGATGGCCGTTATTCTGGTTCTTTTGATCATCGGCTGGATTGTATTGGGTGAAGAGGCCGGATTGGGCGGACCCACCCTTTATGCGGTGATGGCCATGTTTTTATGTGGTATTGTCCGGTGGGAAGATATTCAGGATGGGGTGGCCTTTGATGTTGTGGGGCTGTATGCCGCGGCCTGTGCCATGGGGGTCGGCCTTAAGTTCACCGGTGGGGCGCTCTGGCTGGCCAATAGCTTTGTGGGGTTGCTGCCCGGTTTTTTGACCCAGGGAGACGGTCTGGTGGTGGGGGTCAGCCTGCTCACCGGCATCATGACCAATTTTATGAGCGATGGTGCCACGGTGGCGGCCTTGGGCCCCATTGTTCTTCCCATGGCCACACTGGCCAATGTCAGTGTCTGGAAAGTCGGACTGATTACCTCTTTTTCCTCCTCATTTGCTAATTTTCTGGTGGTGGGCACCCCCAACAATGCCATCTGTTTCGGCATGGGACGGGACCCTGAAACCGGAGAGCGGTTGCTGGAAGTGATGGATTTTGTTAAATTCGGTCTGCCGGTGACGGTGCTGGCCTGGCTGGTGCTTTGGGGGTGGGGTGTTTTTGGCTATTGGCGGTTTTTGTCGTTTTAACCGTGTTATAAAAGCAGGATACCAAACGGATGAAGGCATTGATGTATAAACGGCTGCGGCGCAAGATTATTTTGGCCACGCTGATTGTGGCCATTGCCCCCCTTGTGTTTTTAGGGGGTATGATCTACCATCAGTTTGCGAAAGTATGCGAAGAACGGATCGAAGGTCAGATCCGTCAATTGGCCCGGTCCCAGTCACACGCCATTGATGTGTTTCTCAGAGAGCGCACGACTATCCTGTCCACCATTGTTGATACCCAGTCCCTTGAACAGTTGCAACAGCCTGAAAATTTCATGCACCTGTTTGAAGTGCTTAACCGGCGTTCCGACGGCCTGGGGTTTGTGGATCTGGGTATTATCAGCGATACCGGTCAGCATCTGGCCTATGGCGGCCCTTTTAAGCTCGAGGGCTTGAATTATTATGGCGAGCCCTGGTTCAAGGAGGTGATGAGCAAGGGCCGGTATATCAGCGATGTTTACATGGGGTTTCGTCAATTGCCGCATTTTATTATCGCTGTCAGAGGGCGATGGGGCAATAAGAGCTGGATACTCAGGGCCACCATTGATTCGGAAGTGTTTAACAGCCTTGTTCGAACCGGGCAGTCCGGCAGTTCCGGCGATGCGTTTATCATCAACAGGCAGGGCATTATTGAAACACGGCCCCGGTTTCATGGAACGATCCTAGAAAAAACGGATCTGGACGTCAAAAAATTTGGAGAGGGAACCACTGTTGTCAGTGATATCGGCAAAGACGGTCAAAAGAAATTTTACGCCGGGGCATGGCTGAAAAATAATTCCTGGCTCCTGATCATCAGCCAGGAATCCTGCAGCGGCATGGGGGGGCTGCTCGCCTCGCGGAACACGGAGATATTGATCATTGTGCTGGGGTGCCTGGGCATTATTATGACCACTGTATTGACCACCAATATGGTGGTCCGGCACCTGGAAGATGCCGATGCGGAGATGAACAAGCTCAACGCTCAATTGATTCAGACCGATAAATTGGCGGCCCTTGGCAAGATGGCCACGGGGATTGCCCATGAAATCAACAACCCCCTGGCGGTCATCGGCGAAAAGGCCGGCTGGATGATGGACCTGTTGTCGGAGGAGGATTTTCAGCAGAGTGAAAATCTGAAAGAATATGTGACCTCTGTGGAAAAAATCCAAGCGCATGTGGAGCGGGCCCGGAAAATAACCCATAACATGCTGGGATTTGCCCGCCGGATGGAACCGCACCTGGATGATGTGGATATTAATGCCGTTCTTGAACAAACCCTTTCATTGCTGGAAAATCACGCCCTGGGCCATAATATCCGTATACAGAAACACCTGATGCCGGATTTGCCGGTTATTGCAAGCGATCAGTCTCAATTGCAGCAGGTGTTTCTCAATTTGATCAACAATGCGGTGGACGCCATTGAAAAAGACGGCCTTGTGGAAATTACGACCCTTGTGGAAAATCAAAGCGTTGTGATCAAAATAGCGGATAACGGGCCGGGCATTTCCGATGAATATCAAAAAAAGATCTTTGATCCTTTTTTTACCACCAAGGCCACAGGGAAGGGCACCGGTCTGGGGCTGACGATCAGCTTCAGTATTATCGAAAAACTCGGGGGCTCAATCACAGTCGGCACGGCAGAGCAGGGCGGGGCGGTTTTTACGATAAAACTCCCTCTTGTTTTGCCTGAAAAAAAGTGATGATTTTTGGAGGATCTGGTTTGGCTTCAACATTGGCTACGATAATTTTTTGTCGATGGTCAAGCCCTAATTTGATCTACCATGAAGGACAGGAAGGGCATGAAGGACAACATAATGATTTCTTCATGGTCTTCCTGACCTTCATGGTAAAAAATAGTTTTGAGTACTCTCCAAGTAATTGAGAATAGAGTCAAACTTGGAATTCATGGTTAATACCAGCTGTCCCAAGGGACCTCTTTTCCCGAGCAAGGTCTCGGGAAAAGCTTAGGCGCTTAATACCGAAATTTGTGGTTTATTTGTCATTTGGTGCTTGTAATTTGTTATTTGCGGCGTCCACTGTTTTCAACAACGCCGATTTATCCGATTTAGATCAACGGGAGGTGGGAAAATGAATATGTTCAGAGTACTGGTGGTGGATGATGAGGTCGATTTTCTGGAAACCATTGTCAAACGGCTGCAAAAGAGAAAAATTGACACCGAGGGGGTCACCACGGGTGAAGCTGCCATTGAAACGTTAAATGAAAAATTGTTTGATGTGGTCTTGCTGGATGTCAAAATGCCCGGGGGGATGGATGGTATTGAGACATTGCGGGAGATCAAGAAGATTCAACCCCTTGCCGAGGTGATTTTGCTCACCGGACATGCGTCGGTGGAAACCAGTATCGAAGGGATGAAATTAGGGGCCTTTGATTATCTGCTCAAGCCCATGAAATTTGAAGAGCTGCTGATCAAAATGGCCTCGGCTTTTGAAAAGAAAGATATCCATGACAAGAAAATCAGGAATGCTAAAATTCAGGAATTGATTCGGTATCCCAGCAAGGTCCTGGATGATGATTTCTAATGGGCGGCAATATCGTTGCGTAAAACCGGGCAGGATGGGGTTGGTGCCCGGACGGGTATGCCATGGCTGAATTTTTAAAAAAAAGTTTTTTTTTATCTGATTCAGGGGGAAAAAAAGTCGGCCCATTGCAAATCAATAAAAAGCTTATTGTCGTTATAGCTCTGGCGGCCTTTATCCTGCTGGCCCTATCCATCCTCATGGGACTCTGGTCTGAAAGGGCCATGCGGGAAACCGTGGCCAAACAGTTCAATGAAGAGCAACTGGTCATCGCCGGTCATATCGCGCACTTGATTGAAAAAGAGCTGCATCGGCTGGAAAAGGAGATGATTCTTGCCGGGGAAGATATCGCGGCACAAATGCCCGAATCCGTTGAAATGGTTAAAATCGTCCGGCAAAGTTTTGACCGGATTCTGGAAAGCGGGGTCCGAAAGATAGAAATCGTTGACCTGGAAAAGCGCCGGAGCCTTATCTTCATACCGTATCGGCACTGGTGGGAAGAAGGCACGGGCACCTGCATAAAAGATAAATTTTCTTTGCTTGACATGGATGATCATCATTCGGTATGGATTTCACCACCGTTGATACAATCTTCCGGTTTACGTCTGTTCATGGCCCTGGCACTGGCCGGAAATACGCCCAGGCTGCTTGTTTTTCATATTAATCTATCCTGGTTTTTGAACCCTTTCATCAATAAAATCCGATCCGGAAAAACCGGTTACGCCTGGCTGATGGATCAAAAAGGGTTTTTTCTGTTTCATCCCAAATCCGGCTTTATTGGTGAAAATGCCTTTACCGTAAGAAAAAAGGAAGATGCCCGGTTTTTGTATCGATCCATCAATCATATCCAGAAAGAGATGATGCTCAAGGGCGGGGAAGGCGCTGGGGTGTATACCTCGGGCTGGCATCGCGGGATTACCGGAGAGATCAAAAAACTGATTGCGTATCACCCGGTTACCATTTCGGTAAATCCGCCGCAAAGATGGTCCGTGGCCGTGGTGGCCCCTGTTTCGGAGATTGAAGGGGCCGTCAGGGAGGGATACCGCCGACAGATTCTGCTGCATGGACTGGTTATCCTCATTATTATGCTGGCGGGCGGTGGTATTTTATTGTTTGAGATTCGGTGGTCGAATATTCTGGAACAAAAAATAGACCAGCGTACCGATGAACTGAAACGGTCCGAGGGGAAATACCGTTCTCTGGTGGAAAGTGCCGAGGATTTTATTTTTACGGTGGACCCCAAGGGGTGTTTTCTCTCCATGAATACATTTACAGCCAATTTTTTTGGGGGCCGGCCGGAAGAGTTTATCGGCCGGAGTATCTCCGGGTTACTGCCCGGTACGGCTGCGGAAAAGCAGCTCAAGCTGGTAAATCTGGTGTATCGATTCGGCAAGAGTGTCCGCGATGAGATAGAAATTCGAACCGGTGAAAACCAGGTATGGCTGAACTCGAATTTTATGCCCATCAAGGATAAAAGCGGTGAGATCAGTTCCATTCTGTGCATTGCCCGGGATATTACCGAAAACAAAAATCTGGAGCGGCAACTGGTCAATACTGAAAAACTGGCATCTTTAGGGACCCTTGCCGCAGGTGTGGCCCATGAGATCAATAACCCGCTGGGGGTGATTCTCGGGTTCAGTGATTTGTTGATTCGAAAAAAAGCAAAAAACTCCCAGGAGTATGAAGACCTGAAGACCATTGAACGGCAGGGGCTGCACTGCAAACAGGTGGTTGAAAATCTATTGAGTTTTGCACGGATCGGAAAGGACATTACCGAATATTCGGATTTAAATTTGTGCCTGAGTGAAATTATCAAGGTGGTCAAGCACTCCCTGGATATGAAACAGATCGAACTTAAAGTGGATCTGGCGGAAAAATTAACCATGGTCAGAGGGGATACACGGCAACTTCAGCAGGTTTTTTTGAATTTAATTAACAATGCCATGGGTGCCATGCCCCATGGCGGATGCCTGACCATTACAACAAGGCAGAAGCGGGAGCGGGTGATGGTGGCATTCAAGGACAATGGGCAGGGCATCAGGGCCAAAGACATGGATCATATCTATGAACCGTTTTTTACAACCAAGCCCGAAGGTGAGGGCACCGGATTGGGACTGTTTGTCAGTTACGGTATTGTCAATAAATTCGGCGGATCCATTCATTGCGTGAGCCAGGTGGCCCAACCGTCCGGAGAACCCAGCGGTACAACTTTTACCGTTAAGCTGGTCAAGATGAAATAAACGCTTACAGTTTGATAGGTTGCAGTAAAACGGGCGTTATAACCCGGTGAATGGTTACACCGGGTCAACGTAAAACAGGAGTGATAATGGGCGATAAAATACTCATCGTGGATGATGAAAAAGATATGCTGGTTCTGCTCAGACGAATTATCACAGAAGATACCGATCATGAGGTGACCATTGAAATCAACCCCCTCAAAGCGTTGGATCTTTTTAAAAACCAGGTGTTTGATATGGTGATAACCGATCTGAAGATGCCGAAAATGGATGGTATTCAGTTACTTGAACAGTTGAAAAAAATAAAACCGGATGTGTCTGTGGTGGTCATGACGGCCTACGGTACCATTGAAACGGCTGTGGAGGCGACGCGGAAAGGGGCTTATGATTATATTACCAAGCCGTTTCGGCGGGAACGGATACTGTTGACCATTGAGAAGGTCATGCAATGGCAGACGCTGATCAGGGAAAATAGAGCCCTTAAGCAGGCATTGATTCAAAAAGATGAATCTGAGACCATGATCGGCGGAACCCCGGTAATGAAGGAAATTTTCGAGCGGGTGAGGCAGGTTGCACCGACCATGGGAACTGTTTTGATTACCGGTCTTAGCGGGACGGGCAAGGAACTGGTGGCCCGTGCCATTCATCATGGCAGCCAGCGCAAGGATCATAAACTGGTAACGGTAAACTGTACGGCAATTCCTGAAAATGTGATTGAGAGCGAACTCTTCGGACATGTCCGGGGGGCTTTTACCGGGGCCTGGAAAGACAAGAAAGGGTTGGTGGAGGAAGCCCACGAAGGCACTTTGTTTCTGGACGAAATCGGCGATCTGAGCCCCCAGATGCAGACCAAACTTCTCCGGCTTTTGCAGGAAGGGGAATATAAGCCGGTGGGCAGTATCATCACCAAAAAGGCTGATCTCAGGTTTATCGCCGCCACAAATCATGACCTGCGGGAAAATATTCAAGCTAAAACTTTTCGTGAAGACCTGTATTACAGGTTAAATGTCATTCGTTTCAAACTGCCCGAATTGAGGGAACGAAAGCGGGATATTCCCCTTCTGGCCCATCACTTTTTGAACAAGTACGGCAAAATTAACGGCAAAAAAATAAATGAATTTTCACCGGCGGCCATGCAGGCCCTGGTTTCTTATCAATATCCGGGAAATGTCAGGGAGTTGGAAAATTTGATTGAACGGGGTGTTATTTATTGCCGTTCAGATACCCTTGGGTTGCGGGATTTGTCCATGGACAGCGAGCAGTCTTCCTTTTTTTCCACCATGGCCCCGGAAGTCTCGGAGATGTGTTTTAAGGACGCCAAGGATGAAATGATCCAGCAGTTTCATTCAAAATACATCCGGTATCTTCTGGAACGTACCGGCGGCAATATCAGCCGGGCCGCTGAAGCAGCCGGCATTCAACGCCAGTATCTGCATCGATTGATGAAGGAAACCGGTGTTGGTGCCGATGAGTTCAAGGTTTAGGTTTTTAGGTAGAAGGTAGAAGGTAGAAGGCTGAAGGTAGAAGGCAGCTATTAAAATAGGGAGAATTCTTTTAGCCTTCAGTCTAAACCCCTTCTACCTAAATAACCTGAATAAAGGGACATTTGTGATGAAAAATCTACGTCTGTTGATCGTCGATGACGAAGATGTCTATCGAAACAATATCGCCAGGTTGCTGGCCAACAGAAACATCGAGGCCCGGCAGGCCGTTTCAGGGGAGGATTGCCTGGCTGTGCTTGAGAAACACCCCATGGACGTGGTGGTGCTGGATGTTAAAATGCCGGGCATGGGTGGGATAATAACCCTTGACAGGATAAAGAAAGCGCATCCCGCTACGGAAGTCATCCTGCTGACCGGCCAGGCGACAACGAAAGACGGCGTTGACGGCATCAAGACCGGGGCCTTTGATTATTTGAGTAAACCGGTTGAAATTGAACACCTGGTCAACAAGATCGGGCAGGCCTTTGATAAGGTGCGGCAAGGGGTCAAAAAACAAAGGGAAATCGAATACCGGGCCCGCATGCAGGAGCGGATGATTGCCACCGAACGGCTCGCTGCTTTCGGTACCCAGGCCACGGGAGTGGCCCATGAAATCAACAACCCCCTGGCCATTGCCAAACAGTCCATTGCCTGGCTTAAATTGATTCTGGCAAAAGAGGAGATGGCCGTCATGCCCCGAAGGGCCGATATTGAAAAGGGGCTTGCTGAGATTGAGGCGGCCATTAACCGGGCCCGTAACATTACCCATCAATTGCTTGCTTCGGTACAAAAAAGCAAAGCAGTGCACGCTGAAATCAACGTCAGTGCTCTGGTCAGGGAAGCCGTTGAATTGACGGCTGCTGATATCGGTTCTAAAAAAATAGAGGTGGTGCAGCAGGTCGATCCGGCCATTGAAAATATCTGGAGCGATCCATCCCAATTGCGGCAGGTGCTGATAAATCTCGTGGGCAATGCCATTCACGCCATAAGGGATGAAGGGATTGTCTCCATCAGCGTTGCATTGTCTGCGGCAACCGTCATTTTTACGGTTAAAGATACGGGTATGGGCATTCCCGGAGAAAATTTAACCCGAATTTTTGAACCTTTTTTCAGCACTAAAAATCCGGGGCAGGGAACCGGTCTGGGCCTTTACGTGACGCGCAGTATTGTCGACCGGCTTGGTGGGGAGATACAGGTGGAAAGTCATCTGGGCAAGGGGGCAGAATTTAAGGTGGCGTTGCCGCATAACAATGTCGTTGAGAAAAAATGAAAGTGGTATATCAATCAGTTTAACAACAGATAAAAGGAGATAGAGTATGCTTAATATTCCAACCCGGGTTTTGATTGTCGATGATGAGGAAAAATTTGTCGAAATGCTGTTGCTGAGTCTTAAGGAAAAGGGTCATGATGTGACAGGGGCCTTCAGTGGAAAACAATGCCTTGAATGTCTGTCTGAAAAGGAGATGGATGTCGTGATTCTGGACATTAAAATGGCCGGAATGGACGGTATTGAAACCCTGATAGAAATCAAGAAAGCGTTTCCCCTGGTGGAAGTTATTATGCTCACCGGCCACGGTACCATTGAAACAGCGGTGGACGGCATGAAACTGGGCGCTTTTGATTACGTACTGAAACCGGCCGACTTCGAGGATCTGGTGGTCAAACTGGCGGCTGCCGCAAAAAGGAAAACCGAACAGGAAGCACGTATCCAGGCAGCGGAAGCAAAACTGCTGCTGACGGAAGGTCGCAAACGCGGCAGAACGCCTTTCGGGTCCTGACGGGACACGGATGGGGCGAATTTGTTTGATCCGCCGTTTGCGTGCTCGTGCTCGTGAACGTGTACGTTCACGAGCACGTTAAAAGCTAAAGATCACGAATATGGATCTTTTTACTTGAGGATCAGGTATACCAGATAATCCATATAGCAAAAGAGCAGGATGATCCCGTCCCTTCGGGTAAGTGTCAGTGTCTTGCGCATCATCAGCCAGGGCAGTAAACCGACAAAAATCATCACCAGATAATCGATGATAAGCCCGCTGCCCACCAGGCCGCCGGGGATGACGATGGGTTTGACCAGGGCGGCCGCGCCCAGAACGCTCAGGATGTTAAAAACATTGCTCCCCACCAGGTTTCCGATACTGATATCCATCTCCTTGCGATAAGCAGCCATGCCCGAGGTGGCCAGTTCGGGCAGGGACGTACCAAAGGCCACCACTGTCAGACCGATGAATTTTTCATTGACCCCAAAGACCTTCATTATATCAATGGCCGAGTCGATGAGAATTTCGGCCCCGAACGCCACACCGGCCATGCCGATGAGGATAAAAAATACCTGCCTGGAACGGGGAATGGCAGATTCAATGGGAGACAGCCCTTCCCCATCCATGGGTGGGAACTGTTCATCCCGTCGATGCTGGCCCTTTATGGCCAGGGCATAATTCATGGCCGTGTATACAAAAATGCCGCCGAATAATACGACGCCTTCCAACCTGCCAATGTGTGAATTCAGGGAGATCAATAAAAGAAACAGGGATATGCCCAGCATGATGGGTATATCCCTTGCGATAACCGACCTGCGGGTGGTGATGGGCTGCAGCACCGCGGCCATCCCCAGCACCAGGGCAATATTACAGATATTGCTGCCCACCACATTGCCCACTGCGATCATGCTTTTACCTTTAAAGGAAGATATCACGCTGATCACCAGTTCGGGCATGGAGGTACCAAAGGCCACAACGGTCAGACCGATGACAAGACGCCGCAATCCAAGGCTTTGGGCAAGGTTCGAAGCCCCCTTGACCAGCCAGTCGGACCCTAAGAACAGCAGGATCAGTCCGATGACCAGTAATAATAGATTTGAAAAAATTGGTTTAACCTCCAGGATACCCCGGTTAGGGTATATGCGGATATTTTTAACAACTGTATAGGCGTGGATCTTAAGAAATAAGACCGGTTTTGTAAAGGGTGAAATGCCTTGAGCGGCTAGGGGATGATATTTTGATCACGCGTTACAGGCAGTTATGGGTACCGGGGTCGGCTTAAAGACCGAGTATTTTAAAGGCATCTTCAAGGCGCACCATGCCGATGGGACGGTTGTGGCGGGTGACAACGATATGATGGATATTGTGGGTTACCATCAGTTCAATGGCGCGGGTGATCTTGTCGTTCATGGCCACGGCAGGATGATCCGGTATTCCGGTTTTTAAGGGAAGAAGGATCTGATCGACTCGTTTTTGTCTCATGGCCACATAATCATCTGATTTGTACGGTTTATAAGAGAATCATGACAAATGGGTTTTGAGTTGTGAGGATTAAATTAGTGCCGCTGCGTTTGGATGCCGCATTATGCATCACGTATAACTTTCATGCCCGCCAGGGTTTTCATTTTTTTAATTATGCAATCCCAGTGCCACTGTCTCCCTTTAGGCTGAAAAACAATGCATTGTGAACAAATAAACCCCGATTAAGGGGCTTTTCGTTTTATAGACGGCTTAATCCTTCCGATACCCCTGTCATTTGTCCTTTCCTGTTTACAGATACTGTAACCTGCCTGCTTTTATCTAAAGACGTTCCCTTGTTTCTCAGAATATCGGTAATATTAAAAAAACCAATTAAAATAGTAAGATGCGGCTTTTCAACAGGTTTTATGAATTTGGCATATTTGTTGCTCATTAGTGAATTTCAAACGTTGTAAAATTTTATGGCCGGTGATCTGGCAGGCTTTGGTGAAAACGGCTGCAGCGCGAGGGTGATATCTCGCAACTATTTTAAAGCGCCCCTCCAGCCGGGCACAAACCATTTTGTAAAGGAGCATATATGGATCCGATCATGATGACTGCGATTGTTATTTTTTGTGTGAGCATTGTGCTGGTGATTACCGGTGTCATCGACACGGTAATAGCCGCATTCATGGGCGTTTTCGGGATGATCGCCTTTGGTGTCATGACCGATGTTCAGGCGTTTAAGGTTGTCGACTGGAATGTTATTTTCATTCTTATCGGTATTTGGATTGTGGCCGGATACCTGGGCAAGACCGGGTTGCCGGAATACCTGTCAGCCAAACTGCTGATTTTGTCCCGGGGTAATGTCGCTGTTTTCATCACCCTTATCGGGGCTTCGGCGGGTTTTATATCCCTTCTGGTGGACAATGTGGTGGTGGTCTTGATGATGGCACCGGTGCTGTTTGCGGTGAGCCGCCAATATAAGTTTCCGGCCTACGGCGCCATTTTGTTTATCGGCCTGTGTTCGAATTTCATGGGTACGGCATTACTCCTCGGGGACCTGCCGCCCCAGTTGCTGCATTCGGTCACCGGCATTGAATTCGACGGCTTTTTGTGGCATTCGGGGCTTCCTTCCTCGTTTTTTGTACTCACCGCCACCTATGCCGTTGTCGTTTTTGTATTTTACCGGATTTTCAAGAAAAAACTCAGCGGTCAGCAGATGGATTTCAAGCCGGAAGATCAGAATCCGGCCGAACACATCAAGAGTCCTTTATTTGCCTGGATCACCTGTATCGCCTTTGTGGGGACCATCGTCGGCATGGCCATCCGGCCGGTTTTCGGCGTTCACCTGGGAATGATCACCCTTTGCGGCGCCGCCCTACTGGTCCTGGGGCTGGAGATTTTCAAAAAAAAGCTGAAAGCCCCTTCATTTGAGGAAATTCTGGCGGAAATGGACTGGCGGGCGGTGATGTTTTACATCTCCCTGTTTGCCCTGGTGGGCGGACTTGAACACGGCGGCGTCATCGAGGCCGTGGCCCACTGGCTGGTGCCGTTCATCCAGTCGAGCCTGGTGATGGGGACAACGGTGTTGTTCTGGGTGTCGGCGGGTATCTGCGGCATTGTGGAACATGATGCCTATATCCTGACCCTGTTGTATGTCATCCGGGATCTGGCGGCCCAGTCCTCGTCCATTGAACCCTGGCCCCTGTACTGGGCCCTGTTGTGGGCCGGCACCCTGGGCAGCAATTTAACCATCGCCGGTGCACCGGCACTGTTTGTGGCGGTTAACCTGGGCGAAAAAGAAGACAAGCGCAAGGTGCCCCTCAAGGAGTTTTTCAGCTATACGGCGGTTTATGTGGTCGTCTCCCTCGGGGTTTGTTACGTGATTACCATTTTGCTCTGGGTTCTGCCCTTCATGTAAATTCCAAGGGGTCATCACTGTAGCTTATCAGTGTACAGTTTGATGGAAGGCATGGGAAAAGCAAGTTTTGGAAATGGGTGCCAATATTTTAAACTTTTGATATTATAACTAAAAATAAAATTTAGGGGGTTTTATGAATTGGCATCTGAATGTGGCACATAATTTGAAGACTAACCAGTTATAACCCTATGGGCAGATGATTCGCAGAACCAATTTTGGGCACGTCGGCACTTGAAATTATCCAAGTGCACCGGTTGTACAACAAAAAAAGTGTATTTGATGATTTTCAACCTAAGGAGGCAATCAATGGAAAAAGTGGAAAAGCAAAAAAGTATGGGATGGGAAGTCGCCCGGAATCTGGAGGCGCAAAAGCAAACTATCGGCGAACGGGCCAAACTGACTGGCGGACAAATGAAAACCCTGGCCATTTACGCCTGTCTGTTTGTCCTGCTGTTTATCGTGGCGGTGTGGCTGGCCAACAACCCCTTTGAATTCACCCAGCGGCTCGGATCCGATTATGTTAAAGCAAAAGGGTGGATGGGCACCAACAACTGGATTGTTGTCTGGTGGGTAGTGCTGACCTGCGCTTTTTTTGAATTCATGGATTCCGCCGGCGGCATGGGATACGGCACGGCCCTGACACCCCTGATGCTCATCGCCGGGTTCGACCCCAGACAGGTCGTTCCCTGTATTATGATCACCGAAATGTTTACCGGGCTCATCGCCGGGCTGATCCACGGCGAGTTCGAAAATGTGGAATGGAAATTCAACCCCATGAACGAGACCACGAAAATGGTGGTGGTGGTGTCCCTCATCGGTATGCTCTGCGTCTGCTTTTCCATCACCGCGGCCTACAAGGTGCTCAAGGTGGCCAAATTCTGGATCAAATTCTATGTAGCCATCCTCCTCGTGGTGATGGGCATCTGTTCCCTGCTCACCGCCAAGAAATACACCCATTATAAACCCAAATGGATGTTTCTGTTTGCCGGCCTGGCCGGGTTCAACAAGGGCATCGGCGGCGGCGGATACGGGCCGGTGGTTACCGTCGGCGGTCTGCTGGCCGGTGTTCCGGTGAAGAGTATGGTGGCCATCACTTCCCTGGCCGAAGGGATGACCTGTCTGTTTGCGGTGATCACCTGGTTTGCCCTCCTCAGTTCCGGTGTGGTGATCGATTACCTGCTGTTGCCTTCGTTTGTCATCGGGACCGTGCTCGCAGCGGTGGGGGCGCCCTATGTCACCCGTATCCTGCCTGAAAAATTCTGGAGATGGTGCGTACCGATCTACTGCTGCTTTCTGGCCGTGGTCTGTTTTTACAAGTTGTGGCCGGACATGAGTGCCCGGTTCTTCGGTTGATGTCGAGATGATGATGGGTCTGCTGCCTGCCCTGTGCAGGCAGCAGACCCCCATCGGTGCAGCAAATTTTGGTCGATTTAAAAAATGGAGCCGGACCATGAATGACACCGTTAATGGTTACAATCCCTATCATCGGGAATCCGCTTTCAGGCGGTGGTGGAACAGTCGAAATTTCATCCAGCAGAGACTAATCCATTTCAGTGCCTCCCTGCTGGTGATGATTCTTTGTTTTCCCCTGTATTACATGGGATTTTTCGGAGGGGTGCCCGGGCCGTTGAGCCCGGAAAGCATGGGTGATACCCTGGCCGGGATGGGGGTTACCCGTATCCATTGCATATGGGTGTTTCTGTCTTTACTGATCATTGCCATTGTCTGGAACTGGATTTTCAACCTCGTGAGTTTCATGGCCGGCGCCCGGTTTACCTGTACCCGTCCCAACGCCGGGGTCAAACCCTGCGGTGCCCGGGTGCGCAGGACCCGGATAAAAGATCTCAAAACCGGGAAAAACAGCTTTCAATATGTTTGCGACAGCGGGCATAAACGATCTGATGCCTGTTTTAATCCCATCCGAAAGGGGATGGCCGCTCATCTGGTCTGGATTGTTTTTCTGATATTTTTCGGCATTGTGTTTTTCCTGTCATGAATTCTCACCCACAAAATGCCGGCATCACCGGGAAATTAAAAAGCTGGGCCAAACAGCTCAAACAAGAGATCTATACACTCTATCTGGCATATAAAGATCCTCGCGTGCCCTGGTATGCCAGGGCCTTTATTTTTTGTGTGGTCGGGTATGCCCTGAGCCCCATCGATTTGATTCCGGATTTTATTCCGGTATTGGGATATCTGGATGATATTGTCATACTGCCCCTTGGTATTGCCCTGGCACTTAAGATGATGCCATCACAGGTGTTGACGGAGTGCCGTCAAAAAGCCCGGGAAAGGCTGAACACGGGCAGTCCCAAAGGCGTTGCTTCCACTGCCATGGTGGTGGCCGGGTTATTTTTAATGGCAGTCTTAATTGGGTTGCCGGTGGCCTGGGGCCTGTGGTATTGGATAAGATAAAACCGTATTGACGGTATGCCTTTTTTATCCACCGAGGCATCTAACCCTTGAAATTGAAGGCGGGCTGTTGTGAACACGGATATTCGGGTTCTGCTTGTGGATGATGAAAAGCGGTTCGTGTCAAATCTGGCCAAGTTGCTTGGGACCAGGGGGTTTGATACGGCAGTCGCTTTTGATGGTCTTACGGCTGTAAATTTGATAAAGGGCAATGGCCGGTTTGACGTTATCGTCCTTGACGTTAAGATGCCGGGTATGGATGGCATCGAAACCTTGCATCAAATCAAAGAAATTGCCCCGGATATAGAAGTCATTATGCTTACCGGTCATGCCAGTGTCGAATCAGGGGTCCGGGCTATTCGGAACGGGGCCTATGATTATCTGATGAAGCCCTGTGATATAGAAGACCTGGCCGAAAAGATCACAGCGGCTCATGAAACAGTGGATATGAGGCGCCACCCGGTGCTGTGGCCCCGTAATTTTGTAAAAGAGATCATCTGGCATGACTTTCCGCAGGTCCCTCCGGAGGCCGGTCTCGTGCAGGCCCTGGAAACCTTTTGCCGGGATACCGACGGCCGGATGGGGGGAAAATTGTATCTCATCGACGCCGGGGAAGTGCTTGCCGGTGTGATCACAAAGCGGGACTTTCTCAATGCGGTGAACACAAACCCGGCGGTGAGGCAGGTCGATTGGACCGGGCTTGTCACCTGTCCCGGGCTTTTGCCGGACAGGGCGGCCAGTGAGATCATGCAACCGGCAACGGTGACCGCCCCTGCAGACATGCCCCTTGCCGAAGTCGCCGGTCTGATGGTCGCCCATAATTTGCGCAGCATACCGGTCCTCGCTGACGGTCGGATGATCGGCATTGCCCGGCTTCAGGATATTTTCCGGCATGTGGTGCATGAAACGCAATAGTGTCCATCCGGAGTTGGGCACTAAATAGCTGCAGGAGGGTTTCTCCCCATGACAGCCCCCACCGATACCTCATCTGTTATTCAAAACCGTGACTACCCCTATTTTCGAAGGCTCTGGAAAAATGTCATTGTGGCGCTTCTGGCGGCATCCTTTATTCCGCTGATCCTGATCGGCGGGGGCATGTACTATTATGCCTCCACGGTCATTCGCCAGAAAACCCTTGAAGCCCTCACCACCGAGGTCCGGGATCACCGGGACGATATCGATCGCTTTTTGACTGAACGGACCCTGAATCTGAAAATTATTGCGGCCAACCATAATCTGGCCGCCATGACCCGTCCCGGCGCACTGGAGGTCATATTTGACGCTTTACAGGAAAACCTTCGGTGTTTTACCGACCTTGGCATTATTGACGCCAAAGGCGATCATCTGGCTTATGTGGGGCCTTATGAACTGATGTCTAAAAACTATCTGGACACCCCATGGTTCAACTCGGTGATGGATCAGGGGATTTATATCAGCGATGTATTTCTAGGATTCCGCAAGGTGCCCCATTTTGTGATTGCGGTGCGGCAGACAGACCCGGACGGGACCTGGATTTTAAGGGCCACCGTGGATATGCAGTATTTCAACGAAGTGGTGGCAAAGGTGGCGCCGGATCGTGGGGATATCGCCTATCTGATCAACCAAAAGGGCGTGTTCCAGACGCACACACCGGCTGGCGGCAATTTGATGCAGCCGTCTGAGTTTACATCACCGGCGCATTTTCAGGGGGTGAGCATCACCGAGGCCGGGGGCCGGGTTTATGTCATGACCTGGCTGCAAAACGTACCGTGGATGTGTGTGGTACAGGCAGATCAACAGGCACTTTTCGCCTCCCTGAGCCGGGTTCGCCTCATCGGCATCTACATTCTTATTTTAAGCGGGATCATGATCATCGGTACCGTGCTTCTGTCCACCAATTATCTGGTTTCACGACTGGAAACCAAAAGACAGAACCTCCGGCGCATGGATCAGCAGTTGCGGCGCACCAGCACCCTGGCATCCACAATGCAGATGTCGGAGGGGTTTTTACGGCAGATCCGCGACAATCTGGCCAACATCGATGTGGCTGCGACCTGGATCAGGCATATGCCCGAGGCACCGGGGAGGGATGAACTGGATGAAAGTCTGGATCAGATTCGCATGGAAGTGGGCCGAAGCCGTAAATCCATTGATAATTTCATTAACCTTACCCGTTTTTCGGGTCCCATGATCATGGATGTGGATGTCAATCGCATGCTCCATGGCCTGCTCGAAATTTTTGAGCGTGAACTGGAATTTCACCAGATCCGGGTGGTTCGCGAATTTCAGGACGGCCTGGGGCCGGTGCGCACAGATCCCGCGCGATTGCGGCAGGTTTTTCAAAATTTGCTGTTGAATGCCATTGCAGCGATTGACAAAAGCGGGGTTATTCATGTGCGGACCTGTTCCGGTGACCATTTTGTGGGCGTTGAAATTGAAGATGACGGCCCGGGCATTGCCCAAGAGGATCAAGAAAAAATATTCGAACCACTCTTTTCAACACGGGCCCAGGGCCTTGGGCTTGGTCTTTCCATTTGTCGCAATAACCTGGAAAAAATGGGTGCCCGGATTTCGGTGGCCAGCCGGCCGGATCATGGGGCAACCTTCAGGGTCGACATTCCTGAAGCATTCAAGCCTTCCGGGGATTGATCTGTGCTCAAGAGAGAACATATAAAACAGGCCATCGAGGCCATCTCTGAGAGGGCACCTGAGATCGGATATGCGCTGGATGAAACCCTTGGTATGGGGCGAATCACGGTGCCGCAAAATCCGGCCGAAGCCGTTGACGGGGATAACTTTTTCTTCTGGTTTGAGGATCAGCGGGCCACGGTTAAAAAATTTATTTATTTTAATGCCGGCACCGTGGGCATTGAAGAGCGGCTCCTGGTCAAATATGGTGAATTGACCGAAAAGCAGCTGCTGCAAAGCCACGACGGCAAACTTGATTTTCGGGCTGCCGCCACCGGGATACGCCGGGGCGGTTTAAAATTCATGGTCACCCATGAACTGGACTTTGCCATACAGCGGGTGCAGGGGCTCATGGGAAAACTGGCGCCGGAAAAAAAAGACTCAGTTAAAGACGGTGCCGGCGCCATGGCATTTTACCAAAAGCGTCTGGCCATTTTGCACCGGATCAGACATGCCGATCCGGACGGCAAAATATGTCCGGACAATGAAAAAATAACGGCCCTTTTCACCGGCAGCGTCAATGCGAAGACGCCCGCCAGGTTCATGGTGTTTCCATTCTCCCTTGGTGCCCTGATGCAGGTTGCCGATATCAATCTGGAATTTTTCCATGTCCGGTTTTTACTCGACTGCCTGATCAATGGCCTGGACAAAACCCTTTTTATCTGCCTGGTTGATGAAAAAATTGTCGGGTTGATTCACGTCACGTTCAGACACCGATTGTTTTATCAGGGACTTGAGATCAAGTATGTGGCCACCTTGCAGGGCGGCGGCGGTGGCGGATCAAAAACCGATATCCCGCCGGTCAGGGGGGCCGGCGCCTTTCTTGTGGCGGGTGTCTGGCTATTGTGGCAATCCGGGGTCTTCAGGGCAAAAGAGTTGATTCTTGATTCGGAGACCGAGGCCAGAACGTTTTACGAGGCCATTGGTTTTCAGTCCCGTGGATCCAGCGAATACGTTTTGAAAACCCCCCGGGGCTATCTTGTCAAGGCCATTGCCGCAATGGCGTGCAGCAGCCCCGTCAGCTCGAAAGCCGGTTTTGCCCTTGCTGAAATGATGAAAGGGCAGATCCGTTTCCTGTGCCGGAAGACAAAAGACAGAAAACAGGCGGCACGGCGCCGGGCCGTCATTGATGCCATGGGGCAGATATTGGGCTGTGGCGACTTTCAGGAAATCATCGGTCCTGTTGTTGCGGCGCTGAAGAAACACAGAAAAAAGATACCCGAAGCGGCCGAGTTGATGCGACTGGCCGATTACCAGGGAGATAACCACTGACCATGCACCCCATTTCAGTGATCAGAGACGAAAAATTTGTTTTGCATTTAGATCGCATGCCCCATCTGGAAAGTTTTCGAAGAATAACGGCCATCAACGAGACCCTGGGCCATACATCCCTGGATGGCCGATGGCAGGTGGTTTCTCCGCGGCTGGCTTCCCGGGATGAACTGGCCCTGGTGCACACCCGGTCCCATATTGAACGAATTGCCCGCAGTGCCGGACACCCCATGACATCTTTTGACCCGGATACCCAGGCCACCGGGCTGTCTTATGAGGTGGCCTGTCTGGGGGTGGGGGGTGTGTTCAGCCTGCTGGACACCCTCTGGCAAAATGGGTCCCCAAGGGGCTTTGCCCTGGTCAGGCCCCCGGGGCACCATGCCGAGCCCGACAAACCCATGGGATTTTGTCTGTTCAATAATGCTGCCTTGGGTGCCGCTTATCTCCAGACCCATTACGGCGTTAAAAAGATAATGATTGTGGATATCGATGCCCACCATGGCAACGGCACCCAATCCACCTTCTACGGAACCGATCAGGTCCTGTATGTTTCCATGCATCAGTTTCCGGGTTTTCCGGGCACTGGAAATTTTAATGAAGTCGGGGCGGGTCGCGGCGAGGGGTACACGGTGAACGTGCCTCTGGGAAAGGGGTGCGGGGACCGGGATTTTGCGCGAATCATCCATTTTTTGTTAAATCCCCTGGCCAAGGCGTACGAACCGGAAATAATCCTTGTATCCTGCGGGTTTGATTTGTACCTGCACGACCGGCTTGGCGGCATGCGGGCCACACCTGAGGGGTATGCCCTCATGACGTTCTTTCTGCTGGACATCGCTGCAAAGTTTTGTAATGGCCGTATCGCTTTTATCATGGAAGGCGGTTACAGCCTCAGAGGCATCCGGGAATGTGGTCTCAGGGTTTTTCAGGAATTGTGTGAGGTACCCACATTGACCCGGAAAAAAATAGACCGGATCACCCAGACACGGCATGAAAATTTGTCCACCCTGAAAAAGGTTATTGGGGTGCAGAAGAAATACTGGAAAATACTGCGGTAGAATTTGCCACGACCTGTTCGACCATGCTTGCCCCTATCTCCTTTTGACTGAACCATCCAATATCCACCTGCTGTCACCTCGAAGTTTACATTATCTGAAGATACTTGGTGGTTTCAGAGAAGCGACTTCTCATAAATGCTGAAAATTCAGGGATGCTTGAACGACGAGGGTGTGGAAAACCAATGGCACGATTTTTGTAAAAGATATATCCCGAATAGAGCAGGCGGTTATTGAACCCGTCATATTTGACATATTCTAAAGAAAGAAGAATTTGTAATGGCAGACACTGCAACCGTAAATGACACGAATATTGGAGATCACGCGGCATTTGACCGCCGGCCTTATTATAAACGGCTGTTTCGTCGGTTTGTGCTGCTGACCCTGCTGTGTTCCATGATACCGCTCTTACTGGTGGGGTGGGCCATCAACATCCATTATACCCGGTTTGCCAATTCACGGATGATGGATTCTTTCCAAACACGCCTGGAGCATCACCGACAGGTGATCGAATTGTTTCTTAAAGAGCGCAGCGCCATGCTTCAGCTCATTGCCAATTCGCATACCAAGGTGTACCTGAGCCAAGCGGAAAACCTGAACAACATATTTGAACTGATTAACGCTGAACATGGGGCCATAACTGACCTGGGTGTCATTGATACAAACGGCAGGCATCTGGCTTATATCGGTCCGTATGATCTGCTGAATAAAGATTATTCCGAAACCCTGTGGTTTAAAAAAGTCATGGTCCAGGATCTTTATATCAGCGACATGTTCATGGGGTTTAGAAAAGAGCCGCATTTTATTATTGCTGTTACCGGTTCGAAGGGCCTGGAAAAATGGATACTGCGGGCGACTATTGATACCGAAGCGTTTCGATCTCTGGTTGAAAATGTGCGGATTGGTAAAACCGGTGAAGTGTTTCTGCTCAATGAAAAGGGTATCTTGCAGACCAGTCCGCGATTTGAAGGACGGATCATGCAAAAAGCGGCCCTCGAAATGGAACCCGTGCATGCCGATGCAAAAGTGCGTATTTTAAAGGGCCTCCATGACAACGGGACCCCGTCCCGGCGTCAGGTGGTGGGGCAGGTCTGGCTGAAGGAACCGAGCTGGCTCCTGGTGGTCAAACAGGATTTCAAAGAAGCCTTTGATGAAGTCAACCATGCCAATTATGCGGTTTTGGTTTTTCTTCATCTAAGTGCTCTGACCATTCTTGTCGTATCCGTGTTCATAACACGACATATGATCAATGTTATCCGTAAAAGGGATATGGCGGCCGATCATTTGAACCGTCAGTTGATGCAAACCAGCAAGCTGGCATCCATCGGTCAGTTGTCCGCCGGGGTGGCCCATGAAATTAACAATCCTCTGGCGATAATTTTGACGGAAAGACAGCTTCTTCTTGATATGGCCGGTCAAACACCCCATCCCAATGCCGATTATAATGAACAGTTCGACGACTCCATGAGTCAAATTGATGTGCAGGTGCAGCGTTGTAAACGCATCACCCAGAATTTGCTCAGATTTGCCCGTCGGACCCGGTCGGTCATCGAAACAGTGAATATCAACGCCTTTCTGGGAGAGGTTGTGGAACTGATGGAAAGGGAAGCCCGGGCCAGCGGTATTAAATTTTTTGTTGAATTCGAAGATGATATCAACCCTTTGCTTTCCGATCCGTCCCAGCTCCAGCAGGTGTTTTTGAATCTGATCACCAATGCCATTGATGCCCACGAGGACAAAGCTTACGGCAGCGTCAAGATCATGACCCGGAGCAATGGTCGGCCCGACGGCGTAACGGTTTCCATTGCAGACAGCGGATGTGGAATCGCAACCGAAAATCTCGAAAAAATATTCGACCCGTTTTTTACCACCAAGCCTGTGGGAAAGGGGACCGGTCTGGGGCTGTCCATTTGCTATGCCATCGTCAAGCGGTTGGGTGGGGAAATCACCGTCCACAGTCAGGTGGATGAGGGGACCGAATTTGATATTTTCCTGCCGTATAAACCCCCCCGGGAACTGATCAAGGATATCGAAAACGATCAAGATGCAAAATAAATGAAGGGTGAATTATGTTTAAGTTCCCTTACGAATGCCCAAAGGAGGATAGAAATGATAGGATCCAAGATTTTACTGGTGGATGACGAAGTTGTTTTCACAAAGAATATGTCCAAACTCCTGGCCAACAGAGGGTATGTTGTTACTGCTGTAAACAGCGGTGATGGTGCCATCCAGGCGATGGAGGAAAAAGATTTTGACGTGGTGGTGCTGGACCTTAAAATGCCGGGAATGGATGGATTGACCACCCTCAAGGAAATCAAAAAACTCGGCCTTCTTACCGAGACACTGATATTGACGGGCCATGGCTCCATCGATACGGCTTTGGAGGCGATAAAACTGGGCGCTTATGATTATTTGACCAAACCCTGTGAGATAGATGAGTTGGTGGCCAAAATAGAAGGTGCCTGGGTCAAAAAGGATGATCAGGTCAAAAAAGAGATGAACGAGAAAATTGAACGACTGGTGGAATCCCCCGGAGACGTTTTTAAACTTTTTCCCAAAAAAAAGAAAAAGGATAAACCCCGTTGAATCCAGGTTCTTTTTATTCCGGCAGTTTTACAATTTGTAAAAAAGACCGACGGTAAAACATGTTACAGATGCTTTCCAACTGCCCGGCGGTTTAAGACAAACGCGGCAATGGCCGTGGATGTTGGAATGTCATTTTTTTTCAGTAAGATCTCCGCATGCTTCAACACCTTGAATAAACGGCCTATTTGAATGGTCAAACGTTTATGAAGCCCTTTGCAGAAAAAATCGATTTGGTCAAATGCGTCGCCACGGGAACTGTTTTGCTTAATCATGATAATTTTTTGTCATTGGCATGTTGTTTGCTCATTTCAGCAACAGTGGCATTTTCAAGAAACTTTCCTGTATGTGACATTGGGAGGGGCCGGTTACGCCTTTAAAGCCGTAACCGGCCATTTAAAATCCTATTGTGGGGGGGGATGGAACAAAATCATTACAACAAAACCCGGCAACTGATTCTGGCCTGCATGATTATTTTACCGGGCATCATGTTTTTAATCAGCCTTTCCATCGGATATTATTACTTTGGTCAGTCTTTAGAAACCCAGACCGTTGAACGGATGAAGCGAATTGTGAGCGATCATCGCCATATGATCGACAGTTTCTTACAGGAACGGCAGGCGGATCTTGAATTTATCATTGACTCATATCCGTTCCAGCATATCAGCCACCATGAAAATTTGAATGCCGTTTTTTTAAGACTCAAACAACACTCGAATGCCTTTGCAGACCTGGGGGTATTTGATGAGGCGGGTGTGCATGTGGCTTACATAGGTCCCTACCAACTCACCGGCAAGGAATATAAGGATGCTGCCTGGTTCAAGGAAGTCCTGCATCAAGGGGTTTATATCAGCGATGTATTTTTGGGATATCGTAAAATCCCCCATTTTATCATTGCCATCACACGGAAAGAAGCGGGGCGGACATGGGTGCTGCGTGCCGCCATCGATACCCTGGTTTTCAATGATCTGGTGGAAAAAGTGCGTATCGGTAAAACCGGCGAAGCCTACCTGTTGAACCGGGATGGCATCTTCCAGACCGAGAGAAGATCCGGCGGCGATCTCATGGGAAAAGACCCCGATCCCTTCGTTCATGCTGCCTTTGAAAATGCTGATGCGGCGCCCTCGGATGAGGGAAAAGACCGCCTGCTGGTCTATCCCCACACGGGGAAAGAGATCAGAACCTTCATCCAGGCCGATGCCGGGGGGAATAATTATCTGTATGCCACCACATGGATGAAAGATAAAGATTGGCTTTTGGTTGTCCGCCAGGAAAAGGCGGATGCGTTCAGGGCCCTGCGGACCGCACTGTTTTTAATTGTGATCGTTGCCCTGATCGGCGGCGCCGTTATCATCACGGTGGCCTTTTTCCTCACCGAGCGGATCATCCGGCGGATGGAATTAACGGATTCCGAGAAACGTCAATTGGGTGATCAGTTGATTCGGGCCACCAGGCTGGCGGAGCTCGGTGAGATGGCCGCCGGTTTTGCCCATGAAATCAACAACCCGCTCCAGATCATGAAAAGTGAACAGGCCCTGATGGAAGCGATTTTGACCGACCTCAAGGAAAACGGGGAATTGAAACCATCCAAAGATCTTTTGGAACTGGATGATTCCATCGGACAGATTGCGCTGCAGATCGGCCGATGTTCAGAAATAACCCATGCCATATTAAAATTCGGGCGCAAAACCGATCCCGACCCCAGAAATGTGAGACTGCAGGATTTCATACCCGAGATGGTGGATATGGTTGCCCATAAGGCCCAGGTGAACGGCATCGATCTCAAACAGAATATTTCGGAAAAAACCCGTCCGATTTATGGCGATCCATCTCAATTGCAGCAGGTCATGCTCAATCTTTTTAACAATGCCATGGATGCCATTGCCCAGCGCCATGGTGCCGACGGCGGCGTCTTGTGTGTGGAGATTGGAAATAAAGACGGTGACACCGTGGAAGTCAGGGTTATCGACAACGGCAGCGGTATCAGCCCTGAAAATTTGAAGCGGATATTCTCACCTTTTTTTACCACCAAACCGGTGGGGCAGGGAACCGGGCTGGGGCTTTCCGTCTGTTACGGCATCATTGACAGCATGGGCGGCGTCATGGAAGTGGACAGTCGGCGCAATGAAGGAACGACGTTCAGTATTTGCCTGCCCGCCGTCGACCATGACGCTGATGGAACTGTTGCCTGACCCGGACAAGCCGGAACCCGATTGAATAATGAGGGGTTGAAAACGTGTGGTATCACCTTATCAATTGAATAGTGAAAATCAAATTTGACGGTCTCGTAAAAAGTCCAACTCCTGCGTTGTGCTGCAGCCTGTAATTATTCAACGTACGATAGGTACGCCTCATAATTACAAAATTTGCACGCCTTGAATTTGAACTTTTTACGAGACCGTCTAAAACCGACTTTTTACGAGTTTATCAAATTTCAGCATTAAGATACAAAAACGATGAAGGGACAGGAGATGACAGAAAAAAAGAAAAAGGTCACCGGTTATGACAAATATGTGGACTGGAAGTTTTTCATTGTTCCAGTGGTTATTTTTTTTGTCCTGCTCATGTTGCCCACACCGTATGGTATGAAAGATGTGGGTACCGAGTACAATGTGGGGCCCAAAGCAGTGGTGAACATGCTTACCCAGGCGCTTTTTAACACCCAGAGCAGTGATGCGGCCCAGTGGCAGATGGCCGCAGCGCAGATTATGGAGCGAAATATGCGCATGGGCGCCCTTACCCGGGACCGCTACCTGAAAAGGAATTTTAAGTGGTGCGGGAAATATAAGATCCAGACGGATCAGAAAAATTTTCAGAAGGCCCATGACCACATTGAAAGCAATGTCACCCCGGCCCAATTCAAGGAATTGATGCAAAAGGCCATGACGCTCCGCAAGGACGGTCTGAAATATGAATCGTTGAGCAGTTCGGACAAAAAGGCCGCCGATACAGGGGCCTGGCACATCAAAGTGGCCATTGCCATGGGGGCTTTTGTGGTGCTTTGTTTTTTGACCGAATGCATTCCCCTGCCCGGGGTGGCTTTCTGCATGGGGCTGATCCTTGTTTTTACCGGTGTCACGAGTCGGCAGGATGTGGCCATGCTGTACTGGAGTGATGCCTGCTGGTTTATCATGGGCAGCCTCATGTTTGCTGCCGCCTTTGTCAAAACAGGGGTGGACAAGCGCGTCTGCCTGATGATGTTCAAAAAGCTGGCGGTTCCCAATGTTCGTTGGATTACCCTGATTTTTTTCGTTATCATTGCCCCCCTGGCCTCTTTTATCTCGGATCATGCCCTGGCGGCCATGTTTTTGCCCATCGGTATGCTCTTATATCAGAACAGTCTGACCAAAGAGATCCCCGAGGACCCCGAACTTGCCAAGATGTTGATGATCGCCATTGCCATGGCCTGCAACCTGGGTGGGCCCGGTGCCCCTTCCGGCGGTGCGCGTAATGTGATCATGATGACCTATCTCACCGATATGTTCGGGTTTGATATCGGTTATTTCCAGTGGGTGACCTATTGTTTTCCATTTGTTCTGGTGATGATTCCCATCGGCTGGTTTCTGGTCAATTTTCGGTTCAAGCCGAAAATCGTTTCCCTGGCACCGGCCATGGAACAGCTTCGAGGTGAAATCGACAAGATGGGCCGCTGGAACGGCAAGCAGATATGGGCCCTGATTATTTTTATCGTCATGGTCTGGGGCTGGTTTACGGAAAAGATTTTCTTTCAGCTGGGGATCTATCCGGTGCGCATGGGCATCGGGGTCATCGCCGTTGCCGGGGCCGTGGCCTATCTGCTGGCCGGGGTGGTCAACTGGCGCGATTATCAGGAAAAGGTCGACTGGGGGGTTGTCTGGCTGTATGCCGGTGCCATTCTTTTCGGGCGGACCCTGGACAGCACCGGTGCCGCCTATTGGCTGGCCCGGACCGTAATTGACTTTCTGGCGCCCATGGGCATGGATTCGGGCCTGCCGCTGATGGCGGTGTCCAATGGCCTTACCGCCGTACTGACCAATTTGATGGCCGACGGACCGGCCGCCGCGGCGGTGGGACCCATCACCTTGAACATGGCTGGACTGGTGCATCCGGGTACGACCTATCTGCCCTTTATGGCCATGTCCACAGCTATTTCCTCTTCCTTTGCTTACTGCCTGATCATCGGGACCCCGCCCAATGCCATTGTCTATGCCAGCGGGTATCTTGAGCCCAAAGATTACCTGCGGGTGGGTGTGCCCATATGGTTTGCGGTGAACATTATTCTGTTGCTCATGACCGGCGTGTACTGGGCCTTCAGAGGGTTTGGCGGCCTTCCGGGATTTTGATGCCCGTGCAGAGGGAGACAAAAGCATGAAGATATCGGTTCCGGACAAAAAGGAGGGTGGAATGACAATATCCACCAAAGATAAAATCAAACCCCAAAAGAAATGGCTGCATTATGAGAACGGCAGAACCTATTTTACCCGGGAATCCGAAAGGAAATTGTTTTTCATCCTGACGGTGTTCATGCTTGTCTCCGGTATTTTAATGAAGGCTGGTTTATTTTAGGACACGGCATTATGGTTGAAGGCGAAAAATTCACATTGGGGTATTATGTTTACACTGTAGCTAAAATGCTGGGGCAACCACGGCGGTTTTTTGATACACTTCCTGAAAAACCCGGCTTTGGCAGAGCCTTTGGCTTTTTGCTGGTGTCAAGCCTGTTTTTTGCCGGCGCCAGCCTGATCACGACGCTGCCGGAAAATCCGGCTTTATGGGGGGGTGTTTTTTTTGCCAATGCCGTGGGAATGACGTTTATCGGTGCCGGATTGGGATACCTGGTCATGACGATGTGTATGGGCAAAAAGGTCGGATTTGATCGACTTTTCAGCGTGTATGCCCTTTCTGCAGGTGTTACCCTGCTGGCGTCATGGGTACCGTTTTTCATCTGGCTCACCGAACCGTGGCGCTGGTGGCTCATCGGCACCGGCCTGGTCAGGGCCTGTGGATTCAAGTTTGGATATGTGTTTCTGATCATCGGGGTGTCGGTGGGAACCATGATGCTGTTTTTCTGGAGTGCCGGCCTGGTCATTGTGGCCCTGCGGGGATAGCCCAGGAGATAGATGCGGTTATATGAAGCCATAAAGGAGATGCCATAAATGGTTAAAAAAATAAAAATTTTAATGGTTGATGATGAGGCGCAGTTCCGTTCCACCACGGAAAAAATTTTGAATCGACGGGGATTTGATACGATTCTGGCGGACAGTGGAGAGGCTGCCATTGAAAAACTGGTTGAAAATCCCGATGTGGTGGTGCTGGATGTGAAAATGCCGGGGATGGACGGACACCAGGCCCTGCGGGAAATTAAAAAGCGAATGCCCGATCTGCCGGTGATCATGCTCACCGGTCACGGGGCAAGACCATCTGCCCGTGAGGCCCTCGTGGAGGGTGCTTTCGATTATCTGTCCAAACCCTGTGACATTGACCTGCTGGCCGCTAAAATCAATGATGCCTGCATTCACGGTAAGACAGGCGGCAAACCGGCAGCCGAGAAAATCGTGGCCGATGTCATGATTCCCATTGCCGACTACACGACCCTCCATGGAAACCAGACGGTGGCAGATGCCATTGCAAAACTCAAAGCGTCTTTTTCACCTAAAATGCCCACCAGCCAGATCATGGAAACCGGTCACCGATCTATTCTGGTCATCGGCCCCAAGGGTCAGATTGAAGGCATCGTGACCATTGTTGATCTTCTGGAGGCCATCATGCCGGCGTACCTGAGTGCGCCGAAGCCATCCATGGCCGACAGTTTAGAGTATTCACCCATGTTCTGGACAGGCATGTTCATGCGCGAAGTCCGGCAATTGGCTAAAAAGAAAATAGATGCGATCATGTCTCCCCCGCCATTGTCCATCGATTCAGGTAAAAATCTCATGGAGGCTGCTTATTTAATGGTCCAGCATAAAGAACGCAGGCTGTTGGTGATAACGGACACCGCCATTGCCGGGGTCATTCGCGAACAGGACCTGTTTTTTGAAATAGACAAGATTTTGTTGGAACCTTGACCGGCGGTGTATTGATAGTTCACTGACCTTTCGTCACTCCAGCTGAGCCGTCCCTCCCTCCAGGATGGCTGGCGCCGGCAAAGGGAAAAAACAAAGAAACGTTAAAACGGGGCACACAGGGATAGATTCCGGACTGCCACTGTTTTAACGTTTCTTTGCTATTTATAACCCGTCGTCAGATGTTATGCTAAGGACCTATTCAACAGTCATGACATCGATATTTGCTTCCACTGTTTTCGGGCCGATTCCTTTTACATTCGTAATATCTTCCACTGCTTTAAATGGCCCGTTGGTCTCTCTATACTGTATAATCTTTTCGGCATATTTGGGCCCGATTCTTTTCAGCTTAATCAACTGTTCAGCCGTGGCGGTATTGATGTTGATTTTTTCGCCGTCGGCAGCCATGACCATGGGGGCTATTGATATCAAGAATACAGCAAATACCAGAAGCGCAACAACTCTTTTGTTTTTTTCCATAAGTATTCCTCCTGAAAGCCTATGACAGGTTATAAAAAAAGACTGTATTATATTGATATTATAATCAAAAAAAATGCATTTCAGGCGGATGGAGAAGACAGAATAGCAAGGATCGTAGTCGTCAGCATTCGTTTTGAGTTTCAGCGGGTTCAAACAGTTTGACGATATCTTTGCAGGCACTATGATTATAGTTTTTTATTTAACACATACCCTCAATAATTGCAAGCTATATAATTAAACAGACTCCCTTCATTTTTTGTATCTTTTCATTGAAACAGGCTTCTATATTTAATCTCCCCGGATTACAATACCCCTTGCCGTCCGGGAGAAAATACAATTTTGTTGAAAAAATATTCTTTGTTTGTTAGATTCTGGGCAATCCATTTTAATGGCCCTACCCTAATTTTTTCGGAGGTTTGAAAATGAATCGATGTAAGGCAGTTCTTTTGATTTTGCTTGCTTCCAGCATTGCACTATACAGCTGTTCATCCGATGATGAAAAAAAAGCTTCTCATCTGGAAAAGGGGAAGTGCCTATTTTGAAAAAGGCGAATACAAAAGTGCCGAAATCGAGCTTAAAAATGCTGTCCAGCTCGACCCTCAATATCTGGCGGCTTATGAAAAGCTGGGAGAAGTATATTTAAAGCTGGGAAATGCACAACAGGCGTTTAAAACCTATTCAAGAGTGGCGGAACTCGACGCTGGAAATATGAATGCACAGTTGAAACTGGCGACATTCTACATGCTTGGGAAAAAATTAAATGAGTCCCGGGAAAAAATTGATCTGATTTTAAAAAAGCAGCCCGATAATATTGACGCCCTTTTCCTGCTGGCGGGTGTTGACAATCTAGAGAAGAAATTTATAGATGCCGAATCCGTCTTTAATAAAATACTTGCAGTGGACGGAAGTCAGGCAAAGGCGTATCTGGGATTGAGCCGTGTGCTCATGCAGCAGGGAAAGTTTGATGATGCGGAAAAAAATTTAAAAATAGCAGTGGATCTGGATGTAAAAGAGATCCAACCTGCCCTGGCCCTGTTTGAGTTTTATATGAATCGGAAAAAATTTGACATGGCCCTGGCAACCGTGGAAGACGCCATTAAAGCAAATCCTGCCGATGCAGATCTGTATATCGTACTGGGTAATTATTATTACAGTCAAAAAAAACAGGGTGAAGCGGAAACCGCTTATCTAAAGGCGGTTGAAACGGACCCGGAAAATGTTAAATTTTATATGGTGGCCGCCGGTTTTTATGATGCAACGGGAAATGCAGAACAGACAATGGCCATGTATAACCGGGCGCTTGAATTGAAAAAGGATGATGTTCGGGTCATGGACGCCGTGGCCAGATATTATTTCAAGAAGGGAGAGACAGATGATGCTGCCGTTTATGTCGATAAAATGCTTGAGAAAAGACCGGCCTATTTCCCTGCCAGGATGTTGAAAGGTGAGCTGTATATTTTTAAAAAGCAATTTACCGAAGCCCTTTTGGTGTTTGAAGATCTTGCAAAGCAGGAGCCCAAATCCGCCAGAGCCCATTATTTTAAAGGCATCGCTCAGATCGGCAAAAAAGACACTGCATCGGCCAAAACATCCCTGTTGCGGGCCATCGAGTTGAATCCCCGATATATAAAGGCAAAACTTGTGTTGGCGGATCTGTATATGCGTGAAAAAGCATTTGAGTTGGCCCGGAAAGAAGGAGAAGATATATTAACAAATTTGCCTGATAACTACCCGGCAAAAATGATTGTCGGCAATGCCTTGATGTACCAGGGAGATCGCGATGCTGCTGCCTCGACCTTCAATGAGTTGATCAAACTCGAGCCCCAAAACCCTGCGGGCTATTTTCGACTGGGCCTTCTCCAGCGGTTGACAAAACAGTATGACAGGGCTTTGACGAATTTTGAAAAAGCACGGGCCATAAACCCACGTCTCATGGATGTATTTACAAATATTGTTTTTCTGCATAGTGCCCGAAAAGAGTTTACCGCAGCCCTTGAACAATGCGACCGGCAGGCTCAGATCGTAAAGGATTCCCCCGCATTGCTGGCAGTTATTTATAATTTAAAAGGAGAGGTTTATCTGGCACAACAAAAGATAGACGTGGCTGAAATCTGTTTTCAGGACGCTATAAAGCAAAATCCTGATTTTTTGAGGCCTTATTATGCCCTGGCGCGGATATATCTTAAAGGTCACCAGGAAGATAAGGCCATCGCCCAGTATCAGTCACTTTTGGTGAAGGACCCAAACCAGGTTGTTCCGCATATGCTGTTGGGAACCATTTTTGATATGCAGAAACGGTTTGATCTTTCCGAAGCGCAGTATCGGGCGGCACTGGAGATTGATCCAAATTTTGTGCCGGCCGCTAATAATCTGAGTTATCTTCTGGCCAATCAGGATAAAGACCTCGACAAAGCCCTTGCCCTTGCTCAGACAGCCAAGGAGAAGTTGCCCGATGATCCCAGCGTAATGGATACCCTTGGATGGATCCTGTACAAGAAGGGGCTTTACGACAGCGCAATCAATGAATTTACAGACAGCCTGGAGAAAATTACCGATAACCCGACGATTCATTATCACCTGGGAATGGCATATTACAAAAAGCAGAATTTAAAACAGGCCCGCAGGCAAATGGAAAAAGCCCTGTCCCTGGACCAGCCCTTTGACGATGCGGATAAGGCCAGAAAAATTCTATCCGAACTGTAATGTGACTTTTTGCAGATGAAATTTTTACCATTCAAAATTCTTATTGTGTTCATTCTGTTGCCCCCGGTGTGCTATATCCTCTCTATCCAGTATCTGGAAAATCATTTATCCCGAAAATACCTTAAGGGAATAGAAGAAATTTATATTGGCGATACCGGTCCTTTATTTGCCGGCAGTGCCTTTCTCGATCAAGTCATCAATGATCATATCGATGCGTATCTTCTAAACGAAACCTTGATGAAATGGGGGGCACTTGTAAATGTGACGGTTAGTGGTGGAAATGGCCAGATCCTTTATCCGGCATATGCGAAAGGCCATGAGAATACAACGACTGAATCGGATCCAATGCGGATCGCAGCAGAAAATTACCGGATGCTGCAGGAAGGCCTGAGTGTAAAAGTTAATGTCACAGTGCCACATAATACATTGATTTCAAATTTTATGCTGGGGGGGTATAGTTTTCTGTTTTTGATGGGACTCTATTTTTACTATAAAACCGGTGCCCGTAAGTTTATGATGGCCCAACGCCGGCAGCGTGAAAATATCCACAGGCTTGTTGCAACGGAGAAAAGCCAGTCCCAAAAGCTGTCCATTTTAACAAAAAATCGGGAAGAGATGGCCGGTGAAATTGATAGGACCCGACATCAGCTGGAAGATGCAAAATCCAAAGCCAGCAAAAACGAAGATAATTATATAGAAGAAATCGTTAATCTGGAAAAAAAAATAGCCAAGAATATCGCCTTTCAAGATGAGTTGAAGAAAAATATCGAAAAACTACAAAAAGAGATCGGATCTTTTCAACCGGACAAACGGCCCGATACCAAAAAGGCAAGAAAAGAAAGAGCAAAAATCAAAAAAAAGTTTTCCGTTCTCTATAAAAATATAGTTGTTCATGACCGTGCCATTGATGGTTTCATGGCTTTATCAGATGACATGCAAATCAAAGGTGAAGAGATTATTCACCAGATGAATTATGACTCTCAGCAGATTCAGGTAAAACGTAAAGTTTTCAGCAAGAAAAGTCGGGTGACCGTGCTTGAGGTTTTGTTTGCATACAAGGGAAGACTTTATTTCAGAAATATACAAGGGAAAATCGAGATTCTTTCCATTGGAACTAAAAACAGCCAGGCCGGTGATCTTGCTTTTCTGGATCATCTGTGAAAAGGAATTAGACCTCCTCGCTGTTTCGTGTGGATCCGTATTCCGGATTGGCCCACTTGAAACAGCGCAAAAGCAAATTAAATAAAGAGGCGGCATGTATCTATCTCATTTTGAGTTGAAGCGAAAACCCTTTCAGATCAGTACCGATCCTGAGTTTTTATGGATGGGAGAGAAGCACAAAGAAGCGCTGGCCATACTAAAATATGGCATCCTGGACAATCGTGGATTTCTTTTGCTTACCGGGGATGTCGGTACCGGTAAGACCACGCTGATCCATGCCCTTATGAACAGCTTTGGGGAAAATACACGGGTGGCCATGGTTCCGGACCCTGATTTGGAATTATTTGATTTCCTGAAATATATCGCTGTTTCTTTAAACATGGACCAGTATTTTAAGAGCAAGGGCGAATTTTTGATTAAATTCAGAAAGTTTCTCATTGATAATCACAAAAACGGCACCAAGGTTTTGCTGATCATCGATGAGGCCCAGCGCCTGAACCACGAACAGCTTGATGAAATACGGGTTTTATCCAATATAGAAACCCAAAATACTAAATTGTTGAATATTTTTTTTGTGGGCCAGGATGACTTCAATGATATATTGCTGGAAAATAAAAACAGGGCCTTACGACAGCGGATCACCATAAATTACAATGTCAACCCTTTATCGGAGAGTGAAACCGGCGCATATGTCCGGTATCGGCTGAAAACTGCTGGCGCTCAATCATCTGTCTTTGATAGTGATGCGCTCCATGAAATACACCTGTTTTCAAGAGGATATCCACGTCTGATAAATATCATATGCGATCATGCCCTGCTGACGGGGTATGTAAAGGGGATCCGGCAGATCACTTCGGACATTATCTCAGAGTGTGCCCTGGAATTAGAAATACGACCCAGTCAGGCTAAAAAAGCACAATCGGAGCGGACCGAAAATTCTGCCCCGGCACTTGAAAACACAAACAGTCTGGTAGTTTCCCAGCGGTATTCTCCCGTTCAGGCCATGACA
Source organism: uncultured Desulfobacterales bacterium (assembly GCA_942490765.1). Classification (GTDB taxonomy): domain Bacteria; phylum Desulfobacterota; class Desulfobacteria; order Desulfobacterales; family 4572-123; genus 4572-123. Next base: position 180,714 of record CALNYM010000017.1, on the reverse strand, counting down.
TCAGAGGGCAATGCCGGTTTGAAGATGAATCTCGGTCATAGCCGTATAGTGGGGCAATTGATTGATTTGATAACAACTCTTTCTGAAGATAAGCAAAAAAGGCTGTTATCACTTTTAAAGAATTGGGTATCAGAGGAGAAACGGGCGTTTAAACGAAAATCCTGCCTGACGCCCATTGACTACTCATCTGCAGACCGGGTTTTCAGGGATTTTGTTCAAAATCTGAGCCTTGGCGGTATATTTATTGAAACCCGTGAATCGTTTTCTGACGGAGAAATCGTTACGTTGACAATGAATATACCGAACTCTCAGCACCATTTCAAAATTTCAGGAGAAATAGTAAGGGTTGAACCCCTTGGAATTGCAGTAAAATTTAAACAGGTGACCCGGTATCAGTCTGAAATTATAAAATTTATTGTGGATAAATTGTGACCGAGAAAACGCATGGTTTCCCTAAACCGCTCTATTTCATTGACATAATTTCATTATTACGATATCGTTCTACCCAATGCTGACCTGAAATCAAGGAAAACAAGATGGATAATATTAAGTCAATACCCGGGCAGAGTAATATTACGGATAGATTGATTGATGTTATAAAAAACTTACCGCTCGGTCGGCAGATCGAACTTTTAGATGCCCTGGAAAAAGAAAAGCCGGAAAAGCCGGTAGAAAATGAGCAGCGCCGACATTCCCGTAAGGATGTTTTGCTGCCCGTTGATTATGCCTCTTATGATAAGTTTTTCCGGGAGTTCATCAGGGACATCAGCGAGGGGGGCGTGTTCATTGAAACCCAAAATCCATTGATGGTCGGGCATAAAATTGCCATGACGTTTATCACAACGGATGAGCGTCTCCATTTTAAGATGAACGGTAAAATTGTAAGAGATGTCAAAAATGGCATCGGGGTGAAATTTGATGACACAACCCCCGAGCAGGCCAGTCAGATAAAAGCGTTTATTTCCACGATGTAATCCCGCCTGTTTTTCGCTTCGTTTTTTTAAAAATAACTGCTGCCATCCCAGCAGTGGGTGCACAGCTTTTCCTTTGGCAGACCAATTGCCGCCACAAGGTCATCTATTTTTTGATACATCAGGGATGACAGTTTCAGTTTGTTTTTTATCCGGTCAACCATCTCCTGGTTTCTCGCCGATCCCGCTGTGGCAAATTCACCAAGATAGTTATCCCCGGGACCCTGGATATCTTCTATGACTTTTCTGCCCGCAAGATCAAGCGTTGACCGGGAGGTCGAAAAATTGAGAAATTCACAGGGAAAGATTAGCGTGGGACAGGCAATGCGCATGTGAACTTCAAGTGCCCCATACTCTTTCAATATTTCGACATTGTCTTTTAACTGAGTCCCTCTAACGATAGAATCATCGCAAAACAGCAGTTTTTTTTCTTTGATCAACGCTTTGACGGGGATCAGTTTCATTTTGGCCACCAGTTCGCGGATATTCTGGTTTTGCGGCATAAAACTGCGGGGCCAGGTCGGCGTATACTTAACAAAAGGGCGTATGTACGGTATCTTTTTTTTGTTGGCATACCCGATGGCATGCCCGATTCCCGAGTCCGGGATGCCCGCGGCACAGTCGGCATTTACCCGGTCATTTTCTGCCAGGGCACCACCACAGCGATAACGCACCTGTTCGACATTGATATTCTCATAACTGGAAGCAGGGTACCCGTAATAAACCCATAGAAACGAACAGACCTGCATTTTGTCGCGGGGTTTAAGTCGTTGTTCATAGCCTTCCGCGGTTATGAAAACGGTTTCCCCGGGGCCTAAAAATTTTACGGTTTCAAATCCGAGATTCGGAAAGGCACTGGTCTCGGATGTGGCTGCAAAAGCACCTTCTCTGCGACCGATAATAACAGGGGTTCGACCGAGTTTGTCCCGGACTGCATAGATACCGTCTTTGGTCAGAATCAGAAATGAACAGGAGCCTTTGATGGCGTTCTGGGCGTTGAGAATACCTTCTTCATAAGATCCTTTTTCATTGATCAGCATGGATACCATTTCGGTCGGGTTGATGTCGCCACCGCTGGTTTCGGCAAATTGCATTCTGTTTTTAAAGGCTTTTTTTGCAAGCTCATTGATATTAATTATTTTGCCAACGGTGACAATTCCGAACCGTCCCATATGAGAGTTGATGATCAATGGCTGTGCATCATAATCACTGATGATGCCAATGCCTTTATTCCCGTGCATTCCAGGAAGATCCGATTCGAATTTGGAGCGGAAATAATTGTTTTCGATATTATGGATTGCCCTTGAGAACCCCTGGTCATTATAAATCGCCATCCCCCCCCTTTTGGTTCCCAGGTGGCTATGGTAATCGGTGCCATAAAACAGGTCAGTGACGCAATCTTCTTTAGAAACAATGCTGAAAAAACCACCCATAAAAAGTCCCGCCTTTCAAATGGATTAATAAGAAACGATATTTGCATTTTGTATCATAGGAAAAGGATATAGCAAGAATAATATGAACTGCCGTTGGATGGGGCTGTATTTTTAACAGGTGCGTTTTTGACCCGTAAGACAAAAAATATGACGTCTATAAATTGCCGGCAAAAGAAAGCACGTTTTTATTGATGCTCAGGTTTAATTCCGCATTGACCAGGTCATGGTGTTTTTCCGCAAAAGGAATATAGGTCAGTAAAAAGCTTTTGGGGGTAATGGCGATATGGTCCAATTGGGGAAGAATTTTTGAGGCCGGTTTGGCGAAACTGGCCAGTATGATTTTCATGCATTCGGTGGCTTCCGTTACCGGCAGGGTCACCGGATGAAGCCGGGGTAACGGCATTTTACGAATCAGATGGTTACGGGGCTGAGACAGGGTCAGCCCTCGTGAGAGTCGTAGAAAATCTTTATGGCGGATCTTGAACCCGGATGACCAGAAATGAAAGGGGGTTGTTTCCCATGATTTTTCAATGACCCTGGGAAGATTGGCAAGCCGGATCAGATCGGCATAGGTGGCCAGATCAATGTGACGGACATCTGCCTTGATACGCCAGAAGGGGAGATAAATCACATTCTGGGATTTCGTGGCCATGTGGCTTATGTTTATCCGGTTTAACCCATCACTGCCCGGTCGCCAGGCGGATTGGCAGTTGGTGCAGGTCAAAACCAGGGAATCCCGCTGGCCGTCAAGATTCCAGCCGCACCCCGGGCAGATGGCGGCAATGAATCGGATATGATCATCAGGGGTGTTTGAAGGAAAGGTCAGCAACATCAAACCCGTCAGGTATTGGGTTGCCAATGGGCTCATTGAGCATGCCGTCCATGATTTTATCATCTTTGTAAAAGGGGGCGTAGATCATGCTCACTGTTTCACCGATATGGGCCTGGTGATAAATAGGGCGGGGAAGTCCCGTGTTAAATCTGTCTTTGAAAATCTGCATTGCCTTTTGAAAAGACTGGGTGGGCGGTAGAAAAAGGCCTTTTGTCTCGGGCAGGACAAACTTGAGCTTTTGTGTCTGACTGCGCAGGCCAACGGATACGGGAAAACAGGATGCATTTACGGCCTGATGGCTGGCATCTATAAATCGGTGACAGATGGTATTGCCGGCGCTGGAAAATAGCATCCCTTTGAATCGCCAGTAGGGAACATAGAACAGCTGCTTTCCGGCAGGTGCTTTGCTGGGAAGAAGGTAGCGGAAGTAACCGTTGCGCAACAGATACGACTGAACCCGGCAATAGGGGCATTTAAAAAGCCGGTCGGTTTCATCCAGAACGGCGGGTGCCCCGCACTGGGGACACTGATGTTCAATTTTATACCCTGTCATGATTTATCGTAACAATTTCGAGCTTCCGGGTGAAAGCATCCGGGGGCTTTATCGCGTCAATTTTATCTACAGTTTTTCGCCGCATTGGTTGCAGAATAAGGCGTCATTTAAGTTTTCAGTGCCGCATTTGGAACAGAATTTGGCCAGGGGCTTTTTCTCCACGGCATGCCCGCAGCGGGGACAGAATTTTGCGCCGGGGGTCAGGTTTTTGCCGCAACTGGTACATTGGGTGAAGATCAACAATTGATGGCCGCAACTGGGGCAGAATTTTGCATTTACCGGAATATCGGCCTTGCATTCCGGGCAGGCAGTCGTTGCCTGGGTATCTTTGGCATCTGCGGGAGCCATGCCCCCGGCAAAATACTGGGCAAACATGGCCGGCATCATCAGGCCCATACCGGCCCCCATGCCTGCGCCGGCCCCTGAGCCCTCCTGGGAATCAGCGGCCTTTTCCATGGCCATGGCCGCTTTCATCTGCATGAGTTTGTTCATATCCTTGAAAACCCCCATGCGGCTTCGGTCGTCAATGGCTTTTTGAACTTCCGGCGGCGGGGTAATGGCGTTCATATATAAGTGGGTCAGGTTCAACCCGAAGTGGCTGAAGTCTTCTTGCAGCCGTTTGGCCAGGCCTTGGGACAGTTCATCATATTGGGACGGCAGGTCCAGTATGGAGTCAATGGTTTCACCCATGTAATCGTTGAATCGGGATACGATAACACGGTTGAGGTATTCTTCAACTTCCTGGGTGGTGAAAATGCCCTGGGTGCCCACCAGGCGGTTGATGAAAAGAACCGGTTGGACAATTTGAAGATTAAACACCCCAAAGGCCCGCAGTCGGATCAGGCCCAGTTCGGAATCCTTGAAAGCAACAGGGTCACGGGTTCCCCATTTGAGGTCGGTGAATGTTTTCATATTCACAAAATACACTTCGGCCCGCAGGGGGCTGGTCATCCCCCATGGCAGGCTGACCAGTTTGGTCAGGATGGGGATATTGGCCGTCTTTAACGTATGGCGCCCGGGGCCAAAGGCCTCAACAGCCTTGCCTTTATAAAAAAATACACCTGCCTGGCTCTCTCTCACCGTGAGTTGAGCCCCGTACTTGATTTCTCCTGAACCGTTTTCAGGTATCCGATGCACAAGCTCTTTACCGGAATCGTCAAACCACTCGAGCACTTCTAAAAAGACAAGATTGTTGGTACCCATGTTGGATCTCTCCCTTGCAGCTTTTTTGTCTTTATTTACAGTTTTATCCTCCCAGATAGGCTTTTTTAACCCCCGGGTCGTTTAACAGTTTTTCCGATTCTCCTTGAAGGACCAGATGGCCATTTTCAAGTACGTATCCTCTTTTGGCAAATTTAAGTGCCAAACGGGCATTTTGTTCAACCAGCAAAATGGTGGTTCCCTGTTTATTGATTTCCTTGAGGGCCTTGAACATATCCAGCATCAACAGGGGGGCCAGGCCCATGGAAGGCTCATCTAAAAGCATGATTTTTCGCGCGCTCATGTAGGCCCTGCCAACTGCAAGCATCTGTTGCTCGCCGCCGCTCAGGGTTCCGGCCAACTGGTCCTTGCGTTCCTCCAGTCTTGGGAAAAGATCAAACACCCATCTTCGGTCAGCGGCGATATCCGCACTGTCTTTTCTGGCAAAGGTTGCCAGTACAAGGTTTTCCGTTACCGTCAGATTACCGAAAACCCGTCGACCTTCGGGAACATGAGAAATGCCCAGCTTGGAGACAATCTTGTCTGTACTGTAGGCCAGAATATCTTCTCCCATAAATTCTATTTTTGAGCCTGGTTCTGAAGGAATCATTCTGGAGATGGCCCTTAATGTCGTACTCTTGCCGGCGCCGTTGGCACCGATGATGGTGACGATCTCCCCCTGGTCAACGGAAAAATCGATACCATGGAGGGCCTTGATCTTATCATATGACACATTAAGGTTTTTTACGGCAAGCTGCATCAGGTCAAATCCTCCTTGCCCAGATAGGCTTCAATAACTTCAGGATTGTTCTGGATCTCCTTTGGGGGGCCCTCGGCGATTATCTCACCAAATACAAGGGTCTGTATATGCTCACACAGTTCCATGACAAATTTCATCCGGTGTTCGATGAGAAATATGGCGACACCAAAATCGGCATGCACTTTCCGGATGATGGCAATCATATGCACCAGTTCGTCCGGGGTCATTCCGGCGGTGGGTTCATCCAGAAAGAGGATTTTGGGTTTGGTTGCCATGGCCCTGGCCATCTCCACCCGCCGCTGGGCTCCGTAGGGAAGAGAGCCGACAAGCTGGTGGGCATGTTTTTTAATGTCAAAAAGCGCCAGCAGGCGATATGCATTTTCCTCAATTTCCGCTTCCTGCCGTCTACAGGACGGTGTGCCGAAAAACGCATCGAACAGCCCGTATTCGAGTTGGGAATAATGGGCCATTTTGATATGATCGAGCACATTCATGTGCCGCCAGAGAAGAAGATTCTGAAAGGTTCTTCCCAGTCCAAGGGAAGCGATTCTGTGGGTTTCAAGCCCGATAATGTTTTTGCCTTCAAGACGGATGTCGCCTTCGGTGGGGGTGTGCACCCCCGTGATCAGATTGAAAATGGTTGTTTTTCCGGCACCGTTGGGACCAATCAGTCCGGTTATGCCGCCTTGCCGGATATCAAGATTATAATTGTGAACCGCCCGCAGGCCGCCGAAATAGTGGGTCATGTTTTTTACACTGAGCAATGATGACATGATTCAACTCCTTGTTCTTTTACGTTTTCGACTTGGGCCTCAGCAGTTTTACAATATTGAATTCTGTAAAGGAGATCAGTCCGTAGGGTCTGAAGATCATGACCAGTATCAGAATAAGGGGAATAATGATCCATTTAAAGAGTTCCAGGGGGCGCAGGGCCTCGCCGAGCAGGCTGATACTAACGGCGCCGACAATGGATCCGTAGATGGAGTTGAGCCCGCCGAAATATACCATGGCAAGAATTTCGGCCAGTTTCTGGATACCGAAGGTGCCCGGATTGACATATCTCAAGACATGGGCAAAAAGCCCCCCGGCCACACCGGCCCAGAATGCACCGAACATGAAGGATATCATTTTTGTTTTTCTGGTATTGACGGTCATGGAGTCGGCTGCCGGTTCATTGTCGCGAACGGCATTCATTGCTTTGCCCATAATGGAACCGACAAAGTTGTTGATGACCCATATGGCACCTGCCATCCAGCAGAAGACCACCGGCAGGGTTGAATAGTTGGGCTGGCTGCTCATTCCCCTGGGGCCGCCGACAATTTCCAGATTTTCGATGACGCTTTTGACGATGAACATGAATGCCAGGGAAATGATGGCCAGGTAATCCCCCCGGGTTCTGAAAGAGGGAATCGCCACCATCAGTGAGCTCATGGCGGCAACGGCCCCTCCTGCAACCAGTAGGAGGGGAAAGAGCCATGGGCCCAGGGCCGGGGGCAGCAGGGCCGATCCGAACAGCTTGTCGTTGGCAAATAAAATCAATGTCAGGGTAGAAGATACGTAGGCGCCGATGGCCATGAAGCCCGGATGGGAGCATGAAAATTCTCCCTGGTAACCATTGATGACATTCAGGCTCAAGGTCAGTATGATGGCGATCATGGTTAACTTGAGAACCAACGCCCGGTAGTCGTTTATCCCGGACCAGATGTGCATGATGGCGTAAAAAAGGATCAGGTGCAGACTCACTGAAATCCAGGGGGGTATTTTGTCGAAGCCTTCCGCTAGGCGATTGGCAAAAGGGGCTGTCAGCTTGCCTACCAGCAGTGCCGGAATGATATAAATAACCAGATCGTAAGCGATAACGCTGGGGATCATCAATGGGTTTTTGAGTATGATCATGGTGCCGAAAAGGGCCGGCAATTTTTGCATATAAAGTATGTAGGAAACCAGATCACCGGCCAGATACTCGACAATGGTTGCCGCCAGTACGCCAAACAGCCATCCTGTCATGGGTACGTTTGAAAAGATTTTTCCCAGTTTTTTAATTGCTGTTTTCATGTAGTTTTCCTGTTAGTATGGTCGATTATGACAACTACAGTCTCAGCTGGGTGCTGTGTACCATTCCAAAGAAACCGCGCGGTCTGAACGTTAGAATCAGCAGAATGATGGAGTAGGCAATCAGGTCCCTGAACGTCGACGGGAAGACCATTGCAACAAAAATTTCGATAAAACCGAGCAAATACCCGGCCATGGCAGCGCCCATCATGGATCCCCTGCCGCCCAGAATTGCCGCTACAAACGCTTTCCATCCCAGAAGGACGCCCATGTAAGGATCCAGAACAGGGTAGGCCAGGCCGTAGAGAACACCGGCCACGGAAGCCAGGCCGGCGCCAATGGCAAAGGTGAGGGGCGCAATGATATTGATGGAAACCCCCATGAGGGGAACCGCCAGAAAGTCAAAGGACATGGCCCGCATGGCCATTCCCCATTTGGTTTTCTGGATAAAAATATGCAGGGCCAGCATGAGCAGTAAGGAGATGACCACGATCATGATTTTGACATTGGTAAAGTAGAGCCCCCCGATATTGTAGGAGACGGATTTTATGATGGGCGGGAAACTGAATCTCTGGGCGCCAAGGACGATAAGGTTACCTGTTTCCAGGATAATACCGATCATCAATCCTGTTATGGCGGCCGATGCACGGGGGGCACTGCGTAAGGGGCGGTACCCCACAACTTCCACAAAAACACCCAGAAACGATGCCAGAAACATGGTAATGACAACGGTCATTACAAAGATGACCCATCCGGGCATAAATGAAGACAAGAGTGTCATCAGGAGAGTTGCAATACCACAGGCAATATAGGTTCCCGTCATGAAGATATCGCCATGGGCAAAGTTAAACAGCATGAGGACGCCGTACACCATGGAGTAGCCAATGGACACGACGGCGTAAAAACTTCCCCACTGCAGGGCATTAATCAGGTTTTGAAGAAAATATTCCATTTACCTGCTCCTGTTTTTGTGCATAAAAAACAGACTGCCATGCAGCATGGGCATTGCACAGCAGTCTGAAATAGAGTTTTATTCGGGGCATACGGATTTGTAGAATTCGTACTCACCCTTATCACTGATTTTAACAATGACCGCACATTTTTTGGGGTCCCCATCTTCGGTAAATGTCATCTTGCCGGTGATGCCATCGAAGTCCTTTATTTTTGTCAGGGCATCCCGGACCGCTTTTCTGTCCTCTTTTATTTTTCCGGTGAGTTTTCCGGTGGACTCGATGGCCGCTTGGGCCAGCCGAAGGGCATCCCAGGTCAGGGCAGCAACATCATCAGGCACATACCCGTATTCCTTGTTGTATCTGTCGATGAAGGCTTTGGTGGCGCCTTTGGCGCCGGCCGCTGCATAGTGGGTGCTGAAGAACAGCCCATAGCAGGCTTCGCCGCAAAGTTCAATGGTCTCGACCGACCCCCAGCTGTCACTTCCCACGATGGGACCCTTCCATCCGAGCTGTTTGGCCTGCTGAACAATCAGGGCCACTTCGTTGTAATACTGGGGTGTAAAAAGAACCTGTGCCCCGGATCGGATGATCTTGGTCAGCTGGGAGCTGAAGTCGGTATCCTTGGTGGTAAAACTTTCATATGCGACAACAGAGCCCGGGCCGTGTTTTTCTTCCCAGGCCATTTTAAAAAATTCAGCCAGCCCTTTGGGATAATCACTGGCCACATCGTATAGGACGGCGGCTTTATCAAAGCCGAACTCGTCGGTTATAAAGTTTGCAACAACCGGGCCCTGAAAAGGATCCAGAAAGCAGGCGCGGAAAATAAAGGGACGGTCCTTGGTTGTGGCAGGATTAGTAGACCAGGGGCTGATCATGGGGGTTTCATAGTTGTTGGCCACATCACCGGCAGGCACAGCCTGTTTGGAGGACTGGGGACCGACTATGATCAGTACCTCATCCTGGGTGATCATCTTTGTGTTGGCCTTGACGGCCGATTCGGCCTTGGATTCGTTGTCTTCTATCACCAGTTCCACGGGATATTTTTTACCCCCGACCTCGATACCGCCGGCTTTTTCAACGTCTTCAAGCCACATTTTGGCGGCGTATTTGCTGCCCTCGCCAACCTTGGGAATATCGCCGGTGATGGGCGCGTTTATACCGACTTTAATGGTTGTTTTTCGTCCCCAGCTCCAGGCACTGGCTGAGAAGATGAGTGAAACTGTAAAGGCCACCGTGATTAAACAGATAAATTTTCGCATGCTACCTCCTTTTTAAATGTTTTGGTTTTTTATAAGCTCACCCCAGATAAACGGCATTGAAAGATCAACAGGGCCGGACGTGGAAGGCCGGGCATTGTTTAAATTCAGAGGAATAAATTCTGTGTTTCCCAAAGTCGGTTCTGTGACGGCAAAAAAAGGATGGGTCCGAAACCTATAATTTAATAAGTGCCTGAACTGGTAAATTATTTTTTTGGGCGTTTAAATTAAAACAGAAACTTGAATGTGATGAAGATTATAAAAAATTAACTATAATCAATATATCATAAGTAGATGAGATAAAATAAAATGTCAATGACAATGATATGAATATTTGATATAGCGCATATTCATAGACATTCCAATGGGTCGGGTTTCATGTGGCCCCTGAACGATTACCGGGAAAGGAATACAAGTGCATATAATACGCTTTTATGATGAAGATAGAAAGATATGTTACGGCAATAAACATCCGGATGACAGTGTCACCTTGCTTCAAGGTGGTTTTTTCGATGGCTTTCAAGACACGGGAACGCCGGTTAACGTTCATAAACTGCTGGCACCCCTGCAACCGGCAGCCATTTTAGGTATCGGGCTGAATTATCACCAGCATGCCAGTGAAACCGGAATGCCGCTTCCACCCTATCCAGTGCTGTTCATGAAAAATCCCGGTGCCCTTGCACATCCCAATGATCCGATTGTCCTGCCGCATTCATGCCTGGAGCCGCTGCAGGTGGATTATGAGGCTGAACTTGCCGTGATCATCGGCAAAGCCGCCAAAAATGTGAGTGCCGTCAATGCCCTTGACCATGTGGCCGGCTATACCGTTGCCAATGATGTGTCGGCCAGGCGCTGGCAGAAACATGCCGGTGGCGGTCAATGGGTGCGGGGCAAAAGCTTTGATACCTTCTGCCCAATGGGACCGGTGCTGGTAACCACCGATGAAATTGAAGACCCCCAGACATTGCAGGTAAAAAGTATTCTCAACAATGAAATCATGCAAAATGCCAATACATCGGACATGATTTTCAGTGTTGCCAAGCTCATTGAATATCTTTCGGACAGTACCACGTTGCTGCCGGGCACCGTGATTCTTACCGGTACGCCCAGTGGTGTGGGATTTGTTCGAAAACCGCCGGTATATCTTAATGCCGGTGATACGATAGAAATCGAAATTGACCGTATCGGCAAGTTGACCAACACGGTTGTTGCAGAAAAGAGCAAAGATCATGAATGATCCGGAAGTACTGGTCATCGGTCGGAATTGTCTTGATTATATTTCCGTTGTGGAAAAATTCCCCGAAGAAGACAAAAAAGCGTCTCTCTGCTTCCGCATGGTTGAGGGCGGGGGCCAGGGGGGAACCGCCTCCTGTTGTATTGCAAAACTGGGGGGAAAGGTGACCCTGCTGGGCAAGCTCGGGGATGACGAGGAGGGGAGAATCTGCATCCGGCGGTTGCAGGCCTTTGATGTTGACACGGCCTGTATGGAAATGATTAAAAACGGTAAAACCCCGGTGGCCTATCTCTTTGTTACCCGGAGCAGCGGGAAAAGAACGATTATTTATGAGCCCAACGATCTTCCGAAAGTAGCAGCGGACAACCACTTGGTCGATCTTGCTTCACGGGCTGGTAGCATCCTTCTTGACCCCGACGTCACTTACCTTGGCCGTGACTTAAGGCGGATTAAAAATACCATTAACATCATCTATGATTGTGAACGCTGGCGTGACGGCATCGAAGAGATGATGACCCTGGCTGATTTTTTTGTTCCATCATCTGATTTTCTGGATTCAAGAGAGCTGAATTTACAAAGCCCCTCGCTGCATCGTAAAGTGATGGAACTCGGACAAAGGGTGCAGGGCACGCTGGTTGTCACCCATGGCGAAGACGGCGTCTATTATCTGTCCGATAAAACACTTTTCCATGTGGCACCGCCCAGCGTCACCGTTGTAGATACCACAGGTGCCGGAGACAATTTCCACGGTGCCTTTGCTCTGGCGCTGAGCAGGGGATATGATCTGCATGCAGCGGTGCGTTTCGCTGTTGCGGTGGCCTCTCTTTCCTGCCGGGATTACGGGGGCCGAAAGGGCCTTCCGACCCTGCCTGAGGCAACCCGGACCGCTGCAAAGCTCACCACCGGTCTTGTTGAAATACAAGCTTGAGCTTGGAACCCAGAAACCCATCTGCTGTGAACGCTGACAAGAAATCTTTATACCGGAAAGTCGGGGCCGCTTCCGCCATCATGATGGCATCTGTTTTTTTAAGCCGCGTCATCGGCCTGTTGAGGGAGATGGTCATTGCGTATATCGGAGGGGCCGGTCCGGCAGTAGACGCTTATCAGATCGCCTTTGTTGTTCCTGAAATTTTAAATCATATTCTGGCCACCGGCTTTCTTTCCATAACCTTTATCCCGATACTTTCCCGTTATCTGGCTGCGGATCGAGAAGATGACGGCTGGATTGTTCTATCTGTTATTCATAACACATTCGGTGCAGCGCTTGTTATTTTTATTGCCATTGCCGTTATTTGCGCCCCCTGGCTGGTGGATCTCCTGGCGCCTGGCATTTGTGATCCGACCGTCAGGGCCAGTGCGGTTCGTATGACCCGGATTATTATTCCGGCCCAGTTTTTCTTTTTTTCCGGCGGGCTGTTCATGGCAGTACAGTTTGCCCGGGAAAAATTTTTGATTCCGGCATTAGCGCCCCTGATTTACAATACGGGCATCATTGCCGGCGGCATCTGCCTGGGGCCCTGGCTGGGCATGGAGGGATTTTCCTGGGGAGTTCTGGCCGGGGCCTTTCTGGGTAATTTTGCGCTTCAGTACTGGGGTGGCGAGCGATGTGGCATGCATTTGTCCGCCCGTTTTGACCTGCGTCACAAAGAGTTGAAGAAATATGTCTGGCTCACGTTGCCCCTCATGGTCGGTTTGACAATGACTTTTTCCACGGAAGTCTTTTTTAAATATTTTGGATCCTATCTGCCGCCGGGAAGTATTTCCGGGTTGAACTACGGGATGCGGATCATGATGATGATGGTGGGCCTTTTCGGTCAGGCCGTCGGGGTTGCCTCCTTTCCCTTCATGGCCCGCCTGGCCGCTCAAAACAAAATCATTGAAATGAACCGGCTGCTGAATACGACCCTGGGGTATCTGGCACTGGTCATCCCCATTTCCGTTTTGTTGATTGTGCTGCGCCATGAAGTGGTTTTACTGATTTTCCAGCGGGGTCGATTTGATGTTGCGGCCACTGATCTGACCGCCCGCGTTCTGGGATACCTGATGATCGGCGCCTTTGGTTTTTCCGCTCAGACGGTGGTGGTGCGGGGGTTTTATGCGCTTGGCAATACGTTGCTGCCCGCAGTTTTTGGAACCGTGGCCGTGGGAATGAGTATTCCATTGTATATTTATGGGATGAAGATGATGGGTGTCACCGGTGTGGCCCTGGCCATTTCAATGTCCACTATTTTGCAGGTGACCCTGCTCTATTGTATCTGGAACCGGCGCAGTGGCAATTCCCAAAGCCGCGACGTGGTTCTGTTTTATATTAAAATGGCGTTGATGGGTCTATTCTTGTGGTTTGTCCTCAGGGGGGTCCGGCATATCCTTTTAATCGGGATCGATGCCACTACAGTCGTGGGCTGCCTTGCCATATCGGTGATTATCACCGGGGTGTTCACGGGGGTGTTCCTGGCTCTTGGGTATGGATTGCCCATCAAAGAAATCCCCGAGTTTGTCAACCGGTTGCGGCACCGAAAATCAAAAGGGTAAAAAAGTGTCGGTTTTTTGACGGTCAGTCCAATCCTCGACCCGGAAAAATCGAAACTTGTTTGTAACTGTAAACTGTGAACCACCGCCTTATGTTGTCTCCGTGTCGTTTTCAGGCGGGTCGGGCTTCTGGCGGTTCAGCCGCATCTGTTTCAGGCTGTGGTGAGACCAGGCACGCAGTACGGCCTGCACCAGAGTGGCCAGGGGAATGGCAAAAAATACGCCCCATAAGCCCCAGAAACCCCCGAAAAAGAGTATGGCGGTGATGACCGCCACCGGATGCAGGTTGACGACTTCCGAGAGCAGCAAAGGCGCCAGCAGGTTGCCGTCCAGCAGTTGAATAACGGCATAGGCGATGACCACCGACATGAACTCCGAGCTCCAGCCGAATTGGGAAAATCCCATTAAAATCACTGGAAACAGGACCACGGTGGCGCCGACGTACGGCACCAGTACGGAAAGGCCTACGGTCAGGCTCAGGAGTATGGCGAATTTCAGGTTCAGCAGATAAAAAGTCATATAGCTGGCGGCCCAGACGATGAGGATTTCCCAGAATTTACCCCGGGTATAGTTGCCGATCTGCAGGTTCATCTCTTTCCATACCTGGCTGCTCAGTCCCCGTTTTTCAGGTAGAAATCCGCTGAACCACACCGTGATTTTTTGTTTATCCTTGAGAAAGAAAAAAACCATCAGCGGCATCAGTACCAGATATACCAGGGCCGCTATCAAGCTTCGAAATGAGGCAACGGAAAAGGCCAGCAACCGCTGGCCCCAGTGGCCCAGTTCGGTTTGAAGTGTGTCGATGACGTTTATGACCAGGGCCTGGGAGATAATGTCAGGGTATCGTTCCGGCAGCAGCATGAGCTGTTTCTGCCATCGGGTGATCATGGATGGCAATTGCTTTAGAAATAAGGCCAGTTGACCGGAAAGGAGCGGCAACAGCCAGATTAAAATAAACACCAGAAAGGTCAAAAATGTTGTAAAGACAATCAGGACGGCTGCCAGACGGGGGATATGGCACTTTTCAAGTAAACTCACACTGCCTTCCAGCAGATAGGCAATCACCATGCTGGCGATTAACGGTGCCAGAACATTTCCCATGGTCAGAATCGTGATAATGCCAACGATGAGAAAAAGAAGCAGTATTATAATTTGCGGGTCTGAAAAATAACGCCTGTACCATTCCTGAATAATATGCATGGTGTTTAATTGCCTCGGGTGATCGGTATTTTATTTTGATTCCGGTAAGCCCAGGGTAGAAGGCTCGTTCTAATCGTACATGGCATCAATGATATCTGTATAATTTTTATGAATGACGGTGCGCCTTACCTTCATGGTGGGCGTTATTTCACCGGCATCCATGGTAAATTCACGGGCAAGCAGGGTGAAATTTTTTATTTTTTCAAACGGCGCTAAATCTTTGGTCAGAGTTTCTATTCTTTGTTTATAAAAATCAACAATTTTCGGGTTTATTATCAGGTCTTCCCGGGATGTAAATTTAATGCCGTTGGCTTCGGCATATTCTTCGAGGGCCGGAAAAGAGGGGATGATCAGGGCGGTTACATATTTTTTTTTCTCTCCGATGATGGAAATCTGTTCGATGTAAAAGTCCGCGCAAACAAGGGTCTCAAGCATCTGGGGGGCAATATATTTTCCCCCCGAAGTTTTGATCAGGTCCTTGATCCGGTCGGTGATGCGAAGTTCACCGTTGTCATCAAACTCACCGGCATCACCCGTTCTGAAAAAACCGTCTTCTGTGAGCACACGAGCGGTTTCTTCAGGTTTATGATAATACCCTTTCATGATGTTGCCGCCGCGGACCAGCACCTCCGAGTTGATGGGGTCGATAATCACCTCTACCCCTGGCAAAGGCTTGCCCACGGCGCCAAAATTGAAAAAATGGGGTTCATGGCAGGTGGCCGTGGCCGTGGTTTCCGACAGACCGTAGCCATAGCAGACAAACATGCCCACGGCATAGAAAAATTCTTCGATTTCCTGAGCCAGGGGTGCGCCGGCACACGGGAAAAACCGAACCCGTCCGCCGGTGAGGTCCCGAATTTTTTTCAATACCAGTTTATCGGCTATTTTATATTTCAAAGATAGCAGGGCGCTGATGGCCAGTTTGTCTTTCTCCCGATTATGAAATGTCCTGCCCACGCTGACAGCCCAGTGAAACAGACCCTTTTTTATGACGGATGCGGATTCCAGGCGGTTATACACAGCGGCATAGATTTTTTCATAAAAGCGCGGCACGGCACACATGATGGTCGGCTTGACTTCCGCAATAAATTCGATGATTTTGGAAGGATCATCCAGGTAGACATTGGTCATCCCTTTGGAAAAGACATAATAGGTCCAGATTCTTTCAAAGACATGGCTCAACGGCAAAAAGCAGAGGCTGATGTCGCTGTCATTGGGGTTGAGGAGCCGCTGGTCATGCTGCTGGGCCTGAAACAAAATATTGGCATGGGTCAGCATGACCCCTTTGGGCTCTCCGGTGGTGCCGGACGTGTAGACCAGCGTCAACAGGTCCTCTTTTTCGGCCTGGTCAAGGCGTGCTGCCACCTCTGTATCAAGGTTTAATGCACGTCCTGTTTTCAGTAAATCAGCGAAATAACACACCCCATCGTCACCGGCGATGGGCAGATCGCCATTAAAAACAATAATTTTTTCCAGAAAAGGGTTGGTGTTCAACAGGCTCAGGGCTTTTTCGTATTGAGCCTGGCCGTCGACAAACAGTATCCGGATGCGGGCGTCATTGATAATGTATTCGGCCTGTCTGGTGGTGCTGGTGGGGTAAATCGGAACCGGAACCGCCCGGATACCGATGGCGGCAAAGTCTACAATGGTCCATTCGGGTCGGTTCTGGGAAAAAATGCCGACACAGTCCTGTTCCTTGACACCCAGTTGCATCAGGGCTTTTGAAATCGCGTCCACCTGTTCACCAAACAATTTCCAGGAGGTTTCTTTCCAGGACCCATTGTCCTTGTACCGCATGGCAATTCGGTTGCCGTATTTTTCTACCTGTTTCTTGAAGATTTGCGAATAGTGGGTAATTTCCATTAAAATACCTTTTTTGTTCTAAACACCGGTTATACAATAGAATCCTGGATGCGCGTATCAAATACCCTTTTGCTTTTACGTTCGGTGCGCGGCAGGGAACCATAGGCAACCGGTTCCACCGTGGGCGTCACAAACAGTTGTTTTTTGATCTGGTAGGTCATCTGCGCCCCCAGGGAGGAAGATTGGTCGGTGGGCGTTGTCTGCCCCAGCTCCACTATAATTCGCATGATGCCCCGTTCCGATTCATCCCGACACAGGTGGATCTGATATTCCGACCCCAGACCATTGATTTCGGATATAATGGTGTCAATCATGGAGGGGTAGATATTGACGGCCCTGAATTTAAACATATCGTCCGTTCGCCCCCTGATCCTTGAGTGACGGGGCATAATCGATCCGCAGGTACAGGCACCCGGGATAATCCGGGTAATATCCCGGGTGCGGTAGCGGATCAGCGGAACCGCTTCCTTGCACAGGGTGGTGACCACCATTTCCCCCCATTCTCCATCGGGTACCGGTTCCAATGTGTCGGGATCAAGGATTTCAAGGATATAATAGTCTCCCCAGTAGTGGATACAGTCATGATCCGGGCATTCGATGCCGGTTCCCGGGCCGTACAATTCGGTCATTCCCGGAATGTCAAAAAGTTCCGCGCCGCCCAGCAGCGAAGAAATTTTTTGGCGCATGGAAACCGATGATCGCTCGGAGCCATAAATTATTTTTTTAAGATTGATCTTGTCGATGAGACCGCGGCGGCTGACCTCTTCGGCCATGAGCAGGCCCATGGATGCGGTGCAGCAGAGAACCGTTGATTGCAGGTCCACTAAAAACTGGCATTGCATGTCAACATTGCCCGGACCCACCGGCAGGGCCATGGCGCCTGTTTTTTCACAGGCCATCTGGAAGCCTACGCCGGCGGTCCACACACCGTATCCAACGGCAATCTGAACTCTGTCGGCGGCTGTGACGCCAGCCGTCTCATAGGCCCTGGCAAAGAAATGGGCCCAGTCATCGATATCTTTCTGGGTATAACAGAGATTCTTGCGTTTTCCGGTGGTGCCGCTGCTCGAGTGAATCCGCACAATTTTTTCAAAGGGTACTGACCGCAAAGGAAAGGGGTAGCCGTCACGCAGATCATCAGCCGTGGTAAACGGAAGCCGTTGGATATCCTCGAGCGATTTTATGTCCGGAGGGGAAATTCCCGCTTGATCCAGCTTATGCCGGTAAGCCAGGGACCCTTTATAGGCATGGGCCACGGTCCATTTTAACCCTTTTAGCTGGTGGGCTTTGAGTTCTTCGGTTGATTTAATCGTGGATGTGAATCTTTTTGTTGTCATCTATAACGCTCCAGTCTGGTCCCAATGATTAAAATCTGGTGTTTGGCATTTCTTGTTTGCGACGTATCCGGATTAGGGATGTAACAAATTAATAGAACTATGAAAACAAAAAAATAACAATATGTTTTTTGGGGCCTGGCTGTAAGACAATCCATGGCTGGAAATCGGTTTTCCTGACTTGCCGGTTGAGAATTATAGTAGAAAAACTTGCAAAACAGGTGGCTATCTGGTTTATGATAAACGGGCCGGGTATCTTTGGTACGATACGGCGGGTCGCTTGAAATAGGGTGACCGATAGATGGCCGGGTGTTCATATGGAACACGATGATGAACGGGACAATGGTTTTTACCCAGGGAAGATCAGCATGGCAAAAAAATTGGATCAGATAATAGATTTATTTCAGCAGATAAGCGCTATTCCTCGCTGTTCTCGAAATGAGCACCAAATTTCTCAATGGCTTGGCCACAGGGCTGCGGATAGGGGGTTTAAACACCGATGGGACAGCGCCGGTAATCTGGTCGTCAGGGTTCCGGCTTCCCCTGGATATGAAAATGGCCCCGTTGTTGTCCTGCAGGGGCATATGGATATGGTCTGTGAGAAGACCGCCGATTCCCTGCATGATTTTCAAAAAGACCCCATTTTGTTTGTTTTTGACGGCAGCTGGCTGAAAGCGGACCGGACCACCCTCGGGGCCGACAATGGGATTGCGCTGGCGCTGGCGTTGGCTCTGGCGGAGGATAAATCCGTTGCACATCCGCCGCTGGAGCTTCTTTTTACAGTGGATGAAGAAAGTGGCCTTACCGGTGCCAACGCTCTTGAACCCGGATTTGTAAGGGGTAAACTTCTGATCAATATCGATTCCGAAGATGAGGGCATTTTTACGGTCGGGTGTGCCGGCGGTAAAAATACCCAAATAACCTATCCCCTTTCTTTTGGGACCATTCCGGCAACATATACAACCTGCAGTATCACCGTCCATGGCCTGCGTGGGGGGCACTCCGGGGTTGATATTCATACCCACCGGGCCAATGCCAATAAGCTTCTGGCCCGAACGTTAAATAAGCTTCGCTGCCAAAGCCCCATTCGGATGATATCGGTCAATGGGGGGACGGCCCACAATGCCATTCCCCGTAATGCCGCGGCTGTTTTTGCCTGCGACGGGGCAGATGTTGATCGTTTGCAGGGCATTGCTGCGGAATTTGAAAAAACCATAACCCGGGAATATGCCGGTGTTGAAACCGCTTTAGCGGTATCATTTGCGAATACGGGTTCCCGAACCGCCGGGACAATGGCGGTTGCCGCTGAAGCGTCGCAGAAAATAATTCATCTGTTAGTTGCTTTACCAAATGGTATCCATGATATGGCCATGGGATTCAAAGCTTTGGTTGAAACGTCAAACAACCTGGCACGCATCAGAACAACCCCGGATGCCCTAGAAGTGCTGATCAGTCAGCGCAGCCTTATCATGTCCCGTCTGGAGGAGGTCACGTCCCGCATCGAATCCATTGCCGCTCTGGCAGGTGCCGCTGCCGAGAGCAATAAAGGATATCCGGCCTGGCTGCCAGACCTGGCATCGCCCCTGTTAAGCCGGTGCCAGGAAACCTATCAGCGCGTTTTCGGACAAAAACCCCGGGTGGAATCGATTCATGCCGGACTGGAATGCGGTATCATCGGAGACAGATATGGAAACATGGATATGATTTCTATCGGTCCGACAATTAAAAACCCGCATTCACCCGAAGAACGGCTGCACCTGCCGTCTGTGGAGAAGATATGGACTTTTCTGGTTGAGCTGCTGAAGGGCTATCGCTGACCAGTAAAGAGAAACATACGGCTTATCGGCTGTATTACCCATTGACCTATAACCCCATCAGTCACAGGAAAAAATATATGGAAATTTCACCATTACAGGCGGTTTCACCCATAGACGGGCGGTATCACAATGCCACTAAAAAACTTGGCGACTATTTTTCGGAAGGGGCCCTGATAAAATACCGCGTGCGGGTTGAAGTGACGTATTTTATCGCATTGTGCGAAATGCCCCTGCCGCCGTTACGTACTTTCGATAAAAAAATGTTTCCGGCGCTGAGAAATATATACACTGCATTTACCGAGCAGGATGCGCAGCGTGCCAAGGAGATCGAGAAAATCACCAACCATGATGTCAAAGCGGTGGAATATCTGCTTAAAGAAAAATTCGATGCACTGGGCCTGACGACATACAAGGAATTTATCCATTTCGGCCTGACCTCCCAGGACATCAACAATACGGCAGTCCCCCTGTCCCTGAAAGAAGCGTATACCGAGGTGCTCCAGCCGGCCCTGCAGGCGGTCGTGGATGCCCTTGCCGCCAAGGCCGCCTTGTGGAAAAAAGTGCCCATGCTGGCCCGGACCCACGGTCAGCCGGCATCGCCTACCAGCCTCGGTAAAGAGCTGTATGTGTTCGTGGATCGATTGCTGGGCCAGATCCATCAATTGTCATTGATCCCGTTTTCCGCTAAATTCGGCGGGGCCACGGGTAATTTCAATGCCCACCATGTGGCTTATCCTGAAATGGACTGGATCACATTCGGTGAACACCTGGTGAATGACCGTCTGGGACTGGTTCGCAGCCGGGTAACGACCCAGATTGACCACTATGACAACCTTGCCGCTTTTTTTGACAATATGAAACGGATCAATACGATTTTAATCGACCTGGACCGGGATATCTGGTCTTATATTTCAATAAACTATTTCAAACAGAAGATCAAAGCGGGGGAGGTGGGCTCTTCGGCCATGCCCCATAAGGTCAACCCCATCGATTTTGAAAATTCAGAGGGGAACCTGGGAATTGCCAACGCTGTTTTTGAGCACCTGTCTGCGAAATTGCCGATTTCGCGAATGCAGCGGGATTTAACCGACTCCACCGTTCTCAGAAATATCGGCGTGCCCCTGGCACACACCCTGATAGCCCTTTCATCCCTGCAAAAGGGACTGGCTAAATTGATTTTAAATGAAACGCAACTGCGCCATGATTTGCAGCAAAACTGGGCCGTCGTGGCCGAAGGGATTCAGACCATCCTGCGGCGGGAGGGGTATCCCAAGCCCTATGAAGCCCTGAAAGGCCTGACCCGGATACAGGGGAAGATCGACCAGCCGGCCATTGCTGATTTTATAAAAAACCTCGCGGTGACCGATGCGGTCAAACAGGAACTGCTTCAGATTACCCCGGAAAACTACACTGGTATTTACGGATTTTAAGATAACGGCTGATGCATAAAAGGAGCGTTCTGTTATGGCTAAGATGAACGAACGGGTAAAAGAGATGTTAATGGGGCAGAGAACCATTGTATTGGCGACATCCACCAGCGACGGTGTGCCCAATGTCGTCCCCATCCATTCCAAAAATATTATTGATGATGAAACCATCCTGATTTCAGATCAGTTCATGGGCAAAACCCTGGCAAACCTGAAGGCAAATCCCAAAGTGGCCATCACCTTCTGGGACAAGATCAAAGGGTATCAGATCAAGGGCGACTGCACTTATAAAACCGCCGGGAAACTTTATGAAGAAACCGCGGCATTTGTGGAAGCCTATGGGAAGAGCATTAACTTCCCCTTGCGTTCCAAAGGCATCCTGCTGATCAAAATTACCGAGATTTACAATGTCTCGCCGGGGCCCCATGCCGGAAAAAAGATCACCTGAAAAACAGCGAGGTTTATATGGCCATCGAAAAATCATATATGGCGATCAATTCAAAGGATTTGCCGGCCCTTGCAGCGGTATTGCAAAAAGGATTTTGGATAGCGGTGGACGCGGGGTGCAGCGTGAGAGCGCTTTTGTGCGGCCAGTGGAAACTCACCGATGACTATGTGGATGGGCGGATCAGCACGATTTTCATAGACAGTAAACCGGTGGATGATCTGAATACGGCGGTGATCGAAGACGGCGCAACCCTGGCCCTGTCCTGCGCCATGCCCGGACTGGTCGGTGCCGTCATGCGCAGGGGCGGGCTCTTATCCTCTTTTCGAAGTGGTATCAGTTATTCGCGTACGGTCAAAAAAGATACGCTGCGACCCGGGTGCATTCGGGTAAAACTTTTTAATATGTTGATCAAGGAACTGGGGCCTGGGTTTTTGAAAGCGGGCATCGAAGTGGACGTGGCTGATCTTGACCCGGGGTTCAGGCATCAATATGCCATTGGGCACCTTCCGGATTTTGAAAAAATCGGCTTACGACTTGATATTTAACCATTTGTATTATATAGTAATTTTATATATGATACGGCATGGCTGGCAAGGTCCTTTCAAGTTAGTTGTCCTTCGTTTTCGTTATTGTGTTTTTGGCCTATAAAATTAAACGACCAGAACACACCTGTCGAAACGCTTTTATTGCAGATTCACTATAATGCCATGTTTTCGTCATGTGAATTCATTATTTCCAGGTACCCTGCGTAAGGGGGACTAAATAATCACCCTTAAATAAAAAGGAGAAAAAACATGGACAAGATTTTGAGAATTGATGTGGGTGCTGACGGTGGCCCCAAGGCAACGGAAACGCCCCTGGGTGAATATGCGGGAATGGGGGGGCGCGGTATGACCTCCATGGTGGTGTATACCGAAGTGCCGCCGGATTGTCATCCACTGGGGCCGGAAAACAAACTGGTCATCGCACCGGGCCTGATGGCCGGAACTGCGGCATCCACTTCCGGACGCATCTCCATCGGCTGCAAGAGCCCGCTTACCGGCGGCATCAAGGAAGCCAACTCCGGCGGCCAGGCCGGTCAGGTCATGGCCCGGCTCGGATATGCAGCCATCATTCTGGAAGGGGAAGCCCCAGAGGGACTCCTTTACAAGGTATTCATCAACAAGGACGGGGTGAGCATTACGCCGGCAGACGCGTTTAAAGGCATGCTCAACTACGATCTGGCTGAAAAGATAAAGGCGGAACATGGTGATAAAGTGGCCATGATTTCCATTGGGCCTGCCGGTGAGATGAAGATGTCTGCCAGTTCCATTGCCATCACCGACCGGGAGTTTCATCCGGCACGCCATGCAGGACGCGGCGGTGTTGGCGCTGTCATGGGGTCCAAGGGCATCAAGGTCATTGTTCTCGATGATAAAGAAGTGAAGATGCGCAAACCCGTTGATCCGGAAAAGTTCAAAGCGGCAAACAAGCTGTTTGTCGAGGGTCTGAAAAAACACCCGGTTACCGGTGAAGGCCTGCCGGCATTCGGTACCAATGTGTTGACCAATGTGATCAACGAAGCCGGTGGACTGCCCACCTTTAATTTCAGGCAGGGCCGGTATGAGGATGCCGCCAAGATCAGCGGCGAAACCTTTGCTGAACTGGAAACCCAGCGTGGGGGCAACCCCACCCATGGCTGTCATCGGGGATGTACGATTCAATGCTCGGGGATATATGTGGACAAAGCGGGGAAATATGTCACCAAACAGCCTGAATATGAAACAGTCTGGTCCCATGGTGCAAACTGCGGCATCTCTGATCCCGATGTCATTGCCAGGCTTGATTTCATGGATGATAATATCGGCCTTGATACCATTGAGATGGGCGCTGCCATTGGTGTTGCCATGGATGCGGGGGTAATTGAATTCGGTGATGCCGAAGGCGCCATCAATCTGGTGGCGGAAGTGGGAAAAGGAACTCCGCTGGGCAGAATACTGGGCAGCGGTACGGCCGCTACGGCCAGGGCCTTTGGCATTGAAAGGGCCCCTGTGGTAAAAGGTCAGGCCATGCCGGCCTATGATCCAAGGGCCGTCAAGGGGATGGGCGTTACCTATGCCACTTCACCCATGGGGGCCGATCATACGGCCGGTTATGCCGTAACGGCCAATATTTTAAAGGTTGGCGGTGATGTGGATCCGCTGAAACCAGAGGGACAGATCGAACTTTCCCGGAATCTCCAGATCGCCACTGCTGCCATTGATACCTGCGGTTTTTGCCTGTTTATCGCCTTTGCCATCCTTGATCAGGAGGAAACCTTCAATGCCATGCTGGATCTTGTCAACGGCATGTACGGATTAAATATGACCGGTGACGATGTCGTGGAACTGGGCAAGAAAATCCTGACAATGGAGTTGGAATTCAACAAGAAGGCCGGTTTTAACGCCACCCACGACAGGCTGCCGCGCTATTTTAAACGTGAAGCACTGGCCCCGCACAATGTAACCTTTGATGTTACGGACGAAGAACTGGACCAGGTCTTCAACTGGTAGTTTTTGCCATAGGGGTTCAAAGTTCAAAGACGGGAATTTGTTAAAAAGAAGGGGAATCGCGCCACAGCGCGATTCCCCTTTTTTTATATCAACATCACTGTTGTTTATTGGCAGACCTGTACCATATCCGTTATACCGCTGGCAATCACCTGGCCGTCTTTAACCTGAAAATAACGAAAGCCAAGTGACGCCGGATACGCATTCTCGATCTTATAGGTGCGCTGCTCAACGCCATTTGCAATGAATCTGACATCAACCGGCTTTCCCCATACATTCTGTAATGTCTGTTCCGACATGGGATTGCTGGCATAGTATTCACGGCTCAGTTCGCTGACAGCCAAAGGCACGCAGACATTACTGAGTTTGGCGCCCGAGGTGCCATCGGATTCGGCCAGACCGCTGGCAATCACCTTGCCGTCCTTTACCCGGAAATACCGGTATCCAAAAGCGGACGTATAGGGATTGTCGATTTTGTAAACGCGTTGTTCAACACCGTTTCCCAGGTTCATGACATTGACCGGGTTGCTCCATGACTCAAGCGTTTTGGCGGCTGCTTCAGGGCGGTTGGCATAGAAACTCTGGCTGAGATCACTGACACTGAAGACGACATCTTTTTCAGTGGTCAGGGTGTTCGGGCTCCCGTCCATATCCGTAATGCCGCTGTAAACAACCTTGTCGTTTTTCACAACAAAATAGCGATAGCCAAGGGCCGCCGGGTAAGGATCATCGATTTTGTAATACCGCTTTTCCATTCCGCACCCTATGGGTTGAACATTAACCGGCTCACCCCATGTTTTAAGGACATTTTCCGCAGTGGCAGGGTTTTTCGTATAAAATGCCTTGCTTGCCTTGTTGGTGCAGCCGGTTGTCATTGATAATACAATAAAAACAGACGCAATTATCAGGATAAGGTACGTTTTTTTAAATAGTCTTGTCATTTCTGCCTCCTTTAAGAGTACCGTTTTGATACGTTTTGATCTATTATAAAATTTATACAGAAGGGGTATTTTTATAATA
The DNA here is from genome assembly GCA_942490765.1 of uncultured Desulfobacterales bacterium. Lineage (GTDB taxonomy): Bacteria > Desulfobacterota > Desulfobacteria > Desulfobacterales > 4572-123 > 4572-123. The sequence continues at coordinate 155,304 of CALNYM010000017.1, read as the reverse complement.
ACAAAACAAGCATCGTCTAATTAAGCTAACTGTTAATTAAATTAATTTATTAATTGGGATTTGTCAATAAAATGAACAGTAAATCAAATTATTAAAAAACCATAATTTTGAAAGAGCGAGTTTTGATATCGACTGATGTGTCAAATGCGCTACTTGTGAAAGTATGTGTATAAAATTTATCGATTAATTGATTTTGTCAAGGTTGCAGGGAGTTTTTATTTTTTTTGAGGGTTCGTTCCAAGTTTAAATGCCTGGCTAACAAATTATCCGGTGTTGTTAACTAACAAATAGCCAAATATCCACAAAAAAAGGATTCGAGCGAAATCGCCGCGAACCCTTGATTTTAATATTGGTCGGGAAGACTGGATTTGAACCAGCGACCCCAGCGTCCCGAACGCTGTGCTCTACCAGGCTGAGCCACTTCCCGACTTGGTTGGTGCTTTTAAACCACTGACTGAAAATTGTCAATCAAATTTTAACTAAATGGATTATTCAGAACAATGGTCTGCTCACGCCCCGGACCTACCGAGATAATGTCGATGGGGGTTTCGGTGATTTCCTCTATACGGTTCAGGTATTTGATTGCATTTTCGGGTAGGTCGTCCTTTTCACGAACACCGGAAATATCTTCTGTCCATCCCGGTAGTGTCTCATATACGGGTTTACATTGTGCCAGGGTTTTGAGGTTTGCCGGAAAATCATCTCTAACCTCGCCATTTGATTCGTAGGCAGTGCATATGTTGATGGCATCCAGACCGCCCAGCACGTCGAGTTTTGTGATGGTCAGGCCGGTGAGGCTGTTCAACCGTACGGCATTTTTGACGATTACCGTGTCCAGCCATCCGCACCGCCTTTTGCGGCCGGTGGTGGCCCCGAATTCAGCCCCCTGTTTTTGCATATAGTCCCCGGCGTCATCAAACAGTTCGGAAGGGAAGGGGCCTTCACCAACCCTTGTGGTGTAGGCCTTTACGATACCGTTAACACCGCTGATGGCTTTGGGGCCGACGCCGGAGCCATTGCATGCATTGCCTGCAACCGTATTGGAGGAGGTGACATACGGATAGGTGCCGTGGTCGATATCCAGGTGGGTTCCCTGGGCCCCTTCGAAAAGGACATGGCTCCCGGATTGAATCGCCTGATGAAGCAGGATGGAGATATTGGCAACATAAGGGGCCAGTCGTTTTGCATATTCACCATATTCTTCAATGACAGCATCCGGATCAAGGCCCTTTAAGTTCAGGTATTTTTCCAGATAAAAGTTTTTTTCCGCCATAATGGTTTTGACCTGTTTGCCGAATAGATCGGAATCGATGAGTTCGGCAAACCGGATACCCCGCCTTGTGGCCTTGTCTTCATAGCAGGGACCGATGCCGCGACCGGTGGTACCGATTTTTTGATCGCCTTTCATGATTTCCCGGCCATGATCGATGCTTTTGTGGTAAGGCATGATGATATGCGCTTTTTCACTGATTTTGAACCGGTCTTGTGTGATGTTGATGCCCAGTTTTTTCAGGTAGTCCATTTCTTCAATGAGTACCGCCGGGTCGACGACGACGCCGTTGCCGATGATACATGTCTTCCCCTGTAAAATACCCGACGGCACCAGGTGACTGATGACCTGCTGGCCATTTACCACCATTGTATGACCGGCGTTGTTGCCGCCCTGAAAGCGGACCACGATATCGGCATTTTCCGCCAGCAGGTCAACGATTTTTCCCTTGCCTTCATCGCCCCATTGGGTTCCGATAACTACAATATTCGACACGTGATGCTCCTTTATGTATAAAAATTATGCGTTGTGAGTGAGTGCCCATCTGGAATTTTGATTTCCGGATGAAGGTGCCCGGCTTTGACCGTCCATTAATCATTAGGTGCGCATGGGTTAAGATCTATCTGTCTGCTTTCGTTTGGCCCGGAAAAATGTCTGAATGACGTTTCGGCATTCATTTTCGCATATTCCCCCCATGACTTCCGGGCGATGATTCAACCGGTTATCGGTTGCAAGGTTATACAGTGAACCGGCCCCTCCCCATCTGGGATCGGGGGCGCCGTAAACAACCGCACCGACCCGTGCATGGATGATCGCCCCCATGCACATAATACACGGTTCGATGGTAACATACAGCGTTGTGTTTAACAATCGGTAGTTTTTAATTTTCTGGCAGGCCATGCGCAATGCCAGTATCTCCGCATGGGCACTGGGATCGGCAAGGCTTATGGTTCTGTTGGGGGATACGGCCAGTATTTGGCCGGATTCGGAAACCAGCACGGCCCCCACGGGGACCTCACCCATTCGGGCACCTTTTTCAGCTTCAGCCAGGGCGATCTTCATGAATGGTATGTGCGGCATATGACCAAGGGTTCCTTTTTTAAAAATAGTACAAGTTCTTGTTGACAACCGAAGCATCATAGCTTAAAAAGCAACCCAAATTCAAATAGTTTTCATGCGCCCGTAGCTCAGCTGGATAGAGTGCCGGACTACGAATCCGTAGGCCGCAGGTTCGAATCCTGCCGGGCGCACCATAATATCAAGGGTTTATGGCACTATGCTGTAAACCCTTTTTTCTTTGTGTGAGAGTCTGTGTGAGAAAAACTTTCAAAACGAGCATTAAGCACGTCCATAGCTTCCCGTTCAGATTCACCAATAGAATGCAGGTAAATCTCAGTCGTTGATCTGTGTTCATGGCCGAGAATTCGTTGAATTGACCCGATGGGAACATTTGCCTGTTCAAGTAAAGAAGCGCCGAAGTGACGAAAAGCATGATAGCGGAAATATTTCACACCTGCCCTTTTACAGAGTGTCCTCATGATCTTTTTTCGCTCCTTGAAGGGTCCTATCGTCCATTCGGTTATTTTTTGACTCCAGTAGCCGCTGTATCCCGGAATTCCACGGACTGTTTTTTAGATATTTAGCAGCTTCTATACCTAACTGTATATTTTGAATTAAAGATATGCAGACTTGATAATTGTTTCGGTCAAGCAAATGGTTGTCCAGGAGGAAAGTCGGGTTTGCTATGCTTTATGGCTGAGCAGGATGATATCTGACCAAAAGGTCGAGATGCCGGGCCATAAAAGACAAATTGCCCGATTCGACCTGCTCATGGCGTAACCGGGCCCAGTTCGTCAGATCTGCTGGTGGCTTATTTTTTTGCATAAGCTCCATGTGCACGGTTTCAATAACGGCATGCAGAAAAAAAATTTCATCAGGGGAATATTGCATGTTCCGGGGACGGATGATCCAGTCTGAACTGCCTGCGGCCGTTATTTCAAGGTTCAAGTCCTGCAGGAAGTTCAACAATCTTCTGCCCGTGTGGCTTGCCCCTGAAAGCCGTTCATCCATGGAGTTATGGTAGAGCTGGAGAATTTCTTGGTCAGCTGAACATGATGGCAGAAAGATTGTCTCCCCATCAAAATTGCAGGTGAGATAGGCTAATCCATTTTTGACGAGGCGAGCCAGGAGCCGAGGCAGGACGGCGGTAAAATCGACCAGATCAAGCACCGCATGGGCAAAAAGAAGATGAAAAGGGCCTGGCGGGCAGGTCCTGTCGGCGAGTTCTTCGATGCCGATATGTTCAAGGCAGATCGTGATGTTTGAACCAGGCGCAATGAGCCGCCCACAATATGCACCATACCAGGACAGGTTGTGGCCGCTGTTTTTTGCCCAATGGCTGAGGTAGGCACGTGCCTCCTGCAATTGGGTTGGGTCATTATCGGTAAAAAGATAGCTGACATGGCCTGTCAACAATTGGCGATCTTGGCGATCGATGATTCGCGCCAGCATGGTACCAATCCCGGCCCCGACTTCGATGATCTGTAAGGGTTCGCCGTTTTTACCGGCCAATCCATCTATCTGCCTGAGGCTTGTATAGAGGGTCTGCCAGACATACTGATTGAGGGCCCGGTCATCGATGCTTTTCTTTGCGGCAAGATAACGCGGATCAAAGCTTTTTCCCGTCTCATCGGCCATGGGCTGCTGCTTATTCATATATTGAAGTCTTTGCTGCATTTTTCATTTTGTGAAGAAATCTATCGATGTCGTCAATACTTTTCTGCCAGCTCGGGTGCCTTATATAGGTGGTCAATGCGGCAAGGGCCAGCCGCTGTAATTCCTGCCGATCCTGATGTAAGCCCCTCAATAATGGTGCCAATCCCATAAGATCCTCCATTTCCAGCAGGAAACCGTTTTCTCCGTGATCGATAGTTTCACCGGCTGCGCCACTGCGACAGCCAAAGGCCGGTAGACCAAAGGCCATGGCCTCCAGGATTGCGATCCCAAAGCCTTCATAGGCATAGGGCATACAAAAGATATGACTGACCTTGAGAATCTCGATAAGTTGCTTATCGGTTAGGGGGCCTAAAAGCTGAACCGAATTTGACAGGGCCAATCGGTCGATTTCCCGTCGCACTTTTGCCGTGTATTCGAGGTCAAAATCAAGTCCGCCGACAATAGACAGCTTCCAAATGTTGGGATTAACCATTGTAAGTGCCGCAAGTAACGGTAAGAGGCCTTTTCTGGGGATCACATTGCCTAAAAAGAGCAACTGAAGCGGTCCGGAACCAAGAGACCGGTCTATAATGGTCTCCGGGGCAAGAGCTTTTCCTAGACGGTCTCCGGCTGGGTAGGCCACCACCTCTGGCCGTTGATGATCGACCAGGGTTGCCACTTTTTTTCGGGTCGTTGTTGAGTTATGGATAAAACCGTCAACCGAGGCGAGAAAGGCTCTTTCGGCTATTGCGAGTATCCTGTTTTGTAGGCGCAGGCGCGGTTCATCCGAGAGGATATGATGAACGAGAGCGACGAGCAGCGGTCTTTCCCTCTGTTGCCTGAGCCGTGTATTGACAAGAAAAAGTGATGGATGACAGAGTTCATCCTGGATTAGAACGTCAAATTTTCCAGCGAAAAGGTTGCGAAGAGGCAGGCAGGCACCGGGAAAGAAACCAAGTTGGAGTCTCTGGAGATAGGAACCAAAGGGGATACTGATTACTTCCACTTCATGGCCCAGATTTATCAAGCCTTTGACCACAATCCGGTCATAGAGATACCCGCCGGTAAGGGTGGCCGGGTTGCCGTAGATGATAAAACCGATACGCATCAGAGGCCGGCGCAGTAAGATGTCCAGGCGATATCGTCCTCCCAGATGGTGATGGTGATGGAGCTAAGATCAAATGCTGCCAGCCTTTCCTTAAATATATCATGGAAAATTTTGGCCAGACGTTCAATGCTCGGGTTGCCTCCGTGGAAGGCGGTGAGGTTATTCAGGGTCTTGCCTTCTATACTGGCAACAGCTTCCTTTAAATGACGTTCGACCTCGACAATATCAACGAGAAAGCCGTGTCGGTCGAGTTCCTTTTTATCAAGAACAAGCTCCAGTTGGTAGCGGTGTGCATGCTCGATATTCTCTTCTCCCCAGTCACCCCCGATAAGATAGTGACGGGCACTGAATTCGCGTTGCATTCCCAGACTATACATGATTTATTCTCCTTTTTATGATGCCGGTAATGGCCTGTTGTTCTCTTGAAGTTACTTTTCTTTCTTGTGATCAAAGATGACCTGAATCGTCTCTTCCGACTTGCGGTCAATAAGTGAATAGGCCAAAGCAGCGTCTGCAAGGGCGAATCTGTGAGTGATGCAGCGGGCCGGCCGCACCTGGCGCAGCATCTCCCAGGCAAGATCAAGACGTCGATTGTGCGACCATCGACCGGTCAGTCCTGGGGCGACGGTGCTCACCTGTGAGCTGATCAGGGAAAGGCGGCCCCGATGGAAAAAAGAACCCAGGTCGAGATTGACTTTTTTTGTGCCATACCAGGAGCCGACAACCACCCTTCCGCTAAAACGGCATAGCCCCGTCGCCATGTCCAGCCCCATTGGATTTCCGGAGAGTTCATAGACTATATCCGCTTTTCCACCCTGGCCGGGAATGCCACCCAGTTGCGTGAAGGAAGTTGGGTCGACGGGATCGAAACTTTCATCCGCACCAAAAGAAAGGGCTGTTTCACGACGTAGGGAGTGGGCATCGAGGACTGACAGTCTCGCCAGGGGAAAACGTGATAGCAGGGCGGTTGTGAGTAGACCTATGATGCCCTGGCCGACGACAATAACCTGTTCGCCGATGAGAGGATTACCGTCAAGTACCAGGTTGACGGCTGTCTCCATGCTCGGCAGAAAGAGTGCGGTTTCATCATCGATATCATCGGCAATTGGCTGTAGATTTGCGGGTTTTACGCAGAAGAGATCCTGGTGCGGCTGGAAGGCAAACACCCGGCGGCCCAGCCAGTCGCCGAAGGCAGGGGAGCCGGTCGCAACCACTTGGCCGACCGTGCAGTAGCCGTAGCTGAGGGGATAGGTAAAATCACCGGACAGAGAGGCGATGGTACTGTCCACCGCCACTCCTGACGGCCACTCACCCCGATAGACAAGCATTTCCGTTCCCGCACTGACGGCAGACCAGCGCGTTTTTACCAGGACCTCGTCGGCTGCAGGTTCTGGAGCAGATTCTATGTGTACGAAGACCTTACCCGGCCCGGTGATTTCCATTCGATGTCGCTTCATTGTGCAGTCTCCTGCCAGTATGGTTGACCCCATACAAGGACGTCCTCGCCGCAGGGATGATAGGACACGTTTTGCAGATGCAGGAGAGAACCGTTCCTGACTATAGGTCGATTTAACAAGGGCAGGCCGCCGACAAGACGGGGAGCGATGGTGATAATCATCTGGTCGACCATGCGTGCTTCGATAAAGCTGGTGATAACCTGACTACCCCCTTCAACCATGACGCGGGTAATACCTTTTTCCCCCAGTTGATCCAGAAGGTCCGGCAGATTAACCCTGCCAAGGTGGTCACGGTTGCAGCAAATAAGCTCTGCCCCGCAGGCTACAAGCGCTTCGGCCGACTGGGGTTTATCGGTACATGCCAGCCAGCAGCGATGGTCAGTGCGGTTCAGCAACCGGGCCTTTATGGGAGTGCGCAGCCGGCTGTCAAGAACGATGGGCTGCGGGTTCGTTCCCTGGACAAAGCGGACTGTTAACAGGGGATCATCGAACAGCAGGGTATTAATGCCGATGATGATGGCATCGCAGGCGGCGCGGATACGATGGGTTATAAGCATCGAATCGTGACAGCTCAACTGGAGCGGCTTACTGGTCTGAGAGGCAATGCTGCCGTCAATGCTTTGTGCATAGGAGATGATAACCAGCGGTCGGTGATGTTGGTCGAAAAAGTCTTTGGCCAGGCCTGGTAATTGGTCAAACCATTCTTCTTTGAGGCGATCATTCATGTTGTCTCCTTTGTTTTACGGCGATAGAGGAGGTCGTCTTCCGGGTTAAAGATAGACATAAGCCCGGTGCCAAGCAGCACCAGGACACAGGCAGAGCTGAAAACCACCAGGGAAAACGGTGATATGCCAAAAGGTGACTGATTGCTGGCGAGCAGGAGGAGGAGTAACAGAGCGGCGCTGCGCCCCATGTATCCAATACCTGCAAGAACGCAGCAGAGAGTGAATGCGAGCTTTAAGGCCGTGGGGGCTTGAAAAACTACTACAGGAGTGAGAGCTGCAATGCCGCATGAAAGAACAAGTAGTCGAAACGGCAGCACTACTCTTTTTTTCAGCTGGCCTGCGAAACGATCCAGGCGTGTTTGCTGTGTTGCATCCGTTTCCATCCATTCGGACATCACCAGCCAGTCTCGCAGAAATCCGAGCACCAGCGGAGTCATAAAAAGATACCCTGCAACAAGGATGAAAGGGGTTGTAAATATCGGCAGGAGCACCATTCCCACGAGTCCCATCTGGCAACCTGCGATAATTCGTGAATATGGACGGAAAAGTAGGGGAACCACGGGGATGTTTCGCCGGTGTCGCAGCCAGATGCCGAAGATAAACATATAATAGGCGAGACCCGTCAGGAGATAGAGGACCGGTAAACGGCCGAGTGCCACGGCCAGTAGAGACGCAACTAAAAGGCCTGCGGCATCGGTCTCGATATCCAGCCTTTTGCCAAGTTCGGTCTCGTGATCCTGTTTTCTGGCAATGAAACCGTCGAGCAAATCAGCCAGGGAAAGGGTAAGATAGATAATCCCCGGAGCCCAGACAAGCCCCCCATGACTGAGCGCCTCGTGGTCCGGCAGGACGACAAGTGGCAAAAAACCGGCAAGAATAATTATGCCGCAACCACGCGCCAGGGTGATCCAGTTCCCGGCCCCCAGGGTAGAGTAGAAGCGATCTTTTTCGACAGGATGATGGTTGCCTGTCAGGTGTAGCCGTAACTGTTTTTTGAGATGAAGGCATACTATAAGGCCAGGCAGTAACATGGGCATGACTGTCGGCTGGTAGAAAAACAAGGGCGACCAGTAATAGACGGTTATAAGCCAGCAGGCAACCAGAAAAAATTCAGCTGTCCGGGCCTGACGCCGTAAATGCGGAGGTAGTTCCCGGCACTCTTTGGTGGTCGAACCATAGCTCTTGTCATTATTGCCGGAAAATTCCAGTGACCTATTCCTCACAGGTTTTGCCTTCAACTTTTGTATGGGTTACCGGAGTCAAGTGCATACCCCAGATATTTACATTGTAAAAAAATAAAAAAAAAAAAAAACCCCAAAGAGTTTATAAAAAAAACAAAAAAAAATAAAAGAGATTTACATAAATTAGGAGGTGTGAGAACATGGGTGTGGGAACAACTTTCCAAGTCCGCTTAAAATTGACAAAAACCGAAAAGGTGGGGGAAATTTAACGTTACGGTTTTAGGTAGTTTTTATTTTTTTTGGGGGGTTGGGAAACTCAGGGTTTCTGACTACGAATCCGTAGGCCGCAGGTTCGAATCGGGCCGGGCGCACCATAATTTTAAGGGGTTACAGTCTTTGCACTGTAGCCCCTTTTTTCGTTTGCGAGAGACTTTTTCGCAAAGGATGGGTGACCCTATTTGTGTTTCGCTTGACAAAACGAACGCAGATCCAGGCAAAGACAAGGTACAGGAGCGATAGACCCCACATCCAGATCCATTCTTCCCGGACCTGACGGAAGGACGCACCCATCTGGGTAAGCCGCAATCCCCCGGAGATTCCCCAGGTGCTTGGCAGGAGCATGGAGACAGCCCTTATCCAGTGAGGCATGCTTTCCACAGGCCACGAAAATCCTGATATCAGAACCGCAATCATTGAACTCCATACAATCATTACGATGGATGTTTCCCTGGTTTTAAAAAATTCTGCCAGGACCTGGCCTAACAGAATGACCGATAGCAAAAAAGGCAGAAGAAAGAGAGAAATCATTGAAATGCTTGTCCGCATTGGAAAATCCCAGATTCGGTAAACGACCCCGTAGATGAAAAGTATGTGGATAAGATAAAGGGACAGGCAGGCAATTGTCCGCGACATAATCCTTACCATGGGACCGCCCCGGCGCTGGGTGACGTTTTTTCCAGCCATGATCTGTTCCCTGCGGGTTCCGGATATCATTCCGATTCCAATCAGCATGGTCTGCTGCAAAATCAGTATCAGGACTCCCGGGACAATATAGGTGGCATATCCCATGGTTGGGTTGAACAATGATCTGCTGACCAGGTTGAGCGGGGAACGGTCTACCATCGCCTTATCCGCAGACCACCCCCGGGCCTGGAAACGACGGATCTGAATGCCTGCTGACACGGTGCGAACTGTTTTAACCAGCCCGGTCATGGCCTGTCTGTAGATCAGAAAATAAGTTGCGTCCACATATGCCGACACATATGCCTGGCGCCCCTGGAGGACATCTTTCTCAAAGCCTTGAGGGATCACCAGAGCCGCACTGTAGCGACCTGAACCGATCTCCTTTTGCGCCCTGTCAAGATTCTGGGAACGGCCTTCCACCCTGAGCATTTCTGAGGCGTCGACCATCCGGACAAGCTGCCTGCTGAGCGCTGAGTTGTCCTGATCAATTACGGTCAGGGGTACCTGGTTCAGAACTTCCCTGGCGTAGGGGAGCGGATAGACAAATGAATAGAAAACAATGGCCGCGCCCATGATAATCAGTACGCCCGGATCCCGAAAAATAGATCTCAGTTCCGCCATTATATTAGAGGAAAGATCCCTTATCATGGCTTCCCCCAGTAACGGCTGTCCTTCATGTGGCTCTTCAGCAGGGGAACCAGGCCGATTCCCACCATGGCAAAAATGAGCAGGATCAAAAGATCCGGAAGCGATTCAGATAACGCCGCACTCCGGATGGTCTGCTCCAGGAAGAGGTGAAGATAGTGTGTAAGCGGCAGCATACTGCTCCACGCCTTTCCAAGGGCCGGCATTCCCTCCTGGGGGAAGGTAAGCCCGACAAAAGCAAAGGCGGTTCCGGAAAAAAAAGAGGCTGCACTGAGGGCCATACGCAGGCTGGGGCTGAGAAACACCAGGATGATGCCGCAACCCAGGTAGGCAAGCACCAGGAGAACTGTAGCCGTAATCAGGCTGGGCAGAGAACCCCTCAGGGGAACACCAAAGCCGTTAAGGATAATTGCCAGCATTGCCAGGCCCAGCAGACTGAATGAAATAAAATATACAGCCAGCTTTCCTGCCACTGCTTTCCACACGCTTCCTCCCGCTGTTTCCAGCCACTTTCGGGCAGTGCTGTTCTTAAACTCGCTGCCCATGGCCATAACCGCTGTCATCAGGATAAAAATCTGGAAGAACGTGGGGCACAGAGCTGCTGCAAGAAAATACATGTAATTGAGCTGAGGATTGAACAGTACATGCCGGTCAAGATTAACAGGTTCCAGGTGAGCCATGGCTGCTTCGTCCATTTCTCCGCGCCTCAGCCTGGATTGAAAGTTGATCCCCGCAGAAACAGTGGCAACTGCGGCACTCAGGCTGCTTGAAATAATGCTTCCGGGCAGCAGCATCTGGGTGTTTGTATAACCGATGACCTCTGCGCCTCTCCCACGCAGAATATCTTCTTCAAGTCCGTGCGGCAGGATAACCATGGCATAAATGCTGCCCCTCAACATCAGGTCCCTGGCCTGGGCAGGGTCGGACACCTGAAAGGAGACCTCAATAACTGAAGTCGCATCAATGGCTTTGATTACAGTGCGTGATAAAGAGGAATGATCAAGATCAATCACGGCAACCGGGAGATCCTGGGGGTATTGGTTGGAAAACAGGCCCCAGGTCAGGGCGAATGAGACCAGCGGGAGTACGATCATGGCCAGGGCATAGCGGGAGTGTGCCCGTATCTGGGACATCTCACGCAAAACCACTGCCCAAAATCCCGGGTGATGTTCATTTCCGGACATCAGGCAGGTCCTTAACGGGAACGATAACGCTCATACCCGGCCGCAGTCCTTCAATTTTTTCAAGCGGCCTGGCCCTGACTTCAAATGTCTTCAGGTCAAATCCCCCGGAGGCGCTGGTAGCTCTCCAGGTCGCGAAGTCACCCAATACCGATATGTAACTTATTTTTACATCAAATTTTCCAGTCCCAAGGGCCGGGGCTGAAACCGGAAAAACCACTCCCATACGCATCCCGGCCAGGCGATCCTCACGCAGGTTAAAGGTGACCCATATGTCGTCCAGATCAAGAATTGTAACAAGAGGATAGCCAGGGCCCACGATTTCCCCGGGTTTGGCAAGGACATGGATAACCTCGCCACCCAGGGGTGATTCCAGGCTGGTTTCCTCCAGGTAGCTTTTAACTTCGGAGACCGCTCCCTGTGCCTGGTCAACAAGTGCCGTGGCCGCTTGCCGATCTTCTTTCCGGGCGCCTTCCAGGGCCATGTCATACTGGGAACGTGCTGCAGCTGCGGCTGCACTGGCAGCTTTCCATTTTGCTTCAGCCTCGTCCCTTTTCTGCCCCGGAACGATTCCGTCAGCAAACAGGTTGTTGATCCTCCGGTAGGTCTTCTCGGCCAGTTCCGCGACCTCCTGGCTTTGTATCCATAGATTCATGGCCCCGGCTACTTCCTGGCTCCTGGCTCCTGCAAAGGCTTTGTCACGCTGGGCGGAAGCGGCCTTTTCAGACGATGCCGCCTGCTGGAGTCTGGCGTTAATCTCCGGACTGTCAAGTTTCAGCAGGCTGGCTCCCTTGGGCACGGATTGCCCCTCTTTAATAAACACTTCAGAAACACGGCCGGCAATTTTAACAGCAAGATTCACCTGGGTTGCGTCAACTTCACCCTGTATGAACTCTACCTCAGGTTCCTGCAGATACCAGGTCAGCCCTCCGACCAACCCCAGCAGAATCAGGAGTCCGATAACAGGCTCAACGATATGGCGTATGCTTTTCAATTCTCCACCTCCACAATTTTCCCGGCCAGGTACCGGGGATAATCAGCTCCTCTGCCGCATGCTTCAAGCAGTTGTGCCAAGGCCACGTCAAAGCTGTAAGCCGCCTTCATTCTCTCCACCTGAATCCCGGAAAGGGACATCTGGGCATCGACAACATCCAGGGATGTGGCAAGCCCTTCTTCAAAAGAACGCTTCCTGGCCCGAAGATTTTCCTCTGCCAGATCCAGCGATGCCTGGAGTGCGTCGAACTGCTCACTATCTTTCATCAGTTCCTGGTGACGGGATGAAACCAGGGTCTCCAGATCCCTGGCCAATTTATGGTGTGTCAATTTTGCCTGCTCTTCCATCTTTCGGGCGGCCATTATGCGGTTGGACCTGGACCCGCCGTCAAAAAGGGTGAAATTAACGCCGACGCCCATGGCCCAGGTTGGCTCCAGAGCTGTCAAGTCGGTTTCATAAAGCTCCCTGATCCCAAATAGATATACCTCCGGGTAAAGTTCCGATTTGGTGCCTCTCACGTTTTCCCGGGCCTTGTCCATTACAGCCTGGATCTGGTCCAGAGCCGGATGGTTTTCCCGGGCCTGGTCTATGAAGAAATCCACCGGGCCAATATCGGGGATCAGAAATAGCGGAGTAGAGGGATTTACAGCGTCATCCGAAGCCAGGATGTTGGCAAGGGCGATTCTGGCAAGATCCAGGTCACGCCGGGAAGCCTTGAGTTCACGGTCCGCCTGGGCCTTTGCCACCTGGGCATGGAGAAGCTCTGTACGGGCAATGAACCCTTCTTCCTGCAGTCTGCGGGCTTGAAACAGGTGTTGATCCAGGGCATTTTTCACCTCAGTCCGGATCTTCAAAACCTGGTCCATCAGCCGAACGGCAAAGTAATATCTGGCCAATTCGGATGTCAGTGTTCCGGTGGTTCGGCGCATTTTTGCCTCTGCCTCCCGGACCCCGGCATCAGCCGCTTTTTTTGCTGCTGTTATCTTTCCCCCGGTGTAAACCGGCCAGACCATATTAATTTGAGTCTTGAAAAAGGTATCATCCTGAATGGTCTCTTGAAACGAGGGAACCATTGTCGGAGGTACTGTCGGATGCATCGCAAGAATAACATCCCTTATGGGATTCAGGTCCAGGTAAATCGGATCATCAATCCTGGTCAGTCGTCCGCTCAACGTGATCTTGGGCAGGTCCAGTCCCCTAGCCGCCCTGGCTTCGTACTCCTTCTGCCCGATCTCGGAGCGAGCCGTCTGCATGGATTCATTCCTGGTAAGCAAATAATCAAGCGCTTTTGTAAAGGTCAGGCCAGAATCAGCTGCTATCAGGGGGGGGGCTTGCAGGATCAGCAAAAACAGAAAAACACCAGTCCAAAACCGTCTTAATATAAGCCTTGTCGGATAATTTTCGATTTTTCCCCCATCAAGTGGCTTTCTATTGCCGGCTTCTTTACAGCGGAAGGCTTCATTGTGTGGAAGAGTTGTGATGGCCAAATATGAAAGTCTCTTTTTCGTTATTATCAACATCTTTGTTCATGATGAGCCTTTTGGGTAAACAAATGCCTTATCAATGTTGTCCTGCACGGTTTCTGGATTCAATAGAGTCAGTCTTAACGATCTATCCCAAAAAGCGATTCCGCTTGTCGTAGATTTCATAAACGCAAAACGCTATTCTTCAAATGTGGGGGGGATAACATGTAATGTGGGCTGTTCCAATTTTTGAGATTTAACCATAAATTGCATTATTCGTGACACAAATGAACGAAATTTTGAATTAAATAGTAAACCCTAAAAAATCCCCCCCCCCCCCCCCCCCACCCTCCCGGGTTTTTTAACAACCTTTTTTCATTGCTATAGCGATGAGTGCTTGTTATTAGAGTGGCAACACAGGGCCGACGCCTGAGTTAAAAAAAAACAAGATTTCGATAGCGTTGGATATGATAACCTATGATTTTTTGCAAGGGATTTTGCAAGGGACTTTTTGTGTAAGCTGTTCTAAGATCTGCCCAAATTTGCCATTATTGGGAAATTGATTGGTCTTGTAATCCATAAAATTGTACTAATTTAAGGAAGATGGCAGCTGTAGGGACCCGTTCGAATCGGACCGGGCGCACCATATTTAAAAAAAAGGGGATGGCTTTTACTGCTACACCCCTTTTTTTGTTTCCGGGCATCAGTAGAAAACTGGTTCCTCGCTATTTTGTGTGGGTGCCCCGGGATGCTTTCATTCTGATACTCAAAAAACTCGGCACTAAGCGATCGTAACGCCGGACAGGGGTTTGGCACAAACCATCATATTGATATTTTATGTAAAAATTAAGCAATGGGTTCTGTTTTATGGCTGTCCGGCCTAACGCTCGCTAAGCCCCTCAAACAGTTTCGAGTATCAGAATGAAAGCATCCCGGGGCTGTAGCCGGTCAAATTTACCCATACGAAACAGCGAAGAGCCAGAAAACTGTTTTCGGATGGAATGGCCGCTGCCCCCCAATATTTTGTATTTGCCGGTTTTTCGGTTAAACGCATTTGCCGGATTGAGGTTATCATGGGGTTTGATATCATATTGATTTGATGGTATGTCCATTAACCGGTGATAGCTGGATTTATATGGCCTTTAAAACGTTATACCGGTTCAGAATAGAATAAACAGCGACACCCGGTCGTTCATGCCGTTGACGCTGACGGTAAAAAACAAGTGATCGATTTTTTTTAATTCGGGAAAAATACTAAATGAAAAAAATATTTGTAATCGGTGGATGTCGGAGCGGCAAGAGCAGGCATGCCCTTGAACTGGCGGAACAAATGCCCGGTACCAGGAAGGTATTTATCGCTACCTGCGTCCCCCGTGATGAAGAGATGCACCAGCGGGTATCCCGTCACCGGCAGGAGCGCAGCTCAAGCTGGATTACCCTGGAGGTGCCGGTCCGTCTGGCGGATACCATTTTGCAGAAAAGTGGCGAGTGTGATCTGATGCTCATCGATTGTCTGACCCTCTGGATGAGTAATCTGCTTCTGGAAACCGAGGATTTTGAAGCCATCGACGGTCATGTGACTGCTTTGACCCGGGCCCTTACCGTTGCCCGTTGCCCGGTTATACTGGTTTCCAATGAAGTCGGCACTGGTATTGTCCCTGAAAACCGCCTGGCCCGTCTGTTCAGAGATGCCACCGGGTTTTCAAATCAAAAGGTGGCTGGTTGTGCGGATGAGGTGATCTGGATGGTGGCTGGTATACCGGTGAAGATTAAATAAGACGGCCTCGTAAAAAGTCCAACTCCTGCGTTGCGCTGCATTTCGCAATCATTCAACGTACGATGGTTACGCCTCATGATTGCAAAATTTACGCGCCTTGAATTTGAACTTTTTACGAAACCGTCAAATAAGGGTAACCCTATAAAGATACAAAACACGAGAGCGCCTGATGAAAAAATTAATCGCCGCAATTCAGTTTATGACCGTCCTGCCGCTTGGAAGGCCCGGTACCTATGACCCCATCGGGATGATTGCTTTTTTCCCGCTTGTGGGCCTGTTGCTGGGGGGTATTGTATCTGTTTTTGATCTGCTGATGCTTACTATCTGGTCACCTGCAGTGGTTTCCCTGCTGGACGTCATTTTGCTGATTGTATTGACCGGGTCTCTCCATTTAGACGGTCTGGCGGATACGGCAGATGGTCTATACGGAAACCGGCCCAAAGACAAAGCCCTTGCCATCATGAAGGACAGCCGGGTGGGTGCCATGGGGCTGGTGGCTGTTTTTTGCGGGCTTTCGGTCAAGTGGGCCGGGCTGGCGGAGATTTCCGACCACCGAAGCCTTCTCATTCTGATCATTCCGGCTTATGCCAGGAGTGCCATGCTGTTCGGTATTCGGTTTCTGGAATACGGACGGCCCGAAGGGGGTACCGGGCACGGGGTTTTCACCGAAAAACTGCCCATGGTTTCTTTCCGGGGCCTCTTGATTCCTGTGGTGCTATCGGTGTTTATGGGATGGGGTGCCGTCGTGTTGAATCTCGGATTCGTCGTTCTTATTGCCGGCACACTCGGATTTTACCGGCGTCGGATTGGATGCATTACCGGTGATATGCTAGGTGCTCTGACCGAGGTCACCGAGGCCGGGCTTTTTCTGCTGGTTGCAGCCCGGTGGGGTATGGCGGGTTAACTATGACGGTCTCGTAAAAAGTCCAACTTCCTCGTTGCGCTGCAGCCCCTAATCATTCAACGTACCCTAAGTACGCCTCATGATTACAAAATTTACGCGCCTTGATTTTGAACATTTTACGAGACCGCCTAAATGCGACTTTTTACGAGACCGTATAGAACCTTTTTTTTGCAAAGGCGTCAACTATACTTGCCGGCTTAATTTAAAACCGGTGGCGGATCAGTATCCATTTCCGCTGCCGCCCTGAAGTGGTGGGCAAGGATTGTGTCCATCATCATCTGGGTCAGATGGTAGGCAATGGGCGGTATCAGGGCCAGGGGAAAGGAAGTGCTGAAATAGCCGGCCCAGACGATGTAGCAAACTGTAAGTGTTTTCTGGGAGGTGTGGATCGTAAAGGCGGTGGTGGAGGGCCGGTTCAGCCGTATCAGACGGCTGATGGAAAAGTTCATCAAAAGGATGATCCCGTGCAGTAGAATCATGAACAGGAACATGAACATAATTTTAAACCCCAGTGGGTATATTCTGTCGGCTGAACTGGCCACGGCATTGAATATGATCAGCAGGACAATCAACTGGGAAAAGATTGAAAAATGTTTTTTAAAAGGGGCTATAGCAGTGCTGATTTTTATTCTGAGTATCTGGCCCAGCAGCGTTGGGAGCATTACAATCATGAAAAGGCTCTTGATCATCTTCAGCATGGGCAGATCGATACTGTGGCCGAAGTGAAGGAGCAGATTCAGGGTCACCGGAATAGTGAATATGGAAAGAAAATTGGTGGCCACGCAGATAAACAGGCTCAAAGGGATGTTTCCCCGGCCGATTTCGGTCAGTACGGTGCCCGAGGCGATGGTCACCGGAACAACGGCGATGATACAGATCCCCACCCAGAAAATCCGGATTGTTTTTTAAAAAAAAGTGCCCAAGAACATAGACCAGGATCGGGATCAGGACCAGCGAAGAAAGAATTGCTGCGCTGATGGGCTTGAAGTTTCTGATTTCATTGATGATGGCACCGGTTTCCATCTGCAGGCCGGTGATGAGAAAAGCGATGAAAATGCCCGCCTTAAGCAGGTGCCACTGTTTTATCTGTATGCCGATGACCGGGAAATTGAATGCAACACCGGACACGATGGCAATGCCGATGAAAAACCAGTAGTTTGACAGGAAATTTTTCATATTGCGGTGAATTTTTTCAGCAACGGATTTTGTAACGCATTAAAATGGAAGGCTATTAGAATTTTCACCGAAAAATAGCAAGATAATTCTTGGAGTTGATAATAGGGTAGTCCCTGCATTGAACAGGAGAAATGGAAAATTTGAAATGGGAAAAAAGTGGGGTTGATTCCAAACGGTATCAAAATAAGAACCAACCCCATATTTTGGATTTTTTTTTTTGTGTTGCGGCCTTTATATAACGGCGGCCTTGCCCATGGCATCCGCCGTCAGCATGGCATCAACCACGTCATCGGGTGTGATGGGAAACGGCATGTTTGCCATAAAGGTGCCTTTGGCGCAGGCTTTTTCGCCCACGGGCATGAGTTTTTTACGGTCGCAGTCGGCCAGTCCCAGATGGGCCAGTGTTGTCGGCAGACCGACGGCCATGCAAAAATCGATGACTTCATCAAGCATATCCGATCCGGTATCCTGAAGAATAAGCTGTGTAATCGTTCCGAAGGCCACTTTTTCGCCATGATAGTAGCTGTGGGTTTCTTCAAGGGCGGTGAGGCCGTCGTGAATGGAATGGGCTGCGGCCAGTCCCCCGCTTTCAAATCCCAGGCCGGAGAGAAGGATGTTGGCTTCTATAATTTTTTCCAGAGCCGGGGTTACCGCATCTGCCCTGCATGCCGCTATTGCATTCAATCCATATTCCAGAAGGTTTTCATAACAGGTTTGAGCGATGGCCAGTGCCGCTTCGGTGCAGGTGCCGCCCACACAGTTCGGCCGCCTGGTCAGGCTGCACGCCTCGGCTTCAAACCAGGTGGCCAGGGCATCTCCCATGCCGGCAACCAGCAGACGCTCAGGGGAACCTGCGATAATTTTGCTGTCCACAAGGACCAGTTCGGGATTTCTGGGTGAAGATTCAATTTTTTCCACCACACCGTCCGGCGTATACACAATGGCGCAGGCACTGCACGGGGCATCGGTGGCCGCAATCGTCGGAATAATGACCACCGGCAGGTTCTGGCGCCATGCCGTCACTTTGGCGGTATCCAGGGCCTTGCCCCCACCGACCCCGACGATCACATCGGCAGTATGATCCTTGCCAGCTTTGGTCAACCGGTTGATTTCGCTGTCCGAGCATTCGCCGTTAAACAACAGTTCGAAATTTTTCACACCGGCTTTGCGGCAACTATCGGCAAGGAAAGGGCTGACCGCCTGCAATCCGCGCCGACCCCCGATAACCATGGCCCTTGCGCCAAGAGAGCGGATATGATGTCCGGCCTCCATCAGAGCGCCTTTGCCCTGTATGTACTTTCCCGGTGAAACAAAAATGTTGGTCATGTTACACCTCCTTTTGGTGGCCGCTTACCCATTGATAGGGGGCCGGGCCTGTGGTGGTTATACCTGAATTTACGGTAACTCTTATCAAAAAAAGAAACGATGATGCAAGGATTTCCAGTGTTTTTGTACAGAAAAAGTCGTTTATGGGGCTTCTGTTTCAGGCACTAACATTTACTTGACACCCTAACCCTTTGGGTTTAATAATACAGGCTTTATTTATACGAACCACTATCAAGTGGAAAAGTTTCATTATATTGCCACGGTCACTTTACCTTTTTTGTCGTGAAATGCAACAAATTAGGGCCTGAGCAACGAATCGGAGGCGCTATGGATTACAAGAAAACGTTAAACCTTCCAAAGACCAAATTTCCCATGAAAGCCAGCCTTGTCATGCGTGAGCCCGAACAGCTCAAGGCCTGGGAGGAAAAAGACCTGTACAATATGATCAGAAAGGCGTCGGCAGATCGGGAAAAATGGATTCTGCATGACGGCCCTCCCTATGCCAACGGTAATATCCATATGGGCACCGCGCTGAACAAGATATTAAAAGATATTATCATCCGTTCCCGGCAAATGGCCGGTTTTGATGCCGTCTATGTTCCCGGGTGGGACTGCCATGGCCTGCCCATCGAGCATAATGTAGACAAGGAACTGGGACCCCAAAAAAAGGATCTTTCCCAGGTGGAAGTGCGGCAATACTGCCGCCGGTATGCTGAAAAATTTATCGATATCCAGCGTGATGAATTCAAGCGTCTTGGCGTCATGGGAGAATGGGACAATCCCTACCTGACCATGAACTACATTTACGAAGCGACCATTGCCAGGGAATGCTGTAAATTTGCCCTTAATAAAAGCCTTTTCAGAAGTAAAAAGCCCATCTACTGGTGCTGCAGCTGTCATACGGCCCTGGCTGAAGCTGAAATTGAATATGCAGACGAGGGCTCCCCCTCCATCTACGTTAAATTCGCCATGAAAGAGGACCTTGGGCAACCATTTCCGGTTCTTGAAGGCAAAACAGTGTCCCTTGCCATCTGGACCACGACACCCTGGACCCTCCCGGCCAACATGGCGGTGGCCCTGCATCCGGATTTTGTTTATTCGGCTGTTGATGTCGGCGACAACCAGGTGCTGATTCTGGCCGGTGATCTGGTCGATGCCTGTATGAAAACATTTGGCATCACGGATTATACCGTGCTCACCGAGATCAAGGCCATTGATCTTGAAAAAAAGCATTGTCGGCATCCGTTTTACGACAGGGCATCACTGATTATTTTAGGGGACCATGTGACCCTGGAGGCAGGTACCGGTTGCGTGCATACGGCCCCGGGTCATGGCCGGGAAGACTATGAGGTCGGACTGGCGTACGGCCTGGATGTATACAGCCCGGTAAACGACCAGGGCTGCTTTACCGAAGATGTCGATTTTTTTAAAGGGCAGTTTGTGTCCAACGCCAACCAGGGCATTATCGACAAACTCAAGGAAACCGGTGCGCTGCTGGCCCGGGAAGATATTCAGCATTCCTATCCGCATTGCTGGCGCTGTAAAAAGCCCGTTATTTTTCGGGCCACGCCTCAGTGGTTCATCTCCATGGAAAAGACCGGTCTGCGTAAAAAAGCCTTAGCGGAGATCGACCGTGTTAAATGGGTGCCGCACTGGGGACGGGAAAGAATTTACGGCATGATTGAAAACCGGCCTGACTGGTGCGTTTCCCGGCAGCGCTCCTGGGGGGTTCCCATTACGGTTTTTTACTGTGAAAAGTGTGAAACACTGCATATCAATGAAACGATTATCGATCATATTTATGATCTGTTTGCCGAGTTTGGCGCCGACGTCTGGTTTGAAAAAAGCGTGGCGGAATTGATGCCCGAGGACAGCGTCTGTACAAATTGTGGGCATACAACCTTTGTCAAGGAAACCGATATTTTAGATGTCTGGTTTGATTCCGGCGTCAGTCATGCGGCGGTTTTAGAGCAGCGCGATAATTTGAAGTGGCCGGCGGACATGTACCTGGAAGGCAGTGATCAGCACCGTGGCTGGTTTCACAGTTCTCTGCTCACCGCCGTGGGGACCCGGGGCCAGGCACCCTATGATGCCGTGCTGACCCATGGCTTTGTGGTGGATGCCAAGGGCCGCAAGATGTCCAAGTCCATCGGCAACGTGATTGCGCCCAAAAAGGTGATCGATAAATTCGGGGCTGAAATTCTCCGTCTGTGGGTTTCCGCAGCAGATTACCGGGAAGATATCCGGATATCCGACAATATTTTATCACAGCTCAGCGATGCCTACCGCCGCATCCGCAACACCAGTCGGTTTATTTTAGGGAACCTGTATGACTTTGAGCCCGCAACCGATGCCGTGGCCTATGATGCCTTGCCTGATATTGACCGGTTTGCGCTTCACGGGCTCCAGAAACTGATCCAACGGGCCCGAAAGGCGTATGAGACCTTTGAGTTTCATATTATTTATCACACCCTGTTCAATTACTGCACCCTGGATCTGTCGGCCTTTTATCTGGATATCCTGAAAGACCGGTTGTATACGGCACCTCCCGAATCTCTGGAAAGGCGCAGTGCCCAGACGGTGATGTACACGATGCTCGATGCCATTACCCGGTTGATGGCCCCCATACTCTCTTTTACCAGTGAAGAGATATGGCGGTACCTGCCCGGTACGGATAAGGAAGAGAGCGTTCATCTGGCAGGCTTGCCGGCGGTTGAAAATAAATACCTGGATGACCGACTGGCCACCCGGTGGGCAACGTTGCTGGGTGTTCGGGGAGACGTTACCCGTGCCCTTGAGGAAGCAAGGGCGCAAAAGCGCATCGGCCATCCCCTTGATGCCGGCATCACCATCTTTTGCGACGGTGAACCCTATGAACACTTAGGGCACATCAACGAGAAGCTGAGTGTCCTGTTTATCGTTTCCCAGGCTGTTTTGATCAAGGGGCCTCCCCCGGAAGGGGCGTATGTCAGTGACAGTATAAACGGACTGGGCATTACCGTTGCGTCTGCAAAGGGTTCAAAGTGCGAGCGCTGCTGGATTTATGATGCCACCGTTGGAGAAGATGATGCACATCCGACCATCTGCCACCGCTGTAAGGAAGCCCTTGAGAAAATAGACGTTGGTATCGGGAACCAGAATTTTGACGGAAAAATTTAAACGCACTAAATATATACGGCTCATGCTCATTGTCGGCTGTGTTGTGGCC
Organism: uncultured Desulfobacterales bacterium; assembly: GCA_942490765.1. Taxonomy (GTDB): domain Bacteria; phylum Desulfobacterota; class Desulfobacteria; order Desulfobacterales; family 4572-123; genus 4572-123. Next base: position 133,211 of record CALNYM010000017.1, on the reverse strand, counting down.
CTTGACCAGACCACCAAGGCCCTGGTGCAAAAGACCATGGCCCTGCACCATAGTGTTCCGGTGATTCCCGGATTTTTCAGCCTCACCCATATTCATAATCCCGGGGGGGCCTTCGGATTTATGGCACGCCAGGGCCCAGGTGTCCGGGCTTTTTTATTTCTGGCGGTTTCATTTCTGGCAATATTGCTGCTTTTTTATCTTTACCGGAGAATACCGGCCACCTACCAGTGGCTTTCCGCGGGGCTGGCCCTTATAATGGGTGGTGCCATTGGAAATTTTATTGACAGGGTTCGTTTCGGAGAGGTCGTCGACTTTCTTGACTTTTATATTGGCGTGCACCACTGGCCCGCTTTTAATGTGGCGGACAGCGCCGTGACAGTGGGCATCACTGTCTTGCTGGTTCATATGATTCTGGGCAAGCTGCCGGAATGATATGGTGACGGTCTCGTAAAAAGTCCAACTCCTGCGTTGCGCTGCAGCCTGCAATCATTCAACGTACGGTAAGTACGCCTCATGATTACAAAATTTGCACGCCTTGAATTTGAACTTTTTACGAGACCGTCTAAATCCGACTTTTAAGAGTTCATCACCATATAGTGATAATATGGTAATGAACTACAGGTAATTAAACCCCATGCATCCTGTTTTGCTGAATCTGGGAAAATTTTCACTCTATACCTATGGCCTTTTTGCGGCCATGGGTTTTTTGGCGGCCATCTGGTTTGCAACACGCGAGGCAAAACGATGCGGTGTGGATCATGAAAAAATCATGGACCTTTCTTTTTATATCCTGGTTGCCGCCATTGTGGGATCGCGTTTGGCCTATATCGGCACGGTCCCCGATGAATTTTTGGCCAACCCTCTGGAGATGTTTAAAATATGGAAAGGCGGGCTGGTCTTTTACGGCGGGTTTGTCGGTGCCATGCTCACGGCCATCATCTATTTGAAGGTCAAGCACCTGCCCATATGGAAGACCGGCGATATCCTGGCGCCTGCCGTGGCCCTGGGCCATTGTCTGGGACGGATCGGCTGTTTTTTTGCCGGGTGCTGTTACGGCAAAGCCTGTGACCTGCCCTGGGCCATTACATTTCACGACCCTGCCTCACTGGCGCCCATCAACGTCCCGCTGCACCCCACCCAGTTATACTCATCTGCCGGTAATTTCTTGATATTTCTGATTCTTTTAGTCGTTCGCCGATATCAAAAATTTGAAGGACAGCTGTTTTGGCTCTATGTATTGTTATATGGCGTCACCCGGTCTTTTATCGAAATGTTCCGCGGTGATTACAGGGGGGGCGAGATAATGGGGGTTTTGTCTGTTTCTCAAACCGTGGGCTGCAGCCTGGCCCTTGTTGCTGTCGTCATGATGGTGGTGCTTGCAAAAAAAGCCGACTCCGAAAACACCTGATCGTTTTTCTTTGTAATACGCCCGCTTCACCCCCATTGAATAGAAAAGAACCTTGACACAGAGGTTTGGTGAACCCAATGACCGAAGTTAATTACAAAACGATAAAAAACCATATTTCCGATTTAAACGCTAAAGATAAGGCCGGAAACCCAGAGCAGGTATATCTGATTTACGGCGAAGAGTTGCTCTGTAAATCGGTGCTGAACGAACTATTAGATTTTCTGCTGCCGGCCCGAAAAAGGGGCGTGGGACTGCATGTGTTTGACGGCGGCAATGAGAATATCCCCGATGCCATTGAACAGTGCAACACCTATTCGCTTCTGGGGGGCACCAAAGTTGTCTGCATCCATGATTCAAGGGTTTTTTATTCACGGGAGGACACCCTTAAAATATTTGAAAATGCTAAAACAGCCTATGCCAAAAATGAACACCAAAAGGCGGCCCGGTATTTTTTAACTATGCTGGGGCTGTCTAACATCGCCCTTGAAGATCTTGTCGGCGGTGATTATAACTTATTAAATATCGATTCAGAACACATTGGCGATACAAAATGGCTGGATCAATTAAAAGCGTACTGCGTCGACAACCGACTGTCCATACCCCGGGCAAGTGAAAATAGTGCCATTCTTCAAAAAGCCGTGGAAAAGGGATTTCCGTCGGGCAATTATCTGATTCTCACCACTGACCTGGTGGACAAACGACGGACGTTGTATAAGGCTATTAAAGCGACGGGGGCTGTTATCGATTGCTCGGTTCCCAGGGGTGCACTAAAGGCAGACAAAACAGTCCAGGAGGCGGTGGTAAAAGAGAGGATGAATGCGCTTTTGGGCCGGCATCATAAAAAAATCGATCCTGCCGCCTTTCATGCGGTTTATGAAAGGACCGGCTTTGAGTTGCGAACCTTTATGCATAACCTGGAAAGGTTGATTGATTATGTGGGAAAAAGAGAAAAAATAACCATTGAAGATGTTCGTGCCGTAGTCAATCGCACTAAAAAAGACCCCATCTATGAATTGACCGGGGCCGTGGCGGAAAAAAACCTGCCCCAGGCCCTGTTTTTTATGGGGTCTCTGCTATCTGAAAAATTTCATCCGTTGCAGATTCTGGCCGCCTTGACAAACCAGGTTAGAAGACTGACTATTGTAAAAGATTTTGTGGCAGGTCCCCAGGGAGTAAACTGGCGTAAGGCAATGACTTATAACCAGTTTCAGGCCCAGGTCATGCCGTTGATTCAGGCCTATGACAAGACCCTTTCAGACTGCATGGCCCAGTGGCATACAGGACCATGTGCCTCGGATAAAGACGGAAAGGGTAAAAAAAAGGCCGGGCCGGTATCTGATCTGGTGATCGCTAAAAATCCGCGCAGTCCGTATCCCGTATATCTGCTGTTGAAAAATTCGGAAAAATTTACCCTTAAAGCGCTACTGGATGCCATGAGATATCTGAGCGCCGCGGATATAAAGCTTAAATCCACGGGGCAGAATCCAAAATTGATTATGGAAGATCTGTTATTTAAAATTTGTCGGTAATTTTGTCCGGGTCCGACGGAGATGATGGACGCTGCCACACCAGGAAAGAGAGGGGCCATGGGATTTATCAGAAAACAGGAAGAAAAACTGGCGCTGCGGTTATTGATCTGGCAATACGGTAAAAAAAGGTTACCGCTGCCACCGCTTTTGGAACTGCATCGTCAGGCGGCCCTGGTGGTGGGTCAGGCCCATGATATTGCAGCCAAAAGAGGGCGCAACGTCATTTCTATTATAAAGGAAGTGGCCGGTGATATCAGCGGTGATTTTAAAAATCGAAAATAACAATAAACGTTAAGTTCCCGGGAGAGAAGGTGTGGAAATTCAGGAAATAAAACAAAAGGTTGAAGAAAAATTTCTTCTTGTCAGCGGCATAAAGGCGGAAATCGGAAAAGTGATTGTCGGCCAGGAAAAATTGATTGAAGGGTTGCTGATGGGGCTGTTTACCAAGGGCCATATTCTCATCGAAGGCGTGCCTGGCCTGGCTAAAACCAGTGCCGTCATGGCCCTGGCCAATACGGTACAGGCAGATTTCAAGCGTATCCAGTTTACGCCGGACCTGCTGCCGGCAGATCTCATCGGAACCGAGATCTATCGGCCCAAGGTCGGTGATTTTGTGGTCAAGAAGGGACCTGTTTTCCATAACATTATCCTGGCTGACGAGATCAACCGTGCCCCTTCCAAGGTCCAGTCGGCCCTGCTGGAAGCCATGCAGGAACGCCAGGTCACCATCGGTGAATTTACGTTTAAACTGGATGATCCGTTCCTGGTCATGGCAACCCAGAACCCCATTGAACAGGAGGGGACCTATCCGCTGCCCGAGGCCCAGGTTGACCGCTTTATGCTGAAACTGGTTCTTGACTACCCGAACAAAAAGGAAGAAAAGGCGATCATGACCCGGGTGGGGTTTGAACAACCCTTGGATATTCAGCAGGTGATAACCCCTGCCGGGATAAATGAGATCGTAGCGATTATCAAAGAAATTTACATGGATGAGAAGCTCAAGGATTATATTGTCGATATTATTTTTGCCTCCCGCAGGCCCGCTGATTATGGTCTGGATATGGGGAATTATATCCAGTTTGGTGCATCGCCCCGGGCCACCATATTTATGAGCCTGGCGGCCCGGGCCTATGCCTTTTTGCAGGCCCGGGCCTATGTAACGCCCCAGGATATCAAGAGCGTTGCCCTGAACGTACTGCGGCATCGTATTATTTTAAACTATGAAGCAGAGGCCGAAGACATTACCACCGAGCAGGTTATTGCCGCCATTTTTGATACGGTGAAAGTGCCTTGAAAATGACTGTTGAGATATTAAATGCTGTCATCTGAAATTATAAAAAAGATCCGCAAGATTCATATCAAAAGCGGCCGGATGGTCAACACCCTGATGGCCGGACAGTACCGCTCTATATTTCGTGGTTCAGGGATAGAGTTTGAAGAAGTACGGGAATATACGCCCGGGGACGACGTCAAGAGTATCGACTGGAAAGTATCGGCCCGCCTGGGACGGCCGTTTATCAAACGGTACTGCGAAGAGCGGGAACTTATCGTGATCCTGTTGGTGGATATGAGCACTTCAGGCTGTTTTGGAACCGGAGATGCCCTGAAAAAGGAAATTGCCGCTGAGGTGGCCTGTATCATGGCCTTTAACGCCATACGCAATAATGACAAGGTGGGGGCTATTTTATTTACCGATCGGGTGGAAAAGTATATACCGCCTAAAAAGGGATCTGCCCATGTCTGGCGTGTGATACGTGAGATTGTTTCATTTGAACCGGTATTTAAAGGCACCGACATTTCCGAGGCACTGGGGTATCTGGGTAAGGTATGCCGCAAAAAAACCGTTTCGTTTCTAATCTCCGATTTTTTAGCCCGGGAGTATCAAAAGCCGCTGAAACTGGCCAAGGGCCGTCATGAACTCATCGGGGTGATGGTTTCAGATCCCGGTGAATTTAAATTGCCCCATGGTGGCATTGTTCACGTCCAGGATTTTGAAACCGGAGAGGTGCTCTGTTTTGACGCATTTGATCCCAACACCCGGTTGCAGTTTGAAACGTCAAGAAAACGGGAATATCGCGCGAGTATGGATACGCTGAAATCAAGCGGTATCGATTGTATTGAAGTCAATACCACAGGCTCTGTTGCAGATGCATTGACCCGATATTTTCGGTACCGGGAAACAAGGAAGCGGTAATGATAAAAAAGATGATCCCAATTTTTTTTATGATGCTGCTTTTCCACGGCGGGATACCTTGTTTTGTCCTGGCAGAAAACCCTGTGCCGGCCACCATCGACCCTGTCCCCGGTATTGGCATCCAGCCGGAAAAAACACCGGCGGCCATGACGGACATTCATGACATCAAACCGGTCCAGGCGGCAGGATTTGATGCCGGCCGGCTTTTATATCTCCTTGCCGGGCTGGTGATCACCGGTTTGCTTGGTACGCTGATCTATTATCTGCTCCGACGCCGCAGACAAAAAAGTACCCCGCTTGTCCCGGTGCTGTTACCTGAAGAAACCGCATACCGGCTTCTTGACGAGCTGTCTGCAGCTGAAACCCTTTCCCCTCGGGAATTTTATTTCCGGCTTTGTGCCATATTAAGGGGGTATATTAAAGACCGGTTCAATATCAATGCACCGGAAATGACCACCGAGGAATTTTTACCGTGGATCAAGAAAATCGATATGGATCGGGCCCTGGGCCAGGATGTTAAAAAATTGCTTTCCACGGCCGATCCCATCAAGTTTGCCGGAGTGAATGCCACCGGCGTTCAAATGGGAGAAGATCTTTTGTTTGTCAGAAAATTTGTAAAGGATACGACACCAAATGAAATCGCATCGGCTGAGGATTGACGGTCTCGTAAAAAGTCCAACTCCTGCGTTGCGCTGCAGCCCGTAATCATTCAACGTACGATGGTTACGCCTCATGATTACAAAATTTGCACGCCTTGAATTTGAAACCTTTACGAGGCCGTCTGAATTCGATTTTTTACGAGTTCATCAGGATTGAGTAAGTAAACTATGTTTCGATTTGCATCCCCCTATTTTTTGTTTTTGCTGGTGTTGATTCCCCTGGCCGTGTTTTACCAGTATCGCCGGCGCACCTGTCCTGCCATGGGTATCTCCGCGGTTGCCGCGGTGGTGAAAATAAAAGGATCCCTCTGGCTGAGACTGCGGCCTGTCCTGCCGGCCTTGAAATATATGGGCCTGGCCCTGCTTATTATCGCCATGGCAAGGCCCCAGTGGGGCACCCGTAAACAACATATCCAGACCGAAGGGGTCAATATCATCCTGGCGGTGGATCTTTCCGAAAGCATGGCCGCCCTTGATTTCAAGCAAAAGGGAAAAATCGTCAACCGTCTTGAAGCGGTCAAGGAAGTTGTGCGGGCATTTGTGGCAAAGCGCAGCGGCGACCGGATCGGCATGGTGGTGTTCGGATCCCACGCCTATACCCAGGTCCCCTTGACCCGGGATTACAGCACCATTGTATCGGTGCTTCATCGATTGAAAATCGGCGGGGCCGGTAAAAGTACCGCCATTGGAGATGCCATCGGGATTTCCCTGAAACGGCTGGAAGACATTAAAAGCAAATCCAATATCATTATTCTGCTCACCGACGGGCGCAGTAATTCCGGTGAATTTGAACCGTCAACCACTGCCGCTATTGCAGCGCAGAAAAAGGTAAAGGTCTATACCATAGGGGTGGGGACCCGGGGCAGGGTGCCGTTTTTGATCAGGGATGCTTTTTTGGGTGACCGCTATGTCTACCAGCAGGTGGATATCGACGAAGACACGCTGAAAGATATTGCCGATAAAACCGGCGGACTTTATTTCAGGGCTGAAAATATGGAAGGTCTGGAACAAATTTATGAAACCATCGACAGGCTGGAAAAAACAACGGTAACGGTTGTCTCATTTGAGCAATACAATGAGTTTTATGTTTATTTCCTGGTTATGAGTTTTATTCTTCTGGGGTTGCGACTTATTTTTTTGAACACCCGATTTCTGGAGATACCATGAGATTCGTCAGAATTGAAATGCTGTCTCTGATATGGACGCTTCCCTTTTTTATCCTTATCATCGGTTACGGCATTAAAAAGCGTAAAAAAATTCTAAACCGCTTTGCATCGCAAGGTACCCTTGCAGCGATTTCACCTGAGCCCAGCGCAAAAAAACGGGCCATAAAAGCGGTGTTGATGGTCAGCGTCCTGCTTTTTATTGCGCTGGCCTTGAGCGGTCCCGAGTACGGCTATAAATGGCAGAAAATCGAGCGCAAAGGGATTGATATCATCATTGCGCTGGACTGTTCCCGAAGCATGCTGGCCGAAGATATCAAACCCACGCGTCTGGACAGGGCCAAGCGTGAGATTGTTGATCTGCTGACCATGCTGCAAGGCGATCGCATCGGGCTGGTTGCATTTGCCGGAACGGCTTTCATGCAGTGCCCGCTGACATTGGACTATGAAGCGTTTCATCTTTTTTTAAAGTCCCTTTCACCGGACTTCCTGCCCGTTGGCGGATCCGATATCGGTACTGCCATATCCACCTGTATCCAAGGATTTGATGAAACGGCAGATGCCCAGAAGGCTATTATTCTGATAACAGATGGTGAAAATACGGGCGTTGATATGATCACGGCAGCGGAAAAAGCACGTGCTGCAGACATAAAGCTGTTTTGTATCGGCGTGGGAAGCGAGCAGGGGGTCCCCCTGCCGGCTAAAAAGGGTGGTTTTACAAAAGATGCATCCGGCAAGATCGTTCTGACCCGAATAGATACAAAGGCACTGCAACAGGCATCGGTTTTAACCGGCGGGGCCTATGTTCGATCCGTTGCCGGGGATATGGACCTGGACATGATTTACAAACAGGAAATCAGGGGCAAAATGGAAGCGGCGACCCTTGAAGGCGGCAGAAAACAGGTGTGGGAAGATCGTTATCAATGGTTTCTGGCCCTGGCAATTATCGCCCTGGCCATTGAGATTTTTTTATCCGACAGGAAAAAATCATCTGCTTTGCTTATTCTTATGCTGCTGCTGACAATGGCCGGCCCGGCCCGGGCCGGTAATATGCAGCAGGGGCTTGAGGCGTATCAGAACAAAGAATATGATAAAGCCCTTCAATATTTTATCGACGCCCAGCTGGAAAACCCCCAGGATCCCGATATCCTGTACAATCTTGGGAACACCTTCTATAAACTCAAAGATTATGATGCGGCCCTGAATCACTATCGTCAGGTTCTGAAAACAAAAGACACCGATTTGCGGGCAAAAGCACGCTACAACATCGGCAACACCCAATACCGGCAACAGCAGTTTGAAGAGGCCATCAAAAGTTATGAAAAGGGGCTTGAAATCAATCCCGATGACCATGCGGCCAAGGAAAACATTGCGTTTATCAAAAAGGTGATGCAGCAGCAAAAACAGCAACAAAAACAGCAGCAGGACAATCAAGGGCAGGAAGGAAAAGATCAAAAAGACAAGGCGCAAAAAGAAAGCGACGATTCAAATAAGGGGAAAGGTCCAAAGGATTCTCCAACAGATTCAGCCGATGATAAGGATGGGCAAAAAGAGGGCAAAACCTATGGTGACCAGATGAATTCCCCGGAAAAAGATTCCCCGAATTCTGACAAAAAAGCATCCGGACCAGAAGATACCGCTTCGAAGGGGCCTGACAAAAAAGGCGGCGTTGCCAAAGGAGAAAAACCGGTAGACCGGGATCAGGCCGAAAAAATGCTCAACCGCCTGAAGGACATACCGGGTCGTGCCATGATGCCCAATTACCGGGAGCAGCAGGTGGAAAAGGATTGGTAACGGGTATAAGTGAGAATTTGAACTTTTGACGAGACTCGCCTAAAGTTCGACTTCTAAGGAAGTAACGCTGCATAATTTGTAATAACTTCAACGCTACGATGGTTATATAACAAATAATCAGAAATTTGCACGCCTTGAAAACAGGCGAAAACTTTCTTTCCGATATATGGCCGTAAATCCTGGAAAAGCTTTTATGAGACCATCAATATTGAAAAGTGAAAAATTGAGGGATTCTATCAATAATAAAAAATGCCAAAGGGCGGCTATGGGCCTTTTTATGGCACTTTTCATTATCCTGGTGCCCGGTTTTGCCGTTGGTGCAAAAATCAGCGCGGTGGTGGATCAAAACCACATCACCCCGGATGAGACGGTCCAATTGACGGTGACCATTGACTGCGGCAAGGGAACGATCGATACGTCGGTTATCAAGGACTTCACCGTTGTTTCCCGGGGCACCGGTAGCAGTATCCAGTCGATTAACGGTCAAACCACCCGGCAGACCCTTGCCAATTTCATCCTTATTCCCTTGAAAACAGGATCCCTCACCATTCCGCCGCTGAGCGTCAAAACAGGCGGTGAGGTGTTAAAAACCAGGGAAATCAAGATCACCGTATCCCGGTCAACGGCCCAGAATACCGACCAGAAGGAACTGTTTGTTCAGGGCACCGTGTCCAACAAAACCCCCTATGCCGGCGAGCAGATGATTTATACCTTTTCATTGTATTCGGCCGTGCGTATGGCGAACCTGCGGTTTCAGAAACCGGCATTTCAAGGATTTACGGCCCGGCAGATCGGCGATAGCCGCACCCGGCAAAAGGTTGTAAACGGGCGAAAATTTGATGTCACCCAACTGGATTATCTGCTGGTTCCCATCGCTGAAGGGACCCTGACCATTGATCCGGCCCTGCTGGGTTGTGATGTCATCCAGTCCAATAAAAGATCCCGTTCGGGTTTCGACAGCTTTTTCAATGATTCTTTTTTCGGCAACGTGACCGGCAAGCCCGTGGTTCTCAAAACCCAGCCCATTGCGGTAACGGTAAAACCCCTGCCTGAAAATACCGGCGGTGATGCGTTTTCCGGTCTTGTGGGCCAGTTCCAGATGACGGCCGAACTTAAGGACGCCACCCTTAAAACAGGCGATTCTACAACCCTGGCCGTTACCATTGCCGGCAACGGTAATATCATGGATGCGGAAAGTCCTGCCATCAAGGTCCCCCAGGGACTCAAAGAATACCAGGATACGCCTGAAGAGGCCATTGAACTGAATCAAAATGGGTATTCGGGGCGTAAAATATTTAGCAGTGCGCTGGTGGCCGTAACCCCCGGGGTGTATACCCTGTCACCTGTCAAAATGGTGTTTTTTGATCCGGAAAAAGGGCTTTATCGACCCCTTCATGCCGGTCCCTTTGAATTGACCGTGAACCCTTCGGGGAAAACCCCTGACCAGGATGTCTATTCACCACCGGCACCGGATACGGTGGCTAAAATAAAAAAACAAAAGGTGATGTTTACCGGTCATGACATCCTGCCGTTGAAGGAAGACCTGGACGCTTTAAACAGCCGAAAAAGCATACCGTTAAAGCTGTTTATGCTTTATCTGTTGATGCCTGCCCTGGTTTACCTGGTACTCAGGATTGCACGCAATGTGATGCGAAAGGATGTGACCCATCGCACCCGGATGTTGAAAAAATCCGAAAAAGCATTGAAAAAAGCCGGTCGAATGGGCGTTTCCGGGGAAACCCTTCTGGACTTGCTGTATCGGGCCCTTGTCGCGGCGATTTTTGCATCTGCAGACCGGGCCGGAGAAGCCATCACCTATGAGGAGGCCCGGGACATCTTGCAGCAAAAGGGATATTCCGATGAGGTGGTGTCCCAAAGCGTGGTCCTGCTGGAAAAGATTGAGTCGGCCCGATATGGGGGCATGCACCTGGATGAAAATGGGGAAAAGGATCTGCTGACCCTCACCGGTCAGCTCGTCAAAAGGAGCCTGTCGTGAAATTAACGCACCATCTTGTCATTTTTGTGATCGTTTCAGCAATTCTGGTGGCCTCTTCAGCTGCTGCCGAAAATCAGCCCCGGATTTTTCTCGACGGTGTTCAATCTTATCATGACGGCGATTTCCCCCGGGCCATTGAATCGTTTAGCGGGTTAACCCGGTCCGGCATCGTCAATGGAAAGCTTTTTTACAACCTGGGCAATGCCTATTTAAAAAATGATGACCTCGGGCATGCCCTTCTCTGGTATGCCCGGGCCGCTGTGTTGATACCCCGGGATCCTGACTTGAAATTTAATGCCGGCTATGCACGGCGTATGGTCAAAGATAAAAGCGAAGATAAAGTATCCGGGGTGTTGCGGATTTTATTTTTCTGGAATTATTTTTTGGGACAAATTACCATTCAATGGATTGCCATCGGGCTGAATCTGCTTTTCTGGCTGTTTATGGGCGTGCAGCTTTTTAAAAAAAGCAGACCCCTGCACCGGGTGACACTGGCACTGGCACCCTTTGTGCTGATATTTTCGTTTACGGCAGGGTATCATTTTTACGAAACCACCCAGGGTGGTCAGGCCATCATACTGGACCAGGCGGTGTCGGTGCGGTCAGGGCTTGCCGACAACGCCACAGAACTGTTTGTGCTTCATGCCGGCACCCGGGTGGCCGTTGAAGATAAGCGCGGGGAATTTTTGAAAATTTGTTTTTCAGCGGACAAAATCGGGTGGATAAAAGCAGCGGATGCCGGGATGATATAAGATTGAAGCAGGTACTGGGTATGAGCATCTTGATATTGAAATTCGTGTTGTTATCAAAAAAAAAAAATCAAAAGACAAAAAAAAAATACAAAGATTAAAATAAACAAAAAAAAATCAAAATGCACAGCAATTCAAGATTATATGGAATTAATCAAATGGCTTTTGATCTTGTTTGAGATTTGGAATTTTGTTTGTAATTTGTAATTTCCGGTTTAGGTGTTAGGTATTGGGCTAATAGACCCTTTAATTTAAAAAAGGAATATAAATATGATACGGGCAGGTATTATCGGTGCAACCGGATATGCCGGAGCGGAACTGGTGCGGATTCTGGCAGGACATCCGGATGTTGAATTGACGGCCATCACGTCACGGCAATATGCCGGCAAGGCGTTTGGCAAGGTGTTTCCGGCCATGGCCGGTGTGGTGGACCTGGTTTGTGAACAGCTGGACATGGACGATCTTTGCAGTCGAACGGATGTGGTTTTCCTGGCCCTGCCGCATAAAATTCCCATGGCACTGGTGCCTGAGATTGTCAGGCAGGGTAAACGGGTGGTCGATCTTTCCGCTGATTTCAGGTTTTCCGACATTGGGCTGTATGAGCAGCATTATCAGACCCATACCGCCCCTGAGGTGAATACAAAAGCCGTGTACGGATTATGTGAAATATATCGGGAAAAAATCAGAAAAGCCCGGATCATCGGCAACCCGGGCTGCTATCCCACCAGTATTCTGCTGCCGCTGATTCCCGTGTTGAAAGAGGGGCTCATCGATCCGAAAACGATTATTTCCGATTCAAAATCAGGGGTCAGCGGTGCCGGACGGTCGGTTTCCCTGACCACCCATTTCTGCGAGGTGAATGATTCTTTTCGGGCCTATAAAATTGCGGCGCATCGCCATAACCCGGAGATCAACGAGGTGTTGAGCCGGGAAGCCGGGTCGGCTGTAAGCATCACCTTTGTGCCGCATCTGGTGCCCATGACCCGGGGTATGCTCACCACCACCTATGCCTCCCTTGCCATTGATGCCACAGAGGCGGATATCCGCAATTGTATCGCCGATTATTATGCCACCCGGCCATTTGTGCGGATGCGGCCGGATGAAAATCCACCGAACACGTTGCAGGTGCGCGGAACCAATTTTTGTGATATCGGCGTTACGGTTGACGGTCAAAACAAGCGACTGATACTGGTTTCAGCCATCGACAACCTGGTCAAGGGCGCTGCCGGCCAGGCGGTTCAAAATATGAATATAATGTACGATCTGGATGAGGTCACAGGCTTGAATACCGTTCCATGGCCAGTATAGAGAAAATGCCCGTCAGCCCATCAATCCGGGAAGAAACAGGGCGATCTGGGGAAAGGGAATCAACATCAGCGTCCCGATTAAAAGGGCGAGAATGAACGGGATGACGCCTTTGAAAATGACTTCCAGGGGTACATCCCGGGCCACGGAGTTGACCACGTACACATTGACCCCCACCGGCGGCGTGATAACGCCGATCTGGGTGACCATGACGATGATGACCCCGAACCACATGGGATTATAGCCCATGGCGCTGACCACCGGGAAAAAAATCGGCACGGTCAGCATGATCAGGGCCAGGGCATCGATAAAACACCCCCCGATGAAATACACCATGATAATAAGGGTCATCACCGCATACGGCGGCAGATTGAATCCGGCCACCCAGTTGGCAATGTCAAAGGGGATTCGGGAGACCGCCAGGAAATGACCGAATACGGTGGCACCGGCCACGATGACCAGTATCATGCATGAAATCCGTGTGGTTTCAAAAAGGGCCTTGATAAATCCCTTTAAATTAATATTTTTTCGCAAAAGTGCGATGACAAGGGTACCGAAGGCCCCCACCGCCCCTGCTTCCGTGGGGGTGAAAATTCCCAGAAAGAGCCCTCCCATCACCATGGCAAAGAGAATAATGGTTTCCATTAGGCCGGACAGGGACGTGATTTTTTCTTTGAAGCTGGCTTTAGGGGCCCGGGGTGCCAGTTCCGGTTTCAATGTGGTCCAGACGATGATGGTGATAATGAACAGGATGGTCAATAGCAATCCGGGGAGGATACCGGCCATGAACAGCTTGCCGATGGATTGTTCCGTCATGATGCCGTAAATAATAAAAATAACGCTCGGTGGAACCAGAATGCCCATGCTGCCGCCGGCCGCCACCACACCCGTTGCCAGGGTGTCAGCATAGTTGTATTTTTTCATTTCCGGCAAGGTTACGGCAGCCATGGTGGCCGCTGTGGCGTTGGTGGACCCGCAGATGGCGGAAAAACCGCTACAGGCCCCAACTGTGGCGATGGCCATGCCGCCGGGCCAGTGCCCCATAAACTTATAGGCCACGTTAAACAGCCGGCTGCTGATGCCGGCATGAAATGCGATCTGACCCATGAGTATGAAAAGGGGAATAACGGTGAGGCTGTAGCTGCTGAATACATCGAAGATATCTTTGGCCATCATGCTCATCGCGGCATCAACCCCCACCACCGTGCCGAAACCCACCACGCCGATCAACGCCATGAGAAATCCAACGGGCATTTTTGAGAAAATCAGGATAAAAAGGGAAGCCAGACCAATGATGCCCGCAAGTGTTGGAGACATATATTTTTCTTTCGCGATAAAAACCGGGCCACCTTCACCGGTGGCCCGGGAGTTAAGGTTGTTTAGCCGTTTTAATGAATTTGAGAGTCGATTCGACGAATCTCAAAAAAAGCACCAGGCTCAGCATGCCGCATCCCAGTGCGATGCCGAAAACAAAGGGATGGATGGGCATTTGCAGTGTCATGGAGACTTCTCCCGAATTTTTTAAATCCAGGGCATACACAACACTCTGCCAGGTGATAACACCGAATAAAAATGCGCAGATGATTGAATTGATGCAGTCAACCAGGTCCTGCCATCGGGGCGGCAGTTTTTGAACAATAAAATCCACAGCAATATGCCCCCGCTCGGTGGTGGTATGGGCCAGAGAAAAACTGACAAAGGTTGCCCCCAGCAGGCCCACGATTTCATAGGTACCGGGAATGGGGCAGCGTAAAATTCTCAACAGCACATCGGCACAGGTGAGCAGCATCATGGCCGTTACGGCAAGGGCTGCTATCCAGTTAAACCATCGTGCCGGTGGATGAAGTGCTTTTTCAATCTGTATCAAAACAGAACGCTCCTTTTAAGATCAGCCGTTAGCTGTTAGCCGTTAGCCGTTAGCCAAAGGATTCTTTCATCATTTCGAGTTGAAAACCAACAGCTAACAGCTAAAATTAAATCTAAATAAAGCCTTATCATTTAAGCTTTTAGACAGTTTACGTTCAGGTGTTACTTACGCTTGTTTATCAGATCTGTGAGCAGCTTTACATACTTGTCCCCTGCCAGTCCCTTCTCGTTCGAAGTCTTGATATACGCGTCGATAACCGGCTGAACAGCTGATTTCCATTGGGCACTCTGGTCATCGGAAAGGGAGATGATTTCATTTCCGAGGCTGAGGGTAAACAGCCGGCCGTCATTGTCGCCGGTGTCCCATGCCTTGCCATGCACATCGATCCATTCACTGCTGACTGCCGTGATAATATTCTGGATCTCTTCGGGAAGGCTGTTCCATTTTTTCAGGTTCATGACGACATACATGGAAGTGGTGTACCCGACGCTGAAACAATCGGTGGTTGATTTAATGACTTCTCCCTGGTGCCATCCTTTGAGTACTTCAATGGGGCCGAAGGTGCCTTCTACAACGCCTTTTTGCAATGATTCGTAGGTAGACCCCTGGGGCATGGCAACGGGTACGCCGCCCAGTGATTTTACCACTTTGGCGCTTAGACCGGTAGACCTGATTTTCATATCTTTAAGGTCGGCAAGGGTGTGTACCGGTTTTTGGGTATGCAGCAGCCCGGGACCATGGGCATGGAGATAGAGGACTTTTACGTCGGACAGCTCCGCCGGTTGAATCGCCTTGAAAAAATCGTTTGCCACACGGGTGGCAACTGTTCCGTTAGGGTACCCCAACGGCAGATCAACAGCTTCCATCACTGGAAATTTTCCCCGGGTGTAGGCAAAACAGGACATACCGATATCGGAAATGCCCTTGACCACGCCGTCATAACACTGGTTGGCCTTGGTCAGTGTGCCGCCGGGAAATACAGTAATCTTGACCTGGCCGTTGGTGCGTTTTTCGATCTCTTGAGCCCAGGTAATGCCGGCCTTGCATTGATCATGGGAGGGTGGAAAGAAAATGCTGTAGTTAAGTGAAATGGTGTTGGCCATAGCCGGTTTAGAGATAAGGAAGGTGGTCAAAACCAGCAACAGTATCAGGGAAAATGCAAAAATACGGTTTGTTTTCATTTTTTTCTCTCCTTTACCAATAAAATTGTGATGTCGTTAAAAAGCAATTCAGTCGCACATGGCCGGATAAACCGGAGATGATATATTTAAATTTTGAAACAGGGTATACTAAGAATTTTAAACCGGAAAGCTTGCCTATTCATCATCTGGATGAACAGCAAGCCTTTAATACAGGTAGGGATAATTTGTAGGTCTATTTTGCATGATTTCCTGCATGTTTGAATTATTGGGTTTTATTTATCCTTTTTGAGCCTGGCCTGTCAAGTTATATTTTTAACAGTCGTGGGCCGGAAAAAATACAGTATTAGCGGGGGCAGGGTTCCTGTGGCAATTGGGCAGGATGGCCCACGGCAGGGCAATCGCATGTAAAAATTAAGCCGCAAGGATTTTAAGCAGGTAGTCATGATCCCATGCCGCTTTGAGTCGTTTGGCTTGGATGCCTCCTTTCAGCGAGTTTTCCCGTTTAAGCAGGTTGATTGCCATATGACGGATTATACCGAAATTTTCCGGAGCATGATCTTTGCGGACACGGCAGTGGTCTTCCCGGAAAGCTATGTCCAAGCACCAATGCAGACTGTTTTCGATACCCCAGTGGGCGCGGATGGCATTGGCGATGGCAGCGGCGTCGTTATTGAGGCTGGAGATGAAGTAAGATTTTTCTATAGAGGTTTTTCCTTTTATTTCCCGCTGGCGTGTGACCATAGCAATAGTTTTCATTCCGGCCCACAGATGTTTTCCCGGAAGCCAGTCAATATCACTGGTAGTGAGATACTGTCGGGTTTCGATGCGACCGTGCTCTCCATCGATTGTTTCGCAAAAGTCGGTGGTGCCATTAGCGGTACCTTGGAAGAACAGGGCAATATCCTCATGGAGACATTTTTGGTTGTCTTTGACCTGGAGGACGTAATCGGCTTTTTCGTCGATGATGGCATGGGTAATTTTTTTTTGACAGCCCATGGCATCAATGGTGACAATGGCGCCTTCCAAAGCCAGGGTTTTAATCAGTTCCGGGATAGCAGTGATCTCGTTGGATTTGGCATCGGTTGTGAGTTGTCCCAGCACCATTCGAATATCTGAAGACCAGGCGCTGATCATGTGTGCGGGTGACTTCCCGATGGCCCTGTCATGTGATCCGCGTAGGGTTTTACCATCAATGGCGACCGTTTTACCTTTAAGGGATTCGGAAATATCTTGCACCCATCGGGAGAAAAAAGTTTGAAAACCATCGGGATCGATCCTTGCGAAAAGGCGGCCGAAAGTATCGTGAGAGGGAATGCCGTTGGGCAGTTCCAGAAATTTTTCAAACCACTTTATTTTGGATCGGCCGTATTCGGCCACGTGTGTCCATGCATCGGCCCCGCTGACAATGGCACAAAGGGCAATCAAGAGCATGTCATATAGCAGATGTCGGGTATTGTGATATCTTGGGTCTTGGATGCAATCAAAATGTCTGGCAAGGGGGGAGTCGGGTGTTTTTGTCATGGCGTAACCTCCTAAAATTAATGTTTATTTAGGTGGTTATCCCCCCTCACCTTCCCTCTTCCCTCCCCTCCTTTCTTTTGTATCCGACACAGGAGCGTTTTTTTTAACCCCCAAATTTAAATATTGAAAGGAGATTACAAATGTCAGCAACACTTATTAAGGGTACTGAAATTCGAGAACAGATTCTTGAAGAAATTACTGCTGAAGTAGCTGAAATAAAGGAAAAACACGGTGTCGTGCCCGGGCTTGTGACGATCCTTGTGGGTGCAAATCCGGCATCCATGTCTTATGTAACCCTGAAGATTAAAACCGCCCATCGGGTTGGCTTTAATGAAATTCAGGACAGCCAGGAAGTGGATATCTCAGAAGAAGCGCTGCTGGCCCTTATTGATAAGTATAATAATGACGATTCCATTAACGGTATTCTGGTTCAACTGCCGCTGCCCAAACATATCGATGATAAAAAGGTTTTGAATGCCATCGACCCGGACAAAGACGTGGATGGGTTTCATCCGGTCAACGTGGGAAGGCTCATGATCGGTGGGGATGAAGTTAAATTTCCGCCCTGTACACCGGCCGGTATTCAGGAAATGATCGTACGCGCCGGTGTAGACACCAGTGGTGCTGAAGTGGTGGTGGTAGGCCGATCCAATATCGTGGGCAAGCCCATTGCCAATATGATGCTCCAGAAAGGACCCGGCGCCAATGCAACGGTCACCGTTGTTCATACACGAACCAAAAATATGGATCAGCATTGCAAACGGGCCGACATTCTCATTGTTGCGGCCGGCGTGCCTGACCTTGTAAAGCCTGAATGGATCAAGCCCGGTGCCTGTGTGATCGATGTCGGCGTCAACCGTGTGGGAGAAAAAATCAGTGAAAAAACCGGTAAAAAAATTGCCATCCTCAAAGGTGATGTCGATTTTGCCGCTGCCAAGGAAATCGCAGGATGGATTACACCGGTCCCCGGTGGCGTCGGCCCCATGACCATTACCATGCTGATGAAAAATACGTTAAAATCGCTTAAGTTTAAACTGGGCATTGCCTGACCCGGATAAATTGAAACTGAAACGGCCTCACGCAATGGCTCAGGTGCGAAGATTATTGGGAAACCGGTTTGCATTTTTGGGCACCGGGCCTTTGCGTGAGCAAAACAGCAAGTTTGAATATGCACAATAAATTATCTGTTTTAATATTCAGCCCCCGGGGAATCCAGCTGAAACAGATCACCGTCTCAACGGTTTCTCTGTACATAGGGGTGTTTGTAATGGCGGCTCTCATGGCCCTGGCCGGTTATGGCTTCCATGATTACATCACTGCCAGAAAAAACGCTGCCCGGGCCGTGGTTCTATCAGAAAAAGTGGCTTCTCAACAGGCAGAGATTGCTGGGCAGCAACATCACATACAGAAGTTTGTAAATGATATTAAAGAGTTAAAGTCAGAGCTGGTTGCCTTGAACCAGTTCGAAAAAAAAATTCGGGTTATTGCAGATATCCAGGATTCAGACCAGCCGGAAGGTTTCTTCGGCATCGGTGGATTCATTCCCGAAGACCTGGATCCCGGGGGCGCCATGGCGGCTCACCAGGCGGCTTTGGACCGTCCGTTTTTGCGCCAGATGCATGCCCGGATCGGTGAGCTTGAAACCGCCGCCAGTCAACAGTCAACCTCATTTGAAACTCTTTTACAACATCTGGAGGCGCAGAAAAATATTTTAGATTGCACCCCTGCCATATGCCCGGCCGAAGGCTGGGTATCCTCGAGTTTTGGATATCGTAAAAATCCTTTTACGGGTCGGCGTGAAATGCACAAAGGACTTGATATTGCAAACCACAAGGGCACGCCCATTATTGCCCCGGCTGATGGGGTTGTAACGTATGTGGGCCGGAAAGGACTGCTTGGTCATATCGTTGAAATCGATCATGGGCATGGATTTGTTACCCGTTATGGCCATATCTCCAAAGCCCTGGCAAAAAAGGGTCAAAAAGTAAAAAGGGGTGAAGAGATAGCGCAAATCGGCACTACCGGGAGAAGTACCGGTCCCCATCTTCATTATGAAGTCAGGCTTAACGGCGTTCAGGTCAATCCCCAGAAGTATATTCTCAATTAGCGGTCTCCTATCGCATTTCCTTTATCGCACCAGAACAAGCAAATCCGAACATCAATGGCCGATAATTTGCTTTTGATTTGTCATATAGAATTCTCGATCCTGGTTCAGCCGCCAATTCCGAAAAGAACCGCTTAAACCAAATTTCCTTTAAAATCCGCTTGAGGTTCTTTGTAAAATGGTTTAATTTTTATATGAAAGTTGTGAGCGCTGAGTTTTGAGTCCTGAGAACGAAAACGGTGGTTCTGCCGCTTTCACTACTCCAAACCCATCACTTTTATGTTTTGTCGGGTCTAATCGGGTATGGGTGTTTATACAAAAACAAATATAGACGATTGCGCATGCTAAAACGTGGTAAACTTCAGCAACCGTTTTTAATAACAAGGAGTTCCTGATTCATGTTTTTTGATTTTTTAACCAAAATATTTGGCAGCAGCAATGACCGTGAACTGAAAAAACTCATGCCCATTGTTGATCAAATCAACGCCCTTGAAGGCGAAATGAAGGCCATGGAAGATGTGCGCCTGAAGTCCCAGACCCCAAAATTCAAAGAACGGCTGGCCAATGGCGAAGCACTGGATGATATTCTCCCCGAGGCCTTTGCAACGGTCCGTGAAGCATCGGTGAGAACCCTTAAAATGAGGCCCTTTGATGCCCAGCTCATCGGCGGCATCGTGCTGCACCAGGGCAGGATTGCTGAAATGAAAACCGGCGAGGGAAAAACCCTGGTGGCCACACTGCCGGCCTATCTGAATGCCCTGACCGGTGCCGGGGTCCATGTGATAACGGTGAATGATTATCTGGCCCGTCGGGATACCGAATGGATGGGCCAGATTTATCGGTTTTTGGGTCTGAGCGTGGGCACTATTTTGCATGGCCTGGATGATAATGAGCGTAAAAGCGCCTATCATTCAGACATTACCTATGGGACCAACAATGAATTCGGCTTTGATTATTTAAGGGACAACATGAAGTTTGATCATGAATCCCTGGTCCAGCCGGAACTGAACTATGCCATTGTGGATGAGGTGGACAGTATCCTCATCGATGAAGCCCGCACCCCTTTGATCATTTCCGGGCCTGCGGAAAAATCAACCAGCCTTTACTACCAGGTGAACAGTATCATTCCCGGCCTGAAAGCAGAGCGTCATTATACCATTGACGAGAAGGCCAAAACCGTGGTGCTCACAGAAGAGGGTGTGGCCCATTCCGAAAAGGTGCTGAAAGTCGACAACCTCTACGATCCCAAATACATTGAATTGCTGCACCATATCAACCAGGGCCTCAAGGCCCATACCCTTTTTAAAAGGGATGTCGATTATATCGTCAAGCACGGCGAGGTGATTATCGTTGATGAGTTTACCGGTCGTCTCATGCCCGGACGACGCTACAGCGAGGGACTGCATCAGGCCCTGGAGGCCAAGGAAAATGTTAAAATTGAAAATGAAAATCAGACCCTGGCCACCATTACCTTCCAGAACTATTTCCGCATGTATGACAAGCTGTCCGGCATGACCGGTACGGCGGATACCGAAGCGGCAGAATTTAAAAAAATCTATAATCTGGATGTGAATGTTATTCCCACGCATCGGCCCATGATCCGGAAGGATTTTCCCGATGTGATCTACAAAACCCGCAGGGAAAAATTTGATGCGGCCCTGGAGGAGATCATCGAACTTCACCGAAAGGGCCAGCCCGTGCTGGTGGGTACCATCTCCATCGATGTTTCGGAGAGTTTCAGTCAAAAACTTAAAAAACGGGGAATCAAGCACACGGTTTTAAATGCGAAAAATCATGAAAGAGAAGCGGAAATCGTATCCATGGCCGGTCAGAAGGGGGCCGTGACGATTTCAACCAATATGGCCGGTCGGGGAACCGATATTGTATTGGGCGATGGGGTTGTCGCGCTTGGGGGGCTTCATATTCTGGGAACGGAACGGCATGAGAGTCGGCGCATTGACAATCAGCTCCGGGGCCGGTCCGGGCGTCAGGGAGATCCGGGGTCGTCCCGTTTTTATCTGGCCCTTGAGGATGATCTGCTCAGAATATTCGGCGGCGAGAGAATCACCGGCATCATGGAAAAACTGGGTATGGAAGAGGGCGAGCCCATTGAACACAACCTCATCAGCCGGGCCATTGAAAACGCCCAGGCCAAAGTCGAGGGGCATAACTTTGATATCCGTAAACAGTTGATTGAATATGACGATGTGATGAACCAGCAGCGGGAGGTGATCTACAAACAGCGGCGGGCGACACTGACCGGGGGTGAGCTCCGGGAGTCCATTATGGAAATGATCGCTGAAAGGAGCGATGAGATAGCAGAAGCGTTTGCCGATGAGCGGGCTTTGCCCGAAGAGTGGGATTTCAAAGGGCTCCAGGCGTCTGTGTTTAAATATTTCAACTTCAGACTGGGTACCCCTGATGACGCCACCCTGGATGGATTGACCCGGGAGGGTCTGGCTCAGTATATCGAAGATGCTGCCGTTGACCTTTACCGGGAAAAGGAACGGCTGATCGGTGAAGCGGAAATTCGAAATCTGGAAAGGATCGTTATGCTTCAGGCCGTGGACAGCCTGTGGAAAGACCACCTGCTGAGTATGGATCATCTGAAGGAGGGCATCGGTCTGAGGGGGTACGCCCAGCAGAATCCTTTGATCGTTTATAAAAAAGAGGGATTTGATATGTTTCAGGAACTGATTGCCAGGATCAAGGATGAAACCCTGTCCATCATGTTTCGGATACAGATCGCAGAGCCGGAAAAAATTAGCAAGCTTCAGGAAAAAAATGAACAGAAATTAATATTTTCAAGCGGTGATGAATCTGATAACCGCAAAAAACCGGTCAAGCGCGACAATACGAAAGTCGGCCGGAACGATCCCTGCCCCTGCGGCAGCGGGAAAAAATATAAAAAATGTTGTGGGAAATAAGATTATGACATTTAACAAGGCCTTTAGAGGTATTCGGTATAAATGACGGAAATGCAACCACCGGGATCCGACACTGAAAACGGTGTGATCACTCAGATCAAGGATCAACTCCAGGAACCGTCAATGTACAAGGTTCTGTTGTTGAACGATGATTATACATCCATGGAATTTGTGGTCGAGATTCTGATTGGGGTTTTTCACAAATCCATTGAGGACGCCACCGCCGTGATGTTGAAGATCCATCAGCAAGGCATTGGCTTGTGCGGGATATACACCCAGGATGTTGCGGAAACCAAAATAGAACAGGTCCATGCACTGGCCCGGGAAAAAAAATTTCCCCTTCGGTGTATAATGGAAAAGGAATAGGTTATGATAAGCAGGCAAGTAAGTGCCAGCCTCGGTTTTGCAGTCAAAGAAGCCCGCAAGCGGCGGCACGAATATGTGGGTGTGGAGCATGTTCTCTATGCTATCCTTCATGACAAGGATGGCATAGAGATCATCGAAAGCTGCGGCGGCAGCGCTCAAAATATTGAAAAAGCCCTTGAAGATTTTTTTGACCATAAAATGGACGTTATTTCAAAGGACACCGAGTATGTGCTCCAACAGACCATGGGGTTCCAGCGGGTCATCCAGCGTGCCGTGAATCATGTGCGATCGGCTGAAAAACAGGAAGTGGCCATCAGCGATATTCTGGTATCCATATTCCAGGAAAAAGATTCCCACGCCGAGTATTTTTTGAGCAAAGAAGGGATTACACGCCTGGATGTGCTGACGTATATCTCCCATGAATCCGCCAAGGTCCCTTTCTCCGAATATGCGGCCTCAGACACCGGGCCCGCCAGAGATGCCCGTAAAAAGAAAGACCCCCTTGAATTGTTTGCCGTTGATCTCGTTGCCCAGGCCCGGCTGAACAAGCTGGATCCCCTTATCGGACGAAGGGCTGAATTGGAGCGGACGATGCAGGTATTGTGTCGCCGGCGAAAACACAATCCGGTATTTATCGGTGACCCCGGTGTCGGGAAAACCGCCATGGCCGAAGGCCTGGCCCAGAAAATCAATCAGGGCGAAGTGCCTGAACTGTTAAAAAATGTTCGTTTGTTTTCACTGGATATGGGCGCGCTGCTGGCCGGCACAAAATTTCGGGGAGATTTTGAACAACGCCTTAAAATCGTTATTGCCCAGTTGAAAAAGATGGAAAATGCGATTTTGTTCATCGATGAGATTCATACCATCGTTGGGGCCGGTGCCACCAGCAGTGGCTCCATGGACGCGTCGAATATTTTAAAGCCGGTCCTGGCGGCCGGAGATTTCCGCTGCATCGGTTCCACGACCTACGAAGAATACAAAAATCATTTTGCCGTTGACCGCGCATTGTCCCGCCGGTTCGAAAAAATCGAGATTGCCGAGCCGCCTCTGGAAGATGCCATTTTGATTTTGAAAGGTCTCAAACCGTATTATGAGGCCCATCACCGGATTGTTTATACGGAGTCGGCCCTCAGATCTGCGGTGGAGCTGTCTGCCAAGTATGTCAATGACCGGTTTTTACCGGACAAGGCCATTGACGTTATTGATGAGGCCGGTGCCTTTGTCCGGCTTACGAAATCTTCCCGGCGTAAAAAAATTCATTCCACGGATATCGAGCAAATTATTGCCCGTATGGCCAAAATCCCCCCCCAGAGTGTTTCCACATCGGATCGCGACAAACTGTCAACCCTGGAAAATCGGCTTTTGCAGGTGGTTTTCGGGCAGGATGCCGCCATCACATCCATGGTCACCGCTATCAAACGGTCGAGGGCAGGGCTGGAAACACCGGATCATCCCATCGGGTCTTTTTTGTTTGCCGGCCCCACCGGTGTCGGCAAAACCGAAGTGGCGCGTCAGATCGCCCGACTGCTGGGCATTGAATTTCTGCGGTTTGACATGAGCGAGTATATGGAAAAACATGCCGTGGCCCGTTTGATCGGCGCCCCACCCGGGTATATCGGATTTGACCAGGGGGGACTGCTGACCGATGGCATTCGTAAACATCCGCACAGCGTACTGCTCCTGGACGAGATTGAAAAAGCCCATCCGGATCTGTTCAATATTCTGCTCCAGGTATTGGACCATGCCACGTTGACCGACAACAACGGCAAGAAGGCCGATTTCAGGAATGTCATCATCATCATGACCTCCAATGCCGGTACGCGGGAGATGGGGATGCGCAACATCGGGTTTGGAGATACCGGTAAGGACATGCAGGCAAAGGGCAATAAAGCCATTGAGAAGCTTTTCAATCCTGAATTCCGCAACCGGCTGGACGGGATCATTACCTTTAATTCGCTGAATGTGGATATCATGGAAAAAATTGTGGATAAATTTATGGATGAGCTCAACGGGCAGCTTGCCGGCAAAAAAGTTTATTTGCAGATTTCACCGGCAACGCGCACCTGGCTTGCCCGAAAAGGATATGATCCGAGTTATGGGGCCCGGCCCCTTACCCGGGTGATTCAAACGCAACTCAAAGACAAGCTTGCCGATGAGATTCTGTTTGGCCGCCTTTCAAAGGGCGGTGTTGTTTTTGTGGACGTTGCCGATAAAACGCTTGTTTTTACATATGATTCAGATACGAAGGCGTAATGAGTCCGGTTTTTCTGTTAAACGAAGACATTAAATTTCCCCCGGTCCATCTGGCCCGTAGTGACGGGTTGCTGGCCGTGGGCGGTGATTTAAGCCCAAAAAGACTTCTGCTGGCCTACCGCATGGGCATTTTCCCGTGGTTTTCAAACCATGAGCCGATCCTGTGGTGGTCCCCGGACCCCCGGCTGGTTCTGTTCCCCGGGGAATTAATAATTTCCACACGACTGCACCGAACGATACGCCAGGGCCGGTTTCAGATCACAATGGATCAGGCGTTTGAGTCGGTCATCCGTGCCTGTGCCACTGTACCGAGAAAAAACAACCCGGGCACCTGGATTGTAGAGGAGATGATCAAGGCCTACTGCAAGCTGTATGAATCCGGCTATGCCCATTCGGTGGAAGCGTGGTATCAGGGAAAACTGGCCGGCGGTGCCTACGGTATTGCCCTGGGCCGGGTTTTTTTCGGGGAGTCCATGTTCATGTATGTCAGCAATGCCTCAAAGGTTGCCTTTGTTAATCTCGTGGAATACCTTGATGCAAAGGGATTTGACATGATTGACTGCCAGATGACCACCCGTCATCTCCTGCATTTTGGTGCCCGGGAGGTGCCCCGGTCCGTTTTTCTGGATACACTGTCCCTATCCCTGTCATCGCCCTCAGTTCCCGGTGTTTGGAATTCAGCGGTATCATATTGAAAAAGGGGATAAATTGAAAAAAGAGTGCCTGTTCTGTCAGATTGCCCGGCGTGAAATACCCACCCACTTTCTTTATGAAGATGACCACCTGGTCGTTTTTAAAGACATTCACCCCAAAGCCCCGGTTCACCTGCTCATCGTTCCTGTAAGGCATATTCGCAGTATCAACGACCTGCTTGAATCCGATGGGGCCATTATCGCGAAAATGATGACGACGGCAAGGGATATGGCTAAATTGACAGGGGTGTCAAAAAGCGGATACAAACTTTTTTTTAATGTTGAAAAAGGCGGCGGGCAGGTTATTTTTCATCTTCACCTGCACCTGATCGGCGGCTGGTGACAATGCAACCCGGGCAAATCGGAACCGAATTGAATGTATCTGCTCTAAATATGATAAATCGTTAAAAGTCGAATTTAAGGTTCCTCTTTTTTTTTCTTTTTTCATTTTTTCTTTCCGGTGTATCCTACGCCCGCTACAGTCTTCGTCTTGAAAAAGTTCAAATTTGCAAGGCGCGTTTCGAAATTTTGCAATCATGAGGCGTACTTATCGTAACGTTGAATGATTGCCAAATGCAGCGCGGAGTTGGACTTATAACCGTCATATAAATGCACCATTCACTAAAGGAGCGTCCAAGCAAATGAAAACGATTGTCATTATACCGGCGCGATATAAATCCAGCCGGTTTGAAGGGAAACCGCTTGCTGCTATAGGCGGTAAACCCATGATAAGAAGGGTGTATGAAAGGGCTGCCAAGGCAAAGAACGTATCCGATGTGGTGGTGGCCACCGATGACCAGCGAATTATGGATGTGGTTTTAGGCTTCGGTGGAAGAGCCGTGATGACCTCGGATAAGAACAGGTCCGGCACAGACAGGGCGGGGGAAGCTGCCGGTATTTTAGGCATGGCGCCCGAAGATATTATCATCAACGTTCAGGGCGATCAGCCCCTGGTGCACCCGCAATGCCTGGATCAATTAATCAAACCTTTTTCAACGGAAAAAAATGTCCAAATGAGCACCCTGGCGTTTAAAATAAGAGATCCGAAGGAAATAACAAACCCGAAAGATGTCAAACTGGTTTTTGACCGCCTGGGCCGGGCCCTTTATTTTTCAAGAGCCCCCATTCCCTTTGGCAGGGATGTTGGGGAGCGCTTTGACACATATAAGCACCTGGGCGTATATGCCTATACCCGACGGTTTCTGGATAAATTCAGATCGCTTCCCGAGGGCACCCTGGAGCGTATTGAAAAACTGGAACAACTCCGGGTTCTCGAGCATGGATATCAAATCCGGGTGGTTGTCACCGAGTATGATTCACCGGAAGTGGATCTGCCCGATGATATTTTGAAAATAGAAAAAAAACTTTAAAAAACATGCGTTTACCGCTGTCTCTGGTTTTGTTACTCCCATCGGTTGCCGCCTTGATGGCGCAGGTCAATATATTCCATTTTCCCGTTTTCATTAATAAAAGAATTCATGACCCAACTGATGATGCTGATGAGCAGAGACCCGAAAACTGCAGACCAGAATCCTGCGATATTTAATCCGGGCAGAACCCCTGCAACCATCATCAGCATGATGGCATTAATAATAAAAGTAAAAAAACCAAGGGTTAAAATGGTTATGGGCAGGGTTAAAAGAATGAGAATCGGTCGGAAAAAGGCATTTAAAATGCCCAGAAACGCGGCCGCAAAAAAAGCTGAAAAAAAACCTTTTACCTGGATACCGTCCAGCATGTAAGATGTGATAATGATAGCCCCGGTCAACGTCAGCCATCTGATGGTGATGCCTCTCATGGATACCTCCCATTTGGTGTGGTGACTTTTTAAAAAACGATCTTGATGACAGGTAAGATAGAACAGTAAAATGAAATTGACAAGTGTCTGAACCGTTTTCAGGTCGGATGCCCACTGGACAAAGCAGATAAAGGCACCCATGGATCAGTTTTTTCAACATCGCTATTTTTTTGACGACGGTTTGCAATTCCAATGTCAGCAGTGCGGCGGATGCTGCACCGGTGATCCGGGCTTTGTGCGGGTAACGCCCGGGGAGATCGAGGCAATCTCGAAATATTTAGGCCTGGCACAATCATTTTTTAAAAAACAATACCTTTACCGCTGCCGGGAGGGTTTCTGTATCAATGAAGACGAGAAGGGGCGATGCCTCTTTTACCAAGACGGTTGCCGGATTTATACGGTTCGCCCCTTGCAATGCAGAACATTTCCATTCTGGTGTGATAACCTGAGATCCGAAAAAAAATGGCGGCAAATTGCCGCCGAATGCCCCGGTATTGGAAAAGGGCGGTTTTATGCCAAGGCTGAAATTCTGGATATCATTAATATTTAATTTGGTTCCGGCGTTGCCGGGTTAGGCATTGGCGGAACAATTTCTTCAACGCTGGTGCGGTTCATTATTGTTTTTAGCTTGACGGACAGGTCTTTGATATTGGATAATTTTCAGAAAACGCGCTGCTGACAGACCCCTTCGAGGATACTTTTCCCACCCCTATCTGTGTGTGACCGGTGGGTTTCTCGTGCGACATATGACATCTGGAGAATCTTTACTTATGAAAAGAGTGCTGTGGATTTTGTACCAGCCCTATAAATTTTTGATCGTTGCGCCGGTTGTTATTCTGTCTACCATTATTGTGGCAACCATTACCATCGGGCTGGCAGTTGTTGTGGGCCCTAAAACGGCCAGTAAAATGGGCATTGTCTGGTCCAGGATCATTGCCTGGGTCACGCCCATGCTGGTAACGGTTCGAGGCCGTGAAAATATTAATAAGGACATATCGTGCGTGGTGGTGTCGAATCATCAGAGCCAGTATGACATATTTGTTTTATATGGCTGGCTGGGTATCGATTTTAAATGGGTGATGAAACAGGAATTGAGAAATGTGCCCGGACTGGGGATGGCCTGTGAAAAGATAGGCCATATTTTCATTGACCGCTCCGATACCCGGGCGGCCTTGAATTCCATCAATGCGGCCCGGGAAAAAATCATTAACGGGACGTCTGTTCTGTTTTTTCCGGAAGGCACCCGATCTTCGAGCACCCGGATGAGGCCCTTTAAAAAAGGGGCCTTTAAATTTGCCCTTGATCTAGGGCTTCCCATTCTTCCCGTCACCATCAAAGGCACCCGGCATATTCTGCCCACCCATTCCCTTGATCTTTTTCCGGGGCGGGCCAATATGATTATTCACCCGCTGATGGACACATCTATCTACAGTGATGAGACTCTTTTAGACCTCATGGACAGGGTGCGAGACATTATTGCATCGGATTTGTCCGAAGCACCTGCTCTTCAGCACGTTGCGCATTAAAGGCTTTAAACAGCGATTGATGCATCACCGCCTCATATCCGTTGAGCCGGGCAATGACCTGGTTTTGAGCGTCGATAAATGTAAAATCCCCAACCATTTTATGATCGGTCACATCTGTAATCTCCAACAGTGCCTGTATTCCCTGTTTTGGAAAAGTGTTGCTGTACTGACGATACCGGGCGGTGTAGCTGGGTAGCGACACTATGCCTCTTTCCTCGTAGCACCAGAGACTGGCCATTTGAAAGGCTGCATCCAGCACCAGGGGATCGCCGATCCATGCGCTTCTCAGTGGCTGTGACATCCATTTTGAAGGGACCGGGGCCGATAAAATTCGGGCTACCATATCCCTGGACGTGCAGCGCGTCACTTGTTCAATGCCGTGCAACCCGCTGCCGTGAAAGAGAATCTTGCCATAGATGTCGGCCATGCTGCGGGCGTATCCGTTTCGGTTGAGCCGTTCGGGGTTGTCAAAAGGGGCCGGTAAGGCGGGTTTGTCGGTCAGGATCGCCCTGGCCCTGGAGTGAATAACCTCCCGGCCGCCATTGACTGCGTCTCTGATTTCAACATCCACCTCCCAGTCGCTGCCTTTTTTCCGAAGCTTGCCGGCCATCAGGCAAATGGCTTTGCGGTTCTGATCCAGTTGAATGCCCTTGAGCAGGCGCATATCATCAATACCCGAAAAGAAAAGGCCCGGATTACCATGCAGTGCCCCGTGCCCCAGCCATTCGGTCATGAGGGCAAACGGTACCACGGGTTTGCCGTCCAGTACATGGGAGGCGAGAATGGGGTATCGGTTCACATCCACGTCCCGTTCAAACGATAAAAACAGCGGGGGCCGTTTTTGATTCGCCTTTTTTTTGAAGGCCGGATCCGGGGCCGTGGTTTTCTCAGGGACCAGCCCGGCACCCATCACAATTTCCACTGAGGTGTCCGCCGGCGCGTTTATCTCCCGTAACATGCACAGGGCGCCCGCTTTGACCGGGATCAGGGATATTCCTCTTTTTTTAAAGGTTCGCTTCAAGGATGGGGAGACCATGCCGCCGTCCCAGGGGCCCCAGTTGATGGAGACTACCTTGCAATCCGGTCGAAGGGCCGCTTCGGTTCGGGCGATTTTATTTAACGCTTCATTGGCCATGGCATAATCCACCTGGCCTGCATTCCCCATGCGGGCTGCCACCGAAGAAAAAAACACCATATGGTTAAGGGGATCATGGCGTGTCGCTGCCAGCAGGTGGGTCAGTCCCTTGACTTTGGTATCGAACACCCGGTTGAACTGACGGCCGGTTTTTTCGATAATCAGACGGTCTTCCAGAATACCGGCACCGTGAACAATACCCGTTATCGGGCCATATTGTTGGTGCACCTGAGCGATCAGGTTTTGAATGTTTTCCAGGTTCCGCACATCCGCTGCAAAATAGCTGACACGGGCACCGGCAGCCCTTATGGCATCCAGATTGGAGTTGATTTCGCGATGGGCCATGGCTTTTTTAAACAATTTATCCACGGCTGCGGGGGTTGGGATTTCAGCCGGGAATTTATTTTTGATTATCGCCTGTTTAATGGTTTTTTCATCAGACAGGGACGACAGCCATTCAGGCTCGGATTTTTCTATCTGCGAGCGGCCAATGAGAATCAGGGTGGGCTGTCCATGCCTTGCCAGCTCAAGGGCTGCTGCTGCGGTGACACCCCGGGCCCCGCCTGAAATAAGGAACAGATCTTTCGGGCTCAGGGTGATTTCAGGCACGTAAAGCGGCGCCTCGGTCAATTCCAACGTCCGGCGCATATTCGGTCCCAGACCGATTTCCACCTTTGACGACAGATCGCGGTTCAGCACTTCCCGAACAATGGCCGCTGCGATTTCCTGGTGGGCATGCCAGTGGGGTTCCAGGTCCAGGGCTTTGCAGTAAACATCCGGCCATTCCAGGGCCGCCGTCTTGGCCAGACCGGCCAGAGCACCCTGCAGGGGATCTGTTATTGTCTGTCCGCTGAATCCGAAAGCCCCGTCAAGCCGGGACACGGTTGCAAAAAAAGCATTGCCCTGACCTGTCGCTTCAAGCAGGGCAGGGGCGCATTGGCGCGTTAATTCAAAAGATTGTTTTATAAAAAAATCATCTGTGTGCGTTTCCGGTGCAAGGATGACAATACCGCCAACAGAAGCAAAAAGGGGTGTATCTGTTGTATCGAGGCCCATAACCAGCGCATTTTGACCTGTCCTGGAAAATTCAGCCGTCAGGGCCTCGGTCAGATCCGAAGGGGTGCCAATAATCAGGATGTTGCGA
This sequence comes from uncultured Desulfobacterales bacterium, assembly GCA_942490765.1. Lineage (GTDB taxonomy): Bacteria > Desulfobacterota > Desulfobacteria > Desulfobacterales > 4572-123 > 4572-123. The sequence continues at coordinate 101,939 of CALNYM010000017.1, read as the reverse complement.
TCTTCGGCAATGGTTATCCGGCTGCCAATCTCAAAGGGCGTTTTTTTGATCTTCAGGGTCTGCCGGAGAATATCATGGGCCTGAGGGGCTTTTCGCCGGGTCTTGACAGGGTTATGGCCGACTGTATCGGTTGAGATACACCTTTCTGTATTTAATGAGCATGGTGTTGCCTTGGGCGTATTGAGAGATTTCAGGTCCTTAGGATTTAGATGGTTTACAATCTGCCCCAGTGTTTTAAGGGTCCCCATGATATCCGGGGGAACAGTGGGCAGCCCGGGCAACCTTTCTTCAAGTGCGGACAGGATTTCCACCCGTTTGATGGAATCGATACCCAGGTCCGCCTCGATATCCATGTCCATGCCGAGCATTTCCATGGGATACCCGGTGAGCTCGCCGACAATTTCCAGCAGAACGGCATTGACATTCGGATCGCCATCATCGGGTGTAGCCGTCGGCGTTGATAACGGGTTGTCCAGGGATCCAAGGTCAGCCGACGTATCAAAAGATAGGTGCTGTACAATTTGTCCCAGTGTTTTAAGGGTCCCCATGATGTCCGGGGAAACAGTGGGCAGTCCGGGCAACCTTTCTTCAAGTGCGGACAGGATTTCCACCCGTTTGATGGAATCGATGCCCAGGTCCGCTTCGATATCCATGTCCATGCCGAGCATTTCCATGGGATACCCGGTGAGCTCGCCGACAATTTCCAGCAGTGTGTCGGTTACGACACCGGAAGGGCCGGACTTCATGGGGTCTGATTTTTCCATAATTTTGGAGATGTGGGACTTGTCTGCAGGTTTCAGGTCGGCTTTTTTTATTTCCGGTGTTGGCAACGGATACGGATCATTGGGGGTGCTTGAAGCATCTGTGGATGCATTCTGGTCTTTTAAAATCTCCGGCAAAGGCCCTGCAGGGGGTTGAGGTTGATCCGGCATGGATTCCCCTATGGCTGCACCCGCCAGAGATCGCATGCTGTGCATCATCTCCTGCAGGGTACGGCTGGCCTGGGACTGGGTTTCCAGGAAAATCTTATGGGTTTCCGCTGTCTGGCGCTGGAGTGTTTCCATGGCCTTGAGGCCTTCCCGGACAACACTCAATGTGTCATGTATCAATTTCGGCATTTTCGGGGTATCGGGTTTCATGGTATTTGGATCCGGATAAGGCGGCATGTCATGACTTACGGAAACAGCAGAGACCTGAGATGGGCATTCGGTGGAACGATGGGTTGATGCGGGCATCTTTTTTTGATCTGATACAATATGGTTAGAATGGGGCTTTTTTGTGTCGGCATCACCTGGTTTTGCCATGGCGGATTCAGGTCCATTGCCGTATGAACTTTCCAGGTTGGCACCGCACACCGGCACACTCATGAGTTGTTTGCGGGGAGACTTGCCTGGGGGATCCTCCCATCGGTCCAGTTTTACCGGGTATCCAAGGGCCGCAAGTTGACCCAGCGTGCGGGCAAGGTCACCGATACCGAAGCGTTTACCCGCGGAGGCATCAAGGGCAATGGCTGTAAATTCGCGTCCTTTAAGAATTGTCTTGATCAGCCCGGTCAGAACTGTTTTTGGACCCACTTCGACAAATGTGCGAACTCCGGCATCATACATGTTCGTAATAACGCCTAAAAAATCCACCGGGCAGAGAATCTGGCGGCCCAGGAGTTCTCGGGCCGCATCCGAGCCGTCTGGGTAGGGGAGGGCACTTGTGTTGGAAAAGACCGGAATTCCGGGTTGCTGGAAGTTGACGTCTTTGAGGGCCGTTACAAAAGGCGCCTGAGCGTTTTTAACCAGTCGACTATGAAAGGCCGCCGACACCGGCAGTCGAATGGCACGGAATTTGTTTTCCCTGCATTTTTTTTCCGCAGCGGTGATCGCATCGGCAGGGCCGGACAATACCCCCTGTACCGGGCTGTTGCGATTGGCCAGGACCACATCTATCTTTGACTCGCGAATCAAAGCGTCCAGTTTATCAATGGGCGCCTTCACCGCCAGCATGGCCCCGGTCTTATCAGCGGCAGCCATGAAGCGTCCCCGTAGAAAAGAGAGCTGCAAAAGGGCCTTTTGGTCAATAACACCGGCGGTAAAAAGGGCCATGAGCTCTCCATAGCTGTGACCGCAGGCAGCTTCAGCCTTCACATTAAAGTGGTTTAAGACGCTATGCAGGGCGAGACTGACGGCACCTAAGGCCGGCTGGGTGATATCCGTTGACCGCAGTTTTATTTCATGGGCCTGTTGTTTCTCGGGTGAAAATAAAAATTTCGGGAAAATCAGGTCGGTCAGATTATTCGGAAGATCACAGTCCTGACTGGCAGTTTCCAGTGCTTCCAGTGCTTCGGGAAAGGCACAGATCAGGTCACGTCCCATGCCGATATACTGGCTTCCCTGTCCGGGAAAAACAAACGCGAGCTTGCCCGGTGCCGGTGTGGCGCCATAGTATATCTGTTCTGTCTGCCAGGTCGCCCGACCCTGGTTGTTTTCCAGTTGTAAAAGGGCCTCAGTGATAAGGTCAACCGGTTTTTGGGGTGTCTCCAGTACCAGAATCATCCGGTGAGAATCGGTTGCTTTAAAATCGTTTCGGGTCTTAGCGGTCAGACCAGCAACTGTGCCGGGCACCGGGGCATCTGCCATTTTTTTTTGCAAGTGTTGGAGGTTTGTCACCATTTTTTTGTCGGAATCGGCCGAAAGCGCAAAAATTTCAACGGAACCATCCCAGGAAACCTGTTTTTTCCGCCCCTGGTGCTCTTCTAATACCGCATGAAAATTACTGCCGCCGAACCCGAAAGAACTGACGGCACAGCGACGGGGATGGTTTTTGGCCGATATCCAGGGCCGGGGTCGGGTGTTCAGGTAAAAGGGGCTGTCTTCAATTTTAAGGCCGGGATCGGGCTGGGTCACCTTCAAGGTGGGGGGAAGGATTTTGTGGTGAAGGGCCAGGACGGCCTTGATCATACCGGCTGAACCGGAAGCCGCCTTGGTATGCCCGATCATGGATTTGACCGATCCCAGGGCACACCAGTTACGGGAAGTTGAATCACTACTTTGAAAAACATTTCTAAGTGCCTTGAATTCAACTTGATCACCAACGCGTGTGCCTGTTCCATGGGCTTCCACCAACTCTACGGTTGACGGATCGATGTCGGCACTTTCATAGGCCTTACGCAGTGCCTGGGCCTGTCCTTGGGCCCTCGGTGCATAGATGCTCTGGGATTTGCCGTCACTGGATGTTCCCATGGATTTAATAACGGCATAGATATTATCCCGGTCTCTGGCAGCGTCTTCCAACCGCTTGAGTACAAGCATTCCGATGCCTTCACCCAGCACAACACCGTCTGCTTCACTGGAAAACGGCTTTGCATCCCCGGTGGGCGACAGAATCATGGTTTTTGAAAAACACATGTGCATGAAAATATCGTTCAGGGTATCCACACCCCCGGTAATAACCATGTCGCTGCGTCCTGAATAGAGTTCCAGTAAAGACACGTGAATGGCGCCCATGGCACTTGCGCATGCGGCATCAACGACACAGTTGGTGCCCCCCAGGTCCAATCGGTTGCATATTCGTCCGGCCACCACGTTGCCCAGAAGTCCGGGAAAGGAGTTCTGCTGCCAGGGGACAAAGGAATCTGAGATACGCTGCATGACCTCGGTGATTTTTTGTTTTTCAATGCCGACGTCTTCTAAAGCCCTACGCCATTTGGGATGTCCCAGGCGGGTGCTTAACGGCACCACAAGCTCCTGTGTGCCGGTGACGCCGAGAATGACGCTGGTTTTGCCATGGTTAAAACGTTGACCATGACTGTATCCGGCATCATCCAGGGCTGCCTTGGCCGCATACAGACCCAGCAGCTGAGATGTGTCGGTTGCCTCCAGAGAATTGGGTGGAATGCCGAATTCGGTGGGGTCAAAGGCCACCGGTGACAGAAAGCCTCCCCGTTTACAGTAAATGTGGTCGGGTTTCTTAGGGTCCGGATCGTAATACTCTTCAGGGGACCAGTGGGTCTGGGGAACCTCGGTAATGGCGTCGATACCCCGGAAAAGCAATCGCCAGTATTGTTTCAGGTCGGAAGATTTGGGAAATACGCAACCCATGCCGATAATGGCAATCGGCGGGGTGTCGGCTGCATTTTTTTTATCTTTTATCACGGTCTATCCTGTCTGTTGTTTATTCCTAAGAGTAGCTCTTAGCCATTAGCACTTATATTTTGGGCGTTTACCGGTAATGCGATTGTACCCATTGGGTGAAATGATGACATTTGCAATATTTTGAAATTATTGGGCTAATGGCTAAAAGCGTACTGCTAATCGCTCAATTTGGTTATTATCATATCAAAATGACTCGGTTTAATCTCAAGGAGCCTATTCAAGCATGCCTCTATATGAATTCTAAAAACCATAACATAACCCCGGTAATATGTAAACGCCATATTTTAGGGAGTTGACAAGAAAATTTGGTTGTTATATTGATATGACAACCAAATAACTTTCTGAGCGCTTCATATTGATTAAATTCTATAATAATCGGGAACTTGCCGAAAAATTTCAGATCAATCCAGCAAAATGGAAACGCTGGTCCCGTGAATTCCTTCCACCGGACCCCCTTGGCGGGATTCAGTCCGGCTACGCCAGGCAATATCATCCGGATCAGGTTTTTACAGTTTATTTCGGCGGCTATCTGGTGGCCCATCTGAAATTTACAATTCCTGAAGCAAGACAGATCCTGGCGGATTTGCAAAAATGGCTGCATTCAAATGGGTTTTGTTTTAACGGCAATAAGGCGGATTTTAAGACAGGAATAAATGAAAAAGTTGGCAGACACTATCGTCTTTTTATTATCCGGCCGGAACTATATGGCCTTCTAAAGGATAATTTCCAGTATCGGATTCAGGAGATCATCAGCAGCTCTAAGGTGCAGCATGAGGGCCGATTCGTCACCCAGGAATTATATGTGGATGCGTTTCAAGACGGTATCAAAAAATCAGACCTGTCCATGAAAAGCGCCACCATGATCGATGTCACCGAATTTATGAAGGGTTTTGTCAAAAAACTGGGCCAGCATCCAGGACGTTATCCGGCATTGGCCCCTTTCACCTGATCACTTCATTAATTTTTTCAAGGGGCAGCGGTGAAAATGCACCCACCTCCTGGGGAACACCGTCAAATTGCATGCGCAGCCAGTTTAAGCGGGTTATCACGGCAGCGCCCAAAAGAAGGTTCAGGGCCACGGTGACCACTTTTCGATTTTCAGGATGGGCCAGAAATGAATCGGCACACCACTGGTTAAAGGCACCGATGGCTGGGCCGCACCAGATTTGATAATCAATTTTTCGGTCAGGATTACCTGTTTTGGCCCACCCGGAAGAGCGGCCCAGGTAAGAACGGAAGACCAGGGCCATTTTATGGCGGGGGTCTTTTTCAGCACGCTGGATCTGCCGGGGGTCGCGATCCAGGAAAAAATCCCGGGTCTGTTGCCACGCCTGGTCGAAACTGCAGCGGAAAAATTTTTCTGCCAGCATCTGCCTGTCTTTGGAAGAGATCGCCTCGAAGCAGTCATGTCGGGTGTACAGATCAAAAAGTTTGGCTGCACGCTGGGGAAACAGGGTGCCTCTTTTCAGCACCTGCACCTTTACCCCCATTTCAAACATGTCGGCTGCCGGGGCCATGGTGACATCCGCCTGCCGGGCCTCGGCCAGCATGTTTCGGACGGTTGGGGATATGCCGGCTTCAACACAGGCCTGGTTGATGGTCCCGGTGAGGACATATGCGGCACCCATGGCAAAGGCGGCCGCACAGGACGCCGGTGTGGCAATGCCGCCGCCCAGTCCGACGCAAAGGGGTCTTTGATAAGTGTATCTGGCCATCATCTCATCCCTCAGGGCCAGCATGGTGGGCAAAAGAGAAAGAGCAGGCCGGTTATCGGTATGCCCCCCGGAATCCGCTTCCGCCGTTAAATCATCGGCCAAGGGAATTTTTCTGGCCAAATCAGCCTCCTGGCGGGTTATTTTTTGTTGCGCCACCAGTATATTAAGTAGTTTTTCCGGGGGGGGGGCAAAAAATCTCCGGGCCAGTTCCACCCTGGAAACTTTGGCGATAATTTTGTTGGGGCAGGCGATGGTGCCCTCGGGCGATACATATATCCCTTTTACACGGAAATAAACCAGGGGCAGGGTCAGTCGTAAAAAGGCCGATGCGCTGATGAGACGTATTTTTCGGCGCAGATACAGATCCACAACCGCCGCTTCCTGGTCCGGTTCATTGGGGTTGTGAATCAGGTTGGCGCCAAAGGGGGTATCCGGCATATTTTGCTGAAGATAGTCCAGAGCCGCTTCAATATCAGGGGTTGAGAGGCCTGCGGCCCCGAAAAATGCGAGCATGCCGGCTTTTCCCATCGCTTCGACCATTTTTTCAGAGGTAATACCGTTGGCCATGGCCCCGCCCACATAGGCGTAACGGATATTGTGGGCCTTTTTGAACACAGTGTCACCCAGATTTTGAGGGTGCAAAGGCGGGGCCATGGCCAGTAATGGCAATGCCCCTGGCGCTGAAGCACCCGGGGTGATCACAGCGGTGCCGCTGTTGACGGCAGCCGGTAGGCCCCGGTGGTTTACCAGGTACACCGGGTGTTTCACGTTCAGGACAGCATCGCTTAGAAGGCTGTCAAAAGTCTCAGGTGTTAAATCATCTTTTAGCCAGTACCCAATTGAATTAACGTCGTTTAATGCGTCTATCACAGGTTCGGTTTCCTTTCTTAAAGCGTTGGATATATGTCATTGATACCTTAAACGTATCCGCGGGGATGTTTATCCGCGGGGATGGTATTTTTTGTGCATTTTTACCAGATGTTCCCGGGCCACATGGGTGTAAATCTGCGTTGTGCTGATGTCCACATGCCCCAGCATGACCTGAACGACCCGAAGGTCCGCGCCGCCTTCAAGCAGATGGCTGGCAAAGGAATGCCGGATGGTATGCGGTGTGATGATTTTGTGAATATTGGCTTTAAGACCATAGCCGCGCAACAGTTTCCAGAACCCCTGACGGGTCATGGGCCTGCCGGCCCGGGCCACAAAAATAAATTCACTGAGATGTCCCTTGAGCAGCATGGGTCTGGCCTGTTGCAGGTAGGTGTTGATTTTTTTTTGGGCGTAGACGCCAATGGGAACGATTCTTTCTTTGGAACCCTTACCGAATACCCGGACAAAGCAGGCTTCAAGGTTGATGTCCTGCAGTTTGAGGTTAATCAGTTCAGATACCCGCAACCCCGCAGCATACATCAGTTCTATCATTGCCATGTCCCTTTTCCCGATGGGACGCGAAACATCCGGTGTGTCTATCAGTATTTTCATCTCCCGGGCGGACAATACATCCGGAAGTTTTAGCCCGCCTTTGGGAAGATCAATTGTTTTGGATGGATTGCGGCTTAAAATTTTTTCTTGAACCAGATATTTATAAAACCCCCTTATGGCAACCAGGTGCCGGGCCCTTGACCGGGCCCCCAGGCCTTCATTACGCAGTTTAATGAGATGTTTCAGGATGGCAGCCGTATCGGCTTCGGAAACGGTTTTAACGCGACTGCCCTTGAGGAACCCGATATACCGGGTCAGATCCAGACGGTAGGATGCCAGCGTTTTTTCAGCAAGACCTTTTTCGATGGCAAGATGGGTCAGGTATTGCTCCATAAGATCGTCTGTTTTAGCCATATTTTTCAATTATTCTATATCGCCTCAATATATCGGTCCGTGGCCAGCGTGTTCAATACGTCACATCCGTTTTCGGTAACCACCACTTGATTTTCGATACGGATGCCCCCCCAGCCGGCAATATAGATGCCAGGTTCCACGGTGACGATCATCCCGGGCTGGAGAAGGGTATCGCATAGGGGACTGAGTCGGGGTTCTTCATGAACCACAAGACCGGTGCCGTGGCCGAGGCTGTGGCCGAATGTGCCTTTAAATTCGGTTTCATCAATATGCCGCCGGGCAATTTTATCCACATCTTTTGCCTTTATTCCGGGCCTTATGGCCGCAATGGCCTTTTGCTGTGCCCCCAGAACAATTTGGTAGATTTTTTTGTACTGATCATTGCCGCGGCCTAAAATCACCGTGCGGCTGACGTCTGAACAATACCCGTATAGCATGGCTCCCCAGTCAAAAAGCAGGGGTTCATTTTCATTGATCATCCGGTCTCCGGGAATGGCATGGGGCAATGCACTGTTGGGACCGGATGCGGCAATCACGGGAAAAGATAATTTCTCAGCGCCGGCCTCACGCATGCCTTTTTCCAATGCCCAGGCCGCCTGTTTTTCGGTCATCTGGCAGGAAAGGGTCTGTAAAACGGTTTCAAACACCGTTTCCGCCAGGTAAAGTGCCTTACGGGTGGCCTCGATTTCATTTTCCTGTTTGATCAGTCGTAGAGATTCAACCATATTGTCGACAGGGACAAGGTCGATCTCAAGCCCTTTATCTGTCAGTGTTTTTTTGATCTCGGAATACTGGTGAAGGGAAATTCGCCGTTCTTCAATGCCCAGGTGTTTGGTATCGAGCAGCGTTAAAATATGGTGGATTTCCCGTGGCAACCCTTTTTTATAACAGTATCGTTCAAACCCAGGGGCTTCTATGGCGGCCTGTTCCTCAAAACGGGAATCCGTTGCCAGAATCAATTTTGTCCGGGTAATGAAAAGTGTGCCCGCCGATTCCTCAAAACCGCTATCTTCGCCTGCAAAACCGCTCAAATAAAATCGGTTTGCCTCAGCGGATACCATCAGGGTATCGATTTTATGTATAGCCAGCAATGCTCTGATTTTTTCAAGCCTGGTGTCGTGTATATTATCCACGATATTCTCCTGTTCAGCGTCAATTTACAAGCTTCAAGTTATCCACACTGCCTCCGGTCTTTCCGTTGTTATTTTGCGCTTCTTTGCGGCTAATTGCATTTGGCCACAAAAAGGGACCAAATACGCAAAAGATATTGTATTCGTGCGGCTTGTTTATCCTGTTAATTCCACTTGCCGCTTTTAACTCGTCACTTGGGGCTTGGAGCCTGGAACTGATTCTTTATCCTGTTTCCTATTTCCGCTGCCTTTCACCCTAACGTTTATACGCCTTACGCTTTACCACACTCCGGCTTGAAACTTGTAGCTTGCAGCTTGCAAAAAACAGGTTGCCACTATACACCATTCATGGTGAAATAGAAAAGGATAAAAACGGGAAGCCGTCGTCTTTTTACAAAGCCTTCAAAGGTGACAGCAATGAAGATTAAAACACATCATAAAATTGACCAAATCTTGTGCGGAACCCCCCTGGTGGCGGAAAATGGGTTCAGCCGTGTGCAATTGGAAACCATGGAATGTATGGCCGCGGATGAGACAGGGCTGATCCATGGTGGGTTTATTTTCGGCCTGGCGGATTATGCGGCCATGATCGCGGTGAATCATCCCAATGTTGTACTGGGAAGTGCCCAGGTCAAATTTTTAAAACCGGTAAAAACAGGGGATATTGTGGTGGCCGAAGCCCGGACAGCACCTGGGGATAACACTAAAAAAACAGTTGCCGTCACCGTATACAGGGGCAAGACAACCGTATTTGAGGGCGTATTTACCTGTTTTGTGCTTGAAACCCATGTCCTGGCGCCCGGGTAGGGGGCATTTTGCAGATGATTTCAAAGGCGAGTTTTAAATAGGCTTTTGCCCCTGCGGCATTCAGATCAATCAGCGCAAGGGGCAGGGCCATATTGGCACTATCCTGCAGGCGCTTGTCAAAGGGAATGGGGGTGTCATAGACCGCCTGGCCAAGATTTGCCGGAAGATCATCATTGACCCGACTGTGCATGGCGCTGAAAACTTCGCACATGGTCAACAAAATACCCGAGATGTTCAGGTGAGGGTTGGTTTTATGTCTTATGTTTTGAACGATGGTCAGCAGCTGGACCAGGCCTTCCAGGGCAAACACCTGGTATTGAAAGGGGATTAAAACATGGTCTGATGCCGCCAGGGCAGATATGGTAAAAAAGCCGACGGATGCAGGGGTGTCGATGATAATATAATCAAACCGGTCCAGGCAGGGTTTGAGTCGGTGTCGCAGCAATGTTTCGGCCCCGGGCAGGGAAACCAGTTTTGATTCGATATGGACCAGTTTGAAACGGGCCGGAATAATTTTAAGAAAATCAAGCCGGCTGTTTAATATTGCCTTGAAAATGGGGGCAGTCCCTGTCAGTACATGATAAAGATCTTTCAATGGCGCCTGCTTATTGATGCCCATGCCCGTGGTGGCGCTTCCCTGTGGATCACAGTCGATGAGCAGGGTTTGTTTCTCATGCAGGGCCAGTGAGGCTGCCAGGTTGATAGCGGTGGTGGTTTTGCCGGTTCCGCCTTTTTGGCCGGCAATGCAGATAATGTGCGCCATGATGATGGACAGTTAACATAAAACGGTTGTTTTGGAAAGCATGGAATATGACAAAAAGGAGGACCGGCATGACAAAAAGAGTAGGTGTTCTGTTATCGGGATGTGGTGTTTTTGACGGGACTGAAATTCATGAGGCGGTGTTGACCCTGCTTGCCCTGGACCGGGCCGGCGCGCGGATCTGCTGTGTGGCGCCGGATATGGATCAGATGCATGTCATCAACCATCTGACCCAGCAGGAAACCGGGGAAAAACGCAATGTCCTGGCTGAATCCGCCAGGATTGCCCGGGGCGAGGTTCAAGATCTGGCGACCGTTAAGGCAGCTGATCTGGATGCCCTGATCATTCCCGGTGGGTTTGGTGCGGCCAAGAATCTCAGCGATTTTGCGGTGAAGGGCCCGGAGGCGCTGGTGCATCCGGAAGTTAAAAGAATTATCAGGGAGATGAATGGTGCCGGCAAACCGGTGGGGGCCATCTGCATTGCACCGGCAACGTTGACCCAGGCCCTGGCCGATAAAACCCCATCGGTAACCATTGGAAATGATGTGGCCACGGCCCGGGCCATCACTGCCATGGGCGGTGCCCATAAAGATCTCGCGGTGACAGATATCTGTGTAGATGAAAAAAACAGGCTCGTGACCACGCCGGCCTACATGCTCGGGCCCGGCATCAAGGAGGTTGCCATAGGCATTGAAAAGCTCGTGAATCAGGTTATGAATATGATTGAGTAGGACACGCGTTGTCGTTCTTTTTTGTGTTTTTTGCGTAAAACTTTTTTTGTACGATCCTCACAGGTGTTTTAGAAACATTTTTTTGTCGGGGGATCGGGCCTGCCGGGGTTCCAGACCGGGGGGGCAGCGAATGTCAAATCCAAGGAAGGTGTAGAGACTTTCCAACCTGGGATTGGCGGTCAGTGAGATGATCTTGTCAAATCCCTGATGTTTCATTTCGTCCATGAAGGCATTGATCAGGAAAACCCCCACCCGCTGGTTCCGAAATTTTGTGGATATGGCAAGGGCCCCCAATTCAACGGTTTTGTCGTTGATTTTAATTTTTTCAGCGCATCCCACCAGGATGTCGTCGATTTTGACCATGTAAAAATTGTCCCGGTGTCGATGAAGATAGGCCGCAGAACGGGGTTTGATATAGCCGAGCCGGCGGTAGATTTTAAGAATACCGGCGATCATGCGCAGGTCCTCGCCGGTACGCAACGGTTCGAAGGTTTCTGTAAAATTGTTGGCAATGAGGGTGCCGGTGCCCTCAATGCTGAACAACTCGCACCGGATGGTTTTTTTGCCAGCCGGCAGTATATGGACCCGTTTGATATGGTTGCCGTCGATTTTGCGACAGATTCTATCCATGATATCCTTGAAATTGGTATTGGCAATCAGGTCCCTGTAAGTCTCGGTGCATTCGCGGGCTGTCTGTGTGTTCAGGGCATTGATTCGGTTTTGACTGTGATCGATGAGGCATTTTCTTTCCAGAAAAATAATTTTATCCATGGGCACCTGAAAATCCAATACATATCTGTAAAAATCCTGGTCTGAGGGCACACGGATAATCCGTGTCCGGGGCAGGCGGGTTTCCAGTTCGGTAAAGTGTTTTCGGTTGGCAAAACGGTTGCAGATATTGTGAAACAAAAGGGTGTGAACCTGAAAACGGTTCAAAAATTTAATATCATTAATGATATCTGTAAAGTTGTCCCTGAAGATACCTTCCCGGACGGCAATAACAATGGTTTGCCCTTTCAGGGTCTGGCTGTATTTTTTGATGTAGAGCTTGGGCATAAAAGGCTTCCGGATCCATGACCGTTTTTGAGTGCTTTGAAAAATATACTCTTGACAATTTGTCGGCTTTTGTCAAGATTACTTGCCCAAATTGAGCATTTTGATTTTTAAGCAGGGGAAAACATGAAAATAAAATTCATCACCACCGGCGGCACCATCGATAAGGTCTATTTTGATCAAAAAAGCGAGTTCCAGATCGGTGATCCCCAGGTGATCGGGGTGCTGCAGGAAGCCAATGTCTCCTTTGTGTATGAAGTGGTTACGGTGCTGCGGAAAGATAGTCTGGATATGACCGATGAGGATCGTCGTCTTATTTATGAAACCGTTGAATCTGATCCTTGCCAGCATATCGTGGTGACCCATGGTACCGATACGATGATCCATACTGCCAGGATGTTGAAACCTGTTTCAGGAAAAACCATTGTGTTGACCGGGGCCATGCAGCCGGCGAAATTCAGGTTCACCGATGCAATCTTTAATATCGCCTGCGCGGTTACGGCTGTTCAGACCCTTCCCCCTGGTGTTTATATTGCCATGAACGGACAAATCTTCGATCCGGAAAAATCTCGAAAAAATGTTGCAAAAAACCGTTTTGAAATGTTGGAATAGGCATTGATTGAACCGCAACAGCGAGCGCATTCCCCGTGGCTTGCCGCGGGGTTAGCGAGCGACTCTAAAATAGACAGAATTCCTTACGGTCGAAGATTCCTCGCAGCTTGCTGCGAGGTTCTTCAATCCCATTGCCCGTTCTGTTTAATCCGGTATAATTGTATCCATAAATGCCACAGCAAACAAAAGGATCATGACCCATGGGGTTTAATCTGAGGTTTATTGCCGGCCCCAGGGCTTTTGCCAATATCCGGGAAAAAGGACTTGATCGTGATGATGTAGCGGTTATGGCCGGGGCTTCCGGTGCGGCCAAATGGCTGGTGCTCAGCTCTCTGGACCGGGTAATTTTTTCATCCTGGCTGAAAGATCGACAAAAACCACTGTTTTTGATCGGCACCTCCATCGGGGCCTGGCGCTTTGCCGCCTTGGCCCAGGACCGGCCTGTTGATGCCATTGCAACACTTGAATCCGCCTATATCAACCAGCGTTATGCCGGTGATCCATCACCTGCCGACATTACCGGTGAAAGCATGCGGATACTGGATTGTTTTTTAGATGATGCCTGTATCGATCAGGTGCTGGCGCATCCTTTTTGCCGGCTGAGCCTCCTCGCGGTTCACTGCCGGAAAATGACGTCCACTACGCGGCCCGCCGTTCTTGCCGCCGGGCTTGTGATGGCTGCCGTGGCCAATGCCGTCAATCGGGAATTTTTAAAGTTCTTTTTTGAAAGAGCCCTGTTTCTCGATCCCCGGGACAAGCCTCCTTTTATCAATATGAACCAGTTTCCCATCTGCCGGGTGCCCCTGGATCGGCACAATCTGAAAAAGGCTATTCTGGCATCCGGATCGATCCCCCTGTTGATGGAGGGGATTACCCATATTCCCGGCGCACCCCAGGGCATGTACAGGGATGGCGGTATTATCGATTACCATCTGGATCTTCCGTTTTTAGAACAAAGCAATCAGATCGTTTTGTTTCCCCACTTTGCAGACACGGTTATCCCCGGATGGTTTGACAAAAAATTGTCCTGGCGAAAGCCGTCTGCCGCCCACATGGACAATGTACTGCTGGTCACCCCTTCCAGGGAATTTATTGCACGACTGCCCTTTGGCAGAATTCCCGACAGAAAAGATTTCACACGCTTCAAGGGGCGCGATGATCAGCGCATCGACTATTGGTACCAGGTGGTTAACATGTGTGAATGTCTGGGCCATGAGTTCATAGAAACCGTGGGGTCAGGTGCCATCCGGCATCGTGTGGAATTGATGAAGGGGCTTGCGGCTTGTAGCCTGTAACTTTCCGCTTGCGACTTGTAGCTGTTCTAAATCAGCGGTGCCAAAAGTTTAGCGGCATCTTCCAGCCGTTTAATGTAGGCCGGACGCTTGCGCCAGGATTCAAGTTTCAGGCGTCGGGAACTGTCCATATACTGTTTTTGTTGAAACCGTATTTTAGCCGTAGCCACGGCCCCGTGAAACAGAAGATTTAATTCAAAATTCAAAAAAAAGGATCGGATGTCAAAATTGCCGGATCCGATCATGCCGAACTCATCATCCACACTTAAGGTTTTGGCATGGATCAGGCCCGGCAGATAGAGATAGATGTTTACCCCGGCCTCCAGCAGGTCTTCGTAATAGGCCCGGCCGCAGGCCCCGGCCATGATCTGGTCGCTGCGTTCGGGCAGCACCATGTCTACCTGAACGCCCCGCAAGACAGCCAGCCTCAGGGCCAGAAGGGAGGGTTCGTCCGGGGCCAGGTAGGGGGAGGTAAAGATGATATGACGCCGGGCCATATGAATGGCTTCGACAATGACATTCTGGAATCCCCGGTTGGGGTACACCGGGCCGCTGGGAATCACCTGGGCAACAACATCTCCGGCCACCTCAGGCACCGGGAAAAGTTCCGGTTCCTGAATCAGAACATCAGCGGCACAGTACCAGTCCGTCAAAAAAACCTGCTGCAGGTTTAACACCGCGGCCCCTTTGATTTTCACCGACACATCGTCCCACTCCAGGTTTTTATGACCGTAGCTCGCATTGATAATATTATGGGAGCCCGTATAGGCGGTTTTGCCGTCTATGATTGCGAGTTTGCGGTGGTTGCGCAGATCTATCCGTCTCAGTTTGCTTCTAAAAAATTTGACTGGAAACAATGGATAGACCGGGACGCCGCTTTGTATGAGGTGTTCCGACAGTCCGGTTTTAAACAGCATTTTGCTGCCGATGGCGTCGACGATAAGGCGGACTTTGATACCCCGCCCGACAGCACGGATAAGGGCATCTGCAACTTTTCGCCCGGTCTCATCATTCTCAAAAATATAATAGAGCAGATGCACATGGTGCTGGGCCGTATCGATATCTGCTATTAAACAATTCACCAGTTCGAGGGTTTCACTGATGAGTTGGATGTCGTTGCCGCCCATGACCGGCATTTTACCGACTTTTTCGGTGAGCTCGGCCAAAGGCTGCATGGTGTTGTCAATCACCGGATGGAATATCTTGCTGCGTTTTT
The DNA here is from genome assembly GCA_942490765.1 of uncultured Desulfobacterales bacterium. GTDB lineage: Bacteria > Desulfobacterota > Desulfobacteria > Desulfobacterales > 4572-123 > 4572-123. The sequence goes on along the minus strand of CALNYM010000017.1, from coordinate 86,645 downwards.
CCGGGGACATGAACCGGCTTGTATCAAAGGAAAGCTGCGCATCCACGGCCCTGGCCTTTTCGCTGTAGTTATAGGAGTGTCGGCGGATTATACTGGATTCTCCCATCATCACGTAGAGGATCAAGCCGATCCAGGGATGAAAGAAAATGACGGCCAGCCAGGCCAGGGCCGATGCTGGCGGTCGTCTATGGGTAACGGTGAACAGCGCCGTAATGCGGATCACCCATTCACCGATCAGATATGCGATGGACAGAAATACCATCATGGGGTGCATCTCTCCGTTTACGGGCGGCTATCTGGATTTTTTGAATCCGGTTAAGATCCAGAACAAACACCATCCTGCCGCCACCGGCCCGATGCCGATATAGATAAAAGGAAGCAGATCTTTTTGCCAGGGTTTAAAATAGCCAACGGCCAGCAGGGGCCAGAAGCATGAAATTACCATGGCCAGCCGGCATGCACCTGATAATTTTGGACGTGTTTTGAAAACAAGTGCATGCGGCTGCCGGATATCTTTATTGCGAGCCGTGATTCTGGGGATGAAAAAAATGGCCAGAAAAATAATGACGATGAGAAAAATTTCCTGAATACCGGACAAAATACGGGTCTCCCTACATACCACCGTTCAAATGGGTGCTTGCCAAAACAAATGCGTACTGCCGCATATCATACACCCGCTATCATCCATGTATATCGCGACTAAAGTAAAGTACTTTTTGAAATCAGGCATCCGCTTTAGGATATCCTCGTTTAAATTCCGGGCTATTTACGAGCTCACGAATAAATGGCCGAAGACGCAGACTGATTTCAGGCTGCTCCAGCGCAAATGTCAGGTTGGCCATCTGGAAGCCCGCTTTGTCTCCACAGTCAAAACGGCGGCCCTCGTAGCACAGGCCGTACACTGACTGGTGGGTAAGAAGTGCGGCCATGGCATCGGTGATCTGGATTTCGCCGCCGGTCCCCTTTTTTTTATGGCCGAGCAGATCAAAGATCTCCGGCGTCAGAATGTAACGTCCAATAATGGCCTTGTTCGACGGGGCATCTTCCGGTGCCGGTTTTTCCACCATGCCCCTGATTCGCAGGACACGGTCATCGGGATTGTCTACTTTAAGAATGCCGTATTTTTCGGTTTCCGAGGGTGCCACGGTTTCGACAGCAACAATGCTGGATTGAAGTTTTTCAAATTCATCCATCATCTGGCGAAGCACCGGTACCCGGTTTTTGATCAGATCATCGGCCAGGAGGACTGCAAATGGTTCATTGCCAACGGCCTTGCGGGCGCACCATATGGCATGCCCCAGTCCCAATGGTTCATTCTGGCGGGTGTAGATGATATTGCCCGACTCGGGCACAATGCCATCAATGCGCCGGAGCATGTCCTGTCTATCCTTTGCCATCAGGGCGTGCTGGAGTTCGCAGCAATAGTCAAAGTGGTCTTCTAAGGCCCCTTTGCCCTTGCCGGTGACAAAGATGATTTCCTCAATACCCGAATTCCAGGCTTCTTCTACGGCATATTGAATCAACGGTTTGTCCACTATAGGCAGCATCTCTTTGGGCATCGCTTTGGTGGCCGGTAAAAAACGGGTTCCAAGGCCGGCAACGGGGAATACGGCTTTTCTGATTTTCATTTTTTGAGGCTCCTTGACAGTAGGAAAATGGGTATTCGGGTTATGGCTGGTTCCTGACCTCTTCTTTGATTCGCTGGATGTGACCGCGGCCAAGCCCTTTAACCTCGAAACCCAGTTCAAAATAGGTTTTGATGGTCAAATCATTTAAAATGCCGAAACAATCGATGATGGCCGTGGGACGGCCCGTCATCTCAAGTACTTTTTCAGGTGCCAGATGAAGGTATTGTTTGTGGCGGACCGCCAGCACAACGGCATCTGCATTTTTAAGCGCCACCGCCATATCCGTTTCAATATGAATGTTTTTCAGGCCTTCCTGGTTACGGAAAAAGCGGGCCCAGGACCGGCCCGGTGCCGGATAACTGTCCTGTTTTTCCAGTTCCCACCAGTGGGTCACATAAGGGTCGTGGATGGCCACAGAGCCCCCCATTTCGGTGAGTTTGCGCACGATTAGTTCGGATCCGCTGTAGCGTGTGTCCCCGACATCTTCCCGGTATGAGGCCCCCAGAACCACAATTCTTGAGACGGGAACGATTTTGCCCATATTGCGCAAGGCATCGCGTACAAGCTGGGCCACGTGCAGGGCCCGGGTATCGTTGATGTCAATCGCTGCCGGTGTAATTTTAAAGATGTCGTCTTCAAATCCCATGAGGGTGTGATAGGCCCAGACCCCCAGACCCCCGTCTTTGGGCAGACAATATCCGCCGATGCCAGGGCCCGGAAAGATCAGGTTGTTATGGGTGGGCCGCACTTTGATGGCGTCGATCACCTTGGTCAGATCAACCCCGTTGCGCTCGGCAAACAGGCTCCATTCGTGCAGGAACGCCAGAATCGAGGCCCGATAAGAATTTTCTACAATCTTGCAGGTTTCGCTCTCAATGGGCCGGTCCAGAACGGTCAGGGGGTATTTTTCAACGTTGAGTACCTGGCTTAAAAACTGTTTTACTTTTTCGCGGGCATCATCATTGATGCCGCTGCATACCCGCCAGAAATCGCGGATGGAGCTGACATAGTGCCGACCCGGCATGACCCGCTCAAAACTGTGGGCCAGACAGGGTTCGTGATCGGCAAGGCCCCTTTGGGCAAAGGCTTTTTTCATGATGGGATAGGCCACGTACTCGGTGGTGCCCGGGGGAACCGTGGTTTCGATCAACACCATGCATTCGGGTTTAATTTTTTCACCAATGATTTTGAGACTTTCCTCCAGGGCCGCAATATCGGCATGTCCCTTGCGCACATTACCCAGGGTTTCCTTGTGATAGTCGCACTGTACATCCACCACCACCACATCGGCCAGCCTCAGGGCTTCGTAGGTATAGGTGGCCACCAGGGTCTTTTTGTCCTTGACACAGCGCCGGATCAACGGCGCCACTTCCGGGTCCTCGGCTTCCACCGGAGCGATCCCCCTGTTCAGATAGGGAATCTTCCAGAAACTGCGGGGAGAGGGCCGCTGCATACCGATCACAAAATAGGGGCTCTGGTTGCTTTGCCGGTCCATTGAATCCGCCACTACACCGGCCATGACCGCGCCCACAAACCCCACGCCCATGACCACCACGATCTGGCGACCGGCAAGGCGATGTGCTGCAGCCAGATCACCAATGCGTTTGAATTCCATCTCGTAATCGTCGGGGCCGGGAATGGAGAAGGTTTCACCGGAAGGACTGATGGATAACGTAGTGTCGTCTCTGGTTTTCTCTATTTCGGAGGATAAGTGCTTCATGTTTTTCCCTTTGATATAGGTTTAATTGAGTCTGATTCCAGTTCCCGGGTCAGGTCGGCAATTTGAGATTCGATGGTTTTATATTCGATAATTTTTGATTGCAGAAACCCCATGGTCTGTTTCGTTTTTTCCACCAGCCCGTCAGGTGTTAACAGATAGGCATAGGCTGCTTTATTGCTATTGTTTTTGACACGTTTTACCTCTATCAGGCCTTTGCCGGCCAACTCCGAGATCAGGAAATTCACCTTTCCCAGACTGATACCGACATATTCTGCCATTTCACGCTGGGATATTTTTGGTTTCTGGGATAGAATTTTGAGCAGATGATAGTGGTTTTCCCTTTGTTTTAAAGTGTTCATGATGTGAACTTGATAAAGCAATATTCAAAGGGTGTCAAGTAATAAGCAATAATCTGCAAGTTGCAAGCTGTAAGAAAAATGGCTGCTACGGGAGCTGTGATGCATTGTGATATGGGTTGATAGGGCAATGATTGGAAGAACTTGTCACTTCTATCGGGTCACTTGCCGATTGTCGTTTTTAGCTATTGATATGCCGGTGACAATTATGCTAAATAAGTCAAAATTAAAGTTATTTACGCCACGGCTACAATACCTGCGAACGGCCGTCTTTGAAGGCTTTTTTTGAATACTGTGACCTGAACCATAAAATATATTTAAAGAAGGAGACTCTAAATGAAAGTTCTGGAAAGACAGACCAAATACTATGACATTATCGGTGATAATCTCGAAATGTTGAAAATTAATATAGAACCGACGTTTAAAATTTTTGCCGAAGCCGGGAAGATGGTCTATATCCGGGGAAATGTCACCATGGAGAGCCGTATGCCTGAAAAAGAGGGAACCGGGTTCCTGGGTAAGGTCATGGGCGCCGGCAAGAGAGCCCTGGCCGGGGAGTCTCTATTTTTTACCTATTATGAGGGGTCTGGGCAGGCTGGTTTTGCAGGGGATTTCCCCGGACGAATTCTGCCCATCGGACTTTCCAATCAGACCATGATGGCCCAGAAAGATGCCTTTATTGCGGCCATCGGTGAGATCGATATTTCCATTGCCATGCAAAAGAAAATTGGAGGGGCTCTTTTTGGTGGAGAAGGTCTTATCGTGGAAAAATTATCCGGTGACGGTGTGGTGTTCATCCATGCCGGGGGTGACCTGGTAACGTTTAAACTGGCAGCCGGTGAAACAATGAAAATCGATACCGGATCTGTGGTGGCCTGGGAAGACAGTGTCGCTTACGATGTTCAGATGGCCGGTAGTATCAAATCGGCTCTTTTCGGCGGTGAGGGCATTTTTCTGACCACCCTCACGGGACCCGGGACCATTGTTATTCAGACCATGACGCTTTCAAAGCTGCGTCGCCAGATCGGTTCTTCCGTCGGTTCATCAGAGTCCGGGGGGGTCGGATCCATGGCTAAAACCCTGGGCGGTGCCGGCGCCGCCATCGGGGCCGGGGGTATACTGGGCAGCTTGTTCGGCAGAGAGGATGAGTAAAGATGCTTACGGCCGGGTTTCGGAAGACCGGAAAATAAAGGTTTTGATCGCAGATGATGATCCGGTTATCCGGGCACTTGTTAAGGGTGTTCTGCAAAAGGCCGGATATGATGTCATCGCCGCTGAGAACGGCCAACGGGCCGTTGGGCTGATGACGGATCAAATCAGCGCGGTGCTCCTTGATCTTAATATGCCGGAGATGAACGGCCTGGAATGTCTGCGTGCCATTCGCAGCAAATATGACGAACTGTCGCCCATCATGCTCACGGCCAGTGATGATGTCGCCAATGCCGTTGAAGCCATGCGCTACGGCGCCTTTGACTATATCACCAAACCCTTTAACCCCCAAAAAGTTTTAGCCCTGGTTGAAAAAGCCAGCCAGGCGTATGAACAGGCCAGACGCTTACGAAAAGTAGAGGCCGAACTGGCCCGGGTCCGGGACCATGAAATTTTTGTCGCTGCTGAAATCCAGCGGACCATGCTGCTGGGACAACCCCCTGATGATTTTAAAGGGCTCAGTGTGGCCCATCTGACCATCCCGTCACAAAGTATTGACGGCGATTTTTACGATTTTTTTAAGCCGGCTGATCGCTGCCTTGATCTGCTGGTGGCGGATGTCATGGGCAAGGGCATCATGGCGGCGTTTCTGGGTGCGGCCTTAAAGAGCCGGTTCCTGCGGGTCATGAATGAGATGGGGGCGTCTTCAGACCATCGGGACCTGCCTCCTTCTCCGCAACAGATTGTTACAGCGGTTCACGCGGCTATGATTAAAAAAATGGAGGCCCTGGAAACATTTGTGACGCTGTGTTACGGCCGTTTTGATCTGGAAGTTGAGCAATTTACCTTTGTTGATTGCGGCCATGTGCGGACCCTTTATTATGATGCAAAGACCAGTGGGGTCACATTGCTTCAGGGCGTTAATATGCCCCTGGGATTTCCTGAAACGGATTCTTTTCAACAAATTATCCAGCCTTTTAACGGCGGTGATCTGTTTGTATTTTATTCAGACGGTCTCACTGAAGCCTCAAATCCCAAAGGAGAAATGTATGGTGAAGAGCGCCTGACAGAGCTGGTTGTTCAAAATGCCGGCCTTGAAAATGCAGACCTTCTCAAGAAAGTGCAGCGGGATATTGAGAATTTTACAGGCTCGAAGATATTTAATGATGATTTCACCTGTGTGCTGGTCAGAATTGATGAGGCGACAAACGGTTCTCTGGCGCTGGTTGCGGATAAATTTGAAATGGAAAGTGATGTAAATGAACTGGCCAGACTAAGGTCGTTTGTTCGCAGGTTTTGTGAAAAGATGCCGGAAAATCGGTTTGGTTCAAACCGGGTGAATCAGGCGGAAATCGCTGTGACTGAGGTCGTCACAAACGTCATCCGGCATGCCTATCAAAATCAGAACGGCCGAAAAATAATAATTGAGGCCAACCTGTTTGATGAAAAACTGGTGATGATGGTGTATGACTGGGGATGCGGATTTGATCCTGAAAAGGTTCCACCGCCTCAATTCGACGGTTTTGCGGAAGGTGGCTTTGGTGTTTATATCATCAGGGAAAGTGTGGATGCGATAACCTATTCAAGAGATGGTGATGGCAGAAATTGTGCCTGTCTCACATTATTGTTAAATAACAGGGAATGACGTCGCCGGAAAAGGTATACAAAATGAAATCCCTTAAAGTTGCCCTTGTCCAGTTTGAACCTTGTTTAGGACAAAAACAGAATAACCTGGAAAAAATTCAAAGGCTGACCCGGCAATTGGATGCAGACATCATTGTACTGCCCGAGCTGTGTACCAGCGGCTATTTTTTTACATCACGGTCAGAGGTTGAAAAGATCGCCGAAGTCGCCAATAACGGTCCTTCGGCTGATTTTTTCAAAGAACTGGCCCACCAGTCAAATGCGGTTGTTGTGGCCGGTTTTGCCGAGCGGGCGCATGACCGCCTGTTTAATTCATGCCTGATTCAGGTCCCGGAAGAGCCCCTGGCAACGATATACCGGAAAACGCATCTGTTTTACAAAGAGCGGTTTTGTTTTGATCCGGGAGATACCGGTTTTTTTGTTGTTCGGGATAAGTTGCGGGACGTTGGGATCGGACCCATGATATGCTATGACTGGCGTTTTCCTGAAGCGGCCAGGGTGTTGGCCCTTTTAGGGGCTGATCTTATCGTATGTCCGGCGAATCTGGTAACCGATGCCTGGGGTCTTGTCATGCCGGCCCGCGCCATTGAAAACAAGGTCTACGTGGCGGTGGCCAATCGTGTGGGGGTTGAGACAAAAGATGATGAAGCGTTGCTGTTTAAGGGCAATTCAGCCGTTTACGGGTATAACGGCAGTGAACTGGCCAAAGCCGGGCCCCGTAAAGAAGCAGTTGTGTTAGCCGAAATTTATCCTGCCAGGACAAGAGATAAGTCATTTAATCCCTTTAACGATATCCTGACGGACCGGCAACCCGGCCATTACCAACGGCTGATTGAAAGGTAAAAGGTTGAAGGTAGAAGGTGACCGTGTCACTGTCTTTTATTTTTTCGCTATTCTGCTTCATTCAATATGATGGTTTATGCCGGACCCTGTCCGGCATTATCGATTGCCTAGGCAGAGTATCAAAATAGCAGGAACCATTTCAGTTATTCTGCTTTCTGCCGCTGTTTATCAATTGCCCGCAGGTATATCAAATGCCGATCCCTCGTGCTTTTTTGTATGAACGTCGATAAATCCATTATGGCTTTTAATAATGCCATAGGCAAAACTCAGCCCGAGTCCCGATCCTTTACCCAGTTCCTTCGTCGTAAAAAAAGGCTCAAAAATTTTTTGTTTAATTTCTTGACTCATGCCAATGCCGGTATCACGGATCGATATTTCCACATACTTTCCCGGAGCAGTACGAAAGGGTTTTACAAAATGGCTTCCTAACGTAATGTTTTTGGTGCCCAGGTACAATTCGCCCTTGCCGTCCATGGCTTCGGCTGCATTTTTATAAATGTTTAACAGCACCTTGCCGATCTGTATCGGATCCAGGTCAACCAGCCATAGATCTTTCTGATAGTGTTTATAAATTTTTATTTGTTTGCTGCTGGGGGTGAACATGTTGGATGTCCGTCTGACGATGTCATTTAGATCGGTCGGGGCAACGACATACTGGCTGCCCAGAACAAAACTCAGCAGCTGTCGTGTCAAGGCCGTTCCTTTATCAACGCATTGTTCCATGTCGTTGATTTTTTGATGCGGGGGCCCTTCAGGATCAATGTATTTGCGGAGCAGTGAAATGTTTCCCTGGATGGCCATGAAGATATTGTTAAAATCATGAACAATGGCACTGGCAAGGGTGCCCACCGCTTCCATTTTATAGGCCTGCTGGAGTTCGGTGGTCAGTTTCTGCTGATCGGTGATATCCTTTAGCGAACCGGTAATGCCGATAATTTTCCCGTTGGTATCGGTATTGGGTGACGCACTGGCATTGAAGAGTCGGATGGAGCCGTCTTTGTGCATAACTTTGAGGGTTGTATCGGTAAACACTTTCTGGTTTTTTATCATCTTCCTGAATAGCTGTACGTTATTTTCGGCATCCTCCTTACGCACGAATTCGTTAAAATACATGCCAAGCGTCTCCTGTTTGGTGTGCCCGAGTATTTTTTCCCAGGCCGGATTGACATATGAGAATGAACCGTCCGCCTCAAGGGTGTAGATAATATCGGGGGCATTTTCACTGAGCGCTTTAAACATTTCTTCGCTTTCCCGCAGTGCTTTTTCAGCTTTTTGATGCTCGGTAATATCCCGTATCGTGATTAAATATCCCCTTAGTATTTTTTTTCGGTATAAAGGGGAACAGACGGCATCATAAATAAGATTGTCGCCGTTTTTTTTAAATTCAAATGCATGATTCAGATGATGCGGGCCATGACAGACTTCGATCATTTCCGGCCAGGGAGAGAAGGCCTCGGCGACAGGTGCCCCGATTATTTCGGATACTTTGAGTCCGAAAATCTTCTGGGCCGAAGGGTTGATATTGATGATGCGGCTGCCGGGATCCAGGAGTATAAGTCCTTCTCTCATGCTTTGTGAAATGGTGTTATAGGCAATTGGAATAATATTCAAAAAATTGAATTGAAAGACGCTGATACCCATCAGCAGCCCACTGAGGGCAAATCCAAAAGGGGTTAAGTCAAAATATTCAAAGGGTGCGACTTTAAATATGTAAACGGCGTTGCAGACCCACGGAATCAGTACCCCCACCAGCAAGAACACAGACCCACCGTTGTACGGTTTCGAATGACGAATGATGATTTTGATCAGCAACAGGGTGCCGATCAGCAGGAGCATATATGAGTAGACTGCGTGTATCCAGAAACCCGTATTAAATGTTCGAACCAGAAAAGAGATGTTGTTTTTGATGATAATCTCAGCCTTGCTGAAAAAAAGACCGTGTAAATGATTGGTCCAGATCATAATCAGAGAAATAATGGGAATAATGGACAGATATATCGTTTTGATGAACAAACGGTGTTTTGATTGTCCAGAATAGTCGAGGATAAATACGAGCCAGAAAACAGGTATAGTGGCGATAGCAAAAAACTGCATGTTGGCCCAGAAAATTTTGGAAGAGAGGGCTGTCGTTTCCATTTCCATGATATGCCCTGAGCACCAGGCGGCAACGGCTATCATTAGCAGCGCAAAGGGGGTGGCGCCTTTATTGAGCCTCCGGCGCCATGCCAGATTTACCAGTGCCAGTGCGGCAACGGCGGAAAGTAGAAGCAGAATGTCATAGGGGATAAAAAAATCCATAGAGCCCTCACAACTGTAAGTGTCGAGCAGGCAATGCGCCGGTCTACGCTGCCTGCCGGCTGATTCTCCGGAAATAAAAGCCGTTTTTCATCTTGAAGAAAGCAAGATGACTATGGTATCAAAATTAACGATTATTGCGATTGAACCAAAAGGACATCGAAATGTCAAATCAAAGTCTTAAATCTATGTTCGGTGAACATAAAACAGCCGTCATCATCATTGCCATGGCACTTTTTTTAATTGAATTGGAAATTGTGGCCGTATTTTCGGCAAAATCCGGTAACCACGCATCGCTGCAGATGATTTCCCAAGAGGGATATGTGATTTATGAGACCAACGGCAGTCGTTTGAGCAACAGTGATAGACATTATTTTGAAAAAACATTCGGACCGCTGGAAAAATACACTGCCCGTCTGAACAGCAGACAGATTCCCTTTCCCTTCAGGGCTTGGTTTGTTGCAGCTATCGGTATTCCGGTGGGTGCCATGCTGTTGTTCGGATTTGTTTTTAAAGCCTGTATTGTTTTATTTCAGGGGGACATAAAACAGCCCAACCCTTCAGGGAATAACGGTCCTGAGGAGGTAACATGGCTGGAAAAAATTTTTGTGCGGTTCAGCCGGCTCAATATTTTTATTATTGGTTTTGTACTGTTTCTATTGGTCCTGGGGTATTGGGTGATTCCGAATTTAATCGTCTGGCTGGGACATGCGGGTATCGCTGTATTGACAACCTACAAATGGATCGTTTTGTCATTTGTGGCTGTGGCAACCGGTATTTTTATCTGGATGATCTATCTCCGATATCTGCTGGCCAAAAAAACCATTGAACAAAAAATTCAAGTTGAAAAACTGCGGCTACAACTGGAATTTAAAAATAAAGGGGCGATAATGCCCCGGATCGAATATGATGCCGGCAAGTCGGAGGGGGCAAGGGAGGGGATCGCTTGCATGATGAAAATTGAACGATGACGGTTTCCCATCAATTTATGTATAAAACAACGTGGCACAAATTAACCATCGGCCAAAAGATGCCGCACTGTTTTGAGTGGATCGCTAGTTGTCACCGGATTCTATGACAAATGTCTGAACAATATTAAAAAGGTCGTTGACACTAAAGGGTTTTGCTAAAAAAGCGTCTGCCTTGAGGGCTCTGGCGGTTTCTTCATCGGCGGGGTTGGAAGACATGAGGATGCAGGTTTTACTGGGCAGTATCTGTTTTATTTTGCCTAAAAGTTCAAATCCATTGATTTCAGGAATATTGGCATCAAAAAGGACGATGTCTGCACTGTTATCTTTTTGAAGATGACGCCAGGCTTCGAAGCCGGTTTCAAACGTTAAAATTTTTCTATTTACGCTGTAGCCCATAAGATCGGCCAGAAAATCACGAGTGATTTTGTCATCGTCAATAATGATAATTTTTACATGCGGTATGATGACTCACCTCACGCGACTTTAAGGAATTCTCTGTTTTTCAATCCGCTGTCAAATGTGATATTTTCACAAATAGCCTCTACTATTAAATTCAGTTTTTCCCGTTTTGACATATCCGTTTCATGGCCGGATGCAAATTCAAGTGCGGTTTCGGCCAGCGTCCTGATGGTTTCATAAAATTTTTTTTCTGAATCAGATATGCTCACAGTGGTAAAATGTGACGTGCCCGGTTCATCCAGATCCCCCAGGCCAATCGCTTCATTTTTAATTATCTGTGCATTTGACGTAATGGCGCTGCATCTGTAGCGGCCAAGGGGGTAGCCATGGAGATAGGCCTTGGTCATGATGATAAGAAGCTTGAGCCGTCCAAGAAAAATATCATCTATGAACATTTCGCGCATGTCCGGTGGTTTGGCACCTAATCTGATCATAGAACAAACCTTTCAGGGGCACAGATTTTTTGATGGCGTAATGAGATATCGAATATACAGAAAAGGAAGACTCGCTTATAAACGACAAAATAGCGGCACTGGTACCGGACACCATTTGTATATTGGGTGTTCCCCTGGACAAAAATTCATCATTCCGGCGGGGCCCGGCGTTGGCGCCAATGCGTATTATGGAACAGTTTCACAGTGATTCTGCAAATCTTTGTGCTGAAAACGGGGTTGATGTGGGGTCGGCCAGAGGATGGTGCGAGCTGGGCAATATGCCCCTGCCCGAAGATGGCAAGGCAGCGTTTGCCGTCATTGAAAAAGTGGTTGAAAAACTGTTGGATCAGGGGTGCCGGGTGATTACCCTGGGCGGTGATCATTCCATTACCTGTCCCCTGGTACGGGCCCATACCAAGATCCATGACCGTCTGGATATCCTGCATTTTGATGCGCATCCGGATCTGTATGATGAACTGGACGGCCAGCGCTATTCCCATGCAACACCCTTTGCCCGGATCATGGAAGAAGGGGGTGTCAACCGCCTGGTGCAGGTGGGCATCCGGACCCTGACGCCCCATTTAAGGGATCAGGCTGCAAAATTCAATGTTGAAGTGATGGAGATGAAAGACTGGTGCCCGGAAACCAGGCTTGATCTTGAGGGCGACATCTACCTGACGCTGGACCTGGATTGTCTGGACCCCGCGTTTGCGCCGGGGGTCTCCCACCACGAACCCGGCGGATTGACCACCCGGGAATTGCTGCGCATGATTCATGGGATCAAAGGACGGATTGTGGGGGCCGATATTGTTGAATTGAATCCGGATCGCGACTGGATGGGGGTGACCGCCATGGTGGCGGCAAAACTGACAAAGGAAATCCTGGCAAAGATGCTTCGTACCGCTGATTGATAACCCATAGAAACAGTCGGGGCAAAGCAATACCACAAGTTCTCAATTTTCATGGCTCCTCGTTGTTTCAAATGGGTCGCCCCGGGATGCTTTCATTCGGATGAACAAAAGCGGACAGAACCTGCCTGTAATATTTGTAATTTTCATAGGGCAGATCTTCCCGTATGCGGCCGTCGGCCAGGGGGATATAGCCGCCGTCAGCTATCAGCCATGGGACTTTTTCCTCTATTTCCTTGCGGATCGCCCATCGGCCCCGGTGCAGGGTATCCAGATCAATGCCGCCGATGAGTCGCAGATCTCTGCCAAATTCCTGACGCAGGCTGCGGTAATCCATGGCATCGATATTGACCTCGCAGGCCCACAGGCAGTTGAACCCGAATTTCAACAGTGTTGGGATGAGGATGCGGGCATTGCCGTAGGTTCGAAAGATAATCGTCCGTACATCATATTGTCGCAAGAGTGCCAGCAGCGGCCCGTAGGATGGGCGCACAAGATCCGCGTACATCTGCGGCGATATCAGGGGGCCGTTATTGCCCCCGATGGGTTCACTGAAAATCGCGGCATCGATACGGATCGCCCGAAGGGTTTTTTCAGCCATCCGGGCCGCAAATGTTCCCTGCATGGCCAGGGCCTGTTTCACGAATTTCGGCTTTTCCACCAGTAAACGGGCAATTTCGGCAAACCGGCGCCAGCCATATACCCCAAGGCTCAAGAAAAGCCCCCGGTGCACCCGCAGCAGGGTCACCGTGTCATCTGCCGTCTGTAGCCGGCATTGTTTGTCCCAGTCCGCGGAAAAACGCCCGGGGTCCGACGCATCAAAATGTTTTTGGAAGCCATCCAGCCCGGATAGGGATGTCGGCCATTTTTCAGGTTTGGGTTTTGCCTCCAGGTCCGGAGCGATCTCCCGGCGAGAATCAAAAGGGAACAACTCCCTGATCTGTTTGTGAGGCATTCCCTGGGCATGCCAGGCGTTAATCACCTCTTTGCGAATCCCTTCTTCAAAATAGGGCACCCGATCACAGGTGTTGTAATTCATGACCGCATGGAATCTTTCCCGGGAATTCATATTTATCTCCATAGCGTCTGAGTTTAAAAAAGAGCATTGGTGGTTGGTGAGAATGCTAAATTATCATATTTTTTTTCAAAAATTCAAGTTATTAAACCACTACGGCAGCCAAATGCGGATAAAACCTTAAAAAATGATGATTTTGCGATATCGGATAAGGCGGTAAACTGGTTTTTAAGGTGGAATCGGGGTTGCCAATCATCAGCCTATATATTAAATTTATGGGTACCTCCCTGTTTTAAGTGGATCGCCCGGGGATACGGTTATTTGGAAATAAGGATAATCCATGCTTGGTACCCATGATCTGTCATTGTTTGTGGTGTCTTGTATCCTCTTGAATTTAACACCCGGTCAGGACACGGTGTTTGTTCTGGGGAGAACCCTTGCCCATGGCCGAACGGCCGGGATTTTTTCGACCTTTGGCATAATGAGCGGTGTATTGATACACACCTCTCTTGCCGCCGTTGGTCTTTCCGCTATCCTGGCCACATCGGCCCTGGCATTTAATGTCGTCAAATACGCCGGCGCCGTGTATCTGGTGTGGATCGGTTTCGGATTTTTGACCAACAAGGGATCTGTCGATAAACAACAGTCTGTAAAACTTGAAAACCCGGGAAACTGGACCCTGTTCCGGCAGGGCCTTTTCACAAACATTTTAAACCCCAAGGTTTCTTTGTTTTTCCTTTCATTTCTGCCCCAGTTTGTGGAACCGCACACAGGGTCCATTGTTGTATCGTTTGCCCTGCTGGGGATGATTTTCTTTACCACCGGCAGCGTCTGGTGCCTGGTCCTGGTCGGTATGTCTGCCTGGCTGTCCGAACGGCTGAAATATCAAAAATCAGTCGGCGGTCTATTGAAAAAACTTGTCGGCACTCTCTTTGTGGGACTGGGCATTAAACTGGCCCTGTCTCATGTCGAATAAATTTCAAGCCCTAAATTGGGAAAACAAAAACAATCGTCACTTTTAAATTGAAAAAAATATAAAATGCGGTATGGTGTCGCCAACTCGAAAATAAGATATTTGATAAACCGTGAACGATTACGGCAAACCATAGGGTTTGTAACCGGCACTATCTGAATTATATGAAACTGGATTTTAGTACCCATCAGAACGATTATACGGCTGAATCCATCGAAGTCCTGAAAGGACTGGATCCTGTGAAGCGCCGGCCCGGCATGTATACGGACACCACACGGCCCAATCATCTGGGCCAGGAGGTGGTGGACAACAGCGTGGATGAGGCCATTGCCCGGTGTGCGGATCAGATTGACGTGATCCTGCATGGGGACAACTCCCTGGAAGTCAGTGACAACGGCCGGGGCATGCCCGTGGACATTCATCCGGAAGAGGGCATCTCCGGTGTTGAATTGATCATGACCCGATTGCATGCCGGTGCCAAATTTTCCGATAAAAACTATCAGTTTTCCGGTGGATTGCACGGGGTGGGCGTTTCAGTGGTCAATGCCCTGTGTACGCGCCTGGACGTGGAAATCAAAAGGGATGGCCGAAAATACCATATCCGGTTTCAGAACGGTGATAAGGCCTGTGAACTGGAAGATGTGGGGAGTGTGGGCATACGCAACACCGGTACCACCATCCGTTTCTGGCCCGACCCGAAATACTTTGATTCCCCGCTTTTTGCCCTGCGGCCCTTCAAGCACGTGCTGCGGGCCAAGGCCGTGCTCTGTTCCGGGCTGAAGGTGACGTTTCTTAACGCGCAAACAGGTGAAACAGATGAATGGTATTACAAAGAAGGCTTAAGCGATTATCTTGAAACCAGCCTGGCCGGTTTTGAACTGCTGCCTGAAAAACCGTTTTTAGGTGACGTTGAAGGCAGCGGGGAATCCGTCTCCTGGGCCGTGACCTGGCTGCCCGAAGGCGGTGAGGAGGTGGCCGAAAGCTATGTCAACCTGATCCCCACCGTTCAGGGGGGTACCCATGTCAATGGGTTCCGCACCGGATTGCTGGCCTCCATCCGTGAATTCTGCGAGTTCCGGAAATTGCTGCCCCGGGGGGTGAAGCTGGCCCCGGAAGATATCTGGGAACACTGCAGCTTTGTTCTTTCCATCAAGATGCAGGAACCCCAGTTTTCCGGGCAGACCAAGGAGCGGCTCTCTTCCCGGCGCACTGCCGCATTTGTCTCAGGGGTTGTCAAGGATGCCTTCAGCCTCTGGTTGAACCAGCACACCCAGACCGGTGACCGGTTGGCGGAGATGGCCATCAATAATGCCCAGGGCCGGCTGAAATCCCGTAAAAAAGTGGTTCGTAAAAAAGTGACCAACGGCCCGGCCCTTCCGGGAAAGCTGGCCGACTGCGTAAGTCAGGACCCGGTGGACTGTGAACTGTTTCTGGTGGAAGGTGATTCCGCCGGTGGATCGGCCAAACAGGCCCGGGACCGTCATTTCCAGGCGATTTTGCCCTTGAGGGGCAAGATCTTAAACACCTGGGAAGTTGATTCGGCCATGGTCCTGGGTTCCAAAGAAGTTCATGATATATCGGTGGCCATGGGGGTGGATCCGGATTCCAACAACCTTGACGGGCTGCGATACCACAAGATCTGCATCCTGGCCGATGCGGATTCCGACGGCCTGCACATCGGAACATTGCTGTGTGCGCTTTTTCTGCGTCACTTTTGGGCCATGGTAAAGGCCGGTTATATTTATGTCGCCATGCCGCCGCTCTATCGTATCGATGCCGCCAAAAAAGTGTATTATGCATTGGATGAAGCGGAAAAACAGATCATTGAGGATCGTATCACCCGTAAAAACAATAAATTGAAAATCAATGTACAACGGTTTAAAGGCCTGGGGGAAATGAACCCCATACAATTACGTGAAACCACCATGGCCCGGGATACGCGGCGTCTGGTAAAACTGACCGTTGATTCCGGAACGGATGAGGCCGGGATCGATGATGCCCAGATGGATACCTTTAATATGATGGATATGCTGTTGTCCAAAAAAAGAGCCGGCGATCGCCGTGTCTGGCTGGAGGACAAGGGTAACCTGGTCCGGGATGTGGTCATATTATGAGTGATGTAAAAGACGCTATTTTTGATTCGGTGGAACAGCTGCCCCTGAAGACCTTTACCGAAAATGCCTATCTTGAATACGCCATGTATGTGATTCTGGATCGGGCCCTGCCGCATATCGGCGACGGTTTGAAACCGGTTCAGCGGCGCATTGTCTATGCCATGTCGGAACTGGGCCTCAAGGCCAGTGCCAAATTTAAAAAATCGGCACGCACGGTGGGTGACGTTCTCGGTAAATTTCATCCCCACGGCGATTCGGCCTGTTATGAAGCCATGGTTCTTATGGCCCAGCCCTTTTCGACCCGCTACCCCCTGCTTGACGGGCAGGGTAACTGGGGCGCCCCGGACGACCCCAAATCCTTTGCCGCCATGCGCTATACCGAGTCACGACTGACCCGATACGCCGAGGTACTGCTCGGTGAGGTGGGGCAGGGGACGGTGGACTGGGTGCCCAATTTTGACGGTACCCTCAAGGAGCCCTCCCTCCTGCCGGCCCGGTTGCCCAATCTCCTGCTCAACGGCAGTACAGGCATTGCCGTGGGCATGTCAACGGATATCCCCCCCCATAACCTTAAAGAAGTGGCCATGGCCTGTATTCATCTCCTGGAACATCCCAAGGCCGGCATCGAGGAGATATGCGGCCATATTAAAGGGCCTGATTTTCCAACGGGTGCTGAGATTATTACACCTGCTGATGAACTGGCCGAAATATATGCCCGGGGCAGGGGTGTTTTCAAGATGCGGGCCGTTTTCCACCGGGAAAACGGAGATATCGTCATCACGGCCCTTCCGCATCAGGTTTCGGGTGCCAAAATTTTAGAACAGATCGCTGCCCAGATGCAGCAGAAAAAATTACCCATGGTGGTGGATTTAAGAGATGAATCCGACCATGAAGAGCCCACCCGTCTGGTGATCGTCCCCAGGTCCAATCGCGTGGATACAGATGCCCTGATGTCCCACCTGTTTGCCACTACCGAACTGGAACGGACCTATCGGGTAAATCTGAATGTCATCGGCATTGACGGTCGTCCCCATGTGAAACCGTTGCATCTTTTGTTGGCTGAATGGCTGGTTTTCAGGCGTGAAACCATTCGCAAAAGACTTCAGTACCGTCTGGACTTCGTGATTTCCAGGCTCCATATTTTAGAGGGCCTGTTAATCGCCTATCTGAATATCGACGCGGTGATTCACATTATCCGGACCGAGGACCATCCCAAACCGATCCTTATGGCGCGGTTTTCCCTTTCCGATGCCCAGGCCGAAGCCATCCTGGAGTTGAAGCTTCGGTATCTGGCCCGGCTGGAGCAGATCAAAATCGAAGGGGAGATAGCCGATCTGGCCCTGGAAAGAGACCGCCTTGAAAAACTACTGGGCTCTGAACAGCGCCTGAAGACCCTCATGCGAAAAGAACTGGAAGCGGATGCTGAGCAATACGGGGACGATCGGCGGTCGGCCATTGTGGAACGAAGTGATGCCCAGGCCCTGCGTCAGTCCGATATTATACCGGTGGAGCCGGTGACCGTGGTGCTGTCCGCCAAGGGCTGGGTTCGTTCGGCCAAGGGGCATGATATTGACCCGGAACAGCTTGTCTATAAGGCCGGTGACGAATTCAAGGACGCCGCCTGGGGCAAAAATAACCAGCCGGTCATATTCCTGGATTCCCTGGGCCGAAGTTATTCCATGCCGGTCCATGATCTGCCCTCGGCCCGAGGGCACGGTGAACCCTTGAGCGGACGGTTGAACCTTGTTTCCGGTGCCGTGTTTGAAGCGGTCCTCATGGGGCAGGACGACCAATTGCTGCTCATGGCCAGCTCTGCGGGGTACGGATTTGTGGCCCGGGTAGCGGACCTGTACAGTAAGAACCGGAGCGGTAAGGCCATGGTGACACTGCCCGTTGGGGCCAGGCCCCTGCCGCCCATGCCCATTGACACCCCCGAGTCGGACCGGTTGGCTGCCATCACCGATCAGGGCCGGCTGCTGATTTTTTCGATTGACAGACTGCCTCAGATGGTTAGGGGAAAGGGCAACAAGATCATTCAGATACCTCCCGCCCATATCAAGACCGGGGAAGATTTTTTAAAAATACTGGTGATTGTGCCCAACGGATGTGATTTGATTGTCCATGCCGGCAAGCGCTACCTGAATTTGAAACCCGGAAACCAGGTGGATTTCACCGGAGAGCGGGGCCGCCGGGGGAAATTGCTGCCCCGGGGGTTTCAAAAGGTTGACCGTATGGAAATCATCGAGCCCAAGCAGAAGATGCTGCTGTAGTCAAATCAGGGAATCGTTTCGCTCAATTCTTTTGGTGGACACAGCCCACCCTACGATGGCTATGCCTTGTATATGGAGATTTCTATTTAGCCATCTCACAGCGATGGCTAATTCTCCGCTTCTATTTTTTCCTTTTTTGCCCTTTCTGCCCCTTTTTGCCCTTCTGAGCTTCCTGCCCCTTCTTGATTCTGGCCCATGCATCCCGCAGGGTGACGGTGCGGTTGAAAACCAGTGTCTCCCGGGTTGAATCCCTGGTGTCGACACAGAAATAACCCAGTCGCTCAAACTGGAAGGTGCTGCCTGGAGCGGCATCAGCCAGGCTCGGCTCTACATAGGCAGTGGTTGTTTCCAGGGATTCGGGGTTCAGGAACAGTTTGAAATTTTCACCTTCCTGTACCTCATTGGGATTTTCCCGGGTAAACAGCGGGTTGTACAACCGTACGGTTGCCTTGAGGGCATGATCGGCAGAAACCCAGTGCAAGGTGGCCTTGACCTTGCGGCCGTCGGGTGCGTCACCACCGCGGGTCGCCGGATCATAGGTGCAGTGCAGTTCCAAGATCTCGCCGGTTTTTTCATCCTTGACCACATCCACGCATGTAATAAAAAAGGCATACCGCAGCCGGACCTCCCGCCCCACAGCCAGACGGTAGAATTTTTTCGGCGGGTCCTCTCTGAAATCATCTTGTTCAATATACAGCACCCGGGAAAAGGGCACCTTGCGGCTGCCCGCATCGGGGTCTTCAGGGTTGTTAATGGCATCCAGTTCGTCCGTCGTATCATCCGGATAGTTGGTAATAACCACCTTAAGGGGCCGCAATACCCCCATTACCCGGGGCGCGTGTTTGTTTAATTCTTCCCGCACGCAGTACTCGAGCAGGGCCATATCCACCAGACTGTCGCGTCTGGCCACCCCGATTCGTTCACAGAAGTTGCGGATGGCGACAGGGGGATATCCCCGGCGCCGAAGCCCTGACAGAGTGGGCATGCGCGGGTCATCCCAGCCGGTGACATGCCCCTCGTTGACCAGTTCCACCAACCTTCGTTTGCTGAGAACCGTATAGCTCAGGTTCAACCGGGCAAACTCGATCTGCTGGGGGTGGCAGGTCACTGCAATCTGATCCAGGAGCCAGTCATACAACTCGCGATTGTTTTCAAACTCAAGGGTACAGATGGAATGGGTAATGCCTTCGATGGAATCGGAAAGGCAGTGGGCAAAGTCATACATGGGGTAGATACACCAGTTGCTGCCGGTGCGGTGATGATCGGCCCGTCGGATTCGATACAAGGTGGGGTCCCGCATGATAAAATTGGGGGAGGCCATATCTATCCTGGCCCGCAAAACACGGGACCCGTCTTCAAACGCTCCGGCCCGCATGCGTTCAAACAGATCCAGGTTTTCCGCTATGGGTCGATCTCGAAAAGGGCTGTTTTTCCCCGGTTCGGTGAGGGTGCCCCGGTATTTTTTGACATCTTCTGGACTCAGATCGCAGACATAGGCCTTACCGATTTGAATCAGCTGCCGGGCATATTCATACAGCTGTTCAAAATAATCAGACGTATAAAAAAGACGATGGCCCCAGTCAAAGCCCAGCCAGCGGACATCTTCCTGGATCGAATGGACATATTCCATCTCCTCCTTGCTGGGATTTGTATCGTCAAACCGCAGGTTGCAGGTGGCCCCCGGATGCTCGGCGGCAATACCGAAATTCAAACAGATCGATTTGGCATGACCGATATGCAGGTATCCGTTGGGCTCCGGCGGAAAGCGGGTCGCTACCTTGCCGTTGTTTTTGTTTGTTGCAAGATCTTCGGATATAATCGTCCGGATAAAGTTGACCGGCGTTGAATCAGATGGGTTCATTGGTCTGGAAGTCCTCTCTCATAGGTAATGCTTAAAATGACTTTTTTAAAAAGCCCCGAGCTGACAGTTGCACAGTTTGACGTCAAGGGCCTCGCATGCCGCTGAAACATCCATTTTCGACAGATGTAATCCATCGGCAATCTGCCAGCAGGTGAGACAGGCGAGTCGATTGTTTTTCATGGCCTGATAGATTGCTTTTTCCAGAGCGGAAGATACCTTCTTGGCCGGTTTGACAATTTTTTTCTGCGGGCCGTAGCCGTAAAGTCCCAACTGACATTTGGTGATCCGGTATTCTATAAGGTCGATGGCGGTTCCAACCGCCTTGGGGGTCACCTTCAGGTCGGTGGCTATTTTATGAGCCGCCGCACAACTGATTTTTTCATCTGAAGCCTTGCGCTTTACCGCTTCGGTGACTTTGGGATTTGCTTTTATATCTTT
This sequence comes from uncultured Desulfobacterales bacterium, assembly GCA_942490765.1. Classification (GTDB taxonomy): domain Bacteria; phylum Desulfobacterota; class Desulfobacteria; order Desulfobacterales; family 4572-123; genus 4572-123. The sequence goes on along the minus strand of CALNYM010000017.1, from coordinate 65,567 downwards.
TGAATGTTTTGCGGCATAATGCCCGGCATCTTCGTGGGTCACTGGGTTTTCCTTTCAAAGTTGACGGTCTCGTAAAAAGTCCAACTCCTGCGTTGTGCTGCATTTCGCAATCATTCAACGTACAATAAGTACGCCTCATGATAGCAAAATTTGCACGCCTTGAATTTGAACTTTTTACGAGACCGTCTAAATCCGACTTTTTACGAGTTTATCAAAGTTGACTTTTCACTATTCACTTTTCAATTATAAACGGTGCCTCAATGTGCTAATTTGTACATAAAAAAAGAATTTCAGAATTTTGATACTAAATCAAGCCTTATAACTCTTTTGCCAGGTGTTTGTAAATATCCTGTATGATCAAACCGGAAATTTTTGACATGGCCCGGCTCATGGCCTCGGCAAGGGCAATGGGCGATTTTTCACGGCATGTTTCCACCGAATGAAATCGTTTCTGCATCAGGATGCGTTTGGTGATATCGGGTTCGGTATTATTGATCAACGTGATATCAAGGGTCAGTATCGCCTGCCGGGTGTCTTTAGTGTCCTTTTCATAAAACTCATCGACAAGGCCCTGCAGTGTATGGGTATGGGAAGCGGCGGCGCTTTGCATGAATACGGCATTGCACAGTCCGGCCGTCTGTAAATCGCGCATGAGAAAAGAGGTGACCATATCGCCGGGGTTGGACCGCCATTTATGGTAGTGATAGGCATTTCTGACAAATTTATTTTCACCATAGATAATATGGGTAGCGTTATACACAGGCGCCACCTGAAACCATTCCAAGCGCAGTATGCAGGGGCGTTTTTTCGGCAGATCCATCACGGGGGAATCATAGTCTAAAATATAATAATTGATGTCGGGCACCGGGTTTTTCATTGTCAGACATCCGCAGAAAGTGATGCCGGCAAGAAAGATAAGGATCAACAGTTTTACAGGGCGCTTCATGGGGGCTCCTTGGTTGCATTCGGATTATGGTTTTTTCCGGTCGGATGTTTCGATGGTACGCGGATCCGGTGGTTGCCCGAAAATCAACTGGGAGGGCTGATTTGCCAGAACATTGATCAATTGGTTTAAATTTTCCGCAGCACTTTCGATGTTATAAAGGGTCACCAGTAGATGATGCTCAAGGTTAGACACCGTTGTATCGGCATTGTCCACCAGACCGGATCCTTTCTGCACAAGCGCAGTTGTCTCCTGCAGCGTTTGATTCAGTTTTACAAGGGCATTATTCAACTGATTTTTATTGTCCCGGATCATGTCATCGAGACTGTCAAAGGTGCCGTTGATCTGTTTAACGGTTTTCCGGCTGTCCAGCACCAGTGCATGAATCGAACGGCCTGTTGTTTTTGTATCCTGCACAAAGGCATTCACCGATTCGGCTGTTTTTCCTATTTTTTGAAGGACCTCGCTGATATCTGACGACAACTCGCCGATACGGGCGGTCTGGGCGGTTTGATTCAAAATATCAATGGTTGTTTTGAGCCGATGCGAGATCCCTTCGACATCCAGGGCCTTAATTTGAGAAAAAACAGCATCAAGCCCCTGAAGCAGCGCCTTGATTTCTGAAGGTGCGGTCTTGATGACGGTATATGGCGGTGTAAAGTCAAGAACCGGAGACAGGTCCGGGTCATCCGGGTTTTTACGCGCCAGTCCGATAAACATGATGCCGGTAATGCCCACGGATTTGAGTTGGGCGACAATATTGTCAACAGGCTCTATTTTATTTTCGATTTTCAGTCGGGTTTCGATGAGATTCGTGTCAGGGGCCACCTGTATCCGTTCCACGCGGCCAACGGTGACTCCCCGGTACTTTACCGGTGAATCCTTGTCCAGTCCCTGCACGGATTCATCGAAATAGGCGACGTAGTGGTATCCTTTTTCAAAGTAGTTGGACATTCCCAGCCATATAATACCCACAATGGCAATGGCAAATCCGACGGCGACAAACAACCCGACGACGAAAGTGGTTTTAACGGATGCCATGGGTGCTGTTCTCCTCTATCACCGGGCCGGGCCTGGACCGGCGGTTGAAAAACTGACTGACCAGGGGGTTCTGGCTGTCACTTTTAAGTGATGCGGGATCTCCGTCAGCAATGATCCCCCGGGTGTTTTTGTCGAGCATGATAACCCTCTTTGCAACGGTGAAAATGCTTTCCAGTTCATGGGTGACAATGATGATGGTTGTACCCGTCGTGCGGTTGATATGCAGGATCAGTTCATCGATTTCCGCTGAGGTCACCGGATCAAGGCCGGCGGACGGTTCGTCGAGAAAAAGGATTTTAGGGGTAAGGGCCAGTGCTCTTGCAAGGCCGGCCCTTTTTTTCATCCCGCCGCTGATTTCCGAAGGCAGATGATGTTCATAACCGGCAAGACCGACCATGGCAAGCTTCATACCCACCAAGTCACAAACGGCATCTTTTGGCAAGTGAGCATGTTCCGTTATGGGCAGGGCCACATTTTCGCCTATGGTCATGGAACCCATGAGGGCACTGCTCTGAAAAAGCACCCCGATTTTTCGTAAAACAGCGTGAAATTTTGATTCAGGACAGGCCGTGATATCTTCACCGTCAATGATAATTTTACCTGAAAACGCTTTTTCAAGGCCGATCATGTGTCGGATCAACGTACTTTTACCGCATCCGCTGCCACCGAGAATTCCGATTATTTCGCCTTTCAATACATCAAAGCTGATATTATCGAGAATAATATCATTCTTGTATCCGGCACAAAGATTTTTCACTTGAATCAGGGCTTGTTTTTTCATGGCGGCAGATCACCCCCAGTAACTTCGCATAACAGCAAATATTGAATCGAATAAAATAATCAGGAAAATACTGGTGACCACCGCCGATGTAGCGGCATTGCCAACCGCAGCAGCACCGCCACGGGCCTGAAATCCCCGCAGACATCCGACCCATGCAATCAGAATGGCAAAGACCATGCTTTTTGCCATGCCCCATACCATCTCAAAAACCGTCAGTGTATCGAGGGTCTGGGTCATATAGGATCCGGGGGTAAGGTCCAGCAATAATATCCCAATGGTAAGACCGCCGGCAATGGCAAAAATATTGGAAAAAACCGTCAGCAGGGGCAGCGTGACCATCAGTGCCAGCACTCTGGGTATGGCCAGAAAAACCGTCGGGTTGAACCCCATGGTGAACAGGGCATCGATCTCTTCGGAGATTCGCATGGTACCAATTTCGGCGGCAAAGGCCGAACCGGATCGACCGGCAACGACAATGGCCGTCATAATGGGTCCCAGTTCAGATACCATGGCCATGGCCACCAGTGATGCCACATAGACATTGGCGCCGAATTGAGATAACTGCAGAGAAGACATGAATGCCATGATCAATCCCAGCAGAAAACTGATCAGGGCCACTATGGGCAGTGCATCCACGCCGGTTTTGGCCATATGAACAATGGTATCATTGATCCGGAGGGCACGGGGATGGGCCATAACATGTCCCAGGGAAAGAATCAGGGACCCGATAAAAGAGATCATGAATTTTAGATTGGATGCCAGGGTCAGGGCGCCTTGGCCCAGTCTTATCAGCATTCCGCCAGGTTTGTTTTTTGCCTGGGTTGGAGAACATTTTACATGGGTGTCAAAATGAACCAGGGATAGAATCCGGCGGGATCTCTCATCAATGTTGACCACTTCAAAGGGTAGGCCTTTATGGCCCATTTGATGTTTGATCTCAAATAAAACAAGGGCGCCGTATTCATCCAGATGCGACACATCTGTAAGATCCAGGGTCAGGGACAGCAGGGGGGACATATCAAGATCACGGGATAATTTTTTTAAAACAGGGGCGGCACTGTCAATGTCGAGGCTGCCATGGAGATGGACCACGGTTTCTCCAGTCTGCCTGCCGGAGATACTGAAAAAGTCGGTGTCACAATTTCCGGGCTGTCGCATATCTTTTCCTGAATACAAAAAAAATACAGCGATTGCGGCTGCATATTAAAAATATCGTTGTAAAAAAATTGGATCTGTCAGCGGAAATATCCGTGTCTCCGATCAAGCGGATTGACGGTTTTTTGCCGATGCAATGACGCCGGCAAGGGCGGTGTGAATCCTGTCAAGAACAACGCATTTTGATATGCACTTGGGAAATTCGGGCCTTTTTTTGCAATTCTTGCAGGGGCTGTTCACAAGGTAGCCGATTTCAAAGTCGAATCTATGTTTATATACCGTCATTTTTTATACTTTTATATATTTAACCTGTGTTGGTTTGTGTTTACGCGTTTATCCTTATTTGCATCCGGGGAAATTTTCCGGCTACTGACAATGAAACATACTATCACTTTACCGGGCCATAAATCAAACTTAATTCCATCGTTTGCCAAACAGGTACAGGGATGTGTTGGTAGACTGAAATATACTTTGCAAAATTAAGGAGATACGATTACTTTTGTCTGGCTGGGGGCTATCTGGGCACCGGCAGGCATGTTGGCACTGGCGCCGTTGTGGCCGGTCATGCAGGTCAGATGGACGCAGGGTTGCCCCTGTATTTTCACTTTTGAACTGCCTTTTTTAAACAACACCTTTCCCATGTTCATGCCCGACATGACGCCTTTGTTAACACCGGCCTCATCGCCCATGGATCTTGAGATTTCAGATTTTTTGGTAACCACTTCCTTGCCGGCAAATTTTACCTTTGTGGCGGTTTTCTGAGCCTGATTGACCATGCCGGTGTTGGGGTAGGGAATGGGTACCGGCGGCGCCGGCGGCGCCGGTGTCAGGCAGGTATCGGGCATGGCAAAACAGTTGCCCCCGCCCTTTGTCGATGCCGGAAATATAGCTGGCATTGCGCTTTCTCCTTACGTTTCAATTTTCAATCTAAACGGCTATCCCAAATGAATTTTATCTGATTTTACCTTGAAATTTTTATCCGATTTCATCACGGATCGATTACTTTTGACATAAAAGGTATCATCCACGACTATTCGCTTTCTACCGGCCTGAAGCTGGCTGAGATGCTTAACTTTTCTATAAACATTATCCGCTTTTTCCAAAATGGTTTTGGCGGCTGTTTCCAGCTTGCGGGCCATCATCTGTACATACCCTGCCGTTGCCACTATTTTTTCTCCGGCATAGCGCATCTCCGTAAAAAACAGAGATCCTCGCTTTGCACTGATTTTTATTTCAGGACTGTCAATATTTACCTTTTGTGCATCCAGGGCAATGGCGGCAGCTGTATCACCTGGGCCTCGGGAAATCCCCAGGCTAACCCCGGAACGTCCTGTGACTTCAACTTTTTCACCATTGAATTTTATTTTGCCGGCGGCATTCAACGTGATATCGCCCGTGTCCGTCACAAGATCAAGGTCACCTGAGGGGACATGGATTCGGGCTTTTTCGGCCCTGGCATCATACTCGAAAATAAGCTCTTTTCTGCTGGAGAAAACCTTGACAATATCATTGGCGCCGATGCTTTCTTCACCATCGGTCACCACAAACGCATTGGTTTTTGTGACCGTTTCAGGATGGCGGCCAGATCCAGGTTTTTTGCGGGGCTATGGGCCAACCGGTCAACGATATAAATATCGTCCAATTCCTCTCCCATAACCAGAACTTCATCTCCTGAAACAATTGATTTTGCAAGAGATAAAACAGGCCGGCACCATAGGTCTGGCTGGCCCGATCTTTTTAAAAGTCGCACCTGAACCAGACGGGCTGCTTTATCAACTGCCAGCACACGGGCCGGGCCAAAGCAGGTTTTTTTTTGTGTCAGCTCGTAGACCTTGGCGGTAGTGGGCATTGCAAGTCTCCTTTTATTTTTTATCCATCACCGGTGGCCGCCAGTTTTCCGCTGCAATCCGATCCTTGTCTGTCCGGTCAACCAGCTTCAGGTTAGCACCGCGCCATTTTGTGCCTTTGTCATCAATGGCATGCAGGATCGACTGCTGCAGATTTGCGTGGGAAAAATCAGCGGTGCGTAAAACAGCGTGGGAAAAATCAGCATAGGGCATCTGGCAGCTTTTAAATACCGCACCGGTGCAGTCGGCATAATTCAGTTCAGCCCGCTCCATGCGGGCACCGGTGAAGTCGGCTTTACCGGCAATAGCCCTGACAAGGCGGGCGCAACGCATATCAGCTGCGATAAAAAAAGTTCCGGCAAGGTTGGCCTCGCTGAAATCAGCGGTATGGCAGCGTGCAGCCACCAGCCTTGCCCCTGAAAGGTCGGCTTTTTTGAAGTTAACCTGGCGGCAGTCACCATTGTCAAGGCGGACGTTTTTAAGGTCTGCCCCTTCCAGGTCGGAATCAACAAAACGACATCCGGACAGGTCCATATTGCTAAAGCAGGTCTTTTTCATTTCGCAAAGGTGAAACGTCGTGTCGTGAATCCGGGTTTTGGTAAAATCGACACCGGTAAAATCGGTCTTATCGATTCGTGCGCTACTCAAATCAACACCATCCAGTATGGCCTCTTCCATTTCGCAATCACGCAGTTCAGCACTATTGAACAGGGCATTTGTCAGATTGGCGCCGGTAAACATGGCCCCCTTCAATTGGGCGCCGGTAAAATCCGCCCGTTCAAGGGTTGCCTGGGAAAAATCCGCATCTTCCAGATTGCATCCGGCAAATACAGCCCCCTTTAGATTAGCACCGGCAAAATCAGATTCGGTAAGATCGAGTCCGCTGAAATCGATATTTTCCAGCGTACAGTTCCGGATAGCAATTTTCATAAGGGCTGCACCGGCCAGAGACACCCCGGTCAACAGGCAATCCACAAATACCGCCTCTTGTAAATCATATCCGGACAGATCAACGCCTGACAGGTCACACGCCGTAAAGATACATCCCTGCAGATCCCTGGGCAACCCGGAAACGGTACGCATATCAACCGTGGAAAACCGGGTGTTATTTAAGGTCGCCCGGGTAAAATCACATCCGCTCAGATCGCTGTCCTTAAAATGAGCCCCCGACAATCCGGCGTCGACAAAGGATGCCCCGGCAAGATTTGATTTACTAAAGAGGGCTTCCGTTAGCACGGCCTGCTCAAAACCGGCATTGGTCAGCGAACATTTGATAAACTGACCGGCCGTGATTTCGGCCTTTGTAAACAGGGCGTTGTCAAGCAGTACATTTTCAAAAGTGGTTTTTCGGATTTTTGCACCGGACAGAACTGCGGCTGTCATTTTTGCCGAAACACTGGCAAAGCCGCAAATTTCAAGGCCCTGTAAATCGGTGATGACGGCTGCCGGCAGCGCAAGGTCTTTAAAAAAGATATTGACCAGGGCCGGGTCTTTCACCGGTATCTTATCGGCAAAAAAAATAGCATCGGATATATCGGCGCCCGTAAGATCAATGTGTGGTGCCTCAATATTCTGCCAGACCGATTTACTGATATCGGTTTCTGCCAGGCACGCTTTGTTCAGATTGACATTGTTGAAAAAAGCCATGGGCAATGCCCCGCCGCGAAGATCAATCCCGGCAAGATCGCAATCGTCAAATTTCGCCCTCGGCATACGGGCATTGGCAAGCAGCATCCCTTTCATTTTTTTGGCATTCAGGACAAGATCTTCAAGTACGTCACCTGCCTTGACCTTTGATAGCAGTTCTTCTAAATTTTCAGGAATCGACATAATTGGGAGTCCCTATTTTTGGGCCAGTTTGGTCATTTTGATATTGGCAAATTCCAGCAGGGTCTCTTCCAGATGCGCATCCAGAAACTCTACCGCATAAAGGTTGGACCCCCTGAGATCGGTACCTGTCAAATTGGCTTTTTCAAAACTCCCTTCAAACAGGTTGGCACTCACCATTTTGGCCCCTTTCAGATTTGCCCTGGAAAAACGGGTAAATTTCATATCGGCAGCCGCAAACTTGGCCCTTTCCAGCACAGCGGAAGTAAAATCAGCCGCTTCCATGCAGGCAAAGGAAAAATCGGCGCCCTTTAAATTAGCGCTTTCCCAGATGGATTCGGCAGCCTGCACTTTTCGAAAAGAGCCATTTGAAAAATCACAGCCTTCCGAAGCCCTGAGTTCAGTGAGATCGGCCCCATCCATACGGATACCAGGGCCGATAGCCCCCTCAACGGAAGTTTCTTTTAAATCAGACCCGCCAAAGTCGGCCCGCTGTAAAAGGGCCTTGGAAAAATCAGCCTTTACAAAAACACTGTCGGTCAATACCGCTTCGCTTAGATCCGCCTGGGAGAAGTCGGCCCCGGTAGCTTTTACATCAACAAGTCTTGCCTTTTGCATGCCGGCTTTTTCAAATGTGGCCCCCTCAAGTGTTGCCGTGCTCAGGTCGGCCCTTTCAAGAACAGCTTGGGTGAAATCCGCTTCAAGCAGTGTCGCTCCCTGTAAATTTACCTCGGCAAGATCTGCATGGGAAAAATTGGCCCCGGAAAGATCGGCCCCGGAAAGGTCACAGCCCTTAAATATGGCATGGGCAAGGATGGCTCCATGCAGGTCAATACCGGTTAATGAAAGACCGGACAGGTCAAGGCCGGACAGATCCGCTCCGGCAAAGCATTCACCCTGTTTAAACCTTTCATGGACAAGCTCGCGAGTTAACGGTACCTCACTTTCTTCAGGTTCAAAACCGAGTTCTTTAAGAAGGGCAGCCTCTTTTTTTTTATCTTCTTCACTTTGCTCCGGCAGATGATCAGGGTCGATACCGGCGGCGATCAACCGGGCTCTGGTTTCTAGTTCAGCGTTGGCAATTTCCGTTTCAATGTCGTCATCAATTTTTTCAGTATCGTCAGGTTGATCCGGCGTTTCCGGCAGCTCCTCAATATCCCCTTTTTCTATCTCCTGCAACCGCCTGGCGAGGTGTTCCTGATAAAAAGCCACTGGCGGCAACGGGTCTTCACAACGCTCGGAGACGATAAAAAGATGTTTTATCTCCTCGAATTCTTCAGACAAGACCTCACACCACCCGCGCCAGACCAGCACCAGGGTTTCGCTGTCCATATCCACCCACAAGGTGTCCGGGCGCATGTTCACCTCTTTGAACGCAAGGGGGGCGGGCTCAGGAGCTGTCCGCCGGTTGACAAAACAGCGAATTCTCACACCGGGAAGGGCTGCCTCATAGTGCTCATGTTCGGGATGAAGGTTTGTAAAATTGAGTCTTTCATCGCCTGCAAGATATCCGTTGACCTGCATATCAGCAGGGGCTGCATTGAAGTAATGCCAATCAAAATCTACGGGAAACCAGGGCCAGTTCTCTTTCAGGTACTTACCCTTATAGGTGCCCAGGTAAGCCCTGCGTTGTTTCCACATCTGGCCCAGAGGGCCAAAACCGGCCGGTGCCAACCGTGTACCGGCGGTGTGGAGGGTATCCTTTGGATGGGTGATGTTGGGAAGCGGTCGAATCTTTTTCCCATTTTCAGCTACCTGTTTTCCAAATCCTTTGCCCACAGGGTTTTCTGCATATCCGGGGCCGCCAAAACTGTTTTGATATTTCAGGTCAATGGCAGAAAAGGGGTCAGGGGCACTGGGGGTGGACCCCAGCAGGCCGCGTTTCCAGGTACGATCACCGGTGACCATAAGGGTTTTGGTATGGTCGCCGACGCTGAACGACACCTGCCGGGCCAGGCATCGTTCTCCGGCCGGGGCATGACATTTTCCCGTGAGCAGCAGATCGGCGGCGGGTTTGAAATAGGCGAAATCGGACGCATACCGGGGCCCCCCCAGCATTTCTTCATCCTCTTTGTAAAATTCATCGCCGGTGGGATACAGCTGTTCCTTTGCCGGTACCGCTGTTTTCCCTGGCGACAAATCAAAGGTTCCCTTGACGATGAGGGTCAAAGAATGCCCGGGGAAGGGGAGACGTCCCGGGATATATGCTATTTCAAATGGTGATTCGTTTATTGTTTCCAAGGGTATGAACCTTATTTTTTCTCTGCTACCGCAGCCTGGAGCAAATCAGCAAGCTTGACCAGATCCGGGATAATTTTCTCCAGAACTGAGGCGGGAATATAATGGCCACTGCCATACTTGAAGGAGCAGTAAATACTGTCTTTGTAAATACGAATATAATTGTACTTTCCCTTCCAGCGTTTGCCGAACTCAACGGTGTAGGCTAAAAAAGCAACTGCTTCCCGCAGTTTTTGGCCCAATTCAGCAGATACAAGACGTGTTTTGAAAAAATTATCAAAACCTTTATCACCACTATCGAAATTTGTCTGACCCTGCCGTGTGATGAACTCCTCAACGCCCGGGACAGGGTCCATGTGCAACTGAACAGTGGCATTGCTGTCCGGCTCAATGGTAAAATTATACCCTTTATAAGTGCCGGTATAGGTGCCGAAGGGCCGGGAGGATCGACTTTTTTTCTGAATAAAACCAAATTTTTTTGCCGCCTCTGGAAATTCACGAAGCGCTTTTCTGCGTCCCAGACCCGTTATGTCGAGATAAAGCAATTCACAAAAACCTACAAACAGCAGGAGTGCAATGATGATAATGGAGATGATCAATGCTGGCGAATTGGACAAGGATAAATCTCCTTTGATATTTTGAACTCGAAATGAATGCATCCGATGCAGGCTAATCAACCAATTTTTATTAAATTGCCTTTTGCATCAAAAGTTTGAACACCATTAGATTTGATGGATAGATTGCCTTTTGCAGAAATAGCCACCATTCCATTGGCCTTAAGATTTATATCCTGCTTTGAACTAATATTTATATCACTTCCCTTTTTAACATCAATTATCGAACCCTTTGCACTGTTCAATCCATGGCACCATCTTGATCAAGTACCAGTTGCCCTTTGTCGCCGCTGCCACCGATCAGTTCAATCTCTTTTTCCGAATCGTATTTTATATGTCCCTTTACCTTTTTTCAATGGACTTTTCATTCAGATTTTTCTCAAAAGATTTATTCCACTTTATTTCCGCCCCTATCATGGTGGAATGCTTCGCCCCATAAAACAGATCGGAAGACAGCCCCACTGTTTGGGTGGCCTTGGCCGACATGGCATACTCTTCCACCGCGGCAAATGTTTTGGTCACTTTGCAGCCAGTATTCTCACTATACCAGTCTCCGTCGGTTTTTTGATTGAATCCGACCTTCCCGCTGGGGCAGGTGCTTTTCCATCTCGAATTTGGTACTTCCCACCGGCGTATTACAGGCGATAAATTTTGTTGCGCCGTCCATGACAATGGAATTGCCGCATTGCTGTTTTATTTCAACCACAGGTCCGGCAGCATGCATGAATATCTCATTGCCGCAGGCCTGGGTAATTTCGATATCCGGCCCCGAAGCCTTCAAGTGTACTGTATTGCCGCATTCCTGCTTGATCACGATATCCGGGCTGGTTTCATGCATAATAATCTCATTGCCGCAGGCCTGCTTGAGGTGGATATGCTTATCCCCCTCTTTGTCCTCGATGACAATATCGTTGTCCTGCCGGCTTCTGATGACGCTTTTTGTTTTCTCATCGGGCAGGGTGTCTGCCGGCATGTTGGTGCCATGGTATACCCGACCGGTGATGATGGGCCGATCCGGATCGCCCTCGACAAAATTCACGATCACCTCGTGGCCCACATGGGGAATAAACATGCCCCCCCAGCCGGCACCGGCCCAGGGCTGGCTGACCCGGATCCAGCAGGAGCTGTTTTCATCATTCTTGCCCTCGCGGTCCCATGGAAACTGAACCTTGATCCGGCTATATTTATCCGGATAGATCTCTTCTCCGGAAGGGCCGACAACGATGGCTGTCTGAACACCTGTGATGATGGGTTTCGGGGTAAACCGCAGGGGGCGGTAGGGAACATCGTATGGCACACACCTGAAATGATTGCCATAGGAGAAACCACCGCCGCCACCGCCGCCGCCACCGCCGCCGCCACTGGTTCCCACCGGCTCATTGGCCCGATGACTGACACTGGTCAGTACATACGATTTGTCATTCATCTCAGGCCGGTAATGGCCGGCCAGGTCGAACTTATATCCGTTTGAAAAATCAATGCAATGACTGGCGCCTCTGAAGGTGGTCGTCTGTGCTTCCTCTGCCTGCAGGCGTATATTGGCCAGTCTTTCCCCTTCAGCCCGTGTTTTGTATTCGGCAGGGTAATCATATTTCTCCCGGTCCCCGGGTCCAAGGGTTATTTGACTTTTGAATTCAACCAGCAGATCAGTGGATGGTATTTTAAAATTAAAATCATTAACCGTGTATTTACCGATCCTGACCTCCTGCATTTTATCAAGGTCGGTGATTACCGCTTCGGAAACATTTTCCCCGGTTCCCAGGGGATGAAATTGAACCAGTTCCTGATTCGGGCAGGACGGGTGCTTTTCCGGGGTATCCCCCATGACCATAATATGCTCACCGTTTCCATGTTCAAAAAAATAGAAGATACCCTCTTGTTCCAGTAGCCTGGAAACAAAATTAAAATCGGTTTCAGCATACTGGACACAATACTCTTTTGGGTCATAGGTACCGTCCAGGTCCATCCTGCAATCGGTGAGACCCATTTCAGAAAAAATCTGTTCGATGATATCCGGCACGGACATATTTTGAAATATTCTCGAATTCGTCGTCTTGGTCAACAGCCAGAACCACGGCACCATGGTTGCAGAATAACGCGCCAGAGAATGGCCGCCATCAGATTCCCCGGCGCCGGTATCCTGGGAGAATCGCGATACGATACCATTAAAATAACGGGTATTGCTTTCTTCTCCACCCAACGATACCGTAATATCTTTTCCGATGATTTGATCAAAGGCAAGGCTGTTGCTTTCCGACACAAGGGACAGTTCAAAGGAAAAAGGACTCGAAAGGCCCTCGGTGCCTGAGAACATGGTAAGCAACAGATCATTATCTGCCAATGGTGTTGTAATGCGCATTGACCTATTTTCTTGTGTGGGAGGCATAATCGTTCACCTTTCTTTGCAGGCGTAATGTTTTTCCAACACGATGTCCAATCCGAAGCATAAAAAGCACACTAATAAGCGCTAAAAATAGAGCCTGTTTTTAGATTACCAAATGATCTTGAGGGCCGGCCGGATCGGACCGGTAAAGGGAAAACAGAAATCTTAAATAAATTGCACAGAACGTTTAAATTGTTACCAGCAGATCCGATTATTGTCAATAGACTTGACTGGTCGGGCAGTGGGAAAAACTATTTGTTTCCACGTTTTTAATGGTTCTTCCAACGCCCCCTCAGTTTTGTCAACGGATCGCTTACGGATTGAAAACGGGCCAGCCTGGCAGAATCCTGATTTTTGTAAGAAAGCAGCGGCATCACCCCAAGGGCCAGCATTTTTTCCAGTGCCCTTTCCGTCAGTACGACTTCTGCGCAGGGTTTTGTTACAGACGCCCCCTGTTCTTTATAAATATGGAGCGGCAGGTCCTGAATGTTCTGGATTGATCCCGGTCGAAGGTCCCAGCCGTCATGGCTGAATGCCTGTGCCAGCAGCAGAGCACAGATAAAGGACGGGTTCCCCCATAGATATTCACTATGAACGGGGTTGTCCGATATCTCCTCGAAATCGAAACAGTCCACAGGATCAGTATCTTTTCCATAAGGAAGCCGCAAAAGGAAGCGGGGCAGGGCAAGGCCTAAATAGGATGCATCCGGAATAGCCCTGAGAATTTTCCACACCCGGCTGTCTTCCGGGTCGACAGGTCGTTTCCAGTCATCCGGGTCGGGTGTATCCGCCAGAGACTCACAGCCCAGGAGATGATCGTGAACCCCGTTGATAAACGGGGCGCCTGCCAGTTTCGCAATGATGGCCATACGGCCCAGGGTCTCAACGTCCCCTCGTGTCTGTTCAAAGGTATAATTCCCGGCGAGCACGGCCCACGGTTCACCACCTGGTGTCCCCATCGCCTGTTCCACAAACAGCCGGTATGCCCCGGTTTTCTGTAAATCATCGGATACGCTCAGGTCCCTGGCCAGTTCATCCTTTGACATATCCAGCAGGTACACTTTGAGCAGGGCATCTGTTTCTACCCGGGATACCAGAAAACGAAGGGCCCGCCAGGCCGATTCAAGGGCCTGAAAATCAGGGTGATGCAGGATTGTTTTCATGAGTCCGGAAATGGCGGCATCAACAGCCGTCACCAGCTCAGCCTGCTCGGGATCACGACCGGGGACCAGATGGGGCCCCACAATGCGCTGCATGAATGAATCCCATTCTGAAAGTTTCGAAGCATTTTCCGTATCCAGCGGTCTGCCGTCTGCTTCCCCGACAATCTGATCAAGGAGGCTGCCTGATGTTTTTTCGGGTGCAGCAGGGGCACGGGTCGATTGTGCTGATTCGGGTTTTGACAGTTGCGATAATTCATCTACTCCCAACCAGCTCCGGACTTCTTTTCTGGCGGACTCAAATGAGCCTGAATTATTCAACCGTTTACGGGTATCCCTTAATGTTTGAAACACCTCAAGACGTGAATATAACTGCTCAGGATGAAAATCATCCAGTTCGGTAAACCGGATGGTAATCAACGGACCGACAACACCTGAAACAGACAAATGCACTTCAACGCCAAGTTTTTTCATGACATCATCAATATTATCCCTGTCCACCGCGATGGGTCGCAGATTACCCGGTGATGATGAAGAATCTGCAATGCCGCGGTTCAGACGACCGCTGAAATCACCCATCATGCAGATTCGAAAGGGTGTTTTCTGTTCCGGCTTGCTGCGTGTTTCATCCATTGATGCGACTGTCTTGAAATCAAGTTCAGTAAATGAAATGGGCTTTTCCATATGTCACCCCTCTTGATAGATACGGTTAATTGCGGTTAAGTGATTATTGATTCAATATCAACTCCGTCCTTATAATACTGTTGTCTACATCCAAGGTGTCTTTGTTCCAGTTATTTTGTGCACGGCTGATAAAAAATACGCCCTTTGGCACAGGTGTATCTGCAAACAGATCTTTCAATTTCATCAAAGATTCGCAAACATACCCATTGCATACAGAAGATCGCATGTCCCGGGGCAGGGCACAGCCGGTTTCCGTGTGATTCACACACGAATTTTCAAAGGATTCATCCGGCAGATATGCCATGTATGCTGCCAGCACCTGCGCCGGTTTTTGATCAGGATGTTTGGTCATATATCGGAGGATGGTTTCCTTTTTGATAAAAGCATGTTCTTCACCGATGCTGCAGCAGCCGCCCCTGCAGATAGAACAGGCTTTTGCCTCGAAAGGCAATTCATTTTTGGCAGTTTCATACAGGGTGTTTTCTTCGGTTTGATTTTCTTCGGTAGGGCCATTTTTTTGTGCAAATTCCGGCATGGCTTTGTTGATAAAATGTAAAAGCGTTTCACGAAAAAGATTTTTTCTGTGCTCTGGCAGTCTGCTGATTTTTTTTGAATTGGTCGGCACCACTGTGTAAGGATATTGCGCCGGGTTATAGCCGTAATCGTGGTTCATGGCCCTCATCCAGCAGGAAATATTTTCTTTGTTTTCCATCTTTCTTTTTTCAGCCAGCCGTTTTTTCCTCAATTTTACAAATTCAATGGTTCCTTTAATTTGCGCGGATTGAAGCGAAAAATACTGTTTGTAAGAAGACTTACTTAAAAAATTTTTACGGCTGAGCACCAGTTTGCACTCAGCTTTAAGACATACGGGCGCTGAATCCGGTGAAAAAAGATGAGCGGGTTCTCCGCAGACCATACATTTGCGGTTATGTTTTGACTGCATATTGCTATTAAAAGTCATATGGCCGGCTCCGGAGTCAAAAGTGTCACGATATTATCTTCATCCAAGTTGTCCTTGCGCCAGTTTTTTTTTGCATATTCAATTAAATACACCCCTTTCGGAACAGGCGTTTTGTTCAATAGCCTGTCCAGTTCAATCAAGGTATCGCACAAAAATTCGTTGCAAGTGTCCGCACGCATATTTCTGGGCAGACTGCATCCGATGTCCGTGTGGTAAACACATGAATCAATAAAGGTTTTTTTACCAAGATGATCCATATATGCCGCCAGCACCTGTTCCGGTTTTTGATCAGGATGTCTGTGCATGTAGCGGAGAATGGTCTCCTTTTTAATATAGGCATTTTTCCCGCCGGTTATGCAGCAAACACCTCTGCAGACAGCGCAGGCGCCTGACTCCATCGGATACATATCTTCCATGTCTTTATATTGAAATACATTTTCTGTATCATTGACGGTGTTATCCTCAAATTCTGAAAACATCTCCTTGATCAGCGTTGAAAGAAATTCGCGAAAATAATTTTTTCTGTGTTCCGGAAGTTTTCCGAGCTCCCGGGTATTTTTAGGAATCATGGCGTACGGGTAGATTGTCGGATCATAACCATGGACATCCTTTATTTTTGTCATCAAACGGGCGACATACGCCTTCTCTTGTTTTTTTCTTTGTTCCGCCAGCATTTTTTTCTTTAATGTCGACTGCCTGATATTCCATTTAACCTGTCTGGACTGAAGAGCAAAATATTGTTCAGATGCATAGTGGTGCATATGCTGCTTTCTAACGAGCACGTGTTTACATTCGGCTCTTAGGCATACGGGAGCGTAATCCGGTGAGAAGAAATGAGCAGGTTCTCCGCAGACCATACATTTGCGGTTATCTCCGGGCCGGGCGATTTTATTTGGTTGGGATCTGGTTCGAATATCAGTCATGCCGAGGATTCCTGCCGGTTATCGCATAACGGCCGTGGGCAAATCTGCATCAGTCATTGCCTGGTCCGTCAGTCCGATGGAATGACTCAAAAATTCCACCTTTTCTTTTATGCCAATTTCATGTTATTCTTTGGACATGATAACCAACACCCTTTTATAATAGGAGATTAAAGATGACTTATTATGAGGCGAACGGTTGGATTCCACACGTACAGGGCTCGGCCGCATCAGGCAGGCAGGATCTGCGCAATTGGCTGGGACAGCAGATTGATGGCGGGGAGTTCAATCGCCATCAGGTCCATCATCACAATGGTACCCTTTGCCGGTGGTCTCATCAAAGCCGATATCTTCCACGCATACAAGGCGCCCACCCTCAGATTCATCACGTCGAACAACGGCTGTACCATTTTCCCTCAATCCCCATCCAGGGGACAGACGACCATTCAGCCGGCTGGGTGTCTGAGCGGATATGCACGGACACGCCCCTTTGCGATCCGGAAGAGATGGTCGGCGTCCCCATGGACTACACCCAGGTTGTTCGCGATTATTGCGCCACATCCCCACAAGAAACGAATTACCGGGCATATGATGTTGTCAGGATACTGCCGGAGACCCAGCCGCAATTGAGACAGTGGGGCGTTGCGAGAACCAACGAACGCGCCGATAGCCTCATACTGGCGGAATGGCGATTGTACAACGCCCAAGTGCTTCAACGATTGGTCGTGCGGCGGCAATCAACCGGCTATGCCCATGCAGAGACCGTTAGAACAAGGAGAGGCCAGTGTGAACAGTGGATCTATCAATGTGCCTTTTCGCTTGCCACCAGTGTTGGTTCATCGAGTGCTATGAATTTCGCCCCAGGGATCGGTGATATTGCAGCAGGAAGCTACGACAGTGCGACTGAAGCAATCTTGGCGTTATAGAATTGTCCACCATTTCATAGCAGGATCACCCTTTCAAAAGAAGGGGGGCTTCATCGTAGAGTACAACCCATACTTTAGCCCAAATCGAGCGATTAGCAGCAAGCTTTTAGCAATTGGCACAATAATTTAAAAATATAGCCAAATATTATCATTTTACCGGGTGGGTGAAAACCGCATTCCCGGTAACCGCCTGGAATATAAAGAGCTAACCGTTAATCGCTCATCTTAGGTTTAAATGTGCGTATTTTCCTCAAGGTTCCATCCGGCGGGAACTTCCCCTGAGCCGCCACCGCCCTTACGGGCCTGTTTGGTGTATGTTGTTGTGATTTTCCCATAATTAAACGTCACGGATTCCGTTGGAATGCCACCGCCGCCCCCACCGATACTGATGGAACTGATAATGACATTTTCCATTTTATACTCCATGTATTTCTGCCGTTTATCACCGGCTGCCCGGTTGAGTTCCAGCACCACCTTATCAATGTGTTGGCCGCCCCAGCATGCTTTGTTGAGCAATGTCGATGAACTGTCCAGTTCTTTTACAATGCTCAAGTCCTGAAAATCAGCGCGTTGGGTTGATCCGCCGCCTGAAGAACTCGCAGACCCTGAAGCCATCTGAGATACGCCCCAGTTAAATGAAAGAACCTCGATCCAATCTTTGTGATCCTTATCTGTACTTTCACCCTTAATTCCGTCAATTTGCAAAAAGGTATCAGAAGCCATAGTCAAATCCTCCTTAATAAAAATTTAATTAAAGTTAAAAACGATTGCAATCAATCGTCACCCATAAAGCTACTCAATATCATATTTAAACCCCTCCCCGTCAACTGTCACCGTAACCGCTTTTATCTGCTCCCCTTTGGCCATCCGCGTCAAGATTTCCCTGGACATTTCAGGCAGCAGTGTGTTGGTCAGAATATGATCAATGTTTCTGGCGCCGCTGTCCACTTCTGTGCAGCGGCTTGCAATGACCTCGATGAGGTCATCGTTGTATTCAAAGGCAATTTTTTTATTTTCCCGCATGCGTTTGACAATGCGGTCCAGTTTAAGCCTTACGATCAGGCGCATATTCTCATCCGTAATGGGAAAATACGGAACCACCTTTGTTCGACCCAGAAATGCCGGCTTAAAATGCTTTTGAAGTTCCGGGCCCAGCATCTCTGCAAGTGCCGGCGGGTCAGGCATGGTCTCTTCATCAGCGCACAGGTTCATGATCATATCGGTGCCCAGATTGGATGTCAGAATGATCAGGGTGTTCTTAAAATCGATGAGACGCCCTTCACCGTCTTCCATTTTACCCTTGTCGAATACCTGATAAAAAATTTCGGTGACATCCGTGTGGGCCTTTTCAATCTCATCCAGAAGCACAATGCTGTAAGGTCTCCTGCGGACGGCCTCAGTCAGGACACCCCCTTCGCCGTACCCCACATAACCGGGAGGCGAGCCTTTGAGGCTTGAGACCGTGTGGGCTTCCTGATATTCAGACATGTTGATGGTAATCACGTTTTCTTCTCCGCCGTATAAAAGATCGGAGAGCGCAAGGGCGGTCTCGGTCTTGCCCACGCCGCTCGGCCCCACAAAAAGAAACACCGCCGTGGGTTTGGATGGATCTTCAATGCCGGCCTGGGACGTCTGGACCATCTGGGCAATGGCACCAAGGGCATGATCCTGCCCGATAATTCTTTCACCCAGCAGATTTTCCAGGTTGAGGACCGTCTCAATCTCATCGGCCTCCATTCGTCCAGTGGGGATGCCGGTCCATCCGGAAATCACCTCGGAGATCGTCTGTGCGTCCACGGCAACCTGCACAAGGGGCGTTTTCCCCTGTTTTTCAATAAATTCGGATTCCAGATTTTTCAGCGTTTCCTGTTTTTCAAGAAGGTCTTCGCTATCCGGTTTATTTTCATAAATTTCCTGGATCTCCTGCCGGATACCCACGATCTGTCGGGCGATGCCGATCTCATCTTCCCACTTTTTGTTCAGAAGATCCAGGTTGGCTTGAATCTCCTCTTTTTCGGTTGCGAGCACTGCCAGCCGATCCGCATGGCCACGCCCCATGAGGGTTTCTTTTTCAAGGGTCTTTACCTCTCTTTCGATATGGGCAATCTGCCTTGTGGCTTCTTCAATGGGCGCAGGGCTGGTGGTGAGACCGATGGCCACTCTTGCGCAGGCCGTATCCAGTACGCTGACAGCCTTGTCGGGAAGCTGCCTGCCTGAAATGTAACGGTGAGACAGGGATACGGTAGTTGCAAGGGCTTCATCCGTGATCATGACCTTGTGGTGTTTTTCAAGAAAAGGACCAATGGCCCTCATCATGATCAGCGCTTTTTCCTCATCCGGCTCCTCCACTTTTACGACCTGGAAACGCCTGGCCATGGCCGCGTCTTTTTCAAAGTATTTCTTGTATTCGGCCCATGTGGTCGCCGCAATGGTACGGAGTTCTCCCCTGGCCAGGGCCGGTTTTAAGAGGTTTGCCGCATCGCCGGCGCCTGATCCGCCCGCTCCGATAAGCGTATGGGCTTCATCAATAAACAGGATAATCGGCACCGGAGATCCTTTAACCTCGTTGATGACGGATTTTAAGCGGTTTTCAAATTCTCCCTTTACGCTGGCGCCGGCCTGTAACAGGCCCATATCAAGGCTATGAACGGCCACACCGCTTAACGCAGGGGGCACATCACCTTCGGCGATCCTGAGGGCGAACCCTTCGACAACGGCCGTCTTGCCCACGCCTGCTTCGCCGGTCAGGATGGGATTATTCTGTCTGCGTCGGATCAGAATGTCCACCATCTGTCTGATTTCAAAATCCCGTCCCAGCACCGGGTCGATTTCCCCGTTTTGGGCCATCTGGGTCAGATTGGTCGTATACTGGTCCAGGGCCTTGGTCCCGGCGGGTTTTGCCTCTCCTTTTGCAGGGACCTGCCCGGTCTTGACGGCCTCACTGTCCTCAGCGGAACCCGCCGCAATATCGGGTAGATTTTCCTGCAGGGTTTCAACAGAGATTTTTTTAAACGCATCAGCGCTGGAGATGAGCATCCTTGCGGTCTGTTCATCGCTCAACAGGGATAAAATAATATGGCCTGATCGCACACTGTCTGTCTGATAGTCGATGGATGCCGTCATCCAGGCATCCTGTATCATTTTCGGTATGCGCGGTGAGAGGGCGGGGGTCCTGGTGTTTCCCGTCTTAAACCCCTCTATACTGCGTGTAAGATCCGCTATCAGATGATCCTGATTGATCTCAAAATGTCTGAGTATTTTCTCCAGATCCGTATTGGAAAGATCAAGGAGCTTGATGAGAAAATGCTCGACATCTACTTCATAATGGGTTTGCGACATACATAGCCCGGCCGCCGATTCAAGGGAACCTCTGCATGTACTGTTCAGTTTTCCGATTAGGGACTTGAGATTTGATATTGCCATGCTGCACTCCTTTTTTGGGACATCGATTACGCCAGCGGCGAATCGATGACGAGTTTAATTCTGAAACCCATTTTGCTGAAACGTTATGCAAGAATCTTTATCCGGTATTACGTCCGGGCTTTTAATCCATGTGGTCAACCCCAGCTGCACTTGTGTTTCGCCGCCGATGAGGCATAGAGGAATTTCTTCGCGTTTCAGGATTATGCTTATCTCAAATTCGTATTCCATTCCGACCATGTATTTGACAAGAGAGAAAATCGGGTTAAGCATATCACCGCTGGGCAGAAAACGAAGGAAATCATCGTAATCCATGGGACCCAGGTTTACACGAAATTTTGACTGGCTGTCCCAGACATAGCTTCCGCAGATTGTTTCCATACCCAACCGGGCATTTTTCAGGCCGAGTTGCGTTTGGTCTTCAGGGTCCAGAAGAATCATCTGCTCAATAAACTGATCGACCCTGGCCTGAACACCGGAAAGGTATGATACGGCAGACTCGATGGCAACAGCTGACGGGACGCCTCTTGATAAAAGCCCGCCGTAAAACGCCAGAGATTCCTCCGGCAACCCGATCATCTTGCTCAGACCCGCAGTTCCCAGACCGGACAGGCTCAACATGTATCTGGAAAGCCTGTCTCTGGCCCCGGGAATATAATTTTCAGGAAATCGGTATTTTTTCCATGCAAGATAAAAAAGAGATATAAAACGGTGATGAAAAAGATCCAGAAAAGCCGTCAAACTGAAATCTTTTTTCCGGTTTCTTTCAAGGGCCAGTTCGTTATACCATTGCGGCAGAATGCCGTTTGGACCGATAAGCCCCATGAATGTGACGGACATGTCAACCGGCGCCTCATCATCCGTTTGTTCAAGGGCTGAAATATCACTTGGCGGAAAAGCAAAACCGGGTTTTACCGAAAATCGTACCGCCTCTTTTTCCGGCACCAGGGTTTTACCCAACGGTTTTTTGTCAGGGAACAATGATTCCAGGAGATCTACAGCTTTAAAAAATGAAAAACCATAATATTCTTTAAATAAACGATCCTTTAAAGAAGAACCCGGTTGCCGTTTCTGGGGGGCCACTTTTTTATTGCCTCTTCTTTCTGTACAGTTTTCAATACCAGTTGTGAAAAGGAATTGACCGAAACATATTGGGCCAGGAATCTTTCAAGAATACACGCAAACAGATAAAAACCCGCTCCCACAAATTTATCCTCATCTAATTCCAGGGAAACCTCAATCCCTCGACAGAATCCCTTTCCCATTCTTTTTGTAACATGTTTGGAATCAATGGATACGATCCCGTTGATCTGTTGCCGGGTAGCCGGAGAATTATCAAAATCGTAGAGACTTAGAATTTCCCTGAGGGCCTCTTCTCCGCCCTGAACAATTGACATATAATTGAGCGACAGGTGGGATACAAGACGCCATTGCAATGCCCCTTCAAGAGACGGCCGGCGTGTCTGGAGCGGTTTTATCAGGCTGTTTATGCGGGAAACCGGTGCCGCCGTCTCCATGCTGAAATCACCGGCAGGGTCACCAAAGGAAAGACGGGCGGGAAAATCGCGATTCGTACAGGTGACATGAATGGTCAAGGCTTCTTCCCCTGGATCGGCAGCGTTGAAGTCAAGGTCTGCAAACGAGAGAAATACCTCAGTGCCGTTATCCCCTTTTTTCCCGGAAGCACGCCTTTCCATGTGCCAGAAAACACGACTGCCATGACTGTCATCTTCATCCAGATGATGCCTTACAGAATAAAAAGGCTTAAATTCAACTTCTTCTCCGGGTGAGGATAGAGAAGATGACGTCACCTTGTCAATACTGTAAATTTCAGTTGAGGCCTGCCTTCTCACATCCGGGACAACACGATATTCGGTCTTTCGCTGTTCGATTCGGATGGGTTCGGCAATGCGGCTGAACAGATTCACCGCAGGCGTCGCATTTGTACAAAATGTGTTTTTATTTATCACGAGATTTGATTTGGCCGGTTTGTCCAGGAAGATTCTGATATCCAGAATGTCGGTAAAGCCTTTGCCCCGAAGTCTGTCAAGCCCGCAAAAATCAAAAAAAAGAAATTTTTCCGGAAAGCAGAAATACTCGAAAAGCAGGATATAACCGGGGAAAGATCTTTTGGAATAGGGGAGAACACCTTCATCCGGACCAAATCCCACAGGGACGATGCTGTCTATGGGCATGGCGATGATCTGTTTTTTGCCCTGGCTGTCCACAGCCTCACATTCCAGATGACAGACGTGATTAAACAGGAGCTCATAAAGATGAAAAACATGCTGGTGCGGGCCATTGAGAAAAAAGCGCAGTTTTTTCCAATCGATACCGGAAACACTCTGCCCGGCAAAGGCCTTCAACTGTATTGAAAGCACCTGCTGTGCGCCCCGTATCTGTTTTATGGGATCATGCAGCCCGGCGGAAACAACATCAACCGGCCACATTGCAACAGGATAGGATGTTGTAAATCGACAGGAAGTGCCGGCAGCAGATTTGGAATAAAGAGACGTATTTTTTTCAATTTTGTATCCACTCGATTGAATGGTCGGCTTTATGGGTTCGAATCTCACAACCGACATGGATGGTATGGGGCGGATATAATGAGGGTAAATTATACTGAGAAGCGATTCCGTTATCTCGGGGAAATCGTCATCTATTTTTTTATGAATGCGTCCACTGATAAAGGCAAATGCCTCGATCAGTCGCTCGGTGTGGGGATCATCACACTTTTCAGGTTCAAGCTGGAGTCTGCCCGCGATCTTGGGGTATTTTTTTGCAAATTCCGCACCCATCTCGCGGATAAACGTCAGCTCACGTTCGTAGTATGTTAAAAAATTATCTTCCATAGGTATTTTTGTAAGCCAGGATAGCTGATAAAAAAATTCGTGACCGTTGCCCGTGAATAAGTATGTCTCACCTGTCTATAACGTATTCCCCTTTATTTGTATCAAAAAAGGTATCAAACGATACGGGTTCGGTTTCAGGTTCCACTACCAGCATGCCGCTGATCCTGAATCTCAGATTACGCTCCTTTTTAGGGTCCTCTCCAAGATGTACGGATACATTCTTCAGCCGGGGTTCAAACGTCGCAATGGCTCTTTCAATATCCTGCCGTAATGTTCGCCGAACAGTCGCACTTTTTGGATTTTCAGCGGTAAAATCGCCAAGGCCGTACATGAATACGGATTTATTGAGTGCCTTGTATGAGGCGGGGATAATCCATATCTGCCGCCGGGTATTCAGGAGATTCTCAATATCTCTGATCATCATGGCCTTGATTTGTCTGATATCATACAACAAGCGTTGAACAGGCTCGTGGGAAACCCCCGGTTCCATATCCACAAGCCTGTCCAGGATCGTCGCTCTGCTGTTTTGTTTTTCCGGCATACCTAATAAACTTATTCATTATCGGTGATGATTACCAAGACCACGATGGGTAATCGTTATTTTTTTCAAATTGTCTGCCATACTAGCCTTGTGCCGGAGGCGGCAGATCTGCCACCAATCTCAATGAAACAGACAGCTCATCCAGTTGAAAATGTGGCTTCAGAAACGACACCGCCCTGTAGGCGCCAGGCTTTCCGGGGATCTCGGTGACATCGATTCTTGCTTCGCGCAGCGGATATCTGGATTTCATCTCCTGTGAGGCATTATCATCCAGAAGCACATAGTTGCTGATCCATTTGTTCAGGAAATCTTCGGCATTCTGTCGTGTCATGAAACTGCCCACTTTGTCCCGCATAATGGATTTCAGGTAATGTGCGAACCTCGACGTGGCAAGCAAATATTGAAGCTGTGAAGAGAGTTTAGCGTTGGCATTGGCCGAGTCAGAGTCATACACCTTTGGCTTATTAGCGGTCTGTGTACTGAAAAAGGCTGCATAGTCGGTTCCTTTGCAGTGGACCAGGGGTACAAAACCAAGATCTGCGAACTCCTTTTCACGCCGATCGGTAATGGCTATTTCCGTGGGGCACTTGAGTGCCACATCACCTTCGTCGGTTTTGAATGTGTGCGTCGGCAGACCTTCCACGAGGCCACCCCCTTCCACACCTCGAATGGCGGCGCACCAGCTGAATTTGGCAAAGGCATCGGTCAACCGCGTGCCAAGGGCATAGGCCGCATTTCCCCAGAGATATTTACTGCTGTCCCTTCCGTCAACCTCTTCCTCATAATTGAAGGCCTCTACAGGGACATTCTCCTGCCCGTAAGGGAGCCTCATGAGGATATGGGGAAGGGCCAGGGAGACATACCTGGAATCTTCAGTATCCCGAAAAGAGCGCCATTTGGCATAGTCAGCGCCTGAGAAAATTTTGGCAAGATCCCTGGGGCCGCCCAGCTCTTCGAAGCTGTCCCAGTTAAACAACTGGGGCGCCGCGGCAGAGATGAAAGGCGCATGGGCCGCTGCAGCCACCTCGGACATTTTTCCCAACAGGGCCATGTCCTGGGGATGGGCACTGAACTCATAATCCCCGATTAAGGCGCCGTAGGAAGCGCCGCCGAACATTCCGTATTCTTCCTCATAAATCTTTTTGAAAAGGGCGGACTGATCAAATTCGCTTGCCTTTTCCATGTCTTTGAGAATATCCTTCTTGGTTGCATTCATCACCCGGATCTTCATTCTCTCCCCGGTTTCACTTTTCATGACCAGGTAATTCAAGCCCCTCCACGAAGCTTCAAGTTTTTGAAAATCCGGCTGGTGCATCACTTCGTTCAGTTGAGCAGAGATCAGTTTGTCTATCTGGGCTATCCTGGAATTGATCATGGCCTCCGTGTCTTTGGAAACCGTCATAGTGCCTTCCATGATCTGCCCGACAAATTCACTGATAAGGTCCTTGGCACCGGCTCTCTGGCTTTCGTCGCGAACCAGTTTCCCCTCATCCAGGATTTGATCCAGAAGGTTTTTTTCTTCTACGACCGCTTTTGCTTGGGCCTGCTGTTCATCCTGCTGATTTTCAGCCATTTCCATCACCTCCTTTTAGTCGTCTTTTTCCCCATCCGTTTTTTTAACACCCGATTCGGCGCCGAGTTTTTCCAGGGTATCAGTACTTGAAATGACCTCTTGGAGCAATTCATCCAGCCTGTCGTTTCCATCCAGTTTATTGAGCAGGTCTGACAGTTTTTTCCGGGCTTCTACCAGTTTGCGTACGGGGGTGATCTGTTCGGCGACACGCTCGGGATGAAAATCCGCCATGGATTTAAATCGAAGCTCAACGGCGATTTTCGAGTCATCATCGGTCAGTTTGTTGTCGGCCTTGAAAGCAAGCCGTGGTTTCATACCGGCGAGAACGGTATCGAAATTATCCCGGTCGATTTCGACGAATTTTCTGTCTTTTAGTTTCGGCAGGGGTTCGTCCGGTTTTCCAGACAAGTCTCCCAGGACACCTACGACAAAAGGGATCTCCTTCATCTCGATTGAGTCACCCACTTCCACGTCATAGGTTATCTGAACCCTGGGGGCTCTTACCCTGTCGAGGGTATGCTGCAAACTCTCCTTAGCCATAGATCTTCCTCCTTTTTTGTTGGTAACCCTATTGTTGATTTAATTGTTTTTTTGATGAATCATACCGGAAAGGCTGCCATCAATTTACTTATATTCCATTGCCTTTGTAATATCTTTTGTGACGATTCTTGGATAAAGTTCATAATAGGCCTTGTTAATGTCATCGTCCGGGGCGCCTTCCACGGTCAGTATTTGATAGTAGACAGCAAGCACTTCAGCGATCCACATGGGGGATTCCCACTGTTCAAGGCCCAGTTGTTCGATCAACCCATACAGTTCTTCGATAATCGGCCTCGCAAGCTCAGGATTCCCAGCCTTGATGCAGAGCTTGACGAGCAGAAGTCGGTATCGGCTTTTCTGTCTTATGGACGGCGCACTGCTTGAAGCGTGAAGGAGTGTTGCCAGTGCTTTTTTCATACCCGAAATTTTCAGGATGTTCAAGGCTTCATCCCAAAACGCCTGCTCCATGGAATCCGAATCGTTTGGCATATTAGAAGATAACTGTACGGACGCGGCGGGCGCTGAAGTATGGCCGCCGGTGGGCACCGCTGCAGCCACCGGTCCGGCCAAAGGCGCCGCCGATGCCGTTGCGCCTGTTACCGGTTCCGCGTGCAGCGTTTCCGGGGAAATCGGTGCTGGAACCTCAGGCACCGGTTCGACCTCGGTTTCCGGTTGAGGGTCGGGTTCAATTTCCCGTTTCTTTTTTAATGTCCGTGAAACAAATAGCGCACAGTCTTCAATGGACTGCTTCAGTTCGGACAGCCGTGGTCCTTGGTTCCCGAATTGTTTATCCACTGTTTCGTCAAGGGCCTTGAATTGTTCCACACATGCGGTAAGGGCGGCATCCAATTTCACATAAAATGCCTTTGACGACGAAGCGACGGCGCTGTCAAAATCTTCTGCGGTCAGTTTGCCTTCGGCTATCTTTTCATCACGTGCCGCTTTTTTGCTTTCATTTACATCACCAAATTCGTTCACAAGATCCTTGGCACTCCCCACCTGACGAGATTCCTGCCATAACAACCACGAGTAGCCTGGTGAAACACGGGGGTCCGTAACAGGAACCGCCTTAATGGGGAACCAGAGATTGTTGTTCAAAAACTCCAAAGGCCCAACCCTGTAATCCAGATCACCCTCATCTATTTCCGGATAGACATTGTCCCAGAAATCTGTCAAAAAACAGGTGAGAATTTTGAGGCCTGTGGCAAGACCTTCAAAACCCTGGATTTTTACCAGCGCCTCGGTCAACCATGCGCCGATCTGGAGGTCTTTGGTTCTCTTGGCAAGTGTTTCCGCACAAAGACCCAAGGTTTTATCCCAGTCAGCAGCCTTGATTTCATATTCCCAGGCCCCGCGATCGAGTTCATCATCAGCCCGCCTGGCCTCCTTTATCTCATCATAGACCGGCTCATAACGAAGGTCTTCGCCGGCTGGGTTTTCTCCGGGAATCGGAGACAGAATTGCATCGATATCCATTGTATGTTTCATTTTTTACTCCACTGCCACCGGATTGAAAATTATCTGTTGTATTTCAAGAATGCCGATATCTTCATCGTCGACCTGAAAAACATGCTGGCCCACCCCCTGAAAAATTTTTTCCCCAAGGTCTATCCAGTCGGTCATCTGCCCCCGCCTCAATCGATCATCAGGGCTGAGAAACGTTTCCGTGTAAAGCACCGGTAGAAAACAGTTAAGTGTCAACCCTTCCCATGTGGTAATCTGCGCCGATGCCCATAAAAGGTCCAGAAAATTTTTGGGTGGGGAAAGGATCAGCTCACGAACAAATTCAAAGGGCAAAAGGAGATAGCGTTCATGAACAAATGCCTCCAGAAAACAAGACAAGCGTGTGTCTGTTCCCTGAAATCCACTGAATGGTTTATTGTTCAACGTTCCCGAAACAGATGGCCGTCGATTGTTGATTTCCAGGAAACCGGCTTTAGCTGCCTGAAACCGGCCTTTGTGTAGGTTTTGACAGGCATTTTCATAAATTTCCAGATACTCCGGCGGTTCCGGTAAAAAAGAGGGCGGTCGTTTCGTATGGGCAATTTCGATCCGTTCTGTTTCGGCCTGAATCAGGTCCAGATAAACCTGAACACCTGCCTGACGACCAGGGTCCTGAGCGGCAATAATTTCAAGATGACGGCGGGCCTTATCCCATTCGCCCATAAATGCCATCACCTGAAACAAAAGAAAACGGGTACCCTGGTCAGCAGGTGACGCTTTTACCGCTGCCACCAGTTTCGCACGCGCTTGCCTCAGTTCGCCGGATTTAATCAATTCCTTTAATTCCATGAGCCAAACCCTTTATGTTACACATCATTCGTTGATGAACGGTTATCATCCGATCCTACGGACCAGAGTCGAATAAAATCCCTGACACCCAGGGGACGGAAAAAAAAGGCCAAATAGGATTTTTGCGGTATTCCGCCCATTAAAAAAGCGCTGGGCAGATCAACCGCCTGCTTTTTTAATTGCAAACCGTATCTGCCGGCCATATCCGAAGAATTTTCAGTTATCGCATTCTGTATTTCTATAAAGAGTGGGTCTGGTTTTGCAACCGGCTCTCGGATCGATAGCCGCCGTTTTATCGCCTCATCAGGGTGTTGGGCGTTTACGTCTGCATTGAGGCGCTCTGATTCTGCCAGGTGTCTGTTAAGTGATTTCCAGTCTGCCTCGGGGGGCGCAAGTCGATAAATTTCCTCTTTTAGTGATTGGATATCCGTATATCTGCCGACCCCTACAGATTCCATCTGTTTCCAGGTTTTTTCCAGCGCAAAAGGCAGCAGTTCAGGATATGACTGCCATTTCAGCAGGGGGCCGGTTCCCATTATAAGCAGCGGGTAAGGGCGCCCCAGGCCATCGCTGCTGTCCCGGATAATACCGCAAACCAGGGTGTCGGGCAGGGCACCTTTGGACCAAAAACGCCATGAATACAGGGTTCGGCCGAAATCAGGCCGCGTTTTAAGCTGATGGTAACCCTTTTCCATCCATTCGGTAAAAGCGTTCAACAGGCTATGGCGCCCATTTGTCTTGAAATAATCCCGGCCTGCAGGATGTTTGCCGGTTGCACACCATTCCCATTTTTTTT
Source organism: uncultured Desulfobacterales bacterium (assembly GCA_942490765.1). Taxonomy (GTDB): domain Bacteria; phylum Desulfobacterota; class Desulfobacteria; order Desulfobacterales; family 4572-123; genus 4572-123. The sequence goes on along the minus strand of CALNYM010000017.1, from coordinate 36,073 downwards.
TGCTGTTCAAAGATCCCAGCATACTGCAATCTCCTGAGGTACCCCGGGCACTTTGGGTCCTCTTTTTCGTTTTTCAGCGGCGGCCGCCCTTTTACGTTCAGCATCTTCTATGGCATCTACGGCGTTTAAAAGGGGCTTGTGCCCGCTCAATCCGTAATTCACGCGGATCAATTTGATGTTAAGTCCCTTAAGCGCCTTTGTTTGCGTGGGAAAATCCTTTGGGTAAAATACTTTTTTACCATTGGCGAAATCTTTTAAAAACTTCACGAAGCCTTTTTCGCCGGTGTATTTTCGGGTCAACACAAGGTCTCCCACTTCGATCTGGAACGTCACATCGCCACAACTGGCAGGGGACCAGTTAAATGTTTTATGGACCGGATAATTAAGGTTGGTGAGTTTTTCACTCCCTTCCGCGCATTGAAGTATCAGCCGGGTCGCGTGGGGCTGTATCACTGCATCGGCATTGGCATCGGTAGGCGTGCCTTTTATGGAAACAAAATAATTTGATTTAAGTGGCGTTACAGGCACCACCGGTTCCGCATTGGCCACCCGGACAGGGGTCATGGCGGTAACGCCTTTTGTAAAAAAAGTCAAAAAATCGTCGGTAAAGGAAATTGTTTTGCCCTCTATTTTTCGAGGGAAATAACCTTGTTTCAAGCTTCGGTCAATAAAAGGGGCCGCTGCGCCCTTAATAAACTTTAAGGCAAATCCATCCGGTCCCAACAGAATTTCGTTAATCACTTTTTTTTCTGTCACGCCCTGAATCTCCACCAGGACCGCCTGTTCCCAGATGGTGGATAGCTGACAAGCCGTCTCCCGGCATACGAAATCCCAGTAAAAATCCAGCGGACCGGTTACCAGGTCCCAGAAGATCCGGTCTTCGGGTTGCACGCTTTGCAATGCGGCTTTCATATCGGCAATGGCGCTGTGCGCCATGAAAAAGGGAGATTTTCCCACCGATGGATCTTCGCTGAACACAGTTCCGGCCATTTGAAACGCTATCCGTCGGGACGTGGCCGCCGGTGCAATGGCAAAAAGGGCCTGGCGGTATCGGTTCAAGGCATCGGCCACCGTGAGTTGAGATGCTGCATTTAACTGCCGACCGCCTTTAATGCCTATTTTTTTTTCAATTCTGGCCACCTTGGCCTTCACCTGACTGGCGGTCCGTTCAATAACCCCCTTTTTTACGACGGCATCTTTCAAATCGGTTTTTCCGGCCTGATCCATGGCAATGCCGAACTCATACACCAGATCGATCCAGGACGGTACCTGCCCGGCATCTGTCAAGGGCAAGAGATTCTGGCGCATGGTTTCAAGAAAAGTAAAATAGGGGCTGTTGTCAAAGGCCATGCCGGCGGCAACGGGTTGCCATTCTTTCAGACCTTGAAGGCGTTTTTTGCCCAGGGTAAAATTTTCCGTAAAAATACGCCATGTTTCAAGATAGGCATCAAGATACCAACCCCTGAACGCAAGCTTGCGTTCAGCAATGATTAATGGGTCGGGCAGAGCGGATTCAATCTGGTCGAGGAAAGCATCGATTTTTTGTTTTCCTTTTAATGAATAGGCTGCCGGTATCGATGGTGCATCCATTTGGGCAAGGCTACCGCCCCAAAAATCGCCCATGGCCAGTTCGGTCAGATCCGTGTCCCTGTCAGCCCACTGGACCAGCCAGTTGAGGGTAGATCGTTTTTGGATCAGAATATGTTTCAGCCATGTCTGTAAATTGTTCATTTCTTGATTTAAAGCAATGGGATCCTGACGCCAGAGCAGTGAATGCAGATACAATCCGGCAAATTTTTCTTTAAGTTCGGGAATAAGCGCAACCCCCTGTCTAATGGTGATGGCGTCGTAACCCGGCTGCCCCATAGCCGCCAGCTGTTCAAATCCTTCTTCCTGCAGTCTGGCCTTAATCAAATTGATGCGTTTGACCAGATAATCCACGTTCTCAACGATCACCGGTTCGGCAGTGGTATCGGAAAAACCGGTCATTGTCTCGGTCATCTGTTTTTCAAGGGGTAGCATAAACCCGTCTTTAAAAAGCCGGCAGTATTTTTCTTTCATTGCATTTTCAACATGCAGGCTCTGGTTGAGTCCCATGCGGGGGATCCACCAGTGTCTGTTTTGTTTTTCAACTTTTAAAACGGCCTGCCGAAACCGGTCCATGGTAATGACATCGTTGAACAGTTCTCCGGATAAAATCGCCGGTTTTGAAAATTCCCGGGATACCGCCCGTATGGTTTGAAGATTTTTGACAAAGGTGAAACTGAGCAACCCGCAAAGCGCCAGTACCACAGCAACCCAGGATGTAAGGCCGAGATTGCGGGTGAGACGTCCCCATTCAAGGGTTCGTTGGGTAGGGGCAAACAGGGCACGATCACGAGGAAATATCTTTGTAAACAGATCGTGCAGAAACAAACCCTTATTGGTACCGGGTAAGACCTCCCTCGAGCCGATGAGTCCCAGTTCATTTAAAAAATGAGAATAGGGGGTGCCTTCCTGACGGCCGCTGCTGAAAAACAGGCCCCGCAAAAGAGGCGACTCCTGATAGGAATTTTTCTGGAAAGCGCCTTTGGAAAAAGCGTTCAGACCCGATTTCAAACGCTCAAATTCTTCAGGAAAAAGCAACAGGCCCGGATCGACACCCTGCCGGGTAGTCTGATCTTTCGGCTTTTGCAGCATCAGCAGTCTCAGGTTCCGCAGTTTTTCTCCCATGATCTGAACAACCCGTTCTGGGAAAGTATCTGTATCCGTGGTCATCTGGAGATTGATCATTCCCATGGCCTGGTCATGGCTTTTTTCACTCAACTGATCGCAGAATTGAGTCATTCCCTGCACCAGATCACACTTGGTTACCAGGAGATAAACCGGGAACCGGGCACCTAAGACCCGCATGAGTTCATCGATGCGCTGTCTTATTTTTCTGCCGTCCGCTTCCAGAATATCGGACCCTGCGGAAAGCAGTTTGTCCGCTCCAACCGTCACGATCAGTCCGTTGATGGGTTCTTTTTTTCTGAATTTAATGAGCTGGTTTAAAAATTTTTGCCATTCATCCTTGTCTTGTCCGTCATCCACCGGGATGGCATATCTTCCGGCAGTATCGATGAGGATAGCCTGTTCAAAAAACCACCAGTCACAGTTGCGGGTGCCGGATATTCCGGAGGTACGGGTGACTTCCGCAAAAGGTGAAGAGAGATGGGCACTCTCAATGGCCGTTGTCTTTCCTGAACCGCTCTCTCCGATCACGAGATACCAGGGGAGAACGTACAACGGGTTTCCCTGTTTTTTCAGATGGGACTTGCGCAATGCCCCCATGGCATCTTTCCAGCGCTGCTGCAATTCAATCGCGCTGTCTTTTTTATCAGTGCCAAGGGTTTGAATATAGCTTTCGTCCTGATCAATCACCTGGCTCACAAAATTTTGTTCACGCCGGCGCAGCATTATTTTTTTGACGAATATCAGTCCGATCCATATGCCGCAAAGCCCCACAAGAATAAAGAGGCCTACCCACCACGGCCAGTCGAGCCACAGAATCAAACCAAAAATTAAAGAGATCGCCAGCAAAAAGAGCACAATGATCAAAAAGAATTTAAGCGCTTTTAACAGGAACTGTTTCATTTACGTCCACCATATTAAAAGTTGGCACTGACATTGTTCAGAATAAACCAGTAGATAAGGTACAACCCCCCAAAAAGAAAAACGGGGAAACCAATGCAACCCATTGTGAAAAGGGAAAAACGGTTTTTTGTGCCGGGTCTCTGGATGTCTGCCGAATCAGTGGGGTAGGCCTCCGGGAAAAGTTCCGACTGGGTTAAGGAGGGGACCCCGACGGAACTACCGGTCAAAATTTTAAGATTCGATGTCATGAGTTGCTCCAGCAGATACTCGTCTCCCGGGTTGCAGAATCTTCCTGTAAATCCCATGGCCAGGCAGAGATAATAGACCTCCCGGACGTCTCTCTGGTGCAATCCGATGTTGTTCAGACGGTCAAAAAAAAGTTCGCCGGCGGCAGTGGTTTGAAAATAAACCCGCTGCAACAGTTCGCCCTGCCAGCGATTTCTTTTCTCCCAGGTTGAATTCATGATGGTCTCATCCACCCAGGCAAAAATGGCAAACCGTGCAAGGTCAAAATCTTCACGCGAGGACGGTTCCTGTGCAGCGCATTTTTCGATTTCGGCAATATGCTGTTGAATATCGGATTTTATCTGTTCGAAAGAAGGCTGCTGATTGTCCAGATGTTTGATAAAATAAGCAACATAGGCAACCAGGTTTATGAAATAGTCGCTTAAGCGCATACCCTTTATCCCCCTGTAACCATAAGTTCAACTTTTAAATCCTCGGGCGCCGCATCCCAGTACAATGCAATATTGTTGCCTTTTTGCACCTGAGCCCATTGTTCGCCGTGATGATTAATTTTAAAATAAAGTGATCCGGGGCGGCGAGGCAATTCCTGGGGGGGGCTGGACAGGTGCTCCAGCGTGAGGCCGGGAAGGGATCGGGCGATAAGGATCGGCAATGCCTCCCGGGAGCTCAGCTTGGAGATGGTTTCCAGAGAAGCAATAAAGGGTTCCGGCGCCTGTTCGGTCTCAAAGACCAGATAAAACCGATTTCGCCCTTCAAAAATTGTCGGAGACATTTCCGAGGCAAAATAGGCGCCGTCATATGCAAGTTCCAGTACATATTCGGGACCGGCGGTGATTTCGTCCAGAAGCTTCGTGATCAGGGAGCGGGCCCGGGCAAAGCAGTCCCAGGCGGCTTCATGATGATATGCCGGTAAAAGTCCCGAATCTTCCGTATCGGTATCCGACAGGTTGATCTGGGTTGAAAAAGAACTGAGTTCGCCTGTCAGTTGGCGCAGTACCGAATAAATGTCCATTGGGTGCGCGCCCCCTGATTCGGTCAGATGATTCAGCATCGGAACGTAACGGTTTAAAGATCTTAATGCCAGAAGAAAAACCATGTCCCGGGCCCCGAATTCCGCCGTGTGAATGCCCCTCTCTTTTTTATAGCCCTCCAGTTGATGTATCCTGGCCGCCAACTGGTCACGAATATCGGTGACCAGTTTAAAAAGCACAGTGGATCCGGCAACATTCAGGACCGGCGGTATAAACTGTTCTGACAAAACAACTTTTTCGCCTTTGCGCTGTAATCTGGCAATGGGCATCAGTGTATAGTCCCCAAGTTGTTCTTTCTCGGTTTCAAAAAACAGTTTCAGCACGTAGAAAAGTCTTTTAACCTGGGCAACTGGGCCGTTCTGGTGCATGTCCTGAATTTCATCAGGCGCCGCCGTTGTTACAAAACGGGTGGTAACCGCCGTCAAATCGTCAAGTGATTCAAGAACCGTTACATTTTCGCCCTCGGTTTTGAATTTTTTAAGCCCCACATAAACCGTCAGCGGCTGGCCCGCCTCTCCCCAGGCATCTTCAAACAGCCTCGCCTCACAAAGGGCATTGGCGGAGACTTCCACATAGCTCATATCCGGAAACAGAAATTCTCCCTTGATAAGGCTGAAGGTCCCGCCGTTCAACGCCTCCTGGGCAATTTCAAGGCCATTGATGCCCCAGAGGCAGGGGTGTAAAAATTTATATACCGGTTTGAACAGATGCTGTAAATAACGGTCTTCCAACTGAAAATGCTGGGGTTGCAGGAACAATCCCTGGTGCCAGAAAAGCGGTCTTTCCATTTTGATCTCATTCCCAATTTAGTTATGCTTCGGTAAAAGCGTGTTTTTTGACATTAGATTCAATTGAGTATCTGTTTCGGTCCCAGGTTCAGTTTGATATTCATCAGGGCCGGTACCTGAAATTTTTTCTTCATGATCATTCCCTCTTTTTTGACCTCCACGGGGATCTCGTAAAAACGAATCATCCGCTCTTTTGCAAGAAGATAATATCCCGCCACCACTGCCACGTATTGGGTCCCCTCGGCCCGGTCAAGGGTGATGTTTGTGTTTTGTCCGGGATTGACAATAAGGCGTTTGACGCTGGTGACACTGCTGTCAAAAAGGCTGCATTCCAAAAGTTTGTATATGCCTTCCTGATTTTCGGCAACACGGTTGAACGCATTTCTGTCCTTTAGCTGGTACAAACATAACAGCAAGGTATGGGGGATCTCTTCATTAAGGTTCAAATTGCTGTCGGCGGTAAGGTCAATATTAATGGCTGCTTTTTCAAAATTCCAATTCGGAAGGGGCAGCGGTTTGGAGGCACAGGCGCAGAGGAGCAACCCCACCATCGGTAAACAGATGAACCATGCATATTTTTTCACTTTAATTCTCCTCCTTTGAATCAACAGATTATATTTCTATATGAAAGTCGTGCAGTGTTCGGTTTGATAACGCACCACTCATAACTTTCCGGTATGGCATTATTCCATACCGCGACATTTTTTTTCAAACTCCCTTACCAGTTGTTCTTTAAAACGTCCGGAGTCGAACCATTCCTTGATTTTATGATATTTTTCTTCATAAATTGCAAAAGATTCAGCCTTACGTAACGGCCCGAACTTCAAGCCGCTGCCTTTATTATTGATCTGTTCGGGATCAAGTTCTGCCAGAATTTCACCAACCTTGGTCTCAGCCGCTTGTTTAAATGCTTCTTGCGTAATTAGAAATGCCTGGTTAATACGGCCGATATACCCCTCAAGTGATCTACTTTGATCCTGGCCCGCCATATGGGAGCCTATAAAGTACCGAATGGTTTCTTCGCCGGTGGATTCTCCAAAAAGGGTTTTATCGATGACGCCCACCAGGTGATTCAGCGTATCGAAAATAGTGTTCAATGATTGACCCAGGCGTATCAGCATATCTTCCGAGTTTATCTCATCCTCGCTTATCTCTCGGCCGAGCAGCATGGAAAATGTTTTGGCAAGCGCCTCCTGGTCCATGTCCGATTCAGGGGTACACGGTTTTTTAAAAACGCGGGCCATTTTTAAAACCAAATGTTTTTGTTCATGCGCCGGCAGATCCTCGGTCTCTTTTGCCAGATATTGTTCAATCAGGATTTCGGCATTTTCCGGATCCGCAATAAATATGCCTTTTATTTCCTGGGTCAGCTTTTCCACCCGGTTTAAAACGGTCATTTCCCATTTCCTGTTTTTGGCCTTGAAGTTAAAATAACGGTTTCGGCCAGGTCATCTCCGGCAGGGTCGTTTTTTTCGCCCGGGGGCCGTTTATCCGGTTTTTCAGGTCGGTTTGTTATATTTTGCGAATCTGCACCGGAAGACAGGATAACGGTTTCGGCCAGGTCATCTTTTCGGGGCCATGGAGCCTTTTTTTTATCTGCCGGTGAGAGTATAAGGGTCTCTTCCATTTCGGCCGCACCCGTAAATCCGTCAACGAAAGGGTCTTCAGGGTCGGCAGGCGTCAGGTGTTTTTCCACTGGCTCAACCGATGGTTGAATCATGGTTTGGTCTTCAAAAAAATGGGCAGGACCATTATCCGTTGGGAATACCGATAGTGTCGCCTCTGATCTTTTTGTATGCCCGGCACTGTCTTTGTCCATATCGGTGAAGATGTCCGATGATAATATGATGGTTTCGCAAATCGGTTTTTCTTCCGGGGATCGGGTTGTTTTTATCGCAAACCCGGGTTTTTTTGTCTGCATCGGGGCAGGGGACGCTTTGCGGTCAGGTACTGCCGATGCACGATCATCATGCCCGCTGCCCATGATCAGGGTTTCATCCAGGTCAATACCGGGGGCATCCTGTTCCATCTTTCCAGGGGCATTTTGTTCAGTGGGGGGCTCATTTAAAGGCAGGTTCGGTTTTGGGAAATCATTTTCCATTGGTGCAGACCATTTACGGCCGATCTTTTCCAGAATATTGCCAAGAATCTGATGATCCTGGTCTGAAAGGTCTTTTACTTTTATTTTTTGGGCAGGTGTTTCAACGTCTCCGGTCAGGGGGAAGAGCCGTTCTCTCACCGTTTCCAGCAGTGCCGTGAGTTTTTGTCGGAAATTTTCAATATTGCCACTTTCACCGTGATAGACATGACTGCTCAACAGCAGCCAGCCGGTTTCCAGCGTTTTTTGCCAGATGATATTCATCGCGACTGGAATTTGTGCTTCACCGGAATTCCAAAAAATATTTTCGGGGGCAAAAACAGGATTTTCCAAGGCTGTTTCAAAATCAGCGGAACTGGCCTCGGGATTTTCATTTTCCGAATTTAAAATCGATTGCAGTGCTTCATAGATGGTCGATAACGACTGCCGACTGTTGGCAAGGAGGGCAAAAAACCAGATGGTGCCCAAAAAATAAAAACCATAGGATGGCAGATTTTGGGGAATTTGCAAGGGTTGACCGCTCACATCCCCCAGATCGATCCGATGAACTGTAAAATTCCACAGGTGGGGGATCAACCCGGTTCTGCGGGCAGTCTTTACCCAAAAACGATCCAGGGAAAACCCCATATCCGGGGCCCGTAGGTTTTTCAGTGCCGGTTCGATACTTTGGAACAGACCTGCCAGAAAATTCAGTTTCAGATAAAGGACTTCCAGAAAAAAACGACTGCTGTGGCGGAACATGAAGTAAGGGCCATTATCCTGGAGTATGCCTGAGGCCTGAAGGTATTTCATTCTACTATTTTGGTGTCTGTCCGCAAGATAACGCTGCAATTGAGTCTGGGATGCGCCTGAAACAAGGGCCAGAAAATCAATGGCGTTAATCGAACCGCCGGGGAAGATCATCATATAAGATGGGTAGAAGTTGAAAATTTCGATTCTGGTTCTGGCCGACCCGTCGGGTCCATGGCATTTTTCACGTTCGGAACAGTCAAGGCAGGGAAACTGTTTCGAGTTGTCCGGGTCTGCTTTTAACTGTCCTATTTTTCTTATCAAATCCCATCGATCATGAACAAAAGTGGGGTCGCATTGGGTCAGTTCATAGGTGAAAAAAATCAGATTGCCCGGCCACATCATGGCAAAAAGGACAGTATAGATATCGCTTCAGGCTGGTGGTGTAGGGCCTCAGACCCATACCGGTCAAGATGTCATCATCCCGGCACAGGTGCAGGTCATGACCGCATACCGGGCATGGGGGATGAAAAAAAAGTTGCCGGTGGTGGCAAAAAAACAGAGACCGCCAGAGTGTCAAGTGGTCCGGTTGATCCGTCTGCCCTGCCAGAATCAGACAAGTGGGGTCTTGATCATTGTCGGTATACAGTTCAAATGTCTGCTGCCAATAGCGCTCAATATCGGGGTTGGTTACAGGGCGCAGTTCATCTGTTGCATGCGAATACACCTCTTTTTGCATCAGAAGAAAAACTTTTTTCACATGGCTGTTGCCGTCACTGATAATCCGGGCGCCCAGGAGCCTTGAAAATGGGCCGGAATCGCAACTTTCCCCAAATTTACAGGGTGTCTCTCTATCAGCAGGTTCCTCAATGCAACAGCGGTCAATATCCAGACAGAACCCACGGGCAGAAGAGAGATAGGGGATCAGGGAAACTGTTTTGCCGTTGCGCATTCACTTATTCCTTTTATTGGGCAGCAAACATACAGATTTAAAAAAAGAGAACTGGCTGTTTTACGCGATGAATCCAGAGCTTCTCAGATTGTGAGCGGCTGCAGATCGTAAAGGACAAATGTGTGATAAAATTATTATATTTTTTAGTTAATGTCAAGGTTTGTTAGAAGTAATCAATAAAAAATACTCTGAATCTATTCTAAATCATAACACATGCCGCTGCAGTGTGCTAAGACTTGCTGCCGGTCACTTGAACAAACGTTCCTTAATTACAACACGGGTATTTCGGCACGCCGATAATTTTACTGCGTGTTTCCAAGGTGAAGTTGACGCAATGGGGTGACAAAAGCATCAGGAATTAAATTATTTGACACATTAGATACTTTTTGTATATATTCTCATTTGATAAAATGAGCTTTGAACGGTAAATTTCGCGAAGCTCACCTGCTCTTATTGCTTTAAATCAATTTATTCTTAGCGTCTTAACTATCCTTGCTATGATATACTATGCCTCAACATTCAATAGTTCCACTATATGTAAGCGAATTGAAAACAGCTTGAGAAATTAAGGCATAAAGACGCCGCAATATCCTTCGGGATGACTGGTGGAGACCTTTTGAGATGAACAAGAGATTGTTGAATACACTGGTTGGAAGCATTTTTGCCTCGGTATTTCTCGTCGGATCGCCGTGGGCGGGGCAGGTGGTTACCGAAGCCCAACGATCCTGGGCAAAAACGGCTATATCTCAAGAAAAGGCGCTTCAGGCTATAGGCCCCTCCGATACACTTGCGGTTCTCAATTTCAGTAACGATACCAATAGGCCCGAAATCGATTTACTGCAAAAGGGGCTTCCGTTGATGCTCATAACGGATCTGTCCAAAATCAAGGCGATTTCGAGTGCTTGAGCGAGTAAAACTTCAGGCACTGCTGGAAGAATTGAATTTTGGTTTATCCGGTTTGATAAATAACGGGAACAGCGCCCCGTATTGGTCGGCTGCTGGGAGCACGCATATCTGATCAGTGGTAGAATTTTTGATGATAGCGCTTGAAAAATTAATATTCGTATCGACCCCGGAATATTAAAAATGGAGTCAGAAGAGGTCATCAATGTCTCCGATGCCATTGGTATGCTCTCGGAAATTTTTCGAATGGAAAAAGATATTCTTTTCGAAATTGTAGGCCATATCAAGAAAAAACCCCTGACTATCGATGAGAAGACAATGCTTCAAAAACCGATGACCACCAGTTTAAGGGCGCTTTTTTTGCTGGTCCGGGGGATTGAGCACAGCGATCGGGGGAACTACCGAATGGCGGCCGCTTTTTACGAAAAAGCCCTCAAAGCGGACCCTGATCTTTCCATGGCAGGTGGTTGCCTGAAGGAGTTAGGGGAACTCGGTTTGATATTTAATAAAGTTGATTCGAAAGTATTCCTTAGATCACTTCGAGACAGGACCTCGATAACGGATCGGTTGTCACCGGATAATGTATTGAAACGGTCAAGGACACCCGAGGCGGTTGGAAAACGCCAGAGCCTTAGACCCCTGCCACTCCAAATCGAAGGATGATATTGATGACTGATAAAGACGGTTACACGGAGATCCCAGGGGACTGTGATGATCTCGACGATCACGATTCATCCCGGGCCACCGAGGAGATCTGTGACGGAGCGGACAACGATTGTGATAACGCCATAGATGAAGGCTTTGACCGGGACGAGGACGGATGGACCACCTGCTCCGGTGACTGTAATGACTCGGATCCCGATGTCAATCCCGGAGCCGCGGAAGAATGTTATGATGAGGGAGACAATAATGGTAACGGTATTCATCGATGAAGGATGTGAATAGGTATAGCGTATAATCCTGACATCGGAGCCTGTCATGTTAAATCTATTCTTTCACACATACTGTAAAATTATACAATTGAAAAACCAATGCGTTGTTATTAATAGAAATTCATGGGAATATAATACGTGAAGGAATGGGAACCATGAAAAAGAACGTCTGGATCATATTGGTTTTCATTTTTGTTGGGTACTTGGCCAGGCTATGGTCCCAGCGATTGACATTCAGAAAGCGGTTGAAATTTGATTCGTGGCGCAATGCCGGAAATACCGAGGGAACCCAGACCATATGCTCGTTACCATCAATTTCGAAGTGATTCAGATAAAAATTTCGATAAAACTGTTGACTGGTTATTGCAAGATACGACCATAGCCCCTGATACGGACGAGCATCAGAGCAATTCTGGATCCTGAATGTTGTAGATACAAACTCAATTTTTCCTATGCCAATTGCCCGGGAGTTTACCTGTTGACATCCTTTTGGGGCTGGATTTTAATTTGCCCACCGGCAAGACAGGACCGATACGGACGAAATAGATCTCATGCTCGCCATAGATTCGGACCTTGTGTCTATCAGCGGTACTGGAGAGGGGTTTAATGCCAACCCCACACTGACCTTGGCAGAAGTATGGAGGACAATTGGGTTAGGCGGCATCGGTATCGGCTATCTGGTTCGGGGGAAATATGATTACAGTGAAGAGTTATAAGATGATTACGATCCCGGTGATATTTTTTACCTGACGGGGGAGGTGGAGTATTATTTCAGCTTCCCGTGATGAAAAGGCAAAATTTTTGGCGAATACTGCATTTTACGGGAAGGACCAGGTGAACAGAGAGGATATTTACGAAGAGAGTGATTTTTTTCTGGTGGGTATCGGAATCAAGGCTTATGAAGGCGCCTGGGATGCTGAATTGACCATAGAGGTGGACATTCAGGGAAAATCCTATCGAGGCCAGGAGTCGGTTTATGTCACCTTTCGGTTTGCGCACTGAAGACAGAGGTCAAGCTACGGCGATGAATGGATTGCGGACCTGACTTGGGTATTCTACGGCTTTCCGAAAGAACAACACTTCGGTCCAGATTGCATTATCTCCACGTTGCAGAAAACGATTATACCCCAGATTCCCCTTTTTTTATAGACCAAAGGCAGAAAGTATCTCTCGCTGTTGGCATCAGCAGGCAGTTTTTGCCGATGTTGAAAGTTGAGTTTGACTTCAGCGGCTATGTTCTTGATGTGGGAAGAAATTGGTCTAACCGATAACGACTTAACCTATCACGGTTTTTCCATGGGTGTCCTGACAAAAAAATTTTGATAAACAGTAGGTATGAGGACCTGAAACAGGGTAAACATAAACCATCTATTGTTTGTGATCAAAAAGAGTCGCCGTCGCGAGTGAGGCGGCACGGAGCCAGGCATTAGGATCTGCGGCCTCCACCGTTTCCGTGGCCGTTGAAATGATGCCGGAGGTGGCCACGTCCACCAGGCGAAGGTCGATGCGCATGCTGCTGCCCACGACCTGGTATCCGCCGAAAACCATCATTGTCGCCCCGGCCATGCGTCCGATTTTCAGGCGGGTGGCCGGGTCTGCCAGAGCCGATGTGGCCAGATTCAGCTCTTCCAGCACCGCATCGAGTTTCTCACGCTCCACAACCACATATTTGCCACTATTCCCAATATAGGCAGTCACTTGACTGCCGAGCAGTTCTCCCAGGTCCGGCCAGGGACTGGATTGAAAACTCAGGTCATCCGGATTCCAGACCGCTACGATTTTTTCGTTTTCGGGTATCCGGGAGTGTGCTGCGCAGGCAGCCAAAAAAGATGCCAGCAGAATAAGGATGTAAAATTTTTTACTGAACAGCATTACCAGACCCCATACTGATCATGTCGTCAATTTTCTCTATTATTTTATCTTCGCTCTTGATGGGACGCCGTTGATTACTCAACATGGCATAGCTGAAATCAGCCTCCACCTTATAGACTTCAAGCTGGGCAATGGGCTTGGCAGCCGCTTTTAAGACTTTACCCTTGAATTCTATGGGCGCCTGTTCTTCTATGATATCAAAATGGGTTCCCTGAACCACACCCTGGTTGGATCCCAGATTGATTAAGATATGTGCGCCGCTGACCTGGACCACATACCCCTGCAGGGGATAGTTCAGCATGATGGTCATCAAAATTTCGCGATTGAGGCGGTGCAGTTCTTTTTCAAGGGAAATGCCGGGGCTGAATTTGCGATTGACAACCTTGGGAATGGCCGATGTCTCGGTATCGATCAGCCGCAGGCTTAACAGCGGGCCTCCGGGCAGATAATAGAGAGAACCGGTACCCATAATTTTTGCCGCCAGCACCTTACCAAGACGCAGGGTCGTGGATGGATCCGCCAGTTCAGAGGTTCCCAGGTTCAATTCTTCCAGAAGCCTTTCAATGAGCACCCTTTCCACCACCTGAATTCGTCCGGACGCATTCAGTTGCTCTGCCAATTGCGTTGTCAACACCGTTGAAAAGCCATCTCGTTCCGCCAGACCGCCTTTTTCCTGAAAATCGACAAAACTGAGAACCATGGGGCGGGACGTCCAGTCGTCCTCGTTATCCGCCACTTCAAAACGGTTTTCGCGGTACCGCTGGGCCAGCTCCTTGACAAATTTGTCAACCCGTTCTTTACGGGCCGTATCTTTTTGAAGCAGGAGCATCTCCTGGGCCTTGCGAGCCAGGATGGCTGCAAAGGTATCATTCTTGTTAATGGTCTGAACCTGTTGATAGAGTTCCAGGGCTTTGTCCCAGCGGCCTTCTTTCTCATATGTAATGCCCTTATTGGACGTTGCCTCAATAAAATAGGGATCAATTTCCACAGCCTGGTCATAGAGATCCCGGGATTTTTCATATTCCCCCCGTGAGGCGTATATGCGACCGAGTTGATTATAGGCAACGGCCTGCTGGCCGGGCTCACCTGTTTTTTTCTGAATGGCTTTATTGTACTCCGCCTCGGCCTCTTTTTTTCGATTCTGGCTGTACAAAAGGTCCCCTTTGACCACGTGTACACGGGCGCTGCCGTCGCCCTTTTTTTCGAGTTCAGCCGCCGTTTTCAGGGCTTTTTCCGTTTCGCCCTTCTGTGCATATACGGATGTGAGGCCTTCTTTACCCATGACTTGGCCCTTGCCCTTTGCCTTGGACAATCCTGTAAATGTTTTTTCGGCAGCATCCAAGTCCCCCTGTTTTAACTCGGCATAGCCCTTGACCTGTTTTGCCTCGACATTGCCCGGGTTTTTTTTCACCACCTGCTCACTGATGACTTTGGCCATCTGGGGTTGTTTATGCTGAAGTTTTCTTTCCGCCAGCCTCACCAGCATGATTTCGGTGGATTTGCCGCCCCCCTGAAAATAATCCAGCATCTTCTGCCCGGGGCCGAGGATGCATACGGTGGGCAGTACCTGTCGGGCATGATAAAGATCGCTGACGGTTCCCTTGTCCAGCAGCACGGGAAAGACAGGTCGGGTGGCCGATACAAAACGGGCTATTTTTTCCCGGGATGATACGGCTATGGCCCATACCATGAGGTCTGCATCTTCATATTTTTTGGCAAGGTTGTCGAGGTTCAGCAAACCTTCCTGGCTGGATCGGGATTCCACATCAAAAAAATAAAGGATCACCATGGGCTGATCTTTGACAACGGCCAGATCATAGCTGCGGCCGTTGATGTCATTCAGTTTGAAACCGGGTGCCGCATCACCGGCGGCCAGTCCGGCATGGCTTGTGCTGATACCTGTCATAGATACGGTTATCACCATGACCGCCAGTATCATTAGGTTTGCGACAATTCGCATGGCAGTGCCTCCTTTTTGTGGGTGTTTCACTATATTTTCTTATTCTTCCGCGATTAAACGGACATACAGTGGTGTTTCACCGGGGGTGTCCAGATCAATGCCCGCCTCCCATTCATAATAACCCCTTAAAGTCACCAGTACCTCATGCTTTCCCAGAGGCAGATTGAGCGCCGCCGGTGTTTTTCCTTTAAAGGCATCATCAATAAAAACCTGGGCATTGGTGGGTACCGAATCGATTTTCAAAAGGGAATAGTCGGTCTTTTTTTTGTCCGTGCTTTGCTTCTCCTGTTCTGCCCCGGCGTCGGAAGTTGCGGTTTTTTCTTCAGCAGCAGATGTGCCCTCCTGAATTTCCACCCGGGCTGTTTCACTGTTTTTCGGCGTCTCAGCTATGGTATCCGCCGGTGCCGAAGTCTTGGATTCACCGGCGGATGGCGTTTCTGCCATCGGCTGTTGTAACGGCGCTGTCTCAACAGGTGGGGGCGCTTGCATCGGTTGCCTTGATTTTAAAAGGTAAAATCCGCCGCCGCAGACTAGTATCAGAACAATCAGTCCAATCCAGAGAAGGGGTCCTTTTTTATCAGGCTGGGTGGTTGGGGAAACACCGGTATTGCTTTTCCTGTCAAGGCAGGCGCTAAGTTCATCGGCCATTTGCCTGCCGCTTTGAAAGCGTTTTTCCGGTTCTTTTGCCATGCTTTTCATAATCAGGGTTGCAACGGCCGGCGGCAGATTGCCGTCTGCTGTTTGCGGCACTGGGGGGATGTCCTGGGTGATGGCCCGGAAAATAACGGCTATATTTTCACCGGAAAAGGGGCGTCTCCCCGTGGTCAGTTCATAGAGGATAATGCCCAGTGAATACAAGTCGGATCGTCCATCCACGGTTTCTCCCATGACTTGTTCCGGCGACATATACACGGGGGTGCCCAGAATCTCACCCGCCTGGGTCTGCTGGGTCGCTTCCGGATCTTCGATGCGGGCAATACCGAAATCGGTGATTTTTATCCGTCCCTCATCATTTAGGATAATATTGGAAGGCTTGATGTCGCGATGAATGATCCCCCGGGCATGGGCATAGTTAAGGGCCTTGGCAACCTGAACGCCGATATTTATCACATCCCGGATGGCCAGCGGTTTTTCCCTGACCACCTCATTCAGCGGGCGTCCCTCCAGAAACTCCATGGCGATATAGATCGTATCCTGGTCCTGGCCCACATCATACACCGTAACGATATTGGCATGGCTGAGACGGCCGATGGCTTTGGCCTCTTTTAAAAATCGGAGCACAAAATCCTGACTGGTGACCCTGTCCGGGCGGAGTACCTTCAGGGCTACCGGACGGTCTATGCGGGGGTCATGAGCCTGATACACAACCCCCATGGCCCCGTGTCCCAGTTCTTTGATAATTTCGTAACGCCCGTATTTCATTTTTTATTTTCCGTTTAAAAAAGAGAGAATTGTTCCAAGCGGTATTAAAAATCCCACTGAATCAGTGCCTCGGTAACGGCCCTTGATCATACCCGCCAGGTTACCCCGATGGTCAAAAACCGGACTTCCGCTGCTTCCCGGAAAAATCTCCATATTGACCTGCCATAACGGCAAATCACCCACCCGCCTGGGCGGCGCGTTGATGATACCGGTAGTAACAGTTCCCCTTAAATTTTCCGGACACCCCACGGCAAACAACCGTTCTCCCATGCCAAGCAGCTCACGCCCGTTTTCAAATGGTATAAACGGAACCTGGTGAATATTCACCTTGATCAGAGCGAGATCTTTGATGGTATCAATTTTCAGAGGCCAGCCTTCCTGAATCCGGCCGTCATAATACGTCACCGTCACCATTTTTTCAGTATCAAGGCCGTGGGCCGTGCAAAGGATCAACCCTTCCGGGTCGATCAAAAAACCGGAAAACTGGCTGTCATGGCCCCCATTTTGTCCGTTTATGCAGACCACTGCGTCGATTCGGCTCAGTACGGCGGAGGGGATTATCTGACTGAATTTTTTAGCGGTGGTGGTCTCCGGAGATTTAAAATAACCATCCAGAAAACCCCACAAGGTATTCACCATGGCCTGATCCGGCTTTCCACTGAGCCGGTAGTCTCCTGTAATCAGGGTGGCCAGCGGCGAGTGCCTTTTCAGGCTGACCTGCCATGTTTCGAGCCTGCGTTCGGCAACCAAAAGGGTGTTTCCCGGTGTTATCTGACGGTGGTGAACCTCAAAATTTGAGCGGGCAAACCAGTGTTTAAGAACATCACTCAATTCGGACATGGGCAGCGGATAAATTTTTGTATTTGCATCAAGGCCGGCAAAACCGTTGGGACAGGTAGCCATGAGGCCTATAAAGACAAACACGATCCCTTTTTGTATGATATGCCTGATTTTCATAAGCGGATTTACTGGAAAAGGACCGGCGGTCAGGGTTTTATCCGGGCCAACACCACGGTGATATTATCTTTGCCGCCGGCGGATTTGGCCATTTCAATAAGTTGCTGGCTTTTAGCTGCAATGGCATCCTTTTTGGCCAGAATAGTTTTAATATGACGATCATCCACCATGTCGGTGAGCCCGTCGGAACATAGAAGAAATAGATCCTCTGTGGAAACTTTGCCCCGCAGAAGATCAAGAGAAATGTCCTCTTTTACGCCCACTGCCCGCAGAATAAGGTTTCGTAAATGATGCGTTCTGGCTTCCGCGGGTGTTATCAGCCCCTGGTCAAGCTGATCCTGTACAAAAGAATGGTCCGTTGTCAATTGTTCCAGTTTTCCGGTACTGAACCGATAGGTCCGGCTGTCGCCCATGTGACCGAGGACAAACCCTTCATCGAAAAAAGCCAGCAGTTCGGCAGTACAGCCCATGCCTTTATGAAGTGGGTTTTCCTTAACATGAGCCAGAATCTTTTGATTTGAAAAATAGAAAGATTTTTGAACGTTTGCGATGGTTTCCTTTTCGGATTGTCCTTTGAAGTCCGCAAAGGTTGATTCCGACGTCCGGGCAAATATCTGACTGGCGATTTCTCCGGCAGCAGCACCGCCCATTCCATCGGCTACCAGACAAAAACCCCGGTCGGAGTTGATGATTAAACTATCCTCGTTGTTTTTCCGTTTAAGTCCGACATCGGTATTTCCGGCGTATTCAATTTGGGCCATATTCAATCCTGCTTTAACAAATGTTTCGTCGTAGAGATTTTTTATCTGGGGAAATGCTTCTGGTTCTCATCACAGTGGCATCCGTCAGGGACTTGATAGATGTCAATCAAGGCCGCTGAAAAAGTAATTATTCAAAAGCAGGGGGCATTTGTTTCAAAAGAAAGCACGAATGATTGTAGATACATTAAACATGGCGTAATATCAATTAAATTTTTTTACAGGTACCGGTAGCGGATTCTATGGTATTAAACCACATTATTAAAGGCCGTCCGGATGGGTGCTTTGAAATATCCCGGGGTATTTGTTATTTTTTGGCAGTTATTACCGTTGAATCGAATCGTTAATTGATTATTCCCTTGACAGAATGATCAAATTCTAAATAATTTAACCTCGTGACAGCAACCGGTGCTGAAAACTAGAAAGGCCAGATAAAATCCAATGATGCATCATAAAATAAGCACCATGCCCCGGCCTGCCTTTCGGGCCGATTATATATGACAGATCGTAATTCAAACGCATATTAAATTATGAGACAAATACCTGCTATTGCCATTTCTCTGATTCATATTCAAGGACCCTTGAAGGGTAAAATCCAGGAGTTCCTCGAACCATCCATATCCATTGGTCGCCACCCTTCCTGTAATGTGGTGTTTCCGGAGGATGTGACCATTATTTCCCGCCGGCATGCAACCATTACCCGGGAGGGAAATCGCTTTAAGCTGGTGGATGAAAGCACCAACGGTACTTACGTAAACGGCAAACGTGTCGAGGAAGCCTATTTAAAAGATGGCGATGTTTTAATCTTTGCCGAAGGCGGGCCCAAAGTCAGTTTTTTAACCCAGACGGTGAAAAGCAATGCAGCGACCTCCCCTGTAAAAACGGCTGCGCCGGCACGGCCCCCCGAGGCGCCTGCGGCCGGTCCGGCGGCAGCGGACCTGGCGCGGCCGTATCATGCGGAATCGCCTCAAATGGCACCATCCGCAGCAGACCCCGACGCCATTGTCGAAACCGTTCGTGTTCCGGTGGTGATCCAATACGGCCCGACGCTAAGGGACTTTAAGCAGGTTCCCATTACCCTGGGGAAAAGCCCTGACTGCGATTTTACCATGGATCATCCGGGGATGGCCCATGAGCATGCCCAGATATTTTTCAGTCAGGAACAATACTGGATAAAAGACCTCACCGGTAAACAATCGATTCTGGTTAACAACCAGCCCATATCCTCCCAGGTGCCCCTTCATTCCCAAGACCGCTTGACCCTTTTTCCCGGTGGACCTGAATTTCGTTTTCTGGGGCAGGGACGCCTGGCGGAAATCGTTGATGCGTCTCCGCGGGAATCGTCCAACGCAGCCACGGCAGGGGAGAATATGGCGGTTGAAAAACCGAATCTTGAAAAACCCGGCAAAAAATCCGGTTCTTTTTTTAAAAAATTTTTAAATCGGTGACCCTTGCCACTTCAGATTTGATTGTCTTTTTTATAATGGCCATGCCCTATCGGGCAAAAAACCAAACATTTTTGACGAAATATGACGTGATCAAAATAAAGCAACAAAGAACGGGTGCAACAGGTGGTGTAAAAGGGCACTTGTAAATTATGCGCATTGGTAGCGGATATGATATCCACAAACTGGTAAAGGGGCGTAAACTGGTAGTGGGCGGCGTAACGATCCCCTTTGATAAAGGGTTGCTGGGACATTCTGATGCCGATGTCCTGGTTCATTCCGTGTGTGATGCGTTGCTGGGTGCTGCAGGGTTGGGGGATATCGGCACCCATTTCCCCGACAGTTCTCCGGAATTCAAAGATATGAGAAGTATCAGACTGCTGGTTCGTGTGCGTCATATGATTACTGAAAGAGGATATCGCATTCAAAACGTGGATTGTACGCTTTTTGCTGAAGCGCCAAAATTTTGCACATATCGACTGCCCATGGAACACAATCTTGCACGGGCAATGGCCATAGACCTGGAACGGGTCAATATTAAAGCCACAACCACCGAAGGCTTGGGCATGTTCGGACGGGGAGAGGGGATCGGTGCCATGAGTACGGCCCTGCTTGCGTAAGCCTTCCGTTCGCTTGATCAATATCCATAACCACATTAAGGAAAACCATGACCATTCGCATTTATAATACATTGAAAAAAAAGAAGGAAGTGTTTGAACCCATTGAATCCGGAAAGGTCCGCATGTATGTCTGCGGTCCCACTGTTTATGATTCCTGTCATATCGGGCATGCCCGTTCAGTGGTGGTGTTTGATGTCATCGTACGATATCTGAAAGCCAGCGGCTATGATGTAACATACGTCAGAAATTTCACGGATGTGGATGATAAAATCATCAATAGGGCCAAAGAAATGGACGTCACCTGCCACGAAATTGCTGAAAAATACATTTCGGAATTCTACACGGACATGGATACGCTCAATGTGCAGCGGGCCACCATCGAACCCAGGGCCACCGAGCATATTGCCGATATTATCCGAATCATTGAACGCCTGATAGCTAAAAATGTGGCCTATGGTATTGAAGATGATGTCTACTTTGCTGTGGAAAAATTCAATGACTATGGCAGACTGTCGGGTCGCCGGATAGAGGAGATGGAGGCCGGCGCACGGGTGGATGTGGATGAAAGAAAACACAATCCTTTTGATTTTGCACTTTGGAAAGGCGCAAAACCGGGCGAACCTTCCTGGGATAGTCCCTGGGGCCCCGGCCGACCCGGATGGCATATTGAATGCTCGGCCATGAGCAGTGCCCTCCTTGGGGAAACCATTGATATCCACGGTGGTGGCAAAGACCTGATCTTTCCCCATCATGAGAATGAAATCGCCCAGAGCGAAGCGGCCTTTGGCAAACCCTTTGTAAAGTACTGGGTGCATAACGGTTTTATCAATATTGATCATGAAAAAATGTCTAAATCCCTGGGTAATTTCATGATGATCAAGGATATTATCAAGACCTGTCATCCCGAGGCCCTGCGTCTTTTTTTATTGATCAACCATTATCGCAGTCCCATTGACTATACGCCCCAGAATATTCAGGAGGCCGGGAAAAACCTTGATAAGTTCTACGGGGTATTGAAACGAATCAACGAAACGGTGGAAAATACCCCTGAGGCCGTTGAAAACCATTCATTTGACGGTGAATACTGGGAAAAATTTTGTTCCGCCATGGACGATGATTTCAACAGCGCACTGGGGTTGGGATCTGTTTTTGATGCAGTTCGCTATATTAATCGTCTGCTGGATGAAACCCCCGGCGCTATTTCCGATGATATCCGGGAAAACGTATTGTCGGCAAAAGCCCAGATACTCAAAATCGGCACCATTCTTGGCATTCTGACTGAAGATCCTGATCATTATTTTAAGTGTAAAAAAACATTGGCCCTGGTAAATCAGGACCTGGACCCCATGATCATCGAAGATCTCATCAAAAAAAGATCCGAGGCCCGGGCATCAAAAAATTGGGCCGGGGCTGATGACATCAGAAAAAAACTGGAAGCAATGAATGTGGTTGTAGAGGATCGGGCCGATGGTACATTCTGGAGTATAACCAAATAAGCCGGCATTCAATCCGGCGTCCCGAACAACGGATACCCTTCGGACAGTATCTCCTGCCGTTAAATATCCACGCCTATCAACTGTGAAAAATAAAATTAATAATATAATTAATTAAATGATATACGTATCAATAAATAATGTCATTATTTAACATTAATACCGATTTTACGCCCAAGGGCGATCAACCCGCTGCCATCAATTCTCTGTCCAGAGGACTTGCGGAGAAAAAGAAACATCAGGTGCTATTGGGGGTAACCGGGTCCGGTAAGACATTTACCACGGCACACATCATTGCCAGGGCAAACCGGCCGGCTTTGATAATGGCTCCCAACAAAACCCTTGCGGCACAGCTTTACAATGAATTTCGAGGCCTTTTCCCTGAAAATGCGGTGGAATATTTTGTCAGCTATTATGACTATTATCAGCCCGAAGCATATATACCCGCCAGCGATACCTATATCCAGAAAGATTCATCCCTAAATGAAATGATCGATAAAATGCGTCACTCGGCCACCCGATCGGTACTTTCCAGACGGGACGTTATCGTCGTGGCCAGTGTATCCTGCATTTTCGGACTGGGGGCCCCCGAAGATTACCTGGGCATGCGCATCGAATTTGAGAAAGATCAGGAACTATCCCGTGACCGTCTTTTAACCGATCTTGTCCGAATGCAGTATAATCGAAATGACATGGATTTTCACAGGGGCGTCTTCAGGGTACGGGGGGATTGCGTTGATATTTTTCCCGCCTATGAAGACAACACCGCCATACGCATTGAATTTTTCGGCGATCAGATTGACGTGATTACCGAAATAGATCCGCTTCGGGGAACCGTAAAAAAGCGACTCAACACCCTGACGCTTTTCCCGGCCAGTCACTACGTAACCAAACAGCAGACCCGTCAACGGGCCACAAAAACCATTATTGCCGAACTCAAGGAAAGAATTGCGTTTTTTAGAGACAACCATCAGCTGATTGAGGCCCAGCGTATCGAAGAAAGAACAAACCTTGATCTGGAAATGATGCAGGAAATCGGTTACTGCACCGGCGTTGAAAATTATTCCCGGCACCTCACCGGTCGCATGGCCGGTGATCCCCCGCCGACCCTGATGGATTATTTCCCTGATGATTATCTGCTGTTTATCGATGAAAGTCATATTTCAGTGCCCCAGATCCGGGCCATGTACAAGGGGGACCGGTCACGCAAAAAAACACTGGTGCAATACGGCTTCAGACTTCCATCGGCCCTTGACAACCGGCCCCTTACATTCGAAGAATTTGAGTCCAGAACAAATCAGGTTATCTATATATCCGCCACACCGGCTGATTATGAAATTGAACATGGAAAAAATGCCATTGTTGAGCAAATTGTTCGCCCCACCGGATTACTGGATCCGGCTATTGATATCCGGCCGGCGAAAAATCAGGTGGACGATCTGCTGGAACAGATCCGTGATTGCATCCGAAGAAACGGACGGGTATTGGTAACCACGTTGACCAAAAGAATGGCCGAGGATCTTACCGAGTATTATGAAGATCTCGGGTTGAAGGTGCGCTACCTGCATTCGGATATCAGCACATTTGAACGTATGGATATCATTCAGGACCTCAGAACCGGTCTTTTTGACGTACTCGTGGGCATCAATCTGCTGCGGGAAGGGCTTGATCTGCCGGAAGTGACCCTGGTGGCGATTCTGGATGCCGACAAGGAAGGATTTCTTCGATCTACACGATCGTTGATTCAGACGTGCGGGCGGGCTTCCCGTAATGTCAACGGCAGGGTTATCATGTACGCGGATAAGATAACGGCGTCCATGAAAACGGCAGTTGGAGAAACCAGTCGTCGTCGAAAAATTCAACAGACAAATAACAAAACCCACCACATTACACCTGAAACCATCCGGAAAGAAATCGTTCCTGTTTTTATGACACAATACCAGCAGACCGGTGAAAATGCTGAAATGATCGCAGAATCATTGTCGGATTTTTCCTCCACGGATGATATCAGTGCTAAAATAAAGCAGTTTGAAAAGCAGATGGACCTTGCCGCCAGGGATCTTGAGTTTGAAAAGGCGGCCCGGTTCAGAGACCGCATCGAGGCATTAAAAAAGTTGATGTTATTTGAATTGTAAGCGTTATTTTTTATGAAAAATCATGTTGAAAAATTATCTCGGGTGACCTCTGAGCCGGGTGTTTATCTCATGTCCGATGATACCGGCAGTATCATTTATGTGGGTAAAGCCCGGAATCTTAAAAAACGGCTGTCATCTTATTTTAAGGCGCCTGAGCAACTTGACGTGAAAACCCGGGTGTTGGTCAGAAAAATTGCAAATTTTGATACCATCCTCACGGCAAGTGAAAAAGAAGCCCTGATTCTCGAATCCACGCTGATCAAAAAATATCGGCCGCGGTATAATGTCATTTTAAAAGATGACAAACGCTATCCGGCTCTGCGGATAGACACAACCCATCCCTATCCCCGGTTAACCGTTGTTCGCAGAATTAAAAATGACGGAAACCTTTATTTCGGGCCGTTTTCATCTGCCGGTGCGGTTCGCAGCACTTTGAAAATTGTCAATAAAACCTTTAAACTGCGCAAATGCAGCGATCGTGAATTCAAAACAAGGGCCCGCCCCTGCATTAACTTTCAGATGCAAATCTGCCTGGCCCCCTGCTGCATGGATATTGCAAAAAACGATTATGATCAGATGGTTCGGGAGGTGATTCTTTTTTTAAAGGGCAGGACCCGTGAACTGGCGGCCAAAGTCAAAAAAGAGATGCTCGCTGCAGCACAGGTCAGGGATTTTGAAAAAGCTGCGGTTCTTCGGGATAAACTGTTTGCCATAGAAAAAACCCTTGAAAAACAAGTGGTGGTCACCACGGATCTCAAAGACCGGGATGTGATCGGAATGGCAGCGGGTCCCGAAGCCACCGCGGTCACGCTCCTGACGGTTCGCGGCGGATATCTCCAGGGCTCAGTGAATTTTAATTTTTCACCCACCATGGCGACAGATGCCGAAATAATGGGGTCATTTATCAAACAGTATTATGATAATCAAAATTTGATGCCATCCGAGATCCTCACGCCTGTTGTATTGGATGATGGGCACCTGCTGGAGGAATGGCTCTGGGAAAACAAGAAAATAAAGCTTAAAATTCTGCACCCCCGACGGGGTGAAAAAGTTCGTCTGCTTGAAATAGCCCGGCAAAATGCGGACCAGCACCTAAAAAATCATATTACCGACCTTACCGACCGTAAAGAACTGCTGGTCAGACTGCAGCAACGTCTTTTAATGGACCGGTTCCCCCACCGGATCGAATGTTTTGACAATTCAAACCTTTCCGGAACCCAGGCGGTATCGGCTATGGTGGTGTTCATCAACGGCAGACCCAGCAAACCGGATTATCGCAAATACCGCCTTCATTCTGTTTCCGGATCGGATGATTACGCGGGCATGGCCGAAGTACTTGAAAGACGTTTCAACCACAATCCGGAACCGTACCCTGACCTTCTCGTTATTGACGGTGGCAAGGGACAGATCGGCATTGCCCTGTCGGTTATCCGGAAACTGGGGCTGGAAAACCGGTTTACGCTCATCGGCATTGCAAAGAAAAACGATCAAAAAGGTGAGCGCACGGATAAAATTTATAAACCCGGCCGTATGAATCCGATTAACTGGGGAAGGGAAGGGGACGGCTTACTTTTTCTCCAAACGGTCAGAGACGAGGCCCATCGATTCGTCATTACTTTTCACCGGCAGCGACGGTCTCAGGCCTCCAAAGGCTCCGTGCTGGATTCAATTCCCGGAATCGGGAAGAAACGCAAACAGGTCATGCTGAGGCATTTTGGCAGTCTTAAAAAAATAAGGGCAGCCACCCTCGAAGAACTGAGCACGCTGCCCACAATGAATCAAACGGCCGCCAGAGCGGTCATAACGGCTCTGGCAGACCCGCTCTGACCAAAGATTATTTTGCTTCAAGTTTTTTTAACGTATCCTTGAGCCCCTGTACAGCATCGGCTGATTTTTTCAGGGCTGCTTTTTCCGCATCGGTGAGAACGATTTCAATCACCTTTTCAATTCCCTTGGTACCGAGCTTCACCGGGACCCCAATGAACAGGCCATTAATGTCATATTCGCCTTCAAGGTAGGCGGCACAGGGAAGAATTTTTTTCTTGTCCTTGAGGATTGATTCAGCCATTTCCACGGCGGCCGATGCCGGTGCATAGTAGGCACTGCCGGTTTTCAGCAGACTGACGATTTCGGCACCACCGTTTGCTGTTCTTTCCACCAGTGCGTCAATTCTTTCTTCGGACATCAGTTCTGTTATAGGTATACCCGCCACCGTAGAGTATCGGGGCAGAGGCACCATGGTATCGCCATGTCCGCCAAGGACAAATGCATGGGTGTTTTCAACGGAGACATCAAGTTCCATTGCAATAAAGGCGCGGAATCGGGCGGAGTCAAGGACACCGGCCATGCCGATGACCCTGTTTTTTGGAAATCCACTGGCCTCATAGGCCACGTGACACATGGCATCCAGGGGATTACTGATAATAATCAGAACGGCTTCCGGAGAAAGTTTGGCGATTTCCCGGGTGACGTTTTTCATGATTCCGGCATTGGTGCTGATAAGATCATCACGACTCATACCGGGTTTTCTGGGAATTCCAGCGGTGATAATGACGATATCGGATCCCTCGGAAGGTTTATAATCATTGGCGCCGATGAGATGTGCATCATGTTTTTCAATAGGCGCTGCTTCGGTTAAATCGAGTGCCTTTCCCTGGGGTACACCCTCGATAATATCGATGAGAACAACATCACAAAGTTCTTTTTCAGCCAGTCGTTGAGCTACCGTGGCACCGACATTGCCTGCGCCTACAACAGTTACTTTTCTGTCCATATTTACGCTCCTTAAGATTAGTAGGTTGATAATAATTCGATGTAAAAAAAAATTGTTAGCATAATGGCCAATAATGTCAATATATTTATATCCTTCTGGAATATTGACAATCCGTATAAAAGCAGGATATAAAAAAATATTTAATATACGCAGCAGATGGCGAACCGGCAACAATCTGAAAAATCATTTTTTGAACAGATAGCAGGTCACGGACATTCAAATGGATATGATGAAGCAGGTCAAGGCATTACTGAATGAAGCAGAAATATACCGCGCCCAGGGGTTTACGGAAGAAGCCCTGGTAAAATTTTATTCCGCAGCCGATATTGTCAATAAAAACAAGCAAATTAAAAACGGCCCACAAGTGGTCGGTATGATAATGGCAAAAATTAAATCTCTAAAAAAACCATTATCCGGTGATGAAGAGCCCCCGGCCGGCGGAAAAAATACGGTCGCACATTTAAAAAATATTATGAAAATGCTTCATGAGGCTGAGCTATACAAAACCCAGGGGCTGTTGACCAATGCAGCGACAATATACCATAACGCATTAGATATGTTGAAAAATTCAGTTTCAGATAAAAATACTCAGGTGCTTGTAAAAACAATTACAAACAAACTCAAAAATGTTAATTTAGCGATTAAAAATCTTCAAAATGCCCCCACGGCACCTGAATTGTCCGATAAAAACCAACAGTTGATCAAAAAAATATTTGCCTTCACAAGCGATGGTACCCAGGATTCCGCCGATTTGTCGAGTGCCATCGCCCTTGCAAAATTCGGGCAGTACGAAAGTGCCATCAACGAGTTAAACAAATTGCTTCCGAAAAAAAGCACTCGTCTGATTGCAGCTAAAAATATTCTGCGTTGCCACATCGCCATGAAGTTGCCGAAAAACGCCGTCAAACAATTTCATGAGTGGCACACCGGGGATTTGTTTTCACCGAATCAACTTGAAGAACTACATCTGCTGCTGGAAACGCTTTTAAAAAAAGAAGGTATTGAATCACTGTTAACGGATAGAGCAGCCACCCGAAAAGAGATAAGTAAGCGAAACCGGGAAATAGAAATTATTGATATCAGTTCAATCAGCATCACTGTGAAAGAAGAGGGGCAAAAAGATCGCCTTATTGAACTGGATGTCAACTATCAAAGCGGGAACATTATCAGTTTTGTCATTTCAAAAAAGGATAGGGCGCTTATAGATAATTTTGTTATCGGGTTTCAGTTTGATGATATTCAATTTTATTCGCCCATTGCCATATTCAAAGGCGCGGGGTTAATATACGACAAAGCGGAAATTAACAGCGGTCCTAAAAAGGGATATCTCAGCCTGGATATAAAAATCATCAGCATTTAAAAACCCGACATATGGCACTTTGTATTTATGTGAACAAACAAAAGTTAAAGAGAAAACAGATCATCGTAATTGAAGCGCTAAAACAGTCGTGTCATTTAAAATAAAAACAGCCCCGATCATTTGGGATGAATTAATTGCCTTTTGATCTTTTCTATGAGAGTACTGGAATATGGGTCTTGGTCTCTATTCTTTCAAAGCGTAAAAATATTTTTTAATTTGCGTTGATACACTATTTTTGTTTTGCTACCTAAAGCGGTGCCACACGGTTATGGTTTATTGAAAATTTTACTTTAAAGAGAACTGTGAGGAAATAGTCTGTAAATAATAATCCGCGATACTAACACGCTTTTTTGTATTGGAGTTGGATGGTATGGCTGTTTTTAATTTGAAAAGACGTGAAATTGAATGCAAGATAGTATATTACGGTCCTGGCAGGTGTGGCAAAACAACCAACCTTGAATTTATTTTCAGGTCCTACAAAAAACAAATTGCCGGTGAAATGGTCTCTATTAATACGGATGGAGACCGGACGCTTTTCTTTGATTTTCTCCCCATGGGACTTGGGAAAATAAAAGACTGTGACGTTCGAGTGCAGTTATACACCGTTCCCGGACAAGTGCAGTACAGTTCCACCAGAAAACTTGTATTGCGCGGGGTGGACGGGATTGTATTTGTAGCGGATTCGCTGGACGTCAGACGTGAAAAAAACATGCTTTCCCTTAAAGATTTGCAGAAAAATTTGAGGGAAAATGATATCAATATTTTTAAAGTACCACTTGTTCTGCAATATAATAAACGGGATTTGGCGGATCAATCCATACCGATTATGACCATTGCCGAAATGGAACGAAATCTGAATCGTCAACTGAAGGTTCCCTCCTTTTCCTCAAGTGCGGTCAATGGATATGGCGTTGGCACTACTTTGAAAGAGATCTTGAAATTAACATTGCAATCTCTTCAGAGACAATTGAAATGGGCAGAATAATAGTTTCTTATGAAAAATAAAATAGTTCTCGCAGGTAATCTCGATTTCCTCAGCCTGGCAGATATCTTCCAACTGCTGGGGGCAAACGGAAGCTCCGGTATTTTGCGCATTATGAGCCGATATTCTCCGGAGGTTGGTATTGTCTATTTCACCAAGGGAAATCCGATAAACGGTTCCATCGGTAACTTGAAGGGCCTTGATGCCGTCTATTCCTTTTTTGGATGGACCCGGGGTGAATTCGAGTTCAGGCAGGAGCCGGTCAATGTTGCCAGGGTAATTACACAAAGCAGAATGGAAGTTATCCTCAATGCATTGAAAATGCTTGACGATGGCCTTATCAAAAATCTTGGATACGTTGGGGTTAATAAAGCGCTATCCTGGAACAATTCTGAAAAAGAAGCGGCCAAGACGATAATCAGGGGCCCCTTGGTCGACTATATGCATGTCGTCGATGAAGAGGAATTTTATGAAGGGGAAAGAATTGTCGAGGAGGGGAAGCACGGCAACTGGATATGGATTATCCTGGAAGGTCAAGTTGATATTGTTAAAGAGAGCGCCAAGGGACCTTTGACAATTCTTAAAATAGGTGACGGTGCATTTGTTGGAAGCCTCGATTCTCTCATGACGAGGGGAAGCAGGCGCAGTGCTTCCGCCATTGCCAGGGGCAATGTTCAACTGGGTGTTCTGGATTCACAACGCCTTTCAAGAGAATATACCGCCATGTCATCGCAATTAAAAAATATAATGACAAGTCTGGACAGAAGATTGAAACGAGTGACCGAGAGACATGTTGAAACTTCCATTATTCCCAACATGGCGGAATATCCGCTTAAGGATTTAAGACCACTGATATCGCAGGGACAAACCGAAAAAAAAATGTTTAAAATTATAAATGGAAAAGCATTTATCGTAAGGCAGACCGATCATGGCATGATGCTTCTTTCGGAACTTGGACATGGAGACTATTTTGGCAATATTCCATTTGTGGATATCGGACATGAACCGTATTCAGCTTCGGTGTTCGCCTCCCAGGAACTTGAAACAATCCAGGTTGACGTGGAAAATCTCCAGCAGGAATATGAGCAGCTGTCTTTAACTTTCAGGAATATTGTAACAAATTTGGGAACCTGTATTTCAGCAACTTCAATGATTATGTGCAATACCCATGTGAAGACAAAACGCTGAAGACAATCAATACATCAGACGTTTTACCTGACTGGAAAATTGATATGAGCAAAATTGAAAAAAGAAACCATAAGAGAATTGATTCACTGAATCTGTCTTATTTATGTGTCAACGAGAATAACGAAATCGTAAAGCAGGGTATGGGGAGAACCCTCAATGTCTCTCAATCCGGAATACTGCTGGAAACTGTTTTTCCCATAGAGAAGCATCAACGCTTGTCTATATCAATCGGCCTTGATAACGATCTGGTGGATATTGAAGGAAGGGTGATCCATTGCGGTAAGGGCCAGGAAAAAAGATTTGAAACCGGAATCGAGTTTCTTGATATTAATGAAACGACACTTGTGGTTTTACGGCGATTTGTTAATTTCTTTCTGAAATCACAAAAATCACTTTCATAGCGAAGTGACGGTTTATCTTGTTTTTTAAATTATTCATGATGAATTTTTTTTGTGGATGGATACTAAATGGGCAAGAAATAAGGAGCGAAAGCATTTTCAATGGAAACAAAAAAGGTTGTAATCGAAACAGATTTTCAAAATTTAAAGCTGGTTAAACGAGGAAAGGTCAGGGATATTTACGACCTTGGTGATACATTGCTGATGGTGGTAAGCGACAGGATTTCCGCCTTTGATGTTGTCATGCCCGATCCATTGCCAGGCAAAGGAATCATTCTGACCCAGATTTCACTTTTCTGGTTTGATATTATGAAATCTATCGTTCCAAACCATATTATCACAGCAGATGTTGATGCGTATCCCTCAATCTGCAGGCCTTACGCAGAGTCACTGCGTGGCCGGAGCATGCTGGTAAAAAAAGCTGTCCCTTTGCCGGTTGAATGCATTGCCCGTGGGTATATTTCAGGCTCCGGATGGAAATCGTATCAAAAATCAGGACATGTTTGCGGTATCACATTACCCCCGGGTCTTAAGGAATCAGAAAAACTGCCGCACCCCATTTTTACACCCTCAACAAAAGCCGATGAAGGGCTACACGATATAAACATAGACTATAAGGAAGCTGAAAATCTCATCGGCACGGCATTGGCCGACCAGGTCAGAAAATTAACATTGGCAATTTACAAAAAAGGGTCCGAGCTGGCTGCCAGCAAAGGTATTATTATTGCCGATACAAAATTTGAGTTCGGCCTTATTGGAAAAGACCTTATCCTGATTGATGAGCTCTTGACGCCTGATTCATCCAGATTCTGGCCCAAAGCATCCTATGCCCCGGGGGGTGCTCAAAAAAGTTTTGACAAGCAATATCTTAGAGATCATCTGAATTCCCTGACCTGGGACAAAACGCCTCCCGGGCCATCCCTGCCGGAGGAAATTATCACCCAGACAAGAAGCAAATACCTTGAAGCATTGACATTACTTACCGGATCAAAACATGGCCTTTAAAGCCTGTAGTGTAAATCTGGCGTCAATTGATGAAGAAGACCGTACATACCGCATATCCACTTGGGATAATACGGATGATCTTGTTTTATCCATCGACAAAACGGGCCTCATCGCCCCTCCGGTCTTGCAGGAAACCTCCGGTAAGCTCAGGATAATATGTGGATTTCGACGGATAACAGCGAGCAGACAACTGGGCTTGTCCGAAATTGACAGCAGACTGCTCAGTGCCCACAACACTCATTTCGAGTGTGCCCAACTAGCCATTGCTGACAACTCGATGCAAAGGCCCCTTAATCTGATCGAAATATCCCGGGCACTGAATCTGCTGGCAGGTTGCTTCAATGATGATGCGCAACTGGTTAAGGCGGCAAGGGCACTGAATCTGCCAGACAATATTGGTGCCATTCATAAAATTAAAAAAATCAGCCGGCTTCCCCGAAAGATTCAGGACAATCTGCTTTCAGAAAATATTTCTTTGCCGGTGGCCCTGACCCTTGAAAAAATGGAGACCAATGATGGCCTGGCCATCAACGATTTATTTATAAAACTCAGGGCCAGTTTGAATAAACAGAGGGAAATCGTTACGCTAATTACCGAAATTTCATCTCGTGAAGAGATTTCGGTTCAGGATCTGATCAATGTCCCCGTTGTACAGGATGTGGTTGCCGACCCGGAATTGGACCGCAACCAGAAAACAGCCAAACTCCGGTTTTATCTAAAACAGCGCCGGTATCCGGCTATATGCAAGGCTGAAAAAGAGTTTGAAAAGGAAATAAAATGCCTGAAGCTCGGATCAGGTATCAGTCTTCTCCCGCCACCGCACTTTGAGAGCCAATATTATACCCTTAAACTGTCGTTTAAAAATCTTTCTGAAATTATAAGGCACAAGGAAACACTTAATCGAATTGTAGATGATCCAGCCCTGGAAAAACTACTGCGATAAGGTCAAGCCTGCCATCCATTTCTTAATTCAATATCCCTGTTCCATCTATTCATCAGCCATGGGCCATTCCTTTTCATCAATTCCTGTCATTTGACCGATTAACAGGGTCCTTTCCAAGCCGGTCATAGCTCACCAGATCGTTTTTCTTAAAAATCCGCATTTATCTTAACTATTTGTTTTATCAATAATATCGATACTACGAAAGGTCTTCACGCCGTGTAAAAGAAATAAGATTTAAAAAAATGAATAAAAAATACTTGACAAATTAGTAACAAGAACTGTAATGCTGTATAGGGAATAAATAGGATTCATATTATAATGGGAATACAGGAGAGAAAAAATCGAGAAAAGGAAAGAAGGCGCCAGCAAATCATCATTGCAGCCAAGAAGATTTTTTCTTCCAAAGGGTTCCATAAAACAACCATGGAAGATATTGCCAAAAAAGCTGAATTAAGCCCCGGCACCCTTTACCTGTATTTCAAAAATAAGGATGAATTGTTTGCATCACTTTCCATGAGACTTCTTCATTACCTCTCAATTCGTATTAACAATATCGATATAGAGGCCGAATTGAATTCAAAACAGCGTATGGAAATCCTCAAAGATGCTTTTTTAGATGTTTATATTGTGTTCGGAGTCGACCCGTTTCCAAAAAGCAAAACACATTGTGGTGGCTTATCAGGATCGTCCTTTAGCATTGTCACTGTTTTCATGATTTGGTTCTCATTTATCCCATTTAGTACCTATTCGCAAAATGGCAACCACCTTTATTGTCCAAGGAACCGTCATGAAAAAGGCCTTTGGATGGATTGATGCTGCCAGTATGAACAATGCTGATGCCATTTCCGTCGCCTTCTTTGGATACCTCATTGGAGCCATCATGTATCCGCAATTGGCCAAGGGCAAACATTAAAGTCCAACCACGTACAAGTTTGCCATTGGATCAGCCTTGGGAGCCATGGCGATTGCCTGTGCCCTAATGGTGGAATACAAGATTCATTCCGCCTTTGATACCGATGGAACACAAGTCGTTGTCTTGTGGCAAGTCTTTTCATATACGCTCATTGGTATTGGTGAAATCTTTGCTGTATCGTCTGCCTATAAATGCTTTTTACAACGAAAGCACCACCGGAGACAAGAAAAGCCCAAGCCAGTGCCGTCAATCTCTTTTTAATGGGTGGATTGCCCAACATTTTTGTGTATTGCCTTGTATCAAGTCGGTGCTCGATGGTTTACCAATTCTGAGGGAACGACGGAAATTAGCAGCTTGGAAGACTATTGTACAGCTCACGTGTATAAGTACTTTTTGGTATTGCTGGTCATTTGCATCATGAGCGTCGTTGTCAATCTCTTGCCAGCCGTTAAAATTGGGTCAAATCGCCCTGAAGAAGAAGCGGCAGAAGCGCTCAAGACGCCAATGACGACTCCCAAAATGGGTCGCAAGCCAATTCGTGACAAGCTGGATGAAATGGACGTTCAAGAGCGAACCGCGCTGGTCAAGGCTAAAAAGCACGCAAATTACCTAGTGAAGCGGACCTTCGTTGTACAAGCAAGGTTCGTTCCGAGCCAGTCCTCTGACTCTACAGCATCAGCAAACCAAAAAGAAACGACTGACAAGAGTACGTGAAATATGGCAATGGCTTGCTACTGGTAAGAATACACCCAACATGTCTCCAGTAGGTACGACTATTACATTTGTGTGATTCTTAGCGTTTGTTTGATGTTTCTAATGATATATTCTTTCCTTTTTCTCTTCTTCTTCTACTTTAGTACGAGGCGACTTGGATGCCACTACCGAAAGGGCCGTTCATGCTCTAGAAGAGGCTCTGGAAGGCAAGGGCGATCTCGAGGACCCTCTCCTTAGCAACAGCACGCTCTAGCTATCTACAACTCGTACATCGCAGTACCTATCTACAAGTAGCTAGCTAGTAAACTACTACGTTTTAGAATAAATTTCAATGATAATTTAAATCTATTGCTTTAGCGTAGTTAAAAGTGACAGTTGTGCTGGGTGTAGTGAGTGTGCGATGACGTAAAAATAAAATTGGGGGTGCTGCCTCTAGGGAAAGCAACGGTCGGACGAAATGACACGTCGATGGGCACCATTGATGGAACCACTGCGCTTTCGCATGGCGAAACAAGGCGAGCTAAAGAGTTCAGGACGCTGTTCGTACTCAAAGAGCTGATTGGTCTTTTCCATGCGTCGAATCGTTTGAATATCTCGTTCGAGAATATCAGCATCGCGATGCATGAGAATGACACTGCTAATGCCGGTAAAGAGATCGACAGTATGCTGGACCAGAGTTTAACCTTGACTCCCGTTTCCAAGTAGACGAAAGACTCGAGATTCTTGATGGTTTCGAAGGCAAGACGTTGCCGTCACCTTGCCACGAGAGTACGACACGAGAATGACTTCCTGACCAGATGCGTAAAGGGTGGGGCTTGTCGGGCAACATCGCGAAGGCCTTCTTGTCCAAGTACGCATCGTAGAGGCTTCCACTTGAGGGTAGCCTCCCGTCAAGGCACGGCAAAGTGGACGCCAGTTTCCATCTCCGCCATGAGCACGACAGTTCATCTCGTTGAGACAAGGCCGCCCCGAGTCATCCCGACTTCACCATGCGACGGACCATTCTCGATTCCCATGGCATCCAACACTCGTCTTACGTATGGAATCAAAATCTTTGCCTCTGAGGGAATCGGGAAGCAACTGGGACACATCCAAAGTAAACAAAGGCTGAACCGTTGACTGGACGCTTGTCGTAAACCCAAACCATGACTGTCTTATGTTCTCCATCACGCGACACATGGTCCACCACGTACTCTTTGCCCAAAAGAAACTCTTGGAGCAAGCACAACGGTGATCATCACCGCCGTTTACCAGCTGGCTCTTCATGAGCAAGTCAAAATGTTCCTTGGCCTCGTTAAAGTTGTGACAGAGCTTGACTCCATCACTTCCCGCAGACTCGAGCAGGCTTGAGCACGATTGGGTATTCTTCCGTCTTGAGAAAGTGTTCCACGTCGGAAAACTTGTCTCCGCCAGCTTGACGGACCGAACGTAGTCCTGCCTTTTTAATAAGCTCTTGCTGAAGCTTTTTATCCCGACGATTTGGAATATCGGTACCATTGGTACGAACATTCATTCGTTCCGAGATGGCATCGGCCATGTCGACTCCCGCCTCTCCACCTGCAATGACGGTAACGACACGGTATTTTCCTGCCGCCTTGTAAATGGCCTTTACCGTCTCTCCAAGATTTCCCTCATCTTGTAGCTCGGCAAAATAATTTAAATTTTCACACGACACATTGGCACGTATGTAAAAATGTCTTCGGAAAATCCCTTGGTCCACAAGGCGATAATTTTGTACCCTCGCTTGGCGATTTCTTCGGCAATGAGACACCCCGTCGAGTAGGGATCCACGAGTACGGCAATTTCCTTGGACGCATCGACCGTCGTCATGCGACGCATGA
>CALNYM010000016.1:0-77594 GCA_942490765.1 uncultured Desulfobacterales bacterium | reverse complement strand
TTACTAGAAGCCCAGGTTGATGGTTTATTAAAAGTCGGATTTAGACGGTCTCGTAAAAAGTTCAAATTCAAGGTGTGCAAAATTTGCAATCATGAGGCGTACTTGTCGTACATTGAATGATTACAAAATGTAGCGCAACGCAGGAGTTGGACTTTTACGAGACCGTCCAGTTTGATCTCTTTTACAAACTCTAACAGACTGACCATTTCCTGTCCGGAAAAAGGGAATCTGTCCTTCTGCAAAATCCCCGTCTTTACCATAACAGAGTTCGTATCTTTTCTTTATCTCTTTATCTGTAAAATTATCTTCCGGCAGCATGCGAGCCAGCAGATGGAAATGATTCCCCATACAGCAAAAACCCAGTATTTCAGTAAAATAGACCTTTCGAAGCCGGTTGAGCAGGGAAACGAGATACTCTTTTTCCGCATCTCCAAAAGGAAAGCCATCCAGTGCTGTCCGGCCATGAGGGCAGTTGAATAAAGACGGGTAATAATAGTTTGCAGGAGAGGGGGCTTGAGAAATAAAAAGAAGCTGAAGAGGTTAAATGTCATTAACTTTAGCTGACAGGTTTATAGTTCAGGTTAAATAATCTCCGTCTGCTTTTATGGTTTCGTGGAAATTGTCTGCCGGGTCTTATCGGTTCAGTTGTTCTGATAAAAATTTCATGAAGATCAGAAATTAATTTGGTGATACTTTCTCCCATGTGGTTGAACAACAGCACGATAACATTTTTGACTTTTGATAACGCCTGGGCAAAGTTGATTTGACGCGGATGTTTACAGTTTTTGCTGTTTTGCTCGATTATTTCCCGTGTGGGAAATGCCAGAACGGATGTCAAGTTCTTTGAAAATACTTTTGCATGGAAATCCTGGTATACGGATAAAACGGACTTACCGGAAAAATTTTCAACTTCAAGCCAGCATTTCATGGTTTTATAATCTTCTTCTACAGGCCACCGTTTATGGTACAATTCCATAAAGATATCTGTTGGATATGCTTTTTGGTTAACTATGGAGGTAATGAGGATTTCTGTTTCCCCAGTATCCAACTCGACACGGATGAGTCGGAGCTTTAAAGGCAGGATATCCAAGCCCATCTCACGGCATTGCCTGATAGATGTTCCAGGGGCCGGCAAAGATATGATGGTGTCTGTTTTTCCGGAGTTATAAAACTTTCGGATGACTTTCCATTTTTTATAAGAAATCCTGGCACAGAAATTGGCATCCAGAGAGAGGATAAGGTTAAACAACCAGTAGGCTGGGTACCCGCGGTCAAGCAAGACCAGATCTTCGGGGAGCAGATTTAAAAAATGATTTGCTGCGAGTTCTCGTTCACCGATTTCTTTTGGACTTATGATGGCATCAAGAGAAATTTTATTAAGGGGATCAAACAATTGAGATCCTCTGGCCATTGGGCATTCACCACCGTTTCTGGGATTCCAGGCACCAAAATGTTTGGCGATTACCTCTATGCGCGGCAAA
Organism: uncultured Desulfobacterales bacterium; assembly: GCA_942490765.1. Classification (GTDB taxonomy): domain Bacteria; phylum Desulfobacterota; class Desulfobacteria; order Desulfobacterales; family 4572-123; genus 4572-123. The sequence goes on along the minus strand of CALNYM010000016.1, from coordinate 76,113 downwards.
CGCAATGTGGTGCCATCAACTGCCAACAGATTGAAACCATGCCATGTGAGGGGTTTAAATTTTCGGTAGAAATAATCAGCCAGGTGGCGGTTGAGTTCAATGAAAGCAGTATATCCAAGTTTCATCCGAGCTTTTGATAGCGCGACTTTCGATACAATTCGTTTTGCGACTTCAAAACGGTGGATAGTTTGAAAATATTTATCAAGCTCGTCTTGATATGAGCCTTTAACAAGGTTAATCAAAAAGAAAAGTAGCGTATGAAAAGGTAGTTTTCGTTTTCTGGTGAAGGCCTTGGTGGAATTTCTGTGACGTGAAAGAAATTCATGAGAAAAGATGATATTTTTCAGATAGCTAACAAGTTTGGCACAAGAATTGGAAAGCAGCATCCATGCCAATATCGCAAGAATTTTGAATATTTTTTGACATTTTTTTCTCCTTTCGCAAAGTTGAATTATATTTAATGTTGGCTGATAGTATATCATAACTAATTTAAATTACAAGATTTAATTAAATTACATGTTTAAGTTAATGACTATTTGTGTACGCCCGGCATGGGCGTGAACTAATGGGGTTTAAGTCCCCTGTAAGTGTTCCATGTAACGTTGTGAAACGTAACATTAATTACTAGCCGATGGCAAGGGCGTTACCGTGAGGTGGGGTCTGAAGGAAGCCTAAGTGCAAAGATATGAGGCGACGAACAGAAATATCATATAAGGCCGAGTCTCTGGGTAAGTCAGCACAACATGATTAAGCCCAAGGAACAGGAGATACGGTAAATGATACGGTTTGCATATCGGAAGTTCACGTTCTTATCCGGGGAGATCTGTATTCCATGCAGTATAAAATTATTTCCAGTGAAATCACCGGTGGGGTTCCGGTTTCCAAACATCCCGGCACAGGCAAGGAGTGTCCTGCCCAGTCTGTGAGATACGAAACAAAGAAGGCATACAGGGAATGATGATGTACGGCGTCATGCTGAGCAATTGGAATGGTGTGAATACAGAAGTCAGCAGAGGCCATAGTAGCCAAATGCCAAGGGTAATGCCTTGGACACGGTGAAGGGCTGAACATTAAGGAGAGTAAAGATGGTATCATGAACTCTGTGCGTACAGTGAACCCGAACGGGGAAGGGTTTGTAATCATTGTTCATAGCCTGGTCGCAGATTGGCTGAAACATCAGGCGGATGACAGCCGCTCAAAGAAATAAACACCATCAAGGCCGGAAATCAGTTTGGGGATTTTATCGTTCTTTGACTGAAAATGGTGCTTGAATCGCTGGTAGTTCTTGGATAAGAACTCTTTTGAGCCAATGATGCCCGAATCGGAAAAGTACCTTTGTGCGGTATTTAAAACGGTCCACCTGACTTATTTTGAAGTCTCTTTTTCTTTCTTTTTCAACTGTTTTTTCAGCTATTTGAGAACCTTTCTCCGGCAGTATTGGAACCCTTTTCATAAAGGAACTTTCGGTATAACCGGAAGTCTTTCGTCTGCATCGAGAACATTGAACTCCTTAAGGCCGAAATCAAGGGACAGAAATCCATCCTTATTGTTGGTCTGAACATGGTATCCACCAGAATTCCACCGATACTCTTCCGGCTTTTCAACCATGCCGGCCCGCACCGGATTAAGGTCGATATAGGCCAGGCAGTTGATAAGGGTCTGACCGTTTTCAACGATAACACTTTTAAATCGGTCTCCCCAGAAAAATCCCCGCCGGTTATGCCGCCGGTTGTAATATCGTGAAAATCCCAGTTTGATGTCTTTTGAAATTCGGATAGACGGTCTGGTAAAATGTTCGAATCCCAGGAAAAAGGGGCACCATGAGGCGTACTTGTCGCACATTGAATGTCTTACAAAATGGCGCGTAACAGATCTCGGATCTTTTTACGAGACCGTCCAGCTTGATCTCTTTATCTGTAGAAATCAGCTTCCGGCAGCATGCTAGCCAGCAGATGAAAGTGATTTCCCATACAGCAAAAACCCAGTATTTCAGCAAAATAGACCTTGCGAAGCCGGTTGAGGAGCGAAACAAGATATTCTCTTTCCGCATCTCCAAAAGGGAAGCCATCTAAAGCAGTCCTGGACATTACATGATAAACCGCCTGTTCGCCTGCAATTACCATCCGGGGTATTCTGGCCATAATATGCTCCTCTTAGTTTTTCTCAAACAACCACACAGACATCACTATCACATGGATATTAAATTGTCTAACATTATTTGCCTGTCCCCATTTTTTCGTAGGGGGGGGGGGGCTTGAGAAATAAAAAGAAGTTGAAGAGGTTAGAGTGAAATAAATGATTCAACACCCCAGGCATGATAAACCGCCTGCTCGCCTGCAATCACCATTCGGGGTATTCTGGCAATAATATACTCCTCTCTTGATTTTCGTCAAAAAAACAACACGATCATCTTGCCTGTCCCCATTTTGTCTTTTTCCCCAGGGCCATGGGGCGCAGCAGGGTTTCGTAGAGGGCCACCATCTCACCGTCGCCATACCCTGAGGGCAGGGGCAGATTGACGGTAAAGCCTTCCCCGGGCCCCCGGCCGGTTTCCGTTTACAGCCCGGTTCCGGGAAAACAGGGGAACTGGTGGGTGGAAAAAAAAAGAACCGTCGGGTCCGTTTCAAAGCAGTGCTGGGTGCCGTTGCCGTGATGGACATCCCAGTCGACAATGAGCACCCGTTTGAGCCCCAGGTTTTTTCGGGCCGCCATGGCCCCGATGGCCACATTGTTGAACAGGCAATACCCCATGGCCCGGTTTCTTTCCGCATGATGACCCGGGGGCCGCACCAGGGCAAAGGCATTGCGCAAAATGAAAAGCATCGGATCAGACCGGCGTCGGTATCAGTGGAACTGGTTTTGATGATATAAAAAATAAAACGGGTATGTCAATGACCAAACCGGTCTTATCCGGTTTATGGCGATATTAACTTAAGATGAGCGATCAGCCGTCAGCGTTTAGTCATTAGCGTTTAGCACAATATCTTGAAATTATTCTGCTAATTGCTAACCAATGCCATTAACTTTAGCGGCAACCGGATGCATCACTATAAAGATTGATTTTATTTTCGGCTACTTGGGGATAAAATTAAACTGCCTTTCACCATGAAGTTACTGAAGAACATGAAGGTTTACACGCCCATAGGCGTGGGTCTTTTTAATCTTTCTTTCCATGTCCTTCATGGTGAATCGTTGTTGTTGTGTTTTATTTGTAACTTCCTGGTACAAAACAGAGGTTGTTTGTATTAAGTTAATGGCATTGAATTGCTAACAGCTAACAGTTAATCGCTCAGTCAATCGGAAGTTTGCCTTGACCATTTCGGCCGTCTAAAGGGCCATTGCCCTGCAGCGCAATGCCTATGCCGTTGATCATTTTTCCAGGTTATCGCCGGCATTGAGCCGGGCTGGATGATAGGTCTTGAAAAAAGTGGATGACTCATTGAGAAGGAAAAAATAGGTGGAAAGGGAAAACAGGACGATATTAATAAGGGTTACCACTATGAAAACCGGTTGAATTCCGGGGCTCAGGAAATACGAAATCGTTATGAAAAGGTAAATAACGACAATCAGGATATTACAGAGGAGGCACAGGACCCTGGCCCAGTTGATGATCCGGGCCGTTAAAATACAGATGACCAGGCAACTGATGATCTGCCGGGGCTGTATCTCCCCCGGATACAAATATTGGTATAGACCGAAAAAATGCCAGACCCAGCCGACCACCAGGAAAATAAATGCCTTTTTGACACTTGTCGGGAATGCTTTGAAATCAAAAAAATCGGTGAGCATGGGCATCTCCTTTGAAAATTTTTACGAATTGAGCAGACAGGCGCTGCCCCCGGAATCAACGCCCCATCTTCAGTTTCTGCCCCGGATAGATGCTGCCGCCCGGTGGAAGTTTGTTCCATTGTTTTAACTGTTTTACGGTAACGCCGTAGCGACGGGCGATATCGTATAGGGTGTCGCCGTATTTGATCGTACTGCAAGGGGCCCGGCTCGGTGTGGGTGCGATTTTTTTGGGCGTTTTGTTTTTACGCGATTTTTTTAGTATCGACCTGTTTTTTGAGGGTGCTGAGTTGGCTGGGGATCTGTTCCATTCGTGAATGTATTGATGTTTCAAGCCTGTCCAGCCGGGTAGCCAGATCTGCCGTCTGGTTTGCTGCCGCACTTTTTTGAAAGGGCCTGGCCCATATCGGCCAGTTGATTTTCAAGCAGTTGAATTCTGTTTTCAAGTCCGGTGATTTTGTTTTTGTTCAGATCATCGTCGGAACGGGTTACAAATACCAGTAAAACGATGACTGCAATAACCCCTAAAAGACCAATGCCAATAGTTTTCAACGGCAGGTCCGGTCTTTGAAATATTTTTTTACCCAGATCGCCCGGCGAGGTCGTTTGCCAGGGCGAGTATTCTTCATTTTGAAATTCTGTCTCATCTTCACCCTCGTTTACTTTTATATCGCCGGCATTAAAGGGGATATTATTTTTTTTCCATTCCATGACTGCACCTCCGGAAGTAGAATAATTTTAAATTTTGATGGTCTCGTAAAAGTCGGTTTTAGACGGTCTCGTAAAAAGTTCAAATGAGCGCTACGCTTCACTGCATGTCAAGGCATGCAAATTTTGTTATCATGAGGCGTACTTATCGTACGTTGAATGATTGCGAAATGCAGCGCAACGCAGGAGTTGGACTTTTTACGAGACCGTCAAATGTTAATTCAAAGTAATGATATGATGGCTTATCACCATAAAATTATCAAGATTTATTTATCATAACCACAACCCTCTCGAACATCAAGGATTATTGACTCATACCCGCATCCTTTTCTTCGTATTTTAAGCGGGGAACCAGAAAAAGAAAGGGGGGTATCTTGGACTTGAAAATGGCCCGGGGTTGCAATAAACACCTTGACAATTATGGAATTGAGCCTTTATAAAACTAAGATTTATTTAAAAATGAACAGCTTGGTTCCTGTATACGGATTGCAGTTCATGATAGCGGAAAAGAATAAATGGATATTGACTGATGGGTGACCCCAAAATTGATTTTGATGGTATTGTGATTCTGGTGGGAAATTACGGCAGCGGCAAGACCGAGGTGGCCGTGAACCTGGCTGCACACCAGCGACAGGGTGGAAGGGCCGTTCAGATAGCGGACCTTGATCTGGTAAACCCTTATTTCAGAGCCCGTGAGGCACGGATTGCGCTGGAAGCAATGGGCATTGAGGTGGTGTTGCCGCCGGAACGATACATGCAGGCGGATCTGCCTATTTTAAGCCCAAAGGTCTCGGGTATGATTCGAAATCCTATGGGGTTGGCCCTGCTGGATGCCGGGGGTGACGATGTCGGCGTCACTGTGCTGGCATCTTTGGCCGGGTACCTGAAAGGCCGGCCTGCTGCACCATGTGTCCGGATGTGGCCATCAACGATTGTTGAAACAGAAGAAAGACCCTATAAAATATTTAAATTTAAGGATAAAAATAATGGCTAAAGTGTTAATGAAAGGGAATGAAGCAATTGGTGAAGCCGCAATCCGGGCAGGGTGTAAAAATTATTTTGCATATCCCATAACCCCCCAGTCGGAGGTTGCCGAATACCTGGCAAAAAGACTGCCGGAGGTGGATGGTGTATTCCTGCAGGGAGAAAGCGAAGTCGCTGTCGGATATATGATTTTTGGTGCCGCCGCTGCCGGTGAAAGGGTCATGACGACCTCTTCGAGTCCCGGTGTCAGCCTGATGAGTGAGGCCATCTCCTATATTGCCGCAGCCCAGTGTCCGGCTGTATTTGTCAATATCATGCGCGGCGGACCTGGACTGGGCGGCATCCTTCCCTCCCAGGCAGATTACTTCCAGGCCACCAAAGGCGGCGGCCATGGGGACTACCATCTTCTGGTTCTGGCACCCGACGGGGTACAGGAAGCGGTTGAAATGATCATGAAGGCTTTTCCCCTGGCGGAAAAATACCGGGGTCCGGTCATGATCCTGGGTGACGGATTAATCGGCCAGATGATGGAACCGGTGGAATTTCCGGATGATCTGATGACAGAACCCAGCAAATAAGGATGACTGGGCCACCAACGGCATGGACACCCGAAAAAGCAGACAAACGCAATCTGGTGAAATCTCTGTTCCTGGACCCGGAAGAACTCAATAACAATAACCTGGCCCTCAAAGCCAAATACGACGCAGATGAAAAAGAAGAAATCCAGTATGAGGCATATAATACCGATGATGATTACCAAATCCTCATTGTCAGCTACGGTACGATGAGCCGGGTCTGCAAAACAGCCATCGATATGATGAAAGAACAGGGAATTGAAGTTGGGCTCTTACGGCCGAAAACCCTGTTCCCTTTCCCGGAAAAAGCCGTTTTTGATGCAGCCACCAAAGAAAGCTGCAAAGCGGTTATCAGTATTGAAATGAGCATGGGACAAATGGTGGAAGATGTAGAACGCTGTGTCAAGGGACAAAGAGCCCGGTAGAGTTCTATGGGGAATGCGGCGGGGATATTCCAACACCTCGAAGAAAAAATTCATCGAAGTGATTAAAAAATGCATTGCTTTAATCCACCGTAAATTGGAGGAGACATATATAATGGGAAAAACATTTTCAACGCCAAAAAGCACTGACCGACAATTATACGCATTATTGTCCCGGCTGCACCCATGGCATCGTTCACAGGCTCGTCGCAGAAGCCATTGATGAGTTGGGTATCCGGAAAAGAACCGTGGGGATTGCCCCGGTCGGGTGTGCGGTCCTGGCATATAATTATTTTAACTGTGACTTTCAGGAAGCGGCCCACGGCAGAGCACCGGCCATGGCAACCGGTATGAAACGGGTCAGACCGGACTTGATCGTGTTCACCTACCAGGGAGACGGCGACCTTGCCAGCATCGGGATGGGTGAGATTATCCATGCCGCCAACCGGGGTGAAAAATTTACCGTCATCTTTATTAACAATGCCATTTACGGCATGACCGGCGGCCAGATGGCCCCGACCACCATGCCGGGCCAGCGGGCCACCACAGCCCCCACCGGACGGAACACAGACCTGACCGGAATGCCCATCAGAATGGCCAATCTGCTGGCGGCTGGTGACCCCGGGGTATATAACCCGGCAGGCCGTGTTCAAACCCCAAGCAGGTCAACAAAGCTAAAAAGGCCATTAAAAAGGCATTTGAGTACCAGGTGGAAGGCAAATGTTTCAGTTTTGTGGAAGTGGTCAGCACCTGTCCGACCAACTGGGGCATGACGCCGCTGGATGCGTTGAAATGGGCTGAAGAAACACTGCTGCCCTATTATGAACTCGGGGATTACAAGGTACCTGAATAGGGGAAGGATCAATCGTTTACTTTTTTTTTTTGGAGAAACCAATGCAGACAGAAATAAAATTTGCAGGATTTGGCGGCCAGGGCATTCTGCTCAGTGCCAAACTTCTGGCCTATGCAGCCATGAAGGAAGGGCGGGAAGTGGTATGGATTCCTTCCTACGGACCGGAAATGAGGGGGGGTACCGCCTATTGTACCGTGGTCATCAGTGACCGGCCCATTGGGTCACCCATTATTAGAAACCCCATGCATCTGGTGGCCATGAACCGTCCCTCCCTGGAGAAATTTGCTACGGTGGTCAAACCCGGCGGTGTTATATTGATCAACAGTTCGCTGATTCCCATTGGTGCCAATCGGGATGATATTGATGAATTGCGTGTGCCGGTCAACGAAATTGCCATTGCACTGGGCAGTATTCGATCGGCCAATATCGTGGCGCTTTCCGCCTTTGTGGCCCGCAGCAAAATTGTTGATATCGACTGCTTGCGGGAGTGTATTAAAACCGAGTTTGCAAAAAAAGCCAAGCTGATTCCATTGAACATGAAAGCCGTTGATGCCGGGATCAATGCCGCCCAGACCCTGTAGGCGGACACGGTTGTTTTGGAAAGGCTGTACGCCTGTTGATTTAAAAAGATGTGAAAGATTATGAAAATATCCATACCTGAACATATTTTGTCCATCGCACCTTACACCCCGGGTAAGCCCATTGAGGAACTGGAACGGGAGTATGGTATCCAAAATTCCATTAAGCTGGCATCCAACGAAAACCCCATGGGACCTTCGCCCATGGCCGTCACGGCGGCAAAAAAGGCGTTGCATAACCTGCACCGCTATCCTGACGGCGCCGCCTATGATCTGAGGGCAAAACTGGCCGGTCACCTGGGGGTAAAATCGGAAAATATTGTGATCGGTAATGGATCGGATGAGGTGATCGCCCTTTTGACCCAGGCGTTGTTGCAGCCCGGTGATGAAGTGATCATCCCCAGTCCATCGTTTTTGATGTATGACATTACCGTGCGGAGTGTCGGTGCAACGCCGGTCTATGTCCCCCTGACAAAACTTCATGTCGACCTGGATGCCGTGAAAGCGGGTATCACCCCTGCAACGCGCATGATTTTTATTTGCAACCCCAACAATCCCACCGGTACCGTCGTCTGTAAGCGTGATGTTGAGCGTTTTCTATCGGATTTGCCGGAAAATATTGTGGTGGTGTTGGATGAAGCCTACCTGGAGTTCGTTCAGGATCCGGATGCGGCAAAAGGTCTTGATTATATTGATGAGGCCCGTCCTTTGGTGAGCCTGCGTACTTTTTCCAAGGCATATGGTCTGGCTGGAATGCGGGTGGGCTATGGGATTATGCCGGCTGAGCTGTCAAACCTGCTGCATCGCATAAGGTTGCCGTTTAACGTCAGCCTTCCGGCCCAGGCCGCTGCCGCTGCGGCATTGGATGATGACGGGTTTCTGGAAAAGAGCGTCCGCCTGGTGCATGAGGGCTTGGTCTATCTGTATCATGCGTTGGATGAAATGGGGGTCGCTTATTTTGCTACCCAGACCAATTTTTTCTTAATTGATGTGGCCTGTGATGCCCAGGCTGTTTTTGAAAAATTATTGCAGCGTGGCATTATTGTCCGTTCCATGCAATCCTACGGATTTAAAGAATATTTGCGGGTCAATGTGGGACTCCCTGAAGAAAATCAGCAGTTTGTCAAGGCCCTGGAAAAGGTGCTGGGCCACAAGTGATGCCTTGAGTCTAATGATGGATGAAAGCCGGAATCAAAAAACGGAAAAAAAGCGGCCCGCAGGGTTGGTGATTACCATTGACGGCCCGGCCGGAGCAGGCAAAACAACGGTGAGTCGGGCCGTGGCCCATCGACTGGGATACCGCTATGTGGATACCGGTGCTTTGTATCGGTGTGTGGCCCTTGCGGCAGATTCAAAGGGTGTCGCCGCAAATGATGATGATGGATTGGACCGATTGTGCGCTGATTTACATCTGACCTTTACCAGTGGTGAAAACGGGGCGCTGCGGTTTTTTTTAAACCACAGGGATGTTACGGCTCAGATACGGACGTCTGAAATTTCCATGCTGGCTTCGGATGTGTCGGCCAGACCGGTTGTCAGACGGTTTCTTCTTGAATTGCAGCGAAAAATAGGGAAGGCGCAATGTGTTGTTTTCGAAGGCCGGGATATGGGAACCGTGGTTTTTCCTGATGCCGATGTTAAAATATTTTTAACCGCATCCCATAAAGCCCGGGCCCTGAGGCGCTTCAACGAAATGACGGCGGGAGGAAACCGGACCCTTGAGCAGATCGCTGATGAAATCAGGCGCCGGGACGAAAACGACCAAAACAGAGAACTGGCACCTTTAAAGTCTGCTGTTGATGCTGTTCAGATCGATTCCACGGCACTTTCCATTGATGAAGTGGTTGATAAAATTATAGAGCAGGTTAAAAAAATATAAAATAAAATATTGTCATTCCGAATTTGATCTGCTACGAAAGGCGGTTATGCTGTGTTTATATCGAAAAAGCAGCAAAAAAAAATTGGCTAAGGGGGATTTTTGTTAAATGGAAGAAATAATTAAAGATGACGTAACCGAGCAATCAGCTCAAAATGAGATTCCGGAAACAGTTGCTATGTCCGACGAAGAGGTGAAAACCCAACCCGATTCGGACGAAACTGAAATGGCATCCGCAACAGAAGTATCCCACGGTGAAGAGACCATGGAAAGCCTCATGAATATGTATGAGGAGAGTTTCAAACGCTTTGCTGAGGGAGAAGTGGTTATCGGCCGCATTATTTCGGTTGATAAAGATTATGTGCTGGTCGATATCGGCTATAAGTCGGAAGGCCAGATCCGAATCAATGAATTCAGGGATGAAGAAGGCAATATAAACGCCAAGGTGGATGATACCGTCGAGGTCATGGTGGAATGGTGGGATGAGGAAGATGAAGTCGTCGTCCTTTCCAAGGAAAAAGCCGCCAAGGTCAAAGTCTGGGAAGATATCAAAAAAGCCTATGATGATGATGGCACCGTTGATGGTGTTATCACCACTCGCGTTAAGGGTGGTTTCTCTGTTGATATCGGCGTCCAGGCCTTTTTGCCCGGTTCACAGGCAGACTTGCGGCCTATCCGCAACCTTGACGAAATGGTGGGCCAGACCTTTACCTTCAAGATTCTGAAGTATAATCGCAAGCGCAGCAATATCGTTCTTTCGAGAAGGGTGATTCTGGAACAGGAATTAGAGGCCCAGCGGGCCGAAACCCTTGCCAGTGTGGAAGAAGGCAAGGTTGTTGATGGCATTGTCAAAAATATTACCGAATATGGGGTCTTTGTTGATCTCGGCGGTGTTGACGGTCTTCTGCACATCACGGACATTTCATGGGGCCGGGTCAAACATCCCTCGGAACTGTTCGCCGTGGGCGATGACATCCGTGTGAAAATCTTAACCCTTGATCTGGAAAAAGAGCGCGTTTCACTGGGGATGAAACAATTGACTCAGGATCCGTGGATCAGCGCTGCAGAAAAATATCCGGTGGGCGCTAAAATTACCGGACGGGTTGTGAGCCTTACTGAGTACGGCGCGTTCATTGAACTCGAAGAGGGCATTGAAGGACTTATCCATGTATCGGAAATGTCATGGACCCGGAAAGTACGGCATCCTTCCAAAATTGTCAGCGTCGGTGAAGAAGTTGAGGCCATTGTCCTGGATATCAACCCTGGTAACCGCCGCATTTCCCTGGGCATGAAACAGGTCTCCCCGAACCCTTGGGATGTGATCAGTACCAAATATCCCGTGGGCACCACCATTGAGGGTAAAATCAAGAATATAACCGATTTCGGGTTGTTTGTCGGTATTGATGAAGGCATCGACGGGCTGGTTCATATTTCAGATATCTCCTGGGTCAAGAGGATTAAACATCCTTCGGAGATGTATAAAAAGGGTGATCTGGTTCAGGCCATTGTTCTTGAGATTGATAAGGGCAATGAGCGGTTCTCACTGGGAATCAAGCAGATGCAGCCCGATCCCTGGGAAACTGTGCGGGAACGCTATGCCGTGGGCAAGGAGATCACCGGTACGGTGACCAACGTTACCGATTTCGGTGTTTTTATCGAATTGGAAGAGGGCGTGGAAGGTCTTGTACACGTTTCTGAAATCAGTAAAGAAAAAATTAAAACGCCGGTGGGTCAGTTCAACATCGGTGATCTTTTGACGGCCAAAGTCATGAATGTCAACAGCGATGAACGGCGTATTGCACTATCTGTTAAGCGACTCAAAATTGAGGATGAAAAAGAACTTCTCAACGATTATGTCAGCAATATTAAACCGGCAACATCCAGCTTTGGTGAAATTTTGCGTGAAAATCTCAAAGAAAAATTCAACGAAGATGAAGAATAAGTCTTTCAAGATAAGCGCGCAACAGATACAATTGGACATTTCCAATTCAGATTAAAAAGAAAACAGCAAGTGCCACGTCAAGTGGCACTTGCTGTTTTTACCCTCTTTTGTAACCGGTGACCTTATGTTCTCACGCAGACATCCCTATCTTTATTTTTTGATGGTCTTTAGCAGCATTGTGGTTGTGGGGGGGATCGCCCTGGTCGGTATGGTGGTTTTCGGCATCCGCGGGTGCAGTTACCCCGGAATCGGACCGCTGGGGGGTGAAAAAGTCGGTGTCGTTGAAATCAGTGGTGTTATCGCCGATGCAACCACCGTCATTGGGCAGATCAAGGGGTTTTGTGAAGATGATGCCGTTAAGGCCATTGTTTTACGGATAAATTCTCCCGGTGGTGGCGTGGGGCCCTCACAGGAGATCTACCGGGAGGTGGAGAAAACCGTTAAGTTGAAAAAAGTTGTGGTTTCCATGGGTGCAGTGGCCGCCTCCGGGGGATACTACGTAGCTGCCGGGGCAGACGGCATTATGGCCAATCCGGGTACCATCACCGGCAGCATCGGTGTTATCATGGGCTTTACGAATTTTCAGGAATTGCTGGCCAAGATCGGGTTGACCCCGGTTGTGGTGAAAAGCGGTGAATTCAAAGATACCGGGTCTCCCTCGCGGCAAATGACCGATGCTGAAAGAAAATTACTCCAGGAGGTTGTTGATACTATTCACAGACAGTTTGTAACGGCCATTGTCAAAGGCCGCCATCTGGAAATCGAAACGGTTGACAGTATTGCCGATGGACGCATCTTCTCGGGTGAAAAAGCCCTTGAGATCGGTCTGGTTGATCGACTCGGCAATTTTGAAGATGCCATTGAGTGGGCTGGCCGCATGGGCGGCATAAAAGGTAAAATAACGGCTGTCTATGCAGGGGAAAAAAGGCGGTCCCTGATCAAGTACATTACCGGTTCATCATCCATCAGGTCCTTTGTCGAGAGTGTCATCCACCCCCGGATGTATGCCGGTTACCTTTACCGGCCGGCCGGGGAGTAGTCGCCCCGCCCCAATATCGGTAACGTCAGTTCTGATTACTCAAAACTACTGACATCCCCTATACCTTCCCGGATAACGATGGGAATATCATCTATCAGGGAGATCACACTGGATGGTTTGCCGATCACCGACCCGCCATCAATGACGGCATCCAGACGGCAGCCAAAATCTTCATGGATCAGGGATGCATCGTGATAAGGGATTTCATCGGGCCCTATGGCACTGGTGGTGATAATGGGATTTCCCAGTTGTCTGACCAGTTCAAGGCATATCTCATTGTCAGGGACCCGGATGCCAGCGGTTTTGCGTTTGGTGAGCATGATTTTGGGAACCAGCCTGGAGCCTTCCATGATAAATGTATACGGACCGGGTAATAATCGTCGCATGGTTTTGTAGGCATAATTTGAAATTTTAGCGTAATCGCTGATGTTTTTAAGCCCGGAACAGATGAAACTGAAAGGCTTGGAAGGATTGCGCTCCTTGATTTGATAAACTTTCTGAATGGCTTTTTTGTTCATGATGTCACAACCGATGCCGTAAAATGTATCCGTGGGATAAGCAATGGTTCCCCCTCTCTTCAGAATTTCAACAGCTATGTCAAGGAGTCTTTGTTGGGGATTTTGCGGGTTTATTTTCAGCAGCATTTCGGTCACTTTCGATTTTGAGATAAATCCAGTACGGGCAAAAGAAGCCTATTTTTAAACAAGCCCTGATTCCTTGTCAAGGTGCAAATGATTTTATAGATATTTATGGCCATTTCATTTAAATGATATTGCCGATGATTTCATATAAAAGATTGAAAAAAACCAATCCATTTGTTATCCAATCCCAAATCCTGTTTTCTGAAACAACCGCCGGGTATAATGACTGCCCGATTACATTTAATAATTCGTTTGTATGGAGGAATCCTGTTATGATTAAAATGCCGCCTGAAGAGGCCTACTCGTTTGATGATTTGCTGCTGGCTCCCGGCTATTCCGATGTTCTGCCCAACGATACCAATGTATGCACGCGGCTGACAAAAAATATTGCTTTGAATATTCCCATTGTCAGTGCCGCCATGGACACCGTAACAGAGGCGCGAACCGCCATCAGCATGGCCCGGGGGGGGGGGCTTGGGTTTATTCATCGCAATATGAGTATTAAAAGCCAGGCACTGGAAGTAGACCAGGTTAAAAAATCCGAGAGCGGCATGATTGTGGATCCGGTCACCATCGGTCCGGATCGTGAGGTCAGTGAAGTTTTAAAACTGATGAAGCAATATCGTATATCCGGCGTTCCTGTGGTCAACGGCAATCAACTGGTGGGTATTATCACCAACCGTGATCTCCGGTTTGAAACCCGGATGGACCGAAAAGTTTCCGAGGTCATGACAAGTGAAAACCTGGTTACGGTCAGTGAAGGGATTTCCCTGGAAGAATCGAAAAAATTGTTACACCAATATCGCATTGAAAAGCTTCTGGTAGTGGATAAAAATAAGCAACTCAAAGGAATGATTACAATCAAGGATATCGAAAAAATCAAAAAATATCCCTATGCCTGCAAGGACAGCCTGGGCCGACTCCGGGTCGGGGCTGCTATAGGGGTGGGGGAGGATATGATGGAAAGGGCTGAAAATCTGCTCAAGGCCGGAGCGGATGTCCTCCTCATCGACACCTCCCATGGCCACTCGAAAAATGTAATGGATGCCGTTAAAAAATTAAAACAGACGTTTAAGAACATGGAACTGATCGCGGGCAATGTGGCTACCGCACGGGGTGCAGAAGATTTGATCGAAGCAGGGGTTGATGCTTTTAAAATCGGAATCGGCCCCGGGTCTATCTGTACCACCCGCATCGTTGCCGGAATAGGGGTCCCACAGATGACGGCTATCATGAATTGCCGGTCCGTATCGGCAAAAACCGGGATTCCCATGATTGCCGACGGCGGCATCAAATACTCCGGTGATATCACCAAAGCCATCGGTGCCGGGGCACATTCGGTAATGATCGGAGGGCTTTTTGCCGGTACCCATGAAAGCCCGGGGGAGTCGATTCTGTTTCAGGGACGCACCTATAAAGTATACCGGGGCATGGGATCTCTGGAAGCCATGAAAAAAGGCAGTCGGGATCGCTATTATCAGGGTGAGAAACCGGAAGACGACAAGCTGGTGCCCGAGGGCATCGTCGGGCGGGTTCCCCATATCGGTTCTCTTTCCACCAACCTTCTGCAACTCATCGGCGGATTGAAAGCCGGCATGGGCTATGTGGGCAGTCGGAATCTTGACGAACTCAGGGAAAAGGCCCGTTTTATAAAAATCAGCGCTGCCGGTCTCCGGGAAAGCCATGTCCATGATGTGATTATTACCAAGGAAGCACCCAATTACAGGCTCGAATAGAGGCACTTCCGGTATCTAAAAAAGCGTCTTTATTCATTGTGGTTTGTTTGAAAATTGTCTTTTGATGATTGTACTTTTTTTAACATAGAAAAATAAAACATGCCAGATATACCATCAGATACACCATTTGTCCACCTTCACGTTCACACCCAGTACAGCCTTTTAGATGGTGCCATTCGGCTGGATCCGCTTTTGAAACGGGTGGCCGAATTTGGTATGGATGCCGTGGCCATCACGGATCATGGCACCATGTTCGGGGTCCTGGAATTTCATGAAAAAGCCAAAAAGGCAGGCATCAGACCGGTACTCGGCTGTGAATGCTATGTGGCACCACGGACCATCTCCGACCGAAGTGCTCTGGACAACAAAGGCTTGTCACATCTGCTGCTGCTGGCCAAAAACCATGAGGGCTATCGTAACCTGTGCAAGTTGGCCACCATTGCCCAGACCCAGGGGTTCTACTATAAGCCAAGGGTGGATAAGCAACTGCTTAAGGCCCACAGCAATGGGTTGATCGCCTGCACGGCCTGTCTGCATGGTGAAATTCCCATGCATATCCAAAACGGCCGTATGGAACAGGCCGACGAAGCGGCCCGTTGGTTTACAAAGACCTATGGTGAAGAAAACTTTTTTCTGGAAATACAGAACAACGGCATCGAGATCCAGGAAACAGTGAACCAGGGGTTGCTGGATATGAGCCAGCGGTTGGGTATCCCCCTGGTGGCCAGTAACGACTGTCACTACCTGGAAAAAGAAGATGTCAAGGCCCATGATGTGCTGCTCTGTATTCAGACCGGCAAAACGATTCATGATGCCGACCGGTTCAAGTTTCGCACCGACCAGCTTTATTTTAAATCGCCAAAGGAGATGCATGATTACTTCGGTGATTATCCCGGTGCCCTTGAAAATACGGTCAAAATTGCCCGGCAGTGCAGTTATGAATTCGATTTTTCGTATCATTTCCCCCAGTTTACCGGTGGGAAAGGGGATAGCGAAACAGATGTGAATGCCCTGTTTGACCGGAAAGTCAGGCAAGGCTATGCCGAGCGTATGAAACAGGTTAAATCCCGGAACCCTCATGTGGATACAACGGTCTATGACAAGCGGTTGGAATATGAGATCGGCATTATCATCAAGATGGGGTTTCCCGGTTATTTTCTGATTGTGGCTGATTTTATTCAATATGCCAAGCAAAACCAGGTGCCTGTAGGGCCTGGTCGGGGTTCGGCCGCCGGCAGTATCGTGGCCTATTCCATGGGCATCACGGAACTGGACCCCATAGAGCACGGTTTGATTTTTGAACGATTTTTGAATCCGGCCCGCATCAGTATGCCGGATATCGATGTGGATTTTTGTATCAACGGCCGGGAGAAAGTTTTTAAATATGTGGTGGAGCGCTACGGCGGCGGCGATTTTGTGGCTCAGATCATCACGTTTGGGAAACTCAAGCCCCGGGCCGTGATTCGCGATGTGGGACGGGCCCTGGGTATTCCGTTAAGGGATGTGGATGGTATCGCCAAAATGGTGCCCGATGTCCTCAATATCAGCCTTGCCGATGCCATTAAAACAGAACCCAGATTTCTGGAGATGGCCCGGCAGCGGCCTGATGTCAATGAACTGCTGAAAATTTGCCGGGTTCTGGAAGGTCTGCCGCGACATGCTTCGACCCATGCGGCCGGGGTTGTCATCGGTGACAAACCCCTGGTGGAATACCTGCCCCTGTACAAGGGTAAAAAGGGCGAGGTAGTGACTCAGTTCGACATGAAGCACGTGGAGATGAGCGGGCTGGTGAAATTTGATTTTCTGGGGCTTCGCAATCTCACGGTCATCGAAGATGCCCTGCAGTTGATTCGCAAACAGGGCAAACGGCCGCCGGATCTTGAGGCGCTGGATTTTGATGACAAGGCCACCTATCGTCTCCTGGATGAGGGGGATACCACCGGCGTGTTTCAATTGGAAAGTTCGGGAATGAAGGAACTGCTGGTGCGCCTCAAACCCGAACGGTTTGATGATATTACCGCCCTGGTGGCCCTGTACCGGCCCGGTCCCCTGGACAGCGGCATGGTGGATGACTATGTGGAGCGGAAACATGGGCGTAAATCTGTGGAATTCCTGCTGCCGGAGCTCGAACCGATCCTGAAGGAAACCTATGGTGTTATCCTGTACCAGGAACAGGTGATGAAAATTGCAGGGGTCCTGGCCAATTATTCCATGGCCGAAGCCGACGGACTGCGCAAGGCCATGGGTAAAAAAATTACGGCCATGATGGCCAAGCACCGTGCGCTTTTTATGAAAGGGGCTGCGGAAAATCATCTTCCCGAAGACAAAGCCGGTGCCATCTTCGATCTTATGGAAAAATTCGGGGGCTATGGCTTCAATAAATCCCATAGTGCGGCCTATGCCCTCATCGCCTTTCAGACGGCTTATCTCAAGGCCCATTTTCCGGTTGAATTCATGGCGGCCCTTTTAAGCAGTGAAATGCACTCTTCCGATAACGTGGTCAAGTACATTGCCGAATGCCGGAGCCATGATATCCATGTTTTGCCACCGGACATCAATGAGGGGGGGAAATCTTTCAGCATTTCGGGCAAGCAGATCCGGTTTGGACTGGTGGCAGTCAAGAATGTGGGGGCCGGGGCTATCGAAGCCATTTCCGATGAGCGAAGGGCCAATGGTAAATTTACATCCTTGTTTGAATTCTGCGAACGGGTGGATCTGCGAAAGGTCAACAAGCGGGTTGTGGAAAGCCTGATCAAATGCGGTGCTTTTGATTCCACCGGGGACCATCGGGCCCGAATGATGGCTTCCGTAGAAGATGCCCTGGAATATGGTCAGTGTATCCAGAAAGAAAAAAACAATCCTCAGATGGGGTTGTTTGATATGGGGGGGGGAACCCGGCTCAACAGGCCGGTGATGCCGGAAATAGACGAGTGGGATGAAAAAGAGCTTTTAATAAAGGAAAAGGAGATCCTGGGGTTTTATATCAGCGGTCACCCCCTGGAGCGTTACATTGATCTGCTTGAAAAATTTTCCAATGTGAATGCCATTTCCATTGGGGAAGGCGAAGATAAGCAGACGGTGCGTATCGGCGGTGTTGTGAGCAGCACCCGGCGGCTGATAACGAAAAAGGGGTCGCCCATGGCATTTGTTCAGGTGGAGGATCTGCACGGCATCATCGAGGTAGTGGTTTTTCCGGAGGTTTTTGCCGAGTGTGAACCCCTGCTCATTGATGATAACCCGATCTTTGTTCAGGGCGAACTTCAAAAAGATGAAAAATCGGTCAAGATTCTGGCGGAAACCCTCATCCGACTTGACCAGGCCGAGGAAATCTGGACGGCCAGTGTCCATTTTAAGCTGGATGTAAACCGCACTCGCCGGGAAGAATTGCTGGATCTTAAAAAAATTATGGAAAAACATAAGGGCCCCTGCCGGGCCTACATTCATCTGCAACAACCGGGTGTGAATGAAACCATTGTGGGCGTGCCGGAAAAACTGAATGTCAAGGCAGGAAAACCATTGACCCGGGCCGTTCATCAGATGCTCGGATATAAGGCTGTTGAAACCAAATGCAACCAGGCCATCGCAAAGGAAACCGCCCCGAGGTATCGAAATTATAATGGGAAGGGGCGAAAAGGACAATAAACGATGAAGGTACCCCTGCTTGATCTAAAAGGTCAGTACGAAAATATAAAAGAAGAGGTTTTGGAGGTGACCGGGCAGATATACGAGAGCCAGTATTTTATTCTCGGGCCCCATGTACAGGCATTGGAAGAACAGATTGCCCGGTACTGTCAAACCGCCCATGCCGTGGGGGTTTCATCCGGATCCGATGCCCTGTTGCTATCCTTGATGGCCGCGGATATCAAACCCGGGGACCGGGTGATGACCACCACCTACTCCTTTTTTGCAACGGCCGGATGCATTGCGCGCCTGGGCGCCATACCCGTTTTTGTCGATATCGAAGCCGATTCGTTCAATATCGACGCCGGTCACATGGCCTTATTGATGGAGAATATGACCCGGGATGAAAGGTCTACTGTAAAAGCGGTGATTCCGGTTCACCTATACGGGCAGTGTGCCGATATGGACCCGATTCTTGAAATTGCTGCAGAATATGATCTAACTGTGATTGAGGATGCGGCCCAGGCCATCGGATCGGAATACAGGGGCCATAGGGCCGGATCCATGGGACACTGCGGCTGTTTCAGTTTTTTTCCCTCCAAAAACCTGGGCGCTTTTGGTGATGGCGGTATGATCACCACGGATTCCGATGAATTCTACGAAAAACTTAAAATATTGCGGAATCACGGCAGCCATCCCAAATATTATCATAAACTGGTGGGGGGGAACTTTCGACTGGACGCCCTTCAGGCGGCCATTGTATCGATTAAACTCAAATATCTTGATACCTGGACTGAAGGCCGCCAGGAAAATGCGGCCTTTTATGGGCGGTTGTTTCCCCGGGAGGGCCTGACGGACTTGATTCGGCTCCCCCTTGAAATTCAAAACCGGCATATCTACAATCAATTTGTGATCATGCTGCCCGGGCAAAGGGATGCGTTGCGGGTTTTTCTGTCAAAGGCCGGTATTGGTACCGAAGTCTATTATCCTGTACCCATGCATCTACAGGAATGTTTTGCTTTTTTAAATGGCAAAGAGGGAGATTTTCCCGTGGCGGAAAAAGCCGCTTCGGGTTGTCTGGCCCTGCCCATCTACCCGGAATTGACGGAAGCGCAGTTATCGTATGTGGTCGGGAAGATCAAGGCATTTTATAGTTAGTGTTTGGCCGAAAATGCAGATGTCTTTGAAGATAAGCCGTTAGTCAAAGGATTTTTTATCATTTGCAACGAAAAGCTTCCATGACCTCGGCATACAGGAAACTTTCCTGGCCGGTGTACCGGGGGGAAAAATGAAAGGGGGTAACCTGTTTTACGCCGGCCTGCCGGGCCAGCGTACCGGCCTGGGTCGCTGTGAGATGATGCTTTTCCCGGGCCGTGTCACGATGTTTTTCAAGAAAGCCCGCCTCAATGAAAAGATGGTCTGAATCCTTGGCAAGGTCGATGATCTTTTCAGCATTGGCTTTGCTGTAGACCACGTCTGCAATATAACAGATTTTCTGGCCCGGTGTAATCAGCGCGATTTGCCGGGCCAGGTCTCCCAGCAGAAAATTTTTCGATCGGTTCTTTTTTCCGCAAATCACCTCAAATTCCTGGCCAGGATCATTTCCATCATAAAGGGCTTGTTTAAACTGTTTGAGCCAGGGGCCGATTTCAAGTCCTAAGGGTTCCAGGTGTTCCTTTATGATGTTGATGTGGAATCGCTCACGGATTGAAAAACCCAGACAGGGAAGGCTGTGATCCAAAATTACAGCGGAAACGGTTATTGCCGGTTGCTCAAGCAGCCGACCGGTGAAGGTGATTTTTTCGGGGGGCCGGGTTGGTAGAAATTTATTGTGGCAGAAATAACGGTTCACCAGAAGGTGGTCCGAATGGACTTCGGTTGCCTGGATGCCGAAACGATATTTAAAATTATCCACAAGGTTCCAAGTATAACCGGCGAGTTTGCCCTCTATGTTTTTCAAAAAGCCTTCCGGGCCGTATAAATAAATTTTTTTTTTCCGCCCCAGAAAAAGGCGCAGCATACGGTCAAAGCCGATGAAATGGTCCATGTGGGTGTGGGTGATGAAGCTGTGGCTTATTTTAAGAATGTCCCGTGGGGAAAGGGGGCTGATATCGCCCAGATCAAACATCATCGCCCGGTTTTCAAAAAAAAAGGGAAGAAAAAGCCCTGGGTCGTCAAAAGGGCCGTTGACCAATCGTGGATGCAAAAAAGAGCGCATTATGCCGGTAAAAATTTGGTGACCTGGAAGTTGATACAATTGTAAATATCTTCATCACTGCCGAATATATCGACAACATCCCTGTGATTGATAAGCTGTTCGACAACAAAGGCGGTCAGATACAGGCTCACGGTGTGCGGATTGGCCACCAGGTGGCGAAAGGGAGCGATCTGGTAATCCACATCAAATTCGTCTGCATGGGACAATTTGTTTAGACAGTTGTGGATTTGTTCTTCAAGACCGTTTTTATTGTCCGTTTCCACGAATTTGGACTCCACAAGTTTCATGGCGATGGCATTGGAAAGAGGGTCAATAAAATCCTGTATCGCCGTAATCGCCTTTCGGCGGACATATTCTTTGGATGATTCTATTTTGGAAAGAATTTTTGATTCCCGAGAACTCGGGCGAAATGATTTTGCCATGGATAAATACCTCAGTTGATTAAATTATACTAAAATTTATTTTTGGAGCATAATAATGATACCGGCACAGGATTGCAAGGAAAATTTAGGCGTTTAATGGCATCATCTTTTATTTTTTCGGTTAGATTCGAAGCAGTTTGATTTTACCTTATTTCTTCGATGACGAGTTGTAAAGATCGGGTATTCTGCCATCGGTTCCAGCGTAAGCGGAACATAATTTCGGTACATGCCGATGCTTTGACCTCTTGGGCAGTCATGTTGAAGATAATAGCGGAAACCGCCCGGCTTTGTCTGTCAGTCGTCTGCATCAGGCGCATGCGGCAATGATGTCGTCCCATGGTGGATAACGACAGTATTTTGATGTTGGTGGCCATGAACAGGGGCTCCGGATTTCCCTCGCCAAAGGGCATCAGGGTCTCGAGTTCATCCACCAGATCCCCGGTAATCGCATTGAACGCTATCCGGGCATCGATTGTCATTTGTGGCACGAAGTCATGGGCACCGGTTTGTCTTTCCACCGCCTGGATCAAGGCGCCGCAAAATTTATCGATATTGGCAGGGTCAACCTGCAGGCCCGCCGCCATGGCGTGGCCTCCGTAATTTTCAAGGTGTTCTCTGCAACACTGCAGCCCCTGATAAAGGTTGAATCCGGGGATGCTGCGGCCCGACCCTTTACCCGTGCCGGATCGGGTGGATATCAATACCACCGGTCGGAAATATTTTCTGGCGAGCCGGGAGGCGACAATCCCGAGGATGCCTTCGTGCCAGCGGGGATCGGAAAAAACAAGGGCTTTTTTATCCAGCAGGGCAGGGGCCTCGTCGATGTGGTTGCAAATCTCCTGAAACATATTTTTTTCAACGGTTTGGCGCCGGACGTTCAGGCTGTTAATCAATTCAGCGGTTTTGAGGGCCGTGGGGTGATCGGCAGTCGTGAGCAGTTTAAACGCCGTGAGTGCATGCTCAATTCTTCCTGCGGCATTAAGCCTGGGTGCCAGGCGGAAGGCCACATCCTCACTGGTGATGACATCACGATGGAATCTGCTGATCGTCAGCAATGCCTGAAGCCCGGGTCTGGGATTGTTTTTCAGGATGGCAAGTCCGGTTTTTGTAAATATCCGGTTTTCAGAGACCAGGGGGACCATGTCGGCGATGGTCCCCAGAGCGACAAGATCACAGTAGTTTTTTAGATTGATTTGAGGCCTGCCCGGCTTGAAATTCATTTCACGCAGGTATTTACGCAGGCAGATCAGGAGATAAAAGGCCACGCCAACGCCGGCCAGGTGTTCGAATCCGGCCTTACAGTCACAGCGTTTGGGATTGACAACGGCGATGGCTTTGGGAATGGGGTCACAGATTTCATGATGATCGGTAATGACAACGTCGATGCCTGCCTTGTTAGCGGCCAGGACGGCGTCATGACTGGCCGATCCGCAATCCACCGTGATGATAAGGTTAACCCCTGCCGGGCGGGCCACTTTGTCGATATGCGCCGGTTGCAGGCTATACCCTTCTTTGATGCGATGGGGGATATAACAGTCGGCATCGGCCCCGCTGGCCTGAAGAAATTCATAAACGATGGCGCTGGCCGTGATACCGTCAACATCATAATCACCGAAAATTAAAATTTTTTCGGTGTTGATGATGGCAGAATAGATGCGCCTGACAGCCGTGTTCATATCACGGATGGCAAACGGGGAGCGAATGTTTTTAAGACCTGCATTTATGAACATTCGGGCCGCTTCACTCGACCCCATGCCCCGATTGACAAGAACCAACGCTGTCTCGGGAAGGCAGTTTAAATCAGATGCCAGGTTTTTAACCAGCTCAGGATCAGGCTTCAGGATGTCCCAGTTTTTTTTCATTAAAAGGGGCTATACCTAATTAGCATGGCGAAGGCAACCGAAAATACCCATCGTAGAGGAACGGGTTGTTTGATTCAAGGCCCCCATCAGGCGGCTAAAAGTGCCGCCATTTCAGCACCAACCCCCTTGGTTTCGGATTTTTATTGAAAAAAAATATCCCATGGTGGTATTTTATGATTATATTAAATGAACGTTAACGATTCAGGGCCTTTTGGGCCTGACAACGATATGTGGCGGTAAAGCAGAATATGGAGACGGTAAAAAAATATTTTCGTGTGGATCGCCATGATATCGGCTTTATAAAATTTATTATCGAAGCCTATGAAGGCCTTGCTGTGATGACCACTGTTGATCGGAGCAGGGGTGTCGTTGAGCTGAATATCGCGCCGGGTTGCGAAGCTGAAATCGATCTGATTTTGAAGGATTTGAAAAAAGAGTTACTTATTGAACCCATTGATTTTTACCCGATGGGGCATGGCGTTATGGAAAGAGAGCCGATGCAGACCGAATATCTTTATATCAATACCATCGGATGTCAGATGAATGTATATGACTCCGAAAAAATTGCCATTGTTTTGCAGCCGCTGGGGTATGAACTGACCCAAAATGTGGATGCAGCAGATTTAGTTATTGTTAACACCTGTGCGATCCGGGCCAAGGCCGAACAAAAGGCATTCAGTTTTTTAGGACGCATGGCCAAATTGAAAAAAAAACGCCCGAATGTAATCATTGGCATGGGCGGGTGTGTGGCCCAGCAGGAGGGGCAAAAAATCTTAGAGCGGATGCCTTTTGTGGATCTTGTTTTCGGGACCCATGTGATTCATCGCCTGCCGGAGATGGTGGCACGGATTAAACAAAAAAGATGTCATCTGGTGGATGTGAAAATGTATCCGGGCATTGATGAAACCAATGGGACCTCTGATGCCGCTGGCAAAGCAGATGTCTGCCGTTTTGTCACCATCATGCAAGGGTGTGATAATTATTGTACCTATTGTGTTGTGCCCTATGTCCGTGGCCGGGAAACCAGTCGAAGACCTGAATTTATCGTCTCGGAAATACAAACGCTCATCGATCAGGGGGTAAGGGAAGTCACTTTGCTCGGGCAGAACGTAAACAGTTACGGCCAAAAAGAGGGATTGTGTTCTTTTGCCGGTTTGCTGGGAAAGGTGAATGCCATTAAAGGCCTTGAACGGCTGAGATTCACAACGTCTCACCCCAAGGATTTGTCCGAGGATTTGATGTTTGCCTTTCGGGATCTGGACAAATTGTGTCGTCATATTCATCTCCCGGTCCAGTCCGGGGCCAACACCGTATTAAAGCGCATGAATCGCAAATACACCCGGGAAGTCTATCTGGAAAAAATTGAAAGACTGCGGCAGATTTGTCCGGACATCGCCATCACATCGGATTTTATTGCCGGTTTCCCCGGTGAAACCGAAACTGAATTTTTAGAAACCCTGGATTTAATTAAAACGGTTGAATATGACAGCCTGTTTGCCTTTGTTTATTCCGATCGTCCGAATGCACCGGCTGCTCATTTTGGTAATAAAATTTCGGATGCGGAAAAAAAGGTGCGGTTGAAGGCGCTGCTGGACTTGCAGGAGCAATTGACGCTCAAAAAAAACAGATCCCTGGTGGGTTCCGTCCAGACGGTTCTGGTGGAAGGGTTAAGCCGCAAACAACCGGATCATGTGGCACCTGAAACCGAATCAATGATTCAGTGGAGTGGCCGCACAGAGGGTAATAAAATCGTTAATTTCAACTGGACGGATGATCGGGAAAAAAATGTTCAGGAGATTGACACCGGGCATCTGGTTCATGTCGCCATTAAAAGGGCATTGTCCCATTCACTGTATGGAGAATGGGTAAGACCCCAGACGGCAACGCCGGATTTGAAAGGAGATAAAAGTTATGCTGCATAAAGTTAGCATTGCCGGCCTGACCATTGACCCGACATCCAATACACCCATTATTGTTTTAAAATCCGATGAAGGGGGGCAGACCGTTCCCATATGGATCGGATTGCTGGAGGCCACTTCCATCGCTGCGGTACTCCAGGATATAAAATTTGACCGCCCCATGACCCATGACCTTTTTAAAAATTTTATTGTGCTGCAGGATATGTCGGTATCAGGGATTGAAGTTGTTGATATCCGAAACAACACATTTTATGCCAGAATAAATTTTATATGCCGTGACCGGCACTTCAGCATGGATGCCAGACCTTCCGATGCCATTGCCCTGGCATTGCGTTTTAAGGCCCCCATATTTGTGGAAGACAAGGTTCTGAATCAGTCCGGGCCGGCCAGGGGCCAGACGGAAATTCTCGATAACAGCGAAGAAGGAAAAAAATGGGCCGAATATCTGGAAACGCTTTCCCCGGATAAATTCGGAAAAGGATGATTTCCAGCCCATTTAATACAAAAACAACCCGTTTTCGTAAATGACTTTTGTTTTACCGGTTTTCAGGTGGGCTGTAACCGTTTTTTCCCGGGTGTTCACCAGGTCCCAATGCAGGGCAGAATCGTTAAATCCAAGGGTTTTTTTACGTTGTTTTGTCAGGTCTGCCCGGTTGCCGGTATAGGTGTCGGGATAGGATGCACCCAGGGCGATATGGCAGTTCCCATATTTCCCACCGTGGTTTTCATCAAACAGGGTGCTGGCCATAAAGGTATCTATTTTGGAAAAGCGCTTGTCGGTAAGGGAAAATTCTCCAAGGCGGCCGGCACCCTTGTCTATGGCAAGCTGGTTTTTCAAAAAATCATGGCCAACATCGGCCTTAAAATCCACAACCCTGCCTTTTTTGAACTCCAACCATACATTTTTAACATAATTGCCGCTGCGAAATGAAGGCTGGTTAGCAAAATAGGTGCCCCGTGTACCGTGCCAGTCCGGTGAAACAAAAATTTCAAAACTGGGAATATTGTGTCCTGACAGACCGATCCATTGTCGCTCCGGGCCGGGTGTAATTTCCAGATCAATGTCCCTGGATTGAATGCGATAATAGTTTACATTCAAACTGCCGAGCCATTTTTTGATGTGCTTAGCGGTGTTAAAAATATTCTGCCATTGCGCCAGAGGGTCTTTGTGGTTTAAAAAACAGGCTTTGGCAATCTGGCGGGTATAGTCTGTCAGGGATATCCCGGCATGATGTGCCAGCGCCTTTGTGGGCAGCATGCACAGGGTCCAGTTGAAGTCTCCTGTCGCTTCCCGCTGGCTGAGTATGTCGCGCAGGTATTTACGGGCCAGTGCCGCCTTGCTGATTTTAGAAGGGTCGATATCGCCAAGGTGGGTTATGGATTCGGGGGCGTAGAGAAAAATGCTGCCGTTCAGGGAATTGTAGAGTTCCGTGTCCCCGGGAATGTGAAAGGTCAATTGGTCGTTATTTGCGTGCTTAAAGAAATCATATTCCATGGTTGTTGTCAAAGTTGTGCGCGGCACTGGATAAATCCCTTTGCCCAGGAGTCTGGCATGGAGGATTTCGGCCAGTCGGATGGCCGGCAGATCATAACGAATCAGAACCACGTTGTTTTTATTTAATTTTTGGTGCCTGGCTTTTTCCAGTGCCCAGATCAGAACGTCTGCATATTTTTCAAGTTGCTGTTCAGACAGCATCGGTTCTCCTTTAGAGGAAGCATTTATTTTTTAATAATGGTTGTCTTTGAGAAAAAGGCGGTGATATTCCGGTTCCGTCAGATGTTTTTTCAACAGGCCTGTAATAAGGGAAAATATCTCTTCAAGTTCCGAATCGCTCAAGAGGGGAATCAGGTGTCGCATCAAGGTGTCATCGGAAAATTTCTGCAGGTAGAATAAGATGGCTTCTTCATCGGCTTTACGGTCAAGCCCAAAGCCCACAAACCCCTGGTGGGTTTCGACAAAAGTATGGGTATGAACCGGTTTATCTGTTCTTTTTAAACTCATTTTTTGGGTTCCTCGCTGTTTCGTGTGGGTGCCCCGGGATGCTTTCATTTTGATGCTCAAAAAACTCGGCGCAAAGCGGTCGTAACGCCGGACAGGGTCTCGTCATAAATTATCATATTGATATTTATGTAAAATTAAAACCATCGGGGAGTATTTGATGACTGTCCGGCCTAACGATCGCCAAGCCCCTCAAACAGTTTCGAGCAGCAAAATGAAATCATCCCGGGACGGTACCGGTCAAATTTACCCATATGTAACAGCGAGGAGCCATTTTTTGAATATCCGATGTCGAAGTAAGGTGAGCTTACAATGATTCTGAAATTTCATCAAGAAAGCGACTTGGCTGGTTGTACTGCCCTTTTCTAAAATCCGCGGAACTTAAAAACAGATACTGTTCGGCCCGGGTCACGGCCACATACATGAGACGGCGTTCTTCCTCCAGCCCTGTGGGCGTTTCCATGGCCCGCCAGTGCGGAAAAAGATTCTCCTCGCAGGCCACAATAAAAACAACACTGTATTCCAATCCTTTGGATGCGTGGATCGTTGACAGGTTGACGCCGGATCCACTGTTTTCGTCGTCGTCCGCTTTGTCTTCGCGGATAAGGGCCGCCTCTTCAAGGTAATCGGGAATCGTATTCTTTAATCCCGCTGAATGGATCAGCTGTTCAATATTTTCCTCCCGGGCCGTGTAATCCATTGCCGATGCTTTTAAATATTGTTTGAGGTAATCCATATAACCGGTGCGGGTCAAAACCTCACGGATGGCCGTATCCGGGGTCATGTCCCGGATATCGTCCAGCAGGTTTATCACCAGACTGACACCGTCATATATTTTGGCGGGCAGTACCTTTTCCCTCAATGATTTACGGGCCGCCTCCTGGAGGCTCATGGCGCTGCTTCTGAAATGGTTGATTTTGGACAGCGCCCCGGGGCCGATGCCACGTTTGGGTGTGTTGATGATACGGTCAAAGGCCACATCATCTTTGGGAAACGTCGCCGCAGTCAGATAACACGTGATATCGAGAATTTCCTTACGTTCAAAAAATCCCTTGCCCCCCAGCATACGGTAGGGGATACCCGCCGAACGGAAAGCCTTTTCAAAGGCGAGGGATGAAAATTTGGTGCGATAAAGAACCGCTATTTTATCGCAGGGCATTCCCATCTGCCTGAAATTCTGAATTTTGCGCTGAACCCAGGTCGCCTCTTCATATTCATCATAAAAATCGTGACGTTCGGCAATGCCGCCTTTTTTGGCGGAGAAACACTGCTTGTCCATCTTGTTGTCATTATAACCGATCAGGTTGTTTCCGATTTTGACAATTTTGTTCGCCGAACGAAAATTTTCTTCCAGGCGAAAAATTTTGGCGCCTTGGTATTTTTCCGAAAAACTCAGAAAGTGGTCGATATTGCTCATTCTGAACGAGTAGATCGACTGCCAGTCATCACCTACGGCAAAGAAATTGCCGTTGCTCAAAAGCAATCGGGTTAACTCTTCATTCAGGTTGTTGGCATCCTGGTATTCATCACAAAGGACATACTGAAACCAGGATCGGTATTTATCCCGGATTTCCAAATTATCCCGCAGCAGGTCCCGGGTCAAGGCCAGAATATTGTCAAAATCAACTGCGTTTTTGTTTTTAAGCTCTTTTTCATACAGGTCATAGACATCCGCCAGCCTGACAATGGAAACCTTCGGGTGTGAATCAAAATAGGCCATGGGGTCGCCAAAGTTTTTGGCATTGGATATGCCGCTCAAGACAGCGGATGTGTATTTTTTATCATAGTCCAGTTTGATCAGAATTTCCTTGATTGTTTTTTGCTGCTGATAGGTGGCGTAAATCTGCAATGGGGAATGATAGCCAAGCTCGGTGCAGTGCCGTTGCAGAATTTTATAGCTTGCACTATGGTATGTCCGTACCCAGGGAAAATCGTTTGTGGATAGCCCCGTCATTTGAATCAAACGGGTTTTCATCTCATCGGCGGCTTTGTTGGTGAAGGTGATGGCCAGAATGCGTTTTGGATCATAGCCGATGGAGATCAGATGTTGTATCTTGGCAGTGAGGGTCCTGGTCTTGCCGGACCCGGCGCCGGCAACCACCAGCGCCGGTGACCCCAAATGTGTAACCGCCGCTTTTTGTTGTTTGGAAAGTTTCATAAACGCTGCCGGCGGCTATTTTTTCAATAATCTGTGAATTGTCTGGGCATGCCATTTGCCACGACCTGAAAATGTGGGCAGATTTTCTTCTTCCAGACGCAGGGCAATCTGATTGTAGGTAGCCTCTTTTTGATACATTTTTTTGATAATTTGAAGGGCTCGGGTCCGATCCTCATCGGTGGCTTTGGCCCTTATCGGTGAAACCGGTGGCGCATCCATGGTCGGCAATGGATTTTCGGCAGCCTGATCCGGAGTTGAGGCTTGTTTTTCAGGTAAGGCCTCGGATTCAGGTGCCGGTTTGGATTCATGCGCTATTTCAGCTACCGGTTCAGATGCAGGTGAGGTCTCAGATACCGGTGTCACGGATGATTCAATGGACGTGGCATCCACGGGCGTCCCGCCTTGAAAACAGGTTGCCATTCTTTCCAGGGCAGCCGCTTTACGCTCTTCAGCATCTGCCAGACGCTTCTGACTATGGGAAATTTCATCCAGCCGGTCTTTAAGCTCCGGTGCCGCCTTTTTTAGTAAGTCACTCAGCAACTCCAAAGGATCGTTTTTACGATTGGTAAATTTTTTCCGTTGGTTGGGATTCTGGCGGTCCTGGCTGATATACTGAGGATTTTCAAACTGTCGGTTGCCCCGGTCGAACCGACGGTCAGGGGCTCGAAATTTGGACGGATACTCTTTCATGCAAAACTCCTTTTAAAATTAAAAACCATGTTATGAAAATTTTGGATTTTAAGAAACTGCAATTATAAATGATAAGCTGTTATGAAAATAAGAAAAGCTTTTGTATCTTGCGGTCTTCTATATGGAAAGCTTTGGAATTCACTATCAGCTACGAAGGCTAAGAGATAATTAGCATATTTCATCCATCTGTCAAGGACTATCCTAATATATCGGCTGCCGCTTTAAGGGCCATATGGTAACCCTGAACGCCAAATCCGCAAATTCGGCCGGTGGCAATGTCCGCAATTAGAGATTTTTGTCGAAAGGATTCTCTTTTATAGATATTGGAGAGATGGACCTCAATTACGATCATGCCCGTTGCCAAAAGGGCATCGCGGATGGCAATACTGGTGTGGGTGTAGGCAGCGGGGTTGATTATAACGGCGTGACAGTTCCCGGCGGCCTGCTGGAGTTTATCTACGATGCGGCCTTCATGATTGGATTGGAACGTTTCTATTCCCAGACCCAGGCGTTTACCGAGGTCTTTAAGGCCGAGATCAAGCGCTTCCAAGGTTGTGGTACCGTAAATATCAGGTTCCCTTTTTCCCAGCATGTTTAAATTGGGACCGTGGATAATCAGAATTTTTCGGGCTGCCTTTTTTTTCTCCATGGATGTTCTCCTGCTGTCGGCCTTTTTTGATTATTCGCCAAGCAGTCGGCGGAATTCAGTAATGGCTTTTTTATAATCCGGACATCCGAAAACAGCAGACCCGGCGACAAATACATCGGCCCCGGCGTCAGCGATTGCCGCTATTGTTGTATTGTTGACACCACCGTCGACCAGAATGTGGGTGTCAAGTCCCTTATCATTGAAAATACTGCGCAGCGCCCTTATCTTGTCCAGGGTATTGGGAATAAAGGACTGCCCGCCAAATCCCGGATTAACACTCATGAGAACTACCAGGTCGACATCCTCCAGGACCCAGTTGATGGCAGACAGTGATGTGGCCGGATTAAGTGCAACGCCCGCAAGACTGCCGCATTCTTTGATAAAATGGATGGTGCGGTTTAAGTGAACACAGGCTTCCGCATGTACCGAAATCAGGTCGGCGCCGGCATCGGCGAATTCGCGGATAAAAGCGTCGGCATTTTCGATCATCAGGTGAACATCCACGGGAAGGGGGGTCGCTTTTTTGACCGCTTTGACAATCAAAGGTCCCATGGTAATGTTCGGCACAAAATGTCCGTCCATGACATCCACATGTATCCAGTCGGCGCCGGCGGCTTCTGCTGCCTGAACTTCTTCTCCAAGTTTGGAAAAATCAGCAGATAATATAGACGGTGCAATGATGTTCATAATAATCTCCCATTTGGGGTGACGGTTGCAGTTGTAATAATTTGTGGTGCCTATAACCGTAATTCCAATAAATTGCAAGTCTCAAAATTTTAATAAGCCGCCAGCTATTGGCTATTAGCCGTTAGCTAACAGCTCAAAGCTTCATTTCAGCGAGACCTTACTCGGGAAAAGAGATCCCTTGGGATAGCTGATATTAACCATGCATTCCATGTTTGACTCTATTCTCGACTACTTAAGACTACTCAAAACTATTTTTTACCATGAAGGACAGGAAGGGCATGAAGAAATCATTATTTTGTCCTTCATGCCCTGGCCTTCATGGTAGATCAAATTAGGCTTGACCATCGACAAAATGTTGTCGATGTTGCGTTGTTAAGCGCCTACATAAAATAGACAGAGCGAAGCGATACCACAAGTTTTCACTTTTCAGTCTTCAATTTGGTTCTGGCTATGCCAGGTCGGGTAGAAGGCGGAAGGTAGCCTAAAATCCGCCACCAGCCATCCACCTTTTACCTTCTATCTTTAAAAACGATAGCGCAAAGAGAGTACCAGCCCTTTTTCTTCCGGCATGGCCGAAAGGGTTATCCCGGTATTCTGGCGAATATTTTCGATAAAGGTTCGGGTTTTTGATCGGTTGTATTTATGGGCGCTGTTGACGGCACTGTAGATATTCCCGGAATAAAAACCGAGCTCCACAATTCCGAGGATCGTCCCCAACCCATTCAGGTCCCTGGCAAAGGATTCGCAGGTTGCCCAGATCAGGCCCCCGTTAATTAAAAACGCCACCAGGGCATCATGGTAGCGGCCGCAATAGAGTTGACCGCTGCCCGGTAAAACGGAAAGCCATCCGGCAAGTGTCGGATTTTTGCGAGGGATTAAGGGGTGTTGAGAAATCGCAGTGGTCAGCTGGGTCAGGTTGTAGCGGTATGCATTTTTCGCGCTGATTTTGCTGAAATTACGCTCAGCCTCCCGCCAGTCTGCCCGATCAAGGTAAATCCATCCCAGATGGTAGTATGTCTTGTCCAGGATGTCGATATCTTTTGTACCGGCGGCAAGATTGCGCAGACCGATAATCGCAGGGCCGGGTTCATGGAGTTTCAAATGGCATTGACTGATCATGTAGACGGATTTAAGGGTAACAGGGGATGCCGTTTTGCGTGCCGCACATGTTTTAAATGAACGGATGGCATCCCGGTATTGTTTTTGGGAAAAAAAAGACTGTCCGATGGTGTAATGGGAAAGGTCCACCCGTGTGTCTTCTGGAAAAAAATAGATAAAGCGCTTGAATTCGGTGATGGCGGATTCATATTCACCGGTGGAAAAAAGATGCATGGCATAGGTAAACTGACGGTCACTGTCAATGGTCAGTGTCTGGCCGGCGTGGGCCAAGGGAACCGACAGCAGGATTTGAAGAAACAGAAATGTTCTTAAATAACGACCCAATGGGGGAAAAAACCGTGGCTGATTGATTTTATTTGCTGGATGCATGGATTATTATTGATGAACTTGTAAAGGTTCGGATTTAGACGGTCTCGTAAAGGTTTCAAATTCAAGGCGTGCAAATTTTGTAATCATGAGGCGGACTTACCGTACGTTGAATGATTACGAAATGCAGCGCAACGCAGGAGTTGGACTCTTTACGAGACCGTCATTATTGGGTTACCCGGAACACCTCTTCAATGGTTGTGACGCCCTGCAACACTTTTTGGATGCCATCCTGGCGCAGTGTCGTCATGCCCAGTTTTGACGCTTCCTGTTTTATCCGGTTGGCATCAAAGTTTTTTAATATGAGATGCTTCAAACTATCTGTCATATCCATGATCTCAAAAATGCCGATTCGGCCGGTATAGCCTGTGTTGAAACACCGGGTGCATCCGGTGGCTTTGTAGAGGGTATATTCCTTAATCTCATCGGTGGTTATGCCGATGCTGTTTAACGCGCTTTCATTAGGGGTGTAAGATTCCCGGCAGTGGGGGCACAGTACCCGGACAAGTCGTTGTGCCACAATTCCAATCACTGAAGATGAAATCAAAAAGGGTTCCACCCCGATATCCACCAGTCGCGTGATGGCGCTGGCCGAGTCATTGGTATGCAGGGTGGAAAAAACCAGGTGGCCGGTCAAGGCGGACTGAACGGCAATATCGGCGGTTTCACGGTCCCGGATTTCACCCACCAGAACGACATCCGGATCCTGGCGGACAATGGACCGCAGGCCCCGGGCAAAGGTGAGGTCTATTTTGGCATTGACCTGTATCTGGCTGATACCCTGTATCTGATATTCCACCGGGTCTTCAATGGTGATGATGTTGATGCCCGGTTTGTTGATGGATGACAGCACGGCATACAAGGTGGTGGTTTTGCCGCTGCCGGTGGGGCCGGTAACCAGTATAATGCCATTGGGCGATTTGACCAGCTTTTCCAGCAGATTCAGTTTTTTCGGTAAAAGGCCCAGGTCGGTCATATACATCAGAGAACCGGATTTGCTTAAGAGTCTAAGCACCACCCGTTCGCCAAAAGCGGTGGGTATGGTGGATACCCGGACATCGATCTGCTGATTGCCGATTTTAACATCCAGACGACCGTCCTGGGGCAGGCGTTTTTCAGCGATATTCATTTTGGCCATAACCTTGATCCTGGAGATCAGGGACGCCTGTATCCATTTGGGCGGCGTCAGCAGGTCATACAGAATTCCGTCCACACGATACCTTACCTTGAAACTGTTCTGGTATGGCTCAAAGTGAATATCACTGGCCCGGGCTTTCACGGATTGGGAAATAATATGGTTGACCAGTTTGATCACCGGGGCATCACTTGTATCATCCAGCAGGTCGGCTGTGCCGTCCATGTCGCTGATAATGGTGGTTCCGTCTTCTTCCATATCCTGGACAAGTTGCTGCGCGCTGTCCCGGCTGAGGTCATAGGCAATGTTGATGGCAGACAGGATGGATTGCTTCGTGGACAGAACACTTTTGCAGTTTCTGATGCCCAGAATTCTGGCAAGATCGTCAATGGGCTGAAACAGAGCCGGGTTGTTCACGGCAATAACAAAGTCCCCGGGGTGTAATTTTCCCCGGTTATCAGGGGCGGATACGCGGTTTCGGACATCTCCGGGTAAAGGGGAGTGCGCACCCTCCAAGGGTACCATAATCGATTTTTTTAAAAACTGGATGGGTACATGCTGGGTAAAACTATTGCCCAGGTTTTCAAGGGGCAGTTCAGGCCAGAACGGCATCTCGTGCTGGATGCTCAGGGCTTCGAGAAGCTGGTTTTCCGTGATTATTTTTTTCCGCATCAGTATGTCGCCGATGGTGCCGCCCTTTTCCATCTTTAGCGCAAGGGCGGTATCGATATCGTCAGAGGAGATGTTAAATTTGCTTTTCAGAATTTCTAGTAGTGTTTTGGGCATATGGGATTTATAGGTTAATGGGTTAAATAACTAAATCTTATTCGTTTTTTTATTCCGAAAAAAATCACAATAATCAAAATACGAATTCCAAATAAATCACAATAATAAAATTCCAATCAAAAAAGAAAATAAAATGCATGGGTTTCAAAACTGAAGTAGGTTAACAAAAGCTTTGGGTTTGTTCAGGATTTGGACATTGATATTTGGAATTTGTTTGTTATTTGTTGCTTGTAATTTGTTATTTGCACGGGGACCTGCCCTTACATTATCCAATTTTCAATAAACGATCCTTTAATCCTCATTTGTTTTCAACGTTGTAGATGGCTTTGTCGTATCATTATACATTTTGATCTGCCCGGGTGCCAACTTGTTCATGTGGTCCATTTTATCCTCGTAAACTGCTTTGGCCTCGGCTTCGGTTTCAATCACCTTGGGGGTCAAAAAGATATACAAATTGGTTTTGGAGCCCCCCTTGGATTTTGATTTGAACATCCATTCAAGCAGGGGGATGTCCCCTAAACAGGGTACCTTGTACTCGATATTGGAGATGGTGTCATCGATCAAGCCCCCCAGCACCACCGTATTTTTGTCCTTTACCAGCACCGTGGTTTCCATGGTGCGCTTCAAGGTGGTGGGCCGGTTGTCCGTGGTGCTTTCAAGGGTCTCCACAGTGAGCTTCAGCACCAGGCGGATCATGCGGTCTTTGCTGATCTGGGGCGTAATTTCAAGGGTTTTCCCCACATCTTTGTATTCGTATGAACTATAGGTGTCGGTGGTGCCCTCCGCAGCCGATTTGGTTTGATAAGGCACATTTTTGCCAACGGTAATGGAGGCTTTTTCATTATCGGTGGTGAGGATCTGGGGGGTGGAAAGGATCTGAACATCCTTATCTTTTTTGTAGGCCTGGATCACCGCTGAAATACTGGGAAAGATCAGGTTGCCGACTTTGATGGCCTCCCCCATGACGCCCATGCTGAACCCCCCGGGGAGGGGAACGGATAATGTCGAAACAGTGGTCCCCACAACGGCACTACCTAAGCTGATGTTATCATATCCGGCATCGCCGCCCGAGGCCCCGCCGGAAAAGCCGCCGCCCACAATACCCGAGGTACCGTCAATGTCGGTTTTCCCACCCACGACCCATTCGGTGCCGAGCCGGAAATCCTTGTCCACATTGACCTCCATGATCAACGCTTCGATATAGACCATGGCCCGGGGGATATCCAGTTTTTTGATGATATCTTCCAGGACCAGGTAATCCTCTTTTTCAGCCATGATAATCAGGCTGTTGGTGGCTTTGTCCGCTTTTATCTTCACTTTTTCGGAGACGATATTTACTTTTTTGCCTTTTTCCGTGGCATCTTTTTGACCCGGCAATTCCTGTAATACCGAGGCCAGGTCCTCTGCAGCGGCATTTTCCAGATAATAGACATGGATGGATCCCTGGCCCCGGGGCGTTTCCCGGTCCAGCAGTTTAATCAGGCCGGATACCCGTTCTGTGTCCACTTCACTGGCCAGCAGGATAATGGTATTGGTTCTCTCATCGGCTACAAATTTGATGGTTTTGACCGTTGTTCCCTTTTGGGCTTTGCCGGTGGTCTGAAATACGGAATCCAGAATTTTGACCAGTTTGGTTGAATCCGCATATTCGATGGGAATAACGGTCACCTGATGTCCGATACCCGGAATGTCAATGGTTTCAAGGATGCGCTGCAGTCTTTTGATATTGGAATAAACATCGGTGACGATTAAGGTGTTGGTGGGCGGGTAGGACAGAATCACGCTGCTTTTGGAAATCAGGGGCGTAAAGAGCTGTTTGATTTCATTGGGGCCGGCGAATTTCAAATGGATCAATTGGGTGACGATCTTGTCTCCAAGGCCCCCGGATTCTTTTTCAAGCAGGGTTTTGATATTTTTGCTACGGGCATCCGGGGAGGGTACGATTTTTGTAATTTCTCCTGCCTTCACCGTTGTATAGCCGTGCACCTCCAGTACGGATTCAAATACCTTGAAGGCTTCAGCCAGTGAAATTTTAGCCGGTGAAATGATGGTGACCTTGCCTTTGACCCGGTCGTCCACGACAAAATTTTGACCGGTCAGTTCGCTGATAAATTTAATGAACACATTGATATCAACGTTGTTGAAATCAATGGATACAAACCGTTGGTCCGCGACATCTGAAGAGACGGCGGGTTTCTCGGTGGCGTTTTCGGCAAAGACCGGCGGCACCTGCACCATCAAAAAAAGAAGTATGGCATGCAGAACAATCACGACACATTTGTCTAATTGTAATATTTTGGAATATGGTTTCATTTTTTTACCGATTGTTAAAAGTTTACATTGTCGGCGTCTGAACTGAACGAAGTATGAAGATTGAATAATGGCGTTGTTACACCTTATGCCATAGACAGAAGGGTACCTATTCAATTTTCAATATTATAAACGATATCTCTTAACTGGCCCCGGCGTTTGATTTGCAGGGCCGCACTGTCGGCCGATTTCAGCTTTGCGTAAAAATTTATCGCATCATCCATGGATTGGATTTCCTCTCCCTCGACGCCTTTGATAATATCCCCGTTTCGAAGGCCCATTTTTCTAAAAAGGGAGTTGGGTTTGATTCCCGAAAGGATCAGCCCGTCGGGCTCCCCGTTTTGAATATAAGGCCGTATCTTTATCTGGTTCATGAGTTCATTCATATTGGCCATGGCGTCTTCGATCTGGGATCGTTTCAATTTGACCTTATATGCTTTTGCCGGAGATGATGTTGAGGCCCTCGGGGAAGGTCCTGATGTTGACCTCATCGAGGACCTTCCCCCCTCGCGTTTTTCCATTTCCAGAATTTCGTCTTTGCCGTTGACACTCAGCACAACCTTTTCACGCAGGATCAGTTTCAATGTGGCGCCTTGTATGGTATCGCCATCGCTGTAAAGGCTTTGCGTTCTTTCTTTTGTATCTTCGATGACGGCACGATCTTTTCCCTGCACGCCGGTGACGGTACCCCAGAGTTTAAGGTTCAACTCGGTTTGTTTCAGACTGTCCAGATCGACCTGCTGCTCGGTTTCGGGAACCTTTCCGGGTTCTGTATGAAAAAGATTGCGCTCTGCGATGATGGTATAATTTGAAAGCGGCTGTTGACGTTTATTATCCTCCTTGACGACGTTACGGGTGTTGGCCTCGGCCCGCTGGAGTTGTGCCATCCGGGTTTCAGCGACCTTATAAAAGGCGGTAACCCCCAGATATATGGCGGCCGTCAGTAACAGTATATTGATAATTGCAAAATAAGTTTTTATCATATGCGTGATCAAAGTGAAAATTTAGGTTCTTCCAGGGTTCCCCTGATCTTGAATTTAAGTCCTTCTTTAGACGATTTTATCTGCGGCAGCAACATATTGGCAACCCCTTCGCCAAGACCCGCGATAAAGTTCGCGTGGGGCTGGATGGAACCTGTGAGCCGCAGGGCGCTTTTTTCAAAAGGCGTTTTTAAAAGGATGTTGCCGGCAATGGTACCATCTACCTGAATACCATTGAAGGTGCATTTTTTTACCTGCAGTCTGCGGCCGGAGATCGTCAGTTCTCCTTCGATATATTGAAATGTCAAGCTGTCCAGCCCGAATACCGGGGTTGGAAAAGTAACAACCGCATTGGCCAGGTTTAGATCGGCGCGTGCGTTGATAATCGGTCCGCGGTTTTTGTCCAACGCTATTTCCCCGGATAGCAGCCCGGTGGTCCGGTATTGGGTGAAATTCTGCAACCCGGGAATTTCCCGGATTTGGATTTCGTTAAAATTAATATTGATGCGTGGGAGGGCGGTTTGTTTCTTCTTTGAATGGACGGCGGTGCCATCAAAGCCGCCGCCCGCTGTCCGGCCCGTAAACGTGTAGATTGTTTCGGGTTTGAAAAAAGAGAGCAACACCGGTTTTATTTTTATTTCACGAATGTCAAACAGGGCCTTGTCGAACCGTTTCAGGGTCACATTCTGCAGTTTTAATCCCGGCGGCAGTACCGGGGCCGCCTGCCCGGTAATGATGGAAAGATCCGGATTGGCCCGGGAAACGCTATGCGCCACGGTTTTTTTTATCATATCCGATGGGAAAAGATAATACAATAAGATACAAGTGATTAAAACAATGTATATGGCGTAAAAAAATATTTTTTTGTTTTTGCCCATAACCGCACTATGTTTCCAGTGTTTCTACCTGTAATACAACATTTATGCCATTTTTCTGATTTTCTTTTTTTAGAATCGACAATCGTTTTACCCGTATCATATTCGGCGATGTTTCCACCATATGCAGGTAGGTGGTCAACTGGTTGAGGCTTACAGCCTGGAGTTTCATCTCCACCAGAGACAGTTTGTAAGGCTTGTTTTTCTGATTTGAGATGGATGGTTTCATATAGGTGATATTGTTTTTAATCCCGGCCTTGCCGGCCAGTGTGTCAAGGACCGAAAAAAGTGTAAACCCCCTGGGTCGTTTGGAAAATCGTGATTTCTCCAGATCCGCCTGATGGCGCCATGATTCATATTCCGCTTTGAGCTGAACCATGTCCGCCAGAATCCGGGTCTTGGCCTGAAGTGCCCTTTGAACCTGTTCTCTTTTGTCCAGAAACGGGAAAATGATAAATTGAAGCCCGATAAAAAGGCAGATGAAAACCCCGAATATCATCAGGGCATAACGATCCCGTTTTTTCAGTTTGATGACCATCGCTTGATGGGGCTCCTATAGGTCTATTTTTAATTTAAACCGTACCCGGTTTCCGGGTTTGTCGATATTGGCCGAACTGATGGTGACCGATTTGAACAGGGACACCTGACTCAGTTGGCTTTTAATATCATCTACAGAGTTGAACGTATCGGTGATACCGGAAATTAAAATATTATCGGGACTGATGACTAACCGGTCCAGATCCACATCTATCTTGGATGAGATCCGACTGCTGATCTGCTCTAAGATGTCAATTCTGGGAATATATCTGCCGGTATCTCCTTCAAATACCTGTGTCTTTTTTATTTCCTCAATTTTTACGCGCATTTGCTGCAAGGGATCGACGATCCGTGTGACTTCCGGAAACGTTGATTGAAAGATTTCCTGAATCCGGTTGTTCAGGCTCCAAAATAGCTGTTTGCTTGAGTTGTTGTTGTCGATCATAATATTCTGAAAGCTGATCATAACGACCAGGACGGCAAGGCCGCCGGTTTTGATGAAAAACGGCTTTTATGTTCGGCCCAGCGTTTTTTGACGGCAAAGGGGCCCTGCGGATATTCAGACAGGGGTCCGTTCGGAAAAAGAAGCGTCAGGGCCAGGGCCGGGTCCATCCCGGCAGGGTTCCAGTCGGCAGCTCTGGCTTCAGGCAGGGGGGTATTGGTCAGGGAAGCCAGATCGCAAATAGACACGGGGTATTGGGTGAATTTTTCAATGTCTTCCTGAAAATCCGGTGTCACCCGGCCGGGGCCGGTCAGGTAGATCTGTTCCGGCTTGAAGCCGACGTCAAACTGTTCTTCAAGCGCGATTACCATGCGTTGAATTTCAAGGCTCAGGGACCGGGCGGTTTGGGAGGTATCAGGGTTCAGACCAATCGTGCGAATCAGATGGATCTGTTTGGCCATGATGGCGATGATGGTACTTTCTTGCGGATCAATCTCCACCAGAAGGGCGTTGGGGACAATATCCGGCATTTTTGACAGGTATTGGGCCGTAGGATAGCTGCCGCCCACGGTGATGATGTCCGGATCGATGCCATGGGTGGTCAGAATATCCAGGTATGAAGAGATTCGGCCATTTTCGAGACCGGCCACAAAGATACTGGAAAGATTTGAATTGTCTGTGGTTTCAATTGTATGAAAGTCCAGAACCAGATCATCCACCGGCACCGGCATCAGGGGTTCCAGTTCGTATGCAAGGATTTGACGAATTTTTTTTTGCCCTTTAAAGGGGACTTGAAAGTTGCGGAAAAAAAAATCGGCCGCTGGAAAAGATGCAGCACAGTTTGAACAGGAAAGGTCCATCTTTCGAGCAATATTTTTCAGTCCCGCAGCCATGGCATTTTCAAAACCATCTTCGGCGCCAATGGGAACACGAGCGTATGCTTCAATTGAATTGCCGCTCAGTGTATTTTTGATCGCCACCGCGGATATTGAATTATGCCGAATATCAAGACCGAGGATTTTTTTGCTCAAGAGTAATTCCTCATGTTCTTTTTAATTTGCCTCATAATTACGTTTACGCACACTCAAACGAGCTTGTAAAAGAGCACGTTTATGTGGACGTTTACGAACACGGTACTGAGTTAAAAAGTCGGTATATCGCTATAAGTTCCATTCATGATACTCAATTTTAAAATTTATAGTATACTCTATTGGGTTTGCCAAGATAAAATTTTGCAATGATATTTGCCGGATTTTTTTTGTTTCTCACGTCGCACCACCGCATTTATCTCTGTTTTTATGTCGTGCAGGGTCGCCGATGCCTGGATTCGGAAGATGTCGCTCTTTGTGGTGATCAGATTTTTCTTGATGCCGCTGTCTTTGCATCCCGGGCAATTCATGTACCAGTCTCCATCCAGAGGGTTTACGAAGTTTTCATCTTCCTTTTCCTGTCGATACTCATAGATGGCTATGGCGAATTCTTCGTTGCCTTCAGGTAAAAGTGCAGCAATGACCGGCAACTCGGCTGTGTTGATATTGATTTTACCGTCATAGGTAAATGTATTGTTTCCGGCATCTGTTGCACCATAGACCGTTATATATCGGCCCAGTCCCTGAATCCCACCGAAACCGTTCAAAAATTCAGGGGTAATACCCTTCACTTTTAGAAGCTCGTCCAGATGGCTGAAGGGACCGTTTTTGCAGGGATACGGCTGTTCCAGGCCCTCGTAATAGTCGGATTCAGCGCCGGTGAGCCCGGTGATGGCATCGTTGTCATTGGAATCCAGCCAGTCTTTGACCGAATTGATGATTTCGACAGGCTCAATATCTTCCAATGCTTCCGTATCCTGGTCGACCATGTTTTGCAGCAGCCCGGTCCACAAGAGGCGCTGAGGTTCATTAAACTCTTTTCCCTCGGGGAATTGCACCAGGGCATTGATTTGAACCTTGGCCAGTTCATCCTGGATACTGACGCTGACCGTGCCCTGGTCAAAATCAAGAACGGATAAAAAATCGGCTATTTTTTCAGGATCGGCCCAGTCCTCCTGCACGGTATCGATTTCAGTTTCATTTTTATCCTTGACCAGAATGGCCATGGCCATCTGAATGCCGGACGAGGCCATTTGGGTCAATGTGACCTGATCCCGCAGCACCATAGTGGCAGTCACCGACGATCGTGCCCGGCGGTTCAGTTCCAGGGCAGTGGTGATCAGCAGGGTGATCACCGTCAGAACCATCAGCAGTGCAATGCCGCTGTTATTTTTTAAAATGGGAGTATGCATCGTTGTTGGGTCGTTTTAAGTTTTTTTGAACTTGCCGGGTCACTCAATTTTTTCCCGGCTGGAAAAAAGAACCACCGTTGTTTTAAACGTTTGAAATCTATCCTCATTTCCTATTTCAAACGATATGTCAATGGCCCTGGGGGTGGCGTAACCGAACTCCGCGGTATCTGAATCCCATTGCTCAAAGGTTTCTTCTGTATCATGGTAGGTGAATGTAAGCGATTTGATGTTTTCACAAAGAACCGGGTCCCACCGGTTTTCTTCAAATTCAGATGAAAATGGAAAAAGTCGGTCCCCGCGCCTGAGAACATATTTTCCATCCATTGCCTGGACATAATAAACGATTTCCGCAAGACCACCGATTTGACTGTCGTTCATCGGCAGGTGGGCCAGGGATGCCAGTCTCAGGCGGCCGAAAGCGGCGTCACCGACATCTTCTGTCTTTCCGTAAATTCGATACGGATCGGGCGGAGCGTTAAATTCGGGTTTTGCATATATCGGTTCTGCGGACACCCATGCGGCCTGGAGATCCGCCGTCATCCGATTCAAACAGGCCTGGGCCATATCAGATTGTTCCATGCTTTCGTTAATGGTTGCAACGTCTGAAAAAACGGCATTATAAGACCCGAAAATGGTGGCCACGATGATGGAAAAAATGAAAATAGCGGTTAAAATTTCAATCAGGGTGAACCCCGATGTCTTGGATGACGAATTTTGAATGATGCATTTTGAATGATGAATAGGGGGTCGCATTTCTATTCTTTTAGATGGAATACGCTTAATATTTAATCCCTTATTGACCATTATCTTATCTTTTGATTTAGGTTGTTTCGGTAGAAGGCTGAAGTTGTTTAGTTGAAGGCATTCTGCCTATTTGATCTTCTGCCTTTGGTCTTTTACCGTTAATTTTTGAAATAACAATAGCTTCTCAGGGTATATGTAAATTCATCGGTGTTAAAAAAAATGGTCACATCAATTTTTTTCAGGTTTTCCGCTTCGGTTTCCAGTTGTTCGGATGCGGTATCTTCCATGGATAAGGCCCATGTATATCCGGGGAAATCAGTTCCAAAATCACCGGTATCGCTTTGGGTATTTTCCTGTCCGGCAGCCATGATTTCGGCTGTTTTGCTCTGGGCCAGGAAAGGGGCTCTGACGTAAAATTTTTCAGCCACCGCCATGCGGACGGTCTGGGACTGCATTCGATAGACGGCCACCAGCACAATGGCCATTATGGAAAGGGCCACCATGACCTCCAGCAGGGTAAAACCGGCATCGAGAATCTCTACAGTGTTTTTTTTATTTTTCAAATTCAACATATTCATCAAAGAGTTTAGGCGCCGGTAAAAAAGGTTCGATCTGAAATGTCATTTTATGATACCCGTCTTCTTCCACGTGAATGAATGCCATTTGCGAGAAATTTTTTTTGTAGAAGAAAATATCAGCCCGACCGGTGGTCACTTTCCCCATGCCCGGATATTCAACATCAATGAGCTTCAGGTCGTCGGGAAGCTGAAAGCTTTTTTGGATCGCCTTTTCGGTTTCCTCGGCGGTCATACCGTCGCTGCTGCTCCACAAGGTGCCCTTGTCCAGATCAATATGCATGGCATACCGTTTCTGGTGCTTAAGGGCTTTTACCTTAAGATCCCGGGTGGTGGCGATGATCCATCGGGTTATGATTCTTTTTGAATCGCTGAGATCCGTATTTTGAAATCGGGGGATGGCCAAAAAAAGGAGGGTGCTGATAAGGGCAAGCACAACAATCAGTTCAATCAAAGTGAACCCTTTGTTTGAAAAAAGCCGGTATCGCTGTATAAAGCTGTCCTCACG
The DNA here is from genome assembly GCA_942490765.1 of uncultured Desulfobacterales bacterium. GTDB lineage: Bacteria > Desulfobacterota > Desulfobacteria > Desulfobacterales > 4572-123 > 4572-123. The sequence goes on along the minus strand of CALNYM010000016.1, from coordinate 32,090 downwards.
GGTCCCTTCCGTCAAAAAGTGTTTTTCTGGAAGTCCGGATGCCCCATTGCTATGCGTAAAGACGGGGTTATTCAATTTCCCAGCTGTTGATATCACTGTTTTTTTCCTCGCCTCCGGGAACCCCGTCGGCACCATAGGACGATATGTCAAAATCTCCGTGAACACCCGGTGAAAGGTAGATAAATTCATTTTGCCAGGGATCTTTGGGAACCCTGCCTTTTTCAAAATATCCGCCGGTTTTCCAGTTTTTGGGAATTTTACCGGAATCGGGTTTTTCAACCAGGGCCAATAGCCCCTGTTCGGTGTCCGGGTAAAACCCATTGTCCAGGTTAAATAATTTCAAGGCGGTCTCAAAGCTTTCAATCTGCATTTTGGCCTTCAGCCGCTTGGCTTCTTCGGGACGTCCCATAATTCTGGGAACGATCAGGCCGGCGAGAATGCCAAGGATAACGATGACCACCATCAGTTCGATGAGGGTAAATCCTCGGTGGTTGGTGCTTTGCAGTAAAAATCGTTTTTTCATTTTTCCTCCCCAAAATATATTTCACATCTCACCGTACAGATGCTGTCTTGAAATTTCTGTACTCGTTTACATTTTTTTCATTGCAAGTTGTGGCACTTGGCCATTACATCACCAGTTGATTCATTTCAAAAATCGGGAGGCATATGGACAGGACAATAAAGCCCACCACCACGCCCATTACCAATATCATGATCGGTTCCAGCAATGCGGTCAGGCCCAGTACCGCTGATTCGACTTCGTTTTCATAGACATCGGCCACCTTATCCAGCATGATTTCCAGCTCACCGCTCTGTTCTCCAAGCTGAATCATCTGAATTGAAAGATTGGGGAAAATGGCTGATGTCTCCAGTGAAGCACCCAGCCCCTGGCCCTTGCCCACTTGAATTGACGCCTCTTCAATGGCATTGGAAATGATTGTATTGCCCACAATATTTTTAACAATTTCAAGGGCCGATAACATGGAAACACCATTGTCCAGGAGCGATCCCAGGGTACGGGAAAACCGGGCCGCAGAAATTTTTTTTATCAGCTGGCCAACCAGTGGTATCTTTAGCACTGTTTTATCAACGACACGGCGGCCTTTATTTGTTTTTTTAATGCTGCGCAAAGCAATGGGAATGGCAATCAGAACCATCAAAAAGACCCACCAGAAGGATTTGAAGATTTCGCTGAGGCTGATAAGCAAAAGGGTCGGTGTCGGCAGGGTCTGGTTCATATCGGCAAATATACCGGTGATGCTCGGGACGATAAACGTCAAAAGCAGAAACAGCACCACCGAACCGATAAAGGCCATCAAAACAGGATAGGCCAGGGCATTTCGGATACGGCTGTTCAAGGCCTGTTGTTTTTCGGTAATATCCGCCAGTTGATTCAAGACGATTTCAAGGGTGCCGGAGGTCTCTCCGGCCTTAACCATATTGATATACAGGGCTGAAAAGGTTTCCGGATACAAAGAAAGTGCATGGGCAAAACTCTGGCCCTCGACAATCATGTCCTTGATTTTGGCCAGTCGTCTGTTAAGGGCCGGGGTTTTTGTCTGGGACAGAAGCGTGTCAAGGGCCGATACAAGCTGAAAACCGGCTCCCACAAGGGTCGCCAGCTGTCGGGTCAGCATGGAGAGTTCGGATTGTTTGATTCGTCTGCCAAGGCGCAGGGATGATAAAAACCGCCGCTCTTTTTTTGGGGTCGTGTCTTGAACCTGGGTAATTTTGACCGGGAAAATTCGTGATGCCCTGAGTTTCTGGCGAGCGGTAAGGGCGCTTTCAGAATCCAGGATACCTGAAATCTGTTTTCCCTTGGCGTTTAAGGCTTTATACTCGAAGACCGGCATGATTACAGCTCATTGAACCTTGTGAAAAAATGGTAACAGGCATATACATAAACATATCTACTTAAAAGGCAATATAACCCGCCCGAAAGCATTTGTAAACACGATTGATCATAGTTCAACCCATGACCTCAATACCGAATCCCCGGATAAACCTGTGCTGTTGTAAAAGGCGTACGCTGCAAAAAAACAAATTACAAGCACCAAATGACAAATAAATTCCAAATAACAATGTCCAAATCTCAAACAAGATCAATAGGCATTCGATCAACCCCCTATTATTTTGAACTTTTGTGTATTTTGATTTTTTCTTGTTTTGGACGTTGTCTTTTGATCAGTGTATTTTTTTGACATAGAAAATCTGAATTTCAGATTTAAGCGCCTGTAAATCCATCCGGTTCAGCGTTTTTTCGTAAAACAGACGGCAAAAAAGCCGTCCATGACATGTCGATGGGGAGAGGACCGGAACCAGCCCTCCGGCGTTATCAGGGCTGCGGCCCGGACATCAGGATTAATGGGGGTTTTATTTATTTTAAAACAGGCATTGGTTTGCAAAAACCGTTCAACCACCGCTTCGCTTTCTTCGGGTTCCGTAGAGCACACCGCATAGACCATGCGGCCGTCTTGTTTGATTCGGTGGGCAAGGTTGTTGAGCAGGGATACTTGCCGGGTCTGAAAGCGGCTTAGGTCCTTTTTGGATGCGGCCCATTTTGTGTCCGGATTGCGGCGCATCACCCCCAGACCGGAGCAGGGTGCATCGATTAAGATCCGGTCAAACAGACCCAGGCGTTCTGGCAGCGGCTTCTGAATCAGGTCATGGTGTATGCTTGTCACAATATTGACCCCCAGGCGTTTCATTTCGGATTCAAGCTGCTGCAATTTATCAAGCGAGTTGTCCGTTGCAATGATGCGGCCCTTGTTTTTCATTATCTGTGCCATATGGCCGGTTTTGCCCCCCAGTCCGGCACAGGCGTCCAGAACAATATCATCCGGTTGGGGATTCAATAGAATGGAAACGATTTGGGCGGCTTCATCCTGCATCTGAAATTCACCGTTTTTAAAGGCCTGGAGGTCTGCAATCGGCTTATGATGGGTTAAAAAATGAAAGCCGTTCGGGGAAAAAGCCGTGGGAACAGGATCCCGTACCTCATTTTTAATCGATAGCAACAGGTTTTTCCGTGTGGTTTTGAGGGTGTTGGTCCTTGCGGTGATAGGCGGGATCGTGTTGATGGCCTGGCACAGCTGCCGGGTTTCAGCAATGCCAAAACGGGCCAGCCAGCGTTTGATCAGCCATGGGGGAAATGATGCTTCCACTGAAATGCCCGCCACGGGGTCTTTTAACGGGTCGGGAAACAGGACGGTCTGATGCCCCCTGGCGGCATTTCGCAGCACTGCATTCACAAAGCCGCCTATCCATGGCTTTTTTTTTGATTTGGCCATTTCCACAGAGGTATTGACGGCAGCGGAAAGGGGAATGCGGTCTAAATAAATGATCTGGAAAAGACCCAGTCGTAAAATATTGAGGATGGGCGGGTCGATTTTTTTAAAAGGGGTTTTAGAAAAGTGATCGATCATCCAGTCGATACGCCCCCGCCAGCGGAGAACGCCGTATACCAGTGCATTGAGCAATGCCCGATCGCGTCTGGAAAGCGCCATGTCTTTGGCCATGGCCGTATCCATGGCCCTGTCAAGGGTGGTCTGGGTGGTATCCAGTGTATCGAGAATCGAACACGCAATTTTACGCGGATCAGGGGACATGGGCTCACTTTCTCAGGAAAAAACAGATCCCGGCGCTATGCTATGGCCGCGGAGAAAATCTTTGATGTCAAGCCGCTTGCCCGAGGCGCCCTGGATTTCACAGATGCTAAGGGCTCCCTGGCCCGTTGCAATTCGCAGTTCATCGGAAAATCCCTGGATCACTGTTCCGGGTGCCTGGGTGGTTTCCTGGGGTCTTGCCTGAGCCCTATAAATTTTGAGCCGTTTATTATCTCTGAATGTAAAGGCACCGGGCCAGGGGGTCACGCCGCGAATAAATGCTTCTATCAGTTGTGCCGGTCTGTTCCAGTCAATCCGGCCGTCGCTCTTTTTTAAGAGCGGGGCATAAGTGGCCAGATTATGATCCTGGGGACGGGGAACGATGGCCTGTGCTGCAAGCCCTTCGATGGTCTTGATGAGCAAATCAGCGCCCATGTCTGCTAAACGGTCATGCACTGTTGCCGATGTGTCATCGGATGTGATGCGGGTGCGGGCCGTCATCAGGATGTCACCGGTATCAAGTCCTTTGTCCATCAGCATGGTGGTGATGCCGGTTTCCCGTTCATTGTTGATCAGTGCCCATTGGATGGGTGCCGGTCCTCTATAACGGGGAAGCAGGGAACCATGAATATTGATGGTCCCTAAAGGGGGAATATCCAAAAGTGCCTGGGGCAGGATCTGGCCCAGGGCGACGACAACGAACAGGTCGGGTTCAAGGGCACGCACCTGATGGATAAACGACGGGTCCTGTATGGCCTGGGGCTGGACCACCGGCAACCCCAGGGCCAGGGCCGATGCTTTCACCGGTGGTGATGTCAGTCTGCACCCCCGTCCTTTGGGCCGATCCGGCTGGGTGACCACCAATGCCACATCATACCCGTTTAGTGGTAATATCGTAAGGGCTGGAACGGAAAAATCCGGTGTTCCCATAAAAATAATTTTCAACGGTTTTGATTTCATTTTGATTTCAGTTGTTTTTTTACCCTGCGGGTATACATCTGTCGTTTGAGGGAGCTGATGCGGTCGATAAAAAGGATGCCGTTCAAGTGATCGATTTCGTGTTGCAGGATCACTGACAGAAATTCCCGGGTTTCAATGTGTACCGGTTTGCCGTCCCTGTCCACGCCCTCAACGACAACCGCATCGAACCGGCGGACATCGGCCCTGAAATCCGGAACGCTCAGGCATCCTTCGTTTTCAGAAAGTCGGGTGTCCTCTTTGGAAACGACAACAGGGTTGATCAGGACTCCGGGTTCACGTTTTTCAGCGCCGGCGGTGGGATCATAAACGATAATGCTTTTGTTGATGCCGGCCTGGATAGCGGCCAGGCCCACACCCGGGGCCTGGTACATGGTTTCGATCATGTCGTCAATGATGTGCTGGATTGACGCGTCAATATTTTCAACAGGTTTAGTCGGTTGTTTAAGAAAATTGTCCGGAAATGTTACAATGTCCAATATCGCCATAATAATATGCCTCGCTGCTTTTGTAAGGTTGTTTGGTTGAAGGCTGATTAGGTTGAAGGAATTCTGTCTATCGGTGGGCGCGGCCCACCCTATGATTTTGCCTTCAGTCTTCTACCTTTTTACCATAACTGACTTTTAAAATATTGACACCGGTGGCCACGGCGGAACCCAGTCCGATGAGGATAACCGGAAACATCTGCACCGCATGGTTGGCCAGGGTATAGCCGGCCGCGTGGCTGGTGGATATACCGAACAAGGCCAGTGCAAAAACACCCCCGGCTTCCCACAGTCCCCAGAATCCGGGCACGGAAGGAAGTGCGATGAAAAAACAAACTATAATCATGACCACTGAAATTTCAAGAAACGACAATGCGATTCCGGGGCATCCCAGGGACATGGTATAGTAGGAAAAAGCGCTAAGGCCCCATATCAGGAATGAAAGACCCAGGCACATGCCCATTTCCAAAGGATGTTTCAGCAACTCGAAACCGTCGGACAGGTGGTCCACAAGACCGGAAAGTGGTGTACATAGTTTCAGCTTGATTTTTTCCCTGGTTTCCGGGCCGGTCCAGAAACACATTGCCGGTATGATGCCAATTACTTTTTTGACCCATTGTCTGGATTTTTCAATGGTCAGTGTAAGAATCCCGGCAATGAGAATCAGGCCGAGTTTGCCCATGCCGGCACCAACGGAGATAAGGGTCCCCCGATTTAGGTGAAATTTTCCAAAGGTCATATCGAGGTCGGGATTGATTTCAATGGTGGCCAGCACGGTTGCGAAAAAGACAATTAAAAATAAAAAATCGAATGTTCGTTCGGCGGCCACTGTTGCCAGTCCGGTGGAAAAGGGCACCTGTTCATTTTTTTGTAAAATAACCGGTCGGGCCACTTCGCCCATCCGGCCGGGCAGTATGCAGTTGATCATAAAGCCGATCATCAGGGGATTAAATGCCTGCCAGAAACCTATTTTTCGAGTGGCACCCACGATGATTTGCCAGCGCATCGTTCTGAAGATAAAACATAAAACAACAATCAGAACAGAGATAGTTACCCAGAAACTGTCAATGGTACCCATATAGGATTGCAGTTCATCAAAGGGTACGTTTTTAAAGGCAAAATAAAGCGCTGCAATGGATAAGACGATTCCCAGAGAAAAAGAGATATAAATTTTTTTTTTCATATAAAAAACCAGAATGGCTTTGCAACGACAGGTGAAAAACGATTGATTTGCCCACCGGTGTGTGAATGGGGGCCGTCCGTGCCGGTTATCTGAGTATATCGCGGGCCTTGATAATATCTTTTTTGATTTGTTCCGAAAGTTCAGCAATATTGGCAAATTTTATTTCATCCCGAATGCGCTGGATAAAATTGACACGAATTTTTTTACCGTACAGGTCCTGGTCAAAATCAAGAATATGCGCTTCAATAGTGAGGATATGGTCATCAAAAGTGGGGCTGTATCCGATATTGGCAACGCCCTTGAGCCTTTCACCATTGAACTGAACGGTCACCGCATAGATGCCGGTCTTGGGACACAATTCATCATGAAGATTGATGTTGGCGGTGGGAAACCCAAGCAGTTTCCCGCCCCTGTTACGGCCTCTGACAACCGTACCGCGGATCTGGTAATAACGGCCCAGAAGTTTGCTTGCCTCGGCCAATTTGCCGGCCATTACAAATTTGCGAATGCCGGTGCTGCTGATCCTGTTCGGAAGCGCGTCCGACATTTTGATCCAGTTCGGAATGATGACGTCAAAATCAAGTTCTGAGGCCAGGGTTTTCAGCAGGGTTATGTTGCCTTCCCTTTTTTTGCCGAAGGTATAGTCCCGTCCCACAACAATGCTCCGGGTGCCGATCCGGTTTACAATGATATCCTCAATAAATGATCTGGCGGTAATATCGGCGAATTCGGGTGTAAACGGCACGCAGATCAAAACATCGATACCAGTGCTTCTAATCAGTTCTATTTTTTGCTCATACAGGGTGATCAAAGGAGGGTGGCCGTTTTGTTTTAATACTCGGATGGGGTGGGGCTCGAACGTCATGGCCACCGAGGTGCCCCCGATACTCTCGGCTTTTTCGATGACTTCATGAAAAAGTGACTGGTGCCCCAAGTGTACACCGTCAAAATTTCCGATGGTAATGACGGCATTTTTAAAGGGTTCGGTGATGTCTTCAATTCGTTCGATAAGCTTCATATCAATGGTGTCCATGAAATTATTGTCGGCCAAATACCCCTGACACTTATTTCTATTTTATGTGAAAAAGATGTTGTCATCCTTTTTATGAGAAACAGTTGCGTTGTTATACGAACCAATTTAGATTAAGTTAAAACAAAAATTTAAAAATGCAATAAATTGGCTTGACATCAAAATTAAAATCACATAAGTAGTTCAACTTCTGAGGGAAAGCAAGCGTTAATTGAACTCAGATAAAACATGCCGAAGTGGCGGAATTGGTAGACGCGCTAGGTTCAGGGTCTAGTCTTCGTATGGAGGTGGGAGTTCGAGTCTCCCCTTCGGCACCATTAAAAAGAATTGGCCGCAATCCTAACAGGTTGCGGCTTTTCTGTTTTTTCAGGGTGCGTATAGGGTGCGATTCAATCAACCAGTGTTTCCAAGAAGGCATGCAACGGCATCACCATCACATGATTTGCGATGGGGTATTCCCCCTCCACCGGGGCGACCACCACCGTCTGATCCGGGGCGATGGTCTCAATCGAATGCCAGAAGCTTTTTGAAACTTTCGGACTGGTTGAGGACTTGATTTCAATGGCGACTTTCCGCCGGCCTCTGGTCAGTATCAGATCGATCTCGGCGCCGTTCGAGGTCCGATAATATGAGGCCTGCCAGCGGGGCAGTCGGCTGACAATATTTTCGATCACATATCCTTCATAGGATGTTCCGTAGACCGGATGGGCGAAAAGATCTTCCATGGTGTCAATGGAGAGCAAGGTGTGTAATATCCCCGTGTCCCTGATATAAACTTTTGGGGATTTAATCAGGCGTTTTTTCAGATTTCCGGTATACGGCGGTAATGCCCGGACCATAAAGGTCTGCTCCAACAGGTCTATATATTTTTTAATCGTATGAGAACTGACACCCATGGAGCCGGCCAATTTTGACGCGTTGAGAACCTGGCCATGTGAATGGGCCAGCATTCTCCAGAATCTTCCAATCGTATTTGCCGGTATCCGAAAGCCGAGTTGGGGAATATCCCGTTCCAGAAATGTCCGGATGTAGTCTTCACGCCATTGAACACTGACTTCGTTGTTTTTCGTCAGCAGGCTTCGTGGATACCCGCCTTGCAACCAGTGGACGGCTTGATCCGTAAAGGAAGCTTCCGGCAGGTTAAATGGGGTGATTTCAATATAGGAAATTCGGCCGGCCAGGGATTCGGAACTTTGTTTGATTAAATCCCTGGAGGCTGATCCAAGAATCAGGAACTGGCCATTTCTTTTGTTGCGATCGATAACGCCCCTTAAAATCGGAAAAATATCCGGCGTACACTGAATTTCATCCAGACAAATCATATGGTTGCTGAATTGAGCAAAAAAAGCTTCCGGGTCGGTGAGCTTGTTGAGATCGACAGGACGTTCCAGATCGAGGTGAATGGCATTGGGGATCTGTTCCAGTACCATGCCGGCAAGGGTGGATTTACCTACCTGACGCGCTCCCAGCAAGGCGACTGCAGGATAATTGTTTAACCGGGCTTTAACGATATCTGTTATTTCTCTTTGGATTAAGTCATGCATATTTGAATATTATGTTCAAATATGCATGGTGTCAAGGGAAACCGTCAAAGCAATAGAACTGAAGGGTCTTCAGGCCAGTCAAAACCTATTTTCACCACTGAAAACACTGAAAGTGCGCTTCGCGCAAAGGCCGGTGGATAAGGGGCCAGTTGACTGAGGACCTGCAAAGAGCAGTTCAAGCCCCCTTGACATAAACCCTGCGGGCCTTGTTTTTGATTTTACCCACTGTTTGGGAACAGTCAGCATAGTTGGCGGACCTGTTGGGGGCTGAAATCGGTTTTTGAGACGATCGGGTATACGGTCAGGCCCTTGCGGTTGAGGCAGACCAGGTGGATAAATGGGTCGATGCCGAAAAGGGTGGAAATGCCGGTGTCTTCCCGAGGATCACTGAAACTGATTGACAAATTATGGGTCACCATTTATTAGTTGAATTGTTTTAATTTGTTTTAGACGGAATTGTCGTATCAATCTTAACGGGTTGGGTTCCAAAATGGAAAAGTGGGCATCCGGCATTCTTCTAAATGGTGGTCAGTTTTGTAAATTTACGGTATATCGAAAAGCCGAAAGAAACGATTATATAAAGGAGTTATTATGCCGGAAGAATTGTTTCCCAATTTGTTTCGAATTGAGATCCCGCTGCCTGAAAGTCCCCTTAAATATCTGAATTCATATGTCATAAAAGGTTCTGACCGGAACCTTGTGGTGGATACCGGATTGAATCGGGATGAGTGCTTAACGGCCATGCACGCCGGTCTGGCGGCCCTGGATATCGATCTGGACCGTACCGATTTTTTTATTACGCATCTGCATGCGGATCATTTCGGCCTGGTGGGACGACTGGTCAGAGACACCGGTAAAATTTATTTTAACCGACCGGATACGGAACTCATTGAATCCTGGGAGGGGTTTGATCCCATGATCGCGTATGCAGGGGCCAACGGTTTCCCTGAAAACGAACTTCGGGCCGCGTTGCACAATCATCCCGGTCATAAATTCGGTTCGGACTGGACCCCGGAGCTGAATATTATAAATGAGGGCGACAATTTCAGTATCGGTGGCTTTCATTTTAACTGTGTCCAGACCCCTGGGCACACCATGGGACATATGTGTCTGTATGAACCCCAGCGTAAAATTCTCATCGCCGGGGACCACCTCCTCATTGACATTACGCCCAATATCCAGTGCTGGGCAGATGATGAAAATCCGTTAAAGGCTTATCTGGAGAGCCTTGACAAGGTTTATAAACTGAACGTGGAACATGTCCTGCCCGGACATCGCCGGTTGTTCAGCGATCATCACAGACGGATCAAAGAATTGAAACAGCACCATGCCAAACGATTGGAAGAGGCGCTGGGGATACTGCAGGCAGGGCCGCTGAATGCCTTTGAGGTCGCTTCCCGGATGACCTGGGATATCCGGTGTGATTCCTGGGAAGATTTTCCGGTGGCCCAGCGCTGGTTTGCCACCGGTGAGGCCATATCGCATTTGCGATTTCTCGAAGAAGCGGGCAAACTCTTCAGAAAAAAGATGGATAATGTGACGGTCTATGAATCGGTATAACCAATCCAAAGCCTAAACTAACAGAACTTTGATATAAAAATAGAAAAGCGGAAAGAGAAAACAGAAGGCAGGGCTTTGATGCGCCCTGCCTTCGCACCGTTTTTATAATGTTTGCGTCTGTGCCCTATTCTGTATTGTTGCCCCTAATTTTGATGAATTCGTAAAAAATCAGATTTAGACGGTCTCGTAAAAAGTTCAAATTCAAGGCGTGCAAATTTTGTAATTATGAGGCGTACTGATCGTACGTTGAATGATTGCGAAATGTAGCACAACGCGGGAGTTGGACTTTTTACGAGACCGTTAATTTTGAAAATTCCTGCCGATGCGCATAAAACGATATTCCTGAATTCGAATCTTTGAAAGCGCTTATACCCCATCATTGTTTTTCCGATTAATTTTTTTCTAAAAATTAATTCTGATTTGTCAAAAAGCAAAAAAAAATGGTTCCGTATCTGCAAACCGAGGTACCTGACAACCCTTTCTGCCCGTTTTGCCGAATCAGAAAGTGGCAATTAAGTATAGAATGTTACCCGGTCTGAAAATTTATTAAACTTGACAAATTATAAGAATTGGGAAATAATTCCCAAAAAATATATGGAAATGATTTATTTTTATATTTCAAGAAATGTCCTGAATGTCGTACTTTTAAGATTGATGAACGCGTAAAAAGTGGATGAAATTAAATCAGTGTCTAAACCCTATCGTTGCAAAAGCCGGATGACTTCAGAGCCGAGGCATCAAGGGTGAAGCTGTCGTCATCTACCGCAATCCCTTGATAACGAAGGATCAGGCGTCATCCGGCTTTCCCAGAGGGTAAAAAAACTGTGCCCTTTTGTATTTTTTATAGATATCACCATTCGTGAATTCCTTTAAAATTGCATTATTCTCGTTGAACTCTTTCTCTTGGCGGATTTAGATCAATAGTTTATGTTTTTTATGCAACTATAGGGTAAACATTAACGAGAGGCGCCTCACACGATGAAGGCAACCATCGTCAAAACACTTACCGCATCGATTATCAGAATATTACGGCCCCTTGTTCGGCTCCTGCTGAGAAACGGTATGTCTTTTGTCACTTTCAGCAACATTGTTAAATGGGTTTATGTGGACGTCGCCACCAGGGAATTTGGCCTTGATGGGCGTAAACAGAGCATTTCACGTGTCTCTGTAATCACAGGTCTTTCCAGGAAAGAAGTAAAGAAAGTCAGGGAAATGCCACCGCCCGTTGACGCTGTTTTTGCAGAACAATACAATCGGGCTGCCCGGGTTATCGCTGCATGGCGTCGGGAAAAGGAATTTACCGACGCATCGGGAAATCCATCGATATTGTCGTTGCAGGGAGAAGGCCATACCTTTGCCGGGCTGGTGAGAAAATTCAGTGGCGACATGCCGTTCCGGGCGGTTCTGGATGAACTGGTCAATGCCGGAGCGGTTCAAAAATTGAAAAATAACACCGTAAAGCTTCTTGTCAGATCTTATATCCCTGGAAATAATGATGGGGTAAATCTCCATATTCTTGGCACCGATGTGGGCAGTCTGATTACGACAATCGATCATAATCTTCAATCGGATGCGTCAAAACGATTTTTTCAAAGAAAAGTCAGTTATGACAATCTGCCTCAAAAAGCGTTAGCCGAATTTCATGCCGTTGCTTCGGGATTGTCCCAGAAACTTCTTGAAGACCTCGATTCAAGGCTCGCAAGATGTGACCGGGATACAAATCCGGAAATAGAGGGAACCGGTCGTTACCGCTCCGGTGTGGGAATTTACTATTTTGAAGAATCTGTTGATGTTGATAAAAAGGAATAATATGTCATGAAACCCTTTTCGACAATTCGACATATGGTGATCATGCTGGTTGTTCTGGGCTTTATTGCCTGCAGCGGCAGTGGTGTTGATGACATGATTGCAGATGGCGGCATCGGCGGCACCGGTGTGATCAGCACAGGCGAAGTCACGGCCATGGGCAGTGTTTGGGTCAATGGTGTCGAATTTAATACACAGACGGCCGAGGTTTATGTCAGTGATTTACCTGTCGGCAGTGGAGATCAGGCTGTCCGTGACCATCTGGACCCCGGCCGGATCGTGCGGGTCAATGGACGGTTGAAGGAAGACGGCACCGGGCAGGCCGATCAGGTGTTTTATACCTCAACGGTAATCGGTCCCATCCATGCTGTTACTGTCATTGATGAATACGATACGGTGCTTGAAATTTTAGGCCGGCGTGTGATTGTAGACGACCGCACCCGGATGTCAGGTGTTGTCGGCAATGACTTGGCCGTGGGCAACCTTGTGGAGGTTTCAGGTTTTTTTGATGATGCCGGCAGGATTCAGGCAACGTTTCTCATTAAAACCGACGATATCGCCCCGGCTGATGCACGCTTTCGGATCAGCGGTCCGGTCAGCAATCTGGACAAGGATGAAAGGACCTTTTTCATCGGCACCCTGGCCGTCGATTATGGAACAGCGGATGTCAGTGGGGTAGATCCGGAGGGCTTGGTAAACAGCGGGTTTGTTTCGGTGAGCGGCCAGCTTGACGGGCCGGGTTTCAGAGCCGCTGCCGTGTGGTCTGCCGGGCGGCTGGGACACGATATCGGCGATGGTGAAAAAGTTGAAATTGAGGGCATTGCAGGGGTCTGATTTGGCCGAAAGCAGGTTCACCATTGAGGGATATCTGATAGAAATAGGCCCGGACACTTTGTTTGTCGGCGGCACACAGGAAGATATTCTGCCCGGGTCCAGAATTGAAGTTGAAGGAATGTTTTTCAATGGGATCCTGGAAGCTGAAAAAATCAAATTCAGTCGGGATTTCAGGGCCGAATCCGACTTTGTCGAGCTATCAGGACAGCACCTGACGCTGATGGGGCTGGAAGACTTGACCATCGGGGTCAACGAGTTGACCCGTGTCACCGGGCTGACGGACAGCCTTGACAATCTGGAAGCGGGTGATCACCTCAAGGTCAAGGGGTGGATCGTATACGGTCAGACCGTGGTGGCCGGTCAGATCATTGTCCTGCCTGCGGTCCAGAACAAGATCAGCCTGAAAGGAACAGTTTCGGATGTGAGTGAACCGATGCTTTCCATCAATGGTGTGGTCATTGATACCACCATGATCCCGTCCGATGGTTTTTATGCGGATGAGGACCTGCCCATATCGTCCGAAACATTTTTCACCAGGGTACAGATGGACTCTTGGGTGGAGGCAAAGGGTACTCTTTTGCCCGATGGATCGGCTGTCTGGCAAAATATCGCACTGGTGCAGGCGTTTTAATGCGGTGACAGGCAGCAGTATGAAATGAATAAAAGATGAAAAAAGAAACGATTTTTATATCAATCGAAAAAAGGAGGAACGTTAAAATGAAAAATTTAAGAACGGCAGCATGGATGATGATGATCGCGGCGGCATTTTTATGAGTGGTTGCGGAGTGGTGGCGGTTCTGATAGTACGACAGTGATTACCGGCGATACCGGAATTACAGGCGATACCGGAACGCTGAGTTTGAAACTGGTCGATAAAACCACCCAGGAGTATGATGCGGTTTATGTTACGATCAAAGAAGTCCAGGTGTGCATGGAAAACGAGGACGTTGATGATGCAAAATGTGAATGGGCTAAACAGTACAAGGATTGGATTATCAAACTTTTAATTTATTGAATTTAATCAATGGAACAGAGGCATTTTTAGGTACCAATGATGAGCTTAAGACTGGGACCTATAATCAGATGCGGTTGATTCTGGGGGATCTAAATACCCTTGATACTAACTTACCCGCACATTATATCCTGATCAAAGATGATGTCACGAAAACCCCGCAAGAGCTTAAAATTCCGAGTGGATATCAGACGGGAATTAAATTGGTCCATCAATTTGAAATTGTAGCAGGGCGAACAACCGGACTTATTCTTGATTTTGATGTGACACGGAGTGTCGTAAAGGCCGGAAACAGCGGTAAATACATCCTCAAACCGACCATTAAGGTCATCGGTACACAGAACCGAGCAACCGTGTCCGGGTTTGTAACGGGCGAAGATATTGCTGAAGGCGGTCCACTGATAGGTGCACAGGTTAGTGTTCAGAAATATGATTCAAATTCGGGTACTGTTATTGTAGTTACTAACACGACTACCAATGATGCTATCATGAAAGACGAATATGATAATCCGGTACTGGACAGCGAAGATCAGCCGATTGAACTTGATTATAACTACCTTATTTATCTTGATCCTGATCTATTCAATATTGTTGTGACCCATCCTGGTTATGTGCCTGCGTGTGCAACTGTTGACGCGAAACAAGATGGTATTCATATAAAAGATTTTGATTTAGTCTTAGCACCTATACCAGATGAACCGGCAATAGTAAAAGTTACTATTATAGGGAATTCGAAAATAGTAGATGACCTAAATCCATTTCCTGTCATCGAATTGAGTTTTCAACAGCAGAGTTTGTGTGAAGCAAACAGCTGGTCTCAGACTTATTATCTACTTGTTTCTCCTGATGAAAGTAGCTATGACCCTGACTCTGGAAATTTCACATTTACTGAAACAATTAATAACTTTCCTTTAGGCGTATATAGAGTCGTGGCTTCAACGCCGGGTTTGGATTCGGTGATGTCTGTGCCTGGGTTGACTGTTGATGAGACTGGGGGAACATACCCGATAACCTGTGATTTCGGCAATTTGGTTTCGACAACAACACCATAACAGCAATAATAGGTTGAAGGGTATTCCGCGAGACAATGTCGTGCAGGATCCTGGCCCTGCACGGCATTGTCTATCAAGATTTTTTTGACACCCATCTTCTTCGTTTCAACCCTCACGAT
This sequence comes from uncultured Desulfobacterales bacterium, assembly GCA_942490765.1. Taxonomy (GTDB): domain Bacteria; phylum Desulfobacterota; class Desulfobacteria; order Desulfobacterales; family 4572-123; genus 4572-123. Next base: position 16,882 of record CALNYM010000016.1, on the reverse strand, counting down.
TTTATTAAAATTTTAGATTTTTAATGGAAAGATGCAGCACCATCTGATCCCGTTTATTCTTCCACCCGGCACACCGATAGCACCGGGCAGGCGGTACGCCGCAGCACGCGGTCGGTGGTGGACCCCAGAAAAAGCGTCTCGACCATGTTAAGCCCTCTCACCCCCAGTACAATCAGGTCTATTTCGTGGGAAACAGCATACCGGCTGATTTCTTCAAAGGGCTCACCGGTCAGACAGGCTGTTTTAACGTCACACCAGTGATAGGTTTCTTCCGGGACAAGATCCAATAGCTTCCGGTTCGAACTGTCGTGCAGATTCTGCCGCAGTTCTTCGGCCAGCGCATCGGAGGATACCATCTCCTTGTAGTCAATGGGTTCGATGACATGCACAAGATGCAGTCCGGCCTGGAATTCCTGGGCCACACTCAGTCCGTACTCAACGGCTTTATCCGCATCCGGGGAAAAGTCACATCCCACCAGGATATTTTTAAAATTCAGCACTTCGATCAAATGGCTGTCCGTATCTGCATCCGGCGGCACTACGATGAGCAGCGGACAGGAGATGGTCCGGATCAACCGCTCGGTGACGGAACCTAAAAAAAGACGTTTCAGGCCGGATCGGGCATGGGTCGCCACCACGGCCATGTCAATTTCTTTTTCTTCGGCCTGCCTGGCAATGGTATCGGCAATGGGGCCGGTGGTGACAATCAATTCCCATTCGATGGATTGTTTTTCCATGAGGGTTTCCAGTTTTTCAGCGGCATATTTCAGCAGGTTGTCCTGCTGTTGCGGCTGAAACACATAGGCCGTACCATGAACGGAGAAAGAGGGGAGATCAAAAACATGGCAAAGATACAGCTTGGCGTTAAATTCCCTTGCCATGGCGATGGCATACGACACCGCGTGGCTGGAAAAATCCGACAGGTCCGTGGCACATAAAATATTTTTTAATTCTACTTTCATGGTATGGGTCCTCCTTATTGTCGAAAATTACTACAGCGCAATTGTCGCCCCGGCAGATGCAAAGCGAAATCGGTCACCAAAATGCGATGCCAGAGCAGCCGCCGCCGGCATGCCGGTGCAGTGGGATACCCCCACCCGTTCAACTGAAAATTCTTCTATTTTATCGATGACCCCGGGTAGCTGTTCCGGGGGCAGAAACATTAAATGGGTGCCGCCGAGGATCGCCCGAAGGCGGGTTATGCCCATTTTATCCCGGACATGATCCAGAATATTAAGCACCCCGGCATGGGAACATCCGAGCATCAGGAGCGGTCCCTTGTCGGTTTCCATGAGAAGGCTGGCATCGTCGGCAATGGGATCGGGTATGAACCTGCCGTCTTGCTCGAGTACGAGGGTGGGGTCATCCGGCGTCTGGCCGGGGATACGGTCGATGCCGCTGATAAACCAGACCCCGGGAAAGATTTTTTTCGTCTGATTTACAAATTTAAAATTGGCGCCCAGGGCTTCCAATTCCAATTGTGAGGCTGGACAGCCGACATAACGGGGCTTTCCAGTCTGCCCCGAACTTCCTTTTAAGGACATATGTTTCGAAAAAATATGCTCATGGGCCACAATATCCACCGGGCCGATGGTTTGCAGTGCCCATTTGAGACCGCCGGTGTGATCATAATGCCCATGGCTGATAAAAATTGTGTCGATGCCTTTCAGTTGAGCGCCTGCGGTTTTTACGTTGTTGGGCAGGACAATGCCCTGGCCGGTATCAAATAAAAATTTATTCGGGCCCTGTTCGATAAGCGCGCTGAAACCATGTTCCGCCAGAAAGCCGCTGCGGCTGATGCAGTTGTCACATAAAATGGTAATTTTCATAGTGGCGTCAATCTCCTGAATTTATTTTATTAAACCGACTGAAAAAGCCAGTAGAAACTGGCCGGCATAATACATGGGCAGACCGATGAGGCGGTTTGTAAAGTCATCTTTGACAAATCGCTGACGGGCGACAAAAATATCTGAAACATAAAACAGCAGTGCTCCGGAAAAAACCATGGCGCGACCGGAAAAATCAATGGCAGGATATCCGAGAACCGAAACAGCACTGCCGACCATGAGGCTGATGACCACAATATACGCTATCACCGGTAGCTTCATGTCACCCAGGTTCGGTTTCAGCCAGCCATAAATAGGCAGCCCCACCATACCGGTAATAATGAGACCTGCCAGGGTCCATATCGTCATCCCGGTGACATAAAAAAAACAGGCCACATAAAAGAGGTGGCCGGTTAAAAATGACACCAGGCCTGCAAAAAACATCCGTTCGTGTTGCAGGGCCAGAAAAATATCTCCGGCCAGACAAAATATCAGCCCGCCCAGCAGAATTTGAAAATAATGGTTGTCCGGGTGTGGCTGTACCAGTGCCGCAATAATAAACAGGCAGGAAAGGGTGGTTTTTGTTACCAGAACATTTTTTAAATTTTGGCGCTTCTCATGATAGAGCAGTGCTGAAAGCAGGGCTATTGCAGAAAAAACAATCAGCTTGTTGAGCATGAAATTCCCCCTTTACAGAAAAGTATTGCTGCATATTTACAGGGAGTTGGATGCAGGGTATCGGTTCGTATCCGGCCAGAAAATGATGACACCGTATGATTATGGATTAATCTTATTCCCTGCATGATGTCAAGGGGAATAGACCCTATCGTTGCAAAAGCCGGATGACTTCAGAGCCGAGACATCAAGGGTGAAGCTGTAGTCATCTACCGCAATCCCTTGATAACGAAGGATCTGGAGTCATCCGGCTTTCCCGTAGGGTAAAAAAATGTTCCTTTTTGTATTTTTTATGGATATCACCATTCGTGAATTCCTTAAAAATTACATTATTCTCGTTGAACCCTTTCATTTGGCGGATTTAGATCAATAGTTTATGTTTTTTATGCAACTATAGGGTAGATGTTTTCGTTGACATGGGCGGCCGGTTTTAACTATATGAGACTCGTTTGTAAAAATTACGGCCAACCGGCAGCCAGGCAAAAAAAGGAAACCATAAATGAGTCAATTAATTAAGGGTGATCCGTGGGTTTGGGTTATTATACAGAATAACGGCGCAATGGAACAATTTGTGGGTCTGCATGACAAACAGGACAAGGCGGATTATATCCCCTGTTTTCTTACAAAGGAACAGGCCCTCGGTTGTTTTATTAATATGCCCCGGGAACCGGGTATGAAATATGAGGCGCAAGCGGTTTTGTATACTGAACTGGTGCGGGATTCGGCAGCCGGTGGATTTATGATTCATGTGTTAAACGGTGCCGGAGAGGTACAGGAAAAAATTGATCCCGAACATGTTCGCGGTAAGTGATCGTTGACGCTTCGGGGCAGGGTAGGGGTAATTTTTTATAAAACAAAACAGGTGTATTCTTTGCTATGGTAAATCAGATCAGAACCGCAGTGCTTCTGGCGGTCATGACCGTTTTGATCATTATGGCGGGCCGACTCCTGGGCGGTCGCCAGGGGATGATAATTGCCTTTTTTCTGGCAATCGGGATGAATTTTTTCAGCTACTGGTACTCGGACAAAATGGTCTTGCGGATGTACCGCGCCCAGGCGGTGACACCCGATCAGGCCCCTGAATTATATGGTATTGTAAGCCGCCTGGCGGTCCGGTCCGGTCTGCCCATGCCGAAGATCTATATTATTCCGGAGCGTGCGCCCAATGCCTTTGCCACCGGTAGAAATCCGGAACATGCGGTAGTGGCCGTTACCCAGGGGCTGGTGGATGTGATGGATACAGATGAGATCACCGGGGTGCTGGCCCATGAAATGGCCCATGTTAAAAACCGGGACATACTGATCGGCACCATTGCCGCCACCATGGCAGGTGTCATTATGATCCTGGCCAATATGGCCCGCTGGTCGGCTTTTTTTGGCGGCGGGTCACACAATGATGACGAAGGCGGGGGAATGGGGGCCATGGGGTTGATATTGATGTCGATTATCGCCCCTCTGGCAGCCATGGTGATCCAGATGGCGGTTTCCAGGTCCAGGGAATATCTGGCCGATGCCACGGGTGCCGGTTTTGCCGGCAATCCGGAAAGTCTGGCCCGGGCCCTGGAAAAACTGGGGGCGTATTCAGGCCGAATTGCCATGGATGCCAATCCTTCCACTGCCCATATGTTTATTACGAACCCGTTATCCGGAAAACGCATGATGGCGCTTTTCTCCACCCACCCGCCCCTTGAAGAACGGATTGCCCGGCTGCGGGGGCATGGTGGTTCCGGGAAAAGATCGGCGCCGATTGAGGAACAGAGAAAATTTGAAGGAAAGGCTTTCTGGGACCGGTTATCTAAGTAGAGAATCCTGGCCCGGAGGAACAGGTCTAAGATATATGGCGATGCCTTGGTGTTTTGTAAAACAAACAACAAATTCCAAGCACCAAAATACAAACAAATCACAAAATATAAGTACCAAAATACAAACAAATTACAGGCATCAGTTTACAAATAAATCACAATAAAATCCAAATTCCAAACCGCTTCAAGGTGATGTTTTTTGTTTGGGATTTGAATTTTGATCATTGTTATTTGTTTGAATTTTGGGATTTGTTATTTGAAATTTATATCCTTCAATACAGGAGCAGATAGATGAAAGATAAGCTAGGACTTTATTATTACCCGTTTCCGCAAAACAAACATGTCCGGATGTATGTGGATCAACAGCAGGGGGAAATCGTTTTTCGAATGTGGAATGAGGATGACAATAAGATGTGGGAAGAACATGAGTGGGTCCCATATACCGCAATAAAACTGGCCTCTGATATGTATGCCGGCGATGAAAAGGCGTTTGATCCGACCAAGGCCTATGACCTGGAGGCGGCCAAGGCCTTGATCAGGGAAGATGCATGACCGGCGGTGTGAAATTTTTACCGAAGAAAGAGGTTTGAAACTATTTTTTGGGTAGAACAATTTTGCGTTTTTCCGCATCCGCATGGGGGCGGAAAACAATGGCCATGTGTCCGATGATACCGGCTTCCCGGCATCCGGTTTTGGCCTCAATTTCGGCGATGAACTTTTTTTTATTTTCTTTTTCCTTAAATTCGATGAATTTAATTTTGATCAGTTCATGATCGGACAGGGCCTGGTTGAGTGAATCAAGAAGCGTTGGCGTAATTCCTTTCTGGCCGATAAAAACAATGGGCTTTAGGTCATGGGCCAGTCCTCTTAAAAATTTTTTCTGATAACTTTTTAAATTTTCCACGATTAATCCTTTTTATCTATAAATTACAGACGGCCTCATCCATCCGCTGCCCGTGTGTTTGGAGCACATACGCTGCCTGCGACCCAAAGTCAAGAGCCGATTGCACCTGCCAACGACGTGCGGTTAATATAAAATATTGGGTATTGAGTCAAGCTTTTGGATACAGCAGCCCGGGGCTTTATTGCGTCAGTTTTTCCAATTAACGCTAAAACAGGTATTAAAATGCTGAAAAATACATTTCTTCATATTCCCGGCATCGGTTCCGAGACTGAAAAAAAGTTCTGGGATAAGGGCATCCGCAGTTGGGACAGTTTTAATCATACGGTTCAGGGTAAATTGCCAACTAAAAAAGAGGCCATGGTTGGAGAATATCTCATTGCATCGGAGCAACAGTTGCAGGCGGGTAATCCCCGCTTTTTTGCTGAATTGATGCCCGCGGGTCAGCAGTGGCGGTTTTTTCCGGAATTTCGAAAATCAGCGGTTTTCCTGGATATCGAAACAAGCGGCCTGGACGTTTGTTTCGGTGAAATTTCCACCATTGCCATGTATGACGGCCATGAGATTTTTACGTATGTCAATGGGGAAAATCTGGATGAATTTAAAACTGATATCAAAGGCTATGACCTGATTGTCAGCTATAACGGTAAGTGTTTTGATGTGCCCTTTATCCAGGAGTATATGGGAATTACCCTTGATCATGCCCATATTGATCTGCGCTATGTCCTGGCCGGTCTTGGCTTCAAAGGGGGGCTCAAGCGCTGTGAAAAGGCCATGGGCATCGACCGGGGAGATCTGAGCGGAGTGGACGGATATTTTGCCGTGCAGCTCTGGAACGACTATAAACGGACAAATGATCCAAAAGCCCTGGAAACGCTGCTGGCCTACAATGTGGAAGATGTTGTGAACCTTGAGATTCTCATGGTGGCGGCTTACAACCAGAATCTGGCGGGGACGCCGTTTTCTGAAACCCGGAAATTACCGTATCCGGATTTGCCTGAAATTCCTTTTGTACCGGACATGTCAACGGTTGAACGCATCCGGCAGAAAATAGAAAGTTATAATTTTCTGTAAGGAAACCGGGATCAACACACCCGTTGATAGCTTGAACCCGGAGAACCTGTGAACGGTTACAATCGGTTTACCCTATCGTTGCAAAAGCTGGATGGCTTCAGAGCCGAGGCATCAAGGGTGAAGCTGTCGTTATCTACCGCAATCCCTTGATAACGAAGGATCTGGAGTTATCCGGCTTTCCCAGAGGGTAAAAAAATGTGTCCTTTTGTACTTTTTCTGGATATCACCATCGTTAAATTCCTTAAAAATGGCTTCATTCTCGTTGAATGCTTTTTCTTGGCGGGTTTAGATCAATAGCTCATTTTTTTTATGCAACGATAGGGATTAGCTGACGGCTGTTTTTATGCGTTCAATGGCTTTTTCCACATTGTCACGGCTGTTAAAAGCGCTGATGCGAACAAAGCCCAGGCCGCATTTGCCGAAACCGGGTCCGGGGGTACAGACCACCCCGGCCTTTTCAAGCAACAGGTCGAAAAATTCCCACGCATCAGTGCGGGTATCCAGCCAGATATAGGGTGAATTTTCACCCCCCACCAGGTCAAAGCCCATGGCACCGATTTCCCGGCGTACCAATGCGGCATTTTCCAGGTAATAATCGATGAGTTCTCTGGTCTGCTGTTTCCCCTCGGGGCTGTAGACTGCCGCGGCTGCCTTTTGAACCGGATAGGAAACGCCGTTGAATTTGGTGTTGTTGCGGCGGTTCCAGAGGGCATGCACCGAGTGGGCCTGACCCTTGCTGTCCCAGGCCATGCATGTTTTGGGAACAATGGTATAGGCGCACCGGGTACCGGTGAAACCGGCGGTTTTGGAAAAACTGCGAAATTCAACAGCAACCTCCCGTGCCCCCTCGATTTCGAAAATCGTATGGGGCAATTGCTCATTCCGGATAAACGATTCATAGGCGGCATCGTAAAGAATCAGGGATTTGTGTTCCCGGGCGTAATCCACCCAGGTTTTTAAGGCCTGTTTTGTGATGGTGGCGCCGGTGGGATTGTTGGGGAAACACAGGTAAATCAGATCCGCCGGCTCCCGGGGCAAAGATGGGACAAAATCGTTTTCAAGCCCGCTTTCCATGTATAGTATATTGTCATAACGGCCGTTGTTCATGCCGCCTGTCCGCCCGGCCATCACATTGGTATCGATGTAGACGGGATAGACCGGGTCCGGAACAGCTATTTTGGTGTCGAGGGCAAACAGTTCCTGAAAATTTCCGGTATCACATTTGGAACCGTCGCTGATAAAAATTTCATCGGCGGCAATATCCGCACCTCTTTTTTGAAAGTCATTGGCGGCGATCTCTTCTCTTAAAAAAGCGTAGCCTTTTTCCGGACCATATCCATGGAATGTCCGGTCACAGGACAGATCGTCGACGCCCTGGTGAAAGGCCTCTATACATGCCTTGGGAAGGGCCCGTGTCACATCCCCGATACCCAGTTTGATGACATCAACATTTGGATTGGCCGTTTGAAATTCATTGACCCGTCGGGCGATTTTCGTAAATAAATAGGTCGCCTGAAGTTTCAGGTAGTTTTCGTTTATTTTGATCATGATCAACCTCTTGTTTTTTTATCAGGTTAAACTGCAGAGCGTATTATTGGGGTATAAATGCATCGTCCTGGGTCAAATTTTTAAAATATGGATTCAAACGGCAGGTCGACAAAGTTGCGGTCTCTTAGACAGGTCATATACGTGGGGCATTCCGGTCAGCCTTTGTATCGCATTTCATGTCGGTAATTGTACCATCACCCGCTGAAAAATTGCCGGTTTAAAGGCAGGTATAAGCCTTTTAACGGCATGAATTTATCAGTTGGGTAATTGTCCCGGTTATTAATCGCAGGGTGCTCGACAATATGTTAATGAACCGAGTCGGATACCAGAATTGCAGCGCCCGGTATCATTGCCGGTTGATCATACACCGTTATTGATCTTGTCTCGCAATTTTCCGGAACATTTAAAGGTAACCACCTTACGGGGGGCCAGCATCATATCATCTCCGGTAGCCGGATTTCGGCCGCGGCGTTTTTGTTTTTCACGAACACAGAATTTGCCAAACCCGCTTACCAGCACATCGTCTCCGGCCTCAAGGGTGTGCTTGATGATTTCCAGGAGCGTTTCCACCGTATCCGTTGACTGGTTTTTTGTAAATCCGATCTGGTTTTGAATACCATCGATAATTTGAGCCTTTGTGAGAGTCATAAATGCGGTACTCCTCATAAAAATATTGGGTTATAATCAGGTTTAAAATATTCAATAACATTGGAATTTACTTTTATATTTGGTAATTGTCAAGAAATTATAGACGTTACATGAAATATTCGCAACTTTTTGTCTTGTTTTTTGCGCTGACCCGGGTGGTTTGCAAAACATTCGTTGCTTGAACGCAGGTTATAGCGTTGAATACTCAAGTGCCCAGAAGTTGGACGGTCTACCCCCGATGATTTGACTGATGATTCAAGATGGGGTATATCATCAACATTTTAATTCTGAAATTCGTGTTTTCCATGTCCCAAAAAAAATCACAACAATCAAAAGACAAAATGCCGAAACAGGGAGAAATCAAAAGGCACAACAATTCAAGACGATATGGAAATAAATATTTTGATTTTTTTGAGGATTTGTGTCAGCGGTGCGGTTTAATCATTTTTGAATTTTCGCTATCGGTGTATTTTGTAGTCAGTGCGTTATTGCATAATTTTATTTGATTTTTAAGATAACTCGGCCGGTCAAACAATTATGAAAAAAAAACTTCTTGTGATTGAAGATGAAAATTCGGTGGCCAAACAGCTCCGGTGGGGCCTGGGCAAGGAATATGACATCACCATTGCCGCTGACGCTGTTCAGGCAAGGCCGCTGCTTGCTTCCGGTTTTTTTCCGGTAGCCACCCTGGATCTCGGCCTGCCGCCCTATCCGGACACCCCCCGGCAGGGCTTTGAACTCCTCGAAGAAATATCTACCCTTGCGCCTTATACCCGGGTAATCGTCATCACCGGCAATGCCGAGGCGGAAAACGCTCTCAGGGCCGTTGCCCTCGGGGCGGCCGATTTTTGCCCCAAACCCATTGATTTGAAGCTGTTAAGTATCATTTTGTCCCGTACTTTTAATATCCAGGAACTGGAAGAGGCCAACCGCCGGCTCCAGCGGCAAACCGGTCAAAGTGGTTCGCTGTGTGGCATGATCGGTGTCTCTTCGGTGATGGTTGACGTTTTCAAGCGCATTAAACAGGTCAGCGCGACCGACTACCCGGTGCTGATCACCGGAGATACGGGTACCGGCAAGGAGATGGCGGCCCGGGCCGTGCACACGTTGAGTGACCGGGCCGCAAAACCGCTGGTCATTATCAATTGCAGCGCGATTCCGGAAAATCTGTTGGAAAACGAGTTGTTCGGTCATGAGAGGGGGGCTTTCACCGGGGCGGACGGGCGGATGATCGGAAAATTTGAGCAGGCCGATCAGGGCACGATTTTTTTAGTCGAGATCGGTGAACTGCCCCTGGCCCTGCAGGCAAAAATCCTGCGGTGTCTCCAGGAAGGCACCATTGAACGGCTTGGCGGAATCCGGACAATTACCCTGAATGTGCGGATCATTGCGGCCACGAATGTGAATATCGAGGATGCGGTCAGGCAGGGGGCTTTTCGCCAGGACCTTTTTTATCGTCTGAATGTCATCCCGTTGCGGATTCCCGGTTTAAGTCGGCGACCGGAAGACATCCTGGTGCTGGCCCATCATTTTCTGTTGACGGAATCCCGAAATCTGCAATGCGGGCGAAAAACTTTTTCGCCGGCCGCCATTGCCGCCCTGACGGCCCATGTCTGGCCGGGTAATGTCCGTGAACTCCAGAATCGAATCCGCCGGGCCCTGGGCACCACTACCGGCAAAATGATTCATCCATCAGATATGGACCTTGAAGATGCACCCGTGGATTCGGCAGGGGAAAAATTGCCCACGTTGAAAGAGGCACGGGAGTCAGCAGAAAAAATTGCCGTCCGCCGGGCCCTGGCACTGACCGGCAGCAACATCAGCCGGGCCGCCAAGCTCCTTGAGATCAGCCGCCCTACGTTGCACGACCTTTTAAATAAACACGGTATAAAAATATGAGCATTCAGGAAACGACGGACGGAAAATTTTCCGCAGTTCAAATTTACAAATTCCGCATCAAACAGCTATTGGAAAAATCCTGGCTGCCATATGTTCTACCCTTTGCCCTGTTTTTTTATTGTTGACCGCACCGGTAGGGTTTTTTCCTGCCTTGAAACCCTTTTTTTATATCGCCAAGACCCTCATTGTCGGGGCACTACTCTGGTTCTGGCGGCAACAGTATGCGGCAGACTTTATATCCGGTCTTTCCATTGGCGAGGGGCTGACGGCCGTCTTTTGCGGCCTCCTGGTGCTGGTCGTCTGGATTGTGCCGGAGGTACATCTGGTTCAGTTCGGCCAGAATTCAGGTTTTAACCCCCATGGTTTTGGCTGGCCCGAAGGGGCTGTAACGGTTTTGATTGCCGTGCGGCTGATGGGTGCGGCCGTGGTTGTGCCGGTGATGGAAGAGCTGTTCTGGCGATCCTTTTTGATGCGCTATCTGATTAATCCGGATTTTCGAGCGGTGCCCATGGGGGCCTTTGCCTGGTTTTCTTTCCTGGGGGTGGCTGTTTTGTTCGGCCTTGAACACCACCGGGTGGTTGTGGGATTTATTGCCGGGGTTCTTTATGGTGGTTTGTTGATCCGTCAGAAGAAGCTGAAAGGGGTCATCCTGGCCCACGGGGTCACCAACCTTGGGCTGGGGATTTATGTATTGCTCACCGGGAACTGGATGTTCTGGTAAAAGCGTTAACCACTGAATACACGTTATTAAACCACTGAATACACAGAATACACGGAAAAAAATTAGGATGGTACTGCAAATATAGGGAAAGGATTTCTGGAACCTGAAGCCAATAGTCTTCCTACCCTGTGAATGGCACGAATTATTTTTTCATTAACCTTACCGTGTGGTCCGAGTATTCCGTGGTTGAATTTACTTTCAGTTTTATAAATTAAACCACGGAATACACGAAAAATGAATAACAGAGAAACCTGGCATTCTGAAACTATCAGACCTGTTCTTGTGACCCTCCGTGGTTATTCGGTGTCGTTTTTCGGTACCGCATACAGAGTGGGTGTATTAACCACCTGTGACGGGCAGCTCACAAATATGTTAGCCTGGAAAATATGGGATGGACTGGACCTTGCAAGCCAGCGGGGGCCCCCCCCCCCTGACCTCTGGTGGATGGATACGAACGGTTATTTCTTTTCAATTTTCAGTTCGATTGCCGTGGTTGACTTGCAGTTTTTTCTTAAACCACCGCGTCTCGAAGCACTCGGCCCACAAGGGATGCACCTCGGGAGTTCGGGTACTCGCATCTTGGCGTGAAGGGTGATCGGCACTGGCGCGGCTTTCTTGAAGAGGTATGTGAGGGGATCGTATGGAGCGGAAGATCTCTGTCTCTTTCGCGTTTATCACTCTGTGTGCCGGGGGTGGGACTGTCTAGCCGGCATCGGATCTCTCACCAGACGGCCGGACTCGCGGAGCTTATCGGTTTCGGTCGCTTATTGTTGGCACTAAGCGGCTAGGAACGCTCCCCCTTGACGAAGAACGCCCGTGGCCCAGGGCACTACTTGAGAATCGGTGTTAGGCGGCGTTTTGTTGACGTGGCCGCGCACACTTCGGCCATTATCCTGAATATGTAAGAGGTGGTACCACTGAATTGACACGGGTCCCTTCCACGGCGGAATTCAAGGCGAGGATGGACACCGGGGGGATTCTGGGATCTGACGAGCGTGCGTGGCCAAGGGATGTCGGAGGGGCGGTTTATGGCGGTGGGCGGCGAGGACGCCGGGTTTGGGGACCGCGGAGTTCATTGAGTACGGAAACGGGAATTACAACCACGGAGTACTCTGAATCACGTTTCGAGCCAGCCTGCAAATGCCGAGGAAAAAGAAGGAGGTTTCTGCGAAGGTCCTATCTGAAGCCACAGTCTTTCTGCACCCCGTGGAATGGTTACGAATTATCCTTTAAAATTTCCGTATGGGTCCGAGTATTCCGTGGTTAACTTGCAGTTTTTTATTAAACCACGGAATACACAGACATGGCCAATCCGGAAGGAGTTCGGAGCGAAACCGGTCGGGTCTCGGCGTGGGATGCGGTTTCGCTGTGATCCGGGTGGGCAGGCGTGGTTCTGCCGTTTTCTTGTTGCACCACGGAATTGCCGGATGACCCGACAGGAGGACGTGCGCATACACGGACGGATTCCTCGGAACCCGAAACTATGTCGCCGATGTGGAATGGATGACGAATGAACACCGTGCCCAGGTCTACATATTTGAGAGCAACCGGTCTTCGATTGGCTTTCTGAAACTTCGGCATTCTACACAGATCAAAGGTTATTACGTAAACAAAAGTTTTCCCGCAATATAAGGGAAGGATTCTTGGAACTTGAAGCCAGTCTTCCTAACCCCTGTGAATGGATACGGATTATTTTTTAAAATTTCCGTGGTCCGAGTATTCCGTGGTCAACTTGCGGTTTTTTATTAAACCACGGAATACACGGAATAAACGGAAAAAATGAGGTGAAATGTACTGCAAATAATAAGGGAAAGGATTCCTGGAACCTGAAGCCAGCAGTCTTCCTGACCCTGTGAATGGATACGAATTATCTTTTAAAATTTCCGTGTGGTCCGAGTATTCCGTGGTTAACTTGCAGTTTTTTATTAGACCATGAAATCAGGAATTGTATGAATACGCTCGTGAATCATAGGCGCCTGGCTGTTGCCGTCTTTTTTTTCGCCTTCTTGATATATTCCCCGCCTGCTTTGGCACTGCAACCGGATGAGGTCCTGGTCCTGGCCAACAAGAACGCTTCATCAAGTCTGGCGCTCGCCGAATACTATATGGAAAAGAGGAAAATTCCCCGGGACCACCTCTTGAAACTCTGGGTAACGGATAAAGAGGAGTGCACCCGGAGGGATTATGAAAGAAAGATAGCAAGCCCTGTGCGGAAGTATCTCAGCAGTAAGGCACTGGAAGGGAAAATCCGCTGTCTCCTGATCATGTACGGCCTTCCCCTCAAGATTGCCGCACCTGAAATGAACGGGGATGAAAGGCGGGAATATAAACGGATCAAGGAAAGGGAAAAGACCCTGAAGGCCCGGCTTTCCGCTCTCAGTGAAGGGCAGGAGAAGGAGCGAGGGGAAATAGTAAAAGAACTGGCGGAGGTGAAAAAACAGTGCGAACGGACGGCAAAGAGTGATCAGCGGGCATCCCTTGATTCGGAGATCTCCCTTGTCCTTGAGCGGAACCATTCCCTCGAGGGCTGGATTCCCAATCCTTTTTTGCCGGGTATCACCAGCCACAGCTCATGGAAAAGCGGGATACCACGCTTTTTGTCTCCCGTCTTGACGGACCGTCTCCCCAAATCGTTCGGCGGGTCATTGATGACAGCCTTGCCACGGAGCGATCCGGATTAAAGGGAAAGGCCTATTTTGATGCCCGGTGGCCCCGGACCCATGAAAAGGCCGGCTTTAAAGGGAAATCCGGATATCAATACTACGACACGTCCATTTACCGGGCCGCAGACGTGGTGAAAACAGGCCATACCATGGCAGTGATCGTTAATGACAAACCGGAACTCTTTCAAATGGGAGAATGTCCCCATGCCGCTCTTTACTGCGGGTGGTACCATCTGGGGCAGTATGTGGATGCCTTTACCTGGGCCAAAGGGTCGGTGGGGTATCATATTGCCAGCGCTGAATGCCAAACCCTGAAACGTTCCGGTAGCGGGGTCTGGTGCAAGAGAATGCTCGAAGAGGGGATTGTCGCCACCCTTGGACCGGTAAATGAACCCTATGTCCAAGCCTTTCCCGTGCCTGAACTTTTTTTTCGATTCCTGCTTGACGGGTACTGGACCCTTGCGGAATGTTATGCCCTGTCCAAACCCTTCCTCTCCTGGCAGATGGTCCTCATCGGCGACCCGCTCTATCGCCCTTTCAAGGGGCCGGATAGCATCAAAAAATAGTTTGCATGGAGACGGGGCGGAACACACGTTGTCAAACCACGGAATACACGGACTACACGGAAAAAAATTAGGATGTTACTGCAAATATAAGGGAAGGATTCCTGGAATCTGAAGCCAGCAGTCTTCCTGAAGCCCTGTGAATAGATACGAATTATTTTTATAAAATCTGATTGCGTCTGAACGATTCGAATTATTTTAATTTCCGTGGTCAATTCCGTGAGTCATGCGTATTTTTATTAGACCACGGAATACACAGAATACACGGAAGATAAAATTAAAGCGGAAAAGGAATTGGCGAATGAACACCGTGCTCAGGTCTATAACTATTTGAGAGCAACCGACCTTAAACTGGCTTTCCGGTCAACTTCGGTCATTACCCGAAAGCCCAAATCGAGAGGATTGTTTTTTAAAATTTCCGTGTGGTCCGAGTATTCCGTGGTTAACTTCAGCCATCCATTATCTCAATATCGTATTGGCGGAATTGATGATCACAGGTAATGACGGTTAAATTCTCTGTTATCGCCTGGGCAACTAATAGCCTGTCAAATGGATCTTTATGATAATCCGGCAGTTTTTCAACCTGCAGAACATGGGCAAGATGTACCGGTATAATGTCCATGTAGCTTATTTCAAGACGCTTGGTTATATAAAGAGAGGGCGGTAAAGGCAACCTGAGCTTTTTTAAATTGTACTTAATAACAATCTCCCAGGCACTGACAACGGAAAAGAAAATCACGGTTTCTGCATTTTCAATGAGCTCAATGGTCCGATTGGCGAGTCGATCGGGCGCAATATGCCACCACAGCCAACAGTGCGTATCAATCAGATAATCCGAAGAATTATGCATAATTTATTCAAAAAATGATTGCAGTGTTTTTGGTAGGCCTGCATCAAAATCATCAGCAATCCAGGCTTTACCTTTATCGATACCCGGCCTGCGTTTGGCAATATTCTGTTTAATCGGAATCAGTTTGGCAATCGGTTTGCCCGATCTCGCAATAATTATTTCTTCGCCATGGTTAACCCTGGCTAATAAACGGGATAATTGGGTTTTGGCTTCGTGTGTATTTACTGTCAACATACCCGTCAATCTCCTTTTTGCTCGTATACATCTGTCCTGCATTAAGTATGTATAATATAAACTAAGTACAGAACTAAGTCAAGCACACAGCGCCTTTATCCGGATATTTGATGTAAAATATTGGCTATAAATTAAACCACGGAATACACTGAATACAAGTTATCAAACCACGGAATACACAGAATACACGGAAAAAAGACATGCTAAGAGGAATGAAGTACTGTGACCATATGCAAGTCAAATATAAAGGAAGGGGTTTCTGGAACCTAAAGCCAACAGTCACCCTGACCCTGTGAATGGATGCGAATTATCTTTTAAAATTTCCGTGTGGTCCGAGTATTCCGTGGTTAATTTTCAGTTTTTTATTAAACCACGGAATACACGGAATACACGGAAAAATGAGGATGGTACCGCAAATACAGGGAAAGGATTCCTGGAACCTGGAGCCAACAGTCTTCCTGCCCCTGTGAATGGATACGAATTGTCTTTTTAAATTTCCGTGTGGTCCATGTGCCTGCGGTTCGGTATTCACTCGGTCAGGTCTTCAACTTGGTTTTTTTCCTGTATTTCTTAAAGGCCTTCTGGAACATTATCTTGGCTTGACAGCCATTCTATTACTTATGGCATTCCATTTTTGAACATTATGCTTTCTTTTTCTCTTATTATGCTTAAAACACAATAGGGGGTATAGATGGAATCTGTTCGTATCAATGTCAGTTTGCCGAAAGGTGTCCTGAAGGCTTTGGCCAGAGAAGCTCCCGCCAGGCAAAGAAGCCGGTTTATTTCTGAAGCCGTAATGTGTCTGATCAATGAAAATAGGGCCGCGCGGCTATCTTGCGAATACCGCGAGGCTGCATCCCAAATTCGCCGAATCAACCAGGAAATGGAAGGGGCTGTCAGCGATGGCCTTGATTAAACGCGGCGATGTCTTTTGGGTCAATTTCGATCCCACGATGGGATCGGAGGCCAAGAAAACACGGCCCGCAGTCGTGGTGTCCAACGATATCAACAATCAACATTCCCCTATTGTCTCCATCTGCCCCATCATTTCCAACGTCAACCGGATATACACCTTTGAAGTCGAGGTTCCGCAAGGCAACGGCGGCCTGCAATCCCGCTCCAAAATCATGGCCAACCAGACCAGGGCTGTTGATACACTGCGCCTGGTCAAGAAACTCGGCCATTTTTCCGCAGAAATCATGGCCGATATCGATGAAGCCCTGCGGCTCCATTATGATCTGTAGACGCGTATCAAACCACGGAATACTCTAAATACACGTTATTAAACCACGGAATACACGGAATACACGGAACAAAGAGGATGGTACTGTAAAAATCAGAAGTGTTTGTGATCATCCCCGCCAAGTGAGAAATACGGAGGAAAGGACCTCGAAACCCGAACCAACAGCCACCCCCCCGACCCTGTGAATGTACGAATTATTTTTAAAATTTCCGTGGGTTCGAGTATTCCGTGGTTA
>CALNYM010000015.1:0-129221 GCA_942490765.1 uncultured Desulfobacterales bacterium | reverse complement strand
ATAAAACCGAAAAAAGACAAGCCAAAAAAAAATGAGCGTGCCGCCGGGCCTAAACAGCCTAAAAAAATCGGGTACATGGAAAAACGTGAGCTCGATGCCCTGCCGCTGCGGATCGAAAAACTGGAAGCGGAACAGAAAAATCTGTATGAACAAATGGCTGATCCGGAATTGTACAAACAAAGGGGCGAGGGCATCAATCGGATCAGGGAAAGGTCAGAGGAACTGGAGAAAATACTTGAGTTGGCCTATGAGCGCTGGGAGGCGCTGGAGGCCATCAATACATCCGATTAAATCACCACTGACGGTTTGCACAAAAAACAAAGCGATTAATTGCCTGTCGGCTCAGCAACGGAATCGCCTTACCGTTCCAGCGCAACCAGGTCTTCGTAGACCTGCCGCCTGCGAATAAGGGTGTATTGGTCGCCATCCACCAGGACTTCCGGGAGCAGACATCTTGAATTGTAATTGCTGCTCATGCTGGCACCGTAAGCACCGGCCGTGAAAATGGTGACCAGGTCACCGCGTTTAACCGGTGGCAGATTTCTGTCTTTAGCAAAAAAATCCGCTCCCTCACAAATCGGCCCCACAATATCCACCCGTTCAAGCCCGTCCCCAAACACCTGTTTTTCTTTTTTCAATGGAACAAACGGCTTATCCACCGAAGCGGGCCAGATAAAATGAAAAGCCTGATACAGCACGGGACGGATCAGGTCGTTCATGCCGGCATCAACAATAACAAACTTCTTGCTGCCGCCTCTTTTAAGGAACAACACCCGGGTCAGAAGAATGGATGAATTGGCGGCGATACTGGCCCCAGGTTCTAAAATCAACTTCAATTGTTTTCCCTTGAGCAACGGCACAATGCCTTGGGCATACCGTGCCGCCGATGGAGCGGTATTGGTTTCGTAGTCAGCACCGTATCCACCGCCGATATCCAGTGCTTCAATGGTAAACCCGTCCCGCCGAAGCTGATCGATGAGAATCAGTATTTTTTCGGTGGCCGCCACATACGGCTCAACGGTTTTTCCGGCGGAACCGATGTGGATATGAACAGCGCAAAGATCAACCCTGTCATTTTTACCGTATTTGATAAAAACCTTTTTGGCCCGATCAATATCCACGCCGAATTTGCTCTCTTTTTTACCGGTGGTGGTGTAGGTATGGGTCCCGGGATCAACATCGGGATTTATACGCAGGGCGGCCTTTACCTTTTTCTGCTGCTTGTGCGCCAACCCGATGAGATTTTCCAGCTCCGCTTCAGATTCAATATTGAAATACCCGACACCGGCATCCATGGCCTCAATGATCTCAACATCGGTTTTGCCCACCCCGGCATAAACGATTTTACCTGTATCCGCACCGGCTTGCCGTGCCCTGAAAAGCTCACCGCCGCTGACAATATCAAAACCGCTGCCCGCCTCGGCCAAAAATTTTAAAATATGAATATTTCCGCAGGCTTTTATGGAATAACAAATGGTTGTATCCAATTCGGCATAAGCCTTCTGAATTTTTTGCAAATGGGTTAAAAAAGTAGCCCGGCTGTAAATATAAACCGGTGTCCCGACCTCTGATGCGATCTTTTCAACGGGGACATCTTCGGCAAACAGTTTGCCGTTTCTGTAGTTAAAATAATCCATGGTTCTTTTTCCTGTTATCGCTGACCTGGGTTTAATAAAAATTGGCTTCCGGTAAATACGTACCCGATTTTAATATCCAAGGCCGCATGGGATGTCAACTTGCAAAACAGGAACACTTTCACAAAACGGCTCTTCGCTGTTTCGTATGGGTAAATTTAACCGGCTACAGCCCCGAGATGCTTTCATTCTCATGCTCGAAACTGTTTGAGGGGCTTAGCGAGCGTTAGGCCGGACAGTAATAAAATAGCCCCCATAGTTTAATTTTTACATAAAATATCAATATGCTGGTTTATGCCAAAACCCTGTCCGGCGTTACGATCGCTTAGTGCCGATTTTTTGGCGCATCCGGAGAACATCGACCCGAGGCGGCCCAATAAGGACAACGAGCAAACCCTGCACATTGAATATAAATGCGACTGCCCCGTTTGCGGCTGAGTCAGCTCTTGAAAAATGTTTTTATTTGATATAGGGTGACTATTTTATAATCATTATTCAGATAAAAATAGTAAATTTAAAAAATCACATTGCCGCATTCCGGAAACAGGAGGCCAAACATTTCCCGCAGGTATTCCGGGAAATGTTTGGATTCTCTGTTTTAGACGGCAAAAAACACGGTTTATGAACCAGCATCAAAGGAGACACCATGATTTATGACAGCAAACCCTGGCTGAAATCGTATGACCCCGGAGTGGACGCTGAAATTGAAATCCCGGACATCTCTTTGAAAGACTATTTTGTCAATTCCTTTACCGAGCATGCGGCCCGGGCCGGTTGTCATTATCTGGGCACAACAATGACCTTTGGAGAACTGCTGGAGAAATCCGGCCACTTTGCAAGAGGCCTGATGGATAATGGGATGGGAAAGGGAGATGTTGTGGCCATAAATCTGCCCAACACGCCCCAATATCTGATCGCCATCGTGGGTGCCTTGCGTGCCGGGTGTGCCATCTCCGGCCTGGCGCCCCTGCTCATGCCCGATGAAATGGCATACCAGTTAAACAACTGCAAGGCCAGGATACTGGTTACCCTGGATTTGCTTTTCGATGCCAAGCTGCTTCCCATCGTCGATCAGGTGCCCGACCTGGAAACGATCCTGGTCACCGGGGTTTTCGACCCTCTCCCCGGGGTAACCGAGTATCCGGCCGGCAAACCGATCCAGGGCAAAACCATTGCCTCATTTATGGATTTTCTGCAGCAGTATCCAAACAACGTGCCTGAAATAACCTGCCATGCCAATGACCCCTGCTATCTCCAGTATACCGGTGGCACCACCGGTCCCCCCAAAGGTGCGGTTTTAACCCACGGCAACATGGTGGCCAATATCTATCAGTTTGAACGCTGGATGCATATGGAAAGAGGCAGGGAAATTTTCCTTGCTGGATTCCCCATATTTCATCAGGCCGGGTTGTTTGTAACATCCTGTGCCATGGCCTGGGCCGGCACACAGATTCTGATTCCCGACCCGCGAAAGACCGAACATATTATCCAGGAATACGAGCAGCACCGGCCAACTTTTTTAATCAATGTGCCTTCCCTTTTCCTGATGCTGCTGGCGGAACCGGATTTTAGGAAACAGGATTTTTCACAGGTAAGATACTGCATGTCAGGCGCGGCCCCTTTCCCGGTTGATGGCATAAAGGATCTGGAAAGTGTGGTCGGTGCCGGCAAAATGGTCGAAGTCTGGGGCATGACCGAAACCAGTCCGCTGATTACCGTCAATCCTGCGTTGAGTCAGAAAAAAATCGGATCGGTGGGAATTCCCCTGCCCAATACAAAACTCCGGGTGGTTGATCTGGCCGATGGCGTGACCGAGCTTCCCCTGGGACAGGCGGGTGAACTGATCTGCAGCGGCCCCCAGGTCATGAAAGCGTATCTGAACAAACCCGATGAAACACTCAATGCCCTGCGGGAGCACGACAAAGAAATCTGGATGCATACCGGTGACGTGGGGCGGATGGATGAGGACGGATTTGTCTTTGTTGTGGATCGGGCCAAAGACATGATCATTGTCGGCGGTTACAAGGTTTTTTCCTCAGAGGTGGAAAACAAGCTCTACAAACATCCGGCCATCGGCATGTGCGCCCTTGTGGGGGTTCCCAACCCGGAACGTCCCGACAGTGAAATCGTAAAACTGGTGGTGCAAAAAAGCGAGCGGTATGCCGACAAATCCGATGATGCGGTCAAGGATGAACTAATGGCCTTTGCCAGAGAAAAGCTGTCACCGTACAAGGTGCCAAAACTATTTGAATTCGTGGATGCAATCCCCCTCACCTCGGTGGGCAAAGTCAATAAAAAGATCATGCGCTGATAAATAATGGATGGGGCCCGATTCTTTCAAGTCCGAAACGTTCTACGCAATTTTTTACCGGGAGAATGACATCGATCCGCCGGCCGACCTATGAACAAACCGTTTGAATGACCTGGCTGATATCGGCAAAATGGGCTTCGATCCAGTGCATTAAAAGGATATTGTGCTCGATATAGGTGTAATATTCATCATCATCCGGATTTTCCGTTTCATAAAAAGCCATCAGATCCCAGTTGAGGACATACAGATTTGCGGTTGCCAGCATGGGTATCAGGCTGTCCTGCTCCTTTTGCGTCAGCGGTTCAATGCCATCCAGCCGGGTGCATTGATCATTGTACCTTTTTAAGAAAAGCGAAAATTTATCCATCCGCAGACTGCCGGCCGCATCCCCGTTCCATTCACTGGTAAAATAGACCAGCCCCAGGGCCACATCAAACACCCGGTAATCAATCTTTGACCAGTCAAAATCAAACAGCCCCACCCCTTTTTCATTTTTGTATTTAAGGTTGCCGGGATGGTAGTCGCAATGGACAGGCACTTGCAGCATACCGCCATATCCTTTACCAGCGGCCATACAGCGGTCAATAACGGAAAGAATCATGGGCATGTTCGCTTTGAACAAACGATCACACCGTCTCTCAACGGCCTGCTCGGCATAACCGGTAAAAACAGTTTTAAACGTGGGGATAAAATCCATGATCCTGGGCTGGGCCCGGTCAGCACCCTCGGGTTTGATAAAATCACGACCGGCATGATGCAGTTGTGCCAGAACTTCAGCAGCACTGACAAACTCGGCATCGGTCAGATCTGTTTTGACCCAGGTGTACGGGTCCTCCCCTTCCAGAAAATCAAACAGGCCCCAATAACTTGCCTTCTGTCCCTGAAGCGACGTTTTGACAAATGTCGATCCGTCACGGCAGGGGATAACCCCAGATACAATGTCAAGGCCGTTTTGCCGCAGATGGTTGAGCAGGGCATGCTCGAACCGGATCTCGCTTTCGGTGATATTGGGGTTGTATTCGCGCATGAAAAACTTTTTTGATTTTTCCGCCGTGCCCATCCACACGGCATAACTTCTGTTGCAGTATCCGCCGAAAATTTCCTTGATGCGGGTCAACTCGCCAAGATCATACTGCTTTTCAATAATCGCCTGAATTTGAATCGTCAATTGTGCGTCGTTAAGATCGGAATCTACCTTCATATTGCCTCACTGTCACATGTCATAAATCATATAAACAAATCAAATTTTTACACCGACCAGACCCTGCCGGATAAAATAGAAAAACCCGGTGGTTCAGCCCCCTCTGGATGCCAGGGTGCGAACCTGCCGGATTTTCCTGAACGCCTGAATACGACCGGCACTATTTGGCAGCCGTTATCCGGTATTTGAATAATTTTTCATAAAACGGCATATGGTAGTCATAATATTTCCGCAGATTGGGCTTGTCGTCCAGCTTAAAATCAAATGTTTCCATATTTTTCTGGATCCCACAGCTTTCCGTCGCATCCACATGCCATTCCTTCCAGGAATCCCATGCCTTGATATGCTTACCGGCATCCCAGCTCATGGCTTCGGCAACAAAGGGGATACCCACCGCATCACAGTATGCCCGGGTGACACCAAAGGGGTTTTCTTCCAATTCGTCGGCATCGATGATAATGGGAGTGGTTCCAGTGACCTCCTTAACCTTCATAAACAGACTGTATTCCGTTTCATAACCGATTTCTTCACTGGTGACATCCGGGTTCATGACATAACTGGATAAAATGGTTTTTTCCGGTTCCCGGATCAAAAATGTATTGGTCATTTTTTTAATAAATTCAGGATCTTTAATAATGTGATCATGGGGATGGTAGCACATATCCTTAAAAAAAACAGGGGATTTTTCAGCTTCCGTTAAAATCCAGTTTTTGATGTCCGGATAGCTCATGGGCACGGTTGGATCAATGTGCTGGCCGGGACAGTCCACCCTTTTTTCATAAACATAGTACAAGGGGCTGAAGGGCTCATGCAGTACATTGTAATCTTTTCTTTCTATAAAAATTCGTTCAAAACCGGTTGAAATGGATCGTGGGTGAACCCAAAATGCAAGTATCTGATTCATGTTTGCTCCTTATGCGGTTAAAAGTTAAAAAATACCTGTTGGGAATCAAGGCTAAAAATACACCAACGGAACAAATGCAACTTAAGTGCCAAATATATATTTCAATCCGGCCCATCCTGTTAAAAAGAATATACCGTTTAATTTTAAGCAGATATCCGCAAACCAGAAAAAACAGCCCCCATCCGCCCATCCGTTTTGACCGGCCATACATTTTGCAAAACAAATCATAATTGACTTGCCTTACCAGGAAAAAATATTTTTTATTCGGAATCAAACTGAAATTTGGCAACAGGCGGTCTCAATCAAAAAAGACTTGGTTAAGTCATAACAAACTCAGGTCTCAAACAACTGGCCCCACCCCCCCGGTTACCCCCCGCGGCATATATCGCCGGATTAAACGACTGGCCTTGCTCTGGCTGATATTTAAAGCCCGGGCGATTTTGTAGGAACTTTTATGTTTTTTCTGGGCATTGAGAATCAGCCGCCGGGCAAATTCATCAAGGGCGCCGTCAAACCCCACAGCGGCAGGGTCCGGCAATGGAATATCCAACGGGTCTGCTGTCGCATACATATTTGGCGGAAGGTGTTCAGGCAGAATCTTTCCGTTTTCAACCATGGCCGTGAGATATTCTACGGTATGTTTCAGCTCCCGGATATTTCCGGGCCAGTCATATGACAATAGAAGATCAACCGTTTTTCGATCCAGCTGGTGATGCCGTCCAAATTGTCTGTCAAACAGATTAACATAATAATACAACAGGGGCAAAATATCTTCACCCCTTTCTCTTAGCGGGGGCATTTCAATTTCAATGACCTTCAGCCGATGGTACAGATCCCTGCGGAAGGTGCCGTTTTGGACCATCGTGTGAAGATCCCGGTTGGTGGCGGAAATGATTCGTATGTCCACGGTCTTCAGCTTGCTCCCGCCCACCGGTATAAACTGCCGCTCCTGAACCGCCTCAAGCAGTTTGGCCTGAAGATGCAGGGGAAATTCCGCCAGTTCGTCTAAAAACAGCGTGCCGCCATTGGCAAGCTCCAGCCGACCGGCCCGGCCTTCCCGCCGTGCGCCGGTAAAGGCACCGCCCACATATCCGAAAAGTTCCGCTTCAATCAATTCGGCGGGGATGGCGGCACAGTTAATGGTAATGAACGGTCCGTTTTTGCGTTGGCTTGCCTGGTGGATATATTGAGCCAGATGCCCCTTGCCGGTTCCCGAGTCACCCAGCAGGATCACATTCGAGTTGACACTGGCAACCCGACCGGCCATTTGGATAATTTTTTTAAAACCGGGGCTGTGGGCCACAAGGCCGTGGGCGCCCAATTCATCTAAATGTTGCTTCTGGATCTCTTCCCGATACCCCTGCACCAGGCGCTGGGCGTTTTCCAGTTCCTGTTTTATTTTCTCAAGCCCGGTCACATCCCTGGAATTCTGAACCACCATCTCCAGGGTGCCGTCTTTATTAAAAACAGGGGTGGCGGTAATCAGCAGGGTCTTGCCGATGTTGGTTTTCTGAACCAGGTTCACCCGCTCCTTTTTTTCCAGAACCCGGTGTATAATCGGCGGTGCGTAATACCCCTCATCCACCAGGTCCCCGGCTTTCCGCCCGATGACATCCGCGGTTTTCAACCCGTAATAGCTTTCGCCCACAGGATTGACATAAATTACCACCCCCCTGGCATCTGTAACAAATATCTCATCGTAGGAATTTTCCAGAATTTTCAAAAGGGCACTGCGATCAAGATGGTCAAATCTTCCGCTTGGGTCATAAAGTAGATTGTCATTGGTCATTGTCGGTAATCTCTTGTACTATATATCTAAATTAAAAATGGAACGAACTATTTTTTCATACAGCCCTTGTAATGTATGACCGTGCTGTTGAATCGATATAAAATGCATAGTCGTTACAAAATAGGTTACGATAAGATGAAAAAAAGCATCTATCCGTATACCATACATGAACAATTTAACCAACTATCTCTATAAATCGATATCAGGATGAAGCGCATTAAAAAAACAGTAAAACGGCGCTTTACGAGAACAAAAGGGGACGTCTTGCAGATCAGACAGGAGGGTGTATCGAATAGGGTCGGTTTATGCAGGGGTAAATCCGGATCACAGGGGGCCGGGATCTGTGCCCCCTGATGGAAAAAATCGCTGTATTTTTCACCCCACGTTGAAACTCCACAGAATGCCCGCGCAGATGGCGGACCCTATAACACCTGAAGAGTTGCAGGCCATGGCATGCATGAGCAGAAAGTTACTGGGATCTTCATGCTGACCCACCAGGTGGACCTCCCGGGCTGAACCGGGAACGGCGGAGACACCAGCGGCCCCAAGCAACGGATTGATTTTTTCCTTGGTGAACAGGTTCATGAATTTGGCAAAAAGAATGCCCGAAGCCGTGGCAATGCTGAAGGCCACCGCTCCTAGGGCGAAGATCAGTACGGATTTGGGGGTTAAAAAAACATCGCCCTGGGTGCTGGCGCCCACGGTGAGCCCCAGAAAAATGGTGGCGATATCAATGATGGAGGAGGCCGCGGTTTTGGCCAGGCGGTCCACCACACCGGAAACTTTCATAATGTTGCCAAAGAAAAAGGTGCCCAACAGCGGTATGGAGGCCGGTGCCAGAAAGCAGCAGAGAATAATGCCGATAACCGGAAAGCACAACAGTTCCTTGCGGGTCACTTCCCTTTTGGGATCCGGCATCCGAATGAGTCTTTCCTCCCGGGTGGTCAACAGCCTCATGATCGGCGGCTGAATAATGGGAATAAGGGCCATATACGAATAGGCGGCAATGGCCACGGGCCCGATGAGATGGGGGGCCAGCTTGGCGGTTAAAAAGATGGAGGTCGGCCCGTCGGCCCCGCCGATGATGGCTACGGAGGCGGCTTCCTTGGGCAGAAATCCCAGGGCCAGGCCGCTGAGCAACGTAAAGTAGATGCCCATCTGGGCCGCCGCTCCCAGCAGCATCAGTTTTGGCCGGGCCAGCAGAGAGGAAAAATCGGTCATGGCGCCAAGGCCTAAAAATACAATGGAGGGATACAACCCGGTGGTCACACCAAAATAAAGGTAGTGCAGCACACTGTTGTTTTCATAGATCCCGAGACCGAATCCTTTAAAAAACGGAATATTCCCCACAATCACGCCAAAACCGATGGGCAGCAGCAACAGGGGTTCATACTCTTTGGCGATGGCCAGATACAAAAAAACACAACCGATGACAATCATAATCAAATTGCGGTAATCGGCAAGATAATACCCTGTGTTGGTTAGAAACTGAATTAACAGATCCATTTTTTATCCCTATTTATTCTAATTTACATGGTTAACAAAAAGGTTTGACAATCAGCGGAGCATCAGCCCAGATATTCGATATGTAAAATAATATTAACAAGTTGTACTTAAAGGCACCAGTCTTTTCACCGGTGCCAGCAGAACACACCATCTCCCAGGGGGACAATTTTGCCACTTTCTCTGAGAGATCTGATGGTCAGGTGGGGATGCGGCAGGTTGTTCTGCATAAAAACATCATACAGGTCACTGAGCTGAAAAGAATCCCCCAATTTTTCAACATAGGGTCTCGAAAGATCGCATAGTTGACATGTATCCACATTTAAAAGATCAGGAAGAGCACACACGGGGGTCTCATCTTCATGTTCGGGCATCGGTTTCTTTCCAAAATTTTCAACAAAATCAACCACCTTGTGCAGTTGAGAAATGACCAACGCCAAGATCGACAGCCCCGACATCACGATCAACGCACCGGCGACGGCCTGGGCCCACCCGTTATAATAAGATATTGCTTCAAAACCATTCAAGACCGTATCTCCTTTAAAAATTTCATTTAGAAAAAAGCAATACTAATAAAGTTGGCACGGATGTCAATAGAAAAAATTATTAATTAAAACGGTATGCTTAACCCAAATAAAAACAGAGGTAAACGTTCACAGGGTCACGGGTTCTTCCATGGGCTCATACGGCCGCCATCGCCAGGCGAGATGTGCCCGCTAAAATATTGAATGCCGTTTGATTTCGTCACCATACAAATCGCATCGGTTTCAGGGGTGTTCAATAAAAGAGGGATCCGGGGCCTTTCAAATTTCCAGTTTCGAATTTCCAGTTTCGGTATCCTGGGTAAGCCCTGCCATCATCAGTCCAATGCGATCTGTTTTTTCGGTTTCAGAGATATGAAAAGACGCGACAATCCGCCCGTTGAACATGACGGCAATCCGGTCGGACAGGGCCATGGCCTCGACGAGATCACCGGTCACCAGGAGAATACCGGCTTGTTCCCGGGCTTTAATCAGCAAATTCCAGATCTCTTCGGTGGCGGCGATATCAAGTCCCTGGGTGGGCTGTTCAGCAACAATGAGCCGGGGCCTGCGAAAAAATTCACGGGCCAGCACCAGTTTTTGCAGATTACCGCCGGAAAGCTGACGGGCCAGGATGTGAACATTGGGGGGCTGGACATCAAAATCGTTTACGGCGGCCACCGCTTTTTTTTCCGCGCGGCCCCGGTGCAACCATGGACCGTTGGAAAAGCCTTCCCGGGTGGTCAATAAAAAATTGTCCACAAGATCGAGATTCAGGCAGGTGGCCAGGCCCTGGCGATCTTCCGGAATATAGGACAAGGCCGCATCCCACCTGCGATGGGCAAAAAAATCATGCCAGGATTTGCCTAACACTTTAACCTGACCGATTTGCGGTGGCATAAGGCCACAAATGGTTTCCACCAAAGGTTTCTGTCCGTTTCCGGCCACCCCTACAATCCCCAGAATCTCCCCCTGCCGAACTTCAAAATTAATATTCTGCAAATGTCCATTGCCAAGGTCGTTTACTTTCAGAATCACCTGCTTGGGCTCCATGGGCATTTTTTCAACCTGCAGCATAACCTCACGACCAATCATGCGCCGGGCCAGTTCGGCCTTTGAGGTCACTTCGGCGGTATTCATGGTGTCGACAATTCGGCCTTGCCGCAAAATAGCGATTTCATCGGCAATTTCCATGACTTCATCCAGTTTATGGCTGATAAAGACAATGGCTTTACCCTGGGCTGCCATCTGTTTCAGTGCGTCGAAAAACTGGGTGATTTCAGGCGGTGTCAGAACGGCGGTGGGCTCATCAAAAATAAGGAAACGACTCTGGCGACGCAGCAGTTTCATAATTTCAACCCGCTGCCTTTCCCCCATGGACAGATCAGATATTCTGGCGGTAGGATCGACGCCCAGACCGTAGGCATCGGCCAGTTTCCGGACCGATGCGGCCATGGCCCCTGGATTTATCCAGAAACTCCCGGTCTGCCCTAAAAAAACATTCTCGGCCACGGTCATGGCCTCCACCAGTTTAAAATGCTGGTAGACCATGCCGATACCGGCATCAATGGCGGCTCGGGTGGATGCGAAAAGACAGGGGCGGTCATCGATCAGGATACGGCCGGTATCGGGTTTGATCTGGCCGGCAAGAATGCCCATGAGCGTGCTTTTCCCGGCCCCGTTTTCGCCGAGCAATGCCTTGATTTTACCGGATTGAACCGTGAGGCTGATATCCCGATTGGCCTGTACCGGGCCAAAGGCTTTACTGATGTTTTCAAGGCGGATGCACGATGCTGACATGGCCACTATATTTCCTGTTTTTGCCCGACAATCGGTTGCACAAATCGCGATTCACTGTCCCAGGGGAACAAAATCCAGGTGTCCTGGCTGACTTCGGTAATATAGGTATCCACCAGGGGCCGGCCGGACGGTTTGGCATAAATTGATGCAAAATGGGCCTTGGGCAGCATTTCACGCACAACCTTGGCTGTTTTGCCGGTATCCACCAGATCATCGATCAAAAGCCAGCCATCCTCATCCCCGGGCAGGGATTTTAGAATTTCGACCTCCCCTTTATGATCCTGCCAGTCATAGCTGGAGACGCAGACGGTGTCGATGAGGCGGATATCCAGTTCCCGGGCAATAATGGCTGCCGGCACAAGGCCGCCTCGGGTGATGGCGATAATGCCTTTAAAATAATTGATATCCAGCAGTCGCCAGGCCAGCGCTTTGGAATCACGGTGCAGTTGTTCCCATGAAATGGGGTACATTCTTTTGTAATTTGACTGTTCAGTCATAAGCTTTTCCTTTTTTACTCGGATGGTTCCATGTTTATCCCCAGAGCCGCCGGGGCCTGGGAGGCATCTCTTTTCCATGAGGAAAATACCAGAACAATGACGGTGAGCCCATAGGGCAGCATGAGCAACAGAGAAGATGGCAGGTGAGCGCCCATGGCCTGCAGACGGAGTTGAAACGCCATAACGCCCCCAAAAAGATAGGCCCCGAAGATGGCGCGACCCGGGTGCCAGAAGGCAAAAATAACCAGGGCCACGGCAATCCACCCCCGCCCGGCAGAAAGGCCGTTGGCCCATAAATGGGTATAGGCCAGAGAGAGATATGCCCCCCCAAGACCCACCAGATACCCACCGGCCAGGATGCCGGCCCAGCGATATCCCATCACGGAAAGGCCACCGGCGGTGGCTGCCGAAGGGTATTCGCCCACAGCCCGCATGCCAAGCCCCCACCGGGTATACCGAAAAAAAAGCCACATCAGCGGCGGGATAAAATAGGAGATATAAACCAGGATATCGTGGTTAAAAAAAATGGCCCCCAGCACCGGCAGCCGGGAAAGAACGGGAATCTGCAAATTTGTAAATCCCGGTGCGATTTGGCCTATAAAGGGGGTTCCCAGATAATTTGCAAGGCCGGTTCCAAGAATTGTCAGGGCCAGACCGGAAACCACCTGATTCCCTTGAAATCCCAGACAAACCAGCCCGTGCAGGCCCGCCAGCAATGCCCCTGCAAAACCGCCCACCACAAATCCGAGAAGCGGGCTGCCAGTGAACAGGGATGTCAAAAAAGCGGCCAGTGCCCCGAATATCATAATACCCTCCACCCCCAGGTTGAGAACACCGGATTTTTCGGTAAAAATCTCTCCCAGGGTGGCATACAGGATGGGCGTTCCGGACTGGACCGCCGCGGCCAGCAGCGTCAGTATGAATTCAAAACTCATCTTTTGTCCCTGTGCGGATCGTGTAATCGATAAAAAAACTGCCGGCCAGCACCGTCAGGAGAATCAACCCTTCCATGATGCCGCCAAAAGCTGCCGGTACCTGGAGATCCAATTGCAGATTTTCCAACCCCACCCTCAATCCGGCCAGGAGAATCGATGCAACGGCGATATTAAGCGGGTTCAACCGCGCCAGCCAGGCCACCACGATGGCCGTGTACCCGTATCCAACCACAATGCTCGGCTGCAGACGGTTGATGGTGGCGGAAGCTTCTATGAAACCGGCCCATCCGGCCAGACCGCCGCTGAGGATCATGACCACCATGACAAGGCGATCATAGGGCAACCCGGCATACCGTGCGGCCCTGATGTTTTCACCACTGGCCTTGAGTTCATACCCGTATCGGGTGAATCGAAAAAAAATCCATATGGCAAGGCCTGCCAAAAGACACAGTCCCAGCCCCCAGTTCAGTTCGGTATTGCCGATCTTACCCACGACAGCCGCAGCGGAAAATTCCGGAGTCATGGGAAACCCGAAACTGACCGGATCTTTCCAGGGACCGTAGACAAGATAATCGAGAAACAGAATCGCCAGGTAATTGAACATCAACGTAACGATGATTTCATTGGCCCGCATGCGCAATTTTAAGACAGCCGGAATCAGGCCCCATAGACCACCGGTGATAAAAGCAACCCCCAACATCCCCGGCAGCATGAGATATCCGGGAAGATCAGGAAACGTCAGGGCCACCCATGTGGCCCCCATGGCGCCCATGGCGTACTGGCCCTCGGCCCCGATATTCCAGATCTGAAGTCGAAACGCGATAGCCACGCCAAGGGAACACAGAAAAATGGGCACCGCCTTGATCAAACAGCTTTCAATGGCCCACCATGATCCAAAGGCCCCTTTAAAAAGCAGGGCAATGGCCGTCACAGGCGGCTTATCCTGCAAGGCCAGCAAGGCTGCGCTTAATATCAGGGAAAGGACAACGGCCCCCACTAAAATGAGACAGGAGCTCCATACCAGCGGCTCCTGTCTTTTCGTAATTTTCAACCTGAGCATCAGGTTACCTGTTTTTTAAAATGGTTAAAACGGACAGTGAACAGCATTTACTCGGTGGTCCCGATAACGCCCTGGACAAACCAGGTCATCCCGAGCAATTCCGTATCAGCGGCAACAACACCGTCATTGATGCGAACCTTACCCGCCTGATCCTTGACAGGACCGGTAAAAACGACAACCTTACCATCGGCGATATCTTTCTTCATGGCCATCACCTGTTTTTGAATATTCTGGGGGACACTGTCGCTCATAGGGCTCAGGTCGACAATGCCATGCTCCAGACCATACCAGTAGGACTTGCTTTCCCAGGTGCCCTGGCGGACCTTGTCCACCATCTCCTTATAGAAACCACCCCACTTCCAGATGGGGGCGCACAGGTGAGATTTCGGCGCAAACGCGGACATGTCGGAATTGTACCCCACGGAATAAACGCCTTTTTCCTGGGCCGCTTCCTGGGGGCCGGGGGAATCCTGATGCTGGGCAATCACATCGGCTCCCACATCCAGCAGACTCTTGGCGGCTTCCTTTTCAGTGGCAGGGTCATACCAGGTCTTGGTCCAGACGACCCGCACCTTGACATCCGGGTTGACAAGCTGTGCCCCCAGGGTAAAGGCATTGATGCCACGGATCACCTCGGGAATGGGGAATGCCGCCACATACCCCAAGATATTGCTTTTGGTCATTGCACCGGCAACCATTCCCGAAAGATACCGGGCCTGGTATATACGCCCGAAATAGGTACCCATGTTTTGGGCTGTTTTAAAACCGGAGCAATGCATGAACACGACATTGGGAAATTTTTTGGCCACTTTGAGCATGGGATCCATATATCCGAAACTGGTGGCGAAGATAATATCATACCCCTTTCTGGCCATATTCAGCATAACCCGCTCGGAATCGGGACCCTCGGGCACAGATTCCACAAATGACGTGGTGACACCGTCCAACCCATCAATGGCCAGTCTGCCCTGATCATGGGCATAGGAATAACCGGCATCGCCAACGGGTGAAACATAGATAAAGCCCACCTTTACGGGTTTGTCACCGGCAAAAGCAATGCCGCAGATGACCAACGAGACCAGAACTGAAAATAGAAAAAATTTACGCATCGTTATCCTCCTGATTTTTTTGATACTATTTTTATTATCGGATACCTGCTGATTTTAAAGCATTGAATATAGGAAAAGGACGATGGTGTGTCAAACAAAAACAACGGCATTTTCAAGATGGGCAGAACCAAATTGAAGCGTGAGAATTCCTTCACGCTTCACTTCCTGTCTTCCCGTTTAAATATTGTTCCCACTCCATGGGCAGCAACTGTTTTTTATTGTTGTTGCATTCCTTACAGGCCGGGACCACGTTGCCTTTGGTGCTTTTTCCCCCCCTGGCAACGGGAACGATGTGGTCCATGGTCAGTTCTGCCGGCGGCGTGGGGCCGCCGCAATAATAACAGACCCCTTTGTCCAGGCGCCGCTTCCACCACTGGCTCTGCCGGAGTTCCCGGGCCTTGCGCCGTTCCCGTTTCAGATCGTTTTCATCCAGATCGTATGCAAATGGTTTCAATATCCGAACTTTCGCAGTGCCCGGGTATCTTTGCTCCAGTTTTTCTGTACACGGACAAAGAGTTTCAAAAACACACGGGCCGCCAGCATACGTTCGATCTCTTTTCTGGCGGCTTCGCCGATCTGTTTGAGTTTGGCACCCTGTTTGCCGATAATGATACCCTTCTGGGAATCCCGTTCAATATGAATCGTGGCATAAATCTTGACCAGGGCACCCTTTTTTGTCTCTTCAAACGAATCGATGGTCACTGCCGTGGAATAGGGAATTTCCTGGCCGGTCAGGCGAAAGACCTTTTCGCGGATCATTTCTGCGGCAATAAACTTTTCGGGGACATCGGTGAGGGTATCTTCCGGAAAAAAGGGCGGCCCCTCGGGCAGCAGACCCTCCATGGCGACAATCAGGTCCTCGACCTGCCCGCCATGGCGGGCGGAAATCGGCACGATGGCTTTAAAATCATAAGCGTGGGTCCAGCTTTCGATCAATTTCAGCAGACGCGGTTTTTCCACCAGATCGATTTTGTTCAGAGCCAGGAGCACCGGCCGTTTCTGCTCTTTCAGCTTTTCGATCATAAATGCTTCGGATTCAGTATCCGCCTGGGCGGCATCCACGATGATCAACACCAGATCCACATCACCGATCGCCGTCAGGGCCACGTCCACGATGCGCACATTCAAGGGACTGCTGGCCTTGTGCACACCGGGGGTATCAATAAAAACAAGCTGAGCCCCGGGCCGGTGAACGACCCCGATGATCCGGTTTCGAGTGGTCTGAGGCTTTTTGGAGGTAATGGAAATCTTTTCCCCCAGCACCCGGTTTAAAAGGGTGGATTTTCCGGCGTTGGGGGCCCCCACCAGAGCGATGAAACCGGATCGAAATGCCTGCGCGTCATTATTATTTTTCATAGCAAATCCTCAATGACGGACCACACATTTTCCTTGCCAAGGCGGGTTTTAGCCGAAAAAAGGATCAGGTCGGGCCGCTCAATACCCAGGGTATGGCCGATGAGGGCAAGCTGTTTGGCCTGCCGGGTTTTCGACAACTTATCGGCCTTGGTCACAACCAGTATCGCCGGAATCATGAAAGAATCGAGCCAGCCGATAAAATCCATCTCTTCCTGGCGGGGCGTGCGCCGGATATCCATGATCAGGACGACCCCTTTAAGGGTTTTGCGCGTGGAAAGATACGTCTCAATCATGGGGCCCCATTCTTTTTGGATACGGGCCGGAACCTTGGCATACCCGTAACCCGGGAGATCGACAAGGCTGAAGGTTTCGTTGATGTCAAAAAAATTAATCAACTGGGTGCGCCCCGGCGTCGAACTGGTTTTGACCAGGCGCTTGCGGTTGACAAGGGTATTGATCAGGGATGATTTACCCACATTGGAACGTCCGGAAAAGGCGATTTCGGGCAAGTCCACCGGCGGGTAGTCGGCCGGTTTGACAGCGCTTTTAATAAATTCAGCAGATTTGATAATCATTTTGTCTTCAGACCCCGAACATTCTCAATCGTTAAAAATTATGCCGGGCGGTTAAAATAGTGTTCCAGCCGATTCATTCCCTCGGCAATGTTTTCCAGAGAATTGGCGTATGAAAACCGAAGGTAGCCTTCACCGTGCGTGCCGAAATCAATCCCCGGTGTAACGCCCACCTTGGCCTTTTGCAGAATATCAAAAGCCAGCTTATAAGAATCGTCGGTAAACTGTTTAACATTGGCAAACACATAAAATGCACCGGTGGGTTCCACGGTGATACCCAGGCCGATCTCCCGGAGCCGGCGGATCATGAATTTTCTGCGCTGGTTATAGGTTTCCTTCATGCGCAGAACATCATCCCCGGCATTTTGCAGGGCGCTTATAGCCGCTTTTTGGACCATTGTG
The DNA here is from genome assembly GCA_942490765.1 of uncultured Desulfobacterales bacterium. Classification (GTDB taxonomy): domain Bacteria; phylum Desulfobacterota; class Desulfobacteria; order Desulfobacterales; family 4572-123; genus 4572-123. The sequence continues at coordinate 111,627 of CALNYM010000015.1, read as the reverse complement.
TTGGCGGAAATAAAAAAATTCTGTTGAAGTTTCTGAATCGGCCGGACAAATTTTTTCGGCGCAATGAGATACCCCAGCCGCAGCCCGGTCATGGCAAACAACTTGGAAAAACCGTTTAATACAAACGCCCTGTCCGTATATTCCAGCATCGAATGTTCTTTCCCCTCATACACGAGGCCGTGATAAATTTCATCCGAAACAAGCCAGGGTGAAAAGCCTGCAATTTCCTGCATCCGAGCGGCAGACAAAAGATTTCCCGTGGGATTTGAAGGAGAATTAATGAAAATCGCTTTGGTTCTATCGGTTATATTTTCCTGTATGGCTTCCGGGCGAAACTGGAACCCGTCTTCTTCATACACCGGGACAAAAACCGGCACGCCCTGAACAAACCGGATAAAATTGGGATAGCAGGCATAATGCGGATCCGAAACAATGACCTGGTCGCCTTTATCGATCAATGCGGCAAAGGTCATGAATATTGCCGGGGAGCTCCCGGAGGTGACGACAATCTGCCCCGGATCCACCGACACATCATACGTGTCGTGGTAATATTCGCAGATGGCTTCCCGCAGTTCAAGCAATCCCAGGCTATGGGTATAATGGGTATACCCGTCATTAATTGCCTGGCAGGCCGCGGCCTTGACACATTCGGGGGTATCAAAATCAGGTTCACCCACTTCAAGATGGATGATATGCGCCCCCTGCTTTTCCATTTCACAGGCCTTTTCGAGAACATCCATGACGATAAAAGAGGTCATTTCCCGGGTGCGCTTTGAGATCATTCTTATACCACCTTATTCAGCGGGTATTCGATAATACCCTCGGCACCGTTTTTCAGCAGCTCGGGAATCAGATCCCGGACCACATCGATACCCACAACAGTTTCAACCGAAAACCATTCTGACTGGTAAAGGGAAGCCACCGTAGGCGCATTCAGGCTGGGCAGCAGGGCAATAACTTTTTCAAGATCACCTTTGGGGACGTTCATTTTAATACCCACCAGTTTTTCCCCCAGCAGGGCTCCCTTGAGCAACAGGGCGATCTGCTCTATTTTTTCTTTTTTTGCCGGAATTTTCCAGGCATCATGGTTGGCAATCAATTGCGTATTGGTCTTCATGAGTTCATGGATGATCTTCAAACCGTGGGCCTTGATGGTGCTTTCGGTTTCGGTGACCTCCACGATGGCGTCCACCAGGCCGGAAACGACTTTGGCCTCAGTGGCCCCCCATGAAAATTGAACGTCTACATTGATATTGCGCTGGGCAAAGTACCGTTTTGTGAACTCCAGCAATTCCGTGGAAATCTTTTTACCGTCAAGGTCCTCAATTGTGTTGATGGGGGAATCGTACGGCACTGCGATGACCCAGCGGGCCTGCCGGGAACTGACCTTGGAGTAAACCAGATCCGCGACCACATGGACATTTGAATTGTTTTCGGCAATCCAGTCTTTACCGGTCAGGCCGGCATCCAGGGTGCCGTTTTCAACATAACCGGCCATCTCCTGGGCCCGGCAGATGGCGCATTCGATGGTAATATCGTCTATTTCAGGAAAATAACTTCTCCCGTTCACATTGATGGTCCAGCCGGAACGTTTGAACAGTGCAATGGTGGCGTTTTGAAGACTTCCCTTGGGAATTCCGAGTTTTAACCTATCTCTCATTTTGAGTATACCTCCGCCGGATCAAACACACGATTGACAGAAATCTGCAGTGATCCGTCCTTTATTTTTTGAAAAAAACAGCTTTTGTATCCCAGGTGGCAGGCGGCCCCGCCGATTTGTTCCACCTTTAAAAGCACCGTATCATTATCACAGTCAATGTAGATCTCTTTTACCATCTGGAGATTCCCGGATGTTTTTCCCTTGACCCAGAGTTCATTCCGGCTCCGACTCCAGTAGGTTGCCTGGCCGCTGGCAAGGGTTGCCTCCCATGCCGATTTATTCATATAGGCCAGCATCAGCACCTCGCCGGTATCATATTCCTGGGCTATGGCGGGTATCAGCCCGCCTGTTTTTTCAAAATCAAGTTCTATCATCGAACAACACCTTACGATATAAAATTAAGTGGTTATATAAAACCTGTGACGGCCATTGCGCATGCCGCCAAGGACTTTCGAAACAACTGTAAGCCGACGCATAAAAAGAAACAATCAATTAAACCTAAAATTATTAACCAGTCAAAACCGTAAAGTCAATTTGTTTTTTACCACCCGTCGGGTCAAAAATGGCAATGGTAAATTATTAAGTGACGCAAATACTGATTTGTGGTAGCTTACCTTTTCATTAAACCTGATAATCGGATTTTTTATTATGTCGAAAGATAAAAGTGCGTCTCAAATATTAAAAAAACGGGCACTCAAGAAACAAAAAAGTTTTTTCTTCAGATTCATTAAATGGTCCATCTGGTCTGTCATCATGGCCGGGGTTGTCGGTGGATGCGCAGTGGCAGGTGTATATTTTTATTTGAGCCGTGATTTACCCAAGATCTCATCCCTATCCGATTATCACCCACCCATCATTACAACCGTATATTCGGATGACAACCGTAAAATCGCCGAATTTTACAAAGAAAGAAGAATTGTGATTCCCCTGGAAAAAATTCCTGAAAAACTGCTTCAGGCCTTTGTAGCAGCGGAAGACTCCCGGTTTTATAAACACAAAGGCGTTGACCTGCTGAGCATCGTGAGGGCTTTTTTCAAGAACCTGGAGGCCGGCGCCATTGTCCAGGGCGGGAGCACCATTACCCAACAGGTGACAAAATCCTTCCTGCTGACCCCGGAAAGAAGTTACGAGCGCAAAATCAAGGAGGCCATTTTAGCCTATCGCATCGACAAAATTTTTTCCAAACAGGAGATCCTGTTTTTATACCTGAATCAAATCTATCTGGGACACGGGGCCTATGGGGTGGAAGCGGCATCTGAAAATTATTTTGAAAAATCCGTAAGCGAGTTAAATCTTGCCGAATGCGCCATTCTGGCCGGCCTGCCCCAGGCCCCCAGCCGCTATTCCCCTTTCCGGCACCCGGAAAGAGCCAGAGATCGCCAGATTTATGTACTGAATCGTATGGTGGCCGAAAATTATATTACCAACATTGAGGCCACCGAGGCAATGAACACCGAGCTTGATATCAAACCCCGAAAAAATTGGTATATTGAAGAAGTGCCCGTGTATACCGAATATGTCCGACGCTATATCGAAAAAAAATACGGGCCGGATGTACTGTACGGGGAAGGCCTTAAGGTGTATACGGCGGTCAATATCGAAATGCAGAAAATCGCTCGCAAAGAGATTGAGAAAGGGCTTAAAGATCTTGACAAACGCCAGGGATTTCGCGGACCGTTGCAGCACATTAGCCCTGAAGAAATTGAGGTATTTGCGGAAACACTGGCCACCGAACAGACACAAAATCCCTTAGAACCCGGGATGGTCCTGAAAGGCATTGTTACGGCGGTGAATGACCCGGAAAAAACCGTGAGTGTCAGCATGGGTGCCGAAAAGGGGGTCATCGCCCTGGCCGACATGAAATGGGCACGAACCCCTGACCCTGAAATTGCCTACTACGAAACCAGGATTCAGCGGCCCGGTGATGCATTGAAACCGGGGGACGTCATCCTGGTACGACTCAAACCCAGGAGTACCAAAGGGGAGCAGTGGCCCCTGGCACTGGAGCAGGAACCGGCGGCCCAGGCGGCGCTGCTATGTATCGAAGCTGAAACCGGCAAGGTCAAGGCCATGGTGGGGGGCCTGGACTTCGGACAAAGCCAGTTTAACCGGGCCATCCAATCCCGGCGCCTGCCCGGTTCCGCCTTCAAACCCATCATTTATGCAGCCGCCCTGGACAAGGGATATACGCCGGCAACCATGCTCATCGACTCCCCCATTGTTTATGAAGACAAAGAACACGATTTTACATGGAAACCCAAAAATTATAAGAAAAAATTTTATGGCCCCACCCTTTTGCGAATGGCCCTGGCCAAATCGCGCAATGTGGTGACCATTAAAATCCTCAAGGACATCGGTATCGATTATGTCATCGACTATGCCCATCGGCTGGGGATTACCTCCGACATCACCCGGGACCTTTCCATGGCCCTGGGTTCATCGGGCCTGTCACTGCTGGAACTCACCAGGGCTTATTCCGTATTTGCCAATCAGGGATATCTGGTGGATTCCGTGTTTATTACCAAAATTACGGATCGTGACGGTAATGTACTCGAAGAAGCGCACCCGGAAAAGAAAAAAGTCATCGATAAAAGTACGGCCTATATTATGACAAACCTGCTTGAAGGGGTTGTTAAACAAGGCACGGGGCACAGAATCAAGGCCTTGAAGCGGCCGGCAGCCGGTAAAACCGGAACCACCAACAATCTTGTTGATGCCTGGTTTGTCGGGTATACCCCGCGCTATATCACCGGTACCTGGGTGGGTTTTGACACGGAAAAACCGTTGGGAAAATCGGAAACCGGATCAAGGGCCGCAAGCCCCATATGGCTCGGTTTTATGAAAACAATAGTGGCCGATAAACCGGTAAGGGTCTTCCAGGTGCCCGAGGGCGTTGTTTTTTCGAAAATTGACGCTGAAACCGGTCTTCTGCCCATCCCGGAATCCAAAAAAACGATTTTTGAATGTTTTAAGGAGGGGACTGTGCCCACGGAATATACCAAAAAACCGGGGGATGTGACAGAGGCCGAGGACTTTTTCAAACTGGATATGTAACCATGATGGGCCCTGCCGGGTAAATAAATAAAAAAGGCGGCCGCATTGGCGACCGCCTATAAAAAAGAAATTAAAATCTATATAAAAGACGCAGTGCGCGTCGGTGACACAAACTTAATGCCGGTTGCCCCTGTGTCAAGAGATAGAGGGTAATATTTTTTAAAAAATTGAACTATTCGATAGTTCCCAATGCCCCGGCCATCATTTCGCCGACCTTTTTGGAAAAACGGGCCGGATTGTCCAGCTTACCGCCTTCGCTGATCACCGCCATATCCAGCAGCAAATTACTATACTCTTTCAATGCCGCATTTTCCTTGTCCTTTTCAAACAGGGCCTTGATCCCCATCATTACCGGATGATCCATGTTCAGCTCCAGAATCCGTTTCACCGGCGGCATGGCCTGCCCTGAGGATTTGAGAATTTTTTCCATATAGGCACTCATGTCATGATTATCACCGGCCAGGCAGGCCACAGAATCTTTCAGGCGCAGGGACGGTCTGACTTCTTTTATTTTATCTTCCAGATGGGATTGAATAAAATTAAACAGATCACTGAATGAATCCTTTTTCTGGTCATCGATTTTATCAATATCCAGATCGCCTTTTTCCGCACTGCACAGTTTTTTGCCGTCGTATTCAGTCAGCGACTGGACGACCCATTCGTCTACAGGATCGGTCATCAGCAGGACTTCATACTCTTTTTCCTTTAATTTTTCAAGGTGCGGACTGTTGAGAATAGCGGACAGATTATCACCGGTGATATAGTAAATATGCTTCTGCTCGGGTTTCATATTGGCGACATACTCTTTTAACCCAACGAGCTTGTCGTCTGACCGGGTGGTTTTATATCGAATCAATTCGGCGATTTTATCCTGTTTGGCCGGGTCACTGTGAATGCCCTCTTTGAGCACCGCACCGAATTGGGTATAAAATGTTTCATATTGTTCTTTTTCCATGCCGCTCAACAACTCAAACACCTTTTTTACAAGATTTTTTCGGATGTTCATCACGAGCCGATCCTGCTGGAGGATTTCCCGGCTGACATTCAGGTTCAGATCCGTGGCATCCACCACACCTTTAACAAATCGGAAATATTCAGGGATCAGTTCCTTGCAGTCATCCATGATAAAAACACGACGGCAATACAACTGGACCCCGTGGCGACGGTCGTTGTTAAACAAATCAAAAGGTGCCTTGGATGGGATATAGAGCAACGCGGTATACTCGGTGGAGCCCTCAAGTTTGAAATGAAGCCGGGTCAACGGCTCGGTCCAGTCATGGGCCAGGTGTTTGTAAAATTCAGTATATTCTTCATCGGACACCTCGGTCTGGCTTTGGGTCCAGATGGCTTTCATGGAATTCAGGGTCTCTTCCCTGACAACATGGGTGGTCTTGCCCTCCACGGGCTTGCCGTCATCACCAATCACCGGTTCGTCCCTTTCGACATCCATTGCAATGGGATAACTGACAAAGTCCGAATGCTGTTTGACAATCTGGCGCAAAACCCATTCCTCGGTAAAATCCTGCTCATCCTTGGCCACCGGTTTCAACTTTAAAATGATGGTGGTGCCCCGGGATTCCTTGCCGGTCTCTTCGATGGTGTAGGACCCATCACCGGCGGACGTCCATTTCACACCGCTTTCCGACCCGGCAGCCCGGGTAATCAGGGTAACCTGTTCGGCAACGATAAACGAACTGTAAAAACCGACACCGAACTGTCCGATAAATTCGGGGGTAAGGGCATTTTCAGTTTTGGATTTTTCAATGGCTTCCAAAAAGGCGGCGGTTCCGCTTTTGGCAATGGTGCCGATATTCTCCATGACCTCATCACGGGTCATGCCGATACCGTTATCGGAAATTTCCAGGGTTTTCTTATCTTTATCGACGACAAGTTTGATCTTAAAATCGGTGTCTGCTCCCAGAATCTCAGGTTCGGTCTGGGATTTAAACTGCAGCCTGTCAATCGCATCGGATGCATTGGAAATCAACTCCCTTAAAAATATCTCCCGATTGGAATAAAGTGAGTTGATAATAATTTTCATCAGTTGTTGAACTTCAGTTTTAAACGCATGTGTCTCTTTTTGACCGGACATACTCCCTCCTCAGTAAAAAAATAATTAAATTATTTATAATGACATTTAAATTTGACCCGTATAGTACACGTAACGCTTAAAAAATGCGTTCAAAAATAAAAATGTCAACCTTTGATAATTCAAAGGTTTTTCAGATAATTGTTATTAAAGGAATAAAAAAAAGGATAATTTGATTTACAATGGGAAAAAGCAGTTGGCCCCATATTTTTGAACTGTCAAAGGGAATTGTTCTTACGGATATGAAACGGCGGGCGGTTACAGCACATGCCTGAAACTTTGGACGACATCCTGCCGGTCAATTTCTTTTTTTAGGGCGGCTTTGGCAAAGCCATGCCGAAGCGCCTCAAACTGATGGCGTTTTGAAGGTGAAAGGCCGGAAAGGATGTCCTGATTATCATTTCTATAAATCGGTCCGGAATTTTTCAAATACAAAAAGGCATTTAATACGTGGGCTTTTGCCTCTTCAGAAGTCATCGTGGCATGCTGCCATTTATGCAAATAGCCTTCCAAGCCATACGGCTGCCTGTTTGCCGATTCATAGATAGGACTCAGCGGGGTTAATATGAACGGGAAAATGGACCACGACAGCAGTCCATCTAATTCCGGATGTTCAATGCTCTGGATAAAATCACAGGTGCGCAAAACCGTTTCCCGATTCTCACCTGGAAAACCAAAAATAAAATAACAGGAACAATTAATCCCGGCAGCAAGCAATTTCGGGATGACCTCCGCATACATGGCAGGGCTGGCTTTTTTGTTCATATTACGCAATATCTGGGTATCCGCGGATTCCAGGCCTAATTGAACTTCAACGCAACCGGACCGACGCAGCAATTCAATATCGACATTTTTAAGTGTACTGGCCCGAATAAAACTCATCCATCGCAGATTTAATTCTTCATCAATAAACCGCCGGCAAACGTCATTCATGTCAGGGCTGCCAAGGCGAAAATTATCATCCACAAACCAGACATACCGAACGCCTCGTTTTTTCACCGCTTTTAATTCATCTATGATCTCATCAACAGGCTTGACAAATGTCAGCCGTCGGTCCTTGGTAAAATTACAGAATGCACATTTATAGGGGCAACCGGTGCTGGCCTGCATGGGAACAACACCTGACTTAAAAATATCGTCCGGCAGACAATTCCAGTCAACACGAAAACTGCCGGAATCGGTAATATCGTCGACACGACGCTGGAACTCATATGTTGCCCCCTTCAACCGGGCTGTATTCGGCAAATGATCAAGCGACTGATTCTTTTTTACCCTGTCAAGCACTTCACACAGGATTTGCTCACCACGCAAACTGATGATATACAAATCTGCAGAAGGTTCATTGTTCACATCAAGAAAAAGAAAATCATCCCTGGCGGAATCGGTATCGTAATCCGGATCAGCACTTTTTTTCAGCATCAGATAAGAAAGGTATACAAAAGGACCCCCGGCGACAATAAGGATATCCGGGGCCATCAAACGAATATCTTCAATAAGACGGGAAAGGCCCTGTTTGCTGAAAATAAAAGTAGTCGAGATAATAATCATCCGGGGATTCTCTTTAAGGAGATCGCTGAAAGCATCCTTTTCCTCATAAAATCCTTTGATCATTGCAGCCTTGAAATTATTTCGGATGAGATGGCTGAGGAGATAAATTCCGTTGAGCCTGGGTGCAGAAGACCAGCTCATGGCATCATCGTCTTCAATTGGTGATTTTATGCCACTCTGTGGCTTTATATAATTTAGTATCTTCTGAATACTGGCCACTTCTCCGTCTATTTTAAATTTCAGCGGATTTGTGCCGGAAAGGCTGTTCGTGCCGGAATCGGATATTATAATAGCGTCAAGGCCCAAGGCAGTTGATCTCCCTTTTTTATATCTGGAGCAATTAATGGATTTCACGTCTGGTGGTGACCGTCCAGAAAATTTCTTTAAAAAATAAGCCGGATAATATGCCGCTGCAAAACATAAGTCAATGGGTGACAATTTCCTTTTTACTTTTTAAATAAAAATTGTATCTGAAATGGGCCTATGGTAAGATTCAATTTTAAAAATTATAAGGTGCGAAGAGTGCAAATTATGAAAACCTCTAAATATCTAATGGAAGATAAAGATGAAGCGTTGAGACTTGTCTTAAAAACAGATATTGCTGTGCTCAAAAGACAGGCTGAATGGGCTGGAATTAAACCGGGTATGCGTATTGCTGATATTGGGTGCGGGGCCGGAAAGACGACATATCATCTATGTAGCCTGACCCAGCCTGGAGGCCAGGCGGTTGGCCTTGATATGTCTAAAGATCGAATCAATTTCGCAAAAAAAAACTATGGTAGCAATGAGATTGAATATGTTTGCGAAGACGTATACAAACCGCTTAACAAACTGGGCCAGTTCGATTTTATCTGGGTAAGATTTTTTTTAGAATACCATCGGGCTAAAAGCTTTGAAATTATAAAAAATTTGACGGAGCTACTAAAACCCGGTGGTGTTCTTTGTCTTATTGATTTGGATTGTAACTGTCTCAGGCATTTTGGCATCCCCCCGCGACTTGATAGGGCCATTACAGGAATAATGAAAACCCTGGAAACTGGTTTTGATTTTGATCCGTATATTGGCATTAAGCTTTATTCCTACCTTTATGACCTAAAATATAAAAATATAAACGTGGCCATGGAACCGCATCACCTGATTTTTGGAGAATTAAACGAAAAAGATGATTTTAACTGGACTCGGAAAGTGCTGGTCGGGGCTAAAAGGGCCGGTTATGAGTTCAATGAATACACAGGCGGATATGATGAATTTGTTAAGGAATATCAGATCTTCTTTTCAGATCCAAGACGATTTACATATACACCGCTTATTCTGTGCCGGGGTACCAAACCGTAAAATGTAACAGCGACTTAAACTCAAGCAGCACCTCGTTTTCTGATTTCAAGGGGCCTCTTCAGTAAGATCAGGCAAACTCTTTTCGATCATGAAATTTAATTAAGCCTGTTTTTTTATAGTATTTTAAAAAAGCATCTACGACCTTAGAATCAAGATGCTTGCCGGTAAGATCATTTAGAATGGCAAAGGCGTCTTCGATTAGCATCGGGTCGCGATAATGGCGTTTGGAGGTGACGGCCTCAAAGATATCGGCTACGGCTATAATTCGAGCACCAAACGGAATTTCATCGCCTTTTAATCCATCTGGATAACCACTCCCATCAAGTTTTTCATGGTGTGCACCGGCAATCTTGGGAACTTTCTTCAAAATTCCTTCAAAACTGATCTGTTCCAGTATTTCTCTTGTTTTTAGTGCATGCGTTTTCACAATATCATGTTCTTCTTCTGTCAGGCGTCCCGGCTTTTTCAAAATTGAATCCGGGACCCCTATTTTGCCGTAATCGTGAAGCAGTGCTGCAACACGAATCATTTCACAATAATCTCGCGGCAGTCCCAGTTCATGACAGATCCCAAGAGAATATTCCGTTACTTTTTCTGAATGACCCGCAGTCATGGGGTCTCGGGCATCAATGCTGACAGCCAGAACATGCAGGATTGAACTGAATTGCTTTTCCCTTGCTTCAATCAGTTCAGCATTGCGAATACTGATACCGATAAAGGCCGCAATGCCCATGAGCAGGCTCATATCACTTTGAATCAGGGGCTTTTTGGATTTTAAATTATCCACCGCAAATATACCGATTGACTCCCCATCACTAACGATCGGACAACAAATAAAAGACTTTGAACCCATTTTTTTAGCAAAAACAAGGCTGCGGGGAGACAAGTCGTCCTGTATTTGACTCACATCATTTATCAGGAAAGGTTTTTGCTCTCGAAAGGAAACAACAAAGGCCCCTTTCTTTCTTTTTTATCCAGATTGAACTGCGTTGCCGTTATAAGTTTAAGCACTTTGTCATCGTACCCATAGGCCGCGCGTATGGAAAGCCTGGTTTTTTCTGGATTTGCAAGGAGAATAACCCCCCTGTCATAATCGAGCCTGTTTTCTAATATCTGGGTAAGTTTGGAAAGGACATCTTCAATATTGGTAAATTTGCTGATAGCTTGTCCGATTTCACTTGTCGTGTATACGTTATCATAATTAATTTTAATTTGATCTAAAAGCTTGTCTGATGAATCCATAAGGCTATTCAGACTTTTTTTCAACTCATCCTGGTACAGATGGTCGGAAATTAAAACCAGCATCAGGATTATAAGAACAGATCCCGTAAAAAAAGGAATAAAAAACTTAGCAGGATTCAATAAAAGGACTATTAAATTTAAAAATACGAAAAATATGGCACTGTAATTGCGAATTTTTTTCCATAACATGGCGGGTGTTTTTTCCCAGGAAATGAAGTAGCGACAAACTTTCCCTCCCGAAAAGATACATTCCGGATGTTCGATCCGCGGCGGTTTGTTGTTGAACAAGGCCGAAACCGCTTCAAACATGCCAACTCTATTTTCGCATTGGAATTTTTTTTCCTGAACGCCTTCTATGGGCGTTACACAGATTTCGACCTTATTGGAAGCAATCTTTTTTGATTTATAGACAGCCGATTTGGTCCATTTATCAGCATAGGTTCCGATAATTTCATATGCTGTGGCCGGGTTTATCATTCCCAACACATATTGCCGCATAGCCCCAATGGCTTCCGGTGACGCCGCATATTGTCCGGCTTCTCTAGCGAGGTTTTCATTGCCGGTCATTTCAACGACGCGTTCATAAAACCGGTCGATTTGCAACTGCGTGAACCAATGTCCTTGATCGGCAACCTCATAGGACTTCATTCCGGCATAACGTAACAGGTCATTAACATCTATATATTGATACTGTTTTTTTATAAGTTTAATATATGTATCAATAACTCTGCTGTTATATATGGGGTTATGTCGAATGTCTTGTTTAGTGTCCATATTTTATGGTAAAACCTGGATCAAATAAAATTTCTTAGTGCTGAATAAATCTAAGCAACCGTTTGAGATATCTGAAATAATGATCGGTGTATTGCATGCTCAATGCCCATAATGTATATAATTTTTCATAGCGTATATCATTATCCTCGGCATAGGCGGCTGGATAAATTAGAACCGGCATTTCACTACGTCCCGTCTTATCAGAGACACTCGAAAGCACCGATGTAAGTACATTGCCGGGAAAATCAACAGAATCTATAATAATGACCTTGATGCAACTTGTCAGGTCGGACAAATTGAGACCGATATCGGAGACATTGACCATAATAACAGCCATCAACCGATTGCCCTTTTTAAGGGAATACAATCGGCGCTGCCGCTGAAAACCATGCCGCTGAAATTCATTTTCCAGTTCATCGTAAGCGGTGCAACCGTCCATGGGAAAGGTCAAGGGCGTCCAGCATGAGACCGCCGGATGCCTGCTTATAAAAAATTTCAAGCTCCGTCAATTCTACAGACTGGCTCGGTGTTAATTCCCAATCGGCAGGCATCGGGATCGGCTGACTATTGCCGGGCTGATGAAAATAGGCAAATGTATCCAGTGAGCATCCCTGGAGTCTTTTATGTTCCGGGCCGCACCCCCGAAAACACTGTTTGGGAATTTATTCTCCGGCCTGTAATAACAGATCAGATAATCCATATGCAGTGTATAAAGTCGATGGGCATCATTTCCAAATCGGCCTATTTGGTTGAGAACTTCAATACCGGAGTGATGGAAACCGGATTTCCTGGCGGCATGGTGATGGATCAGCCAGGTATTTTTATAATACCGTATCATGCTCATATGCCCCAGGATGCGATTATTATCCTGGTAGGTAAAATGACGGGCAATAGAGGGCGCCTTGAGATAAAGCCTTTCGTAGGTTCTTTTTATCTCCTCTCTGTTTTTTCGAATGGCCTCATATTTTTCAGGATAAATAAATCCGGTTTCAAAAAAGAAATCCCACAGTTCATCCTGATCAATCCGGTTGCAGATATATGATTTCTTATCGACGGCCTTTTGCAAAAGAGCCGTCAGTTTAACATGGTCCTGTATTTCCATATCAAGAAAAGCAATGCCGCACCGAATTCGAGACGGCTTGCCGTCAATAATTATACCGCTGCGATAAACAACCTGAGCCATTGTTTTGACGACAAGACATCCGGCAAGGTTCAGCTCCAGATCATGGATCAGCATACCGGGCAAAAGAAGCGCATCATTTTCATTTTCTTCTATGGAGCAGCCGGACCCGGAGAGGTCGAAACTGATCAAATTGACTATTTTCCCGGTAAACGGATGCGTAAATACAATGTCCGGCAAAGGGACAAGGCGTTGTCGGGTACTGCGAAATTCCTTGGGCTGAAAGCGCTGGATCTTTGATGCCACAGGTCTTAAAATAAACGATTTTTTTTGCTTGTTGCCGAATTGCCGGATAATTTGACATTCACCGGAATAAATGGTTTCCCGGCCGTCAAAAAGGATAAGCGTCACAGAGGCTTCAGGGTTGATCCATTCAAATGTCTGGGGAGAAACTGTATCTACGTCCACGCGCATTGCCGCCGCGCTGAAGTCCACCAGGACACCGTAATACAGGGCACTGTTTTGAGTCAGATACGCCTTTGTGCCGCTGCAGGCATGCCGCCTTATCTGGCGTGCCCCGATTTCAACACACGCTTCCGGCAACGTAAGACTGATCCCCCTGGCATTGACGGCCGTCACGGTGGGCCGGGCCATAAACATTTTATGACCGTTGGGTGCCATCAAATATTCAACGTCATAGGCGTCATATTGCGTAAACGGTTGATAGGAATCAATCCAGATGCATTCCAGTTGATCACTGCGGCAGGGTCTGATTTTGGCGGGAACGCAAATACGCTGTTCAAACCGTTTGTGCTTGAACTTGAGGAAAACCGTATCATTTTGAAAGTTTATATAATTAAGACTGTTAATTAACTGCTTTTTACTGACAGCGACAAGGGGGTGATCACCGGCGTTCACATCCATTGCAGATTCGATTTTATGCATTCCGGTCATTATTTCTGCCTCTGGAATTGATAAAAAGCATGATGGAACCCTTACTGTCACTTCAAGGTCGTAAACCCAACAACTTGCCTCATCTACCCTCCCGCGGGGGTCTTTGGTATTGTGACGAATTTTTATAACACATAGCGTATTATAATTCCAACAAATATTGTCAACCCATAAAAATACTATTCTAAATAGTTATAGACCGTTATTCAACTTTTCCAAAAAGCAACTGCGTTTGTCCTGTTTACAATGCACCGTGATCTTGATATATTAATTATGTATAATATTATATGTTCTGAAAACCAATCACTGCCAAATGGATGCATACTGTCGGGCCATGTCCAACAAAACGGAAACGGTGTCCGGAATGAGGAGGTACCTTCATGCTGTTAAAATCCGAAAGAAATGACATAGCAGCCTTTGGCAGGAAGCTTATTTCTGCTGGGCTGACCACGGGAACAGGTGGCAATCTGAGTTTGTTTAACCGTCCTGAAAACCTTGTCGCCATCAGTCCCTCCGGAACAGAATACGGTAATATACAACCCGAGGATATCGTGATTCTGGATCTTGCCGGCAACGTCGTGGAGGGCCGCCTGAAACCCTCCAGTGAACTGGACTTTCACCTGGCGCTGTATAAACGGCGTCCGGATATTCATGCCGTGGTTCATACCCATTCAACGTATGCCACCACCATCGCCTGCCTGAACCGGGAGATCCCCGCAGTACACTACCTGGTAGGATTTGCCGGGAACAAGGTCCCGGTTGCCCCCTATGCGACGTTTGGTACACCGGCGCTGGCGACAAACATCACCCGGACCATTGGGGAATATAATGCCGTGCTGCTTGCCAATCACGGACTGGTGGCCGTAGGCCCCACCATGGTCAAGGCCTTTTCGATTGCCGAGCAGGTGGAATTTGTGGCCCGAATCTACTATCAGACCAGATGTATCGGCGATCCGGCCATTCTCCCTGACAAAGAGATGGAAACGGTGATCCGAAAATTCGGAAGCTATGGACAATAAAAAACAGATGCCTTTTAGAATAAGGTATATCCCGGCAAATAAAGGATGCCGATATTTTCAATATTATACTTGACAAAACATTTTGAAAGATTGATATTTGTTGCTTTTAAAGTTTTGAGAATTTTGAGTTGAAATAAAGGAGGTTAAGGTTATGTACGCTGTCGTTTCTACAGGCGGTAAGCAATATAAGGTTCAAGAAGGTGAAACATTGAGTGTTGAAAAGCTTCCCGGTGAAGAGGGATCTCAGGTTTCCTTTGATCGGGTACTCATGTATTCAGATGATGAAAATGTAACTGTCGGCAAACCGGTCATCGAGAATGCAGTGGTCAGCGCTCATATCATAGAACAGGGCAAAGCGAAGAAAATCCTCGTATTCAAATACAAGCGACGGAAAAGATTTCGACGCAAACAGGGACATCGCCAAGCTTTTACAAAAGTTAAAATTGATAGTATAGCGGTATAGGCAACACATATCAAAACCAATACGGGAGTTTTAGAATGTCACATAAAAAAGCGGGCGGCAGTTCAAGAAACGGCCGCGACAGCAACGGCCAGAGACGCGGTGTAAAGCGTTACGGCGGAGAAACAGTCAGTGCCGGTAGCATTCTGGTACGCCAGGTGGGCACTAAGATTCATCCGGGCGAGAATGTCGGCCTGGGCAAAGATTATACTCTTTTTGCAAAGATCGACGGTGTCGTTGCCTATGAACGCGTCGGAAAATCGCGCAAAAAAGCAAGTGTTTATGCTCAGTGAAATTTATAGATGAGGCGATTATTACCGTCGAGTCCGGGCATGGCGGTGCCGGTTGTGTAAGTTTCAGACGGGAAAAATTTATCGAGCGGGGTGGTCCTGACGGCGGAGACGGGGGCAAAGGCGGTGATGTCGTCTTTACGACGACATCACGCAAGCGTACCCTTTATGACTTTCGATTTCAAAAACAATTCAAGGCCGATAACGGCAAAGGCGGCAAGGGCAGTTCCAAGACAGGCGGAAACGGGAATGACCTTTTCATTGAAATTCCTGCCGGCACGGTGATCAGCGATGCTGAAACCGGCGACATTCTCAAAGATTTTGTCAAGACCGATGACACGTTTATTGTTGCCCCCGGCGGCCGTGGCGGACAGGGCAATCAGCGTTTTAAATCGTCCACCAACCGATCCCCGAGGTTTGCGCAACCCGGAGAGCCAGGGCAACTGCTGAAGCTTAAACTGGAGCTTAAACTGCTGGCCGATATCGGTATCATCGGTTTGCCCAATGCCGGCAAATCCACCCTTATCAGCGTAATATCCTCGGCGCGCCCCAAAATCGACAATTATCCTTTCACAACGTTGAGTCCCAACCTCGGTGTCGTTAAAACCGGATGGGGGGAACCCTTTGTGGTGGCTGACATTCCCGGCCTGATCGAAGGTGCCCACCAGGGCGCCGGCCTGGGCATCCGGTTTCTCCGCCACATCGAACGAACCCGCATTCTGGTTCACCTTATCGATGCCTCGACCATTGATGTCAATGACCCCCTGAAGGCCTATCTCACCATAAACCGTGAACTCGGGCTTTACAGCCCGGAACTTTCCAAACGCCTTCAGATCGTTGTGCTGAACAAGATGGATTTACCCGAAGCCCAGGTTGCAGCCAAGGCATTTACGGCGGCAGCAGGGGATCTGGATGTTTTCCTGATTTCAGCAGCCACAACCAAAGGAACCCGCGCCCTGAAATCAAAACTGGCAAAAAGCCTCAACCGGCCCTCTGATACCGTGACTGTTGACTAGCGAAAACGTATGGGGTTTCGCCCTTGAGACGGCTTATCCATACTGTGAAGCCTGCTTCGCTCTTTCTATACGGCAGATATTGAATTTGTTGTTTGCGACGTGCGCCTTTTCAACAGCACCGGTTTTTCCGGGTCAGGTAACCTAAAATGAAACAGATTATCACACGATTTCCCCCCAGCCCCACCGGTTATCTTCATGTCGGCGGGGCCCGTACAGCCCTTTTTAACTGGCTCTACGCCCGTCATACCAACGGACGCTTTGTTCTCAGAATTGAAGATACCGACGTGGAACGGTCAACCCAGGCCTCTGTGGATGCCATTTTCGAGGCCCTTGAATGGCTGGGTATCGACTGGGATGAGGGCCCTTATTTCCAGTCAAAACGATTCGACGTTTATAAAGAATATATTCAGCGACTCATCGCTTCAGGCCATGCCTATTACTGTACCTGCTCTCCTGAAGAAATAGAAGCCATGCGTAAGCGGGGAATGGCCGCTACCGGCAAGCCCCGATATGACGGCACCTGTCGCAACAAGGGGCTTGCCCCGGCAGATGGCGCCGTGGTGCGCTTCAAAGCACCGCAAACCGGGACCACCATCATAAAGGATGTGGTCAAAGGGAATATCCTTTTCCAGAACACGGACCTTGACGATTTCATTATCCAGCGCAGCGACGGCACGCCCATGTACAACCTGGCCGTGGTGGTTGATGACATTACCATGCAGGTGAATACGATTATAAGGGGGGATGATCATGTCAGCAACACCCCCAAGCAGATTCTACTGTACCAGGCGTTAGGTGCACAGGTCCCTGTATTCGGGCACGTCCCCATGGTTCTGGGTAATGATCGCGCAAGATTGAGTAAGCGCCACGGTGCCACATCGGTGACCGCCTATCGGGACATGGGCTTTCTGCCCGAAGCCTTTTTGAACTACCTGGTGCGTCTGGGATGGTCCCATGGCGACCAGGAATTTTTTACCCTTGATGAATTGATTGAAAAATTTTCTCTTGAGCATATCGGGCATTCCGCCGGTGTGTTCGACATGGAAAAACTTTTAGCCCTCAACGCCGACCATATCAAGGCAACGCCCCCGGAAAAACTGAGCGGACTTCTGATTCCATTTTTAAAAAAGACCGGAATTGACGCTGAAAAAGGCCCTTATCTGGAAAGCGTCATCAAAACCCTCGCCGCCAGGAGTAAAACCCTGGTGGAAATGGCTGAAAAGGCCCTGTTTTATTATCAGGATGACATCGTCTACGACGAAAAAGCCGCCGGAAAAGTCCTGAAGCCCATAGCCATTGCACCACTGAAGGCGCTGATGGCCCAGTTTGCGGACATGGAGACCTTTACAGAGCCGCTGCTGGAAGATGCCTTCAACGCCGTTATGGCCAAAACCGGGCTGAAACTGGGCAAAATCGCCCAACCCGTACGGGTGGCCCTCACCGGGCAGACAGCCAGTCCCGGAATTTTTGAAATAGTCGAAATTATAGGTAAAAAAAGGGTAATGGCCCGTCTCGAAAAGGCCATCGAATTTATTGAAGCAAAGGCTCAGGGATAAAAAACAAACTGACAGCGCTAATGTGAAAATTCGCTTGACTCTGTTTACACTTTTGTGTATGTGAGCAATAACAAATTCATGGGGGATCGTCCAATGGTAGGACTACGGACTCTGACTCCGTCAATCCAGGTTCGAATCCTGGTCCCTCAGCCATCAAATGCTGATTTAGTGGCCTGCCAATACGATTCAAGTTTATCCGCTCAGCCCTGGGCACATCAAATACGTACCATTACACGTCGGGCAGACGAATCACAAAAACCGGTACCGTCGATCGCCGCAATACACGGCGGGCCGTGCTTCCCATTATGACATCGGCAAGGGTGCCCGATCCGTGGGTGCCCATGACAATCAGGTCTATCTCTTTTTCTGCTGCCTGGGCCAGAATCTGCTCAACCGGTTTGCCTCTTTTAATGAGAATTTCATCGACATCAAATTTCATCTCCGCCAGTCCCTCTTTACAGAACTGATCCAGCACATCCCCCACCAATGCGGCACCGCCGGCCTTACCGATAAGGGCGGTCTTGGCATCATCTTCATGCTGCCGTTTAATGGCTTCCCACTGTTGGGTGGAAATATAACCGACAATGAAATTATCCATATTCGGTTCCTCCTCCAGAACATGGAGTATGGTGATCCCGGCATGATACTGATTCGCAAGGCTGACCGCATAGGAAAAAGCATACAGGGCGTTTTGGGACAGGTCGGTGGTATACATTATTTTCTTGATTTTGATTTTTTGAAGCAGCATTTTTACACCCCATCTATTATTGTTTAACGGGGATGAATCCAGGCAGGCCACATCCTGTGCCAGACCCATCCCCAATCCCATATTTCCTTTCATCGAATCAAAGCCATGTAAACAGAAGAACTGACAGGCGATAAATTTTCCACCACAACATATAAAAAGGCTCCTCGCTGTTTCGTATGGGTAAATTTGACCGGCTACAGCCCCCACAAAATAGCGAGGAACCTATAAAAAGATTAAATCACACGAATCAGGATTGCAAGGATTATATGGTATGGGTTAAAAAGCCTGCACAACGGGGTTTAACGCCATGTCAGGGCGATCTGATCGTTTCCCACGGCACCGTCAGGCAGGACATCAATTCTATCAATATTATATTTTTTCTTCAATACATGGATATTTTTGTTTTTCAATCCACGCATGCGGGAAATATTGTGCGGATGAACGGTCAAGGTAACCACAGAACTGTCACCCGGGGGGTATTTCTCCAATAAGGAGATGGCCTTATCGAGAAAAATGTCAGAATAAACCAGATGGCCAAAGGCCGGATGGTAGGGCCCGGCCAGAACGGTTGCCGACCTGTCAAGATCCTCTGAAGCCTGAAGCCCCATTCTGATGACCGGAATATGGGTCCGACGAAACATAAGATACAGCTCTTTGACCAGGGTAACGCAGGCGTCCAGGGCCAGGGGGACATACCGGCCTGTTTCATACCACCGGGCCAGGTGACTGCCGGCGAGAACCACCGTGGGGTAAATTCTGACAAATGCCGGTTTAAGGTCGGCAATACGACGACCCGTATCCATGGCACGGCCATGGGTGTCCCCGGGCAGCCCCACCATCATCTGGGCACCGATGTCATAGTTGCGCTCGTGCAAAAGAGCAACTGCATGGCACGTGTCCTTCACCGTATGACCGCGTTCCGCGCGGGTCAGAACCGCATCGTCCATGGACTGGATGCCCAGTTCCACGGTTTTTACCGGAAACTCACGAATAATATCGAGCCGGGCTTTATCAATGGTATCCGGCCGCGTGGAAAATCGAATGCTGTCAACCCGCCCGTCTCTCACAAACCGGGTGGTTTCGGTCAGTAGCCGTGAAATCGCCTCATATTTCAAGCCAAGAAAGTTTCCACCATAAAAGGCCACCTGCACCCGGGTACGGTGGTCTTTCTTGTAGCTGAGAAACATCTGGATCTGTTTTTCAATATCTCCGGCAGAAGGCAGCCGGGGCTTCTGCCCTGTAATGGACATCTGGTTGCAAAAAGCGCATTGGTGCGGGCATCCGGCATGGGGTATGAAAATCGGAATAATCAGGGGGCGATTTTGAATTTTGTGGGAAGCCGGCACGGATGGGGGACGCACCATGTTATTTCTCTGATTCCAGGCAATCGAGGGCCTGCCGGGCCGCATCCTGTTCGGCTGCTTTTTTGCTTTTACCCCGGCCTTCTACGATCAGTTCATGGAGGGTAAGCCGGACAGTGAAAAGTTTATCATGGTCCGGCCCACTTTCTTTAAAAATTTCATACTGCGGTGTCACCTTGTGGGTGAGCTGGGCAATTTCTTGCAGGCGGCTTTTATAATCATGGTTTGACGATGGCTGAATAATGGAAGAGAGTCGGGCGGCAAAACGACTGGCGATAAACGCAAAGACGGCGTCAAATCCCCCATCGAGATAAATTGCCGCAATAAGGGCTTCAAAGGCATCCGCCAGAATGGAATTTTTATCGCAACCATGGGTCTGAATTTCACCCCTGCCGAGTTTAATAAAATCCCCAAGTGCCGCGGTTCTGGCGATGGAAGCAAGAGTAGGTTCATTGACCAGATTGGCCCGCATCCGTGAAAGGTCCCCCTCGCACAGGTCGGGATATTTTTCCATCAATAATTTTCCGATGACAAGATTTAAAACCGCATCGCCCAAAAATTCAAATCGTTCATTGTCTCTTAAATCGATGCAGGTCTGCTCGTTTACAAAAGAGCTATGCCGCAACGCCTCGGCCAGCAGGTCAGGATTATTGAATTGATAAGAAATACTTTTTTCAAGATTGGAAAATTCGTTGGATGCCATGAATGATTCTTAATCACTTTTCAAAAGCTATGGGGTTTACAAAAAAAGAGGTGTTTTTTCAGCGGGAATGGGTCAACTGAGTGTAAATCTCATAAGGTATGTGCAGATCTCCCCGGCCGCAGCCCAGTTGAATGTCCGGTTTTAAACTGCCGTGAAAATCAGTGCCGCCGGTTATTAAAAGCCCGTGGCGTTTTGCACAGGCCTTATAGGCGGCCGTTAAAGCGGCTGAATGCTCAGAATAAAAGACTTCCAGCCCTTTAAGCCCCATTCCCTTTAACGTACCGAGGAGGCCTTCCAAAGAGGTATCGTCCTTAAATTTGATAAGAACCGGATGGGCCAGAACCGGTATGCCTCCGGCAGACAGAATGATGCTGATGGCCTCATGGGATGCCATCCGGTATTTATCGACATATGCCGGACGGCCAGTGCCCAGGTATTTATCAAACGCCTCGTTTATGGATGAAACAATGCCCTTTTTGACCATGGCTTCGGCAATATGTGGCCGCCCAAGTTGATTCTGCCCCGGTTTAAGCAGAATGTCCTCTTTCGTCAGAGCGACCCCCTGTTTATTTAACATACTGATAATTCGAGGGTTTCTATTTTTTCTGGCGTCTTGCAATTTTGAAAGTGCCGCATTGAATGCCACATGTTTTAAATCAATGCCATATCCCAGAATATGCAAACTTCCGGAACAGGGACATGTCGGTGGCGGATTGGCGCTTATTTCAACTCCGGTGAGGAAATCAAGCCCATGGGGAATACCGATATCGGTTGCCGCAAGGGAACCCTCAATGGTATCATGATCGGTAATTGCAATTGCGCCTAAATGCAGCTTTTCGGCAAGGGCAAGGATTTCAGCAGGCGTACAGGTGCCATCGGAAGCGGTTGAATGAATATGAAGATCAATCCCCGGGGTAGAATTAGAGTCCAAGGGCTTTTTCCTGCGCCTCTTCCTTAATTTTGCAGTCTATACATTGCGTTGTCACCGGACGGGCTTTTAACCGCGGGATGGAAATATCTTCCCCGCAGACTTCACATATACCGAAGGTCCCTTTGTCAATCCGATCCAGGGCCTTTTTTATTTTTTGAATAAGCTTATGTTCACGGTCCCTGATCCGCAGCATAAAATTTCGATTGGCCTCAAGTGACGCCCGGTCGGTGGGGTCCGGAAAATTTTCTTTCTGCGTGGTCATGCCTGAAACAGTATCATCTCCATGATCCAAAAGTTCCTGAAGCCGGCTGCTCAATAGATCCTTAAAATATTCAGTATCTTCTTTTTTCATAATCAGACCCTGTTGTTATATAATTTACATCTATTCCACAATTTGAAAGAATGATAAAATTAATACAACCGACTATGAATGTAAAGAAAAAATTTAACACCGGAACGATCTTACGTATCCCGAGCGCGCCACTTGAAACAGCGAGGAAGCAATAAATGGCTCATCTCTATCTTGGAAAAATGAATGCCGCTGTTGCAATCTGATGCCAACAGGCAATTTTAAGTTGAGATAATGCAGTTTGCTGTGATATGGGATATTCTGAATTGTATGTATCCGTTTTTTTAATCTTTTAGAAATGCTTAACGAAGAGGATGAGGATGATGGCTGAGGGTAAAAAAAAGTATGGTCCCCAGTATATAGTTATAACCATACGGACAACAGATGGATCAACTTTGCAGGGAAAGGTGAATATTTCCACCAAAAAAAGGGTCTCGGACCTTTTTACCGACAGCAGTGAACAATTTGTCGTAATGGTTGATGTGGCATCCCAGGGAGGCGGTAAAAAAACACTGTTTGTGAATAAAAATCATATCGTTTGGGTAGAACCGGAGGAAGAGTTGGGGGAAACGCCGATAAATTAATGGTGCTCAATTTTTATTCGTCCAGATTGAAAAGTCTTCGGGTCATATCCAGATAAGTCGCAGTATCAATATGACTACCGGGGTTTTTTAAAAAATGAATCGGGTCATGCAGGAGCTTATTTGCCATGGCCCGGGCCATTTTCTCCAGGGCCAGGCAATCGGCATTGGAAAAATGATGTATAGCGGCTGTTTTATTGATTTCACTGCAGGCAATGGCCTCCAATTTATTTTTGAGGGCCACGATGGTCGGCACCACCGCCAGGCTTTCATACCAGTTCCCAAACCCGATGACCGCTTCATCGACAATCCGTTCCCCTTTTAAGGCCTCTATGCTCCGGTCTTCAATATTTTCATCCACGATGTCTTTCAGGTCATCAATATCATATACATAGGCGTTGTTCAGGCGGTTGATTGCCGGATCGATGTCCCGGGGAACGGCAATATCGATGAAAAAAACAGGTCGATTGCGCCGGGGCCGCATTATTTTTTTGATCTGCTGATGAGTAATGACGAAACCGGGGGCGCCGGTTGAGCTGATGACGATATCCATCTTTTCCAGATAATAGGGAATTTCATCAAATCTCAGGGCCTTGCCGTTAAACCGACCGGCCAGATCAACGGCCCGTTCAAAGGTCCGGTTTGACACAAAAATAGTGCCGACCCGGTTGCGAATCAGGTGCTCCACAGCCAGTTCAGCCATTTCACCGGCACCCACCAGCAGCACCGCTTTATCCTCCAGGCTGCCGAATATCTTCCGGCCCAGTTCAATAGCGGCATAGCTGATGGAAACCGCATGATCCCCGATGCCTGTTTCCGTGCGAACCCGCTTGGCAACGGAAAAAGTGCGATGTAAAAGTCGATTGAGAATCACACCTGTGGACTTTTTCTCCGTTGCCGTACGGTAGGCGTCTTTGATCTGGCCCAGGATCTGTGGTTCCCCCACCATCATCGAATCCAAACTTGATGCAACCTTGAAAAAATGCCGCACCGCCGCATCGCCCACATGGCAATAAAGCGCACCTTCGAATTTGGAAAGGGGTAAATTTTTAGAGCGGTGCAAAAAAGATTTGGCTGCCGTCTGAGCCGCTTCCGGGTCATTGCTGGTCATGAGAATTTCAACCCGGTTACAGGTGGATACGAGAACAACTTCATTGATGGCTGGATGCTTCGGCAGCGTCTCAAGCGCGCTTGCTTTTTCCTCTTTGGAAAAGGCCAGGCATTCGCGCAGTTCCACCGAAGCGGTTTTATGGTTTAATCCGACAATTAAAATGGTAAGCATCATAGTTTTTATAAAATATACAGATTATTTACCAACGGGTAAATTCTCCGTGATGACCTTCAAGTAAAAAATTAACCCCCAGGAAGGTAAAAAGCAAAACAGCAAACCCGATAATGGACCAGATGGCGGCCTTTCGTCCCCTCCATCCCACGGTCAGGCGTTCGTGGAGCAAGGCGGCATATACCAGCCAGGAGATACCCGACCAGATTTCTTTGGGATCCCATCCCAAAAATCTGCCCCAGATCACCTTGGCATAGACAAGGCCGGTGATCAAACCGATGGTCAGCAGGGTGAAGCCGGCGGCAATGCAGGCATATCCCGTTGTATCGAGGGCTTCCAGAGAGGGCAGCCGATTGAAAAAAAATCCGCGCTTTTTTGTTTTAATGGCATGTTCCTGGATCAGGTATAAACTGCCGACGGCACAGGCCAGGGCAAACATGGCTTCACCACTGAAAATGGTAACAATATGTAATACAAACCAGAAATTATTAAACGTCGCTTTAGCCGGCACCGGTGCCCAATTCAAAACAGATATCAGGACCATGATCAACCCGACCAGGGGGGTTGCAAAAATCCCCATGACTTTCAATTTGAATTTAAACTGAAAATAGATGAACGCAGCGGATAGCGCCCAGCCGGCAATCAACAGGTTGCCGGGCAGGTTACCGGCCGGCAACTGTCCTGATTTTATAAAAGCCAGGGCAAGGGCGATGGAATGAACAAAAAACCCTGCTAAAAACAGACCATATCCGGTTTTTTGCAGCCGGTCCTTCTGCAGAAAAAGATATGCCAGGTACGCAGCCGAGCTTAACAGATAGATCAAAGCGGTTATGATAACAAATACTTTCATACATTACACCCCGGGGCGATCTGAATCCAATGCAGTCAGTTCCTCAAATGTATACCCCGGCCCGAGAACCCGCAAAAGAAGTGTATCTATGGCCTGGATATCCCCATTGCGAATATACTCGACAAGGTTGCCGCCAATCAGCTGTTCAAAAAGCGGCTTATGGGCTTCAGGGGCATGTTTTGTGCTTAAAAGTTTTTGCCGGACAGCACCCATTAAACACAAAAACGCTGTATATTCCTCCCCAAACTCATTTTCAAGGTCCTTTTTCAGTTTTTTGGCAAAGGCCGGGCTTTTTCCCGAGGTGGATACAGTCACCACCAGATCTCCACGCTGGACAATGGCAGGAAGGATAAAATTGCATGCCCCGGGACGATCGGCAATATTGCACAGCATATTTACCCGCTGGGCATCTTCGCTGATCTGCTGATTCAAGTCTTCGTCATCGGTGGCACCGATGACAAGGAACATACGGTCCAGATCAGTAGATCGATACGGTCGCTGTTTTATGGTAATAGCCGTGTTTTTTGACAGGTGGTGTAATTTATCTTCAACTTGTGGACTGACCACTGTGACAAAAGCCCCGCATGACAGCAGTGTTTCAACTTTGCGGAGACCGACCCGACCACCACCCACAACCAGGCAGTGCCGATTTTTAATATCAAGATTTACAGGATAGTAACGCATGGTTCAAATAATTCCTTAATCCAGCCTGACCGAAGCCAGCTAAAGGGTTTGTCCCGTAACGGCTAAAGTGTTATCGTCAAAAGATCCCGGGCCAGACGCAACGGCCCGGCATAGGTCCTGCGGCACTGTTTTTTTATATCCACCGTATCGCAGACCGGATAAAAATGGGTCAAAATCAACTCGCGGACTGCGGACCGGGTTGCCATTTCACCGGCCAGACACGGGGTCAGGTGACCTTTTGTCTTCAGTTCATCGGGAAACGCCGATTCGCAGATGAAAAGATCCGCATTTTTTGCCAGGGCCACCAGGCTATCACTGACATCGGTATCACCGGAATAAACCATTGATTTACCCCGGTGATCAGTGACCCGAAATGCGATACTTTCCTCTCGGTGTTCAACCGGGCACGATTCCACGGCAAAATCCGCAAAACGCCGCGCATCACGGGATCTGTTACTGAACTCGATGATATCCACGATTTCCGGCGCCGGTTTGATCCAGTCTCCGTAAACATTCTGGAGACGCCCGTAAAAAGAAGCAAATCCTTTGCCGGCGATGATGGTAAGCGTTTTTTACGCTGATTTTTATCCGGGTATTGGGTGGCAAACAAAAAGGGTACCAGTTCTCCGGAATGATCGGGATGAAAGTGGCTCAAAAAAATATGAGAAATATCAAAAATCGATTGTCCGGCTTCGAGTAATCGGCGCATGGTGCCGGGGCCGACATCAAAAAGTAATTTTTGATTACCGATTTCGACCAGAACGGAGCAGGAACTGCGCTGCAGCGAAGGCACGCAGGTGCCTGACCCCAGGATCGTTATTATTGTCCGGCCATTTTCAGCGTTCATTTCAAATAAAATCCGATTTTTTGTTGATTTTGATGTTTCTTACTGCGGACAGGGAATTATTTCAATCAAATTCCTGAGTTGTTGTGTATTCAGTCGCTGCCCGGCCTAACAATCTAAATTCCCCCCGGACCATTTCAAACTTCCGGATAAACGCATACCGGGGCTGTATCGCGTCAATGTTACCGCACACCAAACAGGGAGAAGCCTAAAAATTCATTGCTATTTTTCACCTGCCAATTTATTTTTCACTACCCAAAACACAACGCCCATAACTTTCATATCAAAAATAAAACATACAAAACAGGGGGAGAGAATGGCCAGAGGCGATCAACTCGGAAGGCAATGGCGGATTATCCAGACCCTGACATCGGCCCGGAAGGGAAAGTCGGTGGCGGCCCTTGCCATGGACCTGGATTGCCATCCCCGTACGGTTTACCGGGATCTTGAAGCCCTGGAACTGGCTGGCTTTCCCGTGTATACCCAATGGGAAAACGGAAAAAATGTATGGTTTTTGCTGGAGACCGCTAAAGGGTCAATCCCCATACCCTTAACGCTGACGGAACTCATGGCCCTGTATTTCAGCCGGGACATGCTCAAGATACTCAAGGATACGGTGTTCTATGGCGCCCTGAAATCTCTGTTTGCAAAAATAAAAACGACCTTGCCGGTAGAATATATAAACTACCTGGAACAACTTGAACAGAACCTGCACGTGGGGGCTTCACCCTATAAACGATATGGCCAGTTCCGGGAAAAAATAAGCCGGGTCAACGAGGCCATCAGCAGCAGGCAGTACATTGACATCACCTATTTCACCATGAGCCGTAAACAAAACAGTCACCGCCGGGTCGCCCCCTATAAAATATGGTTTTTCGACGGCACATTTTACCTGATCGGCTTTTGCTGCCTGCGCCGGGAGGTTCGAATTTTTGCTCTGGACCGAATTAAAACCCTTGAACAAACCCATCACCGGTTTGAAATTCCCGAAGATTTTAACATAGAAGATTTTATGCAATCCAGTTTCGGGATTTTTGTGGGGGCGCCGGTCACCGTTAAAATACACTTTTCAGCGGACATTGCCGGTTATGTCCGGGAAAAAACCTGGCACGCCAGCCAGAAAATCGATGTCCAGGAAGATGGTTCCATCTTGTTCACGGCCCGGGTTGCCGGTACAGACGAGATAAAATTCTGGGTACTGCGCTGGGGGGACAAAGCCCGGGTGCTGGCGCCGGCATCACTGCGCAATGAAATCAAGGCCGAGGCCGAGGCCATCTTGAAAAATTACCAGGCTTGAACCGCATTGACGGTCTGTTTTTCCCACTTCCCCATATTTATTTCAGCCGGTGTCCCTCGCAAAAACAAAGACGTAAAACTATTGTAAAACCCGAATGACCACTTTACTTCTTTTCCGTATGGGGTGATAGTTATATATCAGGTGGTCGCAATGGCATTCAAGCGCACTGAAAATTAAGCAAAAATACGAGGTAAAACTTTGAATTACACAATTTTTGATACCCCTGTCCTGCGTACCGTGATGCGCTGGACCTCGCTCCTTATTTTAAAAATTACCGGCTGGCAAATCCAGGGGCGGATGCCGGATACCCCCCGGTTTGTTCTGATTGCAGCTCCCCACACCTCCAACTGGGACCTTCCGTTTACCCTGTTTGTCGCGTTTGGACTCAGGGCCAAAATTTACTGGATGGGCAAAGCAGCCATCTTCCGCCGGCCCTTCAGGGGTTTTTTCAAGTACCTGGGGGGCATCCCCATTGACCGGTCCCGGGCCAACAGTGTCGTGGCCCAGTCCATCGAGCAGTTTGGAAAAAACGAAACACTGGTCCTGACGGTTCCACCGGCCGGCACCCGAAAACGGGTGATGTACTGGAAAAGCGGATTTTACCATATTGCCAACGGCGCACAGGTACCCATCGTCCTCGGCTTTTTAGACTATCGCCGCAAGGTGGGGGGCATCGGTCCCCTGATCCAACCCTCCGGGGATATGGAAGCGGACATGGTGGTCATCCGGAATTTTTACAGTGACATCACCGGAAAAAACGCCCACCAGTCCATTGCTTCGGCCGGGTGTGGGGAAAATGCTGCCGCCTGATCAACACAACCATGGTTCACGGTTCATCCCTGCCTGCCGGTTGCCATTTTTCATAGTATCTCCCTGGTTTAAATTTTTTAATAGACCATCGGCCAGACACCGATCTGGCGCCATATAAACGAATATGGACCATTCGGGGATCTCTTTTCATCCAATATCTCGGCTATGTTTTCATTTGGCTGGCATATACTGTCAATTTATGCCATAAGCCATTTTTTGTTATAAAAACAACATGGCGGGGAGACGGCTCCCTCTGATTATTTATTTTTAACCGGTTGCCAGGACCGTACAGATGAAATTTACCGATGTTTTGCTGGCCCTTGTGGTGGCCCTTTGCTGGGGCTTTAATTTTGTTGTGATCAAAGTCGGTCTGGATTCGTTCCCACCGATTTTGTTTTCCGCCCTGCGATTTACCTGTGCCGCCTTTCCGGCGGTTCTCATCTGGGGCCGGGGCAGTATACAGTGGCGGTGGATTCTTTCCATGGGCCTGATTCTGGGCACCATCATGTTTACCCTGCTGTTTATCGGAATGCACCTGGGCATGCCGGCGGGGCTTTCCTCGATTGTGCTGCAGGTTCAGGTTGTTTTTACGCTGATACTCTCCGGGCTTATTTTACGGGACCGGCCGTCTCTCTGGCAAAAAATCGGAATTTCAATTGCCTTTGCCGGCATCGGCCTGCTGATCTTCAACAAATATGAAACGGCCAGTTTTGCCGGCATGCTGTTTGTTATCGGTTCGGGATTTGCCTGGGCCATTGCCAATATCCTGATGAAGCAGTGCGGCAGCATCGATATGTTCCGGCTGATGATCTGGATGAGTCTTGTTCCGCCGATTCCCCTGGTCCTGGTGTCGCTGATATTCGAGAAGGGGCAGGTCCAGGCCCTGGCCCATATCTCCCTGACCGGGTGGGGGGCGATTTTTTATACCGGGCTGATTTCAACGGTTCTGGCCTATTCCCTGTGGGGCAAACTGTTTCAGCGCTATTCCCCGAATGTGGTGGCCCCCTTTGCCCTGCTGGTACCGATTTTCGGCATCCTGTCATCGGTGGTGGTCTTAAACGAAAGCCTTTCCATCTTTGAACTGACCGCATCATTCCTGGTGCTGACCGGGCTTTTTTTTGTGGTTTACGGGATTAAGTTATCCGAATTTATCGCAGCCCGGTTAAACCGGGGATACTGAGTTGGTGCCGGCGCACGCCATCCCCTTTTTCGCCCCCAAACGGTGACTTGACTCGGCGGCAAATCCCCTCCATCACCCTGGCCCGCCCCGCAATATTCTGATCGGTCCGGTGAACTACTTTATCGGGGAGAACTGTCGTCGCAAAGGCCCGTTTCATCTCTCCAGTGATTTCAGGATTCTCTTTTTCGGCTCGATCAGCAATATCCGGATATTCAGTGTCAAGCCACTTTTGTATCCTTGGGGTTTTGTTTGTACGCTTTACGCAAACTTTGTGGGTGAAACAATCTTTAAATCTCCGACTACTTCAGTTTAATCTTCTTCTCCCCTCTTTCTTTGTCAAATCTTTATCTCTTCTGGTTGAAGTCTTTTCGGATCTGGGCGTGCAACGGTTATGTCTAGCGGTCTTTTTTGGCTTTTTTCCTCTCCCTATATAATTTATCTGACGGGTTCCCACCGCACTGTCTCTGATCATAGGTGGCGCGTCTCTTCCCGACACGAGGGAGGCGCGAAAACGAGCTTATTGTTATAAATTAACTTAATGTATTTTTTATAAAAAGAGGTGGTGGCCAGTCCAGTCTCTTGTTCAATCTGATCATTATCGAAAACGACGCAGAAATACTTGGTCAGATGCGAAATGCATTATCTCACCATCTTAAAAAACCAAGGATTCAAAATCTCAATCTTAAAAAGCCTCAACACGAAAACAGACTTCAAAACACAAAACGATCCGTAAAAAGCAAATGCCAACTGCAATGCCGCCCATACCACAGACGATTGGCAAAATCGTTCAACAAAACGGCTAAACAAATTCAAAAACAAAAACATCGACCAAAAATGTAACCACACCCCAGAGCCAAAACCACACACAACAAAACACCCTCAACCGAAGGCCGTAGCCAAAAAACAACCGTCTTCATCGACTAGCCGTAGTCCGTACACATCCGGCGGATGATACGCGAGACCCGAAGGCAGCAACCGCACAACTAACCGGGCGCCGAAAAACAAACAAAAAATCCATCACTGCGTATCAACAAAAAAAACAATACATCAAAACAAAAAAAAGCGAATCAGTGCGAAGAGCACAGGATCATCAAAAATCAACACGCCAAAGCCAAAACTGAAAAAAAGAATACTCCACACAAGAATAGCGCCCCAGGAAGGGAGTGTCCAAGTGGGGAAACAGAAAAACCCAAACCCGATAAAAACTCGAAACGAAGGGAAAGAAAATTGAAGACGAATCTTTGGGAGCAAGGAAGAAGAAAAAAAAAAAACAGACAAACGTCCACAAGAAAAACGATAAACTTCAAAAACCAAGAACGAATTTAAAATACCTGAAGGGAAGAGAAGAAGAGGAGAGAGAAAGAAAAAGACCCGGCACTCAACATCAAAAAATTGTAAAAAAAAAAGTGCCAAAGGCGAGCTGAAGACTCACCAAAGAATGAAACAGTGAAATCAGAGTAGACAAATTTAAACCAATTTCGACACCAGGATATAATACACGAAAAAAAGCGTGGGGACAGAAAGAGTCACAGGGCCCAATTCAAAAAAGGGCGTAGAGTCAAAGGAAATTGCAGAAGGCTTGAAATCACGTACCGGAAACCCATCGAGAAAAAGAAAAAAGAAATCAAAAGCCAAGAGCTATAAAATCAATAGCGCTTAATACGCTTGCAAATCAAAAGAGCATCACCTCCGCCATAACCCATCCGCATGTCCCGCAATCTCCCGTCAAACAGACTACGTGTTACGTAAAAATCTTTGTCCATTGTAACGGTTCAAGCATATTAGTAAAAATCAAAAAAAACGGCTAAATAGCTGCTCGTGAATAATGACCGCTAAAGCAATATAACACAACAACGACTGTGAAACAGGCCCGAACCCCGGAGATCGGACGAAACGCTCAGAAACCAGCATCACCTAAAAAACAAAACCCGGACGCTGCTGCCGCAGCTACACCGAAGGAACCTTCTGACGCGGAGAAATCACCAGCTGTCTGGGAGCCGGAGCAGCAACAGATATGCAAATTAAGCCAAAGGAAAGTCAACAACAGTCGGGCCCGCAGCGGAAAGAAAGAACGCACAAAAGCGAGGCGGTGGCCGATCCGGGGCAACAACCGGAGCCATCAGAACTTCCAAGGAATCGGCGGAAGTAAAGCTCTGGGATTTCACATTCTCAAAAACAGAAACCCGTCTGTCGAGACGTCAATTGCTGACCGGTCCATGAAAAGAGCCCAAACGCCTCCGGGGCCAGTAACAAGATATGGCCGACACCTTGCGCATCAGACTTCAACTGTTAACAAACAGCAGGACCATATATTGAATGCCCCCTGAATAAAAAGACAGCATCTCAATAGTTCCGGATATAGGGACGTTTTTTATATATCTATCGTCCTAACGGAAGTATAAAATTATCAATTTAACAGATACTTAAAGCTTATTTAGAAATCGACAAATTTAATTTTGGACTTGCAGCACTTAAATCTCACCTCAGGCAAATATTGATTTAACATCCTGTAAACACTTTATTAACTTTTCGTTCAAGTATTAGATATTGGCACAACAACGGCCAAAGCTGCAGATCCCGACAGGGTAGAGGCAACTTTGGCCGTTGTTGTTTTCACTATCAGTTCGTTCGAGTCCCGGTACCACGATTGGTTGTTCTTTTTTACTTAGGGCGCAGTATGCGAAAAAACAGGCGGCCGGTATTTCCGGTTTCATCCGCTCTGTCATGCAGAGCCATCGCTCATGAACGG
This sequence comes from uncultured Desulfobacterales bacterium, assembly GCA_942490765.1. Classification (GTDB taxonomy): domain Bacteria; phylum Desulfobacterota; class Desulfobacteria; order Desulfobacterales; family 4572-123; genus 4572-123. Next base: position 79,144 of record CALNYM010000015.1, on the reverse strand, counting down.
TTTGCCAAAAAAAAAGGGTCGGCCAATTTATTGACCGACCCTTTAATTTGTCTAAAAAATATGCCGAGGGACAGAATCGAACTGCCGACACGGGGATTTTCAGTCCCCTGCTCTACCGACTGAGCTACCTCGGCACAAGATGAAAAGCTTTCCCGCTAACGGAAAATGATTTTTTAATCCAAGCCTCACGCTTTGTCAAGCGAATTTTCCCATATCTCCAAAAATAAATTGCATCATCACAGCCGCTGCCAGAGCAGCAGTTTCAGCACGCAAAATCCGAGGCCCCAGTGATGCCGTAACAAAACCGCAGGAACGGGCCAACTCGATTTCCTCATGGGTAAACCCGCCCTCGGGACCCAGCAAAACAAATATTTTCCGGCAGGATTTGTCACCGAGGGCCGGACCTGATAAAACAGTATCGGGATCGGGGGCCTGATTTTCCCAGAATATTATTTTCAAATCACTTCCCCGGGTCATGGACAGTATCTCCTCGAATGTCACCGGTACCATGATCTCGGGCATGTGACTGCGCCGGCATTGCTTGAGCGCTTCCACGGCAATTTTTTGCCACCGGGCCCTACGGGCCGCCAGGCGTCGGGGATCGGGTCTGGGAACGGATCGGGCCGCAAAAAAAGGGGCCCAACGGGAAATGCCAAGTTCCGTGAGCCGGCGAACCAGTTCATCCATTTTTTTATCTTTCAACATTCCCGGGGCAATGGTGATCTTAACATGGGGTTCGGTTGTACAAATACGTTTTTCAAGAACCCGGAGGGTAACCGTTCCGGACAAAAAACCGGTGATCTGTGCAGTGTATTCCACTCCGGTACCATCGAGGAGTTCTACGGCATCGCCGGCTTTTAGCCGTAAAACGGTTTTTATATGACGTGCGTCAGATCCGCTGATGACCGCCTGGGAACCGATAAGATCGGCCGTTTCAATATAAAATCGACGCATGAATACCTTCTTTTTTATAAAAAATCGTATATCGATTCTCTAACAACCGCTATAACGCAGTAGCTGGAGACTTTTGATGACGCCATCAAAATTACAGAACAAACATTTAATAATCAACTGTTAATTGGGTTCTGAGCGAAAGATGTATGGTTTACCGCTTCATCCGAAGTATGGCCCGGTAATTCCCGTATCTATCCTCATACTCTTTTCCCTGCGTTTTCTCACCCGAACCACGGTTTTATGCGGGCTGGAAAGGGCCGCGTTCAAAGCGGCAAAAATGTTGACACGCGATATGGCGTGTGCTAATTTTCAAAAAATTATAAGGGGTTGTTTGGTTTCCGAAATAATCGAAAAACCTAACTAGTGGCGTTCATAAAGCAAGCCAGGATCGGGCATAACCCTTTGGCCGGGCAGGGAGATGTGAGACAAAATGACAGAAAAAAACCAGCTTGATCAATCACCGGAAGGCAGCAAAAAACAGGACGGTACCAAGGACGGTATTCTGGACACAATTTTAGAAAAACCGTCGGATAAAGAAGACATTGTCGATCTGACGGAAGTTGCTGCAGACGCATCAGAGCCTGATGACGACATCATTGATCTTTTTGAAAAGGCCGGGCCGGAGTTTGAACTGGAAGATGAGTTGGATATAGACTTGGAAGATGACCTCATCGACCTGACCGATGTTGCCATGGAAAAAACAGAAGCAGATGATGACATCATCGACCTTCTGGACGATGCTGAAACAAACATCGATATTGGCGAAGACATCATCGATCTGGCCGAAATAACCGATGATTTTAAAGATCGGAATACGACGACGGACGCCCGAATCGTCGAGCAGAACAGCCTTCTTGACAATGACTTTGTTGACTCGATGGGAATGGATTTAGGGACCGTTTCCGAAAAAATAAACAGGCCAGTTGATGCTGATTTAGAAAATGAAACAAGCATCGAAGACATCAGCATTTCCCTGGACCCTGAAGACACCTCTTTGCCGCCTAATTTCTTGGATACGAACACCGGACGGGAAGATGTTTTCAAAACACAGACAAAAGAAAAAGCGCCCCTTGATCTTTCCGGAATACCCGCCGGGCAACTGGAAGAAATTTTGAAACGCATCGTGGATGAGCTGTTTTCCGAAAAAATTGAGCAAATGCTGGCGACATTTATTGAAAAAGCGGTGGCCCGGGAGATCGAACGATTAAAAGATCTACTACTTGAAAGTCCTCCCGACACTTAACTATTGGCCACTAATACGAGTTGGACCGCAGACGGTACCACGATAAAATCGGGGATTAGCCATTAATCCCCGATTTAAATTTGACGGCGCCGTAAAAATGATTCACTGAAGTATTGATTCGATTGACGACACGGCCCTGCAGTACAATTTATCAAGGAGTAAGACCATATGAGTTCCGATTTGATTGACAAAAGTTATGAGCCCCGCGAGGTGGAAAGCCGCTGGTATGATTTCTGGGAAAAAAATCACCTGTTTGCAGCGGATGAAAAAAACACTGCCGCCAAACCCTATTCCATTGTGATTCCACCGCCCAATGTCACCGGCGTACTGCACATGGGCCATGCCTTGAATATCACCATGCAGGACATCCTTTGCCGGTATCGAAAACTGCGGGGAGACAATGTATTATGGATGCCCGGTACCGATCATGCCGGCATCGCCACCCAGAATGTCGTTGAACGTAAGCTTGCCGCAGACGGACTGGACCGCCATCAGCTCGGCAGGGAAAAATTTATTGAAGAAGTTTGGAAATGGCGCAAGCAATACGGCGGTGCCATCATCAACCAGCTCAAGCGCCTGGGGGCATCCTGTGACTGGGAGAGAGAGCGGTTTACCATGGACGAGGGCCTTTCACGGGCCGTGCGTAAGGTCTTTGTAAAACTGTATGATGATGGTCTCATTTATCGCGGCAATTATATTACCAACTGGTGTCCACGCTGCCATACGGCCCTGGCGGATCTTGAAGTGGAACACGAGGAGATCAAAGGGCACCTGTATCATATCCGGTATCCTTTTGCCGATGGGCAAGGCCATGTGGTCATTGCCACCACCCGGCCCGAGACCATGCTGGGGGACACGGCAGTAGCGGTACATCCCGACGATGAGCGGTATCAACATATCGGCGACCGGGGCATCATGCTGCCGCTGGTGGGCAAAGAGATCCCGGTAATTTCAGACGCCTATGTGGACATGTCCTTTGGCACCGGGGCCCTCAAGGTAACACCGGCCCATGACCCCAATGACTTTGAAATCGGTACCCGCCATGGCCTGGAAAGCGTAAAAGTGATCGGGGACGACGGCACCATGACCGACGCAGCCGGCAGGTTTGCCGGTCTCGACCGTTTCGAATGCCGCAAAGCCGTGATCAAAGCGCTCGAGGATGGCGGGTTTCTTGAAAAACGGGAGCCCTATCTCCACGGTGTGGGCCATTGTTACCGCTGCAAGACCGTGGTGGAGCCCAACTTGTCCAAACAATGGTTTGTGAGTGCCAAACCCCTGGCGGAAAAAGCCATTGCAGCAGTTGAAAATGGAGATACCCGGATTATTCCCGAAATCTGGACCAAAACCTATTACGACTGGATGAACAATATCCGTGACTGGTGTATTTCCCGCCAGATATGGTGGGGGCATCAGATTCCGGCCTGGACCTGCAACCAGTGCGGTCACATTACCGTGGCCATGGAAACCCCTGAAAAATGCAGTGCCTGCAAAAGCATGGATCTGGTTCAGGAAACAGATGTGCTGGACACCTGGTTCAGCTCGGCCCTGTGGCCTTTTTCCACCATGGGGTGGCCGGATGACACACCGGAGCTGAAACTGTTCTACCCCACCTCCGTTCTGATCACCGGCTTTGATATTCTTTTTTTCTGGGTGGCCCGCATGATGATGATGGGACTGTATTTCATGGAGGAGGTCCCCTTTAAGGATGTTTATATTCATGCCCTGGTGCGGGACGAAGAGGGCAAAAAAATGAGCAAATCCACGGGTAATGTGATTGACCCCCTGAGCGTCATCGATACCTATGGCACAGATGCCTTCCGTTTCACCCTGGCCGCGTTTGCAGCCCAGGGACGTGATATCCGGATGTCGGAAAAACGGGTGGAAGGCTACCGTCATTTTATTAACAAGCTCTGGAACGCCACCCGTTTTGCCTTGATCCACGTCAGTGAAGCAGACGATATCGTCAAACCGGAACATCTGTCCCTTGTGGACCGCTGGATACTGTCCCGGCTGACCCGCGTAACCCGGACCATCGCTGAAACCTTGGACGGGTACCGGTTCAACGAGGCTGCCGGGGCCATTTATCATTTTGTATGGCACGAATTCTGTGACTGGTACTTAGAGGCTGTAAAGCCGGCCCTCTACGGCAAGGCGGGTAACGAGCGTCTGAATGCCACCCGCGGCATACTCTGGTATGTTTTAAAAAACACATTGATTTTACTGCATCCGTTTGTGCCTTTTGTGACAGAGGAAATCTGGCATAAACTGCCCCGCACCCAGGGATCCATCATGGCGGCCACATTTCCCCTGGATGCGCCTGCAAACGAGCTGCCCGGAGAAGACGATACAGCGGAATCCAGGATAACGCTTATTTTTGAAATGATCACCGGCATCCGGAATATCAGGGGAGAGATGGGCATTGCCCCCTCTTTGGCACTGGATGTCACCTTGCAGTCCGAGGATCAAGATATCTGTCGCATTGCTACCGATAATGCCGACCTGATCGTCAACCTGGCCCGGCTGAAATCATTTGCCGCAGGAGAACCGGGCCCAAGGCCCAAATCCGCGGCAACTGCGATCGTTGCCAATGCAACACTTTTTGTCAGCCTGGAAGGCATTATCGACTTTGCAAAAGAGGCCGGCCGGCTGGAAAAGGAGATGCAGAAAATCGACATCGAACTGGGTAAAATTTCAAAGAAATTAAACAATGATGATTTTTTAAAAAAAGCCCCGGCGCCGGTGGTTGCCAAAGTCAGCGAAAACCACGACATCCTTTTGGAAAAACGGGATAAACTCAAAATCAACCTGAACCGGATCAAGGCATTTGAAGGGGAAAGGTAAATATCTTTAAAATCAAATACAAAAAATAAAGTGCAGCCCATGTATTCTACAAAACATCTCATAGACACGGCATTACAGGAAGATATCGGCTCCGGCGACATCACCACCGAGCACCTGGTGGATGAAAATATTGAAGGGGTTGGCATCATCGTTGCCAAAGAACCCCTCGTGATTGCCGGGCTTGATATTGCCCGGGCTGTTTTCAGGCGCCTGGATTCAGATATGGGGTTTTCATCCGATTACAGTGACGGTGACACCGTTAAAACAGGTGCCACGGTTCTGGCCCTGGAAGGGCGGATGCGACCTTTGCTCATGGGGGAGCGGACCGCATTAAATTTTCTTCAGCATCTTTCCGGTATTGCCACTACCGTTCGAAGTTATGTCGAACAGATCGGGCACAAACAGGTGCGACTGGTGGACACGCGAAAAACAACCCCGGGCTGGCGTGTTCTGGAAAAATATGCGGTACGTATGGGCGGTGCGTATAACCACCGCATGGGATTATATGACGGTGTTTTAATTAAAGACAACCATATTGCCGCCTGTGGGGGTATTACAAAGGCCATCCAGACGGTCCGCGAGAAAATTTCCCATCTCGTCAAAATAGAAGTGGAAGTGGTGGACATCAAAGGCGCTGAAGAAGCCATTGCAAATGGGGCCGACGTGATCATGCTGGATAATATGGATACCCAGCAGACCCGCGATGCCGTTACCGCCATCAACAAAAGGGCCATTGTCGAGGTTTCCGGCAACGTGACCCTGAAAAATCTGGCAGCCCTGGCCGATACCGGTGTCGACATAATTTCCGTAGGGGCATTGACCCACTCGGCGAAAAGCGTGGACCTGAGCATGCGGATAAATCAGAAGGTTTGAAGGTAAAAGGTTGAAGATAGAAGGCTGAAGGGTAAGATATGCTGCCTATCCGTGACACCCTGTCGTCAAAAAATTATCCGGTGGTCAACACGTTGATTATTGCCGTCAACGTCGCTGTTTACCTGGTACAAAAGACCCATGGCGGCGATATTGACCGGTTTATTTATATTTACGGGCTGGTCCCGGCCCGCTATACCCTTCCCCAGGTTGCAGCCTACTTCACCGTCGGCCAGCAGTTTTTTGCCCTTTTCTCGTTTATGTTTCTCCATGGCGGTTTCTGGCATCTTTTGGGTAATATGTGGTCACTTCACATCTTCGGCGACAATGTGGAAGATCATCTTGGGCCGTTGCGCTATCTTTTCTTCTATCTGCTCTGCGGCCTGGCATCCGGCCTGTCCCACCTGCTGCTGAACCTGCATTCAATGACGCCGACCATTGGGGCCAGCGGTGCCATTGCCGGGGTCATGGGCGCCTACTTCATTCTTTATCCCAAAGCCAAAATCCTGACACTGATTCCCATCATTATCATTCCCTGGTTTGTTGAAATTCCGGCATTCTTTTTTCTGGGGATCTGGTTTGTCATGCAGTTTATCAATGCTGCCGGCAGCCATCTGCACGGCGGCGGAATTGCCTGGTGGGCCCATATCGGCGGCTTTGTTTTCGGCATTATGTTTCTGCATCTGATGCAAAAAATACCAGGCAGCGGTGCCACGCAAAGGGTCCGGAAAGTAACGGCAAAAGACAGGACCCATCGGCTCCAGATGATTCGACCGGCCGGGGGAGCAGCCAGCCCTCATCTTCATGGTACGCTGACCATCAGTGAAACAGAGGCCCTTAAAGGAACCCGCAAACTGGTGAATATTCCCTGGGGATTTAAAAAACGATTGTTTAAGGTGATGGTAAAACCGGGAATACACACAGGAACCATACTGCGCCTCAGGGGAATGGGAAAACAAATGCCTGACGGTCAACGCGGAGACCTGCTTTTAAAAGTGACGGTGCGGCAATGAAAAAAACATACCGGCAGGCAAATCGGGGAGAAGATACTTCTTAATAAGGCAGGGTGAGGGGGTACCGGCTTTTGCCGGTAGGCGAAACCATCACAAACTGGAAACTTGATTGCGGCCCCCATCTTTGGATGTATACATGGCCTTGTCGGCACGCTTGATAAAATCAACCAAATCTTCTTTAAACGCATATTCGGTAACCCCGATGCTGATGGTGACGGAGGTCTCCACCCCGGGCTTGGGCAGTATCTTTTCATCGGCCACCGAACGTCTGATTCTGTCCGCCACGGTGACGGCTTCCTGACTGCTGGTTTCCGGAAGAATAATCGTAAATTCTTCCCCACCGTACCGGTAGGCGGAATCCATCATTCGCAGGGCACCCTCTATTTTTCCCCCTATCTTAATCAGCACTTTATCACCTTCCAGGTGCCCGTAAGCGTCATTATAGTCTTTAAAATGATCGATATCCAGCAACAGCAGCGCCAGGGGATGTTGGTATCGATTTGACCGGTCCACCTCTATTTTGAGCTGGTTATAAAAATGCCTGGAGTTATATAATTTGGTGAGCCCATCGGTTATGGCCAGCTTTTGCATCTTATCCAGCATATGATCCCGTTCCAGGGTAAGATGACGTTCCTTGAGGACTCTTTTCAGTCGAAGAAGCAGTTCTTCAAAGCGAACCGGTTTGAATACCAGATCACTGGCTCCCTTGTTAATGGCCTCTTCATAGGAATAATCACCGCTGTATCCGGTCATCACAATAACATCGGCGGCATAGTCTTTGATAATCTTATCGGTCAGTTCCAGGCCGTCCATACCACCGAGCATAATGTCGGTAATGACCACCTGAATCGAATTTGTTCTTAAAATCTCAAGGGCATCTTCAGCACTGGCGGCCGAAAACGTATGATAACCGGAAATTTCAATAAATTCGCGCATGGAATCCCGCACAGCAGTATCATCATCGACAATCAGTATTTTATTATCCATTTTCGCCTGTGAATCTACTTTTGTTATCAATTAACCCCGGCTGCAAGAGATGAAGGATATCAATTTCTTGGGTTGAAGAATTTATAGCATAATCATAAAAAAATAATGTGTCAACCGACTTTTCTTGACAACTCAGCGCAACCGAATTCAGCCGCTTGTAAATCACAGAAATGAATCTTTTTCCAACTATTCTTTTTCCAGGGGAACGAATTTTTTTCAAAAGCCTTCAATAAGCCTGAGCAGCAGGAAATAACTGCTGAACACCTGACGATGGGCGTCGATGACGTTGAACCGGGCCCTGGAGAGATAGTAAATGGCATCCAGCAAATCCGATGACAGGGTCAATCCCTGCTTAAAGGCCAGATCCGTAATCCGCATATTTTCCCGGGCCTCGGTTTCACTGCCCCGGGCCACATCCAGATTATCGAAGGCCACATCCAGGTCCAGCAACGTATTTTTCAGCCGGGCTTTCAAATCCGCCTTCAATTCGCGGATATCGGCGGCAATCTTTTTTTCTTCCAGCATGGATTGACTCACCCTGGCCTTTTTTTTCATCCCATCAAACAGGTTCATGGAAAAAATGGCCTGGCATCGAATCTCATCATAGGTTTCATCCGAAGATGCGAAAAAATAATCATCACTATCCCTGTGACCATAGGAAAGGTCCATGTCCACCCTGGGCAGGTAGGCGGCTTTGGATGCCTTTGCCTGAAAACCGGCTGACTGCCGAAGCATTTCCATGGCATTAAGATCACTGCGATGGTCCAGCAGCAATGCCTCGCATTCGGCATAGGTCCTTTTTGTCGGCAATCCACGGAAGCAGGAAAAATCAAGGATTTCCTGATTCAAGTCCAGGCCTGCTTGCCGGCTTAAATCGTTGTAACTGGCAACAAGCTGGGCCTTGGCCCGCCGGGCGTCCTGAAGCGCATTATCCATCTCCACCTTGATTTTGAGCTGATCACTTTTTTTCAGCACCCCGACCCGGCGTTTGAGGCTGACCTCCCGATACCGATCCCGGTAAAGATTGAGGGCATCTTCGGTGACCTGTTGATAGGCCTTGTTCCGGTAAACTGCGAGCAGTCCCAGTGAAACACCGTAGCGGACATCCTGCTTGATACCGGCCAGCTTAAACTGTTGACTCTCTTTAAGGACTTTCGCGCTTTTGATGTTGTAGCGGTCGGCAAAGCCTGCAAAAATATTCCAACTGGCCCCAATGCGGGCCCAGTCATTGCGCCTGGCCTCATAGGTCGTATCATTGTCATCATCCAGGCGATTTACCGTATAACTGAGATCCACGGAAGGCAGAAAATTGCCTCTGGCTTCCCGGATACGCTCGGTACCCTGATCAAGGGCCGCCTCGTATCGCTTGACGATGTCGCGATTTTCAACAGCCGCCTGCTGGAGATCCGTCAGGTCCAGCGCCCATGCATTGGCGGTAAACAAGAGCCCCGTCAAAACAATCCAATACAATCGTTTCATTGTATTCATTCCTTTATGATTTTTATATGAACGTCATGTGTTATGAATTGTGAGAAAGAAAGGAATAGCGCTGCCCCACTCAGTACTCACAACTCAGTACGCATCCTTTCCTGTCAGGCCCCAGCCTGTTCAACCTGTTTTTCAAAACCGATGAAAAAGGCCAGCAGGGCCGGAATCACAAACAGGGTAAACACCGTGGACAGGGCCAGACCGCCCAGCAATACCGAACCGATCCCCCGGTACATTTCACTGCCGGACCCCGTGGTGATCACCATAGGAAGCAATGCAAAAATACTGGTGCAGGCACTCATGAAAATCGGGCGGATACGGGTCCGCACCGATTCAGTGATGGCGGCAAGACCTGCCATGCCCTCGTACCGGACATTGTTCAGGGACTGGTGAACGATGAGGATGGCATTGTTCACCACCGTGCCCACCAGGATGATAAATCCGAGCATGGTCAGCACATCCAGGGGTTGGGGTGCCACAAACAGGTTGACCAGGCGCAGTCCCATAAAACCGCCCGCGGCTGCCAGGGGCACCGAGAACATGATGATCAGCGGGTAGAAAAAATTCTCGAACAGGGCCGCCATGAGCAGGTAGGTGATAATCAGGGCCAGCAGAAAATTCCACTGCAGGGCCTTGTAGGTCTCCACCAGCTTATCAGCATTTCCGCCGATATTGATCTTCACTCCCTTTAATTTTCCATCAGCGTCCATCTGAGATACCAGGCCTTCGATGGTCTCCATGGCCGATTGCAGGGCAAGAGACTCGGGCGGGGTCACTTCCAGACGGATGTTGCGATTTTTCTCCAGGTGATCGATCTGGGTCATACCCCGGGTGTATTCGATGTGGGCCACATCACCGATGCGGATGAGCTGGCCGGTGTTATTGGCAATGGAGCAGTTAAGGATATCCTCGGGGGTCCGGATTTCATTTTCATGGCTGCGTACCACCAAATCAATCTGATAACCGCCATCAGGGCGGTATTCGTCAATCTTGCGGCCGTTCATCAAAACATCCACATAAGCACCGAGATCGGTCTCAGTGAGTCCGCTGGCAGCCAGGGGACGTTTCTCCGGAACGATGTTGCACTCCGGATAGGAAAACTCCAGCGAGGGCACCGGCCGGATCTGGGCATCGGGAAGCGCCTGTTTCAGGGCACCGAACAGCATGCCCGCCGCGCCCACGATGGCCGGTAGTTTTTCACCGGAGATATTCACGTCCACCGTGCGGCCCTTGCCCATTTGCGACTCGAAAATGCCCGGCTGAATGCTGACGCCGAACATTCCCGGAATGGAGCCGATGATACGGTTCATCAGGGGCATCAGTTGACGGACGTCGGTTTCGTGTTCATCGGTACAGGTAACGCCGAACATATTCACCATGTCGGCAGCAATATAAAACGTATCTTCAATCTGGGGAAACCCGTCCTTGCCGTCCGCCTGAATATAAGGCGCAAGCTGCTCATAGATATAAGTGCCCACCTCATGGCGTTTCGCAGCGGAATCCCCGGGCGGCGGCACCAGAATATTCATAATGATATTCTGGTTTCCCTGGGGCAGGTACTCGGCCTTGGGCATCAGCATCCAGACCATGACCAGGGAAAAGGCGGTAAAGCAAACAACACAGATCAGCCGGGTCAGGATATTTTTTTGAAAAAACCCCGATATCGCCATGATCATACCGGCCAAAAAACCGCCTGCCCGATCAATGACGCCGGATTTGTCCTTTATTTTACGCCCCGAGCCCCGATAGAGCAGGTTCATGGCCGTGGGGATCATGGTCACCGACACCAGGAGACTCAACAAAATGGAAGCGGTGATGGCAATGGCAATATCCTTGAAGAGTTGCCCGGCCTCTTCCCGGATAAAAACCACGGGCAGAAAAACGGCCACGGTGGTCAGTGTGGAGGCAATAACCGCACCGTAAACCTCCCGGGCCCCCTCGTAGGCGGCCGCTGCAATTTTTTTCCCCATCAACCGGTGTCGGTCGATATTCTCCAGCACCACAATGGAATTGTCCACCAGCATACCCACGGCAAAGGAGATACCTGCCAGACTGACCACATTGAGATTGCGATGAAAGAGCCACAGAAAAATAAACGTGCCGATGGCCGAAATCGGTATGGCCATGGCCGTTACCAGGGTCGAGCGAATGCTTCGCAGAAACAACAGCAGCACACACACCGCCAGAAGCCCGCCGATGAGCACATTCTGTTTGACGATACTGATGGCCTTGAGAATGTAAGGGGCTTCGTCGTAGTTCCATTTGATCTCGAGGTTTTTAGCGGGCAGGACCTCGGCATTGAGCCAGTTCACGGTTTCACGCACCCGGTTGATGACATCCAGCACATTGGCCCCCCGCTGGCGCCGAACGATGATCACAATGCTGTCCCCGCCGCCCTCCATGATGGAGACAAACTGGGGTTCATGACCGATACGCGATGAAGCGATATCCCGCAGACGGATCTGCCGGTGGCCGTCTTCGAAAATGACCACATCCAGGGGGTCCCCATCGGACTGGAACTTGGCGGCGGTGCGGATGCGATAGCTCTTGCGGTCGATGCCCAGCAGACCGGCGGCGGTATCCTTGTTGGCGGCGGTCACCTTGGCAATGACCTCGTTGATGGTAATGTGGTGCCGGGCCATCCTGGCCGGGTCCAGCACCACCTCCAGTTGCTGTTTGGTGCCGCCGAAGACCATCAGGGATGCCACCCCGTCCACCCGTTCGATATACTGGCGGACGTCGTTTTCAAAATAGGTCTGGTATTTGAGCACTTCGGCCGGATCACCGCTCTTCACCTTGAGGTTTAAAAAAATAATCGGTTTTGAATTGGCGCCGGAGGTGGACAAAATCGGCTTCTGCACATTGTCCGGGTAGCTCCATACCTCATCAAGCTTGTTGGAGACGCGCAGCATGGCCGTATTGATGTCCGTATCCAGACCAAAGGTCACCGTGACCCGGGCCATGTCATTATAGGAGGAACTTTCCAGCTTCTCCAGATTCTGGAGGCTTTTGAGCTTGTCCTCCTGTTTTTCAACGATCTCGCTTTCAATCTCGTTGGGGGTGGCCCCGGACCAGATGGTGTAAATATCGATCTGCGGCAACTCGGTATCCGGTGCCAGTTGAACGGGTAGCCGTATGACGCCGATCACGCCGAAAAGTACGATCAGAATAACACCGACGGTGATGGTCACCGGTTTTGAAATCGCATATTTTATAAAATCCATGACTTATTGTTCCGTTTCCTTAATTGCCTTTAATGATCACAACCGCCTGGTCCGGTCTGAGCCGTTCGGCGCCGTCCACCACCACATGCATATGTTCCTTCACTGCGGGGCTTTCCACGGCCGCCATATCGCCCACAAATGCGACAATGCGGACCGGCAGCGGTGCGGCCCTGCCCTCTTTAGTGGTGTACACAAAATCCTGTCCCCGAAGATTGACCACGGCATCCCGGGGAACCAGCGTGAATTTTTTCGGCACGCTGGTGGCCACCCGCACCGTGGCTGACATATTTTCCGCGGCCCTGGAAATTCGCGGCAGGTTGATCTTCAGATAGATATTTTTGGTTTTGATATCAGCCACCGGCAGGAACCCCGCTACAATGCCCTCCATTGTTTTACCAAAGGCATTGAGGGTAATCTGGATCTTATCGCCCTTATGGGCGTAGTTCACCAGTTCTTCGGCCACGGAAACCTTAACACAGAGATCATCCAGGGCACCCAGACGACAAAAAACCGATCCGGGGGAGACCCAGTCACCGACTTCGGAATACTTGTCCAGCACAATGGCATCAAAGGGCGACAAGATAACGCTTTTGGCCTTTTTCAACCGCGCGATCTCAAGCTGTTTGACCAATGTATTCCGCTGTTCATGAAGTTCCCGCCGGGTAAAGCGCAGATCATCATAGACCTTTTCACTGGCAGCCTCCTCCCGATAGAGCGCTTCATACCGTTTAAGATCCTTTTCAATCTTTTCGACCTGTACATCCATCTGTTCGATCCGGATCTGGGCCAACTGGATATCCTTTTCGATAAAATCGGTATTGAGCCGGACCAGGATATCCCCTTTTTTTACACGGTCGCCCAGGCGAAAAGAAATTCCGCGCACCAGACCGGAGACATCGGTGGACAGGTTTGAAACCCGGTCAAAATAAAGGGTTCCCACGATGGGGGTATTTTCCGATACCATCTTTTCCTGAACAGGGGCCATCACCACCCGTGCCGGCGGCGGCCCCTTGGGGGCGTCAGCCGCCATTGAAACCGTTGGAAAAAGCAAAACCAGAAACCATAAAAGCATTTTTTTCATGTATCACCTCGTAAATTTTCTAATAAGGGCCATGCCTGACAGGCAAACGCTCAACATCCTTTGCAATCTTTGTTCAATTTCTTTCGCTTCCGATCCTAAGGGGCGCCCGAAAACCGGCGGCAATGAACGTGACCAGGTGGTCCAGATATCCTGCATCAGTCACCGAGAGCCCCGAATCATCCAGAAATGATCCGGTCAGCCAGCTGTCCATCAGCGCATGGGCCGTAGACCACATGAAGGTCGAACGCACGATCACTGTTTCCCGGGGCATATCCGGCAGTATCTGAAAAAGCGTCTGGGTATAGCGCTGAAAAGTATGCTGCAGCATTTTCTGGATCTGACCCTTAAATCGTGTATCGTCATCAAACATCTTGTACAATCCCGCAAAGATTCTGTCGTGATCGGGATACCGGGCTGAAAATGTTAATAAGGGTGTCAGGTAACAACGGATTGCCCGTTCCAGGGTCGGCCCCCTGTCACCGGCCTGTTTTTCCGCTGCTTCCAGCAGTTGAATGCGCCGGGCTTCAATAGGATCCAGAAACCGTGCCAAAATAGCGTTCTCGAGATTCGCTTTCGAACCGAAATGATAGTTGATGGCTGCCAGGTTGACCCCGGCTTCAGCGGTGATTCGACGCAGCGTCGCCTTTTCCGGGCCATACTGGACGATGAGCTTTTCGGCGGCCTCTAATATCCTGGTTTTGGTATCGATCATGTTTTTTTCCTGGCTCTGCGCCACCTGTTTTCCGATAAATAAAACGCTATTTAAAACATTGTTTAAAATTTTACAAGCAAAAATATTATGCTTTCTCTTTTTGATGCGATTGCGTATACTTATTTTTATGACTAATACACCCAAAACAATACGACTGCGTGACTATCGCCCGTCTGATTATCTGATTAATACCACTACCCTTGAATTCAACCTGGCGCCTTCAAAAACGATTGTCACCGGCACCCTGATCATGCGCCCGAATCCGGATGTAAACACAGATGCCGCAGCGCCCCTTGTACTCGACGGAGAGAAGTTGACCTTAAAATCCATCCGGTTGAACAATACCCTTCTCACGGATAAGGATTACCGGGTCTCGGACCACACCCTCACCATCTTTCATATTACACTGGACGATCAGGGACGCTTTACCCTGGAAACCCAGGTGGAGATTACACCGGACGCCAACACCTCCCTGTCCGGTCTGTACACGTCAAAAGGGATGTTCTGCACCCAGTGCGAAGCCCAGGGATTTCGCCGCATCACCTATTACCTGGACCGCCCGGATGTGATGAGCCGCTTTTTTGTCTACATGGAAGCAAACCTGGCCGCCTTCCCGGTGCTTTTATCCAACGGCAATAAAATGGGCGCCGGAACGCTGGAAAACAAGCGCCACTGGGCCCGATGGGAAGATCCATATCCCAAGCCGTCCTACCTGTTTGCCCTGGTGGCGGGAAATCTGGCCTGCCGGGAAGACAGTTTCACCACCATGGGCAAAAAAACAGTGGCCCTTCGAATTTTTGTAGAAGAATCAGACCTGGACAAGGTGGGCCATGCCATGGCATCCCTGAAACAGGCCTTTGCCTGGGATGAACGGGTATACGGCCGCGAGTATGATCTGGACCTTTTCAATATCGTCGCAGTGAGTCATTTCAACATGGGGGCCATGGAAAACAAGAGTCTGAACATCTTCAATACCGCGCTGATCCTGGCCAACCCGGAAACGGCCACCGATACGGCCCACGACCGGGTCCGGGATGTCATTGCCCACGAATATTTTCACAACTGGTCCGGCAACCGGGTCACCTGCCGGGACTGGCACCAGTTGAGTCTGAAAGAGGGGTTCACCGTGTACCGGGATGGATCGTTCAGTGCCGATCACTCGAGCCCTGTGGTCAAACGCATCGAAGATGCCGATTACTTGCGGACCCACCAGTTCAAAGAAGATGCCGGGCCCACGGCCCACGCGGTGTTACCGGCCACGGTGCAAACCTTTGATAATTTTTACACCCTGACCATCTATGAAAAAGGGGCCGAAATTATCGGCATGTACCGTACCCTTCTCGGCGATGAAAATTTTTTCAACGGCACGGACCTGTATTTTGCCCGGCATGACGGCCAGGCCGTGACCATCGAAGCCTTTGCCCGGGCCATGGAAGATACCGGCAAAAAAGATCTTTCCCAGTTTCGCCGCTGGTACCATCAAGCAGGGACCCCCCATGTGACCATGGAAGGCCAATATGACCCCAAGGCCCGGACCTTTGCACTCACTGTGCGCCAGAGCTGCCGACCCACCCCGGAAACCAAAAAAAAACAACCGTTTCTGATTCCCCTGCGCATGGGGCTTTTAGACGACACCGGCCGGGACATCCCCCTTTCTCTGGGCCATCACAATGTAGTGGAGATCACCCGGACCGAGGAGACCTTTGTCTTTGAGCAGGTTCCCTGTGAGCCGGTACCCTCTTTATTCCGCCATTTCAGTGCCCCGGTCACCTGGGATTACCCCTATACAAATGAAGACCTGCTTTTTCTCATGCAGCACGACAACGACGGGTTCAACCGCTGGGATGCCTGCCAGAAACTGGCCGAGCCCATGCTGCTGGAGATGATCGCCGGCAGACGCACAAGCCTGGACAATGCCCTGATCGAGGCCTTTCGCGGACTGCTCACAGGCAACGAAACGGACAGGGCCATGGTGGCCCGGATGCTGACCCTGCCAACGGAAGCATACCTTTCCCAGCAGGTGGACATAATTGACCCGGATGCCATCCATAAAACCGTCAAAAAAGCCCGATGTTTCTTAGCCCAAAGGCTGGAGACTGAATTGCTGGCCGCCTATACCGCCAACAGTTCCGGCGCCCCCTATGATCTGAGCATCCAAAGCAAAGCCCGGCGCAGCCTGCGCAATGTCTGCCTGGAATACCTGTGTGCCCTTGAAAAAAACGAGTATATCATTCTGGCCCGGTCCCAGTATGATGCGGCGGACAACATGACGGAAAAACTGGCGGCATTCAAAGTTCTGGCCCACAGCCGGCAGGATACGGCCCGCCGGGCAGCCATTGCCGATTTTTACGCCGCCTACAGGGAAAATCAACTGGTGGTGGACATGTGGTTCGGCATCCAGGCGGCATCCCCCCTGGCCGGCACCCTGGATGTGGTCAAAGATCTGCTATCCCACGACGCCTTTGACCCCAAAAGTCCCAACGACATCCGGGCCGTGGTGGCCACCTTTGCCGCCAATGCCCGCCATTTCCACACTACAGACGGCCGTGGGTATGCCTTTGTGGCCGACTATATCATCCGTCTGCACCAGGCCAACGCCCAGATGGCGGCCCGCCTGGTCACCCCCTTTGCCCAGTGGCAAAAATACGATGCCCACCGGCAACAGCTCATGAAACATCAGCTTGAACGCATTATCGCCGTCAAAAACCTTTCCACCAATGTGCATGAACAGGTGTCACGATGCCTGGGAGAGGAATAACGAAAATAATTGAAAATTGAGTATTGAAAATTTGTGAAATTCTTTCAATTCTCATTTTTCACTTTTATCAAATCCCGGACATCCGGTCATGACGGCATGCTTGCGGCTTACCGGATATTCGCGGCAGATGGCCGGTTTTATGTCATGAATGCTGCAGACCCAGCGATTTTCAGAGGAGCGTTTTGTTAAAAAAGGACAGACCTTTTCCAGTTGATTTTTGCCGGGGACCATCCAGATCCGATAGGTGGTTTTACCCCCCGGCCGCGGATAAACGCCCACCCGTTCAAGAATGTCGGTGCGCCCCAGGACCTGCCATTTTTCTACATCCTTCGCTGTCACCGCATCATGGTAATCAAGGGAGGTGCAGCACCGGCCGCACTGCCGGCAGGTATAGTCTTCCATGCCGGTTTCGATGCGCACGCCCTCCCCCCCGGTCTCCGGATCAACTGCGACAAAAACACGGGTCTGAAACACCCGGGTACACATGGCCGCCACCAAGTCCGGTTGCAGATCCATCAAAGCAATCGATTCACACAGATAGTCGGCCAGCTGTGCCCCGTCCATCCAGCGCATATTCTCATCATTGGCCCGGCTGACCCAGGCACCGTTTTTCCGGGTATCCTTTCGGACAACGACATCGCCGTTGAACAAAAGCCGGGCAATTCCACAAAAAAGCAGGAGCTGGGGATCATATTGCCTGAAATCACGGCATATCGCATCCCGGGCCTGTTCCAGAGTTAGAAAAATGCTCTGTTTTTCCACCATGAAAGTCTCCGACAAGATTTACGCCCATAAAATAGCTGGGGCTGTTTTTTTGTCCTGCATCAGTAAGGTAATATCTTCACCCTCCCCTGGCCCCTCCCGTCAAGGGAGGGGAAGGAGACGGTGGAAACGACGTGCCCACATGGGGCGTCTCCCCCTCCCTTGACGGGAGGGGGTTGGGGGGCGGGTGAAAACAGCAAATATTATCATAGACACGCCTTTCGAATGGTCTCAAGTACCCCGTCCATGTTCCCCAGAACATCATGGTTCCAGAACCTGAGGACCCTGAAGCCATTGCGGGTCAGACATCGGTCCCTTTTTATATCTTTCTGCCGGTTCACTGCATGCTGGCCCCCATCCAGTTCGATGACCAGCCGGGTCTCAAAGGAAACAAAATCCACGATATAATTTTCGATGGGCTGCTGCCTCCTGAATTTTATGCCTTCAACCTGTCTTGCCCTGAGGTGGCGCCACAAGATTCTTTCCGCGTCGGTGGCATTGCGTCTGAGGGATTTGGCGTATGACGTTAGGGATTGTTGTTTTAAACCTGATTGTGTCATTGACGGATATCACCCTCCCCCTGCCCCTCCCGTAAAGGGAGGGGCAGGTAGTTGATGGGTTCATTTGTAGTCACCCGCCTCCTTACACTTGCCTTCTCCCGTCAAAGGAGGGGGAAAAAATCGGATGACACCGTTGGTAGGCACCCTCCCCTGGCCCCTCCCGTAAAGGGCGGGGGAAAAATCGGATGACACCGTTGGTAGGCACCCCCTCCCTTGACGGGAGGGGGGAAAAATGATGGCATCGTTGGGTAGGCCACCGCTTTTCCCCCACCGTTTTATCTCTTTGGCGGCCTTTTCAAAATGCCGCTCAACAGGTGTCGGGTCGTTCAAATACCAGCCCAACAACTAAATTGAGACAGGACCGCGCGGCAGACGGATGGATATGGTACAACCCGGCCCGGCATTATTGGCGGCGGAAACCGTTCCGCCCATGGCGGCAACAAACTTTTTCACCAGGGCCAGTCCAATGCCGGTGCCGCCGGTACTCCGGGTGAGGGCCCCCTCCACGCGATAGAAATCGTCAAACACCTTTTTCAGGGCATGCCGGGGAATCCCCGGGCCCGTGTCGCTGACGCGGATCACAACATTTTTGGGTTCTTCATAAGCGGCTATCAAAATTTCCCGTTGATCTGCCTTTTTCCCGAATTTCAGGCTGTTTTCAATGAGGTTGATCAACACCTGGATCATGACTTCGGCGTCATAGGCAAAGGGTGATGTCACCGACAGTTCAGTCTTGAGCACAAATCCTTCCTGGCGAACAGCCTCCTGCATGACCGCCGTTACTTTTTCAATCACATCCTCAAACCGGCCCGAAGAAAGCGACAGGGGCCGCTGCTTTTTCTCCAGCCTGGAAATCTCCATGACATTGTTTATCAACCGGGACAGACGGGCACTTTCAGAGCCGAGAATCCGGAAATAGGCCTGCTCTTTTTCAGGACTGCGGGCAATGCCCTGTTCCAGCATTTCGATATACATGCGGATGTTGGTCAGGGGTGTCTTGAGTTCATGGGTGACCGAAGAGACAAACCGGGAGCGCCGCTGGGAAAGTTCCACCTCGGCCCGGGCACTGCGGTAGATGGCCGCCAGTCCAATGAGCAGCACCGCACCGAAAAGGATCATCATCGTATTCAAGGTACTGCGGCCAGCGGCCCGGGGAATCTCCTCGCAGGTCAACACCGCCTGCAAAAACCCAAAAGGGGCGGGGAATTGCCTTTCCAGCTGGAACGTGGGGTGGGGCGCTGAAACCCCGCTGGAAAATGCCTGGGCCGCCCGTTCCCGATCCATTACGGCAAGACGCAAGCCCGCGTAACCTGCCATGGGCTGATCCATGAAATGCGTTGCCGCAAGATGACGGAGAAAAGCGCGTACCTGGAGGACAAATCCCTGGCGAAAAATTTGTTGAGCGATCACAATGCGCCGGAAAATAAAAATCTGATCATCGTTTAAAAAAACCGACTGCAAGGGAGCGACTTCCACCGGGTAGCGAGGCAGTCCATCGGGTCCGGCTTCCGGCTGACTTTCAAAAGACAGCGCTTGCATTTCAGCCGCTTGCCTGTCCGCATCGATCCTGCCATCTGACGATGACCGGGAAAAAAGTGTTGTTTTTTTGTCCCCGACGCCATCCGTCCTGTCAGCCCTGTAAAGATCATCTTCCGTCAGTGCTTGAGATTCTTTCTGCAGGCTTTCCAGCCCGGCAGTCCCAGGGGATACGGCCTTGCTTTTTTTACTTAATATCTGTCTGTCTTTCCCGGCAATCTGCCGGGCCTGGCCCACGGTAATTTCCTCGATCCGTTTTTCCTTTTGCCCTAAAGATCTGGCAGATCTCATGGCACTGGGCAGGTTCAGGTATTGCTCCGCAAATCCTTTGGATGGGGGCTCTTTTTTCTCTGGAACCGGCACTGTCGGCGACGCCATTTTGATGCCGGCACCGGTAAACCGCTGACGGTTGAACATCTGGTTGGCCGCAGTCAGTTTTGCGACCCTGTCGGCCCGGTCTTTGGGAACTTTTCCCCCCTCTTCCACCAGGGGCGTATGAAACGAACCATCCGGGTTGTTTTGAATATAGCCGAGAATATACGCCGGCAGGACGGTCCGAGCCAGGGGGGAGGGACTGGCCGTATTCGCACCTGAATCTGAACCGGACCGGGTCATGGCAAAATTATACTCATCCACCGAACGGGCTTCTTCCAAAACCACAATAGCCGACAGTTCGTTTTCGATTTCATCAAACAACTGACCGGCAAAGTAATTCAACTTTGCAATCTCCTCCCGGGCCATTCCGGTGTACGTCCGCAGGGTCATATAGGCCAGCGGAACAGAAAGGGCCAGGCAGAAAATAAGGATCAGCAACCGCAGCTTTTTCATCGGTCGGGCTCCAGGCGGTATCCCTCGCCCCGGATCGTCGTAATAAAAGGAAGGTCGCCGATCAAAGATGCGATTTTCTTGCGAAGTTTCAGGATATGAATATCCACGGTACGGGTTTCAATTCCCGCATCGCTGTAATGCCAGACCTTTGTGAGCAGTTCGTGTTTGGGTATGATCCGGTCCCGGTGTTGATGCAGATAGGCGATGATATCCATCTCTTTCCGGGTCAAGGCCATGCGCTTTTCATTGTACGATGCCTGAAGTGTTTTACCGTTAAAAACCATACCGTGGCAGGAGATCTTGACGTCTCCGGGATTTTTGCCCATGCGGCGCAGAAGGGCCTCTATCCTCACCATCAATTCCTGCAGGGAAAAAGGCTTGCTCACATAGTCATCGGCCCCGGCCCTGAATCCGGTGACGATGTCTGTTTCCGCACCCTTGGCCGTGAGCATGATAATACCCTGATTCGGTTTTTTACGGCGAATTTTGCGACAGATGGAAAAGCCGTCCATGGTGGGCAGCATGACATCCAGAAGAATCAGGTCATAGGACCCTTTGAGTCCCTTTGCCAACCCATCCCCTCCATCTTCCACGCCAACAGCCTCATACCCGTTAAAAACCATGACATCCAGCAGACCGTTTAAAATAGCCGGATCATCTTCGACAATAAGAACAGTGGCCTTGGGATTTTTCATCTGTCGTCTCCCGGGGTTGAGCCTTCTGGCGGATATACAATGCAATTATCTCATGCAGGTGGCCTTACTCTATAACAGGAGCGCTGAATTTCAAAGTAAAAGTTATGCAAAAAGACGTCTATCCGTTGCCATTACAGGGGGGATAGTGAAAATTGAATAGTGAGGGCTTGGAAACTTATGGAAATCGCTGTGTTCCGCCTTTTTAATCGGTCATTTCTCACTTTTCGTCCAGTTCAAAACGACTTTGCCGGACTGGCCGCTGTTCATCGCATCAAACCCCTTCTGGAAGTCATCTACACAGAACCGATGGGTAATGATGGGACGGAGATTCAATCCGGACTGGAGCGTGGTGGTCATCTTGTACCAGGTCTCGAATATTTCCCGGCCATATATCCCCTTGAGGGTCAGTCCCTTGAAAATCACCTGGTCCGTGTCCAGAGGCAACGGTTCGGCGTGAATACCGAGCATGGCGATTTTACCCCCGTGGTTCATATTTTCGAGCATTTCGTGAAATGCACCGGAAATACCCGACATTTCCAGCCCCACATCAAATCCTTCACGCATGCCCAGTTCTTTCTGCACGTCCCGTATCCGTTCCCGTCCGACATTCACCGTGCGAAAATCGCCCAGTTTGGACGCCAGTTCCAGGCGATAGTCATTCACATCGGTAATTACGATAAATCGTGCGCCCACATGCCGGGCAAGTGCCGCCGCCATGATGCCGATGGGGCCGGCACCGGTAATCAGGACATCCTCCCCCACCAGATTAAAAGACAAGGCCGTGTGGGCCGCGTTCCCGAAGGGGTCGAGGATGGCGGCAATTTCGTCTTCAATATTACCAGGCAGTCGAAAGGCGTTACCCGCAGGAATGGAGAGATATTCGGCAAAAGCGCCGCTGCGATTGACGCCGATGCCGACGGCATTGCGGCAGAGATGCCGTTTGCCGGCCCGACAGTTCCGGCAGAAGCCGCAGGTGATGTGGCCTTCTCCCGAGACCCGGTCTCCCACCTTGATGCCGGTGACCTCTTTTCCCACACGATCCACGATGCCGACAAATTCATGGCCTATAATCATCGGGGTTTTAATGGTTTTTTGAGACCATTGGTCCCAATTAAAAATATGCAGATCCGTTCCGCAGATGGCTGTCTGCCTGATTTTGATGCGAATGTCGTTTCCGTTGACAACCGGTTCCGGCACATCCTGCATCCAAAGGCCGGTTTCCGGTGATGCTTTGACCAATGCCTTCATATGAGCCTCCAATGATTTTACGCTTTTGTTTGCTTTAAAAAGCCAGAATTCGTATTTACTTACAGAGCCAGATTCTAATTTTGCCCATTTGTGCAGGCTAAAAAAAATTCACCCATTTATGGATAGCATCCAGGTAGATAAATGTTTCCGAAGACAATATCCCGCCGATCTGGTGGAGGTCTTCCATCAAAAAGGACCGCAGTTCTTCCCGGGAATGAAAAAAAACTTCCGCCACGATATCATAACGACCGGTGGAATTGATCACCGATTTGACACCGCGCATCTGCACGACCTTTTCCATAATCTGGCGATGGTCTCTCTTTTCCAGGGTCATGCAGATCATCGCAGCGATGCTGTTTTCAAAATAGAGTGGGTTCACCTGGGCCGTAATTTTAAGCAGGCCCTCGGCGATAATCTTGCCGGCTCTCAACCGGATGGTACCATCGGAAAGGTCCAGCTTCCCGGCGATATGCTTGTATGAGGCCCTTCCGTTTTTTTGAAGCTCGGCAATAATTTGCCGGTCAATATCATCGGGTAGATATTTTGGTGATCCAGCCATAATGACACACCCTCTCTTTTAAAATTTTGCTGTTTTTTAAGTTTTAACTTATTTGCAATATACCAGGATGTCAACACTGAATAAGAGAGCAAATCAATTAAACGAAAAATAAGGCTTAATATTTTACGATAAACAAATTATTTCTAATATATAATTAAATATATCTATATTCTTGTCGTTACGGTGCAGTACATAGTTGTTCTGCAACAACGGTGTTGGCAATTTTTAAAAACAATATTTGTTTGCTTTCAGTAAAGGGGCCCGCATGAATGTTTTACATATCTCGGATATGCATTTCGGTCCCCGCCACTGGGACGGGGACGACAAGGTTCTGCTGAAGAAAATCAATTCATTTAATGCCGATATCGTCATCAACACCGGTGACAGTACAACAGATGGCCTGCAAGACGAGTATGCCAAAGCCGGGCGCTTCTTAAAAGCCATCAAGTGCAAAAATGTCATCTCCATCATTGGGAACCATGACAAAAGGAATATGCGCTCCCATGAGCTATTCCGAAAATATATTTACAACCCCGAAATCATCTATCTGTCTGAAATGATGAAAACCAGTAAGAAAAACCTCTTTCTGGACCGGAAAATAACCCGGGTCCGTGACAATTTTACCGACATCAACTTTATCAAACCCATTTCGGTTGATGGCACATCCGCCCTGATTATCAGCATCGATTCCAACGAAATTTACAGTGATGACGGATTTGTTGAAAAAGAGATCCTGAATGCGGTTTCAGAAAAAATCAGCCAGATGGAATATGACCTGCCGCTGCTGCTCATCCATCATTCCGTTTTGGGCACCGACGAATGTCCGCTGAAGAATTCCGCCCGCATGATTGATTTTATACGAAAGCATAACATAAAGAATGTCTTCTGCGGCCATACCCACGAACTGGAACTGATGAGAAGCACCGACCTGTACCACGGGAATACCTTTACCCAGTATATGTGCGGTACCTTGTCTTCCATCAATCATGCCAACGATGACAACATGTTCCTGTATTATGAAGGTCTGGGCAGCGCTGATATGCACCTGCACGTCATACGGATCTTTACAGAAACGGGCGGGATGCATTTCAAAGAAGAAATGGTCTTTTAGGCAAAATTTTACCGAGAGGACAGGCACCTTCCAGACAAAGGAGCCCTTCAGCCTGGGGTTTCATAATTTTACATAAAACGTCCTTCAACATATTGTAGAAAAAGAAATTTTCAATTTTAGTTATGGCAAATTATTTTGCCCCCGGACATCTGGGGTTATTTTTCTTTTTTGTTGAAATAAAGCTGAGCAAAAGCCGCCACGGATGTGGACAGGATCAACAGAAACGAAATGGCATTGATGACCGGGGTGCTGCCATCGCGCACCTGTAGATAGAGGTTGACGGGAAGGGTGGCCTCGGGGCCCACGAGAAACAACGTGGTGTTGAAATTTTCAAAGCTCATTAGAAAGGCCAGTGCACCGGCCCCGATAATCGCAGGTCGCAGGAATTTCAAAGTGACATACCATATAACCTCAAAACGGTTGGCACCGAGATTTAAGGCGGCCTCCTCCAGAGTAGGATCGAATTTTTTCAACCGGGCTGAAACCACCAGCGTCACCAGGGTGGTGATGAATGAAAACTGCCCTAAAACCACCAGCCAGAATCCGGGACGAAAAAGACCCACATCCAGATTCCACCGCATTTCAAAATAAGTGCCCAGGGTGTTGCTGAACAAAAGAATGGAGATCCCCAGAATAACGCCGGGAATGACCAGGGGGGAAATCATCAAAAAATACAGGGCCTGCTTGAACCTGAAGTCTTCCTGTTCAAACAGAAAAGAGGCGCAGGTGCCCACGAAAACCGACAGCAGGGTGACAAAAAATGCCACCCGGGCGCTGACCCAGATGCTGTCCAGATTGATCTGGTCATGAAAGATGCCCACCCGATCTACCTGATCGGCGGTAAACCAGTCCAGGGTAAACCCGTTCCAGGGAAGGGCGGGAAACTGGGAATCGTTGAAAGCGAGCATACATGTCACCAGCAGAGGGGCAAACAGGAAAATAAAATATAAAAGGACATACAGCCTGAAACCGGCCGTATAGACTTTTGATTTTGGCAGGGAACGAATCATTTGGCAACCACCTTCAAATTTTGGCCCGACAGCTTCAAACCAACCCAGACGAGAACCGACGAAAGCACCAGGAGCAAAAACCCGAAGGCAGACCCCTGATTCCAGTTAAAGCTGGCAATAAACTGGTTGTAGATCTGTTCGGTAAACCAGAGGGAATTCTTTCCCCCCATGAGGTTGGGCGTCAAATAATTACCCAGGGTCAACATAAATACGACAATGGACCCGGACACAATGCCGGGTTTGGCATGGGGAATGATGATTTTAAATAAAATCGACCACATATTACCCCCAAGATCATATGCCGCCTCGATGAGGCTGTCGTCCAGACTGTCCAGCACCGCAATCAGGGGCACCACCATAAACAGCATGGAGGTGTAGACCAGCCCCACCATCATGGTAACATCGTTGTAAAGCATCTCCACCGGCTGCTGCAAAATACCCGCTTTGACTAAAAAATGGTTGAGCACCCCGCTTTCCCGCAAGAGTATCATCCAACCATACACCCGTACCAGCTCACTGACCCAAAACGGCAGCAGGAGCATCAGCGTCAAAAAGCCCTGGTACTTAGGGGCCACCACTTTGGAGATATAAAAGGCAAGGGGCAGGGCAATGATAAACGTCAAAAATGTGGCCAGAATCGCATACACGGCTGTTCGCGCAAAGGTCATCCAATAGATCGGTTCTTCAAAAAAGCTGAGATAATTAAACAGGCTCCACACCATGCTGCCCTCGTCATTTTCAATGCGAAACGACATGAACAGCAGATCAAGGTGGGGCAATACAATCATTAAAAACAGCCAGAGCAAAACCGGCGTCAAAAAGAAAAAAATGTCCAGCGTTTCTGGTTTCTCATTCTACCCCTTTATTGCAATAGACATGGCCGACTCAATTCAATATCCAACGATGATAAATAGTTACCCGGTTTTCCTGATCCAAAAAGCAATTGCCGGAGCCCCGGTGCCAGCCCACGGTAATCTTGTCGTTGGCCCGAATATAATCATACTGCCGGTTCTGGGGCAGGGCAATGAGCAGTTCCTTTTCCGATCCGATGGGGTTGGCCAGCAAGTGACTGTTGGCGCCATCAAACAAGATAGCCTTGATCATCACCTCAAAACGGTTCAAGTCCGTGATATCCGCATCCGGTTCGATGAGCATGGCCTCGGGTCTCAGAAACAGGTCAACCCGCGTATCCGGTTTAAATCCTTGATGGGTCTGCATGTGAAAAACATTACCCTCGTCTGTTTGAATTTCCACATTACCGTCCCGGCTGTTCAACACCCGGCCGGCCCAGGCATTGTTGTCCCCCACAAATTGCGCCACAAACGGTGTCTGGGGATTGCTGTACAGATTAGGCGGCGTATCGATCTGTTCGAATCGCCCCTTGTTCATCACCGCTACATAATCGGACATCACCAGGGCTTCGGACTGGTCATGGGTAATGTATATAAATGTGGTACCGACCTTTGCCTGGAGTTTTTTCAACTCGACTTTCATCTGCTCCCTGAGTTTAAGGTCCAGGGCACCTAATGGCTCATCCAGCAGTAGAACCGTAGGGTCCAGCACCAGGCACCGGGCGATGGCCACCCGCTGTTTCTGGCCCCCGGACAACTGGTTCACATCCTTGTCTTCAAATCCGCCCAGATCCACCCGTTCCAGAATGGCACCGATCTTTTTTTCAATAATCTGTTTTTTTTCGCCCCGACGCTGCAGCCCAAAGGCGATATTCTCCCGCACATTCATCATGGGAAACAGGGCCAGACTTTGAAAAATCAAATTCACCGGACGCTTGTTCGGAGGGATGCCGAGCATATTCTGCCCGCGAATCTCAATAATACCGCTGCTGGGTTTTTCCAGGCCGGCAATCATACGCAGCAATGTGGTCTTTCCGCAGCCCGACGGTCCTAAAATGGAAAAAAACTGCCCATCCCGAACCTCGAAAGAAACGGATTCGACAGCAGTAAAAGCATCAAATTTTTTGGTAATATCCTGAACCGACAGGTCAACCTGCATGGTAATCACCGAAAGGGTAAAAGGTAGATAATAGTCTATTGTTGAGGAAAAAACAAAAATACATCTTGCATGGGTCGGATACCGGACAGATCGATTTATACAAATCCTGTTATCCGGTATCCGGCCTGTTTTGCAGGGATCGATTTTAACCGATCCGATTACTTTGATTGCAAAATAAAAAAACGACCCGGTGCTTACTGGGCCGCCTTAACCTTATCCAGGATTTTGCCCTCGATGGATTCCAGTTTTGCCGGTACCGGCGGATACCATTTAATATTGTCTATATCCGCCTGGGGAAACGTCCGTTCAAAATTGGTACGGACATCGGCATCCAACAGCTTCACGGCACCGTCAGAGGCGGTCCCGTACTTCTCCGCATTGGTGAATATCGCGGCATTTTCCGGACGCAGCATAAAGTTGATCCACTTATAAGCCCCGTCAACATTCTTGGCCTTTGCCGGCAAGGCAAAGGTGTCGATCCATCCCAGGGCGCCGCTTCGAGGTGCCACAAAATCGATATCGGGATTTTCCTTGTGCAGTTTCCATCCGCCGCTGTCCCAGGCCATGGCCACATAAACCTCTTCTGACCGCATGGACTGCAACAGGGCGTCCCCGTTGGCCCAATAGTTTTTCACCAGAGGCTTACCTTCGATCAGGGCGCTTTCAACATTTTCCATCAACGTCTTGTACGCATCGACATCACCGTACTTGGCAAAGGGATCGTCGCCCATGGCAAAGGCCAGGGCAATCAACGTCGGTCTCTTCAACCGGTAACTGACGCGACCTTTATACATGACATTGAGCAGGTCCGAATAATCTCCGGCTGCCGGTGCCAACTTCTTGTTGACCACCAGACCGGAGGTACCCCAACAAAACGGTACTGCGTGAGGCTTGCCGTTGACCATGGTGTTTTTTTCCACTGCCGCCAGCATGGATGGGATGATTTGATCGGTCTTGATCCTGGACATATCCATGGCCTGATAAATCTGGTACTTTTCCTGCACCGAAGAAATCCGGTCCTGGCTGGGCTGGGCCAGATCAAATCCGGCCCCACGCGTGGCCCGCAGCTTCGCGATCATTTCCTCATTGTTGGTGAAGGTCACCTTTACATCAATGCCCGTCTCAGCCTTGAATTTATCAATCAAAACATTGGGGGCATACCCTTTCCACGTCAACAAGGACAGGGATTCTGAAGAGGCGGTGCCTATGCTTGTTACGATAAAAAAGAAAACCAATACGGATACCCAAACAACCTTTTTTTTCATGATGGACCTCCTTTTGTGAATAAAACATGATTGTACATCGCTATGCTGTGGTGTGATACACTTTATCATACTCTATTATTGAACGGCGGGCCCGATGGACGTAAATCCGAAATGACGTACTACTTTATCAAAGTTAATCACGAAATCCGGAATAAAGCAACTGACCAGGGTCGGAATCTCAAAAAAACAACTTTTTCATCATAAATGCCCGACAGCTAACCCAACACCAGATACACTTGAGTTCCGAAGGCCTACCCGCCGATGGTGGCCCGGATCACCTTGTACCCTTCGGCTTCCATGGCCGATGCCACTTTTTCCTGCAACGCCTTTCCCGGGGTCAGGGCCGAGATATAGCCCCCCATGCCGCCGCCGGTGAGCTTGGCACCCAAGGCCCCGTTGGCAATGGCCTTGTCACACAGATAGATTAATTTTTCCTGGGAGATGCCCATGTCGATGAGAATCTTATGGTTTTCGGTCATGATCCTCCCGACATTGGCAAGATCGCCGTCTTCGATGGATTGTTTCATTTCCAGAGACTGGTCGGTGATGATTTTCATGGTTGCGGCAAATTTGGCCGGATCTTTTTTCTCGGCCCTGGTAATAATGCCGTCGAGTTTAGTGGTATCCGCAGTGATGCCGGTATTGGCCAGCACCAGATCCAACGGTTTTTTGGCTTTTATGATTTCAAAGCCTTTTTTACCATCCTTGATATAATACTGCAGCAACCCCCCATAGGTCGAGGCGGTGTTGTCCACACCGCTGGGCTCACCGTGATAGGGATGTTCGCCTTCCCAGCCCACATGGTTGATCTGCTCAATGGTATATCCCAGGTTGAATTCAGCGTCCAGGGCCCGGGCCAGGGACACGCAGCTGGCCGCACTGGCCCCTACACCGCTGCCGGCCAGCAAAGACCCTGCCAAGGTAATTTTGATAGGTGTCTGAACGGTATCAATCTGCATGACCTTCAAAATTCTTTTGATCGATGCCAGATGGTGTGCCTTTTTCTTGGCAATATAGCCAGGCACTTCGATACGGTGGTCCTCAACCATCCAGCCCTCGCCATCGATCCTTTCCACAATCGCTTCGGTTTCAAACGGCATCGCTGAAACAATCGCCGGAACCTCGTTTAACACAAACGAATCACCAATCAGAATGGTTTTGCCAAAAGCCGTTCCCTTGCCCATGATATGAATCCTCCTGCTCTTTTGTTTGTCATTAGTTGCTTGTCGCCGTGAATTATGAAGTAAGCGTTTACGGTTGCCGGTTCAATGTTGATGGGTTGTGTATTCCTTGAAATCCGCGTAATCCGTGTAATCTGCGGATAAAAAATCTTTAGGCCCGATCCAGAATTTTCTGCATCTCTTCAATCAACCGTGCCTCCCTGCCCATGGCAATGGTGGTGGCGCCGCAGAGGGTATGACAGGCATCGGAAAACCCGCCCAGAATGCCGGTGGCCTCGGGCAAAAAGGTATTGAGCCCCGGCATCTTTCCTGCGATAATTTTTTGTTCCATGGCGGCCGACACCCGCATGGATATTTTCGTCTCATTAAACGCCACGGGCCCAAAGCCGGGGATATGATTGGGAATCGTCTGAAAACCCGCCACATATTTGTCAGGATCGATGAGCTTTTTTTCTACCAGAATCTCACAGAAAATGCCGATCATTTTTACCCCCATAGGGGTAAACCGATCCTTTACATCCACCCACTGAATACCCGGTGTTTCAGTCATCCCGTTTAACTCGATCTGTTTTATTTCCTGGGCAAAAACCTTTTCCTGACCCGCTTTGAACGATGCCACCATCCGGTCCGATTCCGGGCAAACGCCTTCAAGGCAGACCTTAACCCCCATGTCCGGCCCTTCCCGGTAATATCCCGCACCACCGAGGACATCCAGATAATCCCCCAGTTCATCGCAGGGCATCAATTTACCACCGGTTTTTATAAAATAGCGTTCTCCCACCGCCTGGTCCCTGACCGCCATCATGCCCTGGTTCACCGCTTCTGCCACAACGTCCCGGTTCTGACCCACCAGGCGGCCGTCCACAAAAAACTTGTCGCCCACGGCCCCGATGCCGGCAATTGCCGCCAGATCGATATTCCGGGGGTCCATGATGCGGGCAAAGCAGTAGCAGGTGGTGGAACCGGTCATGTCACGGTCCCCCTTGAGTCCGAAAAGTGTGGGGTCGAGATTGTATACTTTGGGGTCCGTGGCCGGCTTGGCCACATGATGGTCCAGAATCAGGGTGAGGTTTCGACCCTGGTTCAACTCCGAGAGCAGCGGCGCAATTCGGCCGGCAAAATCGGCAAAAACAATGATCTTGCCCTGCTTTTCATAAATCTTCCGCAACAGGGCCGGATAGGGTTTTTCCAGGGCATATCGTTCAATCTTAAAGCCTTTTCGTTCAAAGGCTTTTTTCAATATGGCGCCGGAACTAAGTCCGTCGGAATCGTTGTGATGAAAAATAAAAACGGTTTTTGACGGCCAGCGGTCAAGTTCGACGACTGCCGTCTCCATTGCTCTGATCAAATCATCATACATGGTACCCTCCCGAATTGTTGCCTGGTGCCCGCAAGTTTAACGTTAAACTTATTATTACAAAAAACACCACATCAGACACTATTTTTGATAGCTGACACGCCACAAAAAATATTTTAAAGCCTGTTTTTATACAATTCCTAAAGCAGAAGATATTTTTCCAACGAATTAATTCTTTTTGATTACAAAATCAGCCAAATGTCAAGGGAATATTTTTTATTTCTCATGGCTTGACAAAAAAATTAAATTTTATTAACTTTACATAAGTTTAACGTTAAACAGACCTGATTTCAAACCGCCGGATTTTCAGCCATGACCCTAAAAAAAGTTGGCCAACTGGCCGGTGTCTCTCACACCACAGTATCGCTTGTAATCAACAACGCCAAGGGCTCCAGAGTCAGTCCACGGACACGCCAACGCGTACTTGAAGCCGCCAGGCAGCTTGACTACAATCCAAACCTGCTGGCCCAGCGCCTGGTGTCGGGAAAGTCCAATCTCCATCGGGCTGTTCGTCCCCTATACGACATCCATTTTTCGCAATTATACCATGGTGGAACTCGTGGCCGGGGTTCAGGATGTCCTCAATGAAAAAGGGTTTGACCTGGTACTGTTCTCCGGGGGCCGAAACCTGTATAAACACCGGCCCATCAGCCAGATTGCACGGCAAAATACCTTGGACGGCCTGATCATTTTCAATACCCGGGATACCACCCATGAGTATATCGAAAGTTATATCAAAAATTTAAACCGCCTTGAGTTTAATTTTGTGGCTGTGGAGTATTACAGGGGAGATGCCGATATCAACTATGTGGGTATCGATTCCGAAAAAAACGCCACCAAAACCGTTTCCTACATGACTTTTCTGGGGCACCGCAACATTGCCATGCTGGCCGGCCCGGCCGATGCCGTGGTCAGTACCCGGTTTATCCGGGGGTATCAAAAAGCCTTTGACAACAGCCGGCTTGACGTTAATCAAAAACTCCTGACATTCTGCCGGTATGATCAGCAGGAAGCCTATGAAAAAACACAGCAATTGCTTCAGGACGTTCCCGATATCTCCTGCTTTGTCCTGGCCGGCTATGAAATGGCCCCGGGGTGTATGAAAGCGATAAAAGATGCCGGTTACCGGATACCCGAGGATATCTCCATTGTGGCCTACGCCGACAATGACACCCTGTCTCTGTTTGAACCACCCTTGACAGCGGTCCGGCTGCCATATTATGAAATGGGCCGCAAGGCAGCCGAAATAGTGGTGGAAAACCCGAAAAAAAAGAAACACCATATTTTTGAAAGCCAGTTGATTGTAAGGGATTCAACCTGCGGCCCGCCAGAGCATCACGGCGGATAAAACCCGGTTTATGGGCTGTTATCATAAAAAATATAATCAGGCCACACAATGGCTGCTTAAAAAGTGATCTGCAATGAATTCAACTGAAAAAAAACTGATGCCCCTTGAAAATTTTTCCCCGGAAAAAATCAGAAAAATCAAAGGCATTTTTTTTGATATTGACGACACGTTTTCTCTGGATGGAAAAATCCCGGCCTGCGCGTTCAAGGCCTCTGGGACCTGCAGCAGGCAGGGTTCAAGATCGTCCCGGTAACCGGCCGGCCCGCCGGGTGGTGTGATCACATCGCCCGGATGTGGCCCGTGGATGCCGTCATCGGTGAAAACGGCTCCCTGTATTTCTGGATGGATGCGGCAAGAGGAAAGCTTGGGAGGTATTTTTCCGATCCTGAATCCCTTCGGCAGGAAAAACGGCGGCGGCTGAATTCCTTAGGTGAAAAAATTCTCTCTGCCGTCAAGGGTACCGCCCTGGCCAGTGACCAGGCCTACCGGGAAGCGGATCTGGCCGTTGATTTCTGCGAAGATGTACCCCGGCTGGGCGATGACGCCATCGCCCAGATATGCCGCCTGTTTGAAGACGCCGGTGCCACCTGCAAGGTCTCTTCCATCCATGTCAACGGATGGTTCGGCGACTATGACAAGCTCAAAATGACCAAAACATTTGTTAAACAGCAGTGGCAGGTATCCCTTGCAGAAGAAAAAACGCACTTTGTTTATTGCGGCGATTCTCCCAACGATGAACCCATGTTCCGGTTTTTTCCCTTGAGCGTCGGGGTCAACAACGTCATGAAGTTTACAGACCGCATGACCCACCTGCCCGCCTATGTCACCGCTGCCCCCGGAGGTGAAGGCTTTGCCCAGCTGGCTAACCGGCTTTTACAATATCAGCGGTAATAATATCTGGATTATTAAAACACACCAGAAATACACCCCACCCAAATAAAAAACAAAAAAAATAAAATTATCACCATAATTTTTTTTTTCCCCCACAAAAAAAACCGAAAAACACCCACAAAAAAAACAAACGAAACAAACCCAAAAGCAAACACCCCCCAATAAAAAAAAAAAAAACGACCAAAAATTTTCCCAACAACCCTGATCAATTTTATTGAAATGAGCGACGACTTGATTAAATTGTTGTTCATCATCTTCAGACCAGGTACCGGCAGGGCATCATATGGTGAATCCTGAAAGCAGGCTTTCATAAACACCAGCAGCATCTTTTAATATTTTCCAGGCGGTCCGATTGATGCTTCTCCTGATTTTCTTTCACAGCAAGAGATTTAATGGCATTTGAAAGTACCGGATCAATCCCCCGTATTGTCAATGTTTTCATTTTTATCCTCCCGATATCTTTTTTTTGAATGCATTTCATATGCACTTATAGCATTCACTGGCTGGACATGCAATAAATTATATCAAAAATTGTTTTATGCGAGGATAGAGGGGCAATCCATGACGCCTTGGGAATCGGCCCGCCAACTTGGAGAGCGGCTTGGGATAGGCAAATCCCCCATCGTAAAACTTATGTAAAAAAATCAGCGTCTTCTTTTACACTTCTTTGAATTGTGTTTCCACCGGGTAGGGATATTATAAACCCCACAGCGTCACACATATTCCCACCATACAAAAAGGAGACCATCATGAAAAAAAACACTGCATCATCATTTTTGATCATCGCCTGTCTGATTCTGGTTACCGGCATTGCCATGGCGGCATTCTCCGTCAAGGGCGACAACTTGACAACCGGCACCAATTCTGCCGATTTGTCGGGCAATCCGGTCCTTACCATTGACGGCCAGCTTGTGCAGACCAAGGTTCTGCAAAATTCCCAGGGCATCGTGGATCTTGACCTGACCCTGAAGGCAAGGTCCGTTGCTGCCGCTGCCGCCAAATGCAAAACCCAGCATATGGACATGGTCATTGTGCTGGACAAAAGCGGCTCCATGCAGGGTGCTAAAATCAACAACGCCCGCCGGTCCATCATTGCGCTTTTGGCCGATCTTTCCCCTGAAGACCGGTTCTCCCTGGTCACCTACGCCAATGGCGTACAGCAACATTCCGGGCTGATGCCGGTGACCCCGTCAAACCGGGAACTGCTGGAAACCTGGGTCCGCCAGACCCGGGCCGGCGGGGGCACCAATTTAGGCGCCGGTCTCAGGGCCGGCATCAATATACTCCTCTCTTCAGCCCGGCAGGGCAACATCGGCAAGGTGATCCTGATTTCCGACGGGCTGGCCAACCAGGGCATTACAGACCCGGAAGATCTGGGCCAAA
This sequence comes from uncultured Desulfobacterales bacterium, assembly GCA_942490765.1. Lineage (GTDB taxonomy): Bacteria > Desulfobacterota > Desulfobacteria > Desulfobacterales > 4572-123 > 4572-123. The sequence continues at coordinate 44,229 of CALNYM010000015.1, read as the reverse complement.
TGGCATCTGTGGCCGTGGAAAAAGAATTTACCATCAGTACCGCCGGTGTCGGGACCGACTTTAATGAGCAATTGATGAGTGCCATCGCCGATCAGGGAACCGGCCGTTATTATTATCTGGAAAACCCGGACGCCTTTGCAGCGGTATTTCATGAAGAATTCAACAATGCCCGGGGACTTGCAGCCAGGTCCGTAAAAGTCCGGGTACCGCTCCCCGCCGGGGTGACCCTGGTCAGCGCCTCGGGCTATCCCGTAAAAACAGAAAACGGGTGTGCCCTGTTTTATCCGGGCAATCTGCGGTCCGGCCAGGTCCGTAAACTCTATCTGTCATTTAAACTGCCCACACACGCGGTACAAACCTTTAACATTACAGGTATCCAGGTTGAGTATGTCCATAACGACAGCCATTATACAGCCGATCTGGACAACTCTTTTCAAATCGCCTGTATCCGGGATGCCCAAAAAGTGGCCGCCTCCATTGACAGGGACAAGTGGATTCAAAAAGTCATAAAAAATGACTTTAGCCGCCTCAAGGAAGAAGTGGCCCTGGATATCAAAACCGGGCAAAAAGAAAAAGCCCTGGAACGCATCGAGCAATACCACTCTCGCCAAAACACCGTCAACGCTTCGGTGGGTTCAGTTGAAGTGACGGAAAACCTTGACAAGGATGTGGGAAAACTGCGCGATACCGTTCAAGACACATTCAGCGGAAAGCCCGCGGCCGTCCAGCGCAAACAAAAAACAAACGCCAAGGCCCTGCAGTATGAAGGCTATCAGGGGCAGCGCAGCATTCAGTAATCTGGCTCCCCACCACAGATGATGATTGCTATCGTAGGGTGGGCTGTGCCCACCAAAAGACAGAATACCTTTAAATTCTTCACCTGAAACAAAGTGCTTTATTCGGGTTGTTTGACAAAATGGATATTTGTTGACCTTTAAATGATTTCAACCCGTTGGTGGGCACAGCCCACCCTACGACCCATTAAAAAAAATCGCAAAATATTGAACAGGGAGTGTCGGAACATAAACAATGAAGGCTGGCAAATAGAAAGGAGGACACAATGGGGTTATTCACAAGAATGGTACGACTCTGCAAAGCAGACATGCATGGCGTCATGGACCAGATGGAGGACCGCGGCCTGCTGCTCAAGCAGCACCTTCGGGACATGGAAACAGCCTTACACCAAAAAGAGATCTACCTGAAACAGATGACGCATACCAAAAAACAACTGGAACAAGACTGTGAAGATTGCCGGCGCCGGATTGAAAAAATCGAAAAAGAAATCACCGTTGCCATCGAAAAAGATAAAGACGATATCGCCCGCATGCTGATCCGCAAATTAAACCCCCTGACCACCCACAGCGATGAGCTGGAACAGCACACCCGGAAAATGGAGATGGAAATCATTCATCTCGGCGAGTGTCTTGAACGACAGCGCATGGAATATCGCCAGTTGTCGCTGAGTGCCTCCGCCTATTTTCATGCGGCCCGGGAAAAACAATGGCAGCATGGGCTGCCTGTCAATGGCCCCATGAATATCCAGGCTGAACTCAGCGAGGAAGAGATCGAACTGGCGCTTTTGCGCCGCAAGGAGACTCATAAAGGAGGTGATCCATCATGAAAAACGGTCATAACCCTGTGTATGCCACAACTTTTTTCGGGCTGATGTGCGCACTAACCCTTATTCCGCTGGATATGGCGCTGAATTCTGTAATTTACCGACCTGAAAACATCTTTATCATCATCTGGTTCTATATTACCGCCTACAGCCTGCTGCTGGCCCATTGGCGCAAAACGCGTCTTTACCGGCTTGTCGTTCCGCTGCTGTTGCTCCTGGGGGCCGCTTTCCTGGTACACTCAGTGACGATTTTTCTTTTAATCAGCCTTAGCGTGTTGAGCTGGATCAGAAGCTGGATCTGTTTTCCAAAATCGTTTTTCAGGATGCTGGTTGCCGAACCCCTGTTCTGTCTGGGTGGCGGTGCAATGATCGGCGTGTTTATCCCCGCTTCCACCCCGGCATGGGCCATGGGTATCTGGCTGTTTTTTCTGATACAGGCCCTCTATTTTGTCTTTTTTGACGATCGTGTTCAAAGGGAGGCTGAAAAAATCATGGCCGATCCATTTGAATCGGCCATGGCGGCTGCAAAAAAAATACTGTCACCGGAGGTAGGGCCTTAATTAGTGTTTTCCGAAAACTCATATACCTTTAAAAACAAGGTATTACGAGCAATTTGTTCCTTCGAAGATCAGCCGTTAGCTATTAGCCAAAGGATGCCTTCATCCTTTGGAGCTAAAAGCATCATATGTTTTACAGCAAAAAAATAACGGGGAAACTTCCGCTGTTTTGAATAGTTGAATAGTGATGATCTCTTAAAAAGCCGGATTTAGACGATTTCGTAAAAAGTTCAAGGCGTGCCAATTTTGGTGTCATGAGGCGTAACCATCGTACATTGAGTGATTGCGAAATGCAGCGCAACGCAGGAGTTGGACTTTTTACGAGACCGTCACGCTTCACTTTATTTTCAGCCCCTCCCTTACCTGGGAATAAAGATCCGGTGCCAGCACCAGAAGATGATCGGCGCCGGATTCGGTATCCATATATTCACTGAAGGAAAATGGCTTACCGTCCAGCCTCATTATTTTACCCCCCGCCGCTTCAATGATCACCTGGGTGGCGGCCAGGTCCTGGTAGGACTCGTTGGCAATCAGGGCGGCTTCGGCGCGTCCCATGGCCACATAGCAGATGTGGGCTGCCGTACACCCCAGGTTACGGATTTTACCGGGAAAGGAGGGTTGATAGTGTCGATGAAACCGGGAAAAAGTCAGCAAAACGCTCTCATCGCTGATGCTCTCCTGGGAGGAGATGCGAATCTTTTCACTGCCGCGGAAGGCCTCGCGCCCGGCCTGGGCCCGGAACAGATCTCCGGTGGCCGGCATATGAAACACCCCGAAAACAGGCCAGAAATTTTCCAGCAGCGCAATGGACATACCCCAGATGGGAATACCGGCCATAAAATTGGCCACACCGTCCAGGGGGTTTAAAATCCAGATATATCGTTTCTCCTCATGGGTGTAGGATTTGCTCAGGTTGTTACCGTTAAAAATCTGGTGTTCGGGGAAATGCGCCCCAAGGGTTTTTCTAAAAAAATCAGTCAGGTGAAGCTCGGCCTCGGTAACCAGGTCCTCATCAAACTGAATCCGTTGATCCCCCTTGCCGTAATAGGTGAGGGCCTCTCTGCCGCATGCCTGAATCGTTTCAATGGCAAAACCTGTCAGATTTTCAATATTACTTTCCGTTAAACCCACTATTCCCTCCTTGTCTTTTTTCTGCATCAATTTTTGGATAAAAAAAAGCCGCCGGCCGGGTACCAATACAAAAATAGTTTATGAATTTATGTAGAATATCTGAGAAAAGTATTGTTAAAAGAAATAATATCACAGCACTGCAGAAAAATGAAGATATTTAAAAAAGATAAATTCGTCAAAAGTCGTATTGAGACGGTTCCGTAAAAAGTATTTGAGATGGCTAAGTAGAAATCTTCATATACAAGGCATAGCGATTTTCCAGGGATGAAGGCATACATATGGTATGTCGAGTCTCTGTAAAACCGCTATAACGCAGTAGATGGAGACTTTTTACGACGCCATCAAAAAAAGGTGCGCTGCATAAGCTTGAAAAGAAAGCCCAGCAAAACAACGCCAAAAACAATCCGGATCGTTCTGCCGCGAAGCTTTTCAGCCATGATACGGGAGCCGATCTGGCCACCGGCAAAAGAAAAAAGCGCGGCCCAGAGAACAAAGTGCCAGTCGACACTGCTGATGGCGGCATGGGTGATAAATCCGGTCAGGGAGGAAAAACAGACGATAAAGGCGGAAGATGCCGCCGCGGTCCGGGTGGAAATGCCGATAAAATAAATGAGCAGCGGCACCACAAAAACACCGCCCCCGATCCCCAGCATTCCCCCCAGGAAACCGATGAATAGCCCGATGGCGCCGCCCCCGAAAATTTTAACGCTGCGACTGGCCTCGGGGCCCCTGGGCTCGCCCTTGGATGAAAAAATCATTCTCAGTGCGGCCGCCAGAACCACCAGCATCAGGACCATCATAAAAATTCCGGTATCGACCCGGTGGGTTGTCAGAGCACCCAGGGGCGCACCCAGGGAAGAGGCGATGATAATGGGCAGGGCCACGGAAAAATCCACCATCTTTTTGCGGATATAAACCAGGGAGGCCGAGGCCGCGGCAATACCGTTCAAAAAAAGAGAGGCGGCCACCGCCATGGATTTGGGAATCCCCAGCAGCACAAAAAGGGGTGAGAACACCAGCCCACCGCCAAGTCCAATCATGGTGAGAACCAGAGAAGACAGGCCAATAACCCCAAACAGGACAAAAAGATTCATTCGCGCAAAGCCCCTTTATGCCGTTATTTCAACCCGTCGGATCAACGCCAGGGCACTGTCCAGCACCTTTTTTCCAAACCGGTTTTCCAAAGCCTTCTCAAGCATTTCAAAGGTAATGACCTGATTCATCCGGGCCAGAATGGCAAGGGAAGCCAGTGCCCGATCATAAGATTTAATCTTCTGTGCCTTGAAATCGATCGTTATTACCCGGGCACTCGTCTCGGGCAGCTCCACGTCACGGGCCTGGATCACCAGGGTTTTATCGTCCAGATCCCGGAACATGGTGCGCCGCCGGGCCACTCCTTCGGGCGCAAGGGCCAGAATGGCACACGGCCGGCTGATGCCGCTGAAGTCGATCCCCTGATCCGACAGCACCAGTTCACTCACACTATGGCCCCGCAGCACGGTGATGGGGTAGTCATTTTTCTGACTGGCGTGCAAACCGGCACCCAGACCTGCCAGACACAATATTTCACCGGCGGTGAGGATCCGCTGACCGGCGCTTCCCAGCATAATCACTTCCCGGCGACCGGTCTGGGGGGCCTTGAACTCTGCCCGGATCTGCTTTGGCGGCGACACGGGACTTTGGGCCATCGCCAGTTCCCGATAATGGCTGCCGTATTCTTTTCGGACATTTTCAGGCACCGGCCCCTGGAGGACGGGCAGCTTTGCCAGATCTTCATCAATAATGGCAGGGGTCAGCCGATTGCGGCGGGTATAACGTCCGGGGCAGACCCCCCAGATATCCATCACCGAAAACCCTTTGAAGGAGATGGCAGCCGCCATTTCCAGCGGCAGATCCTTGTTGTAGGAGGAAATACGGGTCACATACCCGGCGCCGGCCGAACGGACCACCTGACCGACATCCATGGGTTTTTCAAGCCGGTTTAAAAAGCCGGAGCCCACCTGGGCATCGGCCGGGGTGGTGGAAGAACTCTGGCCCCCGGTCATCCCGTAATTAAAATTGTTTAAAATCAGCAACGTCAGATCAATATTGCGGCGGCAGGTACCCAGCACGTGGGCCCCGCCGATGCCCAGGCCACCGTCACCCATGGTAACGATGACCGTCAGCTCCGGCCGGGCCATTTTAAGACCCGTGGCATAGGTCAAGGCCCGACCGTGAAGTCCGTGCAGGGCATGGGTGTTAAAAAACGTATCAAATAAACCGGAGCAGCCGATATCACTGACAATGGCGATTTTACTGCTATCGAGTCCCATGTTCAGAAAAGCCGTGTCAAGGGCCTGGGTAACCCGTTCATGGGCACAGCCCGGGCAGAAAACAGGGGGTCTGCTTTTATTTAAAAAACTAGGCATGGGTGATAAACCTCCTTATCTGCCGGGGCGTGATCAGATTACCGTTCATCTGCCCCAGAAACGCTATTTTTTTATCGGAAAGGACCCGCTGAATCTCCCTGACATACTGGCCCAGGTTCATCTCCACCACCATGACCTGACGGGCCGATTCGGCCTTTTGCCGGATCAGGTCTTCGGGCACCGGCCATAATGTCTTTAAAATCAGCAGAGATATCCGGTGGCCATCCCTGTTGGCCTCCTCCACGGCCACCTTTGCGGCCCGGGCCGTCACCCCGTAGACGATCACCAGCGTATCGGCACCGGCCATCCCGGCTTCTTCATAAAAGGAGAACTCATGAATTTTAGATGTCAATTTATTTGTCAGGCGCATCTGGGTTTGGGCAATGACCTGGGCATCGGTGGTGATATATCCGTCAGGACCGTGGGTGGAGGATGTCTGGCGAACCAGGGTATCGCCGCCCATGGGCAGAAAATCCGGCGCTCTGTCATCTGCCGGTGCCGCAAACGGCAGGAAAGGGACGTTTTCTGGCGCACAGGACCGGTGAATGACAGGTGGCCGGTCAAGGGCATCGATATCAATACTTTCCCGGGTCATGCCGATCTCTTTGTTGGATGCGATAAACACCGGGCACCTGAACCGTTCGGCCAGGTTAAAGGCATGCATGGTCAGGGTATAGCAGTCTTTGATGTCCACCGGGGCCAGCACCACCACCGGCTGCCCACCGCTGCTGCCCCACTGAAGAAACTGGATATCACCGTCGGCCCCCCGGGTGGCGGATCCGGTGGAAGGCCCCAGTCGCTGGATATCCACGATGACCACCGGAATCTCGCTGCCGATGGCAAATGAAATCTGCTCACTGTAAAGGCTGATGCCGGGCCCGGATGTCGCCGTCATCGCCTTGGCCCCGCCCATGGCGGCCCCCAGGCAATAGCCCATGGAAGCGATCTCATCTTCGCCCTGAAGACAGACGCCGCCCCCGGGCGGCAGCAGTTTCAGCATGGTGTTGAAAATCGTGGTGGCCGGCGTAATCGGATAACCGGCAAAAAAGTTGCACCCGGCAGCCATGGCCCCCAGCGCAATGGCCTCATTGCCCTCCATAAAACTAAGTGCCATTATCATCCCTCCCTTGGCTTTCACAAATCATTATGCGAAAAAACTCCATACCATATCCTGTTTGGCCGGGTCAACGGGCAAGCCCCCTTTTATTTCTCATTGCTTTCTCCTAAAACCGATGGATCAAAAAGATCTGGAAAATAATAGCGTAATACATGCGTTGGAAAGCCAATTGTCAAAGGCGAACGGTGAGTTTCAGATTGCACAAGCCTTTCTTTCGTCAGTTGGCTGACAATGCGTCTGGCATGTCTTTCACTCTGGTTTTCCATGCCCATAATTTTTCGGGCTTCGCCCCTTGGGATCATCCCTTGTAAAAATAATGCTTTTAGCAGCTTGCCGGCCCTGGGATCAAGCGGGTTGCTGGCCCCTCTCGCTTTGTCTCTGTCTTTTATGTATCCTTCGATCCTTGCGTCAATTCTATTGAGACCGAGAAGCTTGTCCATAAATCTGATTTGATCTAAACACACTTCAAGAAAATAAAGGCAATAATCAGCAAAAAATTCCTGGTCAAAGCTTTTTCCATCTTCCGACGGGGAATCCGCGGATTGCAGGTTTATCATATACCACTGTTTATCCCTTGAAAATCCTCTGGACAGGGACCATAAATTGCTCCGGTTAATCCCGATGTGAGCCATATACAAACCTGAAAAAAGACGAAGGACCCTGCCGTTACCATCCCGGAAGGGATGAAGCCACCCCAGCCGGTGATGACTTGCAGCAACGGCAAGCAATCGTTCATCTCCATGAAAATTTACAGGATTGTACAATCGGCTGAACGCCTCGTATAGGGCAGGGAGGTTTTTTGCATCCGGGCCGTGTAAAGTTCTGCCGCCATCCAAAGAGACATTTTCATCTCTCATTTTCCCAGGCATTACCGAATACGACGTAAACCCATCCTGACTGTGCGTGTATTGATGATGTGCCGGAAGCTGCTCATAAAATTTTTTGTGAATTTTTCCTACAAACTCGAACTCACAAATATTGTCCACCGGACTTGTGAGAAGCGCCTGCATCAGCTCCCTTTCGATCTGCACATGAGCTGCACAAAGCTCTTGTGCATACCGCTTCTGCTCATCTATAGAAAAATCTTTGTTTAACGCAGCTTCGATCTCCAATATTGATGTCTTGTGTCCTTCTATCAAATTTGAATGGTAGCTATTGAGAAACCTCAACCGATCCCCCAAAACCGTTGCCGTCTCTTTGGCTATTCGCCCGTCAAGTGTTGAAGAAGCAATGATAACCGCTTGTACCATATCCTTAAGTTCGCCCTGTCGCTTAGATGGGATTGGCGGATGCAAAGAAAAGGTCGACGTTTTCACGATTATTTCATGTCCTGTTTATTATCAGGTTTAAAGATCTGTTAATTCTACTCATATAATCATTTTTTTAAAAAATATAACCGATTATACAATAATTGATAATGTCCGGTTCTATGTCCACTTTAATATACTATTATATTATCATATTCAAGATAAAAATTTATTTAAAATGTCCGATTAAACCGGAAACAACACCACCTGTAAATTATATTACGGTTCCGGAAAGTGCGCACTGTAAAAAAAGGGATAGGATAAAAAAAATATGAGGTACAAAGGCGGGAAGTAAAAACAAAAAACAAACATTTTAATGACAATCTAAAATTTATTAATGGCCTGCGTCGCCCGAACTTTCTGCAAATAGTTATAAATCGTATATTTGGAAACCCCGACCAGTATAGCCACTTGGTCAACGGCCCCTTTGATTTGGAAGGCGCCCTTGCTTTCCAGCACCTCTACCAGCCGAATTTTTTCAGTCGTCATCATGGTCGCCGGCTGTTTACCCACAATGGAAATGGCCTGCGAAAAAAGGGCCTCGATAGTTTCGCCCACCGTCGCCGCAAAGGTTTCCCGGTTGTCATTAGCGCTAAAATCAATGGTTTTGACGATCTCCTCGATCACATGGCTTGCGTTTAACAGTTCGGTGGTATCGATGTTGATGCAAAAGGCGCCAATCACATCGCCGGCACTGTCACGGATAAAAATCGTCGAGGATTTAATGGACCGGCCGTCTCGGGTGGTGGTTTTGTAGTTGTAGCGATCCTTTATTTTTTTACCTTTCCTGTGCAGGGCCTTGACCACAAGGTCGGTAATGGGCGCCCCGACCTTTCTGCCGGTGACGTCGCCGGCCAGGTAAACCAGCGATTTGTTGAGGTTGGCAAAATCATGCACAGCAACCTCACAATTGCGCCCGATGGTTTTGCTCATGGCATCGGCCATCTGCCGCAGCATCTTGAAAATAGTTTTTTTTTCGTCCATTATAGATCCCTTTTTAAGTGTCCTTACTTTTACAACGCCCTCACTCAAGTCGCCCGATAAACAATTCCCTCTTGATTACCGACCAACGGTTAGCAGGACACCGGTAATCACCAGTAAAACTACCATCAGTCCCCGAAAAAATTTATCATTGACCTGCAACTGGACAAACTGACCGCAGTAAGAACCGACCAAGGCCGCCGGCAGCATAAAGGCGGCCAGCTTTAGTATATCAAAACTGACGATACCGAAACAACCATATACAATAACACGAATAATGTCCAGTACCAGAAAATATACCAACAAGGTTGCCCGCAGAATTTTTTGAGAATCAATCTGGTTTTCGAGATAAATAGCAATCGGAGGGCCGGATGTACCGAAAATGCCGCTCAAAGAGCCTGCAAGATAACCCCAGGGCCATTTTTTTGTCTGAAATCAGCCGACCGTAGATTGTACAATATCCTGACGGCACAAATAGTAGTTATAACACCGAAGATTCGGTTCAATATTAGAAGGTTACAATTAATATAAAAAAATGACCCGACAGCAATCCCCACGATTGTCATCGGCAACAGAATTTTAAGATTTTGCCGGTCAATATCATGGCAGGCATTCCGGCTAACACTGTATCCCCCTGTAATTTCAACAAGGCCTACCGCGACAACCGAAGTTTGGATATCAAAAAAAAACACCATCAGCGGGGTCATGGCCAAGGCCGATCCGAAACCGGTAAAACCACGGATAAACATCCCGGCAAATCCGATTGCTGAGACAGCAATAAACTGCATCATCATGAATTACGGATTCTGTTTGTAGCCATTCATGGATTCAGAGACAGCTTATTTTTGCTGGTCATAGTCTTCCCGCATTCCCTTTTTGGCGATTTTTTTACTTACACCGACCACTGCCTCTGCCAAAACCTGAGAAGTATCGTAAAGCCTTACATCGCTTTTAAGGGCCGAGGAGATAATCGACAGTTCCGTACAGGCCACGATCAAAACGTCTGCCCCGGCCGCTGTTAACTCATTGGCGGCTGCATTGACCGCCTCAATCTCACGGCTGCCGAAACGCCCTGTCTTAATCTCCCGAATCGCCGTCATCACCTTCGCCTGAACCGGATCGACAGGTGCGATCAGGTCCAGTCCTTTGGCAGCAAAGCGTTTTTTGTAAAGGCCGGTCATCAACACTGCGGTGGAGGCCAGAAGGCCCGGTCGCCGAACCTCCGGATTTTCCGTGATGACGGCTGTCACCGTCAGATCGATCATGTTTAAAACCGGCACATCCACGGCCGCCTGCACCGCGTCATAATAATAATGGGCCGTGTTGCAGGGAATGGCCAGAAAATCCGCGCCCCAGGCAACCAGATTTTGAGCCATCTCGATCATGCAGGGCACCGGGCTTTCGCCGGTGCCCTCAATAATGGCTTTAATCCGTGAGGGTATTTTCGGGTTGTTGTCCACCAGCATGCGGATATGATCGACATCATCTTTTGCCGGTGTGGCCCGAATCACCCGGGACATCATATCCACGGTTGCTTCGGGCCCCATGCCGCCGATAATGCCAACAACTTTTTCTTTTCTATTATTCATTCTTTTCATAACATAAATAAACGCCCATGGCAGATGGGGACAAAAGAGGTTAAATTAAAATTTTTCGTAAAAAATCCTTTGCGCGGTCGCTTTCTGGATTTTCAAAGAAAGATTTATCTGTGCCCCGTTCAATAATGCGGCCTTCATCCATGAAAATAATTTCATCGGCCACTTCCTTTGCAAACCCCATTTCATGGGTGACAACGGCCATTGTCATGCCAGACTTGGCCAGATCCACCATAACATCCAGAACCTCTTTTATCATTTCAGGATCCAGGGCTGATGTGGGTTCATCAAACAGCATGATATCCGGTTCCATGGCCAGGGCCCGGGCAATGGCCACCCGCTGCTGCTGTCCACCTGAAAGGTTTCCAGGATATTTATCTGCCTGTTCCGGAATGCCAACCCGTTCAAGTAATTCCGTGGCTTTTTTGTTGGCCCGGGACTTGTCCTGTTTTAACACCTTGACCGGCGCAATGGTAATATTTTCTATCACTTTCATATGGGGATACAACTCAAACCGCTGGAACACCATGCCCATCTTCTGCCGAAGTTTCATAAAATCTGTTTTGGGATCACTTAGGGAAATGCCATCCACCTGGATATCACCTTTCTGGAAAGGTTCCAATCCGTTGAGCGTCTTTAAAAGCGTGCTCTTGCCGGAACCGGAAGGGCCACAGATAACGACAACCTGACCCTTTTTAATGGTTTCATTGACATTATCAAGGACCTTGAGATCGCCATACCATTTACTTACATTCACTATCTCTATCATTTATGCAGTCCCTTTTTTAAGTTCCATTTTTTTACAAACCCTGCTCATGCTGAAGCAGACAATAAAATAGACCAGCCCCACAAACAGGTAGAGCTCAACACTTCTCATCTCCCGGGCATCCACAACATTTGCAGATCTCAAAAACTCCCGAAGTCCTATAACGTAGGCAAGAGAGGTGTCCTGAAAAACAACAACCCCCTGTGTAATCAGTGACGGCAGCATGTTTCTCAGCGCCTGGGGAATAATAAAATATCTCATGGCCTGCCAATAGGTGAACCCGGTGGAATATGCAGCATCCACCTGACCCTTTGAGATGGATTTTATCCCGGCTCTTATGATTTCAGCAAAATAAGATGCTTCAAAAATAATAAAGGCAATGCTGGCTGACATGAAATCACCAATGGGCCGGCCCAGGATAAGCGGCATCAAAAAATAAAACCAGAAAATAACCAAAATCAACGGCTGGGTTCTCATCAGGTTAACAAACAGGGAAGCCGGGTAGTAGATGGCCTTGATATTGCTCAACCGGGCCATACCCACCAGGACACCCAGGGTAAGTCCCCCTGCAATGGCAATGAGTGCCAGTTCAAAGGTTGTAAGAAGGCCGCCCATTAAAAAAGAAAAATTATTTGTAATAACTTGCCATTCAAACATCATCAGCGGGCTCCTTTCCTGGTGATGAGACCTGGAACCGCCAGCATCTTTTCTATCCACCCCATTGTCCCGACCACAACCAGGGTTATAATCATATAAATCACACAGGCGGCTGTGGTGGCTTCAAGTCCATGAAAGGTATAAGCCTCCACCTGCTGGCTCATAAAAGTTGTCTCAAGAACGCCCACCGTCATGGCAAGGGCTGTATTTTTAAACACGGTTAATATTTCTGTTGTCAACGGGGGAATGACCAGGCGCACGGCAAGGGGTAAAATAACATATCGATAGGCCTGGTAATGGCTGAATCCCGTACTCAGTGCAGCATTAAACTGATCCGGAGAAATCGAATTGATGCCGGCCCTTATCTGTTCGGCCATCCTGGAGGATGAATACAGGGAAAGACCTGCCACCACGACCCAGAACTCAAAATTTGGTATTTCCTGATACACCCAAATCCGAATATTTTCAGGCAACAGTGTGGGGATGGCAAAATACCAGAAAAAAAGCTGGACCAGCAAAGGGATATCTCTAAAAATTTCCGTATAGGCTTCTGCAAAAACTCTGAGCGGTTTGTAATGGGTGATCCTGAGTGTTCCGATAATGATACCGATGAGCAGAGAAAAAAAACAGCAAAGCGCCCCGAGCTTAATGGTTGTTGCGATTCCTTCCAGGATCCATCCGCCATAGGGATCCTGCCATAAAATCGACCATTTAAAATCATAGGTTAGCATATATATCTCCATGTACGGGAGGTCTTTGAAGACCTCCCGAATTCATAAATAAAGCGTAACCTGATCTTACAAAGGCCAGGACTGAAGTTTAAGCAGGGTTTTAAAATCGTCGGTCATGGTAAACGGCACAACGCCATTGGCACCAAACCATTTTTCATAATATGTCATATACCGGCCGTCAACAAACATTCTGATCAACTGCTCGTTGATAAAGTCTCTGAAATTAGAATCATTTTCCGGCAGAATAAATGCATACGGGTCATACGAGAGCATGTCACCCAGGATCATATAATCATCCTTATTTACGGCCTTGGCTTTCATGCCGGCCAAATGGCTTCCGTCGCCGCAGTAGGCATTGATGACACCATTTCTAAGGGCCAGCATTCCCTGGGTATGTTCCTGATAAACAACCAGTTTTGCCGGTGGATTCAGATACCCTTCAGCATTGAGCCTGCGGATTGTTTTCTCGTTTGTTGAGCCCTGGGCGGCACCAATTCTTTTGCCAGCCAGATCTTTTGCAGAGGTGTATCCTTCACTTTTTTTCACCAGCAGCTGGCTGCCGGTAAGAAAAAAAGTTACTGAAAAATCAACCGTGTCTTCACGGGGGACAGTATGGGTAGCAGACCCACAGACCATATTCAGGTTTCCATTGGCAACCAGGGGAATTCTTGTTTTGGGATTCACAACCTTGACTTCAAACTCAAGGGATTTACCCAGTTTTTTCTCAAGTGCTGAATGAAACTCCTTCGCAAGATCCAGGCTGAAACCAACATGTTTGTTTTCAGAATCATGAAAACCAAAGGGGATGGCACCATCTCTTGCTCCAACAATAAACTTTCCACTGTCAGAAATTTTTCCGAGAGTGTCAGTTGCAAAAGCATTCGAGGTAAACGCAAGAGCCAAAATCAAAATTGTACTAAAAAACAGAACTTTTTTCATTTTAAAATCTCCTTTTAATGTTGTCGGGCTTATGTGAACTGTAACAACAGTTTTTATTGCCCTTTGGGTTTATTTTACCAGGTTATCCTGCCCCGGCCCATCCTTTCAAACATCAATCAACTCTTTCTTTAATTGTCGTTTGTCGACATTAATTTTTATCTGGGTATCACTCTTCTAAAAAAATATTAAATTTTTTTAGAAGAACCAAACAAGTGGCTGCCGGTGGCCGTGTGCCAACTGGTTTAACCCTCACCGGTTCATGCCCCCGAAGATGCACACCACTTTTTCTTTTTGCTTATCCACTGCCTGCTTTTTTCCCGTCTTTTTAATACTGGCTCCTTGCTGTTTCGGGCGGATAAAATTGACCCGATACAGCGGGGAGCCAAAAAATCACATCAGGTCATGTCTTCGACAACCGATTTGATGATCAGGGCAATCGTTTTACAATCCTCAATCGAAAATGTCAGCGGTATCCGGAAGTCACACATAAAATCCAGTATTTTGCGGGTCGCCGGCAATTCAGGCAGATTTTCAATAAATTCCCAGCTGTTAAAAGAACTGGTAAAGCCGTTGGGCTCAGCCCAGCCGAACCATTTGATCTCCACCCCGCGGCGGCCGCATTCATCCAGAAACGCCATCACCTGCTGACGCGTTATACCGTCGATGGTAAACTGGATCGAACTGCCGACATAGGCTTCCCGCGGGTCCCGTTTGGGCACCGCAATATGATCGATCTTGTTGAGTGCCGCTTCCAGCAGATCATAACGTTCATTCCAACGCCGGCATTGGGTCTCAATGTCCCTAAGCTGGGGTCGCAGCATCGCGGCCCGCAGGTTATCCATGCGCATACTGAAGTTGGGCGTTATTTTCTTGTACTTTTCAAAAACCGCCGTCTCCGGCCGGGACAGATGCTTTCCATAGAGCATGTAGGAGCCGGAAAAAAGAATGGCCTGGGCAATCACTGCCTCATCATTGGTCACCAGCAGACCGCCCTCGCCTGAATTCATGTGCTTGTAGGTCTGGGTGCTGTAGCATCCGATCTTTCCAAAGGTGCCGCTGGGGCGGTTGTCCCATCTGGCCCCCATGGTGTGCGCACAGTCCTCGATAAGAACCAGGCCATGGCGGTCGCAGATTTCAACGACTCGGTCCATGTTGGTGATATGGCCCCGCATGTGGGAAAGCAGAAGATAACCGGCACCGCTCGTCCCGGCCTTTTGATCCAGATCATCCAGATCGATGGTATAATCTTCCTTTATTTCGACTAGCACCGTCTTGCCGCCGGCGTTTTCAATCGCTCCGGGTACCGGCGCCAGGGTATAGGCATTACACAGCACCTTGTCGCCGGGTGTGACCCCAGCGCTTTTCAGGGCCAGGTAAATCGAACTACCGCACGAGGCGCAGGACAGGCAGTATTTGGTCCCGACATAGGCGGCAAATTCTGTTTCCAGCAGGGCGGCTTCCGATTCTTCACCGGCCGTCGTATTGTAGCGATGCAGCCTGCCGCTGCGCATCAGTTCGGTTGCCCGCTTTATACCCTCTTCCGGGATGGCTTCTTGTCGGGTAAACTCTTTTGTAAATACGATTGTTTCCGAATTTTTTGTACCCATTGTGCCCCCAGTAGGGGCAGGCTTTTGATGGCCTGCCCCTTGATTTTTCCTTGTCACATCAGCTGATTTTAGGGTTGTACACCTCGAAATCGAATTTTTCGTCGGGGAAATACTTCCGCAGCCGCACGTCCGCTGCACGGGCATGGCCTTCCATGCCTTCGATACGCGAGATACGCGATGCCACCGCACCGATCTTGCGATTTGCCTCGGTGGTCAATTTCTGATAGGTGACCGTTTTAATAAATTTCCCAACGCTCAGTCCGCCTGAATAGCGAGCCGCTTTCTTGGTCGGCAAAATGTGGTTGGTACCCGACGTTTTATCTCCATAAGGAACCGTGCAACCCTCGCCAAGAAACAAAGACCCGTAATTGGTCAAGGTCTTCAGCCACCAGTCGAGGTCTTCGGCGATCACCTGAACATGTTCGGCCGCATAGTCATCATTAACCTTGGCCATCTCTTCACGATCCGCGCAAAGCACCACTTCACCGTAATCTCTCCAGGAAATCTCGGCAACCTCTGGGTTGGGAAGATCGGCAATGACTTTCGGCATCAACGCAATAACCGCCTCGCCCAGCTCTTTGGAATCGGTCACCAGCCAGACCGGAGAATCATAACCGTGTTCCGCCTGGCTCATCAAATCAATCGCCACCAGAAACGGATCCGCGGTTTTATCTGCCAGTACCAGGGATTCGGTAGGTCCGGCGAACACATCAATTCCGATTTGGCCAAAAAGAAGTCGTTTGGCTTCGGCAACAAACCGATTGCCCGGGCCAACAATCACATCCGCTGGCTTTCCCGTAAAATGGCCATAGGCCATGGCGGCAATCGCATTGGCGCCCCCCATCATCATGAATACGTCGGGCTTGCAGAGCGACGCCGCATACATGATTGCCGGATTTATCGTTTTCCCGTCGTGGGACGGCGACACCGCGATTACAAACGGCACCCCTGCCGCTCTGGCCGTTGCAATACTCATAATTGCCGATGCCGCATGGGCAAAACGGCCGCCGGGGATATAGCAGCCGGCACAATTACACGGGATCAAACGCTGGCCAAGGGTAACGCCAGGATATATCTCGGTTTCAAATTCCTTCATGCTTTCCCGCTGCGCTGTCGCAAAGCCAAAGACCTGCTCGTACGCAAATTGCAAATCTTTCTTGAGTTGTTCCGGGATCGTAGACCCCTGCTTTTCGAGTTCCTCTTTGGTCAGGATGATTTTACCCGACCAGTTCTTAAACTTTGCGCCATAATGGCGAAGATACGCATCCTCACCATTTTCCCGAACGTCTTTCAGGATGCCTTCGACAATTTGTTGCGTTTCACGTTCATCTGTCTCTGGTGTTTTTTCCGCTTTTTTCAAATATGTGCTCATTTTTTCTCCTTATTGTCTGCACTCCAAAGCAAACGGCATTACTCCAGTAATATGGCAAATTCATCCCCCGAACTCACTACCCTTCCAGAATATCCTTCATATAGGCATACAGGGCCGGTGATCCACCGGTATGAACAAACAGGATTTTTTCCTCTTTCTTAAAATAGCCCTTACGCACCAGATCGATCAGACCGGCCATGGCCTTGCCGGTGTAGACCGGATCCAGCAAAATACCCTCGGTCCGGGCCAGCAGGCGCACCGCTTCGGCCATTCCCGCCGTCGGCAAAGAATAACCCGGGCCGACATAATTGCCGAAGCACTCCACGGCATTCTTGGGAATTTCGGTTTTAACGCCCAGAAATTCGGCAGTTCGCTGCACCAGGTCATAGACCATGGGTTCCTGAACTTGTTTGGTCCGGCTGACGTTGATGCCGACAACGGGCATATTCGCGTTGTTCCCGCACAAACCGGTCACCAGTCCGGCGTGGGTACCGGTGCTGCCGCTGGCGCAGACCACCCGGTCGATCGAAAGTCCCATCTCAAACAACTGGGTCAAAATTTCCTCGGCGCAGGCAACATACCCGGTCGCACCGATGGGGGTCGAACCACCGCCGGGGATCACGTAGCCTTTGCGGCCTGCTGCCGAAAGTTCCTCGGCCACCTTCTGCATCTCAGCCATCATATCCGAGCCGCCGGGCACCACGGTAATTTTCTCCACATCCAGCAGGCGGTACAAAAAGTTATTGCCACTGGCTTCGGGATTGTAGGAACCGGCCACCCGCTCTTCCAGTACCAGGCGGCATTTGAGACCTTCCTTGACTGCCGCGGCCAGGGTCAACCGGCAATGGTTGGACTGCACCGCACCGCAGGTGATCAGGGTATCGGCGCCCTGCTCCAGGGCATCGGCCACCAGAAACTCAAGTTTCCGGGTTTTGTTGCCCCCGGACGTCAGGCCCAGGAGGTCGTCTCTTTTAATGTAGATGTCGGGTCCGCCCAGCGCTTTTGAAAAGACGGGTACTTTTTCAATTGGTGTATATCCTTCTGTGTATCGTCTGCGTGGAATACGTGCTAAATTCATAGTTTTCTCCTTTATTTTTTCTCTGTTTACAATTGTACGATGGATTCCATCTCAATCTCACCGCCCTTGGGCAAAGCCGCTACTTGGACAACCGCCCGGGCCGGCAGGGTTTCGACATAATATTGCGCATAGACCTGATTGACCGCTGCAAAATTAGCCAGATCGGTTAAAAAAATAGTGGTCTTGACTGTCCGGTTCAGATCGGTTCCGGCAGCCTGGGCAATAGCCCGGGTGTTTTTAATCACTTGGTGGGTCATCTCCTCAATCTCGCCCGCCACGAACTCACCGGTTTCAGGATTGAGCGGGAGTTGCCCTGATATAAAAAGCAGGTCGCCACTGGCAACCGCCTGGGAATAGGGGCCGATGGCCGACGGTGCATCGGGTGTTGCAATTGCTTTGTAAAGTTTCTGCTTTGACATGTTTCTATCCTCCATTGGATCTGTAGACAGTTGTTTTTCGATAGCCGGGATCAAAATTTATTGATGGTCAGGGCTGCACGAACTTTTTGAAGATAATTGTAAACGGTATATTTAGATACCCCGGCAAGAATAGCCACCTGGTCGACAGCCCCCTTGATCTGGAAAGCGCCCTTGTTTTCAAGGGCTTTGACAAGTCTTGTTTTTTCCTCTGTGGACATAGTGGCCGGCTGCTTACCGACAGCGGAAACAGCCTGTTCAAACAGCGCTACGATGGTTTCGCCAACTGTCGCCGCAAAAGTTTCATGGTTTTCCTGAACATTGAACGCATGAGTTTCCACCAACTGCTGGATAACCTGGCTGGCGTTTAGAAAATCGGTGATATCAATGTTGGTGCAAAACGCGCCAATAACCTCGCCGGCACTGTCGCGGATGAAAATGGTTGACGATTTTATCGATCGGCCGTCTTTAGTGGTCGTTTTGTAGTTGTAACGGTCCTTGATGGTTTTTCCGTCTCTGTGCAGCGCTTTGACCACAAGGTCCGTAATAGGAGCGCCCTTTTTTCTTCCGGTAACGTCGCCGGCAAGGTAAACAAGCGATTTGTTTAAATCGGAAAAATCGTGAACAGCAACCTCACAGCTGCGCCCAAATGTTTTTACCATGGCATCGGCCATTTGGCTGAGCATATTGAAAATAGTTTTTTTCTCCATTAAAAATTTACCAATCATAATTTTTTTCATGGTTATCCACAAAGCTAAAGTGATAATGACCTAAACCACTGAATATGCTTAATTCAGTGCATAACGCAATGTAACTTTTGTTTTATGGATAACCAGATTTTTTTTAATACAAAGTTCGGCTATCTTGCCATCAGGGGTTCTTAGTATTGAAAAGGTATATTTTAAAACTCTAATTTACAATTTTTGTTTTATACTTAAAATAATTTTGTTTTATGTGTCAATATATTTTTGTATGGCTTACAATATTTTTGCAATAAAGCCTTTTTGGGGAAGTTTTTTCAAACAAAAAAGAATTCAACTCTTTAAGATCACAATAAATTATATCCACCTACAATAATTTAAGATAATTTTAAAAAATTAGGAAAAATTTACAACCATTCCACAACGTTCTATTCAAGTTTGATGACATTTAACGTAGCCCCAATGATACAGTTAATTGAAGAACCTCGCAGCAAGCTGCGAGGAATCTTCGACCGTAAGGAATTCTGTCTATTTTAGATTCGCTCGCTAACCCCGCGGCAAGCCACGGGGAATGCGCTCGCTGTTGCGGTTCAAAGCCCCAATGACAAACTAAATTCTTTTGGAGGCAAGAAAAGTATACAGATCTCAAAATTTAATCGCTTGACAAACCGCCAGATGAGTGAGTATGAATAAAAAAATTATCAAACGATTGGGAAACCATATGAACAACGCAACACACATTTTTAATGCAACAACTTTTACAGGCTTTTGGTGGTGGCATCTGACCCGAGGAGGTGTGACCACCGGTTTATAACATCTTAAATTGCTGAGATAAAAGATGATAAAGGACTGTGGCGCATCTGCCGCCACAGTCCTTTTTTGGTTTTACGGGGGCTGTGAACTATCGCAGCCCCTTTTTTATTTTTGACGGTTTTGTAAAAAATCCAACTCCTGCGTTGCGCTGCATTCTGCAATCATTCAACCTACGATGGTTACGCCTCATGATGGCAAAATTTGCACGCCTTGAATTTGAACTTTTTATGAAACCGTCTGAAACCGATTTTTTACGAGACCATCATTTGTAAACACATAAAAAAATAGAAATAGGAGGAAATATCATGCTGATTGTCATGGATAAAAATGCAACATCTGATCAGATCGATGCCGTGGTGGCCGCCATCACCGAAAAAGGGTACAATGCCCGACCTATTCCCGGGGGGGAGCGGGTTTCCATCGGGGTCCTGCACAACAAGGGGCCGGTGGATGCAGCTCTTTTTGCCGGCTTTCCCGGGGTACGGGATGTGATTCCGGTGACCCGGCCGTATAAGCTGGTGAGCCGCGAATTCAAATCCGAGGACACCATCATCCAAATCGGCGACATTGAGATCGGCAACGGCCACCTGACCATGATCGCCGGTCCCTGCGCCATTGAAAGTCTGGAGCAGGCCCTGACCATTGCCCGGCATGTACAGCGTAGCGGGGCGCAGATTTTCAGGGGCGGTGCCTTTAAACCCCGCACCTCCCCCTACTCCTTCCAGGGACTGGGTCTGGAAGGGCTTAAAATTCTGGCCGCCGTTCGCGAGGAAACCGGTATGCCGGTGGTGACCGAAGTGATGGATCTTACAACCTTTGATCTTGTGGAAAAATACGCCGACATCATCCAGATCGGCACCCGCAACATGCAGAACTTCAGCCTGCTGCGACGGGCCGGACATGCCGAAAAACCGGTAATGCTCAAACGGGGGATGGCCGCCACCATAGACGAATGGCTCATGGCCGCCGAATACATTTTAGATGGCGGCAATGAAAATGTCATCCTGTGTGAAAGAGGGGTACGGACCTTTGTTCACCACAGCCGCAACACGTTGGACCTGTCGGCCATCCCGCATATCCGCAATGAAAGCCATCTGCCGGTTATTGTCGACCCCAGCCATGCCGCCGGGCGACGCGACCAGGTAACCCCATTGAGCCGGGCCGCCGTTGCCGGTGCAGCCCATGGCCTGATGGTGGAGGTCCACCATGCCCCGGACCAGGCCTTGAGCGACGGAGCCCAATCCCTTTACCCGGAGCAGTACGACACCTTGTGCCGTCAAGTGGAAGCCATCTTTAACCTGCTGCATACCGATATCGGAAAGATGAGAGGACAAAATTAAAATTATTTCAATACGCCGTAGGCAGTAGCCCAAGATATTCCATCTGGCTGAGAAAACAGGGTGATAATGTCTGCCCCGGGTCCGGTCACGACAATTATTTTATCCGGCCGTGTGCCCGGCGCACCATGAATACCATTAAAAGGGTCTGAATTGCCGAGAGAACCACAAAATAGGCCATCCAGCCTGGAACCCCCATAAACAGGGGCCGAATATTTTGCCATGCCCAGAAATCCATGGCCAGCACAAAAACGCCCGTTATCAAATAAAAATAGGGGTCAAAGAGCCACATGGGTACCCTGAAGGTCAGGTCCCCGCATTTCCAGAGCAGTACCAAATGAGTGGTCAGATAGACGGCAAACGTCACCAGCATCACCCATATCACCGGCAGGAACGGAGCGGCGGACAGCCATTTGAAATAAAAAACAAGCAGGGCACTTTCGCCCGCTAAAATCGAGACAATGGCTGCCAGGGGAAACACTTTTTTTAAATAGAGCCCGAACACAACCGTGGGGAAAAGCACCGCCAGTCCGGTAAAGGTCTGGGTGGCGATCTGCAGAATCGTTGCCGGCGGCTTCCAGGCCAGGGCCAGACCGGCCAGGCTGAGAAAAATGACAAAAATTCGCCCGGCGGCACTGCCGCTGTGCCTTCGCCAGCCTGTCAGGGGAAGGATATCCCGGGTAAAAATAGAACTTAAGGTCAGCAGCTGTGAATCCATGGTGGACATGAGGGCTGCCAGACCCGCCGCCATGACAAGGGCCGCCATAAAGTCTCCGGAAATCAGGGTCAACACCATGGGCAGAATCCGATCGGCCTGCCTGCCCACAAGATCGGGAAATGACAGACGCCCCAGCACCCCCACGGATATGGGCAGAATAAAAACAACCGTACACACCAGGGGATAAAAAAACATGGTACGCGACAGAATTTTCTCATTTTTCGCGGCAAAAAAACGCTGAAACAACTGGGGAAACATGGGATCACACAAAAACCAGAGCAGGATATAACTGAACCAGATCCCGCAGGTATATTTCCCCTGACCCCCGGGCCTTGAAAAAAGCTGGGGAAAATCGGCCAGCACTTTTTTGTTGGCGGCTATAAATCCGCCATGAAAACGGGCCACCATAAAAAGCGCCGACAGCAGCAGAAAAAACATGAGCAACCCCTGGAACAGATCGGTCCAGGCAACGGCCCGCAACCCGCCCCGCAGCGTATACAACAGGATAATGGCGGTCACCAGCATGCACCCATACAGGTAGGGCAATCCCACCAGTTCCTCTAACGCATACCCGGCAGCCATGGGCTGCAGTGCCAGGTAGGGGATGGTAAAAACAATCATCACAAGGGCAAACAGAACCGATAAAAAAGAACTTTGATACATTTTGTGTACCAGTTCGGGCGGCGTAACAATGCCATGGGCCCGGCCCACCTGCCATATTTTGCGCCCCAAAATCCAGAACGTCAGGGCCATAAAGCCGGTACCGAACCCCATAATGGGGAAAAAGGCATACCCGTCCCGGTATCCGGCCCCGGAGGTGCCGAACACCGTAAATGCCGAAAAATTGGTGGCCACCATGGTGCCCAGAAGGATTACGGTACCCAGTTTGCGATCGGCCAGAAAATAGGT
This sequence comes from uncultured Desulfobacterales bacterium, assembly GCA_942490765.1. Classification (GTDB taxonomy): domain Bacteria; phylum Desulfobacterota; class Desulfobacteria; order Desulfobacterales; family 4572-123; genus 4572-123. The sequence goes on along the minus strand of CALNYM010000015.1, from coordinate 21,471 downwards.
TTCCGGCGTTGACTTCCAGCGGGTCCGGGCGATCAATCCGATGCAGAGAACGGTTAAAAAATAAACCACAAGGACAGTAATTTTAATAATCATGGGGCCTCCGTTGTTAAGTGCCTTACGGGGCGGCCCAATAAAAAAACGCCACCCCGTAAAGGTCGGGATGGCGTTTGCCTGGCATAACCTTGTATCTCTGCGATTGTTTCAGGATATGAAACCGTTTGAAATAACCGCTTTGCTGTCGCACTTTTTGTGATTTTTATAACCGGCTTTGGGTACCCTGTCAAGGCCGATTATCAAAAGGACTTGTCTTTGACCGCATGCCCTATATTTTTATAAAAAATGGTAACGATATCAAAACAATACCGAATAGCACAAGGACATATACATTTGAAATAAAATAGGGAAAAGCAATTAACGCGATACCACTGAAAAACGGAATAACCGCTTTTTGTTTTTTGCCGTAAACAAAAAATCCCAACCCGATGGAACCAAATATCATTCCCCACATTAACGTCGAGGCGCTACTCATTTTTAACCTTTCATATTTGGCAAACTCGTAAAAAGCGTTTCATCTGCATCGAGACCAGTGGTTTATGCCTCTGCACAGCCCCAGGTTGTGCCGTTATTTTTCGAATTCTATCCCTGAAAGAACAAGATCACCCCTGGAAAGCAGTAGGTTTACATGCTCGCCCAATGCTTTCATTTTATTGTAAGTGTTGAGTTTTGAATCTTCATCAAATGAGGCGATTACAGCATTAATCATTGAATTTAAGTTTAAAATTACTTTGTCAAAATTATCGCTTTTTGTCTTTACATCCAATGACGATAATATTGATATTGAGTCTGTCAGCAGTTTTTCTGATTTTTCAATATTGTTCAATTTGTAGGATCTTTCGGCGTCATAAATTTTCTGCCTGACAGCTGTCAGGGGGACGTAGTAGTCTTTTATTTCAAGCAACCTGTTTTTGGCCTGATGCAGTTTTTCTTGTATTGATTCATGCTTGATTTCCGTGGCTTCCGAATATGCATCATCTATCAGTGATAATGATTTTTCTATGCCGGCATTGAAATAATTAAAATTAGTTTCTTCAAAGATAGGATTCCATTCATGGGTATCCTTTTGGCAACCAACCAAAATTAGCAATATAAAAACCGATAATTTTATTTTTGACATTGGATTCACCTTTTTTGATTTTATGGCTTTCACCGGTGGTAATGGAGTGCAGCGAAATTGCCATCCGAGTGCAGGGCAAGGTTATCTGAAATCGCTGTAAACAACCTTTCAGGTCCTGTCAATCCTCACAGGTTATGTGTAAAGCGGGTCCTTTTTCCCGACCACCAAAAAATGCTTCTGCAATTCATTATAAATATCTACTTGTTTAAATCCGGCATTTACCAATTGTTTTTTAACTTGCTCAGGCCAACACCTTATTTTCGCAGGCGGCCCTTCCGGCATATCTTTTCTTTTCCAATCAACAATAAAGATTTTTCCATCGGGTTTCAAGATCCTATTCGATTCTTCAACCGTCAGAGATGGATTCTCTAATTCATGATGCAGATTTATCATAAACACCAAGTCTGCTATTCCGTCATCAAGGGGCACATACTGTTCTTTAATTTTTATAGGAATAATATTCGGATATTTTGGAGAAACATTTTCCTTTACCCAGTTGATCATTACTTCGGATGAGTCACAGGCATAGATTGTCGAAAGTTTGGATTTTTGGAGAAAAGCAACACTGAAAAATGCTGTTCCGGCACCTATATCGACAAATACGCCCGGTTTTTCTATATTCAATTTTCCCCAAACATAATCGGGAGGAATATCCATCAATCTTTGTGGATTATTCAATTTCTGCAATTTTTTAGGATCAAATTTGGTTTCATTCAAAGGAATCATCTGGTTTCCTTTTTGTATTCATCAAAGCATGACAGGTAAACTTTTCTGACTTTTTCAAATATGGCTGACCAGGTAAAAGAATCAATTTTATCCTGAATTGGCGACAAATCAATTTTCGGGCACCGGGATGCCGCACAAATCTGCCGGTGAAGGGCCTTTTTCAAATTTTGTTCAAATAGCGTTTCATCTTCCCGGTATGGCTGATCTGTAAACCGTAACCGCGGGGTCCTGACCAGATCGATAAAATCCGTATCGGAATTGCCGAGCACTTCCCTGGTTCCCGGAAGATCCGTGGCCACAATCCGGCAGCCGCTGGCCAGCCCTTCTAAAACAACAAGGGGTAACCCTTCATAAAAAGAGGGCAATACCAGGATATGGGATTGCCTCATTATTTCAGCCAATCGTTTTTGGGAAAGCGCGCCGTGAACACTGACGTTTCCCCCCAATTGTCTGGCCAGCATGAGGCAATCCGCTTTTTCCGGTCCGCTGCCGCCGCCCAGAAGATGTAGTTTCCATGCAGGTGAACGAACGGATTGCAAAGCACGCAACAGCCAGGGCACCCCCTTGGCGTTACTCAATTTTCCGGCATACACCAATTGCACAGGATCAGGGGTTGGTTTTGTGGTTAAATAAAACAGACCGTCGTTATAACCGGCACCGGTAATAGCCACTTTTTCAGGTGCCAGATCGTACAACCGGATAATCTCATTTTTTTGTGCCGTACTTAAAGCCATTACCGCATCGATTTTTCGGCACCCGGTTAAAACCTTTTTTTGAAAGTGAGAACAATTTTGAAATTGTCGCAAATCCGAACCATGGCAGGAAGTGACCATGGGAATGGCCGGAAAAAGTCGACGAACCAGCGCGCTTATAATCCATAGGTGATGGCTATGAATAATATCCGGTTTAAACCTGTGAACCGCATCTTCAAGTACCCCGGAAAAAGCCCCTTCATACGCCAGCAGATCATCTTTGGAAAAATCGCAAAACCGTGTACTGTCATAAGGCATGACATCACTCATGCCCGGAATATGGTAGGGAACGTCTGCCGTATGAAATTTTACAAACATGGACTTGTCTTGGGCAATACAATCTGTTTCATCACAACCATCCGCATCGACACCTGCCACCAGATAATTGTCATCGCCCCAGGACGCGGCTTCCCGAATCATGGCCTGCACATATATACCGCTGCCGGTTGAATCCGGCCGCTGACTGAGTACGTGAAGAATTTTCATTTTTTCAGATTATCCATAACCGGGTAAACAGGGAATAACAGCAGATTATAAAAAAGGTCCGCCAGGCTTAATAACCGTTTTAAGGACAGTGAGGGCTTCTGGCGCCACCCATAAACCGGCTGTGCCGATGCTATTGGTTTTCAAAAAAAAATTCTATGTCGCCTGAACAATGTCCCCGATGATGCATCAGACACCGGCCAATCTCCGGATTGAATCGATGGTTTATGCCAAGTTCTTCAAGCCAGCACTTTATTCTGTAAAGGACACCACATTCATACTGGTCTATGACACCTATCCTTTTAATCCCGGCATATGCAAAGCATTTCCCCTGGTCAAACGCCCACGCCAGTTTGTTCTCTTCAGGATAACTGAATGTCACATTCATAAAATCAGGGATCATAAATTGGGATGCCGTTTCAAAAAAGATCCTGAAATCGGCATATGTTTTAATCTCTTTATCAAATCCAAGCGTATTTTTGATTCTTTTTATTTCAATTGAAGATAATGATTTTATCGCGGACTTGTTGATTTTATTTGTTGCCTCAATCCCAAATTCTTGCAGGCAATGAAAAAACCACAACCCATCATGTGTCATCCAGCACTTATTTAGAAGATCGATTGTTTCTTTTTGAGAAATATTTTTAGCCAACCGCAAGCCGCCTCCTCTTGATCGCATCTGCCGTATTATATCCAGCACACCGTTTGTAACAAGCTGATGTCAAATTAATAATCTTTTGTGCAGTATTGTTCTTGGACTGGCATGTTGGGTTCGGTTTTATATTAAAATATATCCATATTTCTTAAGCCAACGAACGATTTTCTGGTGTAATTCCAAAATAGATGGCGCTCTGATAGTATGCTCTTTGGGTGGCATGATACCAACGTAGGGAAGTATCCCATCGAATTCTAAAACCATTTCTATTGGGTTCTTCCCTGAGTCTTTTATTTTAATAGTGGCATTATATTCCAAATAATCATCAGACTGTGGATGATAATATTTTGCCGTGAGGATGCTTTTTTCTTCATAAATAATTTTTGTTTTTTTCATAATATCTTTTATGTCAATTCCGCGCCGCAACGCCGGCAATACCGGGCATCAGCCGTGTGCCCCGTCAGACCGCACCCGGCGCACACCCGCCGTCCCGCCGCTTTGTTGGTGCTCTGAGAAAGCTCAACAGAGACAATGCCGGTGGGAACCGCGATGATGCCGTATCCCATGATCATCAGAAAAGAGGCCAGCACCTTTCCCAGGGGCGTATGCGGGGATATGTCCCCGTAACCGACGGTGGTCAGCGTGACAATCGCCCAGTAAATGCTGGTGGGAATGTCGTTAAACCCGCTTTTTTCTCCCTCCAGCACATACATGGCCGAGCCGCAGATGACGACAATCACCAGAACGGCAAAAATAAATACGCCGATTTTGCGGCCGCTGGCCCGCAGCGCGCTGGTGAGTACCCATGCTTCGCGGGTAAAATGGGTCAGCTTGAACACCCGGAACACCCGCAGCAGGCGCAGGGTGCGAATGGTCAGCAGCGACTGACTACCGGGAACAAAGATGCTCAGGTAGGTGGGCAAAATGGCCAGCAGATCCACCATGCCGAAAAAACTGGTGGCATAAACCCCCGGCCGTTTGACACTGACCAGGCGCAGGACGTATTCAATGGTGAATAAAATGGTAAAAAACCATTCAATGCCGTAGAGTATGCCACCATAGGCATCGCGGATCGCGCGAACGCTTTCCAGGGTGACACAGGCCACGCTGATCAGAATACTCCAGATCAGGATCACGTCAAACGCCTTGCCGGCCGGCGTATCCGTGCCGAAGATCACTTCATACAACCGTTCGCGCATATGCCATCCTTACTCTGTTGTACTAATAGCTTGACCGCGAGAGATAAAAGAAACGCCCTGCCCAGATCTTGTTCCAATCATTACCGATTCAACAATAGGCGGATTAACGAATTTGTCGGATTTCCATTCAACAATAAAATTAGCGCCGGAACCGCCAGCTTTGTCTTTTTCCGGGATAACATAGCGTATCGATTCCAGTGGTTTTAAAGTAACCGGTGTTTCCATAAATTTTGTCAGCAGATTACCCTGTGTTTGGTAATAATCAACAGTTATAATTTTAATCGGTTGATTCGGATCAGTATTTCTGATGCTGACGGTTACAGTCAACAAGAAAGGCCTTTCACGATCGCCACTGTAAATATGGGAATATGCGGGAACATAAATAGTCTGGGCTTTCGATAACAGTATTGTGTTATCAGCATAGGCGAAAGTTGAAACGGTGCTCACTGCGAAAAACATAAATATAAACAACCATATTTTTCTCATAAAAATTTCCCTCCTCGTCGAATATGCTGTCAAACTCCGGCTATTTTTTTGAATTCATTTCGTTCTTGCTGATTCCCGACAACCGCGACCAGATCCCCTTCTTGGAAAGAATAATCCGCTTCAGGGTTGGAATGAAATAATTTTCCCTGGATAATCCCGACAACCGATGCGCCGGTTCTGGTGCGAACGGCCGCATCTTTAAGGCTTTGACTGATAAGAGGACTTCCGGGCATGAGCGTAACCCATGATATCTCCAACATGTTTTTTATATTATCAAGTTTGGCCAGAAGCTGATGGTCACTGCTCGATTGATAAATCGGCGCATAACTTTTTTGCCGCACGGCATCGGTATATTGCTGAATAACGGCGACAGGAATTTCCAGGTGGAGAAGTGCCTGCCTTGCAATTTCAAGCCCTGCCTCCATCTCCGGCAGAACCACCATATAAACCCCATTTTCATATAATGCCCGGGCATGTTCAGCGCCAGTGGCCCTGACAATGATATGCAGTTCCGGCCTGAAGCGAAGGGCCTGTTCTATAATGGACTGCGACGTAACAACTGAAGGCGTGGTAATAAGCAACAGTTTGGCTGCCTGTAACTGGGAAACATCGATTACCGTTGGCTGGCTCATGTCGCCATAGATAACCGGATATTTTGCCGCCTTACATTCAAGCATTCGCTGGTGATTAAATTCAATAATGACAAAAGGAAGATGAAGTTGCGTCAGGGCCTGGGCGATGTGTTGTCCCACCCGCCCGCCGCCGGCAATGACGACATGGTCCGTAAGTCCGGAATGCGGAATGTTTTCTGTTTGCAGCGGCTCATACTTGAACAATCGTTTTTTTAATTTATAGAGGGGCGCCGCCATGGCCGAAGCAAATGGGGTCAGCATCATGCTCAATACCGACACGGCGAGGACGAGAGAATACAACCTCTGGTCGATGGCTTTCGTTTCAAGTCCCAATCGTGCAAGCACAAAGGCAAATTCACCCACCTGAAACAACCCGAGCCCGACTGCCATTGGAACAATATTGATATATCGAAACAGCATTGCCAGAACGGTGAATAGTGACCCTTTGAAGACGGCGATGACGATAACCAGGGAGAGAATCCTGGCCCAGTTTTCGAATAAATATATCGGGTCAAGCAGCATGCCCACCGATGTAAAAAACAAAAGGCCGAAAATATCCCTGAGAGGAATAATGTCACTCAATGCCTGATGGCCATAATCAGACTCACTCAAAACCATTCCCGCAACAAAAGCGCCGAAAGCAAAAGAAAGTCCGAAAAGGTATGTGGCATACCCCACCCCGAGACCGATGGCCGTGATGGATAAAATGAAAAGTTCTCTGGAGTTCCACTGGGCCACATGCGCCAGCAACCATGGGAGTACCTTTCTGCCCATATAAAACATGGCCAGCAGGAAAATTCCGGACTTGATCACGGCAATGGCCAAAAGGGGCAAACCCGCCTCGGGGTTGCTCAGTTGAGGGAGGATAATCATCATCGGGATGACGGCCAAATCCTGAACAATGAGCATACCAATCATTACCCGGCTGGACAGTGTCCCCACAAGCCCTCTGCTCATAAGGGTTTTCAGGGTCACCATGGTGCTGGAAAGTGATATCAGGGCGCCTAACCATATTGCGTGCCCTGTAGACAACCCTAAATATTTGCCAAGAAAAAAGCCAAAACCGATGGTCAGCAAAATTTGAACAGGGGTTCCGAACAGGGCGATATTCCGTACCGGTTTTAATTCGCTGATGGAAAACTCCAACCCCAGCGCAAAGAGAAGAAGGGCCACGCCTATTTCTGCCAGGAGTTCGATCTCATGGATATCTCCAACCGTGACCCCCCCCGTGTAGGGTCCCACAACAATCCCGGCAAGAATATACCCCAAAATCAACGGTTGCTTGATTCTTTGCGCGATGAGTGCGCCAATCAAGGCGGCAACCACGATAATGACAATATCTGCGGCTACGCCCATCCGGAAAACCTCATTTCTGAAAAATGCATTCTTTTTATCCCAAATTTTTAAGCCTGATGAGGGGCGGCCATCCTTTTATCGTTGGCATTCAGGGACCGCCGAGCGGAGCGAGGGTGAGCCCCTTGCGGTTCGCTGCAACAACTTTTTATATTTTTGAATTAACAGCTTATTCTGGAACTGGCGAGACGATTTAAACTTACGCCGGCTTCTGCTGCTTTAATGGCAAGCGCACGATGAACATCAGGTGGAACGCAATCCATAAATTTCCCGCTATAATTTTTGATGGCAATAGGCTCAGGAATTTTTTCTTTATTTGCCGTCATATCCTTTACCACATCATCAACTATATTTCAGATGCCTTTTAAGGCAGATTCCGATATTTCGGCCAACCCACTTAAACCAGGAAATTCTGCGCATAAACCAACATTTAATTTTTCAACCATGCCTTTTATGAAACAATGATACTGCTATTGATAGCGATGTCAAGTTCAGATCTGAAGTGCGGCTTTAAATCATAACACCCACACAAAATAGCGAGGAACCAATTTTATCTTGAGTTGAATTCCGATCTTCTGATATGAGCAAGCCCTGGTCGCTGAAAAGGCAGCGGTAAGATTTCCGATATTGCAAAAAAGGGTACAACAAAACAACATGGCACAGATTCCGGTACTGTTTAAATTACTCATCGTCTTTTCCCTCATGCTGGGCGGCATGCGGCTCAAATTATCTTTGGGCAATGCGTTCATGATGGGCACTGTCACCATGGGATTTCTTTTCGGACAGCCCGTTGTTGCTATTATTGAATCTGCAGTTCATGCCCTGATTGACCCCAAGACCCTGTCCCTGTCGGTGGTGGTGTCGCTGATCCTGGTGCTGAGCCATAGTTTGGAAAAAACCGGCCAGATGACACGCCTGTTGAATGGTTTCCGGGGACTCATCCGTCATGAAGGTCTCAATATCATTGTTTTCCCAGCACTGATTGGTCTCTTGCCCATGCCCGGCGGGGCCATCTTTTCAGCCCCCATGGTTAAAGATATCGGATCACGATATCAACTGAGCGATTCCCAGCTGAGTTATATCAATTACTGGTTTCGGCATATCTGGGAATACTGGTGGCCCCTGTATCCGGGGGTGCTGTTGACAACGGCACTGGCAGCGCTTGATTTATGGCAATTTATTGTATTCCTGTTTCCGCTGACCCTTGTGGTCCTGATAGTGGGGTATGTGCCATTAATGAGGATGATGCGACAAAACAAAAACGGAGGAACGGAAAAAACAACTGATAAAGCCACTCCCGGACTGTTTTTAAAGGAACTGGCCCCCATTCTGATCGTGATTGTGCTCGGTCTTATCATCGGTAACCTGCTGACGCCGGTATTCAAACACCACGGTTTCAGCAGCGTCGCCAAGGAAACCGGTTTGATTATTGCCCTTGTGCTGTCCATCGCATGGACCTGGCGGGTGAACCGATTACCGGTCGCTTCCCGGTGGGGAATTCTTCGCAGCCGGGCCCTGCTGAATATTTTTTATATGGTGGCCGCCATCCTCGTGTTCAAGGGGGGGCTCCAGGATTGCCATGCCGTTGAACAGGTCAGTCAAACCTTTCTGCGCTGGCGGATTCCGCTGCTTCCCATCGCGATACTGTTACCCTTTATCGTCGGCATCGTCTCCGGCATCACCATCGCCTTTGTCGGCACGACCTTTCCTATTTTGATTTCCCTGATCCACACAACCGGGGAAACCCACCTCATGCTGCCCTATATGATGCTGGCCCTTTCTTCCGGATTTACCGGTGTCCTGCTTTCACCGCTCCATCTGTGCCTGCTGTTGTCCAACGAATATTTCCAATCGTCTCTCATGCCGGTCTATCGATACCTCCTGGTCTCATGCACGGTCCTGGTCTTTTGCACGATTGCCTATTTCTATCTGCTTCGAATCTATTTCAGCGCTTAAATAAACGGCGGAAACGCTTACTCCTTTTTGGACCCAGCACCCAGCCCGATTGTTGGCACACACCTGCCTGAAAACGTTAGGGGACATTCTATACCCCCTTATGTCAAAATATTTTTATTCACTTTATAATCAATAAGTTATATTTTTACGGCCGGGGAGACACCGGCACCTGCCAATGGGTTAAAAACAGGGCCTTTTGTTTACCGAGAATCCTCGTTTTGGACCCTTCCACAGAATCCACTGCCTGACATCGCAATGCCATTTTTTAAATTGTGTCAACTAATCATATACTTATCGGCATTCCCAAATGACATATAAATATGGCGCAAATATTGCTGATATTATTTTATTCCAATGGAAGATAAAACGCTTCAGATAGAATATGTTCCACAATAGAGCACATGGGAATTTAACCGTTTACAGGCGTGGTACAGTCAGTTTTCACGTCAACCGAATACAGGGAGGTGATGATACCGCGTTATAGACTTGAAGGTTAGAAAAATATGGCCAAAAACACCTGACGCTAAAGGAGGAAAGAATGCCTAGTTTTGTCATTGATGAAAAATGCGATGGATGCAAAGGCGGAGACAAAACCGCCTGCATGTACATCTGCCCAAACGATCTGATGATTCTGGATCCGGAGCGGATGAAAGCTTATAATGCTGAACCGGATATGTGCTGGGAGTGCTACAATTGCGTCAAAATATGTCCGACCCAGGCAGTTGAGGTTCGGGGTTACGCGGATTTCACCCCTTTGGGTGCCAGCGTTGTGCCCATGCGGGGGACCGAAGACATTATGTGGACCGTCAAATTCAGGGGGGGAACCATCAAGCGGTTTAAATTTCCCATCCGGACCACCCCCGAGGGGGAGGCCAAACCAGACGGCGGCTTCGGTGTAGGACCGGGCAGCCTGGACGATCAATTACTTTTTACAGAACCGGCATCTCTGAAAGCCGATCAACTCTGGACACTTGAAGCATAAAGGGAGGTGATGAATGATGCAGGAATTTAAAACCATAGAGGTAAACACCGATCTTTTGATCATTGGCCCGGGAATGGCCGGAAGCGGGGCAGCCGTGGAAGGTGCCCATTGGGCAAAAGAAAATGGCCTCAAAGTCACCGTGGTCGACAAGGCCGCCATGGAACGAAGCGGTGCCGTGGGAATGGGACTTTCCGCCATCAATCAGTATCAGGGTGACAACACCCCTGTCGATTATCTCAGTTACGTCCGGCAGGACCTCATGGGCCTCTGCCGTGATGATTTGGTTATGGATATATCCAGGCATGTCAACGGATCGGTGCACATGTTCGAGGGCTACGGGCTGCCCATCTGGACAGACCCGGACGGCAACTATGTGCATGAAGGCCGCTGGCAGCTGATGATCAATGGCGAATCCTACAAGGCCATCGTGGCAGAAGCTGCCAAAAACGCCATCGGCATGGAAAATCTGATTGAACGCGTTTTTGTCGTTCGCCTGCTGTTGGACAAAAACGATAAAAATCGGGTCGCCGGGGCTGTTGGGTTCAGCGTAAGAGACCCCGAGATTTATATCTTTAAATTCAAAGCCTGCATTGTCAGCGCAGGCGGGGCCGTCCATGTCTTCAAGCCGCGGTCCACCGGAGAAGGCCTCGGCCGGGCGTGGTATCCACCCTGGAACGCTGGATCGAGTAGTTATCTGACGACCACAGCCGGTGCCGAAATGACCTCCCAGGAAGTTGTTTTTATTCCAGCCAGGTATAAAGATGGATACGGTCCCGTAGGGGCATGGTTCCTTCTGTTCAAGGCATCGGCAACCTCGGCAAGCGGTTTTAATTATATGGCAGAAGGCCTGGCAGAAGGGGGCGAACTTCACAATTGGCCGCCTTACGGGGAGGTCAAACCGATTCCCACCTGTCTCCGGAACCATCTGATGATGGTTGAAATGTACAAAAAGGGCGATGGCCCCATCTTTATCCATACGGATAAGGCGATTGCCAAAATTGCCGAACAGGCCCCGGATAAAAAAGCCTACAAAAAAGAAATGAAAAAACTCGAAGCCGAGGCATGGGAAGATTTTCTGGACATGACCATCAGCCAGGCGATTCTCTGGGCGGCCAAGGATGTCTTTCCCGAAGAAGGGCCTTCCGAAATTATGCCGTCCGAGCCTTATTTTATCGGATCCCACTCCGGCGCCTCAGGAGCCTGGTGCAGCGGCCCCGAAGATCTTCAGACGGACGGTTCCAAAAACGAGTACTTTTGGGGCTATAACCGGATGACCACGGTCAAGGGGTTGTTTGCAGCCGGCGACGGCGTTGGCGTTTCGAGCCATAAATTCTCTTCGGGCTCTTTCACCGAAGGACGCATCGCAGCTAAAGCCGCGGTGAAATTCTGCGTGGAAAATCCGGATATGCCGGAATTCGACCCGGCTGATGTGGACAAGATCAAGGAACAGATCGCGCTGCCGCTCAAGCATTATGAGGAGCACAAAGGGTATACCACCTTGGGTACGCCCCATAAAAAATATGACCTGCCGGTGGAAGAGGTCAATCCGTATTACATTACCCCCAAAATGGCGATGTTCCGCCTCAACAAGATTATGGATGAATATGTGGCCGGATGGGGTTCCAACTACAACTGCAACGCATCGACCCTGAACATTGCACTGGATCTGCTCAAACTGCTGAAAGAAGATCTGTCCAAGCTCGCGGCGCGAAACCTCCATGAATTGATGCGGTGCTGGGAAAATGTTCACCGGGTCCAGATTGCCGAGGCCCATACCCGTCACAAGCTGTACCGAGAGGAGACCCATTGGCCGGGGTATTACTATCGGACGGATTTTCCAAAAATGGATCATGACAAATGGGGCAAGGTGTTTGTAAACTCAACCTACGATGCCGAAAAAGATGAGTTCACCATGCTCACACGGCCGATTGTCCATCTGGTGGACATTAAAGAAGTCGTGGGGATGTAAACCCAAATCAGTGCGCTATCCCCGGGCGCCGATACCCGGTGCCCGGGCTGTGTTTTTTTAGGCAGTTTCGGATTATTTTTCCCATTTTAAGGGAGTTGCAAAATAATGGCACCGGACAGGCACAAACCAGTCATTGAGCGGGTGACAGAGGTCTATGTAGCGGTTTTCCCCTGCACGGTCAGCGAACACAAGATGGCGGAAGTGATCCTGGCCGGCTATCAAAAAGATCCGGCCCGGCCGCACATGTCGATTGTCCGGGCGACTGTCGAAACACATGTGGACGCGGTACAGAATTTGGTGGCGCTCTGTGACGAAATCATTGAAGAGCAGGAAGAGGTAGACTCTTTCCGGCTGTTAAAATTTGACCAAGACGGAATCCATATCCTGGACCCTGACGTTTTTCGGGCATTCAAGCAGAACGCGTCCGGTATCCATTGGGGCCGCTGTTGATATAGATTCAGTCTTGGCAAGATACCTGTGTTGCCATACGGGTATCCTCCTGCGGTGGCTGCATGAGCCTGGTACCCTTGTGCGGCCATCGTTTATTTAAAACACGGGCTTTACATGCCAATACCACAGACGGTTGGAAAAACGATCACGACCGTGTAAAGGGATAAAAAAATGACCGGAAACTGGTTCAGCCGGGGTTATCAAAAAGGAAGTGAATTTGCCAGCCACGAAGCAGATTATGATGAACTGGCCGCCATATCCCGTTCGGGCAGCATTCCGCCAACCTGGGACCTGTATCGCGCTGAAATCCTGAACCGACATATGACGGACAAAGGCTTCGATTTTAAGGCCTATACGGCCGGATTTGCCCAGGCCTGCATTGAGTTTTTTGAAAGCATATAGGCGCTTTTGAAAGGGAAATGGCGACACTTATGACTACCGACAACAGTGTTAAATTTGATACCATGTCCGAAACGGACCTTGAACCGGTTTTAAAACTCCTGCAGGGTGGGAATTCCAAGCGTATCGCGCAAGAAGCAGGCATTACCGAAATGCACCTGCTGCAGATGCGAGACGATCTGCTGTCTCAGGTTCACCACGAACGGGCCAAAGCGACAACCGGTACACCGCCGGAAAAAATTGGTAGAAATGCCCCCTGCCCCTGCGGATCGGGAAAAAAATATAAGCATTGCTGTCTGGGTCATGAGCCCACGGCCGGACAGACGCAAAACAAGGCCGAGGCAGAAAATCAGCGGGACAGCGCCAAGGAACAGAATCAACTGATTCAACAGATCGAAAAGACGTTCGGTCTGCTCAGGGCCGGGCGGCATGATCAGGCCATTGACCGGGCGTCAAAACTGCTGGAACGATATCCGAACGAAGACAGGCTCCATGATATTGTAGCGACCGGCCACTTATATACCAAAAGATTCGAAGCGGCCATCAAGATCTGCAAACATCGGCTGGCCATTGCCGAATCGGAAAAATCTTTTTTTATCGAACACGGTCGCTACCGTGACGCCGACCTCGACCAACCAGCGCTGTCTTATTACTATCCGCCCCTGACCTGGCTGCAAAAATACTGGATCGCCATAAAGGCCAAAGACTATCAGGAGCAATATCCGATTCAAAAAAATGTCGAGATCATCGGCCTTGTCAACGCGCTCCAAACCGCAGATGATATCACCCGATTTCCCCAGAAACATGCTAAGGGACTGGAACTGCGCCGCAGCGGCTTGAAAGATACCCTGGAACGGCTCAAGGTCATCGGCCCAGAAGCGATACCGTATCTCCTGCCGCTGTCATGCAAATACGCTTGGGCAGGTCTTTTTGTACCCGAAATCCTGGCAACCTACCCCGCCGATCAGGCCATACGGCCGCTTATTGACATCTCCATGTTCGGATTTGCCTATTCTTCCGGCGCCAGCCTCCATTATCTTGAAAAAAGAGGTGCATCCGTCATACCGTATATTCAGGAAGCCTTTACAATAGACCGGAAATTCGATCCGATCAAAACCGGCATCTTATCGGTCCTCGGAAATGTTCAAACCCCCGAGGCCTACCGGTTACTGCTGGGCCTGCTCGAACATGATAGTCCGCATATCGTCAACTGGGCAGGCGATGCATTGGGACGCTTCAACGACATCAAAGCACTGCCGCCAATGGTGGCGGCAAACGATAAGATCGGCGGGGAACAAATGATCGAAAGGGCGATTCGCCGGCTAAAGGACCTTGAAAACACAGCACAGCGGTAAAATTGGCGGTTTTCGTTCAGGCGCTGTCTTTTTCGGCAAGTCTGGTTTTTAAACCTGAAAATTGGGATGATTCCCGGATGTAACGCCGGACCACCGCCAGCGTCTCTTCATCCTGGCAGATCACCTGGCGACACTGGCATTTCCGACTGCATTTTTCGCAGAAATAATTTTCATTCAGATCATTACCGCAGGCGCAAAACGGTTGCATCATCAAGGAGCCGTTTTCCAGGCTCGCCTCATAGTAATCGATAATTTCGGTCATGTGTCCCTCTTTTTTGGATGGCGGGTTTTATCAATAAAATTTTTATAATCGAGGAAAATAGATATGACAGTTCAAAAAATGCCCCAGTGTCCCCACTGCGGCCGGGAAATGAAAAAATGGCGGGTCCCCATTGCATCCACCTGGCCCAATGATTTTTTTTATGTCTGCTTTAACGATGCTTGTCCTTATTATGTTCAAGGATGGGAACAGGTATGGGAACAGCAGGCGACCCGGGCATCCTACCGTTGCCGTTTAGACCCCGACACCGGCAGATTTACCCCCTTGCCGGTCTGGTCCGAAGACGCGTTAAAGGATGACATTATCGAAGATCAGGCCGGCGTGTCAACGGGTCCCGGTGGCTGAACGGAAATGCGCCGTTCACCAAACAATGCGAATTTGAGCCACCTGCAGGCAAAGGCCATCAACGCGACATCATCCGTCCGGATGGCCGCCTGCACGTCCTCGGCGATGTCAAACCGACTCAAGAAAGAACTTTTAAACACAAAGTCGCGAAACGCATCCAGGTTGTAGGCGGCCATAAAAACCATCTTCAACTGGCGGTCACCCAGTGTCTGAAACGCTTTAAGGGGCCGCCCGGTGAAAACGTCCATAAACGACTGGTTCATGGTGTTGTATTCATCGAGACCCTGGTCCGTCAGCCACGCTTGAATGGTCCACTCTTTTTCTTCCTGCCACCCTATACAATACGCCTCTTTGACCTTGAAATAAGCGGCCCCGGCCCGATCGCCTTCGAAAATCCTGGAAACAGCCTGTCCCAAAGGGTAAAGGCGACAGGCCCCCGGTCGATCCGCATAGACCTTGCAACCGTCCGGCGCCACAAAAGGACACTGCCGCATGCCATCGTGTTTCATTTTGAGCCTGACCACCGGAAGTCCTGATGCCCCATCGGTCTCCGCAACCGTGTACCGGTCCAAAAACACCTCTGAAGAAACCTGCAGCCTGTTTTTCAGGCGAAGGATGTCATAGGGCGTTAAAACCAGATGGAGGTTGGCACAGCACTTTGTAAAACAGGCCAAGTTGCTATGGCAGGCAAAACGAAACGCCTGTTCCGGCAGGGCCGGCGTCTGTGGCGCATGGGTCATTCGATCCCCAGTTCCTGTTTCCTGGCTGCGATCACATCCGGTTTGACCTTGAGCACATGCTGGGCCAGCAAACCGTATTCGAGCCATTTGATCGCAAACCGATAGAGGGCCACATCATCGGTTTTCAGATCTTCAACCGCTTCCGGTGATACGTCGAAACGCTTCAAAAACGTACTGTCCAGGACAAACCGTCGAAACCGATCCAGATCATAGCAGGCCATATAGTATATTTCCTGAATCTTCGGATTCGTGATTTTCTCATGGATCAAGCGCTCGTTGGTGGTTATTTTTTTAAACGGCGCCTCCATTTCCTGATAATCGGGAACCCCCTGTTCGTTGATCCAGTCAGACACCGACTGAACCCTGTCGGCTTTCAGCCCATGGCAAAAAGGAACATCCAGCACCGAATAATATGCCTTGCCCACCTTTTCAGTTATTTTGGTGGTTTCGGGCTGCAGGGGATATATGCGGCAGGCCCAGGGACGATCCGGATAAACGGTGCACCCTTTATCGGTGACAAACGGACAGCTTTTTGCGTCATCGTCCTGCATCTTCAGGACAACCACCGGAAGGCCTGTGGCCCCGACCATGGTCAACGTAAATCGGGCTAAAAAATCTTCCGATGACAGGTGAAGGGCATTCTTTACCCGAAGGATATCATAGGGGGTAAGGAATATGGTGATATCACGGCAGCATCGGGTAAAACAATCCATGTCTGATCGGCAGTTAAACCGAAATTGATCTTTCGGGCTCAATACGGTCAAGCCTCTTTTTTTCGCTGGCGCAGTGTTTTTCGTCATCTTTTTTACCTCGACAAATTCTCTTCGATACCGTAGCTGACAATCTTGCGGCGGAGTGTGTTTTTGTTGATGCCAAGTTCCCGGGCGGTGACCATCTTCTTCCAATTGTTTCGCCGAAGGGTCTGCAGGATTGTATTTTTTTCGATCTCCTTCAGCGTTTTGTTTTTTTGTGAAAAAAGGGCATTGATGTCCTTCAGCAGCTTATCTGGCAGGTGTCGCAGGCCAATCAACTCATCTCTGCAGAGGACAAACGCGTGTTCAATGGCATTTTCAAGTTCACGGATGTTGCCGGGCCAGTCATACAGCATCAATGCCGCCATGGCCTCCTGAGTAAGGCCCAAAATGGTTTTCTTTTTTTGGTGATTGAACTGCGTGATGAAATGCTCCACCAAAAGGGGGATATCCTCCTTTCGTTCAGCCAGTTTCGGCAGGGTCAGTTTCATCACATTCACACGAAAATACAGGTCCTCTCTGAATTTTTTGGTTTCCACCAGTTTGTCCAGGTTGCACTGGGAGGCGACAACGACCCGGGCATTGGTCTTGGCGGCTTTAACGGCCCCGAGCGGTTCATAGACCTTGTTTTCCAAAACGCGCAGCAGGCGAACCTGCATGGCCAGGGAGATATCGCAGATCTCATCTAAAAAAATCGTTCCGTTCTGGGCACGCTCAAAACGCCCCGGCTTGTCTGTTTTGGCATCCGTAAAGGCGCCGGTCTTGTAGCCAAAAAGCTCTGATTCGATAAGGGTGTCGGGCAACGCGCCGCAATTGACCGGAACAAACGGGCCGTTTTTTTGCGGGCTGTTGGTGTGAACAGCCTTGGCCAGCAGTTCTTTGCCGGTGCCGGTGGCGCCCTCTATCAGAACCGTACAGTCACTGTCGGCGATCAGCTTGAGGGTTGAAAAGATTTCAAGCATCTTCTGATTTTTACTCACCATATCTTCAAACAAATAGTGTTTGTGAAAGGACTTACGCAGCTTATTGAGGTTGGACAGATCGCGGAATGTTTCAACGCCCCCTATTCTGCGACCGCTGCGATCTTTTAATATCGTTGCATTGACAACAATGGGGACCCGCTTTGAATCCGGCCGGATCATGTAGACCGGCACATTGAAAACCGACTTTTGGGCGTGTATGGCCTTACGAAGCACGCAGGCTGTTTTACAGACATTGGTACTGAAGACTTCCAGGCATGGCCGGCCCAGGGCCTCTTTCCTGGAAACGCCCGTAATTTTTTCCGCGGCCCGGTTAAACGACGTAATCTTCCAGTCCAGATCGACAGTAAAAACGCCTTCTTCGATACTGTCAAAGATGATATGGCAACTTTTATTGATAAAATCCGGGGGACTGTCCATGTATACCTCTGGGTTGGCAACATGTTCTGGTACCGAAATAGTTTGATGATCCGCAAAATCTGCAGTGATTCGGATATTAATCAAGAGAGGGACTCAGGCGCTGAAATTGCTGCCTGAATTCATTGGTACACAACAGATGAAGAGGCCAGTCAGGTTTCACTGCAACGATTTGACCAATGGGCGTCTACTATTTTCATTTAAGACAACACTTATATCAAATACCCAATGCCTATCCTGTTGTCAACCGGTTTTTTGGTAAAATTTGCCGATAAAATGAGCCGTTTTAACAAAAAAATCGCTGTTTTGTAGGGGTAAAAGCAACCGGATAACAACTCTGCGTGAAGTATTGCGTAGCCAGGAAGCAACACTCTCGATTCTTGACACACACCTGCCTTACTGCCATACTCAAATTAATGATAAATACCCGTCATGAACAGGGAGACGACCCATGACAGACTCGTTTATAACCTTGATGTCCTGGCTGGGGATCTGTTTTTGCATCAGCCAGTCAGCCATGTTTTCAGGGATGAACCTGGCCCTTTTCAGTATCGGCAGGTTACGGCTTGAAGTAGAAGCCGCTTCCGGGAATAAAGCGGCTGAGAAACTGCTTCGAATGCGGGAAGATTCCAATTTTCTGTTAACCACGGTGTTATGGGGCAATGTGGGGATCAATGTACTGCTGACCCTTCTTTCCAATTCCGTCCTGGCAGGCGTCAGTGCGTTTCTTTTCTCAACGGTCTTGATTACCGTCGTGGGAGAGATTGTCCCCCAGGCGTATTTTTCAAGAAACGCACTTAAAATGACCTCCGTACTCGCCCCTGTCCTCAAGTTCTATCAGTATTTATTGTACCCGGTGACAAAACCCTCTGCAAAACTCCTGGACATTTGGCTTGGAAAGGAGAGCATTCAATATTTTCGTGAACACGACATGCGGGAAATGATCAAAAAACACATTGAGGCCGATGAAGCGGAAATAGATCGAATCGAGGGATTGGGTGCCTTGAATTTTCTGGACCTGGATGATCTTTTCATCACACAGGAGGGCGAGCCCCTGGATCTGATGAGTGTTGTCCAACTGCCGTCGGAAAATGACCAGCTTATTTTTCCGGAATTCAAACCGGATGCATCAGATCCATTTCTTCGACGGATTGAGCGGTCCGGGAAAAAATGGGTGGTTTTGACAAATGAAAAAAATATGCCCCGGCTTGTGCTTGATGCGGACAGTTTTCTCCGGCATGCCCTCTTCAAGTCACCTCCGCCAAAGCCCTCCTGGTATTGTCACCGTCCGATATTGATTCACGACGCCGCCACGAAGCTTGGGAACATCCTGCACCGGTTCAGGGTTCGAGGCATCCGGCCACATGATGATGTGATTGAGCAGGATATCATCCTGCTCTGGGGCGCCTCCAAACGAATCATTACAGGCGCCGATATTCTGGGCAGACTCATGCGGGGCATTTCCATAAAAAAGATGATTGAGGACCCGAAATGACGGTTTTAGATTCGATTGGACCTCCCCCCCCCCCCCCCCCCCCCCCCATCCGCCCCCCACCCCCCCCCGACCCGCCCACCCCACCAACCACCCCCCCCCCCTACCCCCCACAACCCCCACCCCCCTCCCCACCCCCCAACACTCCACCCCCCCCCCACCCCAACCCCCCCCAACCCCCACCAAACACCTCCCCACCCCCCCCACGTTGCCGCCCCCCCACTAAACCCACCCCCCCCAACCCCCCCCACGCCCCCCCCCCCCCCCCACCCCCCCACTATCCTCCCCCCCCCCCCAAACTCCACCCTTCACAACACCCCCCCCCCCCCTTCCATTCCCCCCCCCCGCCCCTAACCGCCAACGCCCCCCACTCCATTTTCCGTCCCACCACCCCCTCTCCCGGGCCCCCCGTCCCCCCACCCCCCTCCGCCAAAAATCCGCACCCCCGCTCCCCCCCCCCCCCCCCCGCCCCCCCCCCCATACACACACCCCCCCCACCCCCCGCCCCCAACCCCAACCCCATACCCCGCCCGCCTGCCCCCCCCCCCCACTTCCCCCCCCCGCCCCCCACCCCACACATTCCCCACCCCCGCCCCCCCTCGACCGCCCAGAACCCCCTTAGCAGCTACAAATCGGTAAGCCCCCGCTGGAAGACCTGCCCTGCACCGTGACCAACCCCCCGTGCCGCCAACGGGAAAAAAAAGAAACAAAAAAAAGTGATCCGGCCGGGCATTAACCGGTAAAGGCTGTTTGAGAAGACAAAATACACCACAGCACAATGGCTGATTCATAAAGGAGGTCCGTTTATGGCACGATTTTTAAAAAAACGAACACAAAGCAACGGCAAGAGCCCCGGATCCTTTGTGTTCATTGGAAACCAGAAGGTAGAAACCGTCCAGGCAAGGGTCATTGATTACGATTCAACGATCCTGACGGAACGGGATTTGTCGGATATCAAAGACGGCTCCCACTTCAAAAAAACGGACACCGTGACCTGGCTCAATTTCAACGGTCTGCATGATATTGCGTTAATGCAGGAGGTGGCCGAAGTTTTTGAACTGCATCCGCTGGTGATGGAGGACATTCTGAACACGGGCCAGAGACCCAAGCTTGAGGAATTCGAGTCCTATATTTTCATTGTTTTAAAGATGATCCGGTTTGACACAAAAACCGATATGATCCTCAACGAGCAATTGAGCATGATTCTGGGAGATAAATTCCTGCTGACATTTCAGGAACAGCCCGGGGATGTTTTTGAACCGGTCAGGGAAAGAATCAGAAAACAAAAATCACGCATCCGGGGTGCCGGGACAGATTATCTGGCCTATGCGCTGCTGGATACGGTGGTGGACAATTATATCCACAGTATTGAGCTGATTGGAGAAAAAATTGAAGATCTTGAGGCGGTGATCATCGCCGGCCATGACACGGGTGTCATGGAAAAAATCAGTTCATTTAAACAGGAAATCAATTATCTGAGAAAATCCATCCGACCGGCAAGAGAGGCCATTTTGAAGATGTCGCGACTGGACAGCGATCTGTTTAACGAAAACACGTTCCCTTTTTTGAAGGACCTCCAGGATCTTATCAACCACGCGACGGAAGCCACTGAGACCTATCGGGATCTTTTGACCGATCAGCTGAACATATACAACTCGGTGATGGGAAATAAGATGAACGACATCATGAAAGTGTTGACCATCTTTGCCGCCATCTTCATCCCCCTCACATTCATAGCGGGAATTTATGGTACCAATTTTGAATATTTACCGGAACTGCACTATAAATACAGTTATTTTCTTTTCTGGGCCGTACTCATCATCATCGCCGGGGCACTGCTCGTTTATTTCAAGCGAAAGCGCTGGCTGTAGAAAATGGATTTGCCGGTCAGACG
>CALNYM010000014.1:0-9937 GCA_942490765.1 uncultured Desulfobacterales bacterium | reverse complement strand
TGGCACCTGTGTCCGATTGTACCTTGGCTTGTCGCGCAAAGATGTCGTGGTAGGTCCCTGCGAGCGTTGACTGCCACTGCCCTGTAGAGCCCGAAGAAGATCCACACGAACGTCGTCGGATAGCTGAGACCATGCCTTTCTCGACTCGGATGACAATTGCCCGAACGTATCCCTTGCGATCATCCCTTGCTGGTCCCGCATGTGCGCTTGTACAATATCGTTAGGAGTGTCAATGTCGAATCCGAAATCGTAAGAGTCGGTGATATTGGCGTCCCAAATATCTGTACGTTCCAAGGACTCATCGGACGTTTAACGGGTGCATGAGCACGATCGTACTTCGTTGCCGCCAACTTGAGCAGTGCCTCGTAATCCCTGTAATTAGTAGTCATGCCGTTAGCAAGGGCGAGGTGACTGGCGGTGTTGTGTACCGCCCTCAGCTCCTCATTCGCATGGACAGCATTCTGAAGATAGATCATCTTTGCATGCTCGGAGGTCTGCTCGTTAGGGGGCTGTAGGCTGTCATACTGACGAATCTGCTCCTGGTAGTGGAGGATGAAGGAAAGCGTAGTGCCTTTCCAGTTCTCCACTCGAGCTGTATGAATGTATTCCAACTTTTCGGTCGCGGTGAGTTGGGCAACTGTAGACTTTTCTGCATCGTCAGTTAACTCCTTCCAGATGGTCTGTGCGTCCTGGGACGTCTCGTGATCGCGAACCAGCTTCCGGCCGAGGTCAGTCTTGAGGTTGTTGCAGAAGACCGAATAAACGTAGTATTGCTGAAGTCAATTCCTTCTCTCTCACTTTTTACGAACATCGCTGCCCCTGACGGAAATTGACGCAGAAGTGAAAACTATCCGTATCCGGCTTGCCGTTGGCGGACTGGTCATTGCCCTTATCGCTTCGTTCATCTGTTATTTCATGTCCCGTCGCATCAGTCGGCCCGTGGAAGATCTGCGGCGGGGGGCCGCCTTTTTTGCCAGGGGTGAACTGGGGCATCGGCTGCCGGTGCCCCGTACCATGGAACTGGCCGACCTTGCCGACGCCATGAACAGCATGGCACGGCATCTGGAAAGCCGGATGGAGGCCATTGTCAGCCAGCGCAACGAGTATGAGACGGTGCTGTCGAGCATGACCGAAGGCGTCATTGCCGTGGATACGGCGGAAGTCATCCTTTCGGTGAATCAAGCCGGGGCCGGCATGCTGGAACGAAACATATCCGATATAAAGGGACGGAGTATTCAGGAGGTGATACGGAACCGGGATTTCCAGCAGTTTGTCATCGATGCGGTCCATGAAAAAATCACGGTAAAACAGGAAGTGGATCTGTACCTGAAGCAAAAACGGATTTTGAATGTCCATGCCACCCCCCTTTCCGATGCCCACGGAAACCGGATCGGAACCCTGCTGGTGTTGAATGATGTGACCCAGCTTCGGCACCTTGAAAGCATGCGCCGTGATTTTGTGGCCAATGTCTCCCACGAGATCCGGACCCCGCTCACGGCCATCAAGGGATTTGTGGAGACCCTGGCCGGTGGGGCCGTGGACAGCCGGGAGGAGACGGTTCGTTTTCTGGGGATCATCCAGCGGCATGTGGACCGGCTGGGCGCCATTGTGGAAGGGTTGTTGCAGCTATCCCGTTCAGCACTGGACAATGCGCCTTCAAGGTAACCGCCCAAATGGTCTGCGGTTTCTGTGCCGGCAAAGTGAAAGGTGCCATCCCAGATGCTTGTTTTTCCGGAAGGCGGCTGGAACTCGGGATGATTGTGGGCAGCCCGCTGGTCATATTCAGTGGCTGTAAATTCTTCCCTTGCCCAATCCAGATAATAGAGGCCGACCGGCTGTCCGGCCGCCTGACCGTAAAGAAGGGTAAGCTGGGTGAGGATGGCCTGGATCATGCTTTCTCTATTTTTGCGCCGCAATGCCGGGATGCCGACAAATCCGGTCAGCCCATAGGGCCTGTTTGCCTCACTGGATCCGTCATGAATCTCCCCCAGGGGGCCACACAGGCTGAACCCCTGGCCGGAAAGGCCGATCTTCCGCCAATCCGCCTTATCATACAGGGCAAAAAATTTTGCCTGTCCTGCCATCCAGGTGCTTGCTTTTAACATTGCCTGGGTAAGATTGTAGGACAAATCAGGTGTAAACAAAATGGAGCCGGCAGCAAGCCGGGGCGGCAAAGCAAGAATGATTCTATCCGCCTTCAGCCGGCATTGGGTTCCTGGTCATGACGCCCCACAGTGACCCGAACACCATTGTCCAGCCGTTCGATTTCGCAGACCGGATGATTCAGCCGGATGACATCTTTGGGAATCCGGGCGCAAAGCCCCTTGACAAGAGAGATCATACCACCGGTAAGCCGCCATCCGGGCGGATCCATTGGATAGCCTTCAATGGTTTCAGCATGGCCTTCCCTGGCCTGGAATCGGGCCAGGCCTGTTTCAAACTGGGGATATCCTTTAAGGCCCAGTGTCTGTATCAGCGCGTTTACCTTCGGGTTGATCATGGGCCAATACCAGGATGGTCCCAGGTCAGCAAAAAAGCCTTGATGCTCCGGACTTAAAATTCTGCCCCCCACACGGGATCGGGCTTCAAGCAAAACAAAGGATTTTTTCTTTGCCGCCAGCAGAAAGGCCGCATAAATCCCGCTGAGGCCGCCCCCAATGATGATGGTATCAACTTTTTCCGTATGCATATCTGTTTTGAGTCCTCGTTTTGTAGAACGCTATCAAACCGTCAGGTCCTTTTCAAGGTTTTCTCTGAACGCAATTGGGCCCCCTGCATCACCCTGCCGGAGAGATCACCATCCCTATCCAGCACAAACCGCCGGTGTTTTCTATTTCACAACAGGTCAAACCGGTCATCGTAGTGGGGCCCCATTATATTTCCAGAAATGTTGCCGGGAAGAATTTCTATTGGAATTTGTCATCTACTTGAAATTGATGGTACATTCCACACCTTTTTTTTATTGTTATTTGAGTAATCTACACGGCAAACACTTTGCAGAACCCCATAAAAAAAGGGTTTACAAGCCTTGATGCCTGTAAACCCTTTATTTTTATGGTAGGCACGATTGGATTTGAACCAACGACTTCTACCGTGTCAGGGTAGCGCTCTCCCCCTGAGCTACGTGCCTGAAATATTTTTTAAGCTGATACCACCTGACGACCGGGCTGTCAAGTAAAATGCAGCTAAAAATATGGCAAACCGTCGGGGCACCCTTACTTTATCGAATCCGTATTTTCCGACGTGCCCTGAAGGATATTCAGACCGATATAGATATAATGCAGGCCCGAAAGGATCGTCAAACCGGCTGCCGTCCAGAATAAAACGCCCTCCACATACCCGAAACCGGCGATATCGGACTCTATCAGCACGGCAAAAACGGTTATCAACTGGACCAGGGTTGTGAGCTTGCTGAGCAGACTCGGGTTTATGGCAACGGTTTTGGCCGTGAGGGTCAGCACCGCAATGCCCATGAAAATAATAACATCCCGGCTGATAACGATAACCGTGAGCCAGGCCGGAATAATGTCCAGCACCGCGAGGCTGACAAAGGCCGAAGATAAAAGCAGTTTATCGGCAATGGGATCAAGATAGGCACCCAGGATCGTGCGCTGGTTAAACACCCTGGCGATGAATCCGTCGAGCCCGTCACTGACGGCAGCTATGGTAAACACGAAAAGGGCGGGGATATACAGACCGCGTATCAGAAAAATAACAAAGAGCGGTGTCAGCAAAATCCTGCCCACTGTCAGCAGGTTGGGTATGTTTATCGGTAATTTCATTTACTCGGGCACCAATTCGAGCATGATCCGGCCTTCGGACATATCATAAATATTGATGCCAAAGGTGCCATATGTCTGCAGCATCATGGCTTCCGCCAGCATCTGTGCATCGCCGTCAAAATCAATACCGATAATGGCCTCATCAGGCTTGATTTCCTTAACCAGAATCGAGGAAACGCCTTCAATACCGTTGACGATTCGACGAAATGTAACAAAATTAGCCAGGTTGCGGGTGCCGCCCACAACGACATCCAGGTCGGCAGATGATGCCAGCTCCCTCTTCCAGTTCGCAATAATCTGCGTTGTCAGGTCCTGCCCGGCGAGGGCGCCGGCTTTTGTGAGGGCCTCTTGGCCGGCGGCCTCGGCATCGCCCCCTGCCGACACCACTGCCCGGGTTGTCTTTGCTGGCTTCAGCACCGGTCAGGGTATGCAGGGCCCGGGCCGTTACAACACCTTTCAAGGACCTGTTATATGCACCCATTGTATTGGCCGACCGAATGACACTGGCGCTGCCGATCACCACCACATCCGCCTGCATCTTCAGGCCAAGCATAAGGGCTGTCCGGTCATCAACAGGCGCTGTGGCCGCAGGCATCGTTTGCCCCTGTGGCGCCATAGCACCCGAATCAATCAGGATCAACCCTTTCTGTCGCATGATTTCAGCCATGGCTTTTTCTGAACGCAACGGGGTTTCGCTGGAAACAAGGTCCCACGAATAGCGCGGCGACAGATCATCAATGTTTTGTTCGGCCATTAAAAACAGTATTCGAGGGATCGATTTCAAACCGATGATGATCCCGAGCCGTTCCATCTCAGCCTTAATTTTATCGGCCCTGACGGTCGCCTGCACCAATACCCGGTATTGGCTGCCTGTTTTCAATTCCGTTAACACTTTGTAGTCCTGAACAAACTCATCGGTATGGCCGTACAGCACCTCATTTAAAGTTTTAAAATTTCTGACGATGGCGTCCAGCGGGGCTATTTTACCGGCAGCAATCGCCACCGACGCCGCCAGGCTGTCCGCTATGGCCTGGTCGCGGGACGCCTGAATGGCTTCACCTTGAATTGGGGCCGTGCCGATGGCCTCCACTGTATCTTCAAAATCAGCCGGCCGGGCAGATAAAATTGTCGGCCCCATCAGGCAGATGACACCGATAACAACTGCCTGGATGAATATATTCGGGTTTATGGCGAAACGCAGCATGTCAAATATTCCCCCTCTTGGGATACGATTGTTTTCAGATAATTTAAAAATTCATCAGGATTTACGGGACAATACAAATTCGGCAATCTGCAGCAAAACAGTTTTCGATTCACAGGGGGTGAAAACAGCAAGGGCATTTTTTGCAGATGCGATGTGTTCAGCCGCTTTCCTGCGGGTATAGTCGTCACCACCGTATTTTTCCATCAGACAACGTAATTGGTTAAACGCATCATTTGAAAAATCCCTGTTTTCGATAATGCTTCTCATTAAACCAGCATCGGTCCCATGGGCTTTTTTCAACGCATATATCAACGGCAGTGTCATCTTGCCTTCTCTCAGGTCGGCCCCCACGGCTTTCCCTAAGACGGCAGTGTCGGCGGTGTAATCAAGCAGGTCATCAGCCATCTGAAAAGCCATGCCCAGATGAAGCCCGTAGGCGGCAAGGGCCTTTTCTTTTTCCGGCGACGCATGGGCGAAAATCGCACCGACCTGGCACCCGCCCTGAATCAGTACAGCGGTTTTGCACCGAATCACCTCCATATATTCATCCTCAGTCAGATCGAGCCTTCCCTTACCCATCAACTGCCGGATCTCTCCCTGGGACATGTTTTCCGTAATGTCAGCCATAATTTTGACGATCTCGATGCGCCCGGCATCAGCGGCAATGGAAAGCGCCCTAGCCAGCAGAAAATCCCCCACCAGCACGGCCGTGGAATTGCCGAAACGACAATGGGCTGCGGGTTTTCCCCGCCGCACCGCAGCGCCGTCAACCAGGTCGTCATGCAAAAGCGTTGCGGCATGCAAATATTCCATGATGGTGGAAAAGGCTTTGATATCTTCGCCAGCGTATCCGCAGAGCCTGGCGCAAAGCACCATCAACAGCGGCCGCAGTCTTTTTCCGCCGGCAAACAGGATATGCCCGGAAACCCGGGCAACCAGATCCAGTTGGGGTGTCAGGTTCTTCTTAAGGGCGGTTTCAATGTCAGCCAGGTCCTCTTTGGCCATCTCCAGTACCCTGGCTTTAACAGTGCTCATACGGGTTCTCCTGATAAATCATATTCAAAGGCATCGGTAATTTTAACATGAACAACATCACCGATGTTTAAACCATCGGCTTTAACATAGGTGATGCCGTCGACTTCAGGTGCCTGAAAACAGGTCCGCCCGATAAAAAGATGCGCCTCGGGCGCTTCATCCACCAGGACATCATACGTCTTACCGATATGCCGAATGTTGTTTTCAAGGGAGATATCTTTCTGACAGGCCATGAGTGTGTCACAACGATGCTTTGCTGTTTTGATGCTCACATGATCGGCGAGCTTGTGGGAAGCCAGATCTTCGGAATCGGAATAGGTAAAAACGCCCAGGTTGTCAAACCGAATATTTTTTGCAAACTGCGTCAGGTCCTTGAACGCCTGCTCTGTTTCTCCGGGAAACCCCACAATAACAGTGGTCCGCAATACAGCCTGCGGCACCCTGGTGCGAATGGTGTCAAACAACCGGTACAGGTCATCTCGGGTGTAATGACGCCCCATTTTTTGCAGGAGCCGGTCATCGGCATGCTGGATGGGCAGGTCAAAATAGGGGCATATGTTTGAATGCCGGGCAATGGCGTCAATGGCCGCATCGTCAATACTTTCGGGGTGCCCGTAAAGCACCCTGATCCATACATCCTTGGAAATCAAAGCAATTTTTTTCAGCAACAACCCCAGACCAACGGATCTGTCCAAATCGTGCCCATAGGCTGTCGTCTCCTGGGCAACCAGCACGATTTCCCTGACACCGGATGCAATCAAATGTCTGGCTTCACGGATAATATCATTTACCGGTCGGCTTCGAAGCCGACCCCGTAACTTCGGGATAATGCAATAGGTACAGTGCCGCTCACACCCTTCGGCGATCTTCAGGTAGGCCACATGGGAGCAGGTCAGTATTCGTGGCGCTTGGGACAATGACAGTTTTGCAGTATTCGGATCGGGCAGCGTGCAGACGTGCCGGGGGCCGGTAATGTCTGCAGCATCCAGAACCTGGTCCAGAGCGCCCGTGCCGATAAAAGCATCCACCTCCGGCAAGGTATCGACAATATTTGCCCCAAACCGTTCCGGCAGGCAGCCGACCACTATCAGGCGGTGGCAGGTCCCCGTTTTTTTAAACCTGGCCAGGGCAAGAATCGTATCGATGGATTCATTCACCGCAGCCTCTATGAAGCTGCAGGTATTCACAATAATCGCATGGGCCAGGGCAGGATCTTTGGTGATCTGCCAGCCATGGGCGGCAAAACGGCCCAGCATGATTTCACTGTCCACCAGGTTCCGGGCACACCCCAGACTTTCCAAGTATAAATTCATATATTCCTAACCCGACAAACCGAAACCAAATTGAATAGTGAGGGCTTGAAAACTTGTGGTATCGCTTTGCGCTGTTTTTTCAGAAAACGGTTATGTCCACACAGGAACTATCAAATATCAGAATACAGAACACCGTCAAGATTTAATATTCGATTTAAACCCGGTGGAATAATAGTCCGTCAATCCGCCATCCGGGGCTTTGATAATAATAAGGCATTCAACACTGTCAAGCCGATTGACAAGTTCAAGCCCCTTTTCCCGACCCAGCACCATAACGGCAGTGGCAAGGCCGTCTGCGAGGGTGCAGGTATCCGTTATAATAGATACACTGACGACACCGTTATCCACCGGATATCCGTTTCTGGGATCGATGATATGGGAATATCGCTTTTGTCCCACCTCAAAAAAATTACGGTAATCACCGCTGGTGGCCAGGGCATTGTCTTTCAACGTCACGACTTTATACACCTGGTCATAGGCGGCATTCTTGTCGGGCAGATTCACACCGACCTTCCATTGCTGCCCGTCTTTACGTACCCCCGAGGCATAGACTTCCCCGCCAACCTCCACCAGAAAATCCGTCCATCCACCGGCCCGAATCAGTTCGGCGATCTGATCCACCGCATAGCCTTTGGCGATGGAGCCCAGGTCCAGCGCAAGGTTGGCCTTTTTTTTGGATAGATTGCCCTCCTCATCCATCTGAATCTGTCCGAATCCGATCTGTTCCATGGTCTGTCTGATTTTATCATCCGCCGGAATCACCTGCTGAATTGCCGGGCTGCTGAACCCCCATAAATCCACCAGCGGCTTCACCGTCCCGTCCCAGCATCCGGCGGTCATCACAAACAGGTCCCGGGCCATGATCATGACGTGCAGAAAGTCACTCGATATTTTAATGGTTTCACCGATCTGCTTCAGGGAATTGAAGCGGCTGATCTCGCTGTCGGGCAGATAGGTGGACATGCTCTTGTTGATCTCTTCCAGCCGCTGGGTAATCTTATTATCGAGTTTGGCAGGTGGGTTGAAATAACCGCTGATGATGGTGATATGATAGGTTGTTCCCATGGTCCGGCCGGTCAGCCGGACCTCCTTTTTCATGCCGCACCCGAATAAAACCAGGACCGGCAAAATAAAAATCAAGATTCTTATTTTTTTATACAATACAGGCATCCTTCTTTGGTTCTATCTATTTTCATGTATTTTAAATAAACGCCCGACACTAGCATATCCGTGGCAGCTGCTCACCGGTGAGCATATCAATGATCCGCTCACCGCCAATGGCTGTCCGCATATGAACACGCCCGGGATGATCGGTCATTACCTCGCCGATGATACGGGCATCTTTGCCGAATTTATCCGCCTGAATGCACGCGAGAACCTTTTCTGCATGGGCCGGGGCCACAAAGGCGAGTAATTTGCCCTCGTTGGCCAGGTAGAGCGGATCAAACCCCAGCAGTTCGCAGATGCCGGCCACTTCCGGTCTGACCGGAATCTTTTTTTCTTCAATACGGATTCCGATTTTTGACTGCTCGGCAATTTCATTCAGCGTGGTCCCCACACCGCCCCGGGTGGGGTCCCTGAGCACATGAATCCGGTCACTGCATGCCAGCATTTTTTGAACCATATGATTTAACGCCGCCGAATCGCTTTTCACCGCAGAATCAAACTGCATCCCTTCCCGCTGGGTCAAAATAGTGATACCATGGTCCGCCATATAACCACTTAAAATAATACAGTCACCCGCCTGGGCCCGATCCCCTGAGATGTTTACCCCGTCGGGAATCACGCCGATTCCCGAAGTATTGATAAAAATTCGATCCACCGCACCCCTGGGCACCACCTTGGTGTCACCGGTGATCAGTTTGACACCGGCTTTTTGGGTGGCACCCTGCATGCTGGCCAGTATTTTTTCCAGATCCTGACGTAAAAACCCTTCCTCGATGATCAACCCCATGCTCAAATAAAGGGGGATGGCCCCGCACATGGCCACATCGTTCACCGTGCCGTTCACGGCCAGTTCCCCGATGTCACCCCCCGGGAAAAAAAGTGGGTCCACGGTAAAGGTGTCCGTGGAAAAAGCAAGTCGCACACCGTTTATATCAAAAATTGCCCCATCATTTAACTGAGATAAAATAGGATTGTCAAACAAAGGCAGCAGAATGTCGGTGGTCAGGCTGTGGGCCATCTTTCCGCCGCTGCCGTGATCCAGCAAAATTGCATCTTTTTTCATAAACTTATCTTTCTTTTGAATCAACCGGTGAAAAAACAGGCTGATGGGTTTTAACTTAATCTACTCCGAATGGTAGCGATAGTAGGCAGCACAGGTGCCTTCACTGGAAACCATGCAGGGGCCTGTGGGGTTCATGGGTGTGCATAGTTTTTTATACAACGGGCATTGCGGCGGTATTTTCGCCCCGGTCAGAATTTCACCGCAGGCACAACCGGCGATTTCTTTTACATCCGGCAGGTCCGGTTTAAACAACCGCAGGGCATCAAAATCAGCATACGCTTCGCGAATATACAATCCGCTGGCCTTGATGGTTCCCAGTCCGCGCCATTTTGCATCTTTGATCTCAAAAATCGTTTCCATTATTTTACGTGCC
>CALNYM010000013.1:0-40121 GCA_942490765.1 uncultured Desulfobacterales bacterium | reverse complement strand
ATGTGTCGGTGTTTGCAATGTGAACGTGACCTTTGTTCGAGCTCTTACCATCAGCAGATCAATACCAGACCTGAAATTGTGCCGGTGGATGGGCTGTCTGGTTCGGTCTTTGAATTGTCCATGGCCCAGCCGGCGGTTTGCAGCAATCGGGTGACATTGATCCCGAAGCCGGACATGGAGGGCCGGGCCACCTCGGGGTTCCGGCATTTACCGTCTAAAGCCAGTGCGCGGCAGTCAATATGGTCCGGGCAGAATATCTGTTTGCAGGACCCCCGGCAAACGCTTTTGAATGGGTGTAGCCCATTGCAGCGGCGGCGTGTTCGATGCCGGCGGCGATTTCATGAAGCAGCCTGAACCAGTCGTTGCGCTCGTTGGAAATGAGAATGTCAAAGGGCACGTCGATCTTGAAAACAATGGCCTGAGAATACGTTTCCAGTAGTTTTCGAAATCCATCCGGGCCCGATACATGGGGCGGGCAGCTTTTTGACAGTCCGTAGTTTTCACATCCGGGTTTCTTGCAGAGCATGGCCAGCGTATCCTCAATCAGGATATCACCGGTGGAGATAAGGGCGGCATCACTTGCCCCGGATCGACATGCCTGCTGAATCAGTTGATGGGCATCGGTGTGTGTTATTTTTTGATGGTGTGTCATGTTTTGTCCTCACCTGTTGAACCAGCGTTTTGAGTCCGGCCGAATCTTTAGCTTAAAACTGGATCCAAAACAAGATTACATTTTCCATAAGATATGATTCCGCCGGTCTAACGGAACAAATCGCCATAGGGATTGACTTTTGTAAGCGAGTAGTGAGATATCTTCAGCAGTCCTTGTTGATTTGTTATTTTCGGTTTGTCCGGGTTCGGTTCAGGTACTATTCAAAACCCAATACGGTATATCTCCCGGAAGAGCGGTGTTGATCTAAATTACTCTTTTCCGGTCAAATTTTGATATCAAGGAGAAAAATAATCATGCAGCGTAATATTTATCTGAAAATGAAAACATTGGTAGAAGCACGGGAGATCATGTTTAAGGCTTTTGATCTGTCCGATGTTCTGGATATTGAAACCATGGCCGTACCCGATGCTGTGGGAAGGGTGCTGGCCCGACCCGTGGAAGCCGTGTTTTCATCTCCGGGGTTTCATTCGGCGGCCATGGACGGCATCGCGGTGATGGCCGAAGCCACATTCGGCGCCAGTGAGGGAAATCCCAAAGAACTGGTGATGGGTAAAAACGCTTTTTCAGTCAACACCGGCCATGTGCTTCCGGAAAATACCGATACCGTGATCATGATCGAATATGTGAACGATATCGGCGATGGCCGGGTGGAAATCGAGGCTCCGGCGTTTCCCTGGCAGAATGTGCGAAAGATGGGGGAGGATATCGTTGCCACCGAGCTGCTGTTTCCGAGAAACCATGTGATTACCCCTTATTGCGTGGGGGCCCTGCTTTCCGGCGGCATTTTTTCCGTGGCGGTGAGACAAAAACCCAAAGTGCTCGTCATTCCCACCGGTTCTGAACTGGTGGACTGGGAGAACAGGGATGTGCCGGAACTGGCGCCCGGTGAGGTGCTCGACTCCAACTCCTATGTTCTGGGTGGCCTGGCCCGGGCCTGCGGGGCCGAGGTTGTCCGGCATGCCAAAGTACCCGATGATCCCGAAAAGATAAAACAGGTGGTCAAGGCCGCATCTGATGGGGGGTATCAGTTGATTATGACGGTAGGGGGCTCATCGGCGGGTTCCGCTGATTATACCCGGCAGGTGATCGACGACCTGGGAGAGGTGCTGGTGCACGGCGTCACCATCATGCCGGGCAAACCGGTCATTATCGGGAAGGTGAATGAAAAGCCTGTTTTCGGCATGCCCGGGTATCCTGTTTCCACCATTGTGGCCTTTGAGCAGTTTGCCGGCCCGCTGATCAGCAGCATGCTCGGGCAACCGCCGATATCCAGAGCCGAGATTGCCGTGGAACCGGCCCGGAAAATTGCCTCTAAGCTGGGTGTGGAAGAATTTTTGCGGGTCAAGCTGGGCACGGTGGGCGACAGGGTCGTGGCAACGCCCCTGCCCCGGGGGGCCGGGTGTATTACCACCATTACCGAAGCCCACGGCATCATCCGGGTGCCCAATAATATGGAAGGCCTGAAAGAGGGCGCGCCGGTAACGGCCGAATTGCTGTGTCCGCTGCCGGCCATCAAAAATACCATCGTGGTGGTGGGCAGTCATGATAATACACTGGATGTGATGGCCGACGAGATAAAGGCGGGGGGGCACGGCCACATCACCCTTTCATCCAGCCATGTGGGCAGCATGGGGGGCTTGATGGCCATCAAGAAAGGGGTGTGTCATCTCGCCGGTTCCCACCTTCTGGACCCCTCGGATGGCACCTACAATATCTCGTATATTCAAAAATATTTGCCGGACATCAAGGTTAAGCTGGTGAATCTGGTAGACCGGGACCAGGGGCTCATGGTGGCCCCGGGTAATCCCAAAAATATCAAGGGGATCGAGGATTTGAGCCGTGACAATATCAGCTTTGTCAATCGCCAGGCCGGTTCGGGTACCCGGGTCCTGCTGGATTTCCAGCTGGATCGGCTGGGCATTGATCCGGGCGGTATTAAAGGCTATGAGAATGATGAATTTACCCATATGTCGGTGGCTGTGGCCGTTCTCAGTAAAACAGTGGATGCCGGACTGGGCATTTATGCGGCTGCAAAGGCCCTTGGCCTGGATTTTATTCCCGTGGTTACGGAACAATACGATCTGGTGATTCCGGAACATTATTTTCAAACCCCCAACATCCAGGTGTTGCTGGACACGATTAATACCGCAGATTTTAAACGCCGGGTGGAAGCTCTGGGCGGTTACAGCACGCGGCGGACAGGGGATATTGTTTTTGGATGAGCCGGCGATAATCTATGAGCTGATCGATCATACCGCGGATATGGGGATTCAGGTCCGGGGGCATGACCCATCCCAATTGTTTGCCAATGCGGCCCTGGCGCTTTTCGATATCATTGCCGGTGGCAGCCATACTGAGCCTCGGGTCGAGCTGACCGTGGCGGTCATCGGCCAGGATTGGGCCGACCTGATGGTCAACTGGC
The DNA here is from genome assembly GCA_942490765.1 of uncultured Desulfobacterales bacterium. GTDB lineage: Bacteria > Desulfobacterota > Desulfobacteria > Desulfobacterales > 4572-123 > 4572-123. Next base: position 37,026 of record CALNYM010000013.1, on the reverse strand, counting down.
TGAGGGAGTGTTTGTATCTCTGGAACGGCAAGGGGGGGCTGGTTCATTCAATAAAGATGTTATCCATAGAAGAATACAAACTGACCGCAATTTTGCACTATGACCTGTATGCGGCCCAAAGACATACGGTAAATATGGAAATCAAGGCGGTTACCTATCATCAGGTAGAAGTGGGGCCGGTAAGAGATGGATGGCGTGCACAGGTGATTTTTGATATATAGGAGGATGCCATGACCGTTGAATTGATAAAAATCAGCGATTATTGCTGGGAGATTCCCCGCACCGGCGATATGAATGTGCCGGGGCGGATTTATACCAGTCCGGCCCTGCTGGAAACCATCCGTATGGAAGAGGCCCTTTCCCAGGTGGCCAATGTCGCCTGCCTGCCCGGGATTGTAACCGCTTCCATGGCCATGCCGGACATACATTGGGGCTATGGGTTTCCCATCGGCGGGGTGGCGGCCTTTGACTGGGCGTCGGGTATTATCTCCCCCGGCGGTGTGGGCTATGATATCAATTGTGGTGTACGGCTGGCAGCTACGGCACTGACAGTGGCGGACGTCCGTCCGAAATTAGAAGCCCTTGCCAATGCCCTGTACCAGCATATTCCTTCGGGGGTAGGGTCCACCGGTTCCATCAAGCTGAGTGTGAAAGAGTTAAAAAAGGTATTGGTGCAGGGCAGTCGCTGGACTGTGGACCGGGGTATGGGCACGGAAACCGATCTCAGACACACGGAAGATGAGGGCTGCATGGGAGAAGCCGATCCGGATACGGTGAGCGACCGGGCACTGGAAAGGGGGCGCCGGCAACTGGGCACACTGGGCTCGGGCAACCATTTTGTAGAAGTCGGCCGGGTAGCAAAGATTTATGATAGGACGGTGGCCGAAAAATTAGGCCTGTATGACGGCCAGGTGACCCTGATGCTGCATTCGGGGTCCCGGGGTTTTGGCTATCAGGTGTGCGATGATGCCCTGGCCTTTATGGCCCGGCATGCGGGGCGGCTGGGGTTTAAACTGCCGGACCGGCAGCTGGCGTGCGCCAGGATTCAGTCCGAAGAAGGCCAGCGGTATTACCGGGCCATGGCCTGTGCCGCCAATTATGCCTGGACCAACCGTCAGGTCCTGATGCACCGGGCAACCGATGTTTTTTTGCGTGTCCTTGGGATCGGTCCTGCGGATCTGGGGTTGAACCTGGTGTATGATGTGTGCCATAATATTGCCAAAAAAGAAGAACATGTGATCGACAACCGGAAGCAACAGGTCTGTGTTCACCGTAAAGGCGCGACCCGGTCATTTGGACCCGGGCATCCGGCCATTTGTGAAGATTACCGCAGTGTCGGACAACCGGTTATTATTCCCGGCGATATGGGGACGGCATCTTACGTACTGACGGGAACCTCAAAGGCCATGGATGAGACATTCGGCTCGACCTGTCATGGTGCCGGCCGGGTGTTGAGCCGGACGGCCGCCAAACGGCAGAGCCGCGGCCGGTCCATCCATCGGGAGATGGCAGACAAAGGGATAATCGTCCGCTGGAGCGGAAAATCCATTCTGGCCGAAGAGATGCCCGATGCGTATAAGAACATTTCCCAGGTGGTAGGGGCGGTGCATGGGGCCGGTATATCCAAAAAAGTGGCAAAACTCAGACCCATGGCGGTGATTAAAGGATAATTTATTGACTTTTCTTCAGGCTTTTTTTTTAGGGATAATTCAGGGGCTTACGGAATTTCTGCCGGTGAGCAGTTCGGGCCACCTGGTGCTGTTGCAGCATCTGTTCGGATTAAAGGAACCGGCCCTTTTTTTTGATATCAGTTTACATGTGGGAACCCTGGCGGCAGTGGTGTTTTTTTTCAGAAAAGAGCTCGGTGCCATCATTGCCGCTATTTTGCGCGGACTTTCATTGCTGGTGAAAGGTCAAACAACTTTGGCTGTGCTCTATTCCGATACCCATGTCAAGATGGGGGTTTTAATTGTCGTCGGGTCGATTCCAACGGTCATTATCGGGCTTTTGTTCAAGCATCTGGCCGAGCAGATTTTTTCTTCTCTTTTTCTGGTGGGCCTCATGCTGATGGTCACCGGGGGATTTTTATGGAGCACCCGCTGGATTAAAGGGGCAGGCGATGGTATCCGGGGGTTTACCCCGAAAAAAGCGGTATGGATCGGTATCACCCAGGGGCTGGCCATCTTACCGGGGATTTCCCGGTCCGGTGCCACCATTACCGCGGCGCTTTTTCTCGGAATCAACCGGGAAACCGCGGCCCGTTATTCTTTTTTATTGTCCATTCCGGCCATTGTCGGCGCTGAAATGTTGAGCCTGATGGATTTGCCCATGGAATCCACTGTATCGCTCAACGCAACACTGATGGGTACCGTGAGTGCCTGTATCGTGGGGTATGCCTCGCTGAAAATGCTGGTCTATATTGTCGGCAAAGGGCGGCTTTATTTTTTTTCACCGTACTGCTGGCTGGTGGGCAGTATCATTTTAATAGCCGGGTGCTGAGTTTTCAGGCGCCTGATGACAGGGAGACGATTAAATGAACCCGGAGATGTTCAGGGAATATGATATCAGAGGGATTGCCGGCAAGGACATGAACGACGAAGATGTCGTTTCCATCGGCAGGGGTATCGGCACCTTCCTGCGACAAAATGATTGTGTCACACTGACGGTGGGCCGCGATTGCCGCGTAACCTCTGATCGCTACTCTGATAAACTGATCGAGGGCCTGATGGCAACCGGGTGCCAGGTAACCGATATCGGTGTATGCCCGACACCGGTGCTGTATTATTCCATTCGCCACCTGTCCAAAGATGGCGGTGTCATGGTCACGGCCAGTCATAATCCGGCCCCGTACAACGGGTTCAAACTCTGTAAGGGCAGCGATTCCATTCATGGCCGTGATATTCAAAAGATTTTATCCATTATTCAAGATGGTGCATTTGCCCGTGGGCAGGGGACACGGGACCGCACCGATGCCGTGACCCCCTACAAGGCGTATGTCGAGCAGAATATCCATCTTGCCCGGCCCCTTCGTGTTGGCGTGGATGCGGGCAATGGCACCGCCGGTGTGGTTGTCGTACCGATTTTGAAAAAATTAAACTGCACGGTATATGATCTCTATTGCGACATGGACGGTACGTTTCCAAACCATGAGGCAGACCCCACGGTTTTGGAAAATATGCAGGATCTTATCGCCCTGGTCAAAAAAGAAAAACTGGATCTGGGGATCGGCTACGACGGTGACGGCGATCGGATCGGGGTCGTGGATGAAAAGGGCCGGATTATCTACGGGGATCGCCTCATGGTTCTTTTCGCAAGGGAGATCCTGTCCCGGAAACCCGGCGCCACCATTATATCGGAAGTCAAATGCTCCAAAACCCTGTATGATGATATTGAACAACACGGGGGCCGGGCCATCATGTGGAAGACCGGCCATGCGCCGATCAAGCAAAAGATGAAGATCGAAAAAGCGGAACTGGCCGGTGAAATGAGCGGGCACATGTTTTTTGCCGATCGCTATTTCGGATATGATGATGCGGCCTATGCCTCCTGCCGGTTACTTGAAATCCTGGCTGCCGGTGAAAAGCCGTTGTCCGAGCTTTTCATGGACTTACCCGAAACATTCACAACACCGGAAATCCGGGTGGACTGCCCGGATGATCAAAAATTTGAACTGGTCCGAAAAACAACCGAGTATTTTCGTAAGCATAACGATGTCATTGATATCGACGGCGTGCGTGTTTTGTTTGACGACGGCTGGGGGCTGGTCAGGGCGTCCAATACCCAGCCGGCCCTGGTTCTTCGATTTGAGGCCATGTCACCGGAAAGGCTTGAAGAGATCCGCCATCTGGTGGAATCGGTTCTGGAAAAATATCGCCGGGATATGCAGCGATAAAATGCAAAGGATGGATAAAAAAGTTTTCGGGGTACTGTTTTTTTCCATATTTGCAGCCATTACCGGTGTTGGGATTGTCGTGCCGCTGCTGCCGGTATATGCCCATGATCTGGGGGCCGGCGGGTTTTATATCGGGATGATTTTCGGTGCCTTTTCCCTTTCGCGAACATTTCTGTTGCCTTATTTCGGCCGGCGGTCGGACATCCACGGACGCAAACCCCTGATTGTTGCCGGACTGCTGTGTTATGCCCTGGTGTCCGTTGCCTTTGTTTGCTCCCGAAATGTCGAACATCTTATTATCATCAGGTTTTTGCAGGGCATTGCATCGGCCATGATTATGCCGGTGGTTCAGGCCTATGTGGGTGATATAACCCCCCCGGGCAAGGAAGGCTTTACCATGGGGCTTTTCAACATGTCCATGTTTATGGGCCTGAGTGCCGGCCCCCTGATCGGCGGCTTGATCAATGACCATTTTTCATTGAAAATTGCCTTTGTCTGTATGGGCATCCTGGCCCTGGTGGGTTTTTTTCTCAGTCTATTCATGCTGCCACCGGTGAGTGCCGAGCGGGTTTTAGCGCGCAAACGACCTCCTGTGCCCTGGCACCGGCTGTTGAAAGACCGCGAAATATCGGCTCTTTTTTCTTTCCGGTTTGTGTATACCCTGTGTATCGGCATGATATGGGGGTTTATGCCGGTTTTAGCCGATTCTGAATTTTCTTTGTCAAGTACGGCCATTGGTATTCTGGTGATGCTGGCGGTCTGTGTCAGTGGGTTTCTGACAACGCCCATGGGGTATGTGGCGGACCGCATCAATAAACGATGGATGGTTATCCTGGGCGGAATGATTATCGCTTTTGCGGTTTTATCCTTTTATCGGGCAACTGGTTTTTGGGACCTTTTTGCGGCCAATGTGATATTTGGTATTGGCGGCGGCATCTCCATGCCGGCGCTCATGGCCCTGGCGGTGATCAAGGGGCAGCGTTCGGAGGCCATGGGGTCGGTCATGGCCCTTTTGACCATGGCCCACAGTTTCGGCATGTTTCTGGGCGCACTCCTGGGTGGTTTGATGATGGATATGTTTCAACTCCGGCAGGCCTTTGCCGGCGGATCGGTCATCATGGTTGTCGGCGTGGTGCTGTTTGCTATCTTGACCCGTTCCAACTCTACAGCGATTCAGGGGTGAAGGCCACGACATCGTCAATATCAGGGGTATCGGTGAGCAGCATGACCAATCGGTCAATGCCCAGGGCATTGCCCGTGGCCGGGGGCATGTGTAAAAGGGATGTTAAAAATTTTTCCGGCATGGGGTAATTTTTTTTTCCTGAATCAAGTCGCTGTTGTTGTTCGGCTTCAAATCGCATGCGTTGCTCGGTTGGATCATTTAATTCGCTGAAGGCATTGCATAGCTCCATGCCGCTGATATAGAGTTCAAACCGTTCGGCGATGGCCGTATTGGCCGGTTTGCGCCGTGCAAGGGCGGCACAGCAGGCCGGGTAATCATAAAGAAAAAAAGGTTTTTGAGCCCCCAGGTGCGGTTCTATTTCAAGGGCGATGACCTCATCGAAACGATCGCGCGCAAGGGCTTTTTCCAATGACACGGATGCAAATCGGTCAAAGGCGTCCGCCACCGTCATCCGATTCCATGGCGGCGTCAGATCAATGGTTTTTCCCTGATAGTAAAGGGCATTACCGATGCCCGTATGGGCGGCCACATATACCAGCAGCTGTTCACACTGGCCCATCATGTGGCGGTAATCACGCTCTGCCGTGTACCATTCCAGAAGGGTCAGTTCCGGCAGGTGGTGGCGACCCCTTTCTTTTTGCCGGAAGCATTTGCAGATCTGAAAAATTTTCGGGTACCCGGCGGAAAGGAGACGTTTCATGCAAAGCTCCGGTGATGTCTGCAGGTACCACTTCCCCGAGGGCTGGGCGTCTATATGATTTTCCGGGGCCGGGGCCGGAATCCGGCAGGGGGTTTCCACTTCCAGGTACCCTTTGTGGATAAAAAAATCACGGATGGCCCGGACGATGAGGGCCCGCTGGTTCAGGCGGGTTTTTTTATTGGATAAGTTAAAATCGTTCAAAGGGGGTCAGTCTGCTTTTTTGTATGAAATTCACCTGTTGTGCGATCCTGCAAAAAAATCGCATCATAGGTGTATTTATCTGCCGTATCAAACCATTTGTAACCTGTTTCACGGCATTTGGCGCATGCTTTTTTAGGGATGTGAACCGCCAGGATGTGAGACCCGTTGTCTGCGGCGGAGTCGATGCGCAATGCGCCGGGACAATCGGCACATATGCGGATTTTTTCGTTTTGCGTTTCAGCGATGTTATCTGTGTCATAAAAAATATTCCGGGAGCGTTCATGGAAAATTTTCCCCCGGGTAAACGCTTCCTGCTTGCCTGCCCTGTTCTGCCAGCTGTTTATGATAGTGTCGCATGTTTTTGAAATCCAGCGGGTGACATTGGCACTCTGGCGCATTGCTTCAGGGTCATAGGTGGGCTCCCTGACGTTGCTGAAGTCTATTCCGGCCATGGCCAGGATGATGCCGACATTCATGTAGGGCAAGGCCCCTTCAATGGAATAGCCGCCCTCGAGAACCGCTATGTCGGGGCGCAGCAGTTGGGTCATTTTGGCGTATCCCTGGGCCGAAAAATTCATATTGGTGATGGGGTCGGCATAGTGATTGTCCTGGCCTGCGGAGTTAATAATAATATCCGGTTTAAAATCATCTAAAACCGGCAGGACAACATTTTTGATGGTGTATAAAAAGCCCTCCTCGGAGGTATGGGGCGGCAATGGGATATTCAAGGTCGTCCCCATGGCGTTGGGCCCCCCTACTTCATCTGTGAAGCCGGACCCCGGGTACAGGGTGCGGCCGTCCTGATGAAGGGAGATAAAAAGGGTGTCGGGGTCATGCCAGTATATATCCTGGGTCCCGTCGCCGTGATGACAGTCGGTATCCACAATGGCGACCTTGTCGATGCCATAGGCTTCACGCATGAATTCGATCATGATGGCTTCGATATTGACGGTGCAGAATCCCCGGGTGCCATGAACAACACGCATGGCATGATGACCGGGGGGGCGCACCATGGCAAAGCCGGTGTCTACTTTTTTTTCCATCACGGCCATGGCAATGGTTTTGGCCCCACCGGCACTGATAAAATGCGATTCTGTCATAACCTTCCAGGCATCGGGTACACAGAAGTGTACTCTCTGGATATCCCGGATGTTGGCGATGTCCGGTTTGAACTCTTCAATACCCTCAATATCCAGAAGACCCTCTTCAAATACCTGGTCCTGTGTGTAGAGAAGGCGTTCTTCTCTTTCGGGATGGGTCGGGCTGATAGCCCAGTCGAATGCCGGGAAAAAAACGAGCCCGGTTTTATGCCTGGCTTTCATCATGCGTTACTCCGCTTCTCTCATCACTCACAGTTTACTACTCACCACTCAATGCCATTAACTTAATACAAACAACATCTGTTTTTTACCATGAAGGACATGAAGGGCTTGAAGGTTAATGTTAAATAATGCATTGATTTTCGTATGTTCTTCAGTAACTTCATGGTGAAAGGTAGTTTGAATTGATCCCAAAACAACCGAAAATAGAATCATATTTCATGGTGATCCATACGGTTGCTGTTAAAGTTAATGGCATTGACTCACCACTCACATATCCGCCAGCAGCATTCCGGCAATGGGATCATATCCATGGATCAGCCCCGGTTTGACCTGGACTTTGACCCGGATATTTTTTCCGGTGGTATTAAACCCCCGGACCATATTAAATTCCATATCCTCAATAACTTCTATTTCAAGATCTTCCATGTGAGATCCGATTTTAATGGCCTTTTGTTCAAGCAGGCTGCTGGCCTTTCTGACAGCATCCTTTTTTGAAAATGACGGGCCCACGCTGTCATAATAGTTTTCTTCGGGAGCGGTAACAATACCCAGCTGGGTATCGGCGAAAAGCGTCACCTCACAGGTGGTCCGGGCCAGGGCAGCGCCGATGGCATTGGCGACCTTCCACCGGGGGACAACACCTACCTTATAATCGGAAATTTCTTCAAGGCGTTTGGCAAAATGAAGGGCCGGTCCCCCCAGCACCAGCATTTTTTCGGGTTTGACCGTATGGCCTTCCATGAGATCATGGATGGTATAAACCGGTTTGCTGTTAATGCGATCGATCATGGATCCGGCTTCTTTTAAAATTGTTTTGCAGGCCTTATCAAATATTGCCATGGCCGTATCTTCAAGTGTGAGGCCCAGTTGTCGGGCGATCATGTCAATGCCTATGGCAGCCTTGGCCTTATCACCGTTTTTCATCATGCCCAGAACAATCAGCGCATCCGAAGGGGTGGGCACCGGGCCGTCAAAGGCAACCGGTTTGCCCAGTCGTTCCGGTCCAATGGTAAGCCGGCCGTTTTTAACGGCTACGGCGCTGTCGCCGCCGATGCCGATGGAGTGGGTTTCCAGAGATCGGATAAGGGTTTTGTAGGGGCCGAGGTTAATGCCCAGGGGGTCCAGAAGGGGAACCTGGTTGATCAAGATGGCCATGTCGGTGGTGGTGCCGCCGATATCCAGTACAAGGCTGTCCTCTTTGTCCGGGGCAAAGGCGATGGACCCCATTACACTGGCCGCCGGTCCGGAAAGGATGGTCTGGCCGGGAAAATCCATGGAAGCGTCAAAACTCATGGTGCCGCCATCGGCCTTTAGTATATGAATCGGTACCTTGAGTCCCTTTTTTGTAAGGGATAATTTTACGGCATTGAAAAAATTTTTATGGATGGGATACACCGAGGCATTGAGATAGGTGGTGGCAATTCGTCGTGGAAAGTTCAGGTAGCCGGAGGTCTGATGACCTAAAAATATTTTTTCAAAGGATCGACCCAACAGATCTGCGATCTGTGTTTCGTGCTCGGGGTTGCGTACGGAAAATTTAGAGACGACACCGACATTGCGGATACCGGTTTTTGCCAGACGCTTGCCTATTTGTCTGATCTGTCCGGGGTCGATGGGCTTTACTTCCCGTCCACGATGATCAATGGAGCCGGTCACCGGATAGTAGTCCTGGTTGGTGCGGAAAAATTCAGGATCAAGGCCTGGGCCCCCTGCCACAATCATTCCCACCGGATCGGTTTGCTTCTGGATAATGGCGTTGGTGGTCAATGTGGTGCTGAGAACCGCCCGGTGGAGCTCCGCCGGATTGATGCCCTGGGTTATTTTATCAAGACAGCTCAGTACTGTATCAAACAGGTTTGCCGGGTCGGTGGGGACCTTTGCTTCCCGAATAAGGCCCTCATTTCCCAAAAGCACGACATCCGCATGTGTGCCGCCGACATCTAATCCGATGATCATAATTTTATCCTTGAATATCTGGCCTGCCAGAATAATAACAAAGAGGTTAAAAAAACAGTAACTAAAAAATACCGTATTGTCAAATGATCATACACCGTAACAGCCGTGATGCATGCTGTTTAAAAGGGGGTGTGTTTTGAGTTGTGATGGCCGGCATATTCTCTATTTAATGATTTTTGTATAGAGGGCGCCGTGTAATGATCAGGTCCGTATTTTTTGGACGGCAAGAAGCGACACCAGGGCCAGAATGGCACCCCCGAAGAAAGGTATGCGGTAATCCACCATCCACAGTAGACCGCCGATGGCCGGCAGAAAGACCGCTGCAATATGGTTGATGGTGAATCCAACGGCCATTGTCGGCGCAATGTCCCGGGGGTCACCTATTTTTTGGAAAAAGGTGCTAACCGCCATGGAAAAATTAAAAAAGATGTGGTCCAGGATATATATCCCGGCAACAAGCAGCTTGGAATCCGTGAGGGCATATGACAGGAAAATAAAAATCAGGCTGAGGTATTCCATGGACAGCACTTTGCGTTCGCCGAAGCGGATAATCCCTTTGCCGATTAAGGGGCTGATGAAATAGACAACGGTATTGTTGAGAATAAACAGCAGGGTGATTTCCTGTATCGAGAATTTAAATTTTTGAACCATCAGCAAAACGGAAAAGGCGATGAATATTTGCCGCCGGGCCCCGGCCATGAAGGTGATAAAATAATAGAGCCAGTAACGTTTACGAAATATCATTTTTTTATGCTGGCCGATGACCTGCCGGTCGGCGGGATTTTGAGTAAATCCCCACACAGCACCTGCCATGATGAGGGCGCCGATAACAAGATAAAGCTGGGTAAAATTCAATACCGGTGACAGCAGAAAAATAAACACGCCTACGGCGATGCTGGCGGCCGCGGCAAAACTGCGCAGCTTCCCGAACACCAGGGGGGCCTCTTTTTTTTTGAAATGTTGAAGCGTTAAAGACATGTTGGTGGTTTCGTAGTAATGAAAGCCGAAACTCATCAACAGGGTTGTAGCGGTCAGGCCGGCAAAGGAGGGAAATATGCCGGTGCCGGCCAGGCCCAGCCCCAGGCAAAAAATAGAGAGCGCTGAAAGCCGGTGTTCTTTGACGTGGCGGATTACAAAAACCGCCAGTAAGGCCAGGAATCCGGGTATTTCCCTGACCGATTGAATGATGCCGATGCTGTCGCCGTCCAGGCCGGCAACTTCCACGGCAAAGTTGTTAAAAAGCATGGTCCATGCCTGTAATCCGATGGTGGATCCGATGGTCAGTACCATCAGATAAAGGTACATGGGATTTTGCCTGATTTTATCGGTTTGCAGGGATAATGCTTCTTGAGATGGTGACATCCGCACTCCATTTTCAGCGGTCGTTATCAGGATTTATGCCTGTTCTGTTGTCGGTCTACTGATCATGCGGATCGTACCACCACCAGTCATTCTGGATTACGGGGTCATAGCATTTTATTGCGCCGTTCATATGTATTTTGGGTGATCGTGTTAATTCATCCCGGCTGCACCGCATCAACCGGTCGCATGCCATCATCCAGCCGACCCAGAAACCATGTTTTTTCAGACTTTCATTGCAGTAAACCGAGCATGAGGGGTACATGGGGCATTGTCCCCGCCGAACACCGTTAAGATGGTTTAGCGGGCCGTTGTAAAAGGTGAGCAGCAGCGATTCGAATTTTGGTTTTGTTGTTGAAGTGTCCGGCGATGTCTGTGGCAATGTCGTGCAGGATGTCAGCATCATCGGCATCAACAGCAGTATGAAAGAAAACAGAACCCGGAATCCTGGCCGGCGGAAAAAGGCCTTTTGCCCAAAGAGGCTGGACGTTAAAAATAGTTTGGTATTTTCCCCCGATCCTTTTTTATTCATCGATTAACCGTTTTGCATAAATTATGATGGGGTCGTAAAAAGTCTCCATCTACTGCGCTATAGCCGTTTTCCAGAGACTCGATATACGATATGGTTGCCATTATTTCAGGTTGTTCAGCTATATTAAAGGTTAAAGGCATTCTGTCTATTGGTGGGCACAGCCCACCCTACGATGATCTTGCCTGGCAACGCTACCTCTATCCTTCAGCCCTCTACCTAAATATATGATGTTTTTTTTTGAGCGTTTTCTGGCAGTATTCGAAAAGCTGAACAAGGGAAAACACGACAGTGGCCACCATGATAATGGCCGCCCCTGAAGTCAGATTAAAAGAGCAGGACAGCCATAATCCCGCCAGTGTAAAAAGAGCACTCAAGATTCCCGAGAGGGCCATCATGAATAAGAGTGAACCGGCATATTTTTCCGCAATATAGGGCGGAATCGTCAGCAGCGCAATGACCAGTATAAGTCCCACCACCCGGATAATCATGACAACGGAAACGGCGATCATACCCATGAGAAGGAAATATAAGAGCCTGACCGGGACACCTCTCAGCCGGGCGAACTCTTCGTCATAGGACATGGCCAGTAAATCATGATAATAAAAAGCCACCGTCAAAATGAGCAGAATGCACAGCACCAGCATCTGCCAGAGTTCCGCGGCCGGCACCGAAAGAATGCTGCCGAAAAGATAACTCATGAGATCCACGTTATATCCGGGAGTCAGGTCCAGCAGCAGGATGCCAAGTGCCATGCCGGCGGCCCAGACAACACCAATGACCGTATCGGCGCGATGCCTGTTGTTAAATGTGATGGCCGCCATGAAAAGGGCTGCGACAATGGAAAAGCCCAGGGTGCCGACCAGGTAGGGCAGGCCGAAAAAAAAGGAAAGTCCGATGCCACCGTAAGAGGCATGGGCGATGCCACCGGCAAAAAAAGCGATCCTGTTGACCACCACCAGCGTGCCGATGACACCGCAGATAAGGCTGGCCATCAGGCCGGCCATGAGGGCGTTACGCATGAATTCGAATTGAAGTATTTCCAGCATGATGATTGGGTTATGGGTTATGAGTTATGAGTTATGAGATTTGATTTTCTCAGTCTTGATAACATTCGGCTTGTTTCATCTAACAGGTTGAAAATAATTTCAAACTCTTGTTGATTTAAGTAATTTAACTGCCTTGAAATTTCAATTTGGGTATCTAATTCGAAAATTGAACCTCTTGCGATATCAAGGAAGCGGATGATCTCTTTTTCAGAATTTTCTAATGTTTTTTAAGTACCCGGTGCGGGAACCCGTGAGCAATGAGTTCCACCGGGCAGTGATACATATCCACCATGTCGTCGGTGATTTCAGCTTCATCATGATAATGCACTTTTTGATTGACACAGGCTACGGATTTGACATGGCTTGACAGCATCATCAGGTCATGGCTGACCATGACAATGGTGATACTGCGGTTTAAATTTTTAAGCAGATCAAAAAAATCAGCCTGCCCATGGGTATCGATACTGGCCGTGGGCTCATCCAGAAACAGGATTTTGGGATTTGTAACCAGTGCTCTGGCAATAAAAATGCGCTGCCGCTGGCCGCCTGAAAGTTCGCCGATACGCTGGTTGTGGTATCCATTCATGCCCATTTTATCCATGGCCTCGAGTGCATCCTGACGATCTTTTGCAGAATACCGGGATATCTTGTTGCCATGGTGCAGGCGCCCCATAAGGACAACATCCAGGGCTGAAATGGGAAAACGGTTGTTGATATGGACATCCTGGGGGACGTATCCGATATCCGGGCTTGAGAGCGGGGGAATGCGCTCTAAAACCCGAATGTCGCCCCGGTCCGGTTTTATCAGGCCCAGCATGAGCTTCAATAAGGTGGTCTTGCCGCCGCCGTTGGGGCCGATAATGGCAAGGAATTCTCCCTGTCGAACGTCAAACGACACCTCTTTGAGAATCGGTTGTCGGTTATAGGAGAACCAGACGTCTTTGATTTTAATAATATGGGATTGCATATTTGGGTAACCATAAATAACGACTAAGATTATTTCATCGTAGGGCCGATTCGAATATCCGGGCCTGTCGACGGATGTTGGCAGCCCAGTCAGGGGCCAACGGATCTGCGGTGATCACCTTCCCACCGATGGCGCTGGCAATTATTTCCGCATTTTTGGCTGAGAATTGCGGCTGAACAAAAATAACCCGGATACCCTGGTCCCGGGCATCTTTGATCAGCTGCCGGATCTGGTTCGGCTTGGGTGATTTACCTTCTATTTCAATGGGAATCTGCCGGAGTCCATAGGTTCGGGCAAAATAGCCCCAGGCCGGATGAAAGACCATAAATCCAAGTGGCTGTGTGGTTTGTTTAGAAAAAAGAGTCCTTAAGTCAGCATCAATCTCATCTAATTCCTTTAAAAAGCCATTGTACCGGGTAGTATAGCCTGATTTATGCATTGGATCAATATCCAAAAGGGCATCGAGAATGTTTTTGGCCTGAATTTTGACCAGGGGAGGGGATGTCCAGATATGGGGATCCAGTATCTCCCCGTGGTGGCCGTCATTTGCATGGGGATTCATTTTGACCCGGGTGACCCCCTTATAGGTAAGAACAATTTTCATATCCGGATTGATAGCACTGAATTTATTTAACCAGACGGTTTCAAAGGGAACACCGATGGCGTAATAGATTCTGGCCTTTGATAATCCCATCATCTGTATAGGGCGGGGTTCATAGGTGGACGGGCTGGCACCCGGCTGGACCATCACCGAAACGGCCACCTGATCACCACCGATTTTTTCAACAAAATATTTCTGCGGTAAAATACTGACGAATATGGGGATTCTGTCAGCGGCCATGGCCCCTGTTCCGGGCAGCCATAAAACCGTACATAAAAAGGCCGTATAAATGATGTTGCCATATTTCATTGTAAAAAGTATTCCCGTTTATCTACAAAAGAGCCTGTGCAGGGACTCTGAAAACGCTGCCAAAATTAAAACAATAAACATTCAACGCTGAAAAGGCAACTGATTTGAAAATATGATTGTCGCTTATCAGACTTGTTTTTCTGTATAAGTTTGATATATATGAATTATATTCGGTGATAGTAGATAAGGAGGATCGCATGGGGGGAAATTTTAAGTACCGGGGACCCGAACTGACCCGAAGAGAATTGATATGGATGGCTTCACTGTCAGCCATGGGCTTTGTGGCGGGGTGTGCCGCCAATCCGGTGACAGGTCGTTCCCAGTTTATGTTGGTTTCTGAAGATTCGGAAATTCAGATCGATCAAAAAAATTCACCACACCAGTTTTCCACGGATTACGGCGCACTGCAGGATGCCGGGCTCAATCGTTATATCCAGGGGGTCGGCAATAAAATGGCCAGGAATACCCACCGGCCGTATATGCCCTATTCCTTCAGGGGCGTCAATGCAACGTATATCAATGCCTATGCCTTTCCCGGCGGCAGCATTGCCGCCACAAGGGGTATTTTGTTAAAGCTTGAAAATGAGGCGGAACTTGCGTCATTGCTCGGCCATGAGATGGGGCATGTCAACGCCCGCCATACGGCCCGGCAGATGTCTGTGGGCATGATGACCCAAGCCCTTGTGGGCGGTGTCAGCATGGTTGCCGGTGCAAGGAGTCAGTCCCTTGGAAAACTTGCCTCCAGTCTGGGGATGATCAGTACAGGGGCCTTGCTGGCCGCCTACAGCCGCGACAACGAGCGAGAAGCCGATGCATTGGGCATGGCATATATGGTGAAGACCGGTTATGGCCCAGACGGATTCGTGGGGCTGATGAACGTATTGAACACGATGTCGCACCATAAAACAGGTGCGGCCGAATTGCTGTTTGCCACCCACCCCATGAGTGACGAGCGCTACAACCAGGCCCTGCAGTCGGCAAAGCGGCAATATGCGGCGGCTGAAAAAAATCCGGTCTACCGGGAGCGGTATATGGATCATACGGCCGGGCTCAGAAGAAGTAAAGGGGCCATAGAGGACCTTCAAAAGGGTGAAAAAGAGATGGGGGATCAGAAATATGAAGCGGCGGAGTTGCTTTTCGGCAATGCATTGCAAAAGGCGCCGGCCGATTATGCCGGGCTGCTCATGATGGCCAAATGCCAACTGGCCCTCAAGAACGAGACCCGGGCACTCGGGTATGCTGAAAAAGCCCGAAAAGTATATCCACAGGAAGCCCAGGCCTGCCATGTTCTGGGATATGCCATGACCCGGAAGAAAAATTATGAGGCGGCCTTAGCGGAATTTAATGAATATGAAAGGCTGCTGCCGGGCAATCCCAACACCCTTTTTTTTAAAGGGCTTGCCCTGGAGGGAATGCAGAAAAGAGAGCCCTCGGCTGACAATTATTACCGCTACCTGAAAATCATCAACCAGGGGGACCAGGCCCGCCATGCCTACCAGCGCCTGGTGGAGTGGGGGTATCTCAAACCGCAATCATAATTTTCAACTGAATCCCATCAGCCGGCCGCCGTGATACACCAGAAAGGCAAGGGTCCATGCCATGGCGGTACTGTAACAGATGCTGAACACCATCCATTTCGATGACCCTGTTTCCTTTCTGATGGTGGCCACCGTTGCCAGGCAGGGAATGTAAAGCAGTACAAAAACCATCATGGACAATGCGCTCATGCGCGTCATTCCCGATGATTGCAGAACCTTGCTCAGGGCGTCGGATTCATGGCTGTCACCGGTGGCATACAGCACCCCCAATGTGCTGACGACAATCTCTTTGGCGACAAATCCCGTGAGCAGCGCCACCCCGCCGCGCCAGTCGATACCAATGGGCTCGAATACGGGGGCCAGCAGTTTTCCGATTTTCCCCATATACGATTTTTCAACTTTTTCAGCCTTTCTGGCACGTTCCAGCGTTGCAATGGCAAGATCACGTTTTTTTTTCAGATCGGTTTTTTCCGGCAGGGGTACGCCGGCCAGTTGTTGATCATAGGTGGTGGCGATATTGGCGATACGGGTGGTATAATCTTGTGAATAGTCAACGTTTGTCGGAAAAGCGGAAAGGGTCCAGATGACAATGGAGCCCACGAGGATGATGCCCCCCATTTTTCTTAAAAACATTTTGCTGCGATCCCACATATGAATCATCAGGCTTTTGACCATGGGCACCCGGTAAGGGGGAAGCTCCATCACAAAGGGGGCATCGGCACCCTTGAGGAGGGTGGAACGGAACAGGCGTCCACTGATAATGGCAATGACAATACCGGTGACATAAATCGAAAAGATGACCGTGCCGGCCTGCTGTGCAAAAAAAGCCCCTGCAAAGACAATATAGATGGGCAATCTCGCAGAACAGGACATAAAGGGGGTAATCAAAATGGTCAAAATCCTGTCTTTTTCGCTTTCAAGGGTCCTTGTCGCCATTATGGCCGGGACACTGCACCCGAATCCCATGAGCATGGGGATGAAAGATTTGCCGTGCAGTCCGATGAGGTGCATGATTTTGTCCATCAAAAAGGCGGCCCGGGACATATAGCCGGTGTCTTCGAAAATTGCGATGCAAAAGAACAGAATCAGTATGTTGGGCAGAAAAATAATGACACTGCCGACACCTGCGATAATGCCGTCAAGGAGCAGATCCTTTAAAATGCCCGGGGGCAATAAACTGTTTACGAGGCCTGAAAAATGGATGATACCGTTTTCAATCCAGCCCATGGGATAGGCCCCGAGGGAAAATGTCAGTTGGAACATACCCCAGATCAGTAATAAAAAAATCGGGAAACCGATAAACCGGTTGGTCAATACAAGGTCAATATTGCGGGAACGGTCAACCCGCTGACGGGTTGAGGTGGTATAGACCTGTTTAATGATGCCAGCGATAAATCCGTACCGTTCATCGGTCATGATGATTTCCGGGTCATCATCAAATCGGTCTATCAACAGTTTGCGCCGGGCCGCTGTCCGGCGGAGAATCTCTTCCCCTCTCGTATCGAGCCGCTCCCGGATCCGATTTTTGATGATCCGGTCATCTTCAATCAGTTTGATGGCGGTCCACCGGGGGTTGTAGGTCAGTCGGTCAGGGGATTGACCTTCGATATGCGCCTGCAGGTGTGTGATCGCTTTTTCGATCTCCTGATTGTACCGTACACGGCGATGCTGGACAATGGTGTGATCGGACTCCGCCAACTCAATGGCCTTTTCAATCAGGTCGTCAATGCCTTTGTTTTTACTGCCAATGGTAAAGACGACGGGCAGATCCAGGAGTTCGGAAAGCTTTTTGTCATCAATTGTAATCCCGCGAGCCCGAGCCACATCCGCCATGTTAAGGGCAAACAGCACCTTGCAGTCGATTTCCCTGAGTTGGGTGGCCAGATACAGACTGCGTTCCAGGTTGGATGCATCGATAATGTCAATAACCACATCCGGGCAGTCATCGAGGATAAAGTCGCGGGCTACAATTTCTTCGATGGAAAAGGGGGTCAGGCTATAGGTGCCGGGAAGATCGATAATTTTAAGTTCCCGGTTGAGCTTATGAATCGTGCCTTCTTTTTTTTCAACGGTGACACCCGGCCAGTTGCCAACTTTCTGGCGGGTCCCGGTCAAGGCGTTGAATATGGTTGTTTTACCTGAATTGGGATTGCCGGCAAGGGCGATGGTCAATTGCTTGGCCTGCATGGGCTTATCCTATGTCCACGGTTTCTACGGATATTAGTTTCGCCTCTTCAACCCGAAGGGATATATGGTAACCCTTGACGATTAACTCGATGGGATCCCGCAAAGGGGCATATTTTTCAATATACACTTGTGAACCTTTGACAATGCCCATTTCATGTATTCTTCTTCTCAGTGCGGCACTTCCGCCCACATGATTTATGACGGCATTGCCGCCTTCTTTTATATCACTTAATTGCATGATCGGTAATTTTCCATTGTTGACTGGTCTGGTACAAAACTATAACCGTTTCCAAAGATTCAGTACCGCCGGTGGCAGGTATTGGTTAATTGCCGTGGTTTAGAACGGTCATTATTTTACGGGTATGCTCTGTGCCATTATTTTCATGGCCAGGCCGCGCCCTAAAACAAACCGGTTAAAACCACTTGCAATAACCATTTGACCCTGCCCGAGATTGGTGATGACTTCTATTTCATCTCCGATGCGCAATCCCATGCTTAAAAGACGCATGCGCGCCGTTTTTCCTCCGGAATATTCTTTAATGATCAGGCGTTCTCCCTGCTTGGCCGTAACCAGTGAAATTATTTGACTGCGTTTGTTTAAACACTCGGAACAGATGCCGTAAATCTCCATTTTGTGCTGTAGCATATGAAATCCATGGGAAGCGGCTACCTGTGCCTGAAGGTTTTCAATCTGATCGTTTTGGAATTCAACAATTTTTTTGCATTTGGTGCAGATCATGTGGTCATGATGCTGCCCCAGATGACGGTGTTCATATCTTGTTTTTCCATTGTTGAAGGTCCGGACCTGGGCAAAACCGAAACGGCACATGAGTTTCAGCGTGTCTCTGATAAACTCCGGTTCCAGGATGTTCCCACCTTCTTCCATCAACTGCCCCAGTTCGCTGGCGGTGACATGGTCCTCGGTACTTAAAAAGGCTTCGAGAATCTTGAAGCGGGTATCAAAATGATCAATACGCTCATTTTGAAACAGTTTTTGAAACTGCTCTTTTTCACGCTGGTGGTTTAACATTTTAGTTCGTTCCAGTTAGCGTCAGTGAAAGCTGTCTTCCACCGTGATAATGATACATAAAAATATGACAGCCCAGGGCCTTGTCAATAAAATTGAAAATCATTTTTATGACCTGACAAAGTACGGCCGGGCAATCACCAGAATAGCTGTTTTTTTCAGGTTGGTATGCCAAATTTTGTTTTAAATGTCAAACTATATTAGTATTGGCTTATAAGATTTTGAAAAGGGGGGATAACTGTGCCAGACAGCATTAGAAAATATGGGCGCCAGATTTAAAAAAAAACAAAAAATAGGCCACGATGGCTGCAACAGTTATTACCTGTCAAAATTACATTTTTTTTCTGCCATGGATTCTTGGAGCAGACGGTTAATGCGTTTTGACAAAGGGGTCGGCATGGACCTTGTTTGGGTGTGTCGGCAGATATCAACAGATCGTTTCAGGGTTTCAAGACATACCCGGCAGAGCGCACACTCTTTTATATGCTTTTCGATTTCCCGGCATTCCGGTTCATCCAGTTCATTGTCAATGTATTCCGAAAGCTTTTCAAATAATTCAAGACAATGCTGGTGATTGTGGTGTTCACTTGTCATGGTTGAAATAGCTTTTAAGTTGTTCCCGTAAAAAAAGTCTTGCCCGGTGCAACCTGACTTTCACATTTACAGGTGTCAATTTTAGAATTTCGGATGTTTCCAAGGTGCTGAAACCTTCAATATCACGCAATACCACAACAAGACGATATTTTTTGGGAAGCGTTAATATGGCTTCCTGAATGGTATCCATCAATTCGCCGTTGAGAACATTGTCCAGAGGAAGGGATGCCCAACCCGGTAATTCAGTGGGTAGATGTTCACCTTCCCGGGGAAGGAATTCGTCCAGAGAAAGTTCCCGGTCAGGCGCATGTTTGGATTTGCGACGCTTTTTGATACAAATACTGCTGGCGACACGATAGAGCCAGTTTTTGAATTTTGTTTCAAATCTGAAACTTTTTAAGTAGTTAAATGTATTTAAAAATGTTTCCTGCACCAGGTCTTCGGCGTCACTGGCATCGCCGCACATTCTGAAACCGAAATTGTAGAGCTTCTGCTCGTATCGAACCACCAGTTGTTCAAAGAGTTCCTGTTTGCCCGAATTAATTTTTTCAATCAGTTCAGTGTCCTGATCAACTATTTTTTTTGGATTCCGGTGGTTGGGCATCAGTATTTTTTTTGTCTGTCACCTGACAGGCATCCCGCATTCAGGTGGAAACACCAAATTTAGGTAAAATATACGTCTGTAAAAGGAACCAGACGCCGATCACTATTAAAAATAGAATGATCTCTCTCATAATGTCTCCCTTTTGATACTGTATTAAAAAGTGATTGTCCATATTTTTTCTGCGACCGTAAAATAGGGCAAGGTAAATCGGATCTGTCACACGACACTCACAGAGCGTGGTTTTAAACTAAAGAACCCTGGTGTCTGTTTTTGGTTACAATCTTTCGCCTAAAAAAAGCTCTCCATTATTTTTTTAAACCGTTCGCCACGCCATGCAGCAGATGGTTTTGTGGCTTCAGACACCAGAATATCCTGATTCAAAAAGGGTAAAAAATCGGAAACGCGGGGGATAATGACCCTGACGACGGGAAATTTCAAAACAGGATGGGTGTGGTTCAATACGATACAATCGGTGTTGAACTGTTTGCAGATTTTTTTGATTTCTTCAATTTCACCTGAAATATCTTTGACCTTTCGATTGCCGTAAAGCACCGTCTCTCCCTTTTCTAAAAAGGAGATATCTTTGGGGGAGATCGAGCATTTCATGAGCATATAAAAATTATTGACCCGTGATTTGCTGACCAGTGGTTTGTCCAGTTGGGGCCGTGGTGCTGTGAGGGTTTCACGGCCCTGCATGCTTTCGGTAAAACACCTTGTCAAAGCTTCATCCAGATTGAATGCAGCCCCGGGGATCAATATCTGGTGCTCCAGGCGACCGATGGGCAGGTTGTGATTGGTGAACAGCACACCGATGCAGGGCAGAAGGCTGCCAAGGGAGAGGTCCTTGATCATGACATCGACATTTTTTTTGCGATAGAAGGCTACCATGTCCCCGATAAGGGGATTGTCTATAGAATTTATATCGATTGTCGGAACTGTTATTTCAGGTTTGATGATATGGATCTGGGCATGGCGTTCAAATATTTCACAGGACGCCTGGATCATCGCTTCGGCCATGGTATTGCCGGCTGCAATGCCGTTGGATGCGTGGATATAGGTAATGAAATTAATCGGTACTTTTACATCGGCTTCCCGGATGATTGAAAAACCGTCAACCCAGTGGCGGGCCATGGGGCTGTCTTTAATCTGGTTGATGTCTTCAGCGGTGAGATGACGTTCATTGGCCAGCAGGTCTTCTATTTTTAAATGCGCCTCTTTGAGATCATCCTGGTGGGCATTGACATAGCCTTTCATCCATTCACCATTCAAAAAGCGGCTGGTTGCCTGGTTGTAGAGGGCCGGGATGTTAAATCGCACCCGTTCTTCAAAAACCGGGTAAAACAATCCGGCGCTGAAACGCTCTGCCAGTTCCGCAAAGGCGCTGGCCTTTGCCAGTTCCGGGGTGATGCCCTTTCCATTGCAGACGATGCGGATTGAATCGATCCATATCTCTCCCCAGTGAATATTGTCCGAGACATTAAAGGGGGTGTACTGGACATCAAGGCCCAGTGCCTCCATCCCCCGGGAGATCCTGTCGATGGTATTGGAGGGAAGATCACACTTGCCATAGGTGTTTCTGACGCAATTTTGAGATATCATTTGAATTGTGACTGCTTTCGGTAGGCCGTTACCCATTGAATACGGCAAAAAAATAAAGAAAATTGCCCACACAAAGCGCAAAACTTGCAAAAGAAGGTGCGTTTGTTTGAACGCCTCGGGCCTTACGCTTTATGATTTTAAATCGTGATTAACCTTATCTCTCAATTTGCCGGAAGATTTAAAGGTAATGACCTTTCTGGCAGCAAGCATCATGGTTTCACCGGTCGCCGGATTGCGACCTTTTCGTTCCGCTTTTTCTTTTACTGAAAATTTTCCAAAACCGGTTAAAAGGACATCCTCACCGTTTCCCAATGCCTTTCTGATCAACTCAATCAGGATTTCAACCGAGTCTTTGGCCTGTTTCTGGGTAAAGCCCTTTTCAGCCTGTATGGCTTCGACGATCTGCGTTTTCGTGAGTGTCATGTGATGGTATACCTCTTGTATGGGTTGTATTTGGTTAAACAGCGGCTCACAGATAACACTCAACCGTTGCTTTTTCAAGTCATTATATGGCGTACGGCAAGCATCTTAAACAGGCATGGTGCCTCTTTGACGATATTTTTTGTTTCAGTGACTGTTTCCGGACAATGACCCCGCCCTTTGCGATAGAGAATGAAGCTCATTCTGCCCGGCAGATACGCCCATGGCATTATCGGACTATTTCCGTTGCCGGATGAGCCCTTCCTGGGTGACCGAGGCCACCAGGAGTCCGTTTCGGGTGAAAACCTGGCCGTTGGACAGCCCCCGGGCCTTGAAGGCGTTGGGGCTTTTCATGACGTAGAGGAGCCAGTCTTCGTCCATTTTAAATTCCCTGTGAAACCACATGGCATGATCGAGGCTGGCTGCCTGGATGGAAGGCTCCCAGAAGCTGTGGCCGTGGGGGTAAAGGGAGGTGGTGACCAGCCCGAAATCAGAGGCGTAGGCCAGCATATACTTGTGCACGGCCAGGTCGTCGGGCATTTTGCTGATGGCTTTGAACCATACGTAGCGGACCGGGTCGCGTTTTTCCGGGGCAAAGGGGTTCTGGGGGTTGACCGGGCGGATCTCAATGGGTTTGTTGCACAGCAGTTTGTCCTGGAGAGACGGCGGTATTTTATCTTTCAGGCGTTTGGCCATTTCCAGCTCCGATTCCAGCTCTTCGGGGGCCTGGACATGGGGCATGGGTTCCTGGTGATCAAACCCCGGTTCGTCGATATGAAACGAGGCTGACATGAGGAATATGGCCTGTCCTTTCTGAGTAGCCATCACCCGCCGGGTGGTGAAGCTGCCCCCGTTTCGGATGCAGTCCACCTGGTAGACGATGGGTTTTGTGGCATCGCCGGGCCTGAGAAAATAGCCGTGCAGGCTGTGGGCACTCCGAGCGGCATCGACGGTTTTCGAGCACGCCGACAGGGCCTGGCCCAAGACCTGGCCCCCGAAAACATTTCCGAAACCAAGGTCCTGGCTCTGGCCGCGAAAGATGTTCTCCTCAATCTTTTCAAGTTCTAAAAGGGCGAGCAATTCTTCAAGTACATTGCCCTGGCTGCAGGTCGTCATTTACGGGGTTCCTTTGTGGTCGTTGCTATCCCTCAAGGGGCAGGAAAGATTTATTCGAATGGTTTTTGCTTCCGGTCATATCGGGAATATAGGTGATTTTATGAAAAAAAGCAAGCAGGGGAGACCCTTTGTTTGCTTTTCTAAAAAACGCCGGCTCGCTTTTTGGCGTTTATCTGGATTTGGCCCCCCGGAAAGAGTATTAAACCATTCAATTATTATTATATTGAGGTGAATAAAAGCTTTGACGATAACGTCCACCATTGCTATAGCTGGTGCCGGACAGCCTTCGGTCATCTGGCAGGGCGCCGTTCTCATTGGTGACTATTATCTAAATTTTGAAATTCTTGTTTTTTATGTCAACAAAATAGATCATGAGGTGACTGGTATAATTGAATAGTGAAAAGTGAGAATTGAAGGAATTCTGTCTATTGGTGGGCACAGCCCACCCTACGATTGACCATCGCGTTAATCTACTGCGCTTAAACAGAAGTAATAATGTCACTATTCAATTTGGTTCTGGCTTTGCCAGGTTGGGAACAATAAAGGAGAAGATATGCATCGTGTCATGATACACCCGGCCGCTTACGATACCGTCCGGGAAGCCGTTGATCGGGCTTTTGAGATTTTTCCCCAGGATCTGGCCCACAAAAAAGTGGTGATTAAACCCAATGTGCTCAGATCATCCACAGCCCAGGAACACATTGTGACGCATCCATCTTTATTGCGGGCAGTTGTTGAAAAAGTTGAAGAGATGTCCCCTGCCGAAATTGTAGTGGGGGATAATCCGGGTGTGTTCAGCTATGGTGATAATGAAAAAAGTTTTGAAAAAACCGGGTTGATGGATGCGGCAAAGGGTTATTACAAGAATCTCGGTCATGCAATACAACACCTTGCCTTCAATCCTGATTTTATGCCAGAGGTAGGGGTTTCCAAAGAGATCCTGGACGCGGATATTGTTATCAGCCTGCCCAAGTTTAAAACCCATGGCCTTACCGTTATGACCGGGGCCATTAAAAACAGCTATGGCATATTGCCCGGTGCACAGAAAGCAAGGTTGCACCAGATGGCCGGCACGCCGGAGCGATTTCATGATGTTATCGTAGATGTTTTCTCCCTCCGGGTGCCGGATCTTTTTATCATGGATGCGGTGGTGGGTATGGAGGGAAATGGCCCTGCATCACCTGACCTGAGGGATATCGGTCTGATCCTTGCCGCCGATAATGCGGTGGCCATGGATGGGGTCGTTGCCAGAATGATGGGGCTTGACCCGGGACGACTTCGTTTTCTTCAAAAAGCAAAGGCCATGGGACTTGGGGCGTTTGATTCTCAATTGGTTCAAATAGATGGGGAAATGCAAATTCTATCTGATTTCAAGCTTCCGCCTTTAGGGGGTGAAGCCATTGCCGGTAACCCGGCGATTCAGGAATTTATGGAAAGCAGGGTTGAGGTCCGGCCCCAGGCTGATCCGGAACTGTGCACGGCGTGTGGTGCCTGCGTCGATCATTGCCCCGTGTCGGCGCTCACAATGAATGAAGAGCTTCCCATCGTGGATGCCGACACCTGTATTACCTGCTTTTGCTGTCAGGAGATCTGCCCTGAAAAGGCGATGACGCTGAAGTCAGTTCAATGAACCTATCGTTGCAAAAGCCGGATGGCTTCAGAGCCGAGGCATCAAGGGTGAAGCTGTCATCTTCTACCGTAATCCCTTGATAACGAAGGTTCTGGAATCATCCGGCTTGTTCCAGTAGCCCTGCATGATATTGTCGCCGCGGGCAATAATCTCTCCTACCTCACCGGGCTTGACATCCCGGCCGTCTTCGGCCACCACGCGCACATCCACGCCGATGATCTGGCGCCCGGCGGCCTTGGCCTTGCAAAGCAGGTCCGGTGAGATCGGCGAGGCACCCTATAACGCCAGTTCCAGACCCGACAGATCAAAATCGGTGACATCGGGATGGTTGACCAGCATGTTGATCATGGTCGGTACCCATTTCTGACGATGTTTTTATTATAACAATGAAAATTCTGGCATGGTGGACCGTTGCTTTTTTTGCACGCCAGGGAATGGGAAGACGAAAAGCAGCCGTTGACCCCACCGACTAAAGAGCGCTACTCGAAAAGATCAGTTGCAATCGATTTATACTTGAAAGGAGATAAAAAATGAACCCCGAAATTATCCAAATGAACGGGTTATATGCAATAACACTTGAATTTGCGTCAGGGTTAGTTGATGAGCCCTTTTTAGATGCGATCAACCGTATTGTCAGGCAGGAAGGTGCCCGAATCCATCTGACGACGTCACAGAAAATTATGATTCTTGATTTGTCGGAAAAATCTGCAGGCAGGGCACGGGAAATATTGAACGAATTGGGTGTAAACTATAAATTCCCCAAGCAGGTTTATCAACCCAGGGTTTGTGTGGGGTCGACATATTGTAAACTCGGGCTTGCAGATACACTCGGGTTCGGGGAGCGCATTTATGAAAAGTATGCCCACGTCGACATTCCATACAAGCTCAAGATCGGGGTAAGCGGTTGCCGGGCATCGTGTGCGCATTCAACCCTTGCTGACATCGGGTTTATCGGCAGGAAAAAAGGTTATTGCGTTTATGTCGGCGGGAAATCAGGCATAAACCCAAAAATCGGGCAACTGCTGGCCACAGCGGTGACCGAAGACGATGCCCTGGAAATCCTGGGAAATGTGATTCGTCTGTACTGCAAAGACTGTGATTTAAGTCAAAAAAATCCAAGAGTATCCCATATTATTGAAAGAATAGGTCTTGATGAGTTCAAAGCCCTTGTAATGAGCCATGAATGATGGTTTCGGGAGAGACCGTTTATTTCGGCCCGGGGGAAATCTTTTGGTGCTTGCGTCCTAACGCGTGTATCCCGCCGGGGGTTCCATGCCGGACCAGTGCCGGTCGCCGGTGGTCACTCAAGGTTGTAATGATGCCGGCAGCGCAGATCAACAGGGCGCCGATCCAGGCGGACCCTTCAATGATTTCCCCCCATAACAGCCAACCGAGAACCGACGACAGGATCAGGTTGCCATAAGAAAACGAACCCACCCGGGCAGCCGGTGCCAGGCTGTATCCTCGTGTCATGAGAAGCTGCCCGACGATTGCCAGTCCCGCCGCCAGTGCCATAAACCCGAAAGCCGCCGGTTGCGGTGTCTGCCACGCCCATGGCAGGGCCAGGGCTGAAAAACCGGTGGACATGACGGTAAAATAGAAAACAATGCGGCCGGGGGGTTCGGTATCCGACATGTATCGAATACTCACCATGGCCACCGCCGCCAGCAGTCCGGAAGCTGCCCCGATCAAGGCCACCGGCCGAAACACCCCGGCGCCGGGTCTTAGAATCAGCAGGACGCCGGCAAAGCCGATGAGGACCGCCGCGACAATGCGAAGTGAAATGGGTTCGCCGATCCATATCCGGGCCACCACTGGAATAAAAAGCGGGGTCGTAAACGAGAGCAGCACCGCTTCGCCCAGGGGCATCCGGGAAATGGCATAAAAAAACAAAAACATGGCCCCGAGCCCGGCTGTACTTCGGATCAGATGCCGTTCCAGATGGCCGGTGCGCAGGCTGGCCCGGTAACGGGAGGTCAGCAGCCACGGCAGCAGGACAATCAGCGCCATGGCGTTTCGCAGGAACACCATCATTATGTTCGACGTCGTAGCAGATGCCTCCTTGATCGCAGCCCCCATGAGGGCGAATAAAAAAGAGGCGCCGAGTACGTATAAAGCGCCGATAACCGGACGATTGCTCCGGGTAACTGAAATGCGGTCTGGGGTCATGGGATTCGGGTCCGAATGTTGAGTCAATAAAAAAAGTAGCGGTGAGGCACGATATGCCAGCAGATAGTTGAATTGAGGTGGATTGTCAATATGGAAAGTTTGGTTTATCGCATGATGCCGGTATCATTGATGATAACCTCGGCGCCCCTTTAAATGGCCTCAGAGCAGATGAAAAACAATATCGGATTCAGCAAAAGAGGACCTCTGGAAAGAACAATCGAGCGGGCCGATAGGTTTTCCAGTATTTTTTTGGGCAATTTATCATATTTAAAATTTGACTTTCAAGCCACTGGTTGATATCTCTTTCATGCATGCCTGTTTAAATATGAAGATCTGAAGCACTCTTGACCTTTAACAGTTAGGGATGATCAGACATGATGAATATAGAAAAGCCCCATTTCTCAATTAGTGCTGAGAGGTGGGGCTTTGTTGTTTTTGGCGCTTTTACAGTATCTGTACTGAGACACAAAACCGCACATTTTGACGGATAACATTACAAAAATGATGTTATCCAGATTTGCACAACCACTTGTTCACGGCGGCTTCGTCGCCGTGAACAAGTGGTGCTGGCTTTGTCAAGCACCTTGTCCCTGGCTGCGCGCGACGGATGGGATCAAAAAAATGGATTCAATCGATTTAAGTGTTAAAGAAAAAAGATCAAAGTATTTTATTCCGCTTCTGATTGGGATAATATGGAATATATTTTTCGGATCTTTATTTTTAGTACGAGGGAATACGGGTATCTTTAAATTGACAATATAACATTCGATTATCAAAACAATAAAAAGGCACTTGTTTCGGATGGCATAAGAAAAAAATCATCGGCCTTGAAAAGGGGGTGGCCAGTAACATTATTCAGTAAAGAACCGCTATTCTCAAAATCAGATTAAAGAAGGCTAAATATTTTAACCAGGGGGAAATGACATGTTTAAGCAAAACAAAAAAAATGAAAATGACCTTAAAAAAAATGTCGAGAATGATTCAATAACAGAACCGGCAACGGTTCCAAAAACCACTGCCGGAGATCGTTTTTCGCAGGGCGCTATCCATTCATCTGAAGTCGAAAAAACGATTATTGGTGAAAAAATTACCATTGAGGGCAGCATTCGCGGTACCGGAAATCTGATCATTGAAGGGGCGATGAAAGGTATTGTCGATATGGAGAAACATAATTTTGCGGTGGGTTCCAAAGGACGGGTTGAGGGTGAAATACGTGCGCACGATGTGAGCATCAGTGGTTTATTACATGGGAAAGTCAGCGCTCTGGGAAAGGTCGAAATTACCAAAGATGCCGACTTTTATGGTGAAATCAAAGCAAATAGCATCTCGATAGAAGATGGGGCCTACTTCAAAGGCCAGATTGAACTGGATCGGGAGCCCCATGCAAAGGTGGCCCCTGCGGTTAAACAAATGACCGGAGCGGAGCCTAAACGAAGCCAGGTGTCGAGCATTACGCCGGTTGAAGCCGGCAAGGGAAAGTAATTCTTGGACACAATTATCGACAGGGCTTCCATTAAATCGCCATCTGAATCCAATTTCATTGAATATACCAGTAGAATTCTTCAACTGCTCTCCGGCGCCTTTGGAAAACGCCGGGATTCTCTAGTACTCGATGTGGGGCCGGTTTGTAATGAAAATATTGAATTTTTCGCCCGGCGCGTAAAGCGGTTTTATGTATGTGATATCTTCGCACGCCTGGATCGGGCGCACCGGAAAGGGCTGACGCCAGATGCTGTCTGGCATCATCTGGACTACGCCCCATGCAGTTTTGACGCGATCAACCTCTGGGATCTTGTGGAACATCTCGACGATCATGATGCAAGGCGGCTGGCGGAAATTTGCTGCGATATGCTCAAGCCAAAGGGCCTGTTATCTGTCACCGCCTTTGAAAGGCAGGCCGCCCCACGTGAGATCAGTTCTTTTGTCACCGGGGAGGCGTTCCGGCTGTCGCTGCGCCCTCAACCCGGGCTTGATCTTCCCTGGTACTACCGCCATAACAGGGCTTTGATATCTTTGCTGATGCCGCTTTCTGTGGTCAAGATCTTCGGCTCCCGCATCGGAATCAGGGAATTTTTGTTCCGGCGTGAGTGACAATAGCGATGGCGCGAATTCAAAAATATTTTTTCTCATTTGCGATTTTGCGTAAGCTCATTGCTCCGGGAACACTTAGGAAATATCCGGGTTCAATGTCCATTTGATAAACCAGTCATCATCTTCCCGGTCCAGGCAGACAATCCCGGAATTCTGGAATTTATAGACCCGTTTATCCACCAGCCCGGCGGATAGATACGAAACCAGTTTTTCCATAAACGGCAGATGCCCCACCACCATCAGATTGGCTGCCGGATCAAGGGTATCGCCAAAGGCTGTTACATCGTCCATGGGCTTGATCCCCGATATTTCAGACAGCGCCGGTTTTGGCTGCAACGCATCCTGGAAAATGGCGCCGGTCTGGGCCGCCCTTTTTTTACCCGAGTGAACAATTTTTGCCACAGGAATGGCGTAACTCTTTGCCACATCGGCAATACGCCGGGTATTTTCCTCTCCGGTTTTGGAAAGCCCCTTTTCAGGATCTTTGTCCTTTGAAAGACTAAGCCCGTGCTGAACCAGAAATAAGGCCATTGTTTCCTCCTTTTTCAAAAAATGCTGGTAATCAGTGTTTGATGTTCTATTTTTCAACATCCTGCCACTTTCCCTGTTATACAATAAAGCAAATCCATTCTGGGAATAACCAAAACCGGGGGGGCTTTAGGCCAGGCTTTTTGACTATCGGCGGTTTTTATATTTTAGCATTTTTTTAAACGCAGTATTGAGTCTGACGAAGCTTTCCTGGCTGCCTCCCATGTCCGGATGGAGCTTCAGCGCCCGCTTTCGATAGACGCGTGTAAAGGCTTTTGCATCCAGTTTTTTCAGCTCTGCTTCGCTCATTTCAAACAGACCGGCCGCTTCTGCCATGCCTACGCGAACGCTTTCAGGGGGCCGATACAGGCGGTGACGGTTCATGAAATCGCGAATGGTGTCTGAAAACGGCATACATTCCGGGAAATCATTATCAAAATACATGACGGCATACCGTATCAGATACGCCTTGAGTCCCTTCTTTTTCTTCATGCCCGCCCAGAACCCCTTATCCGTATTCAGGTCGCAGATCTCTTTGACAAAACCATCATCCATCTGATCTCCGTCCAGCGCAGCCGGTGTGTGCCGTTTGAAAATGTTTGTGAAATGCTTTTGAAGGTCAAAAACAACATACACATAGGTGCGCAGCTCTTTTGTTTCCAGGATGCGTTCCTGCTTCATGAAGTATTGTTCGATTTCATCCCTGGACCGCTGTCTCAGCACATTGAAAAAGGTATCGGGGAAAGCGTTCATGTTTCGCTGGTCTATACTCGCGGATTTTAGATAGACCAGACGGCGCTTGTCAAACATGTGCACAGGGCCATATACGGGCCTTTTGGGTTTTGCCCCCGATCGCTGGAATCCGCTCATCGCCCGTTTGATTTCCGGATCGATAAAATCCCAGAAGATGATTTCCAGGTCATCCTGTGAAACCGGCAATCCTTTTTTTTCAATGGCATCTTCCACTTCAGGGTCAATATAGAAACCATTGCCCCCCGGATAAACGATAAACCGGGCAGGGTCTTCCCCCAGATCAAAAAGGTCGCGGCTTTTATAGATATCGCCATCTAAAAAAGAGTGGCGGATCATATAGCTGGCGGTTCTATTTTTCCTGTTTCTGGCAAGGTACATGGATGGCTGCTCTGTAATTTTTTGTTTTAGCCTGTTTATAAACTAACCACTTTCACCTGTTTATTCAACCGGTTTGAAAATGATTTGTCCGGTTTATTTTTTATGGGTGGGTTTTCGGCCGTGATCAGGCAGCCAGGGCGGGGCGGTATCGGACAGGATGACCCATGATCCACTTATCTTCAAGGCGGAAACCGGGTTGCCGGTATCCGCCTCGACGTGTTCCACGGGGAGTCGTTAAAGGACGCCATCATCGGGAATTACCGCAATTATGCTGATGCCATTGCAAAACAACCGTTTGATACGCTGATGGACTTTTCAGATCAGATAGTGGTTGGCAAGCATTTTTCTTCAGCCGGCTACATGGACCAGGCTACTCCGGCCACCTGGTATCTGGCATTGAAATATGGAGACGCTCCGGAAAAGGGAATTTTTGCCAGCACCATGTGTGGCGGTGATAATGCCGGCCGGTGGGCTATTCCTTCATACTGATAGAAAAAGACAGCACCCGTTTAAGATTCTGCATTTTTGATTTTATAATTTTGGGCATAGCGTTTTTCCGAATCACCTTTTTCCGCGTTAATCCGGCAAGCCAGATAAGACCAGTTCCAAACAGGAGCATTGCCACTGGTCCTGAATTAACTTCGGACAAGTTACTCTGAATGAATTTCAACAAGACTGTTGACACAGAGCCCTGAAAGTATCCGGCTAAAACAGGGTTGGGAAAAGCGATACTACCATTCAGGACAGTTATGCGAATATATGCATCACCGTTAAACGCATATGGACCTGTCAAGGAAATAGCCTGGGAATATGTTTTTCCGCTTGCCGAAAAAGTATAATTAAAGGTGCCTGATGCGGTTAAATCAGTTAAATCATCAAAAAAGGCTGTTTGATACGAATCCTCCCCATCCATTAAGCCATCGTTCCAGGTACCCGTATATGAAATTCTGTCAACGTGGGCAATTCCCTTCAAAGAAGACGTATCAAAGGTAAATGTGGCTGATTCACCGGCATTAAAAAGCAGTGCCTTCGATACGTCAGTCATTCCAAAAACCATTAACAGGGCATATAAAATTATTTCCGCTTTTTTCACAGCAACGCCTTATTCGGGAATCAATTTCATTAACGTAAGTAAATTTAAATCGAGTTTGAACGATAATGTTTGACCGCTGATCGCTCAATTTAGTAAAAAATATGTCATGTTTTTAAAAACAATTTTTTTTATTTTATCGGCACTATGATATGGCGATCTCGATCAGCTTTACGTATAGAAACAGGGGATAACTCCGCAGGTATTTACAGTTATAGTTGCAAGAAATATGCAAAAACTGTGAGCGTTTTATATTGATAACAATATAGGGTTGTTATGTGTTTACAGGAAATACAATTTCGGAAAATTGTGAACTAAACGTACCAATAATTATTTACTTGATTACACAATATGTAATTTAGGTGCTATTATTTTTAGGAGATTCGGTATTGCGTCTCGATTAGTATATTAATTGTTGCGCGAACCTTAAGCCGTTGGATTTAGACGGTCTCGTAAAAAGTTTTAAATTCAAGATATGACAATTGGGATATCATGCGGCGACCGTATCGTACGTTGAATGATTGCGAAATGCAGCACAGCGCAGACGCGGGTTTTTTACAAGACCGTTATTTCCCATTCAAACAAGGATTGAACGTGACCGCTTTGGCAAAAATTCTTCTGGTTGACGATGAACGCGGGTTTGTTGCGGTTCTAGCCCAGCGATTGACCCGGAGACACTATCTTGTAACCGCCGCTCATAGCGGAAAGGAGGCTTTAGCCCGACTCGAAGAAGAAAAAAACATTGAAGTCGTCATTCTGGATGTTGAGATGCCGGTGTTGGATGGGATCGAAACCCTGAAGCGAATCAGAAAGAAATGGCCGCTTGTGGAAGTGGTCATGCTCACGGGACATGCCACCATAGATTCCGCTGTCAAGGCCATCAAGATGGGGGCCTGTGATTACCTGATAAAACCCATTGAAATCGAACAACTGGTTTCAAAAATCGAGAAAGCAGCCCGCAGAAAGCGACATCGGGATCAGTTGATCCTTGAAGTATACATGACCCCCTATCTCACCCGGCGGGAACAGAAGGCGCAGATCGCCAAAATTGTCAGGGATTCTGCCCGGTGGTAGGTGCCATTTTTTTGCATCCCCAACACTGATGAACTCGTAAAAAGTCGAATTTGGACGGGCTCGTAAAAAGTTCAAATTCAAGGCGGGCAAATTTTGGTGTCATGAGGCGTAACCATCGTACGTTGAATGATTGCGGGCTGCAGCGCAACGCAGGAGTTGGACTTTTTATGAGACCGTCAACCCTATTAGGCGAATTGCGACGCATCACCCGGCAGAAGGAAGCCCTTGTACATGGCGCTCCAGTTGCGAACGCTTAACCCACCCGGTAAGGTTGGTCGAGGTACGGATCAAGAAAACGTCACAGGGCCCGGTTTTCATTTTGTCGCATTCGGGCGCGTCAAGGTCGACTGCCAGTATTGACAACGCACTGCCCGGCGATACGTAGATCAGCGATTTAGGGTCATGACGCTGTAACCGAATAGGAAATGATGTAGTCGCCGTAACCGTAAGGCCGATAAAGTAGAGGCTTTGTGGTGTCTCGGTCAGTTTGGGTGGCCTCTGGCTCAACCTGAAGCGAGCAGTAGTGGAAAAGTTGCCGTGCCATCTGTTGACATACAGTTCGCCGTCGCCAGGAACGGTAACAGATCCTGTAATCTCGACTAATTGGATGATGTGGCGCCCATCATAGGCATATATATCGCTATGGGCATAGCCGCCATCCACCTCGACAATCACCCGTAACTCCTGCATGCCGTCCTCTCTGTCGATATCCAGCCCCTCCATGCGCAACAAGGTTTTTTCGTGATCTTGTTCCACGACGCGTAAATCATTTACCATCAGTGTATAGCCGCTGTCCGTCTTCTGTGCACGGATTTTTTCTGCGGTGCCATCGCCGTTCAGGTCAATGTGCAGTTCGAGGGGTGCGGCCATCGCAGCGGTGGTGATCACACATATAAAGAGGATGAGTCGTGTCGTATTTTTTATCATCATTACTCCCCGTCGGTTGTTTCGGACGACAGTGGCAAGAAAGGTTGCGGTCTAATTCGATGGCAGTATCTCGAGTGAATAACCGATGATTTTCCAACCTGCCTTGGGTGAAAAATCGATTTGAGGGGTGAACACATGGATGCAGTCCCTGGGATCAACGGCCAACAGGGGCAACCGCTTTTCTGTTTTTTGCTGAAGATAATCTTCAAAAGAAAACTTTTCGGTCAACAAAGTGGTCTTAATCTGTGCCCCCTGGGCTATCAGGCCGGTCAGATCCGCATAATCAATATCGGCTTGAAAAAGGTTCTTTACCCCTTGCTTGAATATGGTTTTACGCTCATCCATACTGCCTTCGGGCCCCCGGTTTCTGATACTGTAAAGATTGTTCGATCCGAATTCCATTCTATAGTGCAAGGCGGCCAGCGCATTGAGTTCTATGTTGGGGGTCAATGCCAAAAGACGGCCGATGCCGATGAGGCTGATGTGGCGTTCGGCGTGTTCCGAGACAGGATTGCCGTAGTAAGTGGGCAGTCCTTCCATTCTTGACGCCTTGACGTGATCATAATTTTGCTCGGTCAGTAAAACCCTGAACCCGTTGGCGACCAACGAAGCGGCCACAGCGCGTGCAACGGCATTGGCGCCGATAATGAGAAAGCCCCTGGGTTCCGGTTCAACCACCTTCAGCCATTTGGCGATGGGTCTGGCCGTGGCACTCTGCAGCAATACGGTCCCGATGATGACCATGAAGGTCAGCGGCATCATCTTGGATGCCTGAGGAAAGCCAATGGCTTCCAGTTTGATGGCAAACAGGGCACATATGGCCGCGGCAACGATGCCGCGCGGGGCGATCCATGCCAGCAGGTGACGTTCGGCCATGGGCAGTTTGGACCCCAGGGCGGAAACCTGAACATTTAACGGGCGGGCCAGAAATTGAATGGCGGCCAAGACCCCCAGCCCGCCCCAGCCCAGTCCGATGAAGGCGGCAAGATCCATCCGGGCCGCCAGCAGGATGAACAGCACCGAAATAAGAAGGACGCTGAGGCTTTCTTTAAAGTCGAGTATGTCGTCGAGTTCGATCCCTTTCATGTTGGCCAGCCAGATACCCATCACCGTCACGGTCAGCAGGCCCGATTCGGCTTCCAGTGCATTGGAGACGGCAAAGATCCCGCATGCCAGCGACAACGCCGTAAAATTGTGAAGGTATTGCGGAACCCAGTGCCGTCGCAGAATAAACCCGAAAAATTGACCGCATACCGCCCCCAGGATCACACCGATGGCCAGAATTTTTCCAAACACAAGCAGCCCGGTACCGAGACCGCCCTGAACCCCTCCTGAAACAATGAATTCAAAAACCAATACCGCCATGATGGCGCCGATGGGATCGATGAGGATCCCTTCCCATCGAAGAATATTGGCCACATTTTCCTTGGGTCGTACGGTACGGATCATGGGAATGATGACCGTGGGGCCGGTAACGACCATCAGCGCACCGAAAAGGAACGACACTTCCCATGAAAAACCGATCAAAAGCCGAGCGGAAACCGCCGTAATCATCCAGGTGATGAATATCCCGTATGTGATCATATTGCGGATAATCCGTCTGAGACCGGGAATTTCGTGTAATTTCAATGTAAGGCTGCCTTCAAAAAGAATCACAGCAACCGAAAGCGAGACAAAGGGGAAAAGAAGATCGCCAAACAGCCGGTCGGGGTGCAGCCAACCCATCACGGGACCGGCCAGAATACCGCTGAGTAACAAAAAAATGATGGCCGGCAGTTTTACGCGCCAGGCGATCCACTGACAACATATACCTGTGAAAAGAATGAGCGACAGCATGAGGACCGCGTGTTCGTTCATTAAAGCTCCTTAGATGCCCTGAAAAGTCGTTTTTAAAACCGATGTCTGCATTTTAATCACTGCACGGGGCTTTTTTCCGGCAAATTTTGCCGAAAAGCGATAGCGCATCAACTCATCCGGCTTTTTACGAGTTCATCATAATTCAATGTCATTAACTTAAGGTTCCTTTGATCCCCTTCTCCCTGCACGGGAGAAGGTCGGGATGAGGGTAAAATGTCTTAAGTTAATGACATTGAAGTATAATCTGGATGTTTTTACAATACGTTTTTTTATCATTACAGGACAAATCTAAAATTGAATTTTTCACACATAATCTGCTCTTGACGATAAGATGCAATAATAATAGTCTTTGAAAGTAACATCTTCCCGTACCATATAATTGAGATTAACAGTATTGGTAAAAAATCGCCTTTGTTTCGGGGGCTTATTTTTATTAATGGTTTACATGGAGGAAACAACAATGAACTCTATACTTAAAAGAAATTCTGTTTTTATGCTGGTGATTATCTTTTTGTTTTCAAGCGTAATGGTTCCGGCCCTTGAGGCCAAAATTATCGGGACAGCTGCCTATCTGGATCAACAGAGTCATTCTGCCAAAAATGGATTACAGTCTTTTTTATCCCGCGAGGATGTTAAAGACCGGCTCATCGAATTAGGCGTGGACCCGAAGGATGCCACAGCCCGGGTTGCAATGTTGACAGACGCTGAGGCAACTGAACTCCAGGCGCATATCCAGGATCTGCCGGCGGGTTCAAGTGTTTTTGCGTTGCTGGGGGTGGTGCTGGTTGTTTTGATTGTCCTTGAATTGATCGGCGTAACAAATGTTTTTACGAAAATATGACGGTGCCCTGTGAACCATTTCATTCTTTTCTGGGTCGCGCTGGCTTTGGTGTTTGGAGCAGGATGCGCCAATAAAAACAGTATTCAGGCCATTGAGCCCGAACAGGGCGTGGAACTTATAGAAACACCTTTTTACCCACAGAAGAAATATCAGTGTGGGCCGGCATCCCTTGCCATGCTTCTGGGGGCGTCCGGTATCGCGGTGCATCCGGACGAACTCGCTTCCTTTACCTATATTCCAAGACGACAAGGAAGCCTCCAGATGGAAATGGTTTCTACGTGCAGAAAATATGGACGGATTCCTTACCCAATAAACGCTGAATTAAATGATTTGATCTCTGAGATCCGTTCAGGGCGCCCTGTATTGGTGCTGCTGAATCAAGGCTTTAAATTTTTTCCGCTATATCATTACGCCGTTGTCATTGGTGTGCTGCCGGATGATAGAATTGTTTTGCGTTCTGGAATGGACAAGAGAGTGGAAATGAAGGCGGACCATTTTTATCTGACCTGGGAGCGGGCCGGCTCATGGAGTAATA
>CALNYM010000012.1:0-28396 GCA_942490765.1 uncultured Desulfobacterales bacterium | reverse complement strand
AACAAAAACCCCTTGTAGATACCGATCACTGAAAACAGCACCAGCAGTAGTGCCCCGGCATAGACAAAGCTGCGAAAATGAGCCGGTATCGCATGGTTTTCAAGAATATGGAAGGTGATCACCAGAAGGATAAGCCCGCTGAAAACGGAAACAAAGCAGCCCCGGATGGCCAGGCCGGTCTCAGCGTGTCCGGATAGCGGCCTTAGCCGATCTTTTGTTATCGGGATACAACACCTTGTTTATCATTCCTGCTGAAAATGGATATCGGGCCTGCGCATAAACACGGATGACCCGATATCTGTCTGTTGCCGAAAAGCGATGCTATTGCGGTGGGGGGAGAAATTGAAAGCGTTCCTTATCCGTCTTATTCATCTCCAGAAGACTGGTGTGCCCATCCGAGATGACCCGGCCGTTCTTATCAATGATCTTATTGTCCAGAATCAGCAACCCCAGGTTGTTCATCACCTCGTTTTTATATTGATGTTGATTTTCAAGATGTTGCTTTCGCAGCTTGTAGTTGACGATAATCCAGACCACGCCGATAACAGCCGCTGCAATCAGAAGAATACCGACAGCCATGAGCGAATACTTGACCGCCTTTTCACCGGCATTGGCGACAAAAAGAAAAATAACATCCAGTTTATAAAAAATGACGGACCCCAGAATAATAAAAAACAAAACCGGAAGAAACGGAATGGTCCGCATGGAATTGATAAACAGCCTGGTTTTGACCGTATTTTCAACCGAAGCGGTATCGGGGCTGGATTCGGAATCTGTTTCACTGGCAGGGTTTTTGCCATACACATATTTATTAAATGCCAGGATGAAAATACCCAGCAGAAACGTCATGGCAATGGGAACAATAAAGGAGATATAGAAATAAAATTTCCAGGGAAACGGCCCGTTTTCAGGGCGCAGGTGACTGAAAAAAGTAAAGACAAAAATCAGCACCTCGGTTCCGGTGATAAAATACAGATAATTTATAAAATAGGACTTTAGCTGAACCGCATCAAACAGTCTGGCAATGCCGGCATAGTCATCCTTTGAAGCTTCGCTCATATGATTACCCTGATACCCATTGTTATTTTTGTTCTGAATGCCTGGCCCGATGTGGTTACACCCATACAAACCGGGCCGCAACACAAACACCCCATCCGTTTACCACTTCAAAATTCGGTGTAGCAGACGGATTAAATAACAATATTAAATATCATCCGCAAAGCCAACAGGCAAGTTATTATTTTATATATGCCTGTGCAAGATTGCTGCCGATTTCCAGTGCCTGGCGGTTCATCTCCAGAAATACTTCAGGAATACGGGTTTCCAGCACTTTCATGATCGATTCGGGCCGGACAAGTTCGGTCAGCACCCCCAGTGCACCGAGCATGCAGATATTGAACACAATGGGCTTTCCGATCTTTTCCATAACCATTCGATACATGGGCAATTCGATCTGCCGGGCGTCCACCTTCTTTTCCTGTTTCACATACCGGCTGTCGGTCAAAAGAAGACCGCCGGGCCGGATGATGGGATAAAAATTGGTATACGATTCCTGGGTCAGGCAGACCAGCACATTGGGCTGGATGACCTTGGGGTAATGAATGACCGAGTCCGAAATAATGACATCACTGCGGGTGCTGCCCCCCCGGCCGCAGCACCATAGCTCTGGGACTGCACTGCGGTCAGGTCTTCATAAATAGCTGCCGCCTCGGCAAGGATGACAGCGGCGGTTATCACACCCTGACCGCCGGAGCCAGAAAATACGATCCTGCATCTTTCCATGATTATTGCCCTTTCATCGCCCGATCGATAATTTTAGCATATTCATTGCAATACTCCGGCACATCCTTTTGAACAAAAATTCCCCGTTCGAGCAAATTCGGATTTTCCTTTTTAGCCTTGGATCCAATGGGCGTTGTATTTCGTTTATAAGACTCCATCATTTCAGCGGCACTGCCCCCTTTGTTGCGCCTTCCGAACTGGGTGGGACACTGGGATAAAATCTCCACCACTGAAAACCCTTCATGGATAATAGCCTGCCGGATCAGATCCGTTGCCTGCTGTGCATGGTAAACGGTTGTCCGGGCGACAAAGGAAGCACCGGCGGCCTTGGCCATTTCCACAACATCAAAATCATGATCGATATTGCTGTAAGGGGTCGTCGAGGCCATGGCACCGACGCCGGAAAGCGGTGAAAACTGGCCCCCGGTCATGCCGTAAATACGGTTGTTCATCACAATGG
This sequence comes from uncultured Desulfobacterales bacterium, assembly GCA_942490765.1. Classification (GTDB taxonomy): domain Bacteria; phylum Desulfobacterota; class Desulfobacteria; order Desulfobacterales; family 4572-123; genus 4572-123. The sequence continues at coordinate 26,154 of CALNYM010000012.1, read as the reverse complement.
CGGTGATGTCGATATTGCGCCGGGCCGCATGAATAAAATGGTTGCCGCCAATGGCCAGGGCATCACCGTCCCCCATGGGGACGATCACATTCAACTCAGGCCGACTCATCTTGATACCGGTGGCAAAGGCCAGTGCCCGTCCATGCAGGGTGTGCATGCTGTGAAAGTCAACATATCCGGAAATCCGGGCACTGCAACCGATACCGGACACCATGACAATCTCGTTTTTGCTCATTCCCAGGCGCTCAACGGCCCGCAACAGACTATTGAGGACAATGCCGTGCCCGCATCCGGGGCACCACATATGGGGAAAAAATCTTTCCCTGATATAATCTCTAATCGCCATTGATCAAACTCCCTTTCCCTGAATCACCCGCAGAATATTCATAATATCCGTGGGAGTTATGAAAACCCCATCAAACCGGTTGGCCAAAAACACCTTCTCAGGCTCAGCAACCGCCTTTTTAACCTCCTGGACAATCTGGCCCATGTTCATTTCCACCACCACCACGGATTTGGCGTCCAAACACTTCCGTCGTATCATTTCGGCTGGAAACGGCCACAGGGTCTGGAGTTCCAGAAGCCCCAAACGCTCGCCCCTTGCACGCCTATTTTCCACCACATGGAGGGCCGAACGGGCCGAAGACCCGTAAGAAATCAGAATCCGTTCCGCATCTTCCAGATAAAATTCCTTGTACCGGGCAATCTGATTCACCCGGTTTTCAAGCTTATCCACCAGATGACGCAACAGGCCGTGGACAATCTCGGGTTTGGTGGAGGGAAACCCCCACATGTCATGGAACAGACCGGTGACATTATACCGATGCACACCGCCAAAATCCGACATGGGCAACCGGCCGTCTTCCCGGGGAAGGTACGGATGATAATCCACCCCGCCTTTGACCGAGGTGCGCAATCTATCCACCAGGGGAATCTCCCCGGGTTCAGGAATCACCACTTTTTCGCGGGTATGGCCCACCACCTCGTCAAACAGAAGAATAACCGGGGTCCGGTAGGTCTCGGCAAGGTTAAAGGCTTCCACCGTAACTTCAAAAACATCCTGATGATTGGAAGCGGTCATGACAATGATGGAATGATCTCCGTGGCACCCCCACCGGGCCTGCATCACATCTCCCTGACTGCCATGGGTCGGAATACCGGTGGAAGGACCGCCGCGCTGGACATTGACGATGACACAGGGCACCTCGGTCATAACGGCATATCCAAGGGCCTCCTGTTTCAATGAAATCCCCGGTCCGCTGCTGGCGGTCATCACCTTGCTGCCGGTGAGGGAAGCGCCGATAATGGCGCACATGGAAGAGATTTCATCTTCCATCTGAATAAACCGCCCCCCTGTTTCGGGCAGGCGTTTGGCCAGATGTTCGGCAATTTCAGTCGAAGGCGTAATGGGGTAGCCTGCAAAAAAACCCAGCCCTGCATACAACGCCGCTTCCGCACAGACCTCATTACCCTGAATAAATTTTACATTTTTTTTACTCATAATAACGCCCTGGTTTAAATGATTGGTTGATTTTTGGTGCCATACATTAAAAATGGTAAAACCGATTATGCTTCTTCCGGTTCTGTGACAATTTCGATGGCAAGATCCGGACATCTGATTTCACAAAGCCGGCAGGCGATACAATCTTCCGGTCGGGCCGCAAAAACCTTGTCATCATCAGCAAGCGCCAGAACGGATTTCGGACAAAAGTGCACGCAGATACCGCACCCCTTACACCACCCCCGTTCTATTTTATGTTCCTTTAACCTTAGCTTTCCCATTTACATGTCCTCACTGATAAGTGCAAAAAAATCCCCGGCACCGGCAGTAGAATGAAAGAGATGATAATCCGGTTCTCTCAATAAAATCCAACTCCTGCGCCCGACAGTATCCGGATATGAGATCCTGTCCACATTGCAAGGTCAATAGTGCCTTTAATTTCTAATGTCAAGGCCTTTGCGCGGGAAATATCCGGAAAAAAAAATTTATCGGTCTTCCTGAAAAGATCCCATTTTTCCCGCTCAACAATGCCCTCAGAGGCCCCTCAGACATCGGTTTTAATGCTGTAGAATAGGCTACAGGCCTTACATATGGTAATTTAAAAAATTTTACCCCGAACCGGACAGCCGGATACCGGCAGTTGACTGTCCTTTCCGACTGCCGATTTATACACTGCCGCTAAACAAACCGCTTCATCCGCTCATCGATGATGTCATCCACATTTTCAGGTGTAACGTCCAATTTTCTGCAATTTTCTTCGGCTCTGGCCACAAGATACGGGTCCTGCATGTCAGCAAGGGCTGAAAAAACCCCGGTCCTGCGGCCGATCTGAAAAATGGCCTGTTTTTCCGGCGGCAGCGCTAAAAAGGTTTGAATAACGGCCATCATCGACGCCTTGTCATCGGGCAGGCGCCCTTCTATTTCCTGGAAAAGGTTCAGGACATGGTCGCTTTTGATACGGCTGGTAATCCCTTCAAGGGTTTCGAGAAACAACAGAATCTCCCGGGCCGCCATCTGATCACTGCACTTGTCAAACAGCCCATGGGCACAGGCGTCAAACAGCGGTACCCGGTTGGGAATCGCAAGGGTCCGCAAACGGATAAAATCCGGATTGATCTGATTCAGCGCATCGGCGGTCTCCAGGGCATGATTCCTTGAAAGCGCCCTGCCCCCAAGGCCCGGCATCACATACTCAGACAGTTCCATGCCGGCCTGTTTGATTTTAAGCCCGGCCTTGATCTGACCGGCTTTGGTAACCCCTTTGGCGACTTTCTTCAAAACCGCGTCCGAGCCGGACTCGAGTCCGATATGGATTCGATTGAGACCGGCATGGAACATGGCCCGAAGATCCCTATCACGGATACGGGCCACCGTATGAGAGCGCGCATAGGAGGTGATCCGTTTCACCCAGGGAAACCGTTTTTTCAAATGTTTCAGAATATCCACCAGATCCTGGGGTTTTATAATCAGACTGTTGGCATCCTGCAGAAAAATCGACGTCATTCCACCGTAATACCAGTGAACCGCCGCCTGCAGCGCCTGCATGTCAACGGGGGCGACGTGATCTGTCATTTCATGGATCATGGAACGGTCCATGTATCGTATCTGTTCTCCGGCCTGTCGCAGGGCCGCCGCATATCGGTAAACCCGATCAATATCCATCCTGATGTGCTCTGCCGGGCGCAAAGAGAACCGGGCGTCCTTGTACACCGGGCAAAAGGTGCAGCGGTTCCACGGACAATTGCGGGTGACCCGTACGAGCAGGCTGGCAGCCTCGCTGGGGGGACGTATGGGCCCCTGTTCAAAGCCTGCATATTCATTTGATGGGGTATTTTTACGATGTATTGTCATTGATGACCTCTTAATGATTTCTTGAAGGTTGCAAATTCAATTTTTATTCGTACGATATGGGGGTGATCCATTCGTAAAAAAGTCGGATTTAGACGGTCTCGCAAAAAGTTCAAATGAGCGCTACGCTTCACTGCGTGTCAAGGCGTGCAAATTTTGCAATCATGAGGCGTACTTTTCGTACGTTGAATGATTGCGGGCTGCAGCGCAACGCAGGAGTTGGACTTTTTACGAGACCGTCAAGGATAAGCATACGCCGGCACCAAAATCAAGACTTGCCCATTTTTCCTTTATTACCTATACTCTAACCGTGAACCGATAACTGTAAACTGTGAACGGTTACCTTAGCCTTTATGAAAAAAAATTTCCTGATCATTGTTTTAATTCTTTTGGCCACCGCCCTTGGCGGTCTGGCATGGCTGTATGCCGACATCATGGCCTATGCCCAGCACACCGCGGAAGGCGATGGGGTTGAAAAAACCGTGCTGATTCACCCGGGCGAAACGTTCAGCGAAATCACCGGCCATTTGAATCAGGCCGGTATCGTCACCCAACCGTTAAAATTCAGACTCTATGCCCGGTTGAAAGGCTATGACAACCGGCTCAAGGCAGGAGAATATAGTGTTTCAACAAACATGTCTCCGGACCGGGTCCTGGCCACCCTTGTCAGCGGTAAAGTTCGGCTCCACCGGCTCACCATCCCCGAAGGGTTGACCCTTCGCCAGATGGCCCCCCTTGTGGCCGATGCCCGGCTGTGCAGTGCCTCTGAATTCCTCAAACTGTCCACCGATGCCGCCCTTGCGGAAAAACTGGGTATTCCGGCGCCCAGTCTGGAAGGATACCTCTTTCCCGATACCTACTTTTTCCCAAAAGATGTCACCCCTCGAAAAATCATCACCACACTGTTTGCCAGATTTCAGGCTGTGTTTACCCCGCAATGGCAAGCGCGCACCAAAGAAATGGGCATGACCGTCCATCAGGCCGTGACCCTGGCATCGATTATCGAGAAAGAAACCGGTGCTGCCTTTGAGCGCCCCCTCATCGCCTCGGTTTTTCACAACCGGCTTAAAAAGGAAATGCGACTGGAGAGTGACCCCACTGTCATATACGGCATCAAGGACTTTGACGGCAATCTGACCCGTAAACACCTTGCCGAAAAAACCCCCTACAACACCTATCAGATAAAGGGGCTGCCCCCCGGTCCCATTGCCAGCCCGGGAGCAGCGGCCCTCAAGGCGGTCCTTTTCCCCGCGGATACAAAATTTCTCTTTTTTGTCGCCAAAAAAGATGGTACCCACCAGTTTTCAACCAATTTAAAGGATCACTGGCGGGCAGTGCGAAAATATCAACTCAAATGATGAATAAAAAATTCCGACCCAGAGGATCAGACGTTGGGTATTCCCATAGAGGATTTGTTTTATTGGATTTTCTTTGATTTACCGAAATTTCAAATAACAAATCCCAAAAAACAAACAAATAACAATGACCAAAATTCGAAATCCCAAACAAAAATACCAATCACTTTGAACCGGTTTGGAATTTGTGTTTTATTTGTAATTTGGTACTTGGAGTTTGTGATTTTAGCCACAAAACACCAAGACATAGCCATCTATCACTGCCCTGGTCCAAAGGACCAGATTTTTCAGGACAAAATAAAAGTGGAAACAGGGAGAGTTACAATTTGACCGATATGGCAGAATTTACCCACGAACAACTGGCCGGCCAGCGTCTGATGATCGGTTTTGACGGCATTGCGTTAAACAGCGATCTTGAATTTTATATCGACACCCTCAAAGTCGGGGGCATTATTCTGTTTTCAAGAAATATTAAAGACGTGCAGCAATTAAAAAACCTGTGCCGATCTGCCCAGGCGTATGCCGAAGACTGCGGTCAACCACCGCTGTTTATTGCCATTGACCAGGAGGGCGGCCAGGTGGCCAGGCTCAAAAAGCCGTTTACCGTTTTCCCGGGCAACCCGTTCATCACCAACCGGGCTGAGGCCCGGCGGTTTGCCGAAATTACGGCCACCGAACTCAAGCAGGTCGGCATCAATATGAATATGGCCCCGGTACTGGACGTGGCACCGGAAAAAATCGACAGCATCATGGCCGGCCGGGCCTTTGGCCATGACCCCGGTCAGGTTTCGCTTTTAGGAACCGAAGTGATCAGGGGGCTGCAGGAAAACGACATCCTCTCGGTGGGCAAACATTTCCCCGGCATCGGCCGCACCGTCATGGACTCACACGTTGATCTGCCGTCCCTGGATGTCACCCCCGAAGACCTGGCCGCCATGGACCTGCTGCCGTTTCAGGCGGCCATTGCGGACAATGTGGCCGGCATCATGCTCTCCCACATCCATTATCCCAGGCTCGACCCGAAATGGCCGGCCAGCCTCTCCCCGGCCATTGCCCGAGACCTGCTGCGCCGCAAGCTCGGCTTTGACGGCCTTGTACTCACCGATGATCTGGACATGGGGGCCATACAAAAGCACTATCCCATCCATGGCGCAGTTGAACAGATCTTAACGGCTGAAATCGATATCGTGCTCATCTGTCACCAGGGTCCGGATATCCAAACCGCTTTTGACGAAATCCTGCGACAGGCAAACCATTCCGGAATCATGGCAAAAAAGGGAAAAAAAGCGGTGGAACGGATTATAGGGGCTAAAAAAAGGCTGAAGGTAGAGGTTCCCTCCCCCATTCAATCTTGAATTGATGTGCATTTTGATTTGTTCTGTTTTGGAATTTTAATCATTGTGATTTATTTGGAATTTGTATTTTGATTATTGTGATTTTTTATTTTTTGACATAAAAAACACAAATCTCAAAATTTAGCTACTACTAAACAACCTTTTTTACCCTATACCGCTTGTGGGCCTATCCGGGAGTAGACATCATCGGCGAGCGTCGATACATGCCCCTTTTTTAAATAGTGATACCCCACCGCTGCAATCATGGCGGCGTTGTCGCCGCACAGTTCAACAGAGGGGATGTGGACGGTCAGTCCGTTTTTGACGGCATCTTCGGTGACCCTTTTCCGCAAATGGCTGTTGGCTGCCACGCCGCCGGCCACGGCAATATGGTTACAGCCCCTTGCCAGGGCCGCATGGATCAGCTTATAGGACAATACATCCACTGCAGCCGCCTGAAATCCGGCCACGATATCCGGTATATGCTGCTGATAATCCGAATGGGTCTGGAGATAGCGGTTCACAGCCGTCTTCAGGCCGCTGAAGCTGAAATCAAAGCTGGATTTATCCAGATAGGGCCTTGGAAATTTTATCCTTTGGGGATCACCGGTTTTTGACAGTTCATCGACAACAACACCCCCGGGATAACCCAGCCCCAGCATCTTGGAAACCTTATCAAACGCTTCACCGGCAGCATCATCCCGGGTCTGCCCCATCACCTCGAAATTGGTATGCCCGGTCACATGGTAAATGCTGGTATGCCCCCCGGAAACCAGCAGTGCCGTGAACGGAAACGGCGGTGGGTCCGGTGCCAGAAAAACCGAATTAATATGCCCCTCCAGATGGTTGACACCGATCCATGGCACATCAAGGGCGTAGGCATAGGCTTTGGCAAATGAAAATCCCACCAGCAGGGCGCCGACCAGTCCAGGCCCCTGGGTCACGGCGACGGCATCCAGGCGGGCCGGGCAAAGCCCCGAATCATCAAGGGCAGTGGTCACTACTGAAACAATCGCCTCCATGTGCTTGCGCGATGCCAGTTCCGGCACCACCCCCCCGTAAGGCTGATGCACGCTGATCTGGGACGCCACCACCGAAGATAAAATTTTTGTACCATCCACAACAACAGCACCGGCCGTCTCATCACAGGATGTTTCGATACCCAGTATATTCATAATCGTTCCACCTGCATTCAATTGGAAATAACCGTTCACGGTTAACAGTTATCGGTTCACAGTTGATGAACTCATAAAAAGTCGGTTTTAGACGGTTTCGTAAAAAGTTCAAATTCAAGGCGTATGTTGATCATGAGGCGTACTTATCGTACGTTGAATGATTGCCATGCAGCGCAACGGAGTTGGACTTTTTACGCGACCGTCATGTTAAAAACAAAAAATGGCCGGGATCTGCGTTGCTGTCTGCAACGGCATCTACTGCCGGCCATATCTTACCGTATTTGCCTATTTGTTATTTTTTACGGGGTGCCCGCCCGGGGCCGGAAGAGACCGGCCCTCAGGAACCACACGGTATTCTATTTTTTCCGCCTTTTTCAATCCAACCCATAATTTTCATGAAAACAGAGGGCTTCTTGTCACGCAGCGGTTTTTCTCCGGGGATATCTTTTTCAGTATGTTTCATCACAGCCATTCAATCCGTTGCTCGGTTTTCTTTCTTTCCACGACTTCGCCAATGACAAACCCTTTCTGGTCCATGCCGTTCAATCGCCCCAGCACATCCGGAACCGTGTCTTCGGGCACAATGGCCACCATGCCGATACCATTGTTGAAGGTACGCATCATCTCCATATCCGTCACCTTGCCGGCATCCTGCAAAAAAGGAAAAATCGGAGGGATATCCCAACTGTTGGTCCGCAGGATCACGTTGCAGGCATCGGGTACGACACGCAGGATATTATCGGTAAATCCGCCACCGGTGATATGGGCCAGCCCGTGCACCGATAAATCGCGGATAAGGCTGTTGATGGTATCCACATAGATCCGGGTCGGCGTCAGCAGTTCCTCCCCCAGGGTATGGCCAAAATCCGCTATATAAGCGTCCACCTTCAATTTAAGCACGTCAAAACAAATTTTGCGCACCAGGGAATACCCGTTACTGTGCAGTCCACTGGATGCGATACCCACCAGTTTATGCCCCACGCTGATCTCTGAGCCGTCTACGATTTTATCATTGTCCACGAGCCCCACCGTAAACCCGGCCAGGTCATACTCAGCACCCTGGTAAAGCCCCGGCATTTCGGCTGTTTCACCGCCAATAAGGGCGCAGCCGGCCATCTTGCATCCCTCGCCGATGCCTTTGATAATATCGCTGGCAACCCGGGTGCTCAATTTTCCCATAGAAATATAATCCAGAAAAAACAAAGGTTTAGCACCCTGCACCACAACATCGTTCACGCACATCGCCACCAGATCGATGCCGATGGTATCATGTTTATCCATCATAAAGGCAATCTTGAGTTTGGTCCCCACGCCATCTGTGGAACTCACCAGCACCGGACTGTCATAATTATCCGTATTAAGGGAAAAAAGGCCGCCGAAGCCGCCGATCTCACCCATCACACCCCGGCGATGGGTCCCTTTGGCAATGGCTTTGATGTTATCTACAAGGGCGTTGGCCTTTTCAATATCAACGCCCGCATCCGCATAGGTCAATGACTCCGTCATTTTTCTGTTCCCCGTTTGATACCTGTTGCCGATTTTACATGTGCTCAAGCCTGAAAATAGTAAAAAATAGACTGCTTCCGGCCAAAAGTCAAAACAATTTTTTTGACATCCAATGCGTTGTATTGTAAGCAATCAACTTGTTATGCAGCCGATTTTTCGGCAGACGGATTTCAAAGGAAAGGCAGAATATGAAAAAAATACAGGTGGGAATTTTAGGCTGCGGCACGGTGGGGACCGGTGTTGCAAAGCTTCTGATGGAAAAAAAAGAGCTCATCCGGTCCAGGGTCGGAACGGAAATCACACTCAACCATGTCGCCGACATCGATCTTGAAACAGACCGGGGCATCGCCTTTGAACCGGGGGTTCTCACCGCCGATGCCCAGGCCGTTATCAATGACCCGGAAATCGATATTATTGTTGAAATGATCGGCGGTACCGGAATTGCAAACACGTTGATTATGAATGCCTTGGATCAGGGCAAGCATGTGGTCACCGCTAACAAAGCCCTTCTGGCAACCCATGGCAATGCGCTGTTCAAACATGCCGGGGAAAAGGGCCTCGAATTCGGTTACGAGGCCAGTGTGGGCGGCTGCATGCCCATCATCAAATCTCTTCGGGAGTCCCTGGTCAGCAATCATATTCTATCCATGACCGGCATATTAAACGGTACCTGCAACTATATTTTATCCAAAATCACCCAGGACCACAGCACGTTTGAGCAGTCACTGGCCGAGGCCCAGGCCAAAGGGTTTGCCGAAGCCGACCCGACCCTGGATGTGGAAGGGTTGGACACCGCCCACAAGCTGGCCATCCTGGGTGCGCTGGCCTACGGTACGACCATTAACCTGGACGATATTTTTGTTGAAGGGATCTCAAAAATCACCCCCCTGGACATCATGTTTGCCGAACAGTTCGGCTATCGCATCAAGTTGCTGGCCATCAGCAAAAAAAGAAAGAATGCCTTTGAAGCCCGGATTCATCCCACCATGATTCCGGCAGATAATCTGATGGCCAATGTCAGCGGCAGCCTCAACGCCGTCACGGTAACCGGTGATGCCGTAGGCGATACCATGCTGTTCGGCCACGGCGCCGGGATGATGCCCACAGCCAGCGCTGTCCTCAGCGATGTGGTGGACATCGCCCGGAATATCCTCTGCGGCACTATTGGAAGGGTCCCGGGCCTTTCCTTTCAACCGGGCGAAATCAAAGCCATCCCGGTCATGCCCATCACTGAGCTTGAAACCCATTATTACTTCCGATTTTCAGCTCAGGACCAGCCCGGGGTGCTGTCAAAAATTTCAGGTGTCTTAGGCGACCATGACATAAGCCTTAAATCCGTTATCCAAAAGGGACGTAAAACTGAGGGTACTGTCCCCATCATCATGCTGACCCATCTGGCCTGTGAAGCCAATGTCATGACCGCGCTGGACAAGCTCAGTAAACTGGACGTCATCAGCGATCGGCCCATGCTCATCCGCATTGAAGACAGCAGTCTCAATCATTGAAAAAAAAGTTCAACGGTTGTCGGTTCACAGTTATCAGACAACCGTAAACCGTGAACTGGAAACCGTGAACCATTTTATTTTTTATAACCATATTAAGATGAGGTTTTATGTATATTGTATGCTCGGATCTTGAGGGGGTATTTATTCCCGAAATATGGATCAATGTTGCCGAAAAAACCGGCATTGAAGAACTGCGGCTGACCACAAGGGATATCTCCGATTACGATGTCCTGATGAAAAAACGCCTGACCATTTTAAAAGAAAACAATCTCACCATCCATGACATCCAGTCGGTGATCGCCACCATGGAGCCCCTGGACGGCGCCCTTGATTTTTTAAACTGGCTCAGGGAAAATACCCAGATCATTATTGTATCCGATACGTTTGAGCAATTTGCCGGCCCCATGATGAAAAAACTGGGGTGGCCGACACTGTTCTGCCATACCCTGTCCATTGCGCCCGGCGGCAGGATCACGGGATACAACTTGCGCCAGCCGGATGCGAAAAAAAACGCCGTCATCGGGCTGAAAAAGCTCTGCTACCAGATCATTGCCATGGGCGATTCCTACAATGACGTGACCATGCTGACCGAGGCGGACACCGGCATCCTTTTCGCACCCCCTGAAAACGTCATCACCGACTTTCCGGATCTGCCCGTCACCCACACCTATGCCGAAGCCAAAAACCTGATTGAAAAAACACTGAAAGGCCAGGCATAAACCTGTAAAGGGATACAACAAAAACCATGGGTTCCCATCAGACAAACTATCGGGTGATCTACGGCGATACCGACAATATGGGCATCGCCTACCACGCCAACTATTTCCGCTGGTTTGAAATCGGCCGAACGGAAATGCTCCGAGACCTGGGCATGACCTATAAAACCATCGAAGAAAAGGGCTATTTTTTCCCGGTGGCAGACGTGCGCTGTCGGTTCATGACCCCGGTGCATTACGATGATATGCTCCTCATCGAAACAACGATAGATGACAGTGTTCGCGGCGGATTGAAATTCGACTACGGCATCTTCAGACAGGACAGCCGTACAACCGTTGCCAAAGGCTATACCCGGCATGCCTGTCTCGACCTTACCGGACACGTGGTGCGCCCGCCGGATTTCCTGAGAAAACTGTTGGGCCTGGGGAAAAAGCCGGGGGGGACGCAGACAACAACAAAAAATGCAAATTACGTTTGAGCTCTCATAAAGGATGCCAACCATGGAATCGACTATTTCAACCTTTGACCGCTGCAGGGTACTGGTGGTGGGCGACCTGATGATGGATGAATACCTGTGGGGAAATGTGGATCGGATATCACCGGAAGCGCCGGTGCAGGTTGTCGCGGTGAGCAGGGAGGAATTTACCCTGGGCGGTTCCGGAAATGTGGTTAACAACCTTGCGGCGTTAGGGGCCCGGGTATCGGTGGTGGGCGTCATCGGCACCGGCAGTGACGGCCGGCTTCTGCTGGAAAAATTCAATGCCCTTGGCGTTAATACCAGCGGCATCATTTGCGAACCCGATCGCCCCACAACACGCAAAACCCGAATTATTGCGGCCCATCAGCATGTTCTCAGGATTGATCGAGAAACCCGAAAAGAAATTTCCGGCAATAATTTCGCGAAAATGACAGCCGTCATCATGGACCAGATCCCCAACGTGGATGTGGTCCTTATTTCCGACTACGGCAAAGGCGTGGTTACCCGGGAACTGATCGCCAAAACCGTAGAAAAAGCAAAAAAACATAACCGATGCGTCATCGCCGACCCCAAGGGACTTGATTTTACAAAATACACCGGTGTATCCCTGATCACCCCCAACCAGAAAGAAGCGGCACTGGCAGCCGGTATTGAAATCACCGACACCACCAGCCTGTTTCGGGCGGCCGAAAAAATCCTGGCCACCGTAAACATCAACAGCCTTTTGATCACCTGCGGCCCGGACGGCATGGTGTTGTTTGAAAAAGACACCCCGCCCTACCAGATTAAATCCAACGCCCGACAGGTTTTTGATGTTTCAGGGGCCGGTGATACGGTGCTGTCAACCTTTGGCCTGTCCGTTGCCGCCGGTTTACCCTTCAGACAAAGTGCCAATATGGCCAACATCGCCGCAGGCATTGTGGTGGGCAAGCTGGGCACGGCAACCATATCTCAAGAAGAACTGACAAAAGCGCTGGCATCGGAATGTGAAAGCGGACCCCCTGAAATGCTGGGGCTGGACAACCTGGCACCGCTCATCGCTCGAATCCGGGAAAGGGGACAAAAAATCGTTCTGACCAACGGCTGCTTTGACCTTCTCCATGCCGGCCATATTACCCTTTTTTCCGCTTCCCGCCAATTTGGCGATGTCCTCATCGTTGCCATCGATGACGACCCGTCTGTCCGCCGCCTCAAGGGTGAAGGACGCCCCGTTCTCGATGCCCGTCAGCGCATTCAAATATTGAACGCCCTGGACAGTGTCGATCATGTGGTACTGTTTGCCTCTGATGAATTAAATCGCCTTATCGAATTGATCCGGCCCGATGTTCTGACCAAAGGCAGCAATTACGCATCAGATGAAGTTGAAGGACTTAAACTGGTGGAAAAATTCGGCGGACGGGTTGAGCGAGTGCCCATTGATGACCGGATCTCATCGAGCCGGATTATCGATACCATAAAAAACCATCACTAAGGCTCGGTCACCGGAAACTATCATGCTCCAGATAAACGAGCGACCCGACGGCATCAGCTTTAAAGTATTTGTGCAGCCCAAATCGTCACAAAATACCATCGTCGGCCTGCATGGCGATGCCCTCAAGATCCGCCTGACCGCGCCACCGGTGGACAACGCCGCCAACAAACGCTGTATAAAATACCTGGCCAAATGTCTGAAAGTATCCCAATCAACCCTTGAAATTCTATCCGGGCACACCGGTCGCACCAAACTGTTGCTTTTCAAATACCCGGCGCCAAAACCCGATAAGGCGGTCATCTGTCAGATACAAAAAAGAATTGAAGCCCTGATAAAATAAATCAAAAAAACAGTTGACATATTTTTCGGCAAAGCATATAAATATTTTTTCAATTGATGCGGGGTGGAGCAGTCTGGTAGCTCGTCGGGCTCATAACCCGAAGGTCGTTGGTTCAAATCCAGCCCCCGCTACCACTAATAAAATCAAGGGTTACGAATAAAATCGCACCCCTTTTATTCCTGAAATCCCACACTGATAATAGTAGCATAAAACCACAGCCGCAAATACCTCACATGTTATAAATAGGAAAGCCATAATGAAACACGTTCAGAGAAAAGAATCTAGGCCCACCACCCCATGGTAGAAAATCATTGAATGACTTAACTTTATATAACAAAATCCAAATACAAACTATCACAAAGACCAAACTAAAATCCCAAAGAATAAAAAATCGGTACTTTGACCGTCATTGAATTTAATGGGGAACTAGCTTTAAAAAGTGATTCAATTGTAATTCGGTGCGTGTATTAGTTATATTTTACAAAACGTCAAGCACACTATTTATCTCTGACCTGGCCCTGAGGATCCCGATTTTAACGCAAAAATATAGTAGCATAAACCAAGGAGTGCCGCTACTGTATGTTGAAAGCCATACTGTATCGCCTATCTCAGAATAAAAGCGGCTTCCATCATTCAAAAAAATCAAGTCCTAGTATAACATACACCTTTTGAAGCACACTTCCAAGGATTTCAGGAATGCTAGTCCCACGGAGCTCCACCCCTATCTTGTGTAAGCTTACCAAAAATCCACTAACATTTGTAACTCTGAAATCTTCCAATGAGTTTGATAGGGAAGCCTTCCTTACCTTCTTTGTAAGGCAGAAAGCACATTTTCTGAAAGTCTTATGTTTACCTTACGATTCTTTTTCAGTGTATTTTTCGCTATGGTCTGGTAATCGATCTGTGATTTTGACGGCTTTAGCGATCCGTCTTCGTATGCCTCCAGAATTTCTTTCTCATATTCATCAAGGACTATTTTTTTTTCTTTTTTATCCATTTTCACCTCCAAGATATTTCTTGGTCTGCTTTCCTGCTGGGGATATTGTTTTGTGAAAATTACTCTTTTCCGGTTATTACAATGGGACCGGGTTGGGATATCCCTCCACATCATTATTAGTATTTTATATTTTGATGCGGATATTGATGCGGATATTTCTTTATTTGGATGGTCTGTTTCAATAACTTTTGCCCCTGCTTCAATTTTTTGGACGACCTCTTCAAAGGTAATCCCCCTCTCCCTGGCAAGGACTTCATTTTTTTCCACATTCCATCTAAATATTTTCATAATCTTAATTTAAGGCATTGTAGGTACAATGTCAATTGTTCTATGGGCATCAGGTATAGGGTTAACGCGATAAAGCCCCGGATACGTGAACCGGCGAGGAACCCAATATCACCCCTTGACAACTTAAATTATTTTGATATATCTTTTAGTTAAGCCTTCCCGGCGGATTGGATAACAACCGGTATTCAACCCCGGCGCCGAAGCAAATGGCGGGAGTATGAAAAGATATTAACCCGGCGAACCATTCCTACTGTTGATATTGATATAATTCTGCATTTCAGCTCAATCTTCCTGAACGCCATAAAAATGAACAATACCCAAGAGACCCGCCTTTGAGTGAATCTCAGTGCCTGGGCCAGCCGTCAAAATTTTTATTTTTAAAATGAGGTGCCTGCATGGTAAAAGTTGTCCGTATTTTTATGGTTTTATTGCTGATACCCGTATCTATCTTTCTGATGCCGGGCCGTTCAGGTGCTGAAACGCTGTTTTCCGCCAACGGTCTGGCGATAAGCAGTTGGCACGTTCATTATTCATTCCATCGATTTGAAGTTGACACACCCGGCAAAGGCCATCTCACCCTATCCAAAACCACACCTGAAAGAGACATAAGAAACGGGCTTCTTTTTTTTAATGAAAAGATTATTCTCCTGGGAAGTTTTTTAAGCGGAGACGATGTTTTTTTTGAACAGGAAGTGCCCCTGCAAACGGTCAACCGCCTGCATCTGTTTTTATGGGGGACCCCGGGAGCATCCGTTGACCTGGCAATAAGTGCGACGGTAAATCTGTTGCCACCTGTAATTATCGCCTTTTCGGCAAATCCGTCGGGCATTTTTCCGGGTGAAACAAGCCGGCTTTCCTGGGAAACGGAAAATGCCGACAGGGTATCTGTAGACAACACCATCGGAGATGTCCCGGCCAGCGGTTTTGTTGACGTCTCTCCCCGGGAGACAACAACATATACCATTACAGCGGAAGGTCCGGGCGGCATAACGGCTCAAACCGCCATCGTCTCTGTGTCCTGGCCGTTACCACAGGCAAGTCTGACAGCCGATCCGGCATCCATTACCATCGGCGATGACGCCGTCCTTTCCTGGCATTCCGAATACGGCCAGTCCTGCATTCTGGAACCCGATATCGGGCCGATTGATGCAACCGGATCGATCCGTGTATCCCCGGTCCAAACCACCCCCTACACCATGACGGTGGTTGGCCCCGGCGGCACGGCAACAGCCACTGCCACGATTGCCGTATCCGATCCTGCTGACCCGCCTGTTGTGCAGTTGACTGCGGACCCCTTCACCGTTGCCCCCGGCGGTGCGACGCTGCTTTCCTGGATATCATCCGGTGCGGACAACGCGTATCTTGACGGCGGCATCGGCACTGTGCCGGTCAGCGGAACGATGGCGGTTTATCCGGAGCACACAACCACCTACACCCTGTCGGTGGCCGGCCAAACCGGAGCCGCCGATGCCCGGGTGACCGTATCTGTCACCGGTTCACCTGAGCCGTTGCCTGAAGGTACTTTCGGCAAAGCCTACGAAGACCTGGTGCCGTATGATGCCGTTGTCGATGCCTATGACGCCGACCGATTTTCTATCGTTACCGGCCAGGTACAGGATATAAACGGGTTTTATCTGGAAAATGTTTCTGTGACCGTCCACGGCCATCCCGAATACGGCACCTGCCGCACCGATGCTGACGGCCGGTATGCCCTGCCGGTGGAAGGGGGCGGTACCCTGACCCTGATCTATCAAAAACCGGGGTTTATCCGATCCCAACGGCAGGTGATCGTCCCCTGGAACGACATTGCCATCGCCACAAATGTGCAACTGGTTGCTTTAGATACTGAATCGACGGCCATTATCTTTGACGGCAATCCTGGGACAATCGTCACCCATGAAAGCACGGTTGTGACCGATGAATTCGGCTCACGCTCGTGCACCATGGTGTTTTCCGGCAACAACAGGGCCTATCTGGTGGATCAAGACGGGAATGACGTTCACCAGCTGAATGCCGTCACGGTTCGGGCCACCGAATTTCCCACACCGGCATCCATGCCCGCTGTCCTGCCGCCGGTTTCCGCCTATACCTATTGCGTGGAACTGTCGGTGGACGGCGCCGAGCACGTCCGGTTTGACCAGCCGGTTGTCGCCTGGATCGATAATTTTATCGGCTTTGATGTCGGTGAAATCGTCCCGGTCGGGTATTATGACAGGGACCAGGGCGCCTGGGTGCCGTGGGACAATGGCGTCGTCGTAAAGCTGCTGGATACGGACCTCGACGGTGTGGTCGACGCCTTGGACGCAGACGGCGACGATGAGCCGGACGACCTGAATGCAGACGGCGGGTTTGCCGATGACGTTGCCGGTTTGGAAAACCCGGAACGATATCGGCCCGGAGCGACATTCTGGAAAGTCTCCGTGGACCATTTTACCCCGTTTGACTGCAACTGGCCGTTTGACGTGCCCGAGGATGCCTGTAGCCCGAATCCTGCGGCTGCACCCAATGCCGATGCGCAACTGAGCAATGACCAGGACTGCCGAACCCACAACAATTCCTTTGTGGAGGATCGGGGCCGTATTTTTCAGGAGGATATCCCGGTTCCGGGCACCCCTGTTTCCCTGCATTATACCAGCAGCCGTACAACCGGCTACCTGAACCACATTCGTGTTCCGGCCAGTGGCAGTGTTGTACCTGCCAGTCTTGTTGAGATAATTGTGGACGCCGGCATTGCCGGCAGGGTCATGCAGCAGGTGCTGCCATCGCAGCCGGAGCAGACTGCCGAGTTTGAGTGGGATGGAACGGATGCTTTCGGCCGGGACGTCATCGGCACCGTGGCCGCGCACATCCGGATCGGTTTTGTCTATCCGGCGGTGTATTCGACAGCCACCCAGGAAAACCGCCGTGCATTTGCAAAACCCGGGATAAGCCCGACATCAAATGAAGTCAGAGGCCAAATCACATTGTGGATGGACTGCGGCTTATTACCGGTGCATGCCTATCGCGGAACCCTCGCTGAAGGCTGGACCCTTTCGCCCCACCACCGGATCAACCCTTCGCATCCCGGCTATATGCACAAGGGTGACGGAACGATTTTAAATACCGATGTCTCCCGCGTCATCGACACCCTGGCCGCCTTTAACAGCAACATCGTTTCAGTGGCCGTGGACCCGGCCGGGGCGGTTTATGCCGCCACCACCAGCCGGGTTTACAGACTCTATCCGGACGGCGGCCTTACCGTGGTGGCCGGCACGGGGAACGCCGGTTTTGCTGGTGACAACGGACCGGCCACGGACGCTGAATTTAAAACGATAACAAAAATCGAAACAGATGACGCCGGGGCTCTTTATATCGTTGACAGTCTGAATTTCCGTATCCGCAAGGTGAATCCTGCGGGCATTATCACCACCATTGCCGGAAACGGCGTGTCGGCCGTGTCCGGAGACGACGGGCCGGCCACGGACGCATCCTTTTCGGCCCCCAAAGCAATCGCCCTTGACGATTCCGGCAACCTCTATGTTATAGACGGCGATCTCGTTCGCCAGATCGATCCTGCCGGCATCATTACCACCATTGCCGGTGGGGGGGACCAACGCATTGACGGCGCCAGAGCCGGTGAGTTTAAATTTAACCGGCCGTCTGACATTGCAGTGGATGCCAAAGGCAATCTGTATGTGGCTGACTATTATGACGGTACCTGCGGCTGGGTCACCTGGGCGCGCGTATTAAAAATCGACAAGACCGGCATGGTATCCACCGCCGCCGGGGGTGGCTGCCATACGCCCAATGCCCTGGGCACCATCTACGGCATTACGGTGGACATGACGGACACCCTTTATATCGCTCATTGTTATGCATACGATTATAATTACAATTGGGGGACCTACAACCATTTTGTCACAAGAATCAGCCCGGAGGGCACCAATATTCTGGTTGCCGGGAAGAGAAGACCGCCGGACAATATCTATCGCTATTTTGGATACAGCGGGGATGGGGGCGCCGCTACCCAGGCCCTGCTCAACCTGCCGGCGGATGTTGCCGTCGCCGCATCCGGCATTGTGTATATCGCCGATAAGGCAAACAGGCGGTGCCGGATGGTTGCCCCGCCCCGGACCTTTATCGCCAGGATGGCGGCCGGCAATCTGCATTTTCCCGAGGAAAACGGCACCGGGCACATTTTTTCAAGTGACGGCCGGCATTTACAAACCATAGACCTGGATACCGGGCGTACGCTGTTAGCGTTTGAATACAATAAAGACAACCACCTGACCTGCATGCGCGACAGTTTCGACAATACCACTGAAATCGAGTATAATAGTTCTGTACCGACAGCCATTGTGTCTCCGGATGGTCTGAGGACCGCATTGACCATTGACGATGACAACCACCTGACAAAAATCGTCTATCCCGACGACAGCACTTTCGAGTTCGAATATACCCCGGACGGGTTGATGGCCGTGGAATATGAACCTGCGGGAAACCGCTTCGACCATGCCTATGATGCCAATGGACGGTTGACTGATCTGTGGGACGAAACCGGCGGGCACTGGCGGTACATTCGGACGGAAAACCCCAACGGCGATATTTTAACTGAAAAAATAACGGCCGAAAACAATGTGACGGCCTATCTGGACCATTACGGTTCGGACGGCAAATTTACATCAACCATCACAGATCCTGCCGGTGACGACATTTTTTATGAAAAATCGGGGGACGGACTGGGCATTAAAAAGTCTCTGGCCTGCGGCATGCAGCTTGCCTTCAGCTATGGCATCGACCCGGAATACAAAGTTAAATTTGTCAAAGAAATGACCGAAACCACACCCGCTGGTCTGGAAAAGATGACACTCAGAGAAAAGGCCTATCAAGATACGAATTCTGATAACATTCCGGACCTGATGACCGAGACAGTGACCGTCAATGGCCAACCGACCACCTTTGAAAATAATGTTCTTCAATCTCAAAAAACCATCACCTCTTCTGAAGGAAGGATGGTAACGACGCGTTATCATCCCGTTACACTGGTGACCGAAAGTATCAGTGTACCCGGTCTTTTTAATACATCATACGGATATGATACAAGGGGGCGACTGACGTCTGTCGATATCAATACCAGGGGCATCGACCTTACCTATAATGCCCAGGGTTTTCTTGAATCCATTACCGATGGCGAGAATCACACAACGGATTACACCTACGATGCCGTGGGGCGTGTCACCGGAATCAATCGCCCGGATACCACATTCATTGATTTTACCTATGATGATAACGGCAACATGACCGTGCTGACCACCCCGTCGGGCATCGATCATGGTTTTGGCTTCAATCAGGTCAATCTGAACAGCTCATACCAGACGCCCCTAAGCGGCAGTTACAGCTATGTGTATGACAAGGATCGGAGACTCAAACAGATTAACTTACCTTCCGGGAATCAAATTACCCATGCCTATGTCAACGGCCGGCTGGAACAGATCCAGACCCCGGAGGGGGCTATTGATTTAACCTATTTTTGCGGAACAACGGTGGCGGCGATCACCAAAGGCTCGGAATCCGTCGCCTATGGCTATGACGGCAAACTGTTGACATCAGCCTCTTTGAGCGGTGCCCTGAATCAATCGCTTTCTTATGGCTACAATAACGACTTCAATCTGACCGACTTCACCTACGCCGGCATGCCCAAAGCTATTCATACGATAGTGACGGGCTGTTGATCGGGGCCGGGGATTTTACCATCACGCGCAACGCCCAAAACGGCCTGCCCGAAGCGGTTGCCGGCGGTCCTTTAGACCTGTCTCGCAACTTTAATGGGTATGGAGAGATTGACAGCCAGGATATGACCGTCAGCGGCAATTCTGCCCTTCAATGGACCCTGACCCGAAACAACGCCGGTCGCATCACCCATAAAACTGAAACGGCCGCAGGCATCACCAGCAGTTATAGGTATACCTACGATCCATTGGGCCGACTGGAAACCGTAACCAAAGACAGCGCCCTTGTGGAAAGCTACGGTTATGACAAAAACGGCACCCGCACATCGGAGATCAATGCACTCAGGGGGATTACCGGTCGCAGCCTCAGCTATTCCGATGAGGACCAGCTGCTGACAGCCGAATCGGTGACCTATGCCTATGACCTTGATGGTTTTTTATCTTCTAAAACCGATGGCAGCGATATAACCACCTATGATTATTCATCCCGTGGCGAACTGCTGGAAGTGCAATTGCCGGATGGCCGTATCATTTCTTATGAACACGACCCCCTGGGCCGCAGAATCGTCAAACGCATTGACGGCACCATCGTAGAAAAGTATCTGTGGCAAGGGTTGACAAAACTGTTGGCCATTTATGACGATTCTGATAACCTGGTTCAGAGATTTGAATATGCGGATGGCCGCATGCCCGTGGCAATGACGCAGGCCGGCATTACCTATTATCTGGCCTATGATCCGGTCGGTACGATCAAAGTGGTCACCGACGCCTCGGGCAATACGGTCAAACGGGTAGATTACGATGCATTCGGCAACATCATCACAGACACCCACAGCGCTTTGACGATTCCCTTTGGCTTTGCCGGCGGTCTTCGCGATCCGGATACCGGGCTGGTACGATTCGGGTACCGGGATTACGATCCGGACACCGGCCGCTGGACTGCCAAAGACCCGATATTTTTTGCCGGCGGAGATACAAACCTCTATGGGTATGTGTTAAATGATCCGGTGAATTTTGTTGATGAATCCATATGGATTATGGGGGATAAATGTTGGCTGTTCTTCAATACGGGAATCGATTTCCACCAAGACGATTTATGCTTCAAACGAAGGGGGCTATTGCCTATTAACAATAGCATTTAGGTGCATCTACCACTGCAGTTGGTTTTGGAGTCAAGTTATCTTCGATGCTCAGGTGCTTCAAAACGCCCTCATCCGAATCTAAATATCAGCATTGGCCTGTTGAGTAAGTATTTGGGAATTACCTATAACACGCAATTGAGTCGCGGTAGCGTAACCTCGGACTCGGATTAGGTTCACCGGTAACGTTCAGTACTGTCAAATTTATTGAAGGTGAGCAACTCCTTACCGTGGCGACTCTATTTTATCCTCGCTACCGCTTAATAGTCACCTGTCAATAGAAATGAGAATAATATTTCAGAGATAATAAATTGGGCTAGGTTGGTTTGTCTTGTATCAGGGTGTGTTTGTCTATCAATAATTGGAGTTAGAAACAGCGTTTGGTTTGGCCCCCATGAATCCTTGCATAGGTACGACCATTGGATAAAAAATTTGGAAAAGCTGCAATTTGCTGTGGTACTGGGGCCTTGTTTGCCGCTGCCGCTTTAATTTAGGCAAATGTAGTGTGGCGAAGGGAGCAATTTTATAATGCTAAGGCGGTTCTGAGGAATCTAATCAGCCGCCTTTAGCTCTTTGAAAATCCAACGATAGGGGGAAAACAGCTCTTTGGGCCTCGAAAAAACCCATAGAAGCATTGGCTGGTGTATTATCTGGCCTATGATCCGGTCGGTACGATCAAAGTGGTCACCGACGCCTCGGGCAATACGGTCAAACGCTTGGATTACGATTCATTCGGCAACATCATCACAGACACCAACAGTGCTTTGACGATTCCCTTTGGCTTTGCCGGCGGTCTTCGTGATCCGGATACCGGTCTGGTAAGATTCGGGTACCGGGATTACGATCCGAACACCGGCCGCTGGACTGCCAAGGACCCGATATTTTTGCCGGGGGAGATACAAACCTCGAGCGGGTATGTGTTAAATGATCCGGTTAATGGCTTATTGATCCTTCTGGGGCTATGGACTTTTCACAGGGGCTGCTGGTGGTCACGCCCCTACAGGCCCATGGCCCGTCGTTGCAGGAGCATTTGCCACTCTGAGTTAGTTAATCCTTTAAATGCATCTGGAAAACTCGAAGGAGAGGCATAACTCCCGAAGCTACAGTTGGTGTATGGACGGATATTGGTGTTAGCGCAGGTGTTGGGGATCTGAGTGGTACTGGCAATCAAGCCGGAGCAACAATTGGGATAGGATCTGGCGGATATGGTGGTGTACAGATCACACTTCGAAAAGAATTTGACTTCAAGTGAAGTTGGCTTAATCCTTAAAATACAAGACGAAATGAGTGTTGGTATCGGCTTAGGTATTGGACTCCCCCGCTACTGTAAAGGCACCACTTAAACCTTATGGGAAATAGAATCGATATGGATAATATCGCTTGTTTACGTCATGTTGTCTTTTGGGTCACTATTGATAGGCCTAATGTTTCTTGAAGGTATCTGGAAGAAAAAGGGTACCACCATCAAAACAGGATTCAATCTGACAATTTCTTCTTTCCCAGATATCAAAGACAAAATGACTTTTTAAAAATGGGAGATCAATTAGCATTTTTGATCTGTGCACTAATGTCATCTACTTACTCTGATTAATGTCGGATTGTTATTTTTAATTTCAGTATAAGATACAGAATGTTAAAGCTATTTTATTTTCGTTGCTGTTGTGCTATCTTGGCCCATACGGATACTTTTTCATCTTCGCAATAAAAAAGTAACTATAATGAGTTGCCGAGAATTTGGCCTTTTTTAAAAGGTGTGAAAAAGCATGCTTTGATTTCTGATTGTTGGCCATGACTAAACCGGTTTAAGGGCGGTTTGAAGAAGTAATCTTCAGCCGCCTTTTCTGTGAAAATTTAAGGCTACGATAACAGTCTACGGTGAATAACGGCTCGTTTACAAAACTGGCTGATACGATGTAAGTGGGTTGCTTTCTTATATCCGTTTTTGTAATGTTTGAGCGTACCAAATAAAACAATTCGAGAAATTGTTGATCAAACCGGACATGCAGATTTCCCGCATCCGGCTTTCCCTTGGACTTCTCCGAGAGGCACACGCTGGCCATGAGCTACCAAACGACTACAGGTATATTAGTCCCAACTTTTGCAGATGTCGGTAATAGCTCCGTCCTTTGGGTACTCGAAATGGACGCTGACTACGGCGTCGCAGATGCCCGATCAAACGACTGCGAAGGTACCAGTTCATTGTGCGAAAGGCTTTGCGTGGATAACCAAACGCAAAATAATTTGCCCATCCCCGAACTTGACTGTTAACTGAAACAATCAACTTTGGCAAGGCCACATGGCTCTGCTTCTTGCTGATTAATCTCCTAAGCTTTTCCCGTTCTGCCCGTATTGCCTTACGAGAGGGTGTGACATTCAAATACTTCTTTGGTTTGCCGAAACGATCTTTTTCATATCTGAATGTTAATCCCAGAAAGTCCATACTTTCACCGGATTGACGCAGGTTAATTACCTTTGTCTTTTCCCGGTTAATCTCAAGACCAAGCCAGGACTCGATCTTTGACTCAGTATACATCGTGATTCGATCTCCCTGATATCTGGCAAATATGGCAAAATCGTCCGCATAGCGGACTATGTGTGCCTTTGCCCATTGTCCAGGACCTGTAGAAGAATAAAAGACTTTCTCAAACCAATGAAGATACACATTTGCCAAAAGCGGTGATATAACACCGCCTTGGGGTGTCCCCTTCTGGTTGCGGGTAATTTTCTTCTTCCCGTTATCGCCCTTTTCTACAATCGGTGCGTTCAGCCACATTTTTATCAGCTTCAGCACTGATCGATCCACTATCCGCATGCGTAAGCATTTAATCAACTTGTCATGTGGAATTGAATCAAAGTACCCTTTCAAATCGGCATCATAGACACCCGTTAGCCCGTTCTTCAGGTGCTTACGCACCTCGGACAGGGCATCATGGGCTGTCCGTTTTGGACGAAACCCATACGAGCATTCCATAAAATCCGCTTCGAAAATCGGTTCTACAATTAACAGCACCGCCGTTTGTATCACCCGATCACGGATCGTGGGAATCCCCAGCGGGCGTTTCCGACCATCCGGCTTCGGTATATACACACGACGTACCGCTTCCGGTTTGTACGTTTTGGTCTTCAGGCTTTCGTGGATATCGTTCAAAAATCCAGTCACGCCTTTTTCGCTACCCTCTATTTCCTTAAAGGTAACTCCGTCCACACCGGCGGCGCCTTGCTTCGCTCGTGCAATTTGATACGCACTGTTGAGTACGTCCTGCCGAAATATTCGGTCATACAATACATAAAATCGAAACTTCGGCTCCAACTTCGCCTTACGATATAGCTTCTGTCTCAAGGATGAGAGTTTCACTGGCAGTGGTATCCGTTTGACATAGGCTGGATGCCATACATCTTCTGGTCCCCACAATTCCAGTTGTTCCGTAGCGGGACGTTTGTCCAAGCGGCACTCCTCCCCTCTCACTCTGCATGTCCAAGGTAAGGCCCCTTCGCTCCACAGGCATTACCCCGCTTCCTCACTACTATGGGCCTCTCCGACTCCCGATACAGCCAGATGAAGGTTATTTATTCCCTCCCTCTGTTGGTGACTTACCACCACCATACCGGGTCTCCCAGGTTCCTCGACACATCTTTCCGCGCGCGCTCTCCCCTATCACCCCGGAATGCCCTGCAGGTGCTTGTGTTTGTTTCTTCCCCACAGGTAACAGGCTTCACCCAATCCGGAAGGTTGGCCACACTCAATGGTGTAACGAGGCCGAAACGGGTTCACTTTCGTTAGGGCTCACACGTTCGTGGTCCGGGGGTACCATCCCCTTTGCCTTTATACAAAACCAAAGACCGACCCGCTTCTCACGATTGGTTACCCTCACGCAAGGGGTCGCCACTACATAGCGAACAAACAATTACTATGGCTGACTCCTTTCAGTCAGCAAGATGTACCAGACTTATCCTGGCGCACCAGATTTTCACAGATCCACGGATAAAGATAAAAGTGTTTCAAACCGGCGATAGCCGACAAAAATTTGTTTTAATCTGATGTTCATCGGCGAGCAAGCGTATTTAAAATAAATAACGGCCCTGTGGATCCGTACTATTCCTCCGGGGTAAATCCGGAAGATCATCGACCAGATCACACCGCGTTCGTATTTAAGAAAAACTAATGGCCCCTATTTCAAACACTTTCGCTAACTTTTGTCTGGTTGCCTTGCGATAAACAGCGCCTTCCCGTTCCCATTTTGCCACGGTTGCCTGTTTTACCCCGATTCGCCGGGCAAGTCCTTCCTGTGTCCATCCCTTTTCGATGCGCTCCCGTTTGACGGGATTCATAAAGATATAGTCTTCGGCTTCGTTCTGATCATATAGCGGTTCAGACTTCGCCTCACGGATGTCATGCAGATCGGATTCATCTTCTATACGATCAAGGATGCTCTGGAATGACTTGAGGGATAGTACCACAAATTTTACTTTTCCATTTTCCTTAATTGTCTGGTATTCCATATTTACCTCTTGTAAATGTCGCCCCGTGGGCGGATTTTTACTACTTCTATTATTAACTGGTCATCCTGGCGCCTATAGATGACACGATACTGCCCTACTCTGAGACGAAAGCCCTCTCTTCCCTTTAAGACATCAATATTAAGAGAGTCATTATCAGGATTTGCTGCAAGCTCGTGCAAATTATTCTCGATGTCGGATTTTTTTTTCAGCGGCAGGCGTGCCAATTAGTTTCTGGCCTGCCGCCTGTATTTCAATTCATACATAATTTACATTATAGCTTTAAAGGATATAT